>NZ_JBJBAE010000001.1:0-1480295 GCF_044769875.1 Isoptericola aurantiacus
GCCACGGACCCCACGACGAGGTGCCCGGCTCCTGGTTCCGCGTCCACCACTGGGCCGTGTACGTCACCCCGTCATGGACCACCACGTCACCCGCGGTGAAGATCCGCGACGGCGTCCACACCGCCACCCCGTCCGAGGTCTCGGCGATCTCCTGCCACGACGAGTACGGCGAAGCACCCGGCTCGTCGCCACGCGTCCACCACGTCGCCTCGAACACCGCACCCTCGAACGACACGCGGTCACCCGCGGTGTACACCGTCGAGGCGTCCCACACCGGATACTCCGGCGGGCACTCCTCACCCGAGTCACCCTTCGTCCACGTCCACGACTCCGGGTTCTTCGTCACCGACGGCTTGTCGCTCAGGACGTACCCCTCCAGCGGCGTCGCCACCACCTTCACCCCGCCATCCTTCTTGCGGGACTCGACGTACTCCACGCCCTCCACCTCAGGAAGCGGAGCACCCGTGACGTTCGCCGGACCACACTCATCGGTCCACGTCGGACGCACCGGCGTCACCTCCACCAGCGGTTCGGTGAGGTCCACCGGGTCCACGCTGGTCAGCGTCGGCACGACCGGCTCGATGAGCCCGTCCTCGCCGAACGTCAGCCGGTCGATCGTGGTCTCGCGGTGGGTGCCGTCGCCGCCCGGGATCGCGAACCGGTGGTAGGCGATGTACCAGTCGTCGGTGCCCGAGACGTTGAGGATCGAGCTGTGCCCCGTGCCGAGGAGACCCTGGGAGGTGTCCTTGGACAGGATCACGCCCTGGTAGGTCCACGGCCCGTCGACGCTCTCCGACGTCGCGTACCCGACCCGGTAGTTCTCCGACCCGGTGTCGTCGATCGAGTAGGTCAGGTGATACTGCCCGTCGCGGTAGTTGACGAACAGCCCCTCACGGAAGTTCTGCAGGCCCTCGATCCGGGTGATCGTGTCCGCCTTCACGGAGCGCATGTCGTCGCTCAGCTCGGCGTACACCGGCGACCCGTTGCCCCAGAACAGGTAGTACTTCCCGGTCTCGGGGTCCCGGAACGTCGCGGGGTCGATTGCCTGACCCGAGGTGACGTCCTCGGTGTTGGTGATCATCGCCTCGGGCTCGGCGGTGAACGGCCCGGCCGGGTCGTCCGCGACGGCGACGCCGATGGTCTTGTGCCCGTAGTCGGGGTTCTGACCCGAGAAGTAGAAGTAGTACTTCCCGTCCCGCTCCGTGATGGTCGGCGCCCAGGCGTTGCCCGTGGCCCACGGGACATCCCCGTCCGCCCCGTCCAGGGTCAGGAACGGTTCGTCCGACCGCTCCCAGTCCACGAGGTTCTGCGACGTCCACACGAAGAACTCCTGACCACCCCACCCGGAGTACCCGTCGGAGGTGGCGTAGAGGTAGAACGTGTCACCGAACTGGGCGATGTTCGGGTCCGCGTAGTACCCCGGGAGCACCGGGCTGCGCATCTCGACGGCGCGGAGCGTCCACGTCCGCTGCGACCCGTCCGGCCCGGTCAGGGTGTACTCGACCGGGTCGGTGAAGTCCTGCACCGACCCGTTCGACGGCGCCACCTCGGTCCCGTCCGCGACCTGCAGCGTCGGCGCGAGGGCCGACAGGTCGGTGCCCGGCACCACCGGGAGCGTCACCGTGCTGCTCGCGGCGTCGACGATCGCGTCGACCTTGAGCTCGTCGAGCCCGACCCCCGACACGCCCGTGTGGTCGACGCCGATCGACGCGACCTCCTCGGCGCTCAGCGCCCGGTCGTAGATCCGGAAGTCGGCGACGTCGCCGGACAGGGTGTTGTCGCCGGAGTACAGCGAGCGCCCGAGGTAGTTGGCGGCGGTCGAACCGTCGCCGATGTCGCCCGGATCGATCGTGACGCCGGTCTGCCGCGCGACCTCCACGCCGTCCTCGTAGAGGACCGCGGTGTCACCCTCGAGCGTGTACGCCAGGTGCTTCCACACCCCGCGGTCGAGGTTCGACCCCTTGGTCACCGTCTGCTCGGTGGTCCAGTTGCCCGTCGCGATCGAGGTCCGGTAGGCGTTCCCGGTGGTGAACAGGTACCCGTCGCCGGCCGAACCGCTGGAGTTCCCCAGGCCGTAGACGAAGTACGGCGAGGACTGCGAGTCGTCGATCCGCACGTCCAGGGCGACGGTCACGTCCTCGACGCCGGACAGCAGGTCGTCCGGCAGGTCGACGAAGTCGTCGGTCCCGTCGAGGGCCACGCCCTCGCCGGTGAACGACGCCCCGTTCTCGAGGCTCGCCGCGCCGAACGCACTGCCCGGCGCGGTGTTGGCCGCCGTCGTGCCGGTCGTCTCGTCCAGCGGGTACCGCACCACCAGCCCGGGGATGTCGGTGGTCACGGTGACCGGCACGTCCACGCTGAACGTGGAGTCCGCCGTCGTCGCCGTGACCACGGCCGAGCCGGCGGCGACCCCGGTGACGACGCCGTCCGCGTCGACCGTGGCGACCGACGTGTCCGCCGAGGTCCACGAGACCTGCCGGGCGCTCGCGTTCGCCGGGATCACGGTCGCCGTCATCGTCCGCTCACCACCGACGGCCAGCTCGAGAGCCTCCGGCGAGACCCGGAGGTCCTCGACGGCGACCGGCTCGTCGGTCACCGTCACCACGGCGCGGGCCGGGAGCGAGACGCCCTGGGCCAGGGTGCCGGCGACCTCGAACGTCCCGGCCGCCGCGTAGTCCGCCGGGTCGACGTCGTCCCAGGTCACGGCCAGCGAGCCGGCAGACCCGTCGGCGTAGGTGACGGACACCTGCGCGGGCAGCACCGGGGCGTCACCCACCTGCACGGTGAGCTCGACGTCGTCGACGGACTCCACGACGGCGTCCGGCTGGTACTGGCGCAGCAGCCGGTCGTACTCGTCCTGCGTCACCGGCAGCACGGTCCCGTGGCGCGGGCGCGACGGCATCTCGTAGTCGCTCGACCGGACCCACTCGGCGGCGTCCAGGTCGGTCGTCTCGAACGGGACGTAGCCCCGGCCGCCGAACTCGTCGATGAACAGGTACCACCTCTCCTCGGTGTTCGACTTGAAGATGGTGGGTCCTTCTCCGCGGTCGATGCCGTCGGAGAGCGAGTTGGCCTTGCCGATGCAGTCGGTGACGAACTCGTAGTCGCCTCCGCGCAGCTCGGTGGACTTCTCGGCGGTGATGAACTTCGAGCACGGCGTGGACGAGGTGTTGTTCCGCTCGTCCTTGGTGAAGCGGTAGTACTCGCCGTCGTGCAGCGTGACGGTGGAGTCGATGACGGAGTAGCCGGGGTCGATCCAGACCTGCGGCTCGGTGAACGTCACGAAGTCGCGCGTGGTGGCGTACATCATGCGGTTGTACGAGTCGCCGGTGTGGCCCGGGTCGTCCTCGGCGTAGAGCTTCGAGGCCCAGAACACGACGTAGGCGCCGATCGACTCGTCGTAGTACGCCTCGGGGGCCCAGGTGTTGCCGGCGGTCTCGGGCGAGACCTCGACGAGGCGCTGGTCGGTCCAGTGCACCAGGTCGGTGGACTCCCACACCATGATGGAGCGCGACCCCTGCCGCTGCGCCGCGTCCCAGCCGTTGCCGTCGTAGATCCGCAGGTCGGTGGCGATCTGGTAGAACTTGTCGCCCTCCGGGGAGCGGATGATGAACGGGTCCCGCAGGCCCTCCTCACCGAGCTCGGAGGTCAGCACGGGCTCGTTGTCGTTGAGGTTCTGGTACTTCAGGGGGTCGTTGCCCTGGCTGAGGCCGAAGTAGACCTGCTCGCCGTCGGCGTAGCCCTCGCCGATGAAGTAGGAGAACAGATAGCCCTCGTAGTCCTCGACCACGGGGAGCGCCGGGACGTGCGCCGCGAACGTGCGCTGCGCGGAAGCCTCCCCGACGGTGACGGTCGCCGTCAGCTCGACGTCCTGCGCGTCCTCGCCGTGGGCGGGACGCGTGACCTCGCCGGTGGGCGTGATGGTGTCCGACGCCGTGGCCCAGGTGACCTCGGCACCGCCGGCCCCGGAGGTGGGCAACGTGAGGTTGCCGCGCACGTCGTCGAGGTTCGTCACCTCCAGGGCGTCGGCCGCCGCCTGGGCGCGCTGGGCGTCGTCCGCCGGCGGCAGCACCGTGGCGGTGATGTCCTTCGTCGCCGTCGCACCGCGGCTGTCGAGCGTGGCCGTCAGGGTGACGTCCGTCGTCGTGTCCGGAGCGCCGTAGGTGCCGTCGGCACCGAGCACGGACGGGTCGGAGCTCGCCCAGGTCACCGCCGAGCCTCCGGGAGCGGTGTCGGGCAGGTCCAGGTCGTCCTGGACGGCCGAGACGTCACCCAGGTCGAGGGCCTCGACGTCGGCGGCCAGGACCGGGGCGGCGTCGGCGATGACCAGGTCGGTGACCTCGGTCCCGGTCAGCGCGCGGTCGTAGAGCCGGAAGTCCTTCATGCGGCCCTCGAAGAGGCCGTCGGCGTCGTAGGCGGACCGGCCCAGGGCGTTCCGCGTCGTCGACCCGGCGCCGAGGTCCGCCGGCGTCAGGGTGATGGCGTCGTTGGTCGCCACGACGTCGCCGTCCTGGTAGAGCGTGCCCGTGCCGTCGCTCAAGGTGAAGGCGACGTGGACCCAGCTCCCCCGCGGGAGCGCGGAGCCCGCGCGGGTGTTCTGCTCGGCGCCCCACGCGGCGTCGGAGATCGTGGCCCGGTAGGCGGAGTCGCCCGTGCTGAACAGGTAGCCGTCGCCGGACTGCGGGCTGCCGACGGCGGTGTTGCCGAAGGTGTAGAGGAAGTAGTTGCCGGACAGGGCCGGGTCGATCCAGACGTCGGCGGCGACGGTGACGTCGGTGAGGTCCGCGACCATGTCGTCGGGCAGGTCCACGGCCGTGCCGCCGTCGAAACCGAGGCCGAGGCCGTCCCAGTCGGCGGTGCCGTCGACCGTGCCGTCCAGGCCGTGGCCGCTGGCGTCGGCGGTGTCGCCGTCGAGCGGGTACCAGGCGACCAGCCCGTCGTCGCTGGGCTCGGCGGCGGTCGCTGCGGCGGGCACGAGCGCACCCAGGAGGGCGAGGCTCAGAGCTCCGGCGAGCGTGCGGTTCCTCAGCCGGCCCGGGGCCGGAGGGCGTCCTGGTGGTACGGGGCGTGAGGTCATCGGTGACTCCTCGTCGTCGTGGCCCGGCGGCCTGTGCCGGTACCTCGTGTCCGTCGTCGGACACTCGTTGTTAACGCTAACAGGGCCATTCGTGCGGCGGAAGCGATGATCAGAAGCGAACACACCCGCCGGGACAAGGAGCGTCGAGCGTCTCTGTTCCAGCCGGATCAGGTGCTGACCGGACGAGAACAGAGACGCTCGACGCTCCTCAGGACACGGTCAGTCCGCGGCGACCTCAAGCGTGAACTCGACGGTGGCGGTGTTGCCCGCCACGTCGTGGACCACGAGCGTGTTCTCCCCCTCGACTCCGCCGAACACGCCCGGCTTCACGAAGTTGAGATCCGACCACACGTTGTCGCTGAGGTTCTTCTCCGTGCCGTTGAGCACGACCTTGTCGATCTTGCCCTCGTCATGGAGCTTGAAGCTCACCAGCGAGTACGTGCCGTCCGCACCCACCGTGAACTTCTGGCCCGACTTCACGGTCGCCGTCGGCGCCGTCGTGTCCACCACGGCCCACGGACCCCCTTGGCCGGTGCCCGGCTCCTGGTTGCGGGTCCACCACTTGGCCGTGTAGGTCACCCCGTCGTGGACGACGACGTCACCCGCGGTGAAGATCCGCGACGGCGTCCACACCGCGACGCCCTCAGCGGTCTCGGCGATCTCCTGCCACGACGAGTACGGCGAAGCACCCGGCTCGTCGCCACGCGTCCACCAGGTCGCCTCGAACACCGACCCCTCGAACGTCACCCGGTCACCCGCGGTGTACACCGTCGAAGCGTCCCAGACCGGCAAGCACGCCTCGTCCGAGTCACCCTTGGTCCAGGTCCACGACTCCGGGTTCTTCGTCGACGACGGCTTGTCCGACAGGACGTAACCCGGCAGCGGCGTCGCCACCACCTTCACCCCGCCGTCGTTCTTGCGCGTCTCGACGTACTCGACGCCCTCGACGACGGGCAGCGGAGCACCCGTGACGTTCCCCGGACCGCACTCGTCGGTCCAGGTCGGCGCCACCGGCGTCACCTCGATCAGCTCGTCCTCGGCCTCGGCGAGACGCAGGAACGTCACCGAGGAGGCCGGGAAGTCGTAGGTGAACTGGTTCGCCCCGCCGTCCCACGACCGCTCGACCGGGACCACGTGGGTCTTGTCGGCCTTGGTGTTGGTCGCCGACGGGTCGGCGACGATCTCCGTGACCGCCACGTCGGCGCCCACCTCGAACGCGCCGGTGACGTCCACCGCGGTGCGAGCGACCGAAGCCCCCGGGTTGACGACCTTGACGATCAGCTCGCCCGTGTCGTCGTCGTGGGTGACGACCTGGTAGAGCGACTTCTCGGCCGGTTCGGTGTAGGTCATCTGCAGCTCGCCGTCGAGGTAGAGCTCGATGGTGCGACCGTCGACCACGACCTTGACGTGGTAGTCCTGCCCCGTGGCGACGGACTCGCCCTCGAGGGCCGCGACCTCGGCGGCGGACCCGCCGTCGGCCCGCTGGAGGACGGAACGCGAGTTGTTCCACCCCCCGAGGTTCCACCAGTAGTAGTCGTTGGCGCCCCCGGCGGCGAAGCCGACGAGGAAGCCCTCGTTCCCGCCAGTCTTCCGGGCGTCGAGCTCGAGGGTGTAGTTCGACCAGTCGACGTCGTAGGCGCCCGTGGGCACGCTGCGGGCGTCGTTCGCCGTGCCGGACTGGACGTACTCACCACCGGTGACGGCCCACGAGCCGGCCACGGGCGACCAGCCCGAGGCGTCCTCGAAGGAGTCGGAGAACAGCTCCTCGCCGGACTCGTTGTCCGTCACGACGACGTCGTCGTACGCCGCCTGGGTGGCCCAGGTCGACAGGAAGACGCCGCCGTCGAGCGGGCCGTTCCCCTCCGCCGTCGGGCCGGAGTGCGTGCTCGGCACCACCTCGTCACCGACGTTGTTCATGAACAGGTGCTGGTTCCAGTAGTTGACCGAGCCCCAGGACTCGTCGTTGTCGAACCACATCATGTCCGGGGACCACTGGACGTAGTCCTCGTTGGCGAACATCGGTGCGTAGGAGGCGAGCTCGACCAGGTCGGAGTTGCGCTCCAGACCCGTCATGTACGCCGCCTCGGCCAGGGCGTTGCCCCAGGTGTTGCCGCGCGAGGCGTACTCACCGAGGAACACGTGCGGACCCTCGCGGTCGTAGGAGTCGTACCGCTCGGTGTTCTGCAGGAACCACGACGGGTCGTTGTAGTAGTGCTCGTCGACCATGTCGACACCCTGCTCGCGGTTGAACTCCCACAGCTCGTCGAACCGGGCGCCGGTGTCGTCCGGACCCGAGTTCGAGATGATCGTGACGTCCCACCCGTGCTCGGCGCTGGCCGCCTCGACGGCGTCCCGGAAGGCCGGGAAGTTCGCCTGGAACGTGGCGGTGTTCTCCTCGTTGCCCAGACCGATGTACCGCAGGTCGAAGGGCTCGGGGTGACCGAGCTCGGCGCGCACGGCGCCCCATTCGGTGTCGAGGTCACCCTTGGCGAACTCCACGAGGTCCACGGTGTCCTGGACCCAGCGGTCGAAGTTGGCGTCACCCTCGACCATCTCGGGGATGGTCGAGCCGCACCCGTTGGCGCCCACGGACACCACGGGCAGCGGGGTGGCGCCGAGGTCCTCGGCCCACTCCATGTACTCGAGGTAGCCGATACCGTAGGACTGGTTGTAGCCCCAGAAGTTCCAGTTGGTCGGACGCTCCTCGACCGGTCCGATGGTCTCCTTCCACTGGTAGGTCCGGCGGCGGTCCTGACCGTCGGAGCCGACGTAGGTGTCGAACGTGCCGACGTTGGTGACGCAGCCGCCGGGGAACCGCAGGAACTGCGGGTTCAGCTCGGCGACCATCTCGGCCAGGTCCTTGCGCAGCGGGCTCCTGCCGTTGACCGGCCCGACCCAGGTGTCCTGCGGGAACAGCGACACCATGTCGAGGCGCAGCGTGCCCTCGGCACCGGAGACGACCTCGAAGCGGGCGTCGTTCGCCGTCCCCGTGACCGTCAGCTCGGTCTCGTACTGCTTCCACTCGTCGGAGCCGTCGACGGCGATCGTTCCGGTCGCGTACGTCGTCCCGCCGTCGGCGGAGACCACGCGGACCGTGAGGTCCTGTGCCGCCGCGGTGCGCGCCCAGACCGAGACGTCGTAGGACGCCCCGTCCTCGACCGCCACGCCCTCGTTGTACGAGGCGTTGGACACGCCGGTGGTGCCGTCGGAGTCGACCGTCAGGTAGAACCGGTTGGACTCGTTGAGCCACTCGGACTCCTGCGACTCCACGGCGATGCTGCCGCCGCCGACCTTCGACCAGCCGGTCAGTCCGGTGAACGAGCCGTTGTCCGAGCTGTTGAACTCGAACGACCGGTTGCGGACCAGCTCGGCGTACAGGCCGCCGTCCGCCGCGTAGTTGATGTCCTCGTAGAACGCGCCGTACAGGTCGTCGCTCATCTGCGTGCGCTCGGCGTCCGTGTCGATCGCCAGCTCGTGCTCGGTCACCGAGACGGGCACGACGACGAGCCGGGCCGCATCGGTGGCGTCACCGAGGGCGAGCACACCGTCGGCCGCCTCGACCAGCGCCTGGTCCCCGACCAGCACGGCGACCTTGCCGCCACCCACGTCGGAGAGCCGCACGACGGCGGCCTCGGCACCCTCGGCGCCGACCGTCAGCCGGTCGCCGTCCAGGACGAGCGGCAGGCCGGCCGGGGTGGCCAGCGTGACCGGTGACCCCTCGCCGTCGGCGGCGGTGGCCTCGAAGCTCGTCACGCTCAGCGGACGGTCCTCGACGAGCGCCAGCCCGCCGTCGTCGACCAGGTACCGGCCGTCGGCGCCCTGCAGGGTGAACTCGCCCTCGGGGACCAGGTCGGCGCCCTCCGGCTCGACGAGCGCGAAGTAGTCGAAGACGACCTCGTGGCTGGGCGCGCTGCCCGCGGCGAGTGCGTAGAGCCCGATCTGCGTGGTGTCCGGAGCGAGCGTCGTGGTGCTCACCTCGGTCCAGTCCACGTCGTCCCACACGGAGACGGTGAAGTCGTCGCCGGACCGCTCCATGCGGAGCGTCTCCCCGGTGGATCCCTCCCGGGCCGCGAACGTCGCCGCGTAGGCGGCGCCGGTCTCGGTACCCGTCTCGATCCCGACCGGGCCGTCGGCGAACACCGACGCGTGGGTCAACCCCGCACGCACGTAGTTGTCGTCGTCCTGCCAGGCCATGATGCCCGCGCCCTGGAAGTCGGCCGTCGGCGTGGCCTCCAGCGAGGTCTGGGCGACGAAGTCCCCGGCCGGGACGTCGACGAGGAAGATGTTCTCGTAGCTGTTGTCGCCCTGGTAGGTGTCCCCCGGCTGCGACTGCAGCGTCAGCGACCCGTCGCCGAGCGACCAGGCCGAGGCCTCCTCACGGTCGATGGTCCAGCGAGGGTCCAGGTCGGAACCGTCGAACTGGTCGACCCACGCACCGTCCGGCAGCGGTGCCGCCGTCGGCGTGGAGACCGTCACCGTCGCGCTCGCCGTGCCGTACGCCGACGTGGCCGTGATCGTGGCCGCACCGTCGGCGACGGCGGTGACCACGCCGGCGGCGTCGACCGTCGCCACCGCGTCGTCGTCGGACGACCAGGTCACCGAGCGGTCGTCGGCCGTGATCGGCGTGACGGTCGCCCGCAGCGTGCCCGTGCCGCCGACGCGGAGGTTCAGCGTGGAGCGGTCGAGCGTCACGCCCTCGGCGAGGAGGTCGGGCTGGTAGGCCTCCAGCAGCGCGGTCTGCTCGTCGCCGGTGATCGGCAGCACCGTGCCGTGGCGCGGGTTGCTCGGGAGCTCGACGTCGGGGACCGAGGACCAGTCGCCCGAGGCGAGGTCGTCGGTGTGGAAGAGCATGTAGCCCTCGCCCCCGTGGTAGGACGGCTGGTCGATCATCATGTACCAGCTGTCGTCCTCCAGGGACGGGAACAGCGTCGGACCCTCGCCGTTGGTGAAGGTGCCGCCCCAGGGGTTGGGTTCGCCGACGCCGACCTGCTCGGCGATCAGGTCCCAGCCGTCACCCTCGGTGACGCCCTGCGTGCGGAACAGGTCCGGCGAGGACTCCTCCCGCACTGTGTAGTCGGCCTCGTCCTTGGTGAAGCGGTAGTAGGTGCTCCCGCCGTCGCCGTCCGGCAGCTCGGCGACCGTGGAGTCGATCATGCCGCGGCCGTCGCCCCGGTCCATGTCGATCCACACCTGCGGCTCCGAGAAGCTGCCCTCGGTGAAGTCGGGCGTGGTCGCGTACATCATGCGCTGGTATGAGGTGTTGATGTCGCGGTCCGCGGGGTCGACGTCGTCCGGGTAGAGCGCGGAGGCCCAGTAGACGACGAACTGCTCGCTGTCGGCGTCCCAGTGCGCTTCCGGCGCCCACAGGTTCCCGGCGTTCTCCGGTGCCAGCTCGATCTCGGTCTGCTCCGACCACGTGATCAGGTCAGGCGAGGACCAGACCATCATCGACCGGCTGCCCGTCTCCTGGGCGTCACCGAAGTTGCCGCCGCCGTAGATCTGCAGGTCGGTGGCGATGAGGTAGTAGATGCCGGTCTCGGGGTGCCGGACGAGGAACGGGTCCCGCAGACCCTCGGTGCCCATCGTGGACTCGAGGATCGGCTCGCCGTCGTTGAGCGTCTGCCAGGCCGTCGGGTCGTCCGACTCGCTGACGGCCAGGTAGATCTTCTCGCCGTCGGCGCCCTCCCCGGCGAAGTACGGGAAGACGTAGGCGTCGTAGTCGGCGTCGTCGACCTCGACGGCGGACGGGACGACGGCGGAGCCCGCCGTCAGGGTCGGGGCGGCGACGGCTGCCGACGCGGGCAGTGCCAGCGCCAGGGCCAACGCCACGGGCGTTGATCGTCGTACTGCTCTGTACATCGTGACTACTCCTCGGTGAGCGTGTCTCGGTACCGGATCTCACGGCCCGGGCCGGTCGGCCCGCGTCCGTGCTGGACGGCGCGTCGTCGCGCCGGCTCTCGTCGACGAGGTCGACAGGGGTTGTTAGCGCTCACAATCTGTGAGCGTCGACCGGTGCTCCTCAGGTCGGGCGGACAGGGACAGGTCGTGCCCGCCGCACCGTGACGGACACGGCGGGCACGACCGGGATCCGGGACGCTAGGTGCGTCGCAGGGTGAGCACCCGCTGCAGCACCACGAAGATCAGCAGCAGGACGCCGATGAAGATCTTGGTCCACCACGAGCTCAGGGTGCCCTCGAAGGTGATGATCGTCTGGATCAGACCGAGCACGAGCACACCGAGCACGGAACCCAGGACGAACCCGGTCCCGCCCGTGAGCAGCGTGCCACCGATGACGACGGCGGCGATCGCGTCGAGCTCCATCGCCACACCGGTCAACGAGTACCCCGACCGCGAGTACATCGCGAAGAGCAGCCCGCCCAGCCCGGCGCAGGTGCCGGAGATGACGTAGACCAGCACCTTGGTGCGGGCCACCGGGAGACCCATGAGCCTCGCCGACTGCTCACCGCCGCCGATCGCGTACACCGTGCGGCCGAACTGCGTGTAGTGCAGCAGGTAGAACGCGACGGCCACGACCACCAGCGACAGGATCACGCTCGTGGTCATCCGCCACTGCCCGCCGATCCACGTGTCCCAGCCGGCGATCGCGACGAACGTCTCGTCGGTGATCGGGATCGACTCCGGGGCGATGATGAAGCACAGGCCACGGGCGAAGAACATCCCCGCCAGGGTCGCGATGAACGGCTGCACGTCGAAGACGTGGACCATGATCCCGATGAGGAACCCGATGATCGAGCCGATGAGGATCACGCCCGGCAGGACCACGGCCACCGGGACCCCGGCGTCGAGCAGGTAGGCCGCGCTGACCGCGGACAGCGCGAGCACCGCCCCCACCGACAGGTCGATGCCACCGGTGAGGATCACGAACGTCATGCCCACCGCGAGCACGATGAGGAACGAGTTGTTGATGAACAGGTTCGCCAGCACGCCGGTCGACAGGAAGTTGTCGTAGCGGGCACCGCCGATCGCCAGGATCAGCGCGAGCACCACGAACGTGCCCAGGACCGGCTGGTAGCGGCGGTCGATCCGCAGCCGGCGGGTGATCCCGCCGAGGCCACCGCGCTGAGGACGCGGCGTGCTGGGCCCGCCGGAGCGGGTCGACTTCTTCTCCGGGGTCGCCGTGGACATCAGGCGGTCACCTCCTCGGGACGGGCCGCGCGGGCTCGGGCCCGGGCGGCGAGCTTCTCACGCACCGTCGGCGACTGCAGCAGCGTCACCGCGATCACGACCAGCGCCTTGAACAGCGGGGTCACGAGCGGGGAGATGCCCACGATGGTGACGGTGAGGGTGAGGGTCGTGATGATCAGGACGCCGACGAACGTGCCGGCCAGGGAGAACTTGCCGCCCCGCAGCGACGTCCCGCCGATGACGACGGCGAGGATGGCGTCGAGCTCGATGAACAGGCCGGCGTTGTTGGCGTCGGCCGCCATGACGTTCGAGGCCAGGATGAGTCCGGCGAGGCCGGAGAACAGCCCGGACAGCGCGAAGACCGTCCACACGATGGTGCGGGACTTGACGCCCGCCAGCCGGCTGGCCGAGGGGTTGATGCCCACGGACTCCACGAGCATGCCCAGCGCCGTGCGCCGGGTGATCGCGGCGACGAGCGCGTACACGCCGAAGGCGATGATCGTCGCAGCCGGCAGCCCCAGCCAGAACCCGGCACCGAGCGTCTTGAACGGTGCGCTGGTGACGGTGGTGATCTGCCCCTCGGTGATGAGCATCGCGATGCCGCGGCCCGCCGTCATGAGGATCAGCGTGGCGATGATCGGCTGGATCCCCACGACGGAGACGAGGAACCCGTTCCACACCCCCAGCAGCAGAGAGAGTCCCAGCGCCAGGCCGATGGCGATCAGCACCGTCGACAGCGCCCCCGGGTCCGGCGACGTCGCGATGAAGCTGAGCGACAGCGCCCCGGCGATGGCCACGACCGCCCCGACCGAGAGGTCGATGCCGCGGGTGGCGATGACCAGCGTCATGCCCAGCGCCACCAGCATCAGCGGCGCCGAGTTGCGCAGGATGTCGATCGGCGCGCCGAAGAGGTGGTCGTTCAGCACCGAGACGGCCAGGAAGTCCGGGCTGTAGACCGTGTTGGCCACCAGCAGCGCGACGAGCGCCACGACCGGCCAGAAGAGTGCGTGATGGGTGAGGCGACGCAGCCCACCCTCGGTGGTGCGCGTCGGCGCCGCCGTGGACGTCGGCATCAGTGTCCCCCTCCGCTCGCGATGAGCTCGACGACGTCGGTGACCCCGACGTCCTCGGTGTTCTTGACCTCGGCGACCTTGGTGCGGTCGCGCATCACGGCGATCCGGTGGCTGAGGCGCAGGACCTCCTCGAGCTCGGCGGAGATGAACACGACGGCCATCCCCCGGCCCGCGAGGTCGGCGACCAGGCGCTGGATCTCGGCCTTGGCGCCGACGTCGATCCCTCGGGTCGGCTCGTCGAGGATCAGCAGCTCGGGCGCGGTGGCCAGCCAGCGTGCCAGCAGGACCTTCTGCTGGTTGCCGCCCGAGAGGTTGCGCAGCAGCGCGTCCGGGTTGGCGGGCCGGATGTTGAGCGCCGCGACGTACTTCTCGACGATCTCGTCGACCTGCTTGCCGGGCAGCCGCCGCATCCACCCCCGACCGGCCTGCAGGCCGAGGACGATGTTCTCGCGCACCGTCAGGTCGCCGACGACGCCCTCGAGCTTGCGGTCCTCCGAGGAGAACGCGATGCCGCGGTCGATCGCGGAGCGCGGGTTGCGCAACCGGGTCGGTGCGTCGTCGATCGTGATCGTCCCGGAGTCGGCGCGGTCGGCGCCGGCCAGCAGCCGCGCGACCTCGGTGCGCCCGGACCCGAGCAGACCGGCCAGACCGACGACCTCGCCGGCGTAGACGTCGAGGTCGAACGGCTGCACGCTCCCCTTGCGACCCAGGCCCACGGCCTGGAGGAACGGGGTGGCGCCCTGCTCGACGTCCACGGCGTGCTCCGTGGAGACCTGCAGGTCGTCGAGCACGTCCATCGAGCGCCCGATCATCGTCGAGACGAGCTCGAGCCGGTCGAGCTCCTTCGTGAGGTACTCGCCCACGCGCTGACCGTTGCGCAGCACCGTCATCCGGTCGGAGATCTCGTAGACCTGGTCGATGAAGTGGGAGACGAACAGCACGGCCACGCCCTGGTCGCGCAGACGCCGGACGACGGCGAAGAGCTGGGCGACCTCGTCGGCGTCGAGGCTGGAGGTCGGCTCGTCGAGGATGAGCACCTTGGCGTCCACGACCATGGCGCGGCTGATCGCCACGAGCTGCTGCACGGCGATGGAGTGCGAGCCGAGCGACGAGGCGGGGTCGATGTCCAGGCCCATGGTGGCCAGGTGGTGCGCGGCCGCACGCCGGGTGGCCCGCCAGTCGATCGCTCCGAACCGCCGCGGCTCGTGACCGAGCATGATGTTCTCGGCGACGGTGAGGTTCTCGCAGAGGTTGACCTCCTGGTAGACCGTCGCGACGCCCGCGTCCTGGGCCTCGCCCGGGCCGGAGAACCGGTGCTCCTCGCCGTCGACCACGATCTGGCCGGCGTCGATGCCGTAGACGCCGGTGAGCGCCTTGATGAGGGTGGACTTCCCGGCGCCGTTCTCGCCCATGAGGGCGTGCACCTCTCCCGGGAAGAGCCGGAAGTCGACCTGGTCGAGCGCCTTGACGCCCGGGAACTCGATGGAGATCCCCGTCATCTCGACGACCGGCCGGTCCGCACTCGCAGAGCTCGTCATCGTTGACCTTCCGTGGAACGCGGCGGGGTGCTCAGTCTCGCACCCCGCCGCGGGTCTGGTCCGTGGCGGGCCTCGCGGCCCGCCACGGAGGGTCGATCAGTACTGGCGGTCGGGCAGGGCCTCGACGGCGGCCTCCTGGTCGAACGCCTGGTCCTCGACCACGATGCGCTTCTCGACCTCCTCGCCGGCGACGACCTTCTGCGCGATCTCGGCCAGGTCCGGCCCGAGCAGCGGGTTGCACTCGACGATGTAGTTGATCTTGCCGTCGGCCAGGGCCTGCATGCCGTCCTTGACCGCGTCGATCGTGATGATCTTGATGTCCTCGCCCGGGGTCAGACCGGCGGCCTCGATCGCCTCGATGGCGCCCAGGCCCATGTCGTCGTTGTGCGCGAACACCAGGTCGATGTCGTCGTACTTCTGCAGGAAGCCCTCCATGACCTGCTTGCCCTCGGTCCGGGTGAAGTTGCCCGTCTGGGAGTCGAGCATCTCGATGTCGCTGCCCTCGATCGCGGAGGCGAAGCCCTCCTTGCGGTCGATCGCCGGGGCCGACCCCGTCGTGCCCTGCAGCTCGACCATCTTGTAGCCCTCGCCGTCGTACTGCTCGACGGCCCACTCGCCGGCCGTCTGGCCCTCGAGGACGAAGTCCGACCCGATGAAGGACTCGTAGAGCGAGTCGTCCTCGGAGTCCACGGCGCGGTCGGTGAGGATCACCGGGATGTCGGCGGCCTTGGCCTCCTCGAGCACGGCGTCCCAGCCGGTCTCGACGACCGGGGAGAACGCGAGGACGTCCACGCCCTGCTGGATGTACGAGCGCAGCGCCTGGATCTGGTTCTCCTGCTTCTGCTGCGCGTCGGAGAAGCTCAGCTCGAAGCCGTTCTCCTCGGTGAGGGTGTCCTGGATGGACTTGGTGTTCGCCGCGCGCCAGCCGGACTCGGCGCCGACCTGCGAGAAGCCGATGGCGATCGTCTCGTCGCCCTCGGCCATGTCGCCGCTGTCGTCGGTCGTGGTCTCACCGCTGTCGTCGGACGGGGCCTGCTCGCTGCTGCAGGCGCCGAGCGTGAACAGTGCTGCTGCCGAGAGCGCGGCGACCGTGCCCCGCACGAAGGTGCTGCGTGCCATGTTTTTCTCCTCCTCGAGACGCCGGGCGACCGGTGCTTCCGGTCGGCGGGTCGACGTCGACCCTCCGGCAAGACTTGCGTTGTGATCGGTAACATAGCGGAGATGTGACCGGTAACTAAAGTCCTGCGGTGAGATTGGACGTCACGATCCCGTAACACCGTCGCCCCGACAGACGGGCAGCGGGTATCAGCCCTGCTGACCGGGCCCGAACCCGTCCAGCTCGGCCGCGATCATCTCCACGATGGTGTCCACGGTGACGCCGGGACCGTTGCTCAGCTCGCCGATCTTCTCCCGGTCCTTGAGGACCACGATCCGGTCGCTGAGGCGCACGACCTCCTCGAGCTGCGACGAGATGAACACGACGGCGACCCCCTCGCCGGCCAGCTTCGCCACCCGGCGCTGGATGTCGAGCTTGGCCCCGATGTCGATGCCACGCGTCGGCTCGTCGAGGATCAGGACGTGGGGCCGCGTGGCCAGCAGGCGTGCCAGCATCACCTTCTGCTGGGTGCCCCCCGACAGCTCACCGGCGGGGCGGTCCAGATCCTCGTGCCGCAGGTGCAGCGCGTCGAGGTAGGTGTCGACCACCGCCTCCTGCTCGGCCCGGGACAGGGGCCGCGTCCAGCCGCGGAGCGCCTGCAGCGCCAGGACGATGTTCTCCCGCACCGTCAGCCCGGCGACGATGCCCTCGTGACGCAGGTTCTCGCTGGACACGGCGATCCGGTGCCGCAGCGCGGCCGAGGGACCGCGCAGCTGCACCCGGGCGCCGTCCAGCCAGAGCTCGCCCCGGTCGGCGCGCTCCACACCGCTCATGAGCCGCGCGAGCTCCGTCCGCCCGGAGCCGCGCAGGCCGGCGAACCCGACGACCTCGCCCCGGGTGAGGTCGAGATCCGTGGGCTCGAGCGTCCCGCGCCGCCCGATGGACGAGGCCCGCAGCGTCACCCGGCCCGACTCCGCGTAGTGGTGCGAGAGCCGCTCGGAGTGCAGCGCCTGGAGCGCGCCGATGTCCTCGCCGATCATCTTCGAGATCAGCTCGGCCCGCTCGACCTGCGCCGTGCGGTACTCCGCCACGACCCGACCGCCCCGCAGCACCGTCATGCGGTCGCTCACCTCGAAGACCTGCTCGAGGAAGTGCGAGACGAACAGCACCGCGACGCCCTGGTCACGCAGTCGGCGGACCACCCCGAGCAGGCGTGCGGCCTCGGCCTCGTCCAGGCTCGAGGTGGGCTCGTCGAGCACGAGCACCCGCGGTTCCAGGACGATCGCCCGGGCCACCGCGACCAGCTGCTTGGTGGCGGGCGACAGCTCCTCGACCGGCGTGCGCGGGTCGACGTCCTCGATCCCCAGGGTGGCCAGCGCCGTCGAGGCACGCTCCCGGTTCCGCGCCCACCTGATGCCGAACCGCCCACGCTCCTCGTGCCCGATCATGATGTTCTCGGCCACGGACAGGTGCGGGCTCAGGTGGGACTCCTGGAAGACGGTCGCGATGCCTTCCGCGCGGCTCCGGGCCACGCTCGCCGACGTCAGGGGGGCGCCGTCGAGCAGGATCTCCCCCGCCACGATCGGCACCGTCCCGGTCAGGGCGCCGATGAGCGTGGACTTGCCGGCGCCGTTCTCCCCCATGAGCGCGTGCACCTCACCGGGGCGCAGCGTCAGGTCCGCGCCGTCCAGGACCCGCACGCCCGAGTACTCCACGGTGATCCCGTGCATCTCGACGACCGGCCGCGCCACCTGACCCACCTGGTCCACCTGTCCCACCGGCGTGCCCATCAGTCGACCTTCCTCGGCGGCGCGCTCGAGGCGCGCGTGACGATCTCGGCGGGGATCCGCGTCACGTCGGGGATCTCGCGTTCCTCGATCGCCGCCCGCAGGACGTCCACGACGGCGACGCCGAGCGCGTCGAAGTTCTGCCGCACGGTGGTCAGGGGTGGGGTGATGTGACGCGCCAGCGGGATGTCGTCGAACCCGACGACGCTGAGCTCGTCCGGCACCGAGTACCCCCGCTCGTGCAGCCCGTGGATCAGTCCCACCGCCATGTCGTCGTTCGCGACGAAGATCGCCGTGTAGTCCGGGAGCTCGCGGATCCCGCGGGCGAAGTCGTAGGCGAAGTCCGCCGTCCAGTCGCCGACCACGATGGGGCGTTCGCGGATCCCCCACGACTTCGAGCGTGCGTGGAAGGCCCGCTCGCGCGTCCGGGCGTCCAGCCAGTCGAGCGGTCCGGCCAGGTGCAGGATGTCGCGGTGCCCGAGCGAGACGAGATGGTCGACGGCCAGCACCGTGCCCGCCTGCTGGTCGACGGTCACGGTGAGGAACGTCGGGTCCTTGTCGGGCTTGACGACGAGCACGGGCACACCGACGGCGATGCGGCGCAACGCCGCGATCGACGACGACCGGGGCGCGACGACGCACAGGGCGTCGATCCCCAGCGTGATCAGGTGGTCGACGGCCTCCTGCGGGCTGATCTCCTCGCCGGCGCGCAGGAGCACCGAGCTGACCTCGTAGCCCGAGGCCCGAGCGGCGGACTCGACGGCGTAGAGCGTGCTGGTCGGACCGAACGTGACCGCGCTCTCGACGAGGACGCCGATGCGACGGCTGCGCTGGGTGGCGAGGGCTCTGGCCGTCATGCTCGGGCGGTAGCCGAGCTCGGAGATGGCCTCCTCGACGCGACGCCGGGTGGCCTCCCGGATGTTCGGGTGGTCGTTGAGCACCCGCGACACGGTCATGTGCGACACGCCGGCGAGCTGTGCGACCTGCCGGATGTTCGGCTTGTCGGCACCGGGACTCGCCATGCAGGGCCTCCATCGGGATCCGCCGGCGGCCCCAGGGGCGGCGCGGCGACCTCAGACTACCGCCAGCCGACCCCGTCGCCTGTGGGTGCACGACGCGCCGTCGGACCACAAGGTCCGACGGCGCGTCGTGCACCCACAGGCATGGGCGGGCGGGCGGGGCGGGGCGGGGAAAGGGCAGCAGGGGTCAGAGCCCCTGGGCCACCCGGTAGTAGACCTGGTTCCAGCGGACCTGGTCGGCGAACCCGCGCCGCGTCGTGGCCTCGTCGATGACCAGCAGCTCGGTGCGGGCGATCTGGGCGAACACCTCGAACGCCTCGATGCCGGCCGCCGTCGACATCACCGTGTGGTGCGCACCGCCGGCGGTGAGCCACGCCTCCGCCGACGTCGCGAAGTCCGGACGCGGCGTCCACACGGCCCGCGCGACCGGCAGGTTCGGCAGCTCCTGGGTGGGCGGGACGACGTCGACGACGTTCGCAGTCAGACGGAACCGGTCGCGCATGTCGGCCAGCGACACGACGACGGCGCCCTCGGTGGCGTCGGCGTCGAAGACCATGCGCACCGGGTCCTCCTTGCCGCCGATGCCGAGCGGGTGGATCTCGATGCGCGGCGTCGACGTCGTCAGGGACGGGCAGATCTCGAGCATGTGCGCCCCGAGGATCAGCTCCGACCCCGGCGTGAGGTCGTAGGTGTAGTCCTCCATGAGGGAGGCACCGCCCGGCAGCCCCTCACCCATGACCTTCGCGGCACGGACCAGGACGGCCGTCTTCCAGTCGCCCTCGGCCCCGAACCCGTAGCCCTTGGCCATGAGCCGCTGCACGGCGAGACCCGGCAGCTGGCGCAGCGCACCGAGGTCCTCGAAGTTCGTGGTGAACGCCTTGGCGCCGCGCGCGACCAGGAACGCCTCCATGGCGAGCTCCTGGCGGGCGGCGTAGCGCAGCGACTCGTGCCGGTCTCCCCCCGCCACCAGCTCGGGCGCGACGTCGTACAGGTCGGCGTACTCCGCGACGAGCGCGTCGACGGCGTCCTCGGAGACCGCCTCCACGGCCTCGACCAGGTCGTTGACGCCCCAGGTGTTGACCGAGACGCCGAACTGCAGCTCGGCCTCGGTCTTGTCGCCCTCGGTCACGGCCACGTTGCGCATGTTGTCGCCGAACCGGACCAGCGTGAGCTCGTGCGTGGCGGCCCAGCCCGCGGCGCCACGGATCCAGGTGCCGACGCGGCGCTGCACGGCCGGGTTCGACACGTGGCCGACGACGGTGGTCCGGGCGACGCCGAGCCGGGCCAGCATGTAGCCGTACTCCCGGTCGCCGTGCGCGGCCTGGTTGAGGTTCATGAAGTCCATGTCGATGTCGGCCCAGGGGAGCTCGACGTTCGCCTGCGTGTGCAGGTGCAGCAGCGGCTTGCGCAGCGCGTCCAGGCCGGCGATCCACATCTTGGCCGGGCTGAAGGTGTGCATCCAGGTGATGACGCCGAGCACGCCGTCGTCGCTGTTCGCCTCGAGCATGGCGCGGCGGATCGAGGCCGAGTCCTTGAGGACCGGCTTCCAGACGACGTTCGCGGGGACGTCGCCCGACGCGTCGAGCGCGGCGGCGACCTCGCGGGACTGCTGGGCGACCTGCTCCAGCGTCTCGGGACCGTACAGGTCCTGGCTGCCGGTGAGGAACCAGACCTCGCGGTCGCCGTAGGGCTTGCTCATGGGTCTTCCTTTCGAGAGGGGGCGGTGCAGCGGCCGGAGGGCTCAGCGCTGCCCGTAGACGTTCTGGTAGCGGGCGTACAGGGCGTCGACGTGCTCCTGCGCGATGGTCTCCGGCTCACCGAGCTGCCGCGAGACGTGCACCGCGCGGGCCACCTCCTCGCACAGCACCGCCGCCTTGACGGCGGCCTTGGCGTCGCCGCCGATCGTGAACGGACCGTGGTTGGCCATGAGTACCGCCTTGGACCGCGAGCCCCGCAGGGTCTCGACGATCCCGCGGCCGATGGAGTCGTCCCCGATGATCGCGAACGGCCCGACGGGGATCGGCCCGCCGAACTCGTCGGCCATCATCGTCAGGACGCACGGGATCTCCTCGCCGCGGGCCGCCCAGGCCGTCGCGTACGTGGAGTGGGTGTGCACGACGCCGCCCACCTCGGGCAGGTGGGCGTACACGTAGGCGTGCGCGGCGGTGTCCGACGACGGCGACCGGTCGCCCTCGACGAGGTTGCCCTCCAGGTCGCACACGACCATGGCCTCGGGCGTGATGTCGTCGTAGGAGACGCCGGAGGGCTTGATGACCAGCAGGTCCGGGCCCTCGGGGTTCCTGACCCTTTCGGAGACGTTGCCGGCGGTCCACACGACGAGCTCCCAGCGGGGCAGCTCGGCGTGCAGGTCGGCGACCTTCTGCTTGGCGGCGTCGACGGCGGTGCGCAGGTGGGCGGGCACCTCGGTCAGGGGCGCGTCGTGCGGCATGGGTGGCTCCCGTTTCGTGAAGAGGTCGTCAGAGGGCTTCGGTGGCGGCACGCTCGACCGCGAGGCCGGCGGAGTACCGCTCCAGGTAGGTGGTGAACCCGGCGACGTCGTCCGCGTCCGGCTCCGCGACGTCGAGGGCGACGTCGGCGAAGACCCGTTCGGCGAGGTAGGCGTCGAGCTTCGGGACCTGGCCGTCCGGGGCGACGTCGTCGACCGCGCGGGCGTACGCGGCCAGGACGGCGATGCCCCAGGCACCGCCCTCACCCGCCGTGCGGCCCACGGCCACGGGGGCGTCCACGGCGGCGGCCAGCAGTCGCTGCGCCACGCCGGCCGTGCGGAACAGGCCGCCGTGGGCGAACATCGCGTCGATCTGGACGCCCTCGCCGTGCAGGACCTTCATACCCAGCGCCAGGGTGCCGAAGGCCCCGTAGATCTGGGTCCGCATGAAGTTCGCGAGCGTCAGGCGGCTGTCGGGCGTCCGGACGACCAGCGGCCGCCCCTCGTCCAGCCCGGTGATGGGCTCGCCGGCGAGGTAGTTGTACGCGAGCAGGCCACCGCCGTCGGGCGCGCCGTCCAGGGCGGACCGGAAGAGCGCTCCGAACACGTCGTCGGCGCCGCTCGGGTGGCCGAGGGCGGTGGCGAACTCGCCGAAGATCCCCGCCCAGGCGTCGAGCTCGCTGGCGCCGTTGTTGCAGTGCACCATGGCGACGAGGTCGCCGGCGGGGGTGGTGACGAGGTCCAGCTCGTGGTGGACGCTGCGCAGCGGCTGCTCCAGCACGACCATCGCGAAGATGGACGTGCCGGCGCTGATGTTGCCCGTGCGCGGAGCCACCGCGTTGGTGGCGACCATCCCGGTGCCGGCGTCGCCCTCGGGCGGGCAGAGCAGCACGCCGGGCTCCAGGGTGCCCGTCGGGTCGAGCAGTGCGGCGCCGGCGGCCGTGAGCCGGCCGGCGTCGGCGCCGGCCGGCAGGACCTGCGGCAGCAGGCCCTCGACCTGCAGCCCGGGGCGCTTGGCGGCCACGATGTGGCGGAACTGCCCGAGCAGGCGCTGGTCGTAGTCGCGCGTCGCCGGGTCGACGGGGAACATGCCCGAGGCGTCCCCGACACCGAGCACGTGCCGGCCGGTCAGCTCGCGGTGGACGTACCCCGCCAGGGTGGTGAACGCGGCGATCTGCGGCACGTGCGGTTCGTCGTCGAGGATCGCCTGGTACAGGTGGGCGATCGACCAGCGCAGGGGGATGTTGTGCCCGAACAGCTCGGAGAGCTCGCCGGCCGCGGGGCCGGTGCTGGTGTTGCGCCAGGTGCGGAACGGCACGAGCAGCTCGCCGTCGGCGTCGAACGGGAGGTAGCCGTGCATCATCGCCGAGACGCCGAGGGCGCCGTAGGTGGTGGGCCGCACGCCGTACCGCTGCTCGACGTCGGCCACGAGCGCGGCGTAGGCGCCCTGCAGGCCCGCACGGACGGCGTCGAGCGAGTACGTCCAGACCCCGTCGACGAGCTCGTTCTCCCACGCGTGGGAGCCGGCGGCCACGGGCGCGTGGTCGGGACCGACGAGGCTGGCCTTGATGTTGGTGGAGCCGAGCTCGATGCCGAGCGTCGTGCGGCCCGCGGTGATGGCGTCCCGGATCTCGGTCGCCTGGTCGTGCAGCGTCATCGCCGTGTCACTCCTTGAGTCTGTTCTCTCCTGGGATGTTAACGCTCACATGGGCGAGGATCCAACTCCGGCCGCCCCTGTACGCTCCGGCGCTCACGGCGGCGGCGCGGTCGAGGAGCGGATCACGAGCTCGGGCTCGATGCGCTCCAGCGCCACCGGCTCCCCGGCCAGGGCCGCGAGCACCATCGCGACGCTGCGAGCGCCCAGCTCGGCGAAGTGCTGCCGGACCGTCGTCAGCGGCGGGACGAAGTACGCGGCACCCGCGACGTCGTCGAACCCGATCACCGAGACGTCGTCGGGTACCCGCACGCCGCGCTCCCACAGCGCCCGCAGCAGACCCAGCGCCAGCTGGTCGTTGCCGGCGAGCACCGCCGTCGGCCCCTCCCCCGCCACCACCGCCTCGGCCAGGTCGCGGCCCGCGGCGTATCCGTCCCCCGCCGACCACGAGCACACCCGCGGCCGCGCGGGTGTGATGCCGCGGGCCACGAGCGCCTCGCGCCAGCCCGCCGCGCGCTCGCGCGCGTCGAACCAGGCCGACGGCCCGGCCAGGTGCACCACGTCCCGGTGCCCGAGGTCGAGCAGGTGCTCGGTGGCACGCCGGGCCCCCGCACGCTGGTCGACGGCGACCGACATCGTGCGCGGGCCGCGGTCCTGCTCCGACCCGCCGTCGCTCACGTCGGCGTCCAGCGCGGCCACGACGACCACGGGCACGGGCGCGCGGAACGACTCGACGGCGGCCGCGACCTCGTCGTGCGGCGCGATCACCACGATCCCGTCGACCCCCTGCGCCATGAAGTGCTCCAGCGCCTGGTGCATCGTGTCCGTGTCGTACGTGCTCAACGTCGCCACGGAGACGAAGTACCCGCGGTCGCGCGCCGCCGCCTCCACGGCCAGCAGCGTGCTGGTCGGGCCGAACAGCGCCGATCCCGTGGTCAGCACGCCCAGCGTGGCCGACCGCGAGGTCACCAGCGCGCGCGCCGCGCTGTTGCGCCGGTAGCCGAGCTCGTCGATCGCCGCCAGCACGCGGTCGCGCGTCGCGGCACGGACGCTGGGATGGTCGTTGAGCACCCGCGAGACCGTCTGGTGCGACACCCCGGCCACGGCGGCGACGTCGGCCATCGACGGGCGCCGCGACCGGGCAGGGGCGCTTCCGCTCACTGCCGTCCGGCGGGCGGGGACGCCGCCGACCGGTCCGACCGGCGGGAGTCGACGGCGTGCAGGACCCGGCGCAGGTAGGTGTAGGTGAGCTGGCCGGCTGCCTCGTCGTACTGGGCCTCGTAGCCGTGCTTGGCGTACAGGGCGAGGTTCTGCCGCGAGTCCTTGCCCGTGAAGGCCCAGATCTCGGAGATCTGCTCGGGCAGGAACTCCAGGATGGCGAAGAGCAGCGTGGTCCCCATGCCGCGGCCCTGCTGGTCCGGGGCGACGGCGAGACGGCCGAGCGTGGCCCGCTCCCCCGAGATCTCCACCCGGATCGACCCGACCAGCCGGTGGCCGTCCCACGCCCCGATCGTGACGACGTCGTCCCGGGCCATGTCCTCGCGGAGCTCCGGCAACGTCTGCGTCAGCGGCGGGATGTTCGGGTCGCCGTACACCTGCGCCTCGGAGACGAACGCCGCGCGCCGCAGCGTCAGCAGCTCGCCGGCGTGGTGGTCCTCGACGAGGGCGATGCGGGTGGACTGGTCGCCCGACGCGGCGGCGTCGGCGGTGCTGCCGGAGGTGGCGGTGCTGTCGCTCATGGCCCCATCGTGGCAGACGGTGGGCGACAATGGCGTGCGTGAGCACGCAGCCGAACCCTTCGTCGACCACCCGGCACCCGCACGGACGGCCCACCGAGTGGGTCCTGACGCTCTCGTGCCCCGACCGCCCGGGCATCGTGCACGCCGTGAGCGGGATGCTCGCGGACCACGACGGCAACATCACGGAGTCCCAGCAGTTCGGCAACCCGGGCTCGGGGCTGTTCTTCATGCGGGTCCAGGTCGAGTCGCACGCCTCGCGCGACGAGCTGGAGGCCGCGCTGGCCGGGCTCGGGGCCACGTTCGAGATGACGTGGCGGCTCGACGTCGTGGGCCGGCCGGTGCGGACCCTCGTCATGGTCTCGCGGGCCGCGCACTGCCTGGTGGACCTCCTCTACCGCGAGCGCGACCAGGGCCTGCCCGTCGAGATCGTCGGCGTCGTCGGCAACCACGACGACCTGCGCGACATCGCGGAGTTCTACGGCAAGCCGTTCCACCACGTCCCGGTCACCGCCGCCACCAAGGCGGAGGCCGAGGCCCGGCTCCGCGACCTCGTGACGGAGCTCGACGTCGAGCTCGTGGTCCTGGCCCGCTACATGCAGATCCTCTCGGACGAGCTGTGCCGCGACCTGTCCGGCCAGGTCATCAACATCCACCACTCGTTCCTGCCGTCCTTCAAGGGCGCACGGCCGTACGCCCAGGCCCACGAACGGGGGGTCAAGCTCATCGGGGCCACCTCGCACTACGTCACCGGCGACCTCGACGAGGGCCCGATCATCGAGCAGGACGTCGAGCGCGTGGACCACTCCCGCGCCGTGACGGACCTCGTCGCCCTCGGTGAGGACGTCGAGCGCCGCACCCTCGCGCGTGCGGTGCGGTGGCACGCCGAGCACCGGGTGCTGCTCGACGGTCACCGCACCGTCGTCTTCCACTGACCTGCCCCCGGGGCTCGTGGCGCGGGCTCAGCCCACCGCCACCTCGACCAGGGTGCTCCACGGGTCCTCGAAGCGCAGCGTGCGCCCGTCGTCGCGCACGGGGACCCGGACGTGCCGCAGGCGGTCCCGCAGGGCGTCGACGTCGTCCCGGCCGGGGACGGTGATCGACACCTGGCCGAGGCCCAGCGTCGCCGCCCGCGGCCCGGCCCCGGCGCTGTTCCATGTGTTCACCGCGAGGTGGTGGTGATACCCGCCGGCGGCGACGAACAGCGCCCCGGGCAGGTCCGCCGTGACCTCGAACCCGAGGGCGCCGACGTAGAACCGCCGCGCCACCGTGAGGTCGCCGACCTGCAGGTGCACGTGACCGACCCCGGCGCCCTGTCCGGCGGCACCTCGCATCGCGGTCTCGTCCAGGTGCCGGCGCAGGTAGGTGTTCGGGTCGAACCAGTCTGAACCCATCGCCACCCGGCCGCCGGACCACTGCCACGTGTCCCGCGGACGGTCCCAGTAGAGCTCGATGCCGTTGTCCTCGGGGTCGGTGAAGTAGAACGCCCGGGACACCCCGTGGTCGGCGTTGCCGACGAACCGGGACAGCGGGTGCCTCGCAGCGTGCGCCACGGCGGCGGCGAGCGCCTCCTCGGTGTCGAGGAGCACCGCGGTGTGGAACAGCCCGGCCTGGTTCCGGGAGGTCGCCGGCAGTCCTGGCGTGTGCCGGAGCACGACGACGGGGGTCCGGCCGCGCCCGAGCACGACCCGGTCGGGTCCCCCGGTGCCGCGCAGCTCGGTCAGCGCGAGGGCCTCGCGGTAGTAGGCGCTCATGGCGGCGAGGTCGCCGACGTGCAGCGTGACGGCCCCCATCGCGGTCTCCGCCGCGAGGAGGTCGTCGCGGCGGAGGTTCTGGGCCGCGGTCACAGCAGAGCGAAGCCGGTGGTCCACGAGGTCTTCTCGCCGGCGGCCAGGGTGAGCTGCAGGAAGCCCTGGGCCTCGAGCTCGCGGGCGCGCCGCAGGCCCCCGGCGTCGACGACCCGCACGGCCGAGCCGTCGAAGGCCGCGGCGAACGCGCCCTTGGCGTCGGCGTCGTCACCTGCGACGAGCACGGTGGTCGGGACCTCCCCGACCGTGCCGGTCGCGAGCGTGGCGGCGAAGTTGGTGTTGAAGGCCTTGAGGACGGACGCACCGGGGATCGCGGCCGCGAGCTCTGCGGCGGCCGAGGAGTCCGCCGGCACGACGAGAGCGTCGAAGGTCGTGAAGTCGAGCGGGTTGGTGATGTCGACGACGGTGCGCCCGGCGAGCTGGTCGCCGTAGGTCGCCACGACGTCGTCCAGGGCGGGGTACGGCAGCGCGAGCACGACGACGGCGCCGGTGAGCGGTGCGCCGAAGGCCGTGGCGGTGACGGCCGGGTCGACCCGACCGGCCGCGGCGGCGTCGCGGGCGACGACCTGGACCTGGCTGCCCGCGGCGAGCCCGAGCCGGGCGATGGCGGTTCCCATGGTCCCGGCGCCGATGATGCTGATGCTGCTGCTCATGAGGTTTCCTCTCGGACGGCCGTCAACCCTTTGATTGACGCTACAACCAATATAGGATCGGTATAGTTGTTCCGTCAACCAATACGGGGAGGACCCATGGACGACGGCGCGGCACCGCGCTGGCTCGACGACGAGCAGATGCGCAGCTGGTTGCGGCTGCAGGCGGTGATCAGCCTGCTGCCCGCCCTCCTCGACCAGCAGCTGCGCCGGGACGCCGACCTGACCCACTTCGAGTACCTGACGCTGGCGATGCTGTCCCAGACCGAGGGCCGCTCCCTGCGCATGAGCGACCTCGCCCGCCGGACCAGCGCCACCCTCCCCCGCCTCTCCCACGTCGCACGGCGTCTGGAGGACCGGGGCTTCCTCGTGCGCGGCCCGGCGCCGGACGACGGCCGCGCCACCGTGGCGCGGCTCACCGGGGCCGGCTGGGAGAAGGTCGTGGCCAGCGCGCCCGGCCACGCACGGGCCGTGCTGGAGAACGTCTACGACGACCTCGACCGCGACGACCTGCACGCGTTCACCCGGGTCCTCGACGCCGTGCTCGCCCACGTCGACCCGCACGACGCCTTCGGCCTCCACGCCGACGAGCGGCCCTGACGGACCGCGTCCTCGGGTCGACCTGCGGTCCGGCCCGGAGGTCAGGCGGCCCCGGTGATCGCCGCCAGGATCGACTCGTGGCTGGCCGACGCCGGGAACGACCCGTTGTTGCGTCCGTGCCGCAGCACCTCGATCCGGTCCGAGACGGCGCGGACGTCGTTGAGGTTGTGGCTGATGAGGATCACGCCCAGCCCCATGTCCCGCAGCCTCTCGATGTGCGTGAGGACCTCGCCGGTCTGCGCCACCGACAGGGCGGCCGTGGGCTCGTCCAGCACCACGATCCTGGGCCTGCCGATCAGGGTCCGTGCGATCGCGACGGCCTGGCGCTGGCCGGCCGAGAGCTGCCGCAGCGTGGTGCGGACCGAGGGGATGCGCACGGTCAGCCGGTCGAGCAACCGTCGCGTCTCGACCTCCATCTCGCCCTCGTGCATCAGGCCGACCCGGTTGCGCAGCTCCCGGCCCAGGAACAGGTTGGCCGTGACGTCCAGGTTCTCGCACACCGCCAGGTCCTGGAAGACGCTGGCGATGCCGAGCCGATTCGCCGCCGACGCCGATCCGAGCGTCACCGGCCGGCCCTCGATCTCGATCTCCCCGGCGTCCGGGGACAGCACGCCGGCCACGACCTGGGCCAGCGTGGACTTGCCGGCACCGTTGTCGCCGACCAGCGCCACGACCTCGTGGGCGTGCACCTCGAGGTCGACGCCGACCAGCGCCTCGACGGCGCCGAAGTACTTGCTGACCTCGTGCAGGGCGAGCAAGGGCGTGCGGGGTACGGCCGCGGTCGTCATCGTCCTGGCGTCTCCTCGTCGGTGCGTTCGGTGCGTCGGTCGCTGTCGGGTCGGTCGAACACGTCGGTGTGCTCCAGCGCGAGCGCGACGGCACCCACCAGCTCGGCGCGCAGACCCAGGGTGGCCGGCACGACCTCGGGACCGCCGGCCTGGTTGAGCAGCGTGCGGCGTTCGAGCGCCGCACGCAAGGGTGCCAGAAAGATCTCCCCGGCCTCGGCGAGCTCACCACCGACGACGACTCCCTGCGGCCCGAGCCCGGTCGCGAGGGTCGCCACGACCGCACCGACCCGCTCCCCGGCGTCGGCCACGATCTCACGGCAGCCCGGGTCGTCGTCCCGCGCGAGCCGGACCACGTCCCGCAGGGACAGGTTGCCGTGGCTGACGCGCAACGGCTCCAGCAGTGCGGGCAGCCCGACGACGGTGTTCAGGCAGCCCCGGCTGCCGCAGGTGCAGATGCGCCCCGCCGGATCGACCTGGACGTGCCCGATCTCCCCGGCCGTGCCGTCGACACCGCGGTGCACGCGGCCCCCGATGACGATCCCGGCACCCACACCGTGGGACACGCCGACGTACATCATGTCGCGCCAGGCGCGTCCGGCACCCACCGTGGACTCCGCCAGCGCGCCCAGGTTCGCGTCGTTGTCGACGAACACGGGCCGGGACAGCCGCTTCTCCAGCACCTGGGCGATCTGCACGGCGTCCCAGCCACGCAGGACCCCGCGGACGCTGAGCATGCCCGTGGTCGGGTTGACGGGTGCCGGGACGCCCAGACCGATGCCGAGCAGCTCGTCGAGCTGGGACCCCACCCGCTCCAGCAGGTCCACGATCAGCAGCGCGGCACGGTCGAGGCTGGTGTCGGAGCGATGGTCCGCCGGCAACGGCAGGGTGAGCTCGGCGAGCACCTCCTGGCCCACGTCGGCGAGCGCCACCCGCATGGACCGGTACCCGACCACGACGCCGGCGACCAGCCCGACCCGGTGGGCCAGCGTGACGAGCTGGGCGCGGCGTCCCGTGCGCACGGTGTTGCGGACCTCGACCACCTCGGCGGCGGCGAGCTCCTTGACGATCGTCGACACGGTCGCCGGGGAGAGGCCCGTGGCCCCGGTCAGCTCGACCTGGGTGAGGCTGCCGTGCTTCTTGACGGCGTCGACCACGCGGGCACGGTTGGCCTCACGCAACGACGACTGCGTCCGCGCCATCGCCTGCCGTCCCTTCACGCCCCGGAGTGTAGAGGGTATGCCGACGGGCGGGTGGGAGGCCCCACCCGCCCGTCGGCGGTGATCATCGCACTCAGCGGGCGACCGCGGCGCGCTTCTTGTTCCAGATGTCGAAGGCGACGGCGAGCAGCAGCACCAGGCCCTTGACGACCTGCTGCCACGGCTGCGGGATGCCCATGAGCTGCATGCCGTTCGACATGACGGCCATGATCAGGCCACCGATCATGGCGCCGCCGACGCGACCCACACCACCGGTGGTGGAGGCGCCGCCGATGAAGCAGGCGGCGATGGCGTCGAGCTCGAACATGTTGCCGGCGCCCGGCTGGGCGCTGTTCATCCGCGAGGAGAACACGATGCCGGCCACCGAGGCGAGCACGCCCATGTTGACGAAGACCCAGAAGTTGATCTTGCGCACGGACACGCCGGAGAGCTCGGCGGCGTGACGGTTGCCGCCGACCGCGTAGATGTGCCGGCCGAACACGGACTTCTGGGTGACCAGCGTGTAGGCGATGATCAGCACGGCCAGGATGATGAGGACGACCGGCAGCCCGCGCGAGGACGCGAGCTGGTAGCCGAACCACATGACCACCGCGGCGACGACCACGAGCTTGAGCACGAACAGCGGCAGGGACTCCACCGACTGCTGGTAGGCGAGCTTGCCCTGGCGCGAACGCCACTGCGACACGGCGTAGCCGACGACGGCGATGCCGAAGATCACCAGGGTGAAGACGTCGTACCCGTACCCGCCGAACAGCCCGTTGAGGAACCCGTTGGCGATGTCGTAGTAGGTGCCGCCGAAGGGCGAGAGCGAACGGTTGTCCAGCACCAGGAAGGTCAGGCCGCGGAAGAGCAGCATGCCGGCCAGGGTGACGATGAAGCCCGGGATACCGACGTAGGCGACCCAGAAGCCCTGCCAGATCCCGACCAGGAGACCGACGACCAGGGCGGCCAGCACACCCGCCCACCAGGGCATCCCCTCCCGGATCACGACGGCGGCCGAGACCGCTCCGGTGAGGGCCACCACCGAACCGACCGACAGGTCGATCTGCCCGGCGATGATCACCATGACCATCCCGATCGCGAGGATCAGGATGTAGGAGTACTGCAGGATCAGGTTCGTCAGGTTGGTCGGGGACAGGAAGCTCTCGTGCAAGGCGGCGAACAGCACCACGATCGCGACGAAGGCGATGAGGATGCCGCTCTGGCGCATGTTCCGGGTCAGGGCGTCCCGGACCGAGGCGATGGCGTTCATGAGGCAGTTCCGTTCGTGGGCAGGGGCTGGTCGCGCTCGAGGGTCATGAGCTCCATGAGGCGTTCCTGCGTCGCGTCGGCGACGGGGAGCTCACCGGTGATGCGACCGAAGGCGAGGGTGTAGACACGGTCGCAGATGCCGAGCAGCTCGGGCAGCTCGGAGGAGATGACGACGACCGCCTTCCCCTCCGCGACCATCTTGTTGATGATCGTGTAGATCTCGTACTTGGCGCCGACGTCGATGCCGCGGGTGGGCTCGTCGAGGATCAGCACGTCGGGATCGGTGTACAGCCACTTGGACAGCACGACCTTCTGCTGGTTGCCGCCCGAGAGCTTGCCGACGTCGACGAGGACGTTGGGCGTCTTGATGTTCAGCGAGCCGCGGTACTCCTCGGCGACCCGCAGCTCCTCGTTGCCGTTGACCCACCCGTGGGGGGCCAGCTGCCGCAGGCCGGCCGCGGAGATGTTGTGCCGGATGTCGTCGATGAGGTTGAGACCGTACTGCTTGCGGTCCTCGGTGGCGTAGGCGATGTGGTGCTTGATCGCCTCGGCGACCGTCCGGGTCTGGATCTCCTGGCCGTCCTTGAAGACCTTGCCGTGGATGTTGCGCCCGTAGGAGCGGCCGAAGATGCTCATCGCGAGCTCGGTCCGCCCTGCTCCCATCAGGCCCGCGATCCCGATGACCTCACCGGCCCGGACGTGGAACGAGGCGTCGGTGATGACCTGGCGACCCGCCTGGGTGGGGTGGTCGACGTGCCAGTTCTCCACCCGGAGCACCTCGTCGCCGACGACGCTGGAGCGTTCGGGGTAGCGGTGCTCGAGGTCGCGCCCCACCATGCCGCGGATGATGCGGTCCTGCGTGGCGCTCTCCTCGGACATGTCGATCGTCTCGATCGTGCGCCCGTCGCGGATGATCGTGGTGCGGTCCGCGATCTCCTCGATCTCGTTGAGCTTGTGCGAGATGATGATGCAGGTGATGCCCTCGCGCTGCAGCGCGCGCAGCAGCTCGAGCAGGTGCTCGGAGTCCGTGTCGTTCAGGGCGGCGGTCGGCTCGTCGAGGATGAGCAGCTTGACCTCCTTCGAGAGCGCCTTGGCGATCTCGATGAGCTGCTGCTTGCCGACTCCGAGCTGACCGATCGGGGTCGTCGGGTTCTCGTGCAGTCCGACCCGCCGGAGCAGCTCGGACGCCCGGTGGTTCGACTCGTTCCAGTCGATGAGTCCGAGGCGACCCCGCGTCTCGTTGCCGAGGAAGATGTTCTCGGCCACGGACAGGTACGGCACCAGGGCGAGCTCCTGGTGGATGATGACGATGCCCTGGTCCTCGGAGTCCGAGATCGACCCGAACTCGGCGGACTCGCCGTCGAAGACGATCTGGCCGTCGTACGTGCCGTGCGGGTAGACACCCGACAGCACCTTCATGAGCGTCGACTTGCCGGCACCGTTCTCACCGCAGATGGCGTGGATCTCGCCCTGCTCGACGGTGAGGGTGACGTCCGACAGCGCCTTGACGCCCGGGAACTCCTTGGTGATGGAGCGCATCTCCAGAATGGTGCTCATCTGCGCTCTCGTCCCTCCTTCGGTGAGGGGTGCCGACGCGGCGGCTGGCCGACGGCGGACCCGGGGCGGGCCGCCCGTCGTGGCGGGATCGCGCACGACGGACGGCCACGCCCGTGATGGGGCAGGTCAGGCCCCGTGGATCACTCCGCGGCCTGGCCCGACGCGACCTCGTCGGCGGTGTAGTAGCCGGAGTCGACGAGCACGGGCTCGATGTCGTCCTTGAACACGGTCTCGACCTCGAGCAGGTACGACGGCACGACCTTGACGCCGTTGTCGTACGTCTCGGTGTCGTTCGCCTCGGGGTCCTCACCCTCGACGAAGGACTGCGCCGCCGCGACGGCCTGGTCGGCGAGCAGACGCGTGTCCTTGAAGATCGTCGAGGACTGGACGCCCTGGTCGATCAGCGCGATGTTGGCGATCTCGGCGTCCTGGCCGGTCACGACCGGCAGGCCGTCGTCGAGGGTCGGGCCCATGCCCGCGCCCTTGAGCGCGTTGATGATGCCGCGGGAGAGCACGTCGGCCGGGGCGAGGACGCCGTCGAGCTTGGTGTCGTTGCCGGTGTAGGTGGAGGTCAGCAGGTCCTCCATGCGGCTCTGGGCGGTCTCCAGCTCCCAGCGCTGCGTGCTGACCTGGTCGAAGTCGGTCTGCTTGGACGGGACCGTGACGGTGCCGTCGTCCATGAGGGGCTGCAGGACGGACATCGCACCGTCGAAGAAGAAGTGCGAGTTGTTGTCGTCCGGGGAACCCGCGAAGAGCTCGATGTTGTACGGGCCCTCCTCACCGGTCTCCTCGTCGTTCTCGTCGAGGTAGCCGAGACCGCGCAGCAGGGCGTTGGCCTGGGCCACGCCGACGGCGAAGTTGTCGAACGTGGTGTAGAAGTCCACGTTCTCGCTGTCGCGGATGAGGCGGTCGTAGGCGATGACCGGGATGTTCGCGGCCGCGGCGGCCTCGAGCTGGCTGGTCAGCGCCGTGCCGTCGATGGACGCGATGATCAGGACGTCGACGCCCTCGGTGATCATCGAGTCGATCTGCTGGGTCTGGGTCGGGATGTCGTCGTTGGCGAACTGCAGGTCCACCGTGTACCCGAGGTCCTCGAGCCCGGCCTCGACGTTGCCGCCGTCCTGGATCCAGCGCTCGTAGGTCTGCGTCGGCATCGCGACGCCGACCTTCACGTCCTCGTCACCGTTGCCCGCAGCGTCGTCGGAACCGCCGGAGCCTGCACCTTCACCACCGCAGGCGGTGAGGGTCAGAGCCAGCGCCGCACCCGCGGCGACCATGCCCGTCTTCTTGCCGAGTCGCATCCTCGCGCTCCTTCTCGTCGTCGAGGGTCCGACCGGCGGCGACCTTCACCGCCGGCGCCCCCGCAGGAGCCGGACCAGCACCCCGTGGGGTGACCGAGGACTACTTTCCTGTCTTCGGGTCTCGAAGTCAAAGGGTGGTGGTTACGATTCCATCACGAAGACGCCACGGCAACATCGCCGTCAGACCGGGACACAACCGGCGATCTTGCCACCCATCGGTTCGGATCTCGAAGGCAATGCCCGGCCGACGACACGACGTGGCCGGGCCGGGGAAGCCCCGACCCGGCCACGTCCCGGCAGGTCAGCCCTGCGGCTCGACCAGCACCGCGACGGTCCGCGCGGGCACCGTCACGCTGCCGGAACCACCGTCCCAAGCCGTCTCCTGCACGACGGCGTCCCCGCCGCCGGCCTGCACCGGCGAGAGCGCGAAGTGGCGCCCGGCCAGGTCCGGCACGTCGATCGTGGCTGCCTCGGGCGAGGCGTTGAACACCACGAGCGCCCCGTCCAGCGCGGGGTCCACGTCCGCGGCGACCGTGTCGTCGATCGCCATGACGATGACCCCCGGCACGGCGTCGGGCCCCGACGCGGGGAAGGACACCTTCGCCTTGATGAGCTCCGCCGACCCGAGCCGCAACAGGTCCGTGGACGAGCGCAGCTCCAGCAGCTCCCGGGCCCGGTCCGACGCTTCGGCGATGTCCGCCGCGGTCGGCTTCAGCGCCGGGTCGGCCAGCCGCGGCGCCATCACCGGCCACGTGTCCTCGTTGTCGGCGGCCATCGGCAGGCCGCGGCCGAACCCGTTGTCCTGCCCCGACCAGTCGATGGCGTTGAACCAGTCGCCGGAGTCGTAGGAGTTGCGGTCCAGCGACTTCGAGCGGAGCAGGTCCGTGCCCGCGTGCCAGAACGAGGGCGTCTGCGCCAGCGCCGTCGTCGCGAGCGAGACGGTGTTCATCCGCACCCGGTCGTCCATCGACGTGGCCTGCGGCAGCTTGAGCGTGAGCAGGTCGAACAGCGTCTCGTTGTCGTGGGCGTCGACGTAGGTGATCACCTCCTCCGGGGAGTCGGCGTACCCGGCCGGGGAGCCGCGGTAGTCGAGGTCCTCGCCCCGGGTGATCTCGCCGTCGGACGTCAGGAACGTGAAGTCCCGCAGGTTGCCGGCCAGCCCCAGGCGGACCAGGTCCGTCTGGTGCGCCAGGTCCGCCGCCTCGTCCGCCCCGCCGTCGTTGACGGAGTCCGCGTCGCCGGCCGACGCCTCGCGCCCGTTCGGGTCGGTGAAGAGCCCGGTGCCGAACCCCTGGGTGAAGGTCGAGGCGCCGTCGACGGGCGAGCCGCCGTGCACGGCGTCGCGGAGCCGGTCGCTGAACGTCCCGATCCCGGTACCGCCGAGCTGGCCCTGCGTGGCCTGCGTGAACAGGGCGTTGTCCGCCACCTCCCCGAAGTTCCAGCCCTCGCCGTACAGGTACACCGCGGAGCCGTCCACGCCGTCGGCCTCGACCGTCAGCGCGTCGAGCGCATCGCGCACGGCGAGCATGGTGTCGCGCGAGTGGTGGCCCATGAGGTCGAACCGGAAGCCGTCCACCTTGTAGTCGCGGGCCCAGGTGACCACGGAGTCGACCATGAGCTGCTCGGCCATCGCGTGCTCGGTGGCGACGTTCTGGCAGCAGGTGCTGGTCTCCACGGCGCCCGTGGTCGGGTTCAGCCGGTGGTAGTAGCCCGGCACGACCTTGTCCAGCACCGACGTGTCGCCCTGGCCGCTGGCCGCGGTGTGGTTGAACACCTGGTCCAGGACCACCTGGAGACCGGCGTCGTGCAGGGAACCCACCATGGTGCGGAACTCGCCCACGCGGGCCCCGCCCTCACGATCGACGGCGTAGGAACCCTCCGGCGTCGTGAAGTGATACGGGTCGTAGCCCCAGTTGAAGGCGTCGGAGCCCTGCACCTCGGCCACGGCCGCCTGCTGCTCGGTGGAGTCGGGGGCGAACCCGCTGAGGTCGCCCGTCGTCTCCTGGTCCGCGGGGTCCTCAGGGATCGAGGCGATGTCGAACGTCGGCAGCAGGTGCACCGTCGTCATGCCGGCCTCAGCCAGCTCGCGCAGGTGCGTCATGCCGTCCGAGCCGGACTCGGCGAACGCCAGGTAGGTGCCCCGCACCTCCTCGGGCACGGTGGCGTCCGCGATCGAGAAGTCCCGCACGTGCAGCTCGTAGATCGTCTGGTCCACGGGCCGCTCGACCACCGGCTGCGGTGTGGTGCGCCACACCTTCGGCTGGAAGGCCTTGTCGTCCAGGGAGACGACGACGGAGTGGGTCGAGTCGGTGGTCAGCGCCACCGAGTACGGGCTGGTGACGACGTTCGTCTCCATCCTGCCCGGGGTGCCCCCGCCGCCCGGCACGTACACCTCGACGGCGTACTGGTAGCGCGCTCCGTACCAGGGGTACTTCTTGTCGGTGGCCTTGCCGTCGAGGACCCACGTGCCGTCGCCGGCCCGCGCGGCGTCGAACCGGTCGGGCTCGGCACCGAGGTCGCGGCCCTGCGGCCAGACCAGCAGGTCGACGTCCTGCGCGGTCGGTGCCCACAGGGCGAACGAGGCCCACTTGCGGTTCGGGTGCACGGTGACCCCGAACGTACGGTCCGCCGCGTCCTCGGCGTACAGATCGTCCAGCACGCCCGGCACCTGGACGCCCGTGGCGGCGGTGAGGGTGTCGCCGTCGCTGCGGGTCACCAGGAGCTGGCCGGTGAGCAGGTCCTCGACCGTCGCGCGGTCCAGAGCCTCCCCGTCCGACGTCGGCACGAGCGCCGTGTGGTCGGCGAGCGCCGGGAAGTCCGCGGCGACGTCGTCGGGCACGTCACCGCCGGACTCGAGACGGTGGGAGGCCGCGCCGTCGGGCAGCTCTCCGCCGTCGGGGCCGGTGACGACCGTCGCGCCGTCGCCGGACGTGGACGCCGAGACCTCGAGGCCACCCTCCGGGGCGGTCCACAACGTCCACTCGTCGCCGGTCCCGAGATCGCCCGGCGCGAGCAGCAGGTCGGTGCGCACCCAGTGCGCGGCCTGCTGACCGGTGCCCGCGAGCGGCGGGTTCTCGGTCCCGATCGTCAGCTCGTGGGTGGCGAGGTCGTAGGAGAACGTCACGGTCTCACCCTGCCCCACGGAGAAGGAGTAGTTCGCGCCGTCGGGCGCTCCCCCGACCCCGTAGTTCTCGGCCCAGCTCAGGCCGTGGGCCGCCTTGACCTCGTAGGCGCCGCCGGGCAGCGCGTCGGTGGACCAGGTGTACACGCCGTCGCCGTCCGGGTCCTTGGCCCAGGTGGCGAGGCACTCGGGCTGCCAGTCCCCGGGGCAGCCGGCCTCCTCCTGGTAGGAGCCGGGCAGGGTGACGATCGGACCCTGCGCGGTGGACGAGAAGTCGTGGCTCACCGGGTCCCAGTAGAACGTGACCTCGCCGCCGTCGTGGGTGTAGGTGGCGTTGGGGCCGCCCGGGACGCCGCCGGAGCCGTAGTTGAGGTCCCAGGAGCCATTGATCGCGACCTTGTACTCGTAGTCCCCGGCGGGCAGGTCGAACGTGCCGGACCAGACGCCGTCGGCCCGCTCGGTGAGGCGGGCACCCTCGCAGTCGGGCGTCCAGTCGCCGGCGCAGCCCATCTCGCTGTTGTGGCTGCCCGGCACGGTGACCATGTCGATGTCGGTCTCCGGCTCCTCCTCGCCGAGGGCGCCCGAGACGTCGACGCCCACGGAGGCGAACGTCGAGGCGGCCGCGCGGTCGCCGTCGGCGTCCGTGGTCACGGCGCGGTACTCGACGAGCGTGCCCTCGGGCAGACCGTCGGTGGTGTGGAAGACGCGCGGGGTGGTGTCCTCGGCGGTCCCGAGCGGCTGCCAGTCGGTGGTGCCCACCTCGCGCCAGGCGAAGGAGGTCTCGGCCCAGGCGTCGTCGATCGCGGCACGTACAGGGGCGGTGCCCGTGACGGCGGCGCCGGCGGCGGGCGCCTCGACGGCGATGCTCCCGTCGGTCGCGGCGCCCACGGTGCGGTCGGCGACCAGCACGACGGCGGACGTGCCCGGCACGGTCAGCGTCACCTCGCCGCCGGCGTCGGCGACGACCGGGGTGCCGCCGTCGGGCCCGTACAGGACGTCGTACGTCGCACCCGGCGTGAGCGTCGTGAACGTGGCCGAACGCTCACCGGCCGCGTTGTTGAGCGCGACGAGGTGCTCGACCTTCTCGTCGCGGTCGACGCGGCTGAAGGCGTAGACGCCCGCACCGTCCGCCGCGAACCGCTCGATCTGCGCCCCGGGCCCCAGCGCCGGCGTCGAGGACCGCAGCGCCGCGAGGTCGGCGATGTGCCGGTAGAGCGGGGCGTCGGTGTCGTAGCGGTCCTGGCTGCCGGCGGTCTCACCGGTGACCAGGTCCTGGTCCGCGTACTCGGCCACCTGGGTGGCGAACAGCGTCTGGCGGGCGTCCTTGTCCCCGCCGGTGCCGGCGAAGCCCTGCTCGTCGCCGTAGTAGACCACCGGCTGGCCGCGCGTGAGGTACATGAGCTCGTGGGCGAGCTCGTCGCGGGCGAGCGGGTCGTCGGTGTTCGCCAGCATGAAGCCGACCCGACCCATGTCGTGGTTGCCGAGGAACGTCGGCAGCGCCGCCGCCGAGGTGTCCGGCGTCGTGTACAGGTCGTCGCTCGCGAACAGGCCGGCCAGGCCCTGGGCGCTGTTCCCGCTCGCGTAGCTCGTCGCCGACGCCTGGAACGCGAAGTCGAGGACCGAGCTCATGTCCGTCTCGCGCACGTAGGGCGAGAGCAGCCTGGCGTCGGCGTCGTACACCTCGCCGAACATGAAGAAGTCGTCCTTGCCCTGGGCGTGGGCGTAGTCCATGACCTCGGTGGTCCAGGTGTCCCAGAACTCCCGGTTGACGTGCTTGACGGTGTCGATGCGGAAGCCGTCGATGCCGAGGTCGACCCAGTCCTGGTAGACCTTCACGAACCCGTTCACGACCGTGGGGTGCTCGGTCATGAGGTCGTCCAGGCCGTCGAAGTCGCCGTAGGTGACGGACTCACCGCTCCAGGTCGAGTTGCCCCGGTTGTGGTAGAGCGTGGGGTCGTTGAGCCAGGACGGGACCTTGACGTCGGCGTCCTCGTCCGCGACCACCGGCGTGTACGGGAAGGACGTCGCGGCGTCGAGCTCGGGGAAGTCGCCGGTGCCCGCGTGGTCGGCGGGGTCGAAGGCGTTGCCCGCGGCGTCCGTGTAGGGAGAGGTGGCCTGGTCGATGTACGAGTACTCGCCCTCGGCGTAGTCGACGACGTCGGCCGTGTGGTTGGTGATGATGTCGAAGTAGACCTTGATCCCGCGCGCGTGGGCGTCCTCGATGAGCGCCTCGAGCTCCGCGTTGGTGCCCAGGTGCGGGTCGATCCGCGTGAAGTCCGTGATCCAGTACCCGTGGTAGCCGGCGCTCACGTCGTCACCGGTGCCCTGGACGGGCCGGTTCATGAACGACGGCGTCAACCAGATGGCCGTGGTGCCCAGGCCCTCGATGTAGTCGAGGTTGCCGTGCAGGCCGGCCAGGTCGCCGCCCTGGTAGAACCCCTTGTTCGTGGGGTCGAACCCGGAGACGAGCGGGTCGTCGCCGAGGCCCGCGGTGTCGTTGGACGGGTCGCCGTCGGCGAACCGGTCGGTCATGACGAAGTAGAACTGCTCGTCGCCGCCCGCCTGGCGCGCGGGCGGGGCCACGATCGCGTCGTCCGTGGCGGCGTCGTACTCCCCCGCCAGGTCCAGCGGTGTCAGCGCGGTCAGGTGGGTGGCGTCGTCGTAGGTGACGCGCAACCGCGAGTCGCCGCCGAGCACGAGGGGGGCGTTGTCGCCGCCGCCGTCGCGCCCGTACGCCTCGTCCCAGGCGTCGTCGATCGCGACCTTGTACTCGTAGGTGCCGGCCGGGACGTCGAACTCGGCTGTGTAGGTGCCGTCACCGGCGGGGGTGAGCTCGGTGGCGTCGCAGGCCGGGTCCCAGTCGCCGCCGCAGCCCAGCTCGGACTGCAGGTCGCCGACGAGGGCGACGGTGCGGTCCGCTGCGCCGGCCGCGGAGGCTCCTGCGAGCGCGACGCCGCCGGCGACGGCCGGGACGGCGACGGCCAGCGCCGCCAGGGAGGCGACGGCGCGGCGTGGCGCCGCGGGGGCCGGCACCGCGTGCTGCGGCACCGCGGGGGCCGGCACCGCGTGCGGTGGCGCAGGGGGGCGGGGGGCACGGGCCATGGAGGACTCCTTCGTCGACCGGGCGCGGCGATCGCGACCACGACTGACTGTACCGTTGCTGCAAGTTTGCAGCAACGGTCTGACGACGCTCCGCCCGCCGTCGACCACGGGGGTCGGCAGCAGCGTCAGCCGGCCAGGTGCCCCCACCCCGACGCCAGCTCGTCCCACGGGCCGACCGCGGCGACCTCGCCCTCGACCAGCACCACCACCCGGTCCGCCCGCGCCAGGGCCGCACCCTTCGACGTCGCCCCCACCACGGTGGTGCCGCGCTCCCGCAGCGCCGCCCACAGCTCGATCTCCGTGGCGGCGTCCAACGCGCTGGACACGTCGTCCGCGAGCAGCAGCTCGGCGTCCGCCGCGAGAGCGCGCGCCAGCGCCAGGCGCTGCACCTGTCCGCCGGACAGCCGCACCCCGCGGTGGCCGACGAGCGCGTCGGGACCGCCCGCCTCCGCCACGTCCTGCTCCAGACGAGCCGCCGCGACCGGGCCGTGCACCTCGCGCTCCTGGTCGAGGCGCACGTTGTCCGCGAACGTGCCGGACAGCACCCGCGGGAGCTGCGCGACGTACGCCACCTGCCCCGGACGCAGGAACGTCTCGGGGTCGACGACGTCCGTCCCGTTCCAGCGGACCGCCCCGGTGTGCGGCACGAGCCCGGCGAGCGCGGCCAGCATGCTCGACTTGCCGGACCCGACCTGGCCTATCAGCAGCACGAGCTCACCGCGCCGCACCGTCAGGTCGACGCCCGCCACGCCGACCGTGCCGTCGTCGTGGAGGGCCGCCATGCCGGACAGCTCCAGGCGCTCCAGGGACTCCCGCGACCCGGCCACGGGGGCCGGGGCCTCCCCCGTGACCAGGTCGACGCCGTCGGGCAGGTCCACCAGGTCCGCGCCACCCGCGAACCGGCTCGTCGCCCGCTGCCAGGCCCGCGTCCCCGGCGCCTCGGTGACCACCGCGCCGGCGACCGTGCCGAACCAGCCGAAGCCGTTCACCGCGTTCGCGACGAGCAGCGCCGTGGCGAGCTCCCACGTCCCCGTGAGCAGCCCGGCCCAGGCGGCGACCACGCCGAGCTGGATCATGACCAGCGGCACCCCGTCGAGGGCCGCCTGCACCCGGTGCTCGAACACCGCCGCCTGCACGCGCCCGGCGTCGACCTGCCGCAGGTGCGCGTGCACCTGCGGGGTGCGGGCGGCGAGCTTGACCGTGCGGGCCGAGTCGAGCGCCGAGACCAGGGCCCGGCCGAACCGGGCGCGTGCCGCCGACGACCGCGTGGCCGAGCGGCCCGCGATGGGGCGGCCGACCGCCGACGCGCCGGCCGAGACCACCATGACCGCGAGCAGGACCGCCCCGGCGAGCCACGACCCGCTGATCAGGGCGGTCACCCCCGCGAAGACGAGGCCGTTGACGAAGTCGACCCAGCGGTCGGCGTACCGCACGAACCGGTCGGCGTCCATCGCCCGGGCGACGATCTCGCCCGGCGGCGTGGCGGCCAGCCGACGCTGGCGCGTCTGGCCGGCCATCACCGACATGCGCACGCGCAGCAGCACCTCGACCCACCACCGCGGGTAGAGGTAGATCGCGGCGGCCAGCGCCAGCGGCGCCGCCACGAGCAGCACCGCGAACGTGGCGAGCAGGACGGCGGGGAACCCGTCCTCGACCCCCTCGACGGCGCGGCCCCACAGGAAGCCGGTGACGGCGCCCTGGGCGGAGACCAGGCTCGCCACGAGGAACAGCACCCCGCCGAGCAGGCCCCACGCGGGACGGACCACCAGGGCGTGCAGGATGCCGCGCGCCAGGCTCGGCCCGTCGCCGGTCTCCCGCGCCGCCGGCGGCGCACCGCGACGGCGGCGCCCGCCCACCGTCGGGGGCCCCGAGACGTCGTGCGCACCGTGCGCGCTCCCGGCGGCACCCGCGACGGCGCCCGGACCGGCCGACCCCCCGCCCGGCGTGCCGTCGCCGGGCACCTCGTCACGGTGCTCGCCGCTCGCCAGGAGGAGGTCGCGGTAGCGCCCGGGCGTGCGCGCCAGCTCGGCACGCAGGCCCTGCTGCACGACGCGGCCGTGGTCGAGCACCGCCACGAGCCCGGCCCGCTCGATCGTGGTCAGGCGGTGCGCGACGAGCACGCCGGTACGTCCCGTGAGGAGCCGCTCGGCCGCCGCGACGACACGCGACTCGGTCAGCGGGTCCATCCGGGCGGTGGCCTCGTCTAGCACGACCACCTGGACGTCGCGGACCAGGAGGCGCGCGAACGCGACCAGCTGCTCCTCACCCGCGGACAGCGTGGTGCCTCCCGGGCCCAGCAGGGTGTCCAGCCCGTCCGGGAGCCCCGCCACCCAGTCGCCCAGCCGCAGCTCGCGCACCGCCGCCTCGACGTCGCCGCGCGGGACGTCCGCGAACAGCGCGATGTTCTCGGCGAGCGTGCCCGCCAGGATCTCGGTGCGCTGGGTGACGACGCCGACCGTGGCACGCAGGTGCTGCAGATCCAGGTCGCACACGTCCACCCCGGCCAGGAACACGCTGCCGCGCTCCGGCTCGACCGCGCGCGAGAGCAGCGACGCCAGGGTCGACTTTCCGGATCCGGTCCGGCCGACGAGGGCGATCGTCTGCCCCGCCGGGACGCGCAGGTCGACGCCCTGCAGGGCGAACGTGCCCTCCGCGTAGGCGAAGTGCAGGTCCCGCAGCTCGATCCCGACCGGTCCGGCGGGGACGGCGTCGCCACCGACCGGCTCGGGCACGACGGCGAGCATCTGCCGCAGCCGCGTCACCGCGCCGACGCCCTCCTGGATGTCCGGCAGGTGGTGGACGAGGCTGTCGATCTGACCGACGAACATCGCGGTCACGAGGAACAGCGTGACCAGCCGCGCCACCGACAGGTCGCCGTCGGCGGCGAGCGCCGCACCGGCCACCGCGGTTCCCGCCAGGAGGGCGGCCAGCACCAGACCCGCGCGGCGCAGCATGCGCGTCTCGACCGCCACCACGGACCGGAACCTGGCGTGCACCTCGGCCGAGCGCTGCGCCAGGCGGCGGACGGCGAACGCCTGGCCGAGGCTCGTGCGCAGGTCGTCGCGGGCGGCCACGGACTCCTCGAACGCGGCGGCGTGGTCGGTCCAGGCGGCCTCCTCGACGACCTTGCGTCGCGCGATCTCCCCCAGCATCGGCCGTACCAGCACGCCGGCGAGCGCGGCCAGCGCCGGGAAGAGGAACCAGGCCGGCCACCAGGTCACGCCCGCCACGACCCACATCGGCACGACGCCGACCAGGGTGCGCCCGGCGCCCCAGAGCTGGCGCCGCACCAGGGTGCCCACGGCGTGGGTGTCGTCGTCCACGCGGTCGAGCACCTCCCCCACCGCCTGCTCGGTGAGGGTGGCCAGCGGCTGGTGCAGCGCGGCCGTCAGCAGGTCTCCGCGCAGCGTGCCCTCGGCACGGTCGACGACGCCGGCCCAGACGACCTGACCCGCCGAGTCGAGCAGGGCGGCCCCGACGATGCAGAGCGCGAGCAGCAGCAGGGCGGACAGCGTCGGGTCCTGCGCCAGCCCACCGGCGATGACGGTGCCCAGAGCTGCTCCGACCGCCCCGACGACGAGCGCGAGCAGCGCGACGCCCGCCAGGGGCGCCCGCAGACGCCGCCAGTCGAGACGGCGGGCAGGATCGGTCGACGGCGTCGCGTCAGGTGCCCTGGGGGGCGCGTCGGTGGCAGGTGCCTCGGTCACGAATCGAGGCTAGGCCGCATCGCCGACACCGACCAGCGATTTGACCGTCCGGGCAGGGCCCGGCACCGACCGGGACCGCCCCGAACTCCACGGGCCGGCGTCAGAGCAGACCGAGCTCGCGCACCGCGTCCCGCTCGGCAGCCAGCTCGGCGACGCTCGCGTCGATGCGCTCGCGGGAGAACGCGTCGATCTCCAGGCCGTCGACCACGTGCCAGGCGCCGTCCGACGACGTCACGGGGAACGAGCAGACCAGCCCCTCGGGCACCCCGTACTCGCCGCGGGACACGATGCCCGCGCTGGTCCAGTCGCCCTCCGGTGTGCCGCGCACCCAGTCGTGGACGTGATCGATGGCCGCGTTGGCCGCCGACGCCGCCGACGACGCGCCGCGGGCGTCGATGATCGCCGCGCCCCGCTTGGCGACCGTCGGGACGAAGTCGTCGGTGAGCCAGGCGGTGTCCGCCGCGAGCGTCGCGCCCGGGGTACCCGCGACGTCGGCGTGGAAGAGGTCCGGGTACTGGGTGGCGGAGTGGTTGCCCCAGATCGTCAGGCGACGCACCCCGGCGACCGGCACCCCCGCCTTGTGCGCCACCTGGGACAGCGCCCGGTTGTGGTCCAGGCGCGTCATCGCGGTGAACCGGTCGGCCGGCACGTCGGGCGCGTGCGCGGCGGCGATGAGCGCGTTGGTGTTGGCGGGGTTGCCCACCACCAGGACGCGGACGTCGTCGGCGGCGCCCGCGTTGATCGCCCTGCCCTGCGGACCGAAGATACCGCCGTTGGCCTCCAGCAGGTCCGCGCGCTCCATGCCGGGGCCGCGCGGGCGGGCCCCGACGAGCAGCCCCACGTTCGCGCCGTCGAACGCGCGCGTGGCGTCGTCGTGGATGTCGATGCTGTCCAGGAGCGGGAACGCGCAGTCGTCGAGCTCCATCGCGGTGCCCTCCGCCGCCTTGACGCCCTGCGGGATCTCCAGGAGCCGGAGCCGGACGGGAGTGTCCGGGCCGAGCATCGCCCCGGAGGCGATGCGGAAGAGCAGTGCGTACCCGATCTGGCCGGCAGCCCCGGTCACGGTGACGTTCACAGGTGTCCTCATGAGCCCACTCTGGCGTACCCGGCCGCGTCCGTCATCCCCTCGACCGGCGTCACGTCGTCGCGCGACGCGCCCGATATCAGGCACGGACGCCCTGGTCCGCGATACCGTGCCCGCAGGCAACCGACCGTGCGCGCCGTCACAGGAACCGTTCAGGAACCGGTGCCAGCATCGCCGCCGCGCCCCTCGGGGTCGCACCGTGCCTCACCCGACGACCAGCAAAGGACCACCATGGCCGAGCAGACCGTGACCGCCGCCGAGCTCGAGGTGGCACCGCCCCCGCCTCGTCTCTTCACCCGCATGACCGCCGAGGCGTTCGGCACCTTCGTGCTGGTCCTCGGCATCGTCGGCACCGCGACGTTCAACGCCGCCAACGGCGGGTCGATCCTCACCGTCGCCCTCGCCGGCGGCATCGCCCTCATGGCGTCCATCGGCGCCGTCGGGCACCTGTCCGGCGGCCACTTCAACCCCGCCGTCACGTTCGGCCTGACCCTCGCCGGCCGGTCCTCGTGGGCCGACCTGGTGCCCTACTGGGTCTCTCAGTTCGTCGGCGCTGCGGCAGCGGGGGCCCTGATCCTGCTGATCATCCCCGACGGCTACGGCACGCTCGTGGGCCTCGGGTCCAAGGGCGAGGTCCTGGCGGCCACCGCCAACGGGTACGGCGACCACTCGCCGATGTTCACGGTCTCCCAGGGCGGGGCGACCTTCGACCTGGCGACGGCCGCCATCGTCGAGGTGCTCATCGCCGCGATCTTCGTCGGCGTCATCCTCGGTGTCACGAACCCGCGCGCCAAGATCACGTACCCGGCCGTCATCATCGGGCTCACCCTGGGTGCCCTGCACATCGTCTCCTGGCTGGTCACGAACACCTCGTTCAACCCGGCCCGTTCGCTGGCCTCGGTGATCTCGCCGGACGCGTGGGGTGACGGCGGCGTCGGCAAGCAGCTGTGGCTGTTCATCGTGGCGCCGCTGGCCGGTGGCGCGCTCGCCGCGCTCTTCGCCCGGGCGTTCGCCCCGGTCCCGGCCGTGGCCGAGCCCGTGGAGGGCTGGGAGGCCCAGCCGGGCACCGCCCCGGCCGCGGCCGAGGCCGCCACCGTGGCGGCCGTGGCCGCCGCGACGGCCACCGCGGTCGCGGAGAAGGAGGCCGAGGTGGCTGCCGAGCCCGTCGCACCGGCCGAACCGGTCGCACCCGCCGAACCGGCCAGCACGGCCGAGACGGCCGACGTCGCACCGGCCGAGCCGACCACCGGGACCACGGACGCCGAGCCCACCACCGGCGACACCGATGCCGACACCGACCCCGGGACCGAGCCGCCGGCCCGTCCCTGACGCCGGACACCGGCCCGGACCCGACAGGTCCGGCACCCCCTGGACGCCGGGAGCGACACGTTCGCTCCCGGCGTCCGCCGTGTCCGGGTGCTCCGCCGCTTGCCGGGGAGCGAGCGCCGTCCCGGGAGGGTGCGGGCGCCCCAGGCCGGTGCGGCGCCGGTGCGCGGGCCTCAGACGCCGGGCGCGGTGACGGCCAGGACCGCCACGACCGTCGCGGCCGCCCAGCACAGGAAGACGTCGAACCCGCGGCTGCGGATCGCGAACCCCGCCGGGCCGGACGTCGACACCGCGCGCCAGGTGCCCGCGACCGCGAGCGTGGCGGCGATCGTCAACGATCCCCAGCGCGCCCCGAGGGTCAGTCCGATCCCCACCGCCAGGGCGATCCCGCCGATCGCGACCAGGATCGCGGGCACCGGGCTGTGCACGGCGCGCGTGTCGCGCGGGGCGGCGTCGACGGAGTGCCAACGCGGTGGCACGGAGGGATCGGTGTCGGGAACCACGGCGTCGAGCCTACCCGCCGGGACGGTCCGTCGGACGGCGTAGCGTGGCCCCGTGCGCTCCGAGACCGACCCCGAGACGATCCGCTCCGTGTCCGGTCCGGCACCGCCGCGCTCCGTCGTCGTCGTCGGGGCGGGGCTCGCCGGGGCGCAGACCGCGGCCGCCCTGCGGGCGCACGGGTTCACGGGCCGGCTCACGCTGCTGGGCGACGAGGGCGTTCCCCCCTACGACCGGCCGCCGCTGTCCAAGGAGCTACTGACCCGGCCCGCGCCGGTCTGGTTGAGCGACGACCTCGGCGTCGACGTGGCGGTGCTCGCCGACGACTTCCGGCCTGACGACCCCGCCGTCGAGCTGCTGCCCGGCCCCGGGGTCCGCACCGCCTCGGGTGAGCGGCTCCTCGCGGACGCCGTCGTCCTGGCGTGCGGCTCGCGTCCGGTGCTCCCGGCCGGGTGGGACGCCGACGTGCTGCACACCGCCGCCGACGCCGACCGGCTGCGGCACGACCTGCGGCCCGGCGCCCGGACGGTCGTGGTGGGAGCCGGCTGGATCGGCGCGGAGATCGCCGGGGTGGCCGCCGGGGCCGGGGCGGACGTGACGGTCGTCGAGGCCGGCGCCGCCCCGCTGGTCCGCCAGCTCGGGGCCGACGTCGGGGCGCACCTGGTGCCGTGGTACGCCGCCGCCGGCGTCCGGTTGCGGCTGCGGTCGCCGGCGCAGGAGGTGGCGCCGGGAGGCGTCACGCTCGCCACGGGCGAGCGTCTCGCCGCCGACGTCGTGCTCGCGGCGGTCGGTGCCCGGCCCGCCACCGCCTGGGTGCGCCGGGCCGTCCCCGCCGCCCTGTTCGACGCCGCCGGCGGTCTGCTGGTGGACGACGACGGCGCGGTGCCCGGCGTCCCGGGGCTGTGGGCGGTGGGCGACGTCGCCACGCGGTCCCACCCGGTGTTCGGACCCGTGCCGGGCGGGCACTGGTCCGCCGCGCTGCACGACCCGGACGCGACCGCCCGGGCCATGCTCGGCCTGGAACCCGCCGCCGCGCAGGCGCCCTACGTGTTCTCCCGGCAGCTCGGGCACGACCTGGCGCTGTTCGGCCGGCCCGACGGCGCCCCGACGGCCTGGCGCGGCAGCCCCGGTGACGGGCCCTGGGCGGCGTTCTGGCCCCGCCATGACGTGGGCGACGGGCCGTCGGGCGACGGGTCGCCCGACGGCGCCACCGCGGTGGGTGCCGTCCTGCTGGTCGACTCCCCGCGGGAGGTGGGCGCGATGCGGAAGGCGATGAACCGCCCCCACCCCCTGCGGCTGGACCTGCGCCGGGCCACCGACCCGGCGGTCAGGCTCCGGGACGCCGTCGTCACCTGAGCGACGCGGCGTCAGTGCGCGAAGTGGCGCGTCCCCGTCAGGTACATCGTCACGCCCGCGGCCTGCGCGGCGGCCACGACCTCCTCGTCGCGGATCGACCCGCCCGGCTGCACGACGGCGCGGACCCCGGCGTCGAGCAGCACCTGGAGGCCGTCGGCGAACGGGAAGAACGCGTCCGACGCCGCGACGGAACCGCGGGCGCGCTCGGCACCCTCGGCCAGGGAGTTGGCCCGCTCCACCGACAGCCGGCACGAGTCCACGCGGTTGACCTGGCCCATGCCGATGCCGACCGCGGCGCCGTCGGCCGCGAGGAGGATCGCGTTCGACTTCGCCGCGCGCACGGCCCGCCAGGCGAACGTCAGGTCGGCCAGCGTCGCCTCGTCGGCGGGCTCCCCGGCGGCCAGCGTCCAGGAGGCCGGGTCGTCGCCGTCGGCCTGGAACCGGTCGACGGCCTGGACCAGCAGGCCCCCGGAGATCGGCCGGGTCTCCACCGGGGCGGACGGCGGCGCGTCCACCGTCAGGAGTCGGATGTTCTTCTTGACCTGCAGCACCTCGAGCGCCTCGGGCTCGAAGCCCGGGGCCACGACGACCTCGGTGAAGACCGGCGCGATCTGCTCGGCCGCAGCCTTCGTGACCGTCCGGTTGGCGGCGATCACCCCGCCGAAGGCGGAGACGGGGTCGGTGGCGTGGGCGCGGGCGTGGGCCTCGGCGACGTCGGCCCCGACGGCGATCCCGCACGGGTTGGCGTGCTTGATGATCGCGACGGCCGGCTCGGCGTGGTCGTGCGCGGCCCGCCAGGCGGCGTCGGCGTCGACGTAGTTGTTGTAGCTCATCGCCTTGCCGTGCAGCTGGGTGGCCTGCGCCAGCCCGGTCACGCCGTCGGCACGGGTGTACAGCGCGGCCTTCTGGTGCGGGTTCTCGCCGTAGCGCAGGACGTCGGACCGGTCGTAGGTGGCCCCGGTGACGTCCGGCAGCCCGGACTCGACGGCGGCCTCGTCCGGCGCGTAGACGTTGGCGAACCAGGCGGAGACCGCGACGTCGTACTGCGCCGTGTGCGCGAACGCGGCGGCGGCCAGGCGCTTGCGCGCGGCGAACGTGAAGCCGCCGGCCTGCGCCGCGGCGACCACGTCGTCGTACCGGGCGGGGTCCACGACGACGGCGACGCTCGGGTGGTTCTTGGCGGCGGCCCGGACCATGGACGGGCCACCGATGTCGATCTGCTCCACGACGGCGTCCGGTGCGGCACCGGAGGCGACCGTCTCGGCGAACGGGTACAGGTTCACCACGACGAGGTCGAAGGGCTCGATCTCGAGCTCGCGGAGCTGGTCGAGGTGGTCGGCCTTGCGGGTGTCCGCCAGGATCCCCGCGTGCACGCGCGGGTGCAGCGTCTTGACCCGGCCCTCGAGGCACTCCGGGAAGCCGGTGAGCTCCTCGACGCGGGTCACCGGGACGCCCGCGTCGGCGATCCGGGCGGCCGTCGAGCCCGTGGAGACGAGCTCCACGCCGGCGCCGTGCAGCGCGGTGGCGAGCTCGACCAGGCCGGTCTTGTCGTAGACGCTGAGCAACGCCCGGCGGACCGGGTGGCGTGCGTCGTCGGCGAGCTGGACGTCGGGGTTCGCGGGTACGGCGGGCTGGGCGGCCATGATGGTCTCCTCGCAGTGGTGTGTTCGCGGAAACCCTGGCACCCAGGCGGGCGGCGCGCACGGTGTGGCCCGTCCCGGGACGGCGCCGGGCCGACCGGGTCGAGGCGGCCGCTCCCCGGTGGTTGTCCACCTTCGCCAGTCACGGCCGCCCCGATCCTACCGGTCGGTCCCTGCCGCCGGGATCAGCCCTTCACCGCCCCGGCGGTGAGGCCTGCGGCCATCCGGGTCTGCACCGTCATGAACAGGGCGATCACCGGCAGGGCGATGAGCAGGGACCCCGCCATGATCCCGCCCCAGTTCGTGGCCTGGTTGGCACCGCTGAAGTACTGCAGCCACAGCGGCAGCGTCTGGTTTCCGTCGCTCATGACGACCAGCGCGAGGGTGTACTCGTTCCACGCGAGGATCGTGGCGAAGATGGCGCCGGTCACCAGCCCGGGCCCGAGCAGCGGCAGGGTGATCCGGACGAAGGCCTGCACGCGGGTGCACCCGTCGATCATCGCCGCCTGCTCCAGCTCCTGCGGCACCCCGTCCACGAACCCCTTCAGGATCCAGATGTTGAAGGGGATGATGATCCCGACGTAGAGCACGGACAGTCCGACGACGTTGTCCAGCAGGCCCCAGCCGTCGAGCATCTTGTACTGGGAGATGAACAACGCCTCCGCAGGGATCATCTGGATCACCAGGACGCATCCGATGACGGCCTTGCGGCCACGGAACCGGAACCTCGAGATGGCCACCGCCGCCAGGAAGGCGAGGGAGACGGCCACGACCACGGAGATCGCCGTGACCTGCATGCTCACGGTCATCGCCGACCAGAACCGCTCGTCGCCGAGCACGCCCGCGAAGTGCTCGGCGGTCGGGTGGGTGGTGACGAAGACCGGCGTCGAGGACCGGAACTGCTCGTTCGGCAGCAGCGCCGAGCTGATCATCCAGTAGATCGGGAAGAACCAGAGCAGCGAGGTCACGACGGCGAAGACGTTCGCCGCCCGGCGCACGCGCCGCCCTCGCACGGGCCGCCGTCGGTCGGGCGCCGTCGGTCGGGCGCCGTCCCGTCGGACCTCACCGGCTGTCGTCTGCGGCACCTGTGTCGTGGACGTCATCCCGAGAGCTCCTTGTCGTTCCTGAACAGCTGGTGCACGTAGGGGAGCGTGACGGCCACCGTCAGCAGGAGCACGATCATCGCGGTGGCGGAGGCCATCCCGAACTCCCCCTGGCCGATGCCGAGACGGAAGATGTACGTGCCGAGCACGTCGGTCTCGTCGAGGGGTGCACCGGCGTCCTGCAGGATCTTGATCTGGGTGAACACCCGCAGGTCCCAGATGATCTGCAGCAGACCGATGAGGAGCAGGACGGGGGCGACCACCGGCACCGTGACCCGGAAGAACCTGGCCCAGACGCCCGCGCCGTCGATCTCCGCCGCCTCGTGCACCTCCGCCGGCACCTGGCTCAGCCCGGAGTACGCCATGAAGGCCACGAGCGGGACGGACATCCAGATGATGATGAGCGAGGCGATCGTGAGCATCCCCGCGGCCTGGCCGAGCCAGTTGTAGTCGTGGGGCCACCACGGCACGAGACGCTCGAGGGTCCAGTTGACGACCCCGAAGCGGGTGTCGAACAGCAGCTGCCACACGGTCAGCGAGGAGACGATCGGGATCGACCAGACCAGCAGCAGGACGGTCTGCAGCAGCAGGCGGGCCCAGGTGGACATCCGCATCATGACCACGGCGAAGAACACGCCGACGACGATGGTGACGGCCGCCGTCACCAGGCAGAAGACGATGGACCGGACGAACACCGCCCAGGTGTACGGGTCGGAGAGCACCTCGGTGAAGTTGGCGAGGCCGACGAACTCGGCGGGGGCGCCGAACTGCTGCTCGAGGCCGTAGTCCTGGAACGCGAGGACGACCTGCCGCACGAGGGGGTAGCCGAGGGCGAGGAGCACGGCGACGGCGGCGCCGAGCAGCAACAGGTAGGGCAGGGAGGAACGCCCGGTCCGGCGGGTGGCCGGAGCGTCGGGGCGTGCTCCCGAGGACGTGGCGGGTGCAGCCACTGGAACCTCCCGGGAAGACGGGGGCGGGGCGGGAACCCGGAGGCTCCCGCCCCGCGGGGACGTCACTTGTTGAGCAGTTCGGCCATGCGGGCGTCGGCCGCGGCCGCCGTGGCGGCAGGGTCCTCGCCGGAGGCGATCGCCTTCCAGAAGTCCTTGTCGAGGTTCTCGCCCTCGACGAGCGCCCAGTACTGCGCGGGCGGGGTGAGCTGGGAGCTGGCCGCCACCTCGGCGAGCAGCGCCGCGTTGTCAGCGGTGCCCTGGGCGTCGGCGAAGGTGGTGTTGCCGGGGACCCAGCCGTTCTGCGCCATCATGATCTGGAACTCGTCGGAGTAGACGAGGTCCATGACCTCGGCGGCCAGCTCCTGGTTCCCGCTCTTGGCCGCGATCCCCAGGTTCGACCCGCCGGCGAACGTCTTGCCGAGGGTGCCGTCCTCGAGACCGGGGACGGCGAAGACGCTGACCTTGTCGTTCTCACGCAGCTCCTCGGCGATGTTGGGGTACGACCAGGTCAGCCCGGAGAACATGGCCACGCGACCCTCGTTGAAGTCGTTCCAGGGCTCCTGCGCGGCGTCCACGGAGTCCTGGGCGCCGAGCACACCGGCCTCGTACAGCGCGGCGACCTGCTCGATCGCGGCCATCGACTCGGGGCTGGAGAGGTTGCCGACCCACTCCTCGCCGTCCTGCACCGCGTACTGGCCACCGTTCGTGTAGAGCCAGGCCTCCAGGGTGTGCTGGTCGACACCGGCGATGTAGGCGCCCCGGAAGTCCTCGGTCCCCTCGGGATTCGCCTCGGTCAGGGTGGCGACGACGTCGGTGAAGTCGTCCAGCGAGGTGGGCGGTTCGACGCCGGCCTTCTCGAAGAGCTCGGTGTTGTAGTAGAAGATCCGCGAGCCGGCGTAGAACGGCACCGTGTAGACCGTGTCGCCGACCGAGCCGACGTCGATGAAGGACTGGATGAGGTCGTCCCCGCCCCACCCGTCGATCTCGTCGGTGACGTCGCTGAACGCGCCGACGGCCGTGTAGGTGGGCGACTGCGTGTTGCCGACCTCGACGACGTCGGGAGTCTGCGACTCGGAGGCCATCGCCGTCTGGATCTTCTCGACGATGCCGTCCCACTGCTGGATCTCGATGGTCAGGGTGGAGCCGGGGTGCTCGGCCTCGAACTCGTCGACGAGCCAGGCCTGAGCCTCCTCGGGGACGGATCCGTCCATGAACCACGCGGTCAGGTCACCCGTCGCGGCCTCGGACCCGGCGGCGTCGCCCTCGTCGGTCCCGGAGCAGGCGGTGAGGGTGAGAGCCGCGGCGGCGGTGGCGGCGGCCGCGCGGACGGTCGGGGTCAGCTTCACGTAGATCTCCTTCGAACACGCTCGGACGTCCGTCGTGGACGCCGCGCCTGACGGCGCAGCCCGGCGTCGGTGCCGGGCACGGCGCCACTCTGGCACATTGACAGGATGCCTTACTAACCATTCCGAACGAATGTTGCGCAACTGCAACCACACCGACGGCTCGCGGCACCGCGTCGGCGCGGTGCCCGCGCGGGGTCAGCGGGGTGCGGGGACGACGTCGTAGCCGAGCAGCCGCCAGGCACGGACCGCATACCGCTCGCGGTCCTCGGCGGGGCGACGTGTGAGCGCAGCGGCCACCATCTCCACGCCGAGCAGGACGTCCTCCACCGTCGTGCCGGGCCGGGCGTCCCCGGTGGCCACCGCGGCCTCGACACGCGGGGCGAGGACGTCGGCGATCCGCTCGCGCAGGTCGACGAGCCGGGGGTCCGGGCGCACCTCCGGCGTCCCGGCGGCGAGGTCGATGCTCACCACCGAGTCGATGGCGTGCCGGGTGACGGTCCCGAGGAGGTCGACGAGGGTGGTCCCGGGATCCTCGGCGAGCTCCTCGACGATCGCGACCTGCTCCTCGAAGAGCGCGAGCACGAGCGCGAGGCGGTCCGGGAAGTGCCGGTAGAGGCTGCCCTGGCCGACGCCGGCCCGGCGGGCGACGGCGTTCAGGGGCGCGTGCGCACCGTGCTCCGCGAAGACCTCCCGCGCGGCGGCCAGCAGGGCAGCGCGGTTGCGCGCCGCGGCCCGGGGCCCGGCGTTGGCCCTGCGCGAACGCTGAGGATCCGAGGTGGTCACGGTGCTACCTTAGAACCACGAGATCCGGACAACACTGTCCGGTATGTGCTGGAGGACGTCATGGCAGACCTGACCCTGAAGAACACCGTCGCGGAGTGGCTCGCGGACCCCGAGGGCAGGGCTGCCCTGGAGCGGATGCTCGCCGAGGCCGGGCAGACCACCCGGTCGCTCGCGCCCGTCAAGCGCATGAGCTTCGAGAAGCTCATCAAGCTCTCCCGGGGCAAGTTCCCCCGCGAGACGGCCGAGCAGCTCGTCGCGGAGGTCCGCGCCGCCAAGGCCGGCGGGACCTCGGCGCCCGCTGCCGGGCCCGAGACCGAGCCGGCGCAGAGCTCTGCGACGCAGGCCGCAGCCACCGCGGAGGCGGGGGCGCCGCAGCCCGCCGACTTCGGGGAGGCGATCACCCCGGGGCGCTTCACCGACCAGACCGTCGTCGTCACCGGTGCCGCCTCCGGTATCGGCCGGGCCACGGCCTCCCGCGTGGCGCGCGAGGGGGGCCGCGTCGTCGCCGTCGACATGTCCGCCGGCGGCCTGGACGAGCTGGCCGCCGAGCTCGCCGGGGCGCTGCCCGAGGGTGCCTCGATCGTGCCCGTCGTCGCGAACATCACCGACGACGCCGCGATCACGGCGATCGTCGAGGCAGCGGGCGGACCGATCCACGCCCTGGCGAACGTCGCGGGCGTGATGGACCGGTTCGCCCCGGTGCACACCCTCGACGACGCCACCTGGGAGCGGGCGTTCGCCGTGAACGTGACCGGCACCATGAAGCTGATGCGCGCCGTCGTGCCCGGCATGCTCGAGGCGGCCGAGGGCCGCGTCGTCAACGTCACCTCCGAGGCGGGTCTGCGCGGCTCCGCCGCCGGGGCCGCGTACACGGCGTCCAAGCACGCGGTGGTGGGCCTGACCAAGAACTCGGCCTACATGTACCTGAACACCGGGGTGCGGGTGAACGCCGTCGCGCCGGGCGGGGTGCTCACCGGGATGCAGCCGACCGACGTCGACCCGTTCGGCATGGGCCGCGTCCAGGCCGGCATGGGCGTCATGGCCGACATCGCGATGCCCGAGCAGCTCGCCGCCACGATCACGTTCCTGCTCTCGACCGACTCGACGAACATCAACGGTCAGATCCTGGCCTCCGACGGCGGCTGGTCCGCCGCCTGACCCCACCCCTCGTTGTGGGCATGAAAATGACCGTCCTGACTCGGTTCAGGACGGTCATTTTCATGCCCACAACGAGGGGCGGGCGCCGCAGGACGGGCCGTCCGGGCCGTCAGCCCAGGCTCGTCCGGCGGCCGTCGACGCGCAGCCCCTCCCGCGCCACCCGCCCCACGGTCTCGACCAGCAGCGACCGCTCGGCCACCTTGATGCGCTCGTGCAGCGAGGCCTCGTCGTCGCCGTCCAGCACCGGCACCGCGGCCTGGGCGACGATCGGGCCGGTGTCCACGCCGTCGTCCACCACGTGCACCGTGCAGCCGGTGACGCGCACGCCGTAGGCGAGCGCGTCACGCACCCCGTGCGCCCCCGGGAACGACGGCAGGAGCGCCGGGTGGGTGTTCACCACCCGGCCGGGGAACCGGGCCAGGAACTCCGGGGCGAGGATGCGCATGAACCCGGCGAGCACCACCCAGTCCGGCCGGAAGACCTCGACGGCCTCGGCCAGGCCGGCGTTCCAGGCGCCACGGTCGGGAAACTCGCCGGGCGCCACGGCCACGGACGCCACGCCGGCGTCGCGGGCGAGATCGAGCGCGCCGGCGTCCGGCTTGTCCGAGACGACGCCGACGACGCGGGCGCCGTAGGCGGCGTCGTCGTGCGCGGAAAGCAGAGCGGCGAGGTTCGAACCGCCGCCCGAGGCGAGCACCACCAGGCGCACGCCGGGCGCGGGATCGACGGGATGTCCGGAGGGGGTCTGCACGGCCACCACCCTACGACGACGTCGGGGACGCTCAGGCCTGCGCGCCCGGGCCCCGACGGGCCCACGCGTGGGCCCCGCCGACCACCACCGCCGCTCCCCCGCCGACCTCCGCGGCCACCAGGGCGCCGGTCAGCAGCGGGTCCGCCCCGACCTGGGACAACGCGTCGACACCCGCGCTGCCGCCGGCCAGCCACTGCAGCAGCATCGTCACGACGCCGGCCGCCACCGCCGTCCCGGCCATCACCCAGACCAGGTCACGCACGCGCACCAGGGCCGGGTCGAGCTGCCGCCAGACGAACCAGCCGGCGACGGCGCCGCAGCCCACGACCAGCACCGGCACCCAGACCGCGTACGGCGTCGACCAGGCCTCACCGGGCAGCGCCCCGAGCATCGGCAGCGCCGGCAGCGGTCCGGCCTCCGTCCCGGCCGGGGAGAAGGCGCTCGCGGCACCCACGGCGAACCCCGGCCCGGCCAGCCACGCCGTCGCCCACACCACCAGGTTGGGCACGAGTGCGGCCTGGCCCAGGAGCAGCAGAGCCGTGCCGAGCCAGTCCGCGCCCAGACCCGCGGTGATCTCGGCCGACGTCCCCCGGCCGAGCACCAGCCAGGTCCCGGCGAGGAGCGCACCCAGGCCGACGAGCAGCGCGACGCCGACGACGCCCGCGCGCAGCCCGAGCCGCGCCGTGTCCGGCAGGTAGCGGTCGAGCCGTGGTGTGATGCCCGCCAGCAGCGGACCGTCCGGCGCGGAGAACATCCCCAGCGCCTGCCCGCCCCCACCGATCACGAGGCCGCCCAGCAGCGCCGCTCCGACCTGGACGGCGATCTCGGCGGGGTCGGCCGTCGCCGCCGTGGAGCCCAGGTCGAGCGCGACGGCGAGCGCCACCGTGCCCGCGGCGTACGTCATCGTGCCGCCGATCCACGCCGCCAGCGTCGGCACCGCCGATCGTTTCGCGGCCACGTGCACGGTGAACAGGGCCAGCGCGGTGACGCCGAGGGGCACCACCGTCACGGTGGCGCCGGACGCCGCCAGCGGGACCCCGTGCCCGAGCAGCCACAACCCGGTGGCGACGGAGACGCCGGCACCGAGCCCGCCGTCCGACCCGGCGGCCGAGGGGGCGTCCAGCACGGCCGAGACCGCGAGCAGGGCGACCACGGCGTAGGACAGCACCCACGCCTGGGCGGCGGCCCACACGCCGGACGACGCCAGCGCGAAGCGCTCGCGCACGCGGCCGGTGCGGACCGGCTCGACGACCGGGGCGGAGGTGGTCCGGGAGGTGCTGCTCACCGTCCCATGGTCACCCGTGGCGCGACTGCCGTCGGCGATCCCACGCCGGGCTGCACCGGGCCGGGGACGACGGCGCCCGCCCGGCCCGGTGGTCCGGGCGGGGCGGGCGGCGGTCGGCCTGAGAGGCTCAGAGGCTCTGCAGGATCTCCCGCATGAGCTCGGCGGTCTCGGACGGCGTCTTGCCGACCTTGACGCCGACGGCCTCGAGGGCCTCCTTCTTGGCCTGCGCGGTGCCGGAGGAACCGGACACGATGGCCCCGGCGTGACCCATGGTCTTGCCCTCGGGCGCGGTGAAGCCCGCGACGTAGCCCACGACCGGCTTGGTGACGTGCTCGGCGATGTAGGCCGCGGCACGCTCCTCGGCGTCGCCACCGATCTCCCCGATCATGACGATCGCCTTCGTGTCGGGGTCCTGCTCGAACGCCTCGAGCGCGTCGATGTGCGTGGTGCCGATGACGGGGTCGCCGCCGATGCCGATGGCGGTGGAGAAGCCGAAGTCCCGCAGCTCGTACATCATCTGGTACGTCAACGTGCCGGACTTCGACACGAGGCCGACCGGCCCGGTCCCGGTGATGGTGTGCGGGGTGATGCCGGCCAGCGACTCGCCCGGCGTGATGATGCCGGGGCAGTTCGGGCCGATCATGCGGGTGGACTTGCCCTCGAGGTAGGCGAACACCTCGGCGGTGTCCTGGACGGGCACGCCCTCGGTGATGACCACGAGCAGGCCGATGCCGGCGTCGATGGCCTCGATGCAGGCGTCCTTGGTGAAGGCCGGGGGCACGAACACCACGGAGACGTCGGCGCCGGTGGCCTCCATGGCCTCGGTGACGGTGCCGAAGACGGGCAGGGTCACGGGGTTGCCCTCGTGGTCCGTGTGCTCGACCGTCTGGCCGGCCTTGCGGGCGTTCACGCCGCCGACGATGTTCGAGCCGGCGTCGAGCATCAGGGCGGTGTGCTTGGCACCCATGCCACCGGTGATGCCCTGGACGATGATCTTGGAGTCGGAGTTCAGGTAGATCGACATGTTGGTGAGTCTTCGCTTTCCGGGCTCAGGCGTTGGCCAGCTCGGCTGCCTTGTCGGCGCCGCCGTCCATGGTCTCGGCAAGGGTCACGAGGGGGTGGTTCGCCTCGTCGAGGATCGCCCGCCCCTTGTCCACGTTGTTGCCGTCCAGGCGGACGACCAGCGGCTTGGAGGCCTCGTCACCGAGGATCTCGAGCGCACCGACGATGCCCTTGGCGACCTCGTCGCAGGCGGTAATGCCACCGAAGACGTTGACGAACACGGACTTGACCTGCGCGTCGTTGAGGATGACGTCCAGACCGGCGGCCATGACCTGCGCGTTGGCGCCGCCACCGATGTCGAGGAAGTTCGCCGGCTTGACGCCGTCGTGCTTCTCGCCCGCGTAGGCCACGACGTCGAGCGTGGACATGACCAGGCCGGCGCCGTTGCCGATGATGCCGACCTCGCCGTCCAGCTTGACGTAGTTGAGGTCGTTCTCCTTGGCCTTGGCCTCGAGCGGGTCGGCGGCCGCGGCGTCCTCGAGCTCGGCGTGCTCGGGGTGGCGGAAGTCCGCGTTGGTGTCCAGCGTGACCTTGCCGTCGAGGGCGACGATCTCACCGTCGGCCGTCTTGACCAGCGGGTTGACCTCGACGAGGGTCGCGTCCTCCTCCGAGAACACCGTCCACAGCTGCTGGATGGCCTCGGCGACCTTGTCCTTGGTCTCGGCGTCGAACCCGGCGGCCTCGACGATCTCGGCGGCCTTGGCGGCGTCGATGCCCACGGCGGGGTCGACGGCGATGCGGGCCAGCGCCTCGGGGCGCTCGACGGCGAGCTCCTCGATCTCCATGCCGCCCTCCACCGAGCACATGGCGAGGTAGTTGCGGTTCGCGCGGTCCAGCAGGACCGAGAAGTAGTACTCCTCGGCGATCTGCGCGCCCGCCGCGATCATCACGCGGTGGACCGTGTGGCCCTTGATGTCCATGCCGAGGATCTCGGAGGCCTGCTGCGCGGCCTCGTCAGGAGAGTGCGCGAGCTTGACTCCGCCGGCCTTGCCCCGCCCACCGGTCTTGACCTGGGCCTTGACGACCACGGTCCCGCCGCCGAGCTTCTCTGCGCCCTCGCGGGCCTCGTCCGGCGTCGTCGCGACGACGCCGCCCAGCACGGGGACGCCGTGCTTCTCGAAGATGTCGCGCGCCTGGTATTCGAACAGGTCCACCCTGCTGCGTCCTTCCATCGGTTGAGCCCCTGGGTCGGCAGAGGCCGGCCTGAGCGGATGTCTCGACGTCAAGACATCCGCGTTCCAGAGTAGCCCTCCCATCCTCTCCGGTGGTACGCCCCGGGGCGAAAGGAGGGACGTCCGTGACCGATGACACACCCCCGGCGCAGGGTCCGGCGCGGGTCTCGACGAGCCTCGGGCGGTCAACTCAGGTTGACAAATGCCTCGGTGTCAACCATGGTTGACACATGACCGAACAGTCCCTCGTCGCCGCGGCCTCCGGCGACGATCCCACCCAGGGCCTGCGCGCCGTGCGGTCCCTGCGCGAGCTCGCCGACCGGCTCGAGACCCTCCAGGTCCGCCGGGCCCGCGAGCTCGGCTGGTCCTGGCAGCAGGTCGCCGACCAGCTCGGCGTCAGCAAGCAGGCCGTCAACAAGAAGCACGGGAGGCGATGACCATGTTCGAGAGGTTCAGCAAGCAGGCGCGCACCGTCGTCGTGGACGCGCAGTCCGTGGCCCGGGAGACCGGCGGCACGCAGATCGACACCCGTCACCTGGTGGTGGTTCTCGCAGGGTCCGCGGGTCCCGCACGGGACGCCCTGGGCTCCGCCGGGCTCGACCCGGACGCGCTGGCCACCGCCGTCCGGGCCGACCTGCGCACCGGCGGGCTCGACGCCGAGGCGCTGGCGTCGCTGGGCATCGACCTGGAGGCGGTGCGCCGCGAGACCGACGCCACCTTCGGTCCGGGCGCCCTGGACGACGCCGGAGCCCGGCCCGGCACCGGACATGTCCCGTTCGCACGCGACGCCAAGAAGGCCCTCGAGCTCGCACTGCGGGAGACGGTCCGCCTGGGCGCCCGGAGCATCGACGGGGGTCACCTGCTGCTCGGCGTCCTGCGCGCCGACTGCCCCGGCGGCCGCGCGCTGGAACGGGCCCTGCGCGGGGCCGGGCTCGACGTCGCCACGGTGCGCACCGCCGTCGAGCAGCAGCGCCGCGCCGCCTGACCCGTCCCGTCCCGGAACAACGCCCGACGCGCTCAACCGAGGCCGGCGAGAGCCGTCGACAGCACGTCGGCGTAGACGACGATCCCGGCCATGTTCGGGTGCGTCCGGTCGGCGTGGAGCAGCCCTGTCCGGCCCCGCACCGCGTCCGCCCACTCCGCCACGACCACGTTGTCGCGGTCCGCCGCGACGTCGTGGAGCTGCGCGTTCGCGTCCGGGACCCAGTAGCTGACGCCCACGGACGTCACGAGGACCACCTGCCGGTCCGGGCCGATGATGTCCAGCGTCTCGTCGAGCGCGTCCTCGGAGCCCGCGAACTGGAACCCGCCGTTGGTGCCGAACTGCAGGACCACCACGTCCCGGAGCTCGCCCGCGCGCTCCGAGCGACGGACCAGCTCCGGGACGTCCAGCCACTTGCGGATCGGTTCGGCGTCGATGGCGATGCCCGGCAGGGCCTCGAGGACCGCCGGGGCGGCACCGGACAGGACCGAGTCGCCGAACGCGGAGATCTCGGGGCCGGCCACGGCGCCGCTCCCCTCCTTCTGCGCCGGATCGCCCCGGCCGTCACCGTCCTCGTCCGTGCCCGTCGCCGCGTCCTTCGTCCCCCCGCCCTGCCTGCCGTCCTTCTCGTCCTTCGCGGTCACCCCGCCACCGCCGTCCCGCGTGGCGGCCTTCTCGCCCGTGGCGGTCCCCCCGCCGCCGTCCCGCGTGGCGGCTTTCTCGCCCGTCGCCGCGTTGCTCCCCGCCGCCGGCCCGGCCCCGTCGGCCGCGCCGTCGCCGTCCGCGGCCTGCGCCGCCAGCACGGCCGCACCCTGCTCGACGGCGAGCTGCGCCTGCGAGACGCGGGGCGCCGTGACGACCACGACGCCGGCTGCCAGCGCCACCACGCAGCAGGCTGCCAGGGCGCTGCGTGCCACCACCGGATGCGGCGCCACGGAGCGCATCGAACCCCCGAGGCGCGCGGCGGTCGCCCGGAACCCCTGGTGACGCACCGGTGTCTCGACCCAGCGGTACGACGCCGCCGCGAGAGCCACCGTGATCCCCAGCGCCGCGGCCGTCCCCCGCCACCACGCCACGGTGCCGGGCTGGGCCGCCACCACGGCGCCGACCAGCAGCAGCACAGGCCAGTGCCACAGGTACAGGCCGTAGGAACGCTCCCCGACCCAGACCACCGGCCGCAGCTCCAAAAGCCGGACGCCCCACGTCGGCGCCGCCCGATCCGTCACGTCGGCGCAGCGGGACACGAGCACCAGGGCCAGCAGCGAACCGAGCAGGATGCCGCCCCGGTAGGTCCACGGCGAGTCGCTGTGCAGCGTGCAGAACAGCGCGAGGAGGCCGGCCGTCGCGGCCGCCGGCGCCCAGCGCGAGACCCGCGGCGGGAGCAGCCTGCCCCGCGAGACGTGGAGCAGCGCCGCAGCGGCGCCGAGCAGGAGACCGAACAGGTGGGTGCCGGTGCCGTAGTAGACCCGGGTCGGGTCGGCGGTCGGGACGAACAGCACCGCCATGGCCACGGCGGAGGCCGCGGCCCCCGCCAGAGCGAGCACGCCCACGCCCCGGACCGTCGGCACCACGGCGAGGAGCACCAGGAGCAGGACCGGCCAGGCCAGGTAGAACTGCTCCTCCACGGCCAGCGACCAGAACGGCTGGAACAGCACGGGCGCGCCGGACTCGAAGTAGCTCCGGCCCGCCGCGATCTCGGTCCAGTTGCTGGTGAAGGTCGCCGCTCCGAGCACCTGCCGGCCGATGCTGACCAGCAGGTCGGGCTGGACGACCCGCGCTGCCAGGACCGAGACGAGCACGACGACGGCGAGGGCCGGCAGCAGCCGGCGCGCACGCCGGGCCCAGAACGCGCCGAGGCGTACCCGCCCGGTGCGCCGCAGCTCCCCCACCAGCAGCGTGGTGATGAGGAACCCGCTGACCACGAAGAACACGTCCACGCCGAGGAACCCGCCCGGTACGGCCACCGGGTCCACGTGGTAGGCGATCACCGCGGCCACGGCCAGCGCGCGCAGCCCGTCCAGCCCGCGGATCCGACGGCGGTGCGGCGGGAGCGCACGCCCGAGGCGGGACCGGCGGGTGCCGGTCGCTGCGGTCGGCGTCGACGGACCGTCGCTGGTCCGCAGGGCCGGCTCGGACAGGGCGTCCATGCGCACTCCCGCTGCCGCGGCCGGCGCGGCACCGGCCTGGCCACAGGCTAGCCCCGGGACGCCGCGGTGCCGCGCTGGACGCGCGGTGTCAGAGGCGAGTCACCGGGGAGAAGCGCAGCAGCAGGCGCTTCGTCCCGTCGGCACCGAAGTCGATCTTCGCCACGGAGTTGTGCCCCGAGCCCTCGAGCCCGACCACGGTCCCCAGGCCGTAGGCGTCGTGCGTGACCCGGTCGCCGACGCTCAGCGAGGGGATGTCGGCGTCCTGACGCGGGGAGGCCGAGCCGAAGGACGCCGCACCCGATGCGGTGCCCGCCCCGGGCTTCCTGCCCGACGACGGCGCTCGCGGTGCGCCACGACGCTCGGCGCCCGCGGGGGCGTGTCCGCCGCGGGCGGCCCGCGGACCGGCGTACGAACCCCAGGCGGAGCCGCCGCGTCGCAGCGTCTGGGTCGCGGACTCGGCGCGGCGCCAGTCCATGAGCTCGTCGGGGATATCGTCGAGGAACCGCGACGGCGGGAACTCGTTCGCCATCCCGAACGCCGAGCGGGTGCCCGCGCGGGACAGGTAGAGACGCTCACGCGCCCGGGTGATGCCCACGTAGGCGAGCCGGCGCTCCTCCGCCAGCTCGGCGTCGTCGTGCAGGGACCGCATGTGCGGGAACGTGCCGTCCTCCATGCCCGTGAGGAACACGACCGGGAACTCGAGCCCCTTGGCGGTGTGCAGGGTCATCAGGGTGACCACGCCCGGGTCCTCGGTCACGCCCTCCTCCTGCTCGGCCTCCGCCTCGCCGTCGGCGACGTCCTCGGCGGGGATCTGGTCGGCGTCGGCCACCAGGGAGACCCGTTCGAGGAAGTCCGCCAGATCGCCTTCCGGGTCGGCCTGGGTGAACTCCGCGGCCACGGCGTGCAACTCGGCGAGGTTCTCCACGCGCGAGGCGTCCTGCGGGTCGTCGCTGGCCCGCAGCTCGGCCAGGTACCCGGTGCGGTCCAGGACCGCGCCGAGGATCTCCGCCGGCGTGCCGCCGTCGTCCACGAGCGCGCGCAGCTCGGCCATCATCTCGGCGAAGGCGCGCAACGGGCGCAGGGTGCGGGTCGTCATCGCCGGGATCTCGTCGATCCGGTCCAGGGCCGCGCCGAACGAGATCCGGTGGGCGTCGGCGAACCCGGCGACCAGCGACTCCGCCTTGTCGCCCAGGCCGCGCTTGGGCACGTTCAGGACGCGGCGCAGCGAGACGTCGTCGTCGAGGTTGGCCAGCGCCCGCAGGTAGGCGACCGCGTCCTTCACCTCCCGGCGCTCGTAGAACCGGGTCCCGCCGACCACCTTGTACGGCAGCCCGACGCGGATGAGCACCTCCTCCAGCGCCCGCGACTGGGCGTTGGTGCGGTAGAAGACCGCGACGTCACCGGGGCGCACGCCCGCGGTGTCCCCGAGACGGTCGATCTCCTCCGCGACGAACCGGGCCTCGTGGTGCTCGTCGTCGGCGACGTACCCGACGATCTGCGCCCCCGCCCCGGCGTCCGTCCACAGGCGCTTCGGCCGGCGGCCCGTGTTGCGCGCGATGACGGCGTTGGCGGCCGTCAGGATGCTCTGCGTGGAGCGGTAGTTCTGCTCCAGCAGGATCGTGGTCGCGTCCGGGTAGTCCTCCTCGAACTCGACGATGTTGCGGATCGTCGCGCCGCGGAACGCGTAGATGGACTGGTCGGCGTCGCCCACGACGGTCAGCTCGGCCGGGTCGAGGACGTCGGCCGCGCCGTCCGGCGCCCGGTCTGCGGGGCTCGCCGGCTCGCTCCTCGCCGGGACGCCGGTGAGCTCGCGCACCAGCACGTACTGCGCGTGGTTCGTGTCCTGGTACTCGTCCACGAGGATGTGCCGGAACCGGCGGCGGTAGTGCTCGGCCACGTTCGGGAAGGCCTGCAGCAGGTTGACCGTGGTCATGATGATGTCGTCGAAGTCCAGCGCGTGCGCCTGCGCCAGGCGTGCCTGGTAGCGCCGGTAGACGTCCGCCAGGACCGCGTCGACCTCGATCTTCGCGGCGTCGGCGATCCCGCCCCCGGCCAGGGCCCGCTCGCGCCAGCCGTCGGCCGTGGTGTCCGAGCCGATCCGCTGCGCGTAGGTGTCCGGGTCGATCAGCTCGTTCTTCAGGTCGCTGATCTTGTGCGCGAGCGAGCGCGCCGGGTACTTCTTGATGTCCAGGTCGAGCTCGCGGCACACCAGCGTGATCAGGCGTTGGGAGTCGGCGGCGTCGTAGATCGAGAAGCTGGAGCGCAGCCCGAGCGTCTTGGACTCCCGGCGCAGGATGCGCACGCACGCCGAGTGGAACGTCGAGACCCACATGCGGTGCGCGGCCGGTCCCACCAGGTGCTCCACCCGCTCGCGCATCTCGGCGGCGGCCTTGTTCGTGAACGTGATCGCCAGGATCTGGCCCGGGTGCGCCCGGCGGGTGGCCAGCAGGTGAGCGATGCGGTGGGTGAGGACGCGAGTCTTGCCCGAGCCCGCCCCCGCGACGATCAGCAGGGGTGAGCCGGCGTGCACGACGGCGTCCCGCTGCGGCTCGTTGAGACCGTCCAGCAGCGCGGCGGCCGCCTCGTCCGACGCCGGGTCGCCGGACGGCCGCGTGCCCGGCGAGGGCTGCGGCACCCAGTCCGGGGCGGCGGCGTCGTCGTCCCACCGCGGCGCGGTGGTGGGCAGGCGGGCGGTCTCCCCGGCGGTCGGCGCGTCGAGACCGGGCAGGGAGAGGCTGTCGAAGAGCGAAGTCATGGCACGTCAAGGGTAGGCGTTGAGGCCGACACCCGGGGTTGCTCCGCACCGGCGGCGGCAGGTGCTCCCCGCCGCTATCGTCTCGCCATGAGCAGCCCCGCGCCCGGCAGCACCGGCGTCACCGGCCAGGCAGCCTCCGCGCAGGAGCTGCTGGCGCACCCCCGACGCCTGGTCAACCCCTCAACGGTGGGCGGGGCGGTGGCGCTCGTCATCGGCCTCGTCCTGCTCCTCGTGCCGGCCCTGTCCCACGACCTGACCGAGACGGTCGTCGGCCTCGGGCTGCTCGTCTCCGGCGCGAACGACCTGTGGGCCGCGGTGCGCCGTCGGGTGGGGGTCCCCGCTCGGGTCGCCGCCGCCCTGCGCGGGCTCGCCTCCCTGGCGATCGCGGCGATCTTCCTGTTCTCGGCGCAGACGGCGCTCGTGGTGTCGCTGCTCATCGGCGCCGTGTACCTGTTCTTCCGCAGCCTGGTCACCCTGGTCCTCGCGGTCGCCAGCCGGGACCGCAGCCGCCGGGCGCCGCGCTACGCCGCCGGCGGGGTCGGCCTGGCGTTCTCCGTGCTGGTCCTGGTCACGCCGGGCGCCTACGTGGACTGGATCGCGGCCGTCGTCGGTCTGTTCGCCACGTTCGCCGGGACCGTCACCCTCACCTACGGCTACCGCGTGGCCTCCGGCCGGTTGCCTCCGCCCGAGGGCACGTACCCGTCCTTCACCGAGATCCTGTGGACCTGGGTGGACCACGTCGACATCGGGACCAGACGGCGGACCCTGCTGGCCGAGCAGCTCTACCTGGAGCGCCCCGAGATGGCGGCGAAGCAGATCGCCTGGTGGACGATGCTGGTGCTGAGCGTGTGCATCGCCACGCTCGCCGTGCTGCAGGACTCCACCGCCGTCGTCATCGGGGCGATGCTGGTCGCACCACTGATGACGCCGATCCTGGGCCTCGCCGCCGCGCTGGTGAGCGGCTGGGCGTACCGTGCCGTCCGGTCGCTGGTGCTCATCCTGGCCGGTACCGCCGTCGCGGTCGCCATCGCCTACGCGATCGCCTCGTGGGTGCCGATCGTCGTGCCGTTCGACTCGAACAGCCAGATCAGCTCGCGCGTGGACCCGACCCTGCTCGACATGCTGGTCGCGGTGGCGGCGGGCGCGGCCGGGGCGTTCGCCACCGCGGACCGGCGCGTCGCGTCCTCCCTGGGCGGCGTCGCGATCGCGGTCGCGCTGGTGCCGCCGCTGTCCGTCGTCGGCGTCGCCCTGTCGAGCGGTCGGCCCGGGGACGCGGCCGGCGCGATGCTCCTGTTCGCCACGAACTTCGTCTCGATCGTCCTGGCCGCCGCCGTCGTCTTCGTGTTGGCCGGCGTGGCCGAGCCCCGGCAGCTGCGGCGCGGCGGGCGACGCATCCTGCTGACGCTGACGCCGTTCGTGACGTTGGCGCTGATCATCCTGCTGCCGCTGCTGCTGACCACGGACGGCCTGCTGAGCAGCTCCTCCGATGAGCGCGCCGCGCAGGGCGCCGTCGACGACTGGCTCGACGACGACGCCTCGCTCAGCCTCACCCAGGTCGACGTCGGCACGGACACCGTGCAGGTGTCCCTGGTCGGCTCCGCCGACGACCTGCCGGCGCTGGACCCGCTGCAGTCCGCGCTGGACGACGCCCTCGGTGGTTCGTACGCCGTCGAGGTGTCCGTGACCCCCGTGGAGATCCGACGGCTTCCGGCGGCCTCCCCCTCGCCGACGTCACGCCGCGGCTGAGCCACGCGGCCCGGCCGGGCGGTCAGCCGCCGACCGCGCGCCGCCGCATCGGGGTGTGCGGGATGCCGTCCTCGAGGTACTCGGCACCGTCGGGGGCGAACCCGAACCGTGCGTACCAGCCCACCAGCGGCGACTGCGCCCCGAGGACGACGTCCTGGTGCGGCGCCGCTTCTATGGCGACGTCGAGGGCGGCCCGCAGGAGCACCCCCGACGTCCCGGTACCGCGCACGTCGGGGTGGCAGACGACCCGGCCGATGCGTTGCGCGGCGCCGTCGTCGAGCACCCGGGCCGTGGCGACGACCCGGCCCGCGTCGAGGACCACGACGTGCCGGGTGCCGGGCGCGAGGTCCCGGTCGTCCAGGTCCGGGTACGCGCAGTCCTGCTCGACGACGAACACGTCCTGCCGCAGCCGGCACAGGCCGAAGACGGTTGCGGCGTCGAGGTCGGTCAGGGGGCGGGTGAGGATCTCCACCGCGCCATCATCGCGTACGGGGCGCCGTGCGCTCAGGTCAGGGTCAGCCCGACGACCCAGGTGAGCGTGGCCAGGACACCCCCCACGAGCTGGATGCCGATCGTGATGGCCGTGGCCTGCAGGGCCGCGACCGTCGCGCGCCACGCTGCGGCCCGGTCCCGGCGGCGCAGGTACTCCACGAGGAGCACGGCGACGGCGAAGAAGAGGAACAGCCCCACCACCGGGACGACGAAGAAGCCGACGATCCCGGCCACCCCGGCGACGGCGAGCGTGGACCAGGGCACGTCCGCCCGGCGCATGTGCCGGCCGGCGACCAGCCAGTTGCCCGTCTCGGCCAGGGCGACGATCAGGGCGGCGACGGCGAAGCAGACCCATGCCGTCGTCCCGCCGGTGCCCCAGGCCCACACGAGGATCGCGCCGATCACCAGCGCGTTGCCGGGAAGGACCTGGACGACGATGCCGACCAGCCCGACGGCGATCGCGAGCCCGACGAGGACCTCGGCCAGGACGCTCATCCCGTCCCGCCACGCGCGGTGGCGGTCGGTGATGCGGGGGCGATCACCAGAAGACGGCGATGAGGATGTTGACCAGCGTCAGGCCGCCGATCGAGTGCTTGAGGCCGGGGGCGACCGCGCCGGTCCCGTTGTCCCCCTTGCTCCCCTGCCGCTTGGCGACGAAGGCGAGCACGGCGATGACGACGGTGATGGCCAGCTTGACGCCGATCTTGGCCATGTCCGGCCCGCCGTCGTCCCACAGGCCGCTCGCCTCGGCGACGCCGACCATGCCCACGCCACCGACCAGCGCCGACAGCGCCCCGTGGAACACCCCGCGGTACAGGCCCGGGGAGCGCAGGGTGGCGAGGTAGCCGCCGAGGACGATCGCCCAGCCGACGAAGTGCAGGACGGCGAAGACGTTGTAGAGGAACTCCATGTGCGCAGCCTATCGAGGTGACGCCGGTGTCAGAAACTCGCGTCGAGCCACAGCTGTCCACCCCCGGCGCGTCTCACGGAGTGACATCCGTCCCATCAGGCGGACACAGGGTTTCGCCGCCCCGCGCTCCCGGGATAGATTCACTCCCATGACCACGGCTGCGCACCACCTCACGACCACCCGTCGTGAGATGTCGGCGCGCCCGATGCACATGTCCATGTGCAGCTGTCAGTGCTGCTGTCGCTGATCGCGCCCCACCTCAGCCCCCCTCCGCACCCGCGGACCTGAGCACCGGCGCGCGCCGTCGGTCTCGGCCCACCCCTGCTGAGCCTCCGTCGTCGCGCGTCCCGCCCCCGAGGACCCGAGGAACTCCCCCAGATGACGACGCAGACCACCACCCCCGTACCCGCCGAACGTCCCGCCCGGCCCGCGCGCGCCGCCCGGCCGAACGGCCAGTGGAAGATCGACGGCACCGCCCCGCTGAACCACAACGAGGAGTTCAAGCAGGCCGGCCCGCCGCTCGAGGTGCGCGAGCGCATCGAGTCCACCTACGCCAGCGAGGGCTTCGACTCGATCGCCGACGACGACCTCCACGGCCGTTTCCGCTGGTGGGGGCTCTACACCCAGCGCAAGCCCGGGATCGACGGCGGCCGCACCGCCACGCTCGAGCCGCACGAGCTCGAGGACCGCTACTTCATGCTGCGGGTGCGGACCGACGGCGCCGCCCTGTCCCCCCAGGCGCTGCGCGTCCTGGGCGGCATCTCGGACGACTTCGGGCGCGGGACCGCCGACATCTCCGACCGGCAGAACATCCAGTTCCACTGGATCGAGATCGAGAGCATGCCGGAGATCTGGCGGCGGCTGGACACCGTGGGCCTCGAGACCACGACGGCGTGCGGCGACTCCCCCCGCGCGTTCCTCGGCAGCCCGGTGGCCGGCGTCGCCGCCGACGAGATCCTCGACGCCACCGGCGTGATCGACGAGATCAAGCGCCGGTACATCGGCGACCCTGCGCTGGCGAACCTGCCCCGCAAGTTCAAGACCGCGATCTCCGGCCACCCCAGCCTCGACGTCGTGCACGAGATCAACGACATCTCGTTGGTCGGCGTGCAGCACCCCGAGCTCGGCGCCGGCTTCGACCTGTGGGTCGGCGGCGGGCTGTCGACCGCACCGCGCCTCGGCGAGCGCCTCGGTGCGTTCGTCACCGCCGAGCAGGCCCCCGACGTCTGGTACGGCGTCATCCAGATCTTCCGCGACTACGGCTACCGCCGGCTGCGCAACAAGGCCCGCCTGAAGTTCCTGCTCAAGGACTGGGGCCCCGAGAAGTTCCGTGCGGTTCTCGAGCAGGAGTACCTGGGCTACGAGCTGCCCGACGGCCCGGCGCCGGCGCCCGCCACGCGACCCGGCGACCACGTCGGCGTGCACGAGCAGAAGGACGGCCGGTTCTACGTCGGCGCCGCCCCGGTGGTCGGCCGGGTCGGCGGCGGCAGCCTCGCCGGGCTCGCGGACCTCATCGAGTCCGTCGGCGCCGAGTCGGCACGCCTCACCGCCCACCAGAAGGTCGTCGTCCTCGGGGTGCCCGCCGACCGTGTGGACGAGCTGGTCGACGGCCTCGAGCCGCTCGGCCTGACGGCCCGCCCGTCGCTGTTCCGCCGCAACACCATCGCGTGCACCGGCATCGAGTTCTGCAAGCTCGCGATCGTGGACACCAAGGACACCGCCGAGCGCGTCATTGGCCAGCTCGAGGAGCGGCTCGGCGACCTCACCGCGGACCTCGACAAGCCGATCTCGCTGAACGTCAACGGCTGCCCCAACTCCTGCGCTCGGATCCAGACGGCGGACATCGGGCTCAAGGGCCAGATCATCACCGTCGACGGCGAGCAGATGCCCGGCTTCCAGGTCCACCTCGGCGGCAGTCTCGCCGGCCGGGGCCAGGACGCCGGCGGGCTCGGCCGCACGGTGCGCGGCCTCAAGGTCCCGGCCGCCGAGCTGGGCGACTACGTCGAGCGCGTGGTGCGCCGGTACGCCACGGACCGCGTCGAGGACGAGTCGTTCGCCGAGTGGGCGCACCGCGCCGACGAGGAGGTGCTGTCATGACAGCCGTCTCCGTCGCCCTCGGGGTCGGACCGAACGCGTCGGCCGCGTCCGCGCCGGTGTCGACCCTGGCCGGTGCCGCCGAGGCCGCCAGACGGCGTAGCGCGGCGCGCGAGCGGTCACGGGCGCGCCGCAACGCGCGCGTCGACGGCCGCGAGCGCCGCCTGCGGTCGGCCGCCGAGCTGTGCGACATCGCCCGCCAGGGCCAGGCCGAGCTCGGCGGGTCCGGCATCGGCGCCCCGGACGAGGCCTCCGCGCAGGAGGTCATCGCGTGGGCCGTCGAGCAGTTCGGCGACTCGCTGGCCGTCGCCTCGTCGATGACCGACTCGGTGCTCGCCTACCTCGTCAGCCAGGAGCTGCCGTGGGTGGACGTGCTGTTCGGCGACACCGGCTACCACTTCGCCGAGACCCTGGGCACGCGCGACGCCGTCGAGCACTCGTTGGACGTGACCGTGGTGGACGTGCGCCCGCGGCTCAGCGTGGCCGAGCAGGACGAGGTCTACGGCGCGCGGCTCTACCGCCGCGACCCGGAGGCGTGCTGCCGGATGCGCAAGGTCGAGCCGATGCGCGAGGTGCTCGGCGGGTACGAGGCGTGGGCCACCGGCCTGCGCCGGGCGGACTCGGGCACGCGAGCGAAGGCCGAGCTGGTCTCGTTCGACCACGCGAACAACCTGGTCAAGATCAACCCGATCGCCGCGTGGAGCGACGACGAGCTGGTCGCGTTCGCCCTGCGCAACGGCCTGACCGTGAACCCCCTGCTGAACGACGGCTACCCGTCGGTCGGCTGCGAGCCCTGCACCCGGCGCGTGACCGCCGGTGAGGACGCCCGGGCCGGCCGCTGGGCCGGTCTGGACAAGTCCGAGTGCGGCCTGCACATCTGAGCCCGGGCTGCGCGAGGATCTCAGGGTGACCGACCTCTATCCCCTCGGCCTGCGCGTGCGCGGCCGGCTCGTCGTCGTCGTCGGCGGGGGGCCGGTCGCGGCGCGGCGTGTCCGCGGCCTCCTCGCCGCCGGGGCGCGCGTACGCCTGGTGGCTCCCGCCGTCGTGGACTCCCTGGCCGGGCCGGTCGCCGACGGCGCGGTGGAGCACGTGGCGCGCGGGTACGCCCCGGGCGACCTCGACGGCGCCTGGCTGGTGCACACCGCGACCGGCGACCCGGCCGTGGACCGGGCCGTCGCCACGGCGGCGGAGGAGGCGCGCACGTTCTGCGTGGTCGCCGCCGACGCCACCGCCGCCACGGCCTGGGTGCCCGCCACCGCCGGGCTCGCCGGGGACGGCGAGGTCCAGCTCTCCGTCCACGCGGCCCGCGACCCGCGGCGCGCCGTCCGCCTGCGCGACGCGGTCGCCGCGTCCCTGGACGCCGGGGAGCTGCCGGTGCGGCGCGTCCGCACGGCTGACGACGGCGGGTCGCGGACGGGCCGTGTCGCCCTCGTGGGCGGCGGCCCCGGCGACCCGGGGCTGATCACCGGACGAGGACGGCGGCTGCTGGCGAGCGCCGACGTCGTCGTGGTCGACCGACTGGGGCCTCGTTCCCTCCTGGACACCCTCGCGGACGACGTCGAGGTGGTCGACGTCGGCAAGACCGCCGGCAACCATCCCGTGCCGCAGGACCGCATCAACGAGCTGCTCGTGGAGCACGCCCGCGCGGGCCGCGACGTGGTGCGGCTCAAGGGCGGCGACCCGTACTTGTTCGGGCGTGGCGGCGAGGAGCTGGCCGCGTGCCGCGCCGCGGGCGTCGAGGTCGAGGTCGTGCCGGGCGTGACGTCCGCCGTCTCCGTGCCGGCGGCCGTGGGCATCCCGGTGACGCACCGTGGCGTGGCGGCCGGCTTCAGCGTGCTCACCGCGCACGAGGCGGTCCGGGACGTCCCCGGCGGCCCGGACCACACGGTGGTGCTGCTCATGGGCGTCACGCGGCTCGCCACCACCGCCGCGGCGCTGGTCGGGGCCGGCCGGCCCGCGGACACCCCCGTCGCCGTGGTCGAGGACGGGTTCGGACCGCGCCAGCGTGCGACCCTCGGCACCCTCGCGGACATCGCCGCGCGGGCCGCCGCCGCCGGCGTGCGGCCTCCGGCCGTCACGGTGGTGGGTGACGTCGTGCGGCTCAGCCCCGACTGGCCCCCTCCTCACAGCGACGACGACGGCGCCGTGAGCAGACCGTGACAGGCCGTCACCTCGGCGTCACGCCCGGGAACGATCCGGCGCGTAGCGTGACGGGCATGACCGCTCCGACCCTGCTGGCCATCTCCCACGGCACGTCGTCGGCGACGGGGGCGGCCGCCGTCGCCGGCCTGGTCGACGCCGTCGCGGCCCGCCTGGCCGACGAGGCGCCGGTCCGCGGCGGGTTCGTGGACGTCCAGCAGCCCGACGTCCCGACCTGCCTGGCCGCGCTGCGCGAGACCTCGACCGTGCTGGTGCCGCTGCTGCTCTCGGCGGGCTTCCACGTCCACGTCGACCTGCGCGAGGACGTCGAGGCGGCCCACGCCGACGGCATCGGCGTGCGGCTCGGCGGGGCGCTCGGCCCGGACACCCGGCTCGTCGACCTGCTCCAGCGGCGGCTGAAGGACGCCGGCCTCGCGGACGGGGACGTGATCGTGCTCGCCGCCGCCGGATCCTCGGACGCTCGCGCGGTGGCCGACTGCGAGCGCACGGGCGCCCTGCTGGCCGAGCGCACCGGGCACCCCGTCCGCGTCGGCTACATCGCCAACGCCACCCCCAGGCTGGGCGACGTCGTGGCCTCCGTGCGGTTCGAGAACCCGGGTGCCCGCGTCGTCACCGCGAGCTACCTCATCGCGCCCGGTTACTTCCAGACGTTGGCCGAGGGCGTCGGCGGGGACGTCACCACCGCTCCCCTGCTCCTGCCCGACGGCGAGGCGCCGGCCGAGCTGGTCGACATCGTCGTGGACCGGTACCGCGCCGCGCGGTGAGATCCGAGGAAGTTGGTCTGGTCACCTTGACCAGACCACATGACGCGCGCACGATGGAACCATGACCCTCGTGAACGTCCAGGAGGCGAAGACCCATCTGTCCCGGTTGATCGCGCGTGCGCAGCACGGCGAAGACATCGTGGTCGCGCGCGCCGGCAAGCCCGCGGTGCGGCTGACCGCGGTGGAGCCGGTCGCGGAACGCCGTTTCGGTACCGTGCCGATCTCGCTGCCTGACGACTTCTTCTTCACGCCGCTCGACGACGGGGAGCTGGCTGCGTGGGAGTGACCTATCTGCTGGACACCCACGCCTTCGTCTGGCTGCTCGGCTCGCCGGAGCGCCTGTCGGAATCTCTCCGACCAGAGCTCGCCTCCACCGCGAACCGACTCCTGGTCTCGTCGGTTTCGGCCATGGAGGTCGCCACCAAGGTCCGTCTCGGGAAGTTCCCCGAGGCGGCCGGCCTGGTCGGCGCATGGGACCGCCGCGTGGACGACCTCGACGCCGAGACCCTCGACCTCACCACGGCGCACGCCCTCAACGCCGGTTCGATGGCGTGGGAGCACCGCGACCCGTTCGACCGCCTCCTGGCGGCCCAGGCCGTGGTCGAGAACGTCACCCTGGTCACCGCGGACCCCGCCTTCGGTACGCTGCCCGGCCTGCGCACCGCCTGGTGAGCTCCGGCCACCGCCTCAGAGCAGCCGCCGCGCCGCCGCCCACCGCGTGAGCTCGTTGCGGTTGGAGAGCTGCAGCTTGCGCAGCACCGCGGAGACGTGGGTCTCGACGGTCTTGACGGAGATGAACAGCTCCGAGGCGACCTCGCGGTAGGTGTAGCCCCGGGCGATGAGCCGCATGACCTCCTGCTCGCGCTTCGAGAGCCGGTCGAGCTCGTCGTCGGCCACGGCCACGTCTCCGGCCGCGGTGCCGAACGCGTCGAGCACGAACCCGGCCAGGCGCGGCGAGAACACCGCGTCGCCGCCGGCCACGCGCACCACGGCCCCCGAGAGGTCGGACGCCGAGATGTTCTTCGTGACGTACCCGCGCGCCCCGGCGCGGATGACCGCCACGACGTCCTCGGCGGCGTCGGAGACGGACAGCGCGAGGAACCGCGTGCCGGCGAGCAGGTCGGCGCAACGGCGGACCACCTCGGCGCCCCCGCCCCCGTTGCCACCGGGCAGGTGGACGTCCAGCAGCACCACCGGCGGCTGCTCGGCGCGCACGACGGCGACGGCCTCCTCGACGTCCGCGGCCTCGCCCACGACGCGCACCCGCGCGTCCAGGCTGGCCCGCACCCCGGTGCGGAACATGTGGTGGTCGTCGACGAGGACCACCGGCACAGGGCCGTCGGTCCGGGGGCTCTCGGTCACGAGGAGGCTCCTTCGGTCTCGGGGGCGGACGACGGCGAGCCCGCCGACGCCGGGGTGGTGGCGGTCCGCGGCAGGTGCAACCGGACCTCGGTGCCCCAGCCCGGGCGGCTGGTCACCTCGGCGGTGCCGCCACGCCGGCGCACCCGGCCGAGGATGGACTCCCGCACCCCGAACCGGTCCGGGGCGATGTCGTCCAGGTCGAAGCCGTCGCCGCGGTCGCGCACGAACACGTCCACCGCGGCCTCGGCGACCTCGAGGTACACGGTCACGGGCGGCTCGCCGTGCACGACGGCGTTGACGAGCGCCTCGCGGGTGGCCTGCAGCAGCGCGGTGGTCGCCTCCGTGGGCGGGCAGTCGCCCACGACGACGTGCTCGATCTCCACGGCCCGGCCGTCCTCGACCTCGCCGACCAGCACGCGCAGCTCGGCGGCCAGCGACGTGCCCGCGGCCGGGCGGTCGTCGTACAACCACTCGCGCAGCTCGCGCTCCTGGGCGCGCGCCATCCGCGCGACCTCCTCGGCGTCTCCGGCGCGCGCCCGGATCAGGGAGAGGGTCTGCAGCACCGAGTCGTGCAGGTGTGCGGCGATGTCGGCACGCTCGGCCTCCCGGGCCCGCGCGGCCCGCTCGTCGCCCAGCTCCCGCACGAGCCGCAACCACCAGGGCGCCAGCACCAGGGCCACCCCGACCAGCACCGCCAGGGAGGCGAGGATGACGGTCAGCAGCTCCCCGGGCGGGGTGCCCTGCACGAACAGCAGCAGGACCCCCGCGGTGACGAGCACCAGCCCGCCGGCCAGCCGCAGCAGCAGGCCGGAGCGCGGCGTCGGGGCGTCCGCCGTGCGGGCGCGCTGCACGGCGTCGAGCTGGCTCCAGGCCAACGCGGCCCCGCCGGCGACGATGAGGATCGGCAGCCACGTCGAGGGCAGGTCCCATCCGGCGCGGACGGCGAGCAGCAGCGCGGCACCCACGAGCAGCGCCAGACCGATGCCGACGTCGCGACGGGACAGGCTCCGGACCGGGCCGCTGCGCCGCAGCCGGGGCGCGAGCCGCGCGACGGTTGGCGGCCGCGCCGCGGCGGCGACGTCGCGCGGGTCGCCGGCGGGGACCGTGACCCACCAGAAGACGTACAGCGCCAGGCCCATCCCGCCGAGCAGCGCCAGGACGACGAGGGCGACGCGCACGACCCATACCGGGACCGCCAGGTGCGCAGCCACCCCCGCGCACACCCCGCCGAGCCACCGCCCCTGCCGGGGGCGGCGCAACGGCAGGCGCGCGGTCTCGATCGTGCTCACCCCCCGATCGTGGCACGTCAGGGGAGCGCCGCGCCCCGGATCCGGGGCCCCGTGCCGGTGAATCAGGGTCCGTTCAGGGCGACACCCCATGTCCGCGGCGCCGCTGCGCGGCCAGGATGGAGCCATGACCACGAACGACACTCCCCCGCCCGACGGGCCGGACGCCGCCGGGGACGGCGCCGCGAGCTCGGGCGCCCCCGCCGCCGGCGACGCCGGGCAGGCACCACCGCGCCGACCGGCCGGTGACGGCTTTTTCGACTCCGTGCGCCGCGCGGGCGTGGCCCGCTCCGAGGACCGCTGGGTCGGCGGCGTCGCCGCCGGTGTGGCCGAACGGTTCCGGCTCGACCCGCTGCTGGTGCGCGGGCTGCTCATCCTCAGCTTCTTCGTCACCGGCGCCGGGCTCGTGCTGTACGGCGTCGCCTGGGCGCTGCTGCCCGAACGCTCGGACGGACGCATCCACCTGCAGGAGGCGATCCGCGGCAGCTTCGACGTCGCGATCCTCGGCGCGGGCCTGGCGATCGTCCTGGGCATCGGCGCGGGTGGCGGGTTCTGGCCCTGGTGGGGCGGCCCCGCCGAGTGGGTGGCGACCCTGCTGTGGATCGCCTTCTGGGTCGCCGTGGTGTGGCTGATCGTCAAGCTGGTCCGGTCCCGCCGGGGACGGCCCGGTCCCGACGCCGGCGCGCCCTACGCCGGCGCGCCCGAACACCGGCCGGACGCGGCGCCGTCGAGCACGACGACGTCGGCGGCCGGGGGGTTCACCCCCGCGCCGCGCGTGCACTACGCCGCACCGGCCGCCGGACCGTATGCCGCGCCGTCGCCGGCCGGTGCGACGGCCCCCCTGCCGTCCGCCACGTCGCCGGCAGCGCCGACCGCGCCGTCGGGGCACGGCGCACCCTCGGCGCCTGCCGGTCCCCCGGTCCCCCCTCCGCCGCCGCCACCCCGGCGCACCGCAGGCGGCGGGACGGTCGGCGCCGTGCTCGGCCTGACGCTCCTGATCGGCGCGGGCCTGCTGGCCGCCGACGTCGCGCTCGGCATCACCTGGCCGCTGTGGCCGCTCTGGCTGGGCCTCACCGTCGCCGTGCTCGGCGCCGCGATCATCGTCACCGGCCTGCGAGGGCTGCGCGGGGGATGGCTCACGGCGCTGGCCGTCCTGGCCCTCGTCGGCACGGCCATCACCTGGCCGTTCGCCGACCGGCAGAGCGACTGGCCGTTCGACGACTGGGCCTGGGACGACGGCGCCCAGGTCACCACGATGTCCGGCACCGTCCTGAGCTCGGGGCAGGTGACCCCGCGGTCCACCGCCTCCGCCGAGGCCGGTGTCCGGGTCCAGTTCGGCGAGGCCCGGGTGGACCTCACCGAGCTCGACCTGACCGACGTCAGCCCGGGTGACCCCGTGGTCGTCCCGATCGACATGACGGCGGGGAGCACCGTCGTCACCGTCCCGGCGGACACGGCCGTGCAGGCCGACGTCGACGTCAGCGCCGGGACCTTCACCTGGGACGTCGGCGGCGAGTACCGCCGCGTGGACGGCTTCAGCGGGGGCCCCGCCACCTACCGCACCGACGAGGTCGACGAGGACGGCGGCGCCGTCCTGCTGCTCGACGTCGACACCCGCGCCGGACAGTTCGTGATCGAGGAGGACCGATGAGCACCGATCAGCACCGCCCCTGGGACGAGCCGGAGGCCGGAGGGTCACCGACCACCGCGTCGGCCGGGACCCCTGGTGAGACCGACACCGACGCCGTGCCGCCGACGCAGCCGCTGGTCGGCGCCTCCTCGGCCGCCACGCCCGCGTCGGCGACGGCGTCGACACCCGGGCCGGGCCCCGGCCCCGAGATCCCCGGCGCGGCCCCCGAGGGTGCGGCCCCCGAGGGTGCGCCGGTCCGGTCCGCGCCCCTGGTACGCACGGGGCCCCGCACCAGCACGATCGTGTGGGGGCTGATCGTCCTGGTCGTGGGTTCCGGGCTGCTGGCCCGCACCGCGGGGGCCACCATCGACACCGAGCTGGCGGCCATCCTGCTGCTCACGGTGGCCGGTGCCCTGCTCCTGGTGGGCTCCCTGGTCGGGGCCGCGCGCCGCCGGCGCTCCTGACCGCACCGAGAACCGGCACCGCCCGGCAGCCACCCCTCAGGGGTCGCTGCCGGGCGGTGCCGGTCCCGTCCGCGCAGGCGGGGACGTCAGGCGCGCGTCGTGCCGCCCGGCTCGTCGGTGTGGCGGGGCTCCGGGCCGGGGTTGGTGTCGTCGACAGGTCGCGTCGGCGTCGTCGGGCCGGCGGCCGGCCCGGGGTTCGTGTCCTCGTCCAGGCGGGTCGACGGCGTCGGGTCGACGGCGGTCCCCGAGCCGGTCCCGGCGGCCGGGGTCGCGTGGGGTTCGGCCGCGTGGGCCCCGGTCACCGGACGTCGCTCGGGCCCCGGGTTGGTCGTCGGGGCGGGCTCGCCCGGGGTGCGGGACAGGTCCCCGCCCGAGGAGTAGGCCGGGGTGTCGACCGCGACCGAAGGGCCTCCTGCCAGCCGTCTCAGGGCGGCGCCGATGAGGATGAACATCAGCCCGAGCCCGATCACCAGGGCGCACACCCCGAAGGCGACCACCGAGGTGAACAGCGACGCCCGCAGGAACGAGGCGTCCATGACGGTCTCGCGGGTCGGGTCCTCCTGGTCGAGCTCGGCGTAGGTCATGCCGTCGGCCATCTCGAGCGCGTGCTTGTCGATGACCTCGGCCTGGGCGTACGCCGTGAACGGCCCGGCGACCTCCTGGCCGGCGAACATGTTCGCGTCGTCCGAGACGACGATCTTCTCGTCCGCGAGCGTCTGGGACACCACGACCCAGACGACGATGCCGGCCACCACGAGGACGATGCCGGCGATGATGGAAAACATCCCGATCCCGCGAACTCCCTTGGCGGGTCGGACGGTGACTGTGCTCGACATGGCTGCGCCTCTCCTCGGTCACGCTGTCGGTGTGACGGTCCTCACGCTCAACGTAGCCGAATCCGGAAGAGTCGTCGCGGCGAAACCGCAGGTGGCGCCCGCACTTCGCCCCTCAGGGCGTGGGCGTCACTCCCACTCGATGGTCCCCGGGGGCTTGCTCGTCACGTCGAGCACCACCCGGTTGACCTCGCTCACCTCGTTCGTGATGCGGGTGGAGATCACCGACAGGACGTCGTAGGGCATGCGGGTCCAGTCCGCCGTCATGGCGTCCTCGCTGGAGACGGGGCGCAGCACGATCGGGTGGCCGTAGGTGCGGCCGTCACCCTGGACCCCCACCGAGCGCACGTCCGCCAGGAGCACGACCGGGCACTGCCAGATCTCGCCGTCCAGGCCGGCCCTGGTCAGCTCCGCACGAGCGATGGCGTCGGCGCGGCGCAGGATCTCCAGCCGCTCGCCCGTGACCTCGCCGATGATGCGGATGCCCAGACCCGGGCCCGGGAACGGCTGCCGGGCCACGATCGGCTCGGGCACCCCCAGCTCGCGGCCCACGGCCCGCACCTCGTCCTTGAACAGGGTGCGCAGCGGCTCGACGAGCTCGAACTGCAGGTCGTCGGGCAGCCCGCCGACGTTGTGGTGGGACTTGATGTTGGCCGCGCCCTCGCCGCCGCCGGACTCCACGACGTCGGGGTACAAGGTGCCCTGGACGAGGAACTTCACCTGCTCGCCGTGCTCGCCCGCGTCCGCGACGACGTCGCGCGCGGCGTCCTCGAACACCCGGATGAACTCACGGCCGATGATCTTGCGCTTGGTCTCGGGGTCGCTGTGCCCCTCGAGCGCGTCGAGGAACCGCTGACGCTCGTCCCGCACCACGAGGTGGACGCCGGTGGCGGCGACGAAGTCGCGCTCGACCTGCTCCACCTCGCCCTCGCGGAGCAGCCCGTGGTCCACGAACACGCACGTGAGCTGGTCCCCGACGGCCTGCTGCACCAGCGCGGCCGCCACCGAGGAGTCGACGCCGCCGGACAGCCCGCAGATCACCCGGGCGTCGCCCACCTGGGCGCGGATGGCGGCGACCTGGTCGGCGATGACGTTGCCCGGCGTCCAGTCGGGCGCCAGCCCGGCGCCCTCGTAGAGGAAGTGCTCGAGGATCGTCTGGCCGTGCGCCGAGTGCTTGACCTCGGGGTGCCACTGCACCCCGTACAGCCGGCGCCCCGTGTCCTCGAACGCCGCGACCGGGGACCCGGACGACGTCGCCAGCACCTCGAAGCCCTCGGGCGCGGCGTGCACGGAGTCGCCGTGGCTCATCCACGTGGTCTGGGTGACGGGCGTGTCGGCGAGCAGCACGCCGGCGGAGCAGACCTCGACCTCGGTACCGCCGTACTCGCGCGCACCGGTCTGGGCGACCGTGCCGCCCAGCGCCTGCGCCATCGCCTGGAACCCGTAGCAGATGCCCAGCACCGGGACACCGGCGTCGAACAGGGCCGGGTCCACGAAGGGCGCGCCGGTCGCGTACACCGACGACGGCCCCCCGGACAGGATGATGGCGGCCGGGTCGCGGGCGAGCATCTGCTCCGGCGTCCACGTGTGCGGGACGATCTCGGAGTAGACGTTGGCCTCGCGCACACGACGCGCGATGAGCTGGGCGTACTGGGCGCCGAAGTCCACGACGAGCACAGGGCGCGGGGTCGCGGCGGCTTCGGAGGTCTCGGGGGCGGTGGCGGGGGTCGTCACCGCACCAGGATAGAGGCCTGCCGGCGCGGTCCGGGCGCACGTCCGGCGCTCAGGACGTCGGCTCGGTCACCCTCGGTCCCTCGGCGCCCGCCGCTCGTGCGGTCAGCCGTCGAGCCGCTCGCGCAGCTCCCGCGCCGCGCGCTGCGGATCAGCGGCCTCCGTGATCGCGCGCACGACGACGACGCGCCGCGCACCCGCCGCCAGCACCGCGTCGAGCCGCTCGGCGTCGATCCCCCCGATCGCGAACCACGGGGTGGTCGGTGCGGTCCCCGCGACCTCGCGCAGCAGGTCGAGCCCGACGGCGGCGCGGCCCGGCTTGGTGGGCGTCGCCCACAGCGGTCCGACGCAGAAGTAGTCGACGTCGTCGTCCGCCTCCGCGGCGGCCGCCTGCGCCGCCGTGTGCGTGGACCGGCCGAGCGCAGGACCAGGTCCGAGCAGCGACCGGACGGCGGGCACCGGGAGGTCGCCCTGGCCCATGTGGACCGCGGGGGCGCCGGTCAGGGAGGCGACGTCCGCGCGGTCGTTGACCGCCCACAGCGCCCCGTGCTCGGCGGCGACCCGCGCCACGAGCCGCTGCAGCTCCAGCTCGCGGGCCACGTCGAGGGTCTTGTCGCGGAGCTGGACCACGTCGACGCCACCCGCCAGCGCTGCGTGCAGGAAGGACTCGAGGTCACCGCGGTCCTGCCGGGCGTCGGTGCACAGGTAGAGACGGGCGTCGGCCAGACGGGCACGTGCTGCGGCGGGGTTCATCACGGGAGAGTCTAGGGACGGCCACGATCCGAGTAGGCTGTCCGGAGCACGGGAGCCTCGCAGGGGGGCTGAGAGGGCGCCGCGCGCCGACCGTCCCACCTGATCTGGATCATGCCAGCGAAGGGAGCACCGGTGGACAGTGCCACCACCCCGCCCGAGGGCGTCCGCGACCTCGTCGTCGTGGGCGCCGGCATCATCGGCCTCGCGGTGGCCTGGCGCGCCCTCGAGGCCGGCCTGACCGTGACCGTGCTCGACCCCGACCCGGGGGACGGCTCCACGCACGCCGCCGCCGGGATGCTCGCGCCCGCCACCGAGGCGGAGTTCACCGAGCACGCCGCGCTGCGCCTGCACCTCGCCGGCGCCGAGCGCTGGCTCACCTTCGCCGCCGACCTCGAGGCGGCCACCGGCACCGGCGTCGGCCTGCGCGAGTCCGGGACGCTGACCCTCGCCTACGACGAGACCGACGCCGCGCTGCTGCGGCGCGTGCTCGCGCTGCACGTCACCCACCAGGTGGACTCCACGGAGGTGGCCGTCGCCGACGCGCGACGGCGTGAACCGTTGCTCGGCCCCCGGCTGGCCGCGGCCGCCTGGGTCGCCGGCGACCACGCCGTCGACCCGCGTGCCGCGCACGGCGCCCTGCTGCGCGCCGTCGCGGGTCACCCCGACGGCGTCGTCGTGCCCCGCACGGCCGTGCACCTCGAGCAGCGCGACGGTCGGGTCGTCGGCGCCGTGGACGACGCCGAGCACCGGCACCGGGCGGGCGCCACCGTCGTCGCGGCCGGCTGGGCCTCGGCCCCGCTGCTCGCCGGGGTGCCCGGCGTCACGGTCCCCGTCCGGCCGGTCAAGGGTCAGACCCTGCGGCTGCAGGCCGACCCGTCGCTCACCCCCGGGTACGTCCTGCGGGGCCTGGTGCAGGGGCGCCCGGTGTACGTCGTGCCCCGCGCCCCCGCGACCGACGGACCGTGGGCCGGGCACTGCGAGCTCGTGATCGGGGCGACGACCGAGGAGAACCCGGACGACCGCCGCGCCAGCGCGGGCGGGGTGTACGCCCTGCTGCGCGACGCCCGGGTGCTGATCCCCGCCGTCGACGAGGCCGCGCTCGTCGAGGTGACTCCCCGGGCACGCCCCGCCACGCCCGACAACCTGCCGCTGCTGGGCCCGACGCACGTCCCGGGCCTCCACCTGGCCACCGGCCACCACCGCAACGGCATCCTCCTGGCGCCGCTGACCGCCGACGTCGTCGTCGCCGGCGTGACGGGCTCGTGGTTCGGCGTCGACGACGCCGGGACCGACCCGGGCGCCACCCTCGCCGCCCTGCGAGCCACCGACCCGCGACGGTTCAGCCCGTCCGCCCACGACCCGCGCACCCCGGACGGAGCACCCGGATGACCACCACCGACCTGCCCGCCCCGCCGCCGACCACCGCACACGTCAACGGCGAGCCGTACGACCTGGGGGCCACGGGCGCCGTGGCGCTGACCGAACTCGTCGTGGCGCTCCTGCCCGGCCACGTGGCCGACGGCGTCCCGCGCGGCGTGGCCGCCGCCGTCGACGACGCCGTGGTCCCCCGTGGCGCGTGGGACGCCACCGTGGTCCGCGCCGGGGACCGCGTCGAGATCGTCACGGCCGTCCAGGGCGGCTGAGGAGGACCATGCCCACCGCGACCACCCCCGAGGCCCGCACCGCAGGGGCCGCCGACCCGCTCGTCGTGGCCGGGACCGAGATCGGCTCCCGGCTGGTCATGGGCACCGGCGGCGCCCACCACCTGCTCACGCTGTCCGACGCGCTCGTCGCCTCCGGCACCGCCCTGACGACCGTCGCGATGCGTCGCGTCGCACCGCGGGCCGGCGGGGAGGCCGCCCACGACGCCGGGATCTGGGGCCTGCTGGAACGGCTCGGCATCCGTGCCCTGCCCAACACCGCGGGCTGCTTCTCGGTGCGCGAGGCGGTGCTGACCGCGCAGCTCGCCCGCGAGGCGTGCGGCACGCACTGGGTCAAGCTCGAGGTGATCGCCGACGACGTCACGCTGCTGCCGGACCCGGTCGGACTCGTCGAGGCCGCCGACGAGCTCGTGCGCGACGGGTTCGTGGTGCTGCCCTACACCAACGACGACCCGATCCTGGCGCGCCGGCTCCAGGACGTCGGCTGCGCCGCGGTCATGCCCCTCGGCGCCCCCATCGGCTCCGGGCTGGGCATCCTCAACCCGCGCAACATCGCGGCCATCAGCGCCGAGGCCCGCGTGCCCGTGATCCTCGACGCCGGGATCGGCACCGCCTCCGACGCCGCGGAGGCGATGGAGCTCGGGTGCGACGGCGTCCTGCTGGCCACGGCCGTCACCCGGGCCGAGGACCCGGTACGGATGGCGACGGCGATGCGCCTCGCCGTCGAGTCGGGCCGGCTCGCGGCCGGTGCCGGGCGGATCCCGCGGCGCGAGGGGGCGCTCGCGAGCTCTCCGGACGAGGGGCGGCTCGACCTCTCGCTGTAGCCGGTCACGCCGCGCACCGCGGGAGTCCGGGGCGGCCGAGCCCCTCAGGCCTCCCGCAGCGCGCGCGCCCCGCCGACGACGGACCGCGCGTCGATCCCGGCGGCGCGTGCCACCTGCGCCACCCGCAGCGACCGGGGACCGGCGGCGCACACGAGCAGCACCGGCCGGTCGGTGGGCAGCCCGTTCAGCGCGGCTCGAGCGGCGGCGTCCGGGCCCTCCGGCGTCGTGCCGAGGAACGTCCCGCTCGGCGCCAGCCGGGCACCCTCCACGGGGGCCAGGCGGGACTCCCACTCCTCGCGCACGTCCACCAGCGCCGCAGGACGCTCACCCGTCAGCAGCTCGCGGGCCCGCGCGGGCGAGACCTCCGGGTCGGCGCGCCCGGCGTCCTGGACGGACGTCGCGGGAGCGGACGTCGCGGGAGCCAGACCGCAGAACGCGGCGTAGGCGTCGTCGCCCGGCAGCAGCGCGATGACGGGCTCGCGGGTCGGGTCCGGCCGCACGGTGAGCTCGCGCCAGTCGGGTGCGAGCGCGTCGTACACGGCGAGCCGGCCGAGCAGGGACTGCCCGACGCCGGTGATCAGCTTGACCGCCTCGGTCGCCATCACCGACCCGACCGTCCCGCACATCGCGCCGAGCACGCCCCCGGTGGCGCAGTCGGGCACCACGCCGGGCGGCGGCGGCACGGGGAAGACGTCGCGGTAGGTGACCCCGCGGCGCGTCACGGTCCCCGCGGCGCGGCCGGTGCCGTCGTCGGGCACCGTGCACCGCGGGGCGCCCCAGAACACGCTGACCTGCCCGTCGAACCGGTCGATCGAGCCCCACACCACCGGCAGCCCGAGCACCTCCGCGGCGTCGGAGACCAGGTAGCGCGTGGGGAAGTTGTCGGCGCCGTCCAGCACGACGTCGTAGCCGCCCAGCACCTCCAGGACGGTGTCCGGGGTGAGGCGCACCGGGTGCTCGACCACCTCGACGTGCGGGTTGACCTCCGCGACCGTGGCACGCGCCGAGGCCACCTTGGGCCGCCCGAGGTCGGCCTGCCCGTGGGCCACCTGGCGCTGCAGGTTGGTGACGTCCACGACGTCGTCGTCGACGATGCCGAGCGTGCCCACCCCGGCAGCCGCCAGGTACAGCAGCGCGGGGCTGCCCAGGCCGCCCGCTCCGACCACGAGCACCCGCGCGGCGGCGAGGCGGCGCTGACCGTCCGGACCCAGTCCTGGCAGGGCCAGGTGGCGGGCGTACCGGGCCACCTCGGCGTCGGACAGCTCACGGTCCGGCGCGACGAGCGGTGCGAGCACCTCGCCCGCCCCGGTCCCCGCCGCTGCCGGAGCGCCCATCACGCCGCCGCGCACCGTCACGCCCCGTACTTCAGCGCGAGCGCCGCGAGCTTGGCGTCGGCGTCGGCGTGCACACGCTTCTCGAGGACGAAGGACATGACCGGGACGACGCCGGCGAACACCATCGTGGCCAGCCGCCCGAAGCCCCAGCGCATCTTGGCCCACAGGTCCAGCACGGTGACGAGGTAGACGACGTAGATCCACCCGTGCGCGAAGGGCACCCAGAACGCGTAGTCGATGACCGCCTGCACCGGGACGACGTACTTGAAGAACAGCTCGACGCACAGGATCAGCAGCATCACACCGGTGACGATCGCGAGCACCCGGTACCGGGTCAGCGCGCCGCGGGCCTTGCGGATGGCGGTGGCCGCCTGCTCGGTGGTGGCGGTCGGGGAGTTCTGCTCGGTGCTCACGCCACCCAGGATAGGCGCGGAAAATCCGGTGCCCGACGTCGGTGGCTCGACCTACGCTGACGACCGTGCGCCCCCTCCCCCTGCCCGACCCGGGCACCCCTCCGCGATCGTCCGCGACGCGCCTGCTCACCTGGCAGGCGTGGCGGCAGCGCGACGTCCTGACCAGGTCGCTCGCGGCCGGCATCGTGTCGCTGCTGGGGTCCGCCGCGGCCCCGCTGCTGCTCGGCGAGGCGGTCGACGCCGGTCTGGCCGCCGGGTTCGGCAGCGAGCTGCTGGTCTGGTGCGGGTGGATGCTCGTGGCCGCCGCGACCATCGTCGTCTCGGGTGTCTTCAGTCACACCTACGACGTCGAGAACTGGGTGCGTGCCGCCCTCGGCTTCACCGAGCTCGTCGGGGACAAGGCCTCGCGCGCCGGGCACGCCGTGACCCGGCGCCTGCCCACCGGGGAGGTCGTGGCCGCCGTCGCCAACGACGCCCTGCGCGTGGGCGACATGTTCGCCATGGCCGGGCGGTTCACCGGCGGCGTCGTGGCCTACCTCGTGGTCGCCGCGTACATGCTCACCCAGGACCTGCTGCTCGGGCTGGTGCTGACGCTCGGCATCCCGGTGGTCGCCGCGGTGCTCGCGCTGCTGGTGCGTCCTCTGCAGCGCCGTCAGCAGACCCACCGCGAGGCCACCGGCCGGCTCACCGCGCTCGGCGCCGACACCGTCTCCGGCCTGCGCATCCTGCGCGGCATCGGCGGCGAGGAGGTCTTCGCCGGGCGGTACGCGCAGCAGTCGCAGGACGTGCGCCACCGCGGCGTCCGGGTCGCCGCCGTGCAGTCCGTGCTCGACGGCCTGCAGGTGCTCCTGCCGGGCCTGCTCACCGCGCTCGTGCTCTGGCTCGGCGCCCGCGCCGTCGTGCGCGGCGACCTCACCAGCGGCCAGCTCGTCACGTTCTACGGCTATGCCGCCTTCCTGGCCTGGCCGGTGCAGATGGCCACGCAGATGCTGCAGATGACGACGAACGCCGTGGTCTCGGCCCGCAAGATCCTCGGTGTCCTGCGGGTCACCGAGGCGACGCCGCAGGCCGCCGCGCCCGCGGACGCCCCGCCGTCGGGCAGCGACCTGGTCGACCACGCCTCCGGGCTCATCCTGAGGCCGGGCCGCGTCGTCGCGCTCGTGTGCGCCGACCCGGACGTCTCGGCACGGCTGGCCACCCGGCTGGGCCGGATCGACGACGACGTGGAGGCCGGCACCCCGGTGACCCTCGGCGGCGTGCGCCTGGCCGACCTCGACAAGGCCGCGCTGCGGCACCGCGTCGTGGTCTCCGAGGCGACGCCGCACCTGTTCTCCGGCGTGCTCGGCGAGGCCCTGGACGCCCGCGGCCGCGCCGGCGAGGCCGAGCTCCTGGCCGCGATGCTGACCGCGGACGCCCACGACGTCCTCGACTCCGTGCCCGGCGGGCTGCACGGCGAGCTCCCCGAGCAGGGGCGGTCGTTGTCCGGCGGCCAGCGGCAGCGGGTCGCGCTGGCCCGGGCCCTGCTCACCGACCCCGAGATCCTCGTGCTCGTGGAGCCCACCAGCGCCGTGGACGCGCACACCGAGGCGCGCATCGCGGAACGGGTCGCCGAGGCCCGCCGCGGCCGCACCACCCTGATCGTCACCGCGAGCCCGCTCGTGCTCGACCACGTCGACGAGGTCACGCTGCTGGACACCGCCGGCCGCGTGGTGACCACCGGCACGCACGCCGGGCTGCTGGCCCGCCGCGACGACGACGGCGCCCGCTACCGCGCCGTCGTCGGGCGCAGCATGGCCGAGCCGGACGTCACCGACCCCACCGCCCCCGTCGGCACGCCCCCGCACCGCCGGACCGACGAGGCCGGCACGACCCTGGAAGGAGCCGCGCGATGAGCGCCCCCACCGCACCGCCGTCGCCGACGGACCCGAACCGGCTCCCGATCGCCGACCGGACCGAGGTCAAGCGCACCGTCGGGCGGCTCTTCCGCCGCCACCGGGGCCGACTCACCGGCGTCGCCGTCCTGCACACCCTGGCGGCCGTCGCCGGGCTCGCCGGGCCGTTCCTGCTGGGTCGGTTCATCGACGAGGTCACCGCCGGGACCACGCTGACCACCGTGAACCGGCTGGCCCTGCTGCTGGTGGGTGCCGTCGTCGTGCAGGCCGTCGTGACCCGGTACGCGCAGCGGCTGTCGATGGTCTTCGGCGAGGGCGTGTTCGCCGAGCTCCGCGAGGAGTTCATGGACACCGCCACCCGACTGCCGCTGTCGGTCGTGGAGAAGGCCGGGACCGGCGACCTCGTGGCGCGCACCACCAACGACGTCAACAAGCTGCAGCACGCCGTGCGCTTCGGCGTCCCGCGCGTGCTGGTCTGCGTCGTGACCATCTCGCTCACCCTCGTGGCGTCCTTCCTCACCGACCCCCTCGTCGCGCTCGGGCTGCTGGTGGGTGTGCCGATCATCGCGATCGCCACCCGCTGGTACCTGCGACGGGCCACGCCGGGCTACCTGCGCGAGTCCGCCGCGTACGCGGCCGTCAACGGCACCATCACCGAGGCCGTCGAGGGGGCCCGCACCACGGACACGCTGTGGCTCGGCTCCACGATCCGGCGGCGGCTGCGCCGGGACATCGCCGAGGCGTTCGACGCCGAGAGCTACACCCTCGGGCTGCGGCTGCGCCTCATCCCCGCCCTCGACACGGCGGTGGCGATCGCGCCGATCGCCGCGATCGTCTGGGGTGGCTGGCTGGCGTCCCAGGGCGCGACGACGGTGGGTGCCGTGGCGACCGTCGCCCTGTACGCGCACCAGATGGGCGGGCCGGTGTTCGACCTCGTGTTCTGGCTCGACGAGCTGCAGGTGGCCGCCGTGGCGCTCGCCCGCGTCGTCGGCGTCGGGCTCGTGGGGCCGGACCGCACCGCCTCCGGTGCGGTGCCGACGTCGGACGAGGTGCGCGCCCACGAGGTCCGGTACGCCTACCGGGAGGGTCACGACGTCCTGCACGGGGTGTCGCTGGACCTGCGGCCCGGCGAGCGGCTCGCCGTCGTCGGGCCCTCCGGGGCGGGCAAGTCCACGCTGGGGCGCATGCTCGCCGGCATCCACCCGCCCACCGGCGGCGCGGTGACGGTCGGCGGCGTACCGCTGGTCGACCTGCCGCTGGAGGACCTGCGCGGGCACGTCGCGCTGGTCACCCAGGAGCACCACGTGTTCGTGGGCACGCTGGCCGAGAACCTCCTGCTGGCCGACACCTCGGCCTCGGAGGCGGCGTTGTGGGACGCGCTGGAGGCGGTGGACGCCCGCGGGTGGGCCGCGGCGCTGCCCTCGGGGCTGGCCACCGAGGTCGGCTCGGGCGGGCACCCGCTCTCCCCCGCACAGGCGCAGCAGGTGGCCCTGGCGCGGCTCGTGCTCCTCGACCCGCACACCCTGGTGCTGGACGAGGCGACGTCCCTGCTCGACCCGCGGGCCGCGCGGCACCTGGAACGGTCGCTCAACGCGGTGCTCACCGGGCGGACGGTCGTCGCGATCGCGCACCGGCTGCACACCGCGCACGACGCGGACCGCGTGGCCGTCGTCGACGGCGGGCGGATCAGCGAGATCGGACCGCACGAGGAGCTGGTGGCGGCCGGCGGGGAGTATGCCCGGCTGTGGCACAGCTGGCAGCACGAGTAGCCCTCCCCCCTTACCGCGAGATCGACGCACCCGTACCGAGATCGACGGACGGTACGTCGATCTCGGTACGGGTACGTCGATCTCGCGGGTGGTTGTCCACAGATCCGTCGAGGGGTCCCCGTTCACCGCGCCCGCCTGCCACGGTCGTCCCCGTGATCACGACTTCCGCAGAACCACCCGCACGCCGGAGCTCGGGCCGTCCGGGAGACCGCCGGGGCCTGGTCCCGGCGACGGTCCCTGCCTCGACGCGGTTCAGTGAACGACGACGCGCGGCGATCCGACGCCGGTCCCGGGAAGGGACGCTGGAACGGGTGCGCAAGGGTGTCTACCTCCCGCCGGTCCAGGAAGACGGCATCGCCGCCCGACACCGCGCGGAGACACTGCGCCAGATCCGCGCGGTCGACGTCCGGCTCGACGTCGACCACTGGTTCTCCCACACGAGCGCCGCGGTGCTGCACGGCTGCTGGACGTGGCGGCTGACCGACGTCGTCCACCTGACCCAGCTTCGGCCTCCGAACCTGGAGCAGTCACGGGACCGGATGCTGCGGCGCCACTGGACCGATCTCCCGGTACGCGACCGCACCGAGGTGTCCGGGGTGCCCGTGACGACCCTGGAACGCACCGTCGTCGACTGCGCGCGGATCCTGCGACCGGCCCAGGGCCTGGTCGTCGCCGACTCGGCGCTCCGCGGCGGCGCCGACCCTGCGCTGATCGACGAGATCCTGCGCGAATGTGCCGGCAGGCGGGGCGTCGTGCGAGCGCGGGAGGTCCTCGGCCTGTCCGACGTCCGCGCGGAGTCGCCCGGCGAGTCGATCCTGCGGTGGATCGTCCACGACGAGGGGCTCCCGGCTCCCCGGCCTGGGCTCGACGTCGACACGGAGCGAGGGACGTTCTGGGTCGATCTGGCGTGGCCGGAATGGAAGGTCGCCGTCGAGTTCGACGGCGCGGTGAAGTACTCGGGCGGCGCCTACGGCGACCCGTCGGCACGAGTGGTGGCGGAGAAGGCCCGCCAGGACGCCCTGGAGGAGGCGGGGTGGATCGTCATTCGCGTCGTGTGGCGGGACCTCGATGACGCTGCCGGTACGGCCGGCCGGATCCGGCGCGCCCTGTGGAGCCGGGCGCGCCCGTGATGCAGCGTTACCGAGCCCCAGGCCGCAGTCGAGATCGACGTACCCGTATCGAGATCGACGGACGGTACGTCGATCTCGGTACGGGTACGTCGATCTCGCGGGAAGGGGGTCAGGGGGAGGGCAGACCCGCGATGCCGGAGCCGATGGGATCGTCGTCGCGACCGGCGCGGTGTCCCCGGCCGCCACCGCGGTCGCGGCGCCGGGAGGTGCGGCGCCCGCCGGCCATCTCGTCGCGCACCAGGCGGACCCACAGAGCCACCGCGAACAGACCGAACACCCACCACTGCAGCGCGTAGAAGAAGTTCTGCAGGTCGACGGACGTGCCGCCGTCCAGCACCGGCCGCGGCAGCAGCGCGGGGCCGCCCTCCTCCGCCGGCACCGGGGCCGGGTCCGACGACGTCAGCACGGCGTAGGCGGTGTAGATCGGCCCGTCCCAGGTGTTCGCCAGCGCGCTCGAGGCGATGTCCTGCGTGAGCGGCGGCCCGCCCGGGTTCGGCGGGACCTCACCGGTCCGGGAGGTGGACTCGGACGCCTGCAGCCATCCGTGCACCTGCACCTCGCCCGCGGGAACGGCGAGCGCCTCCGCCCCCGGCGTGGCGGAGTCGACCCAGCCGCGCACCACCGGCAGCACCGGCGCACCGGACAGCGACGCCCACGACGCCCCGTGGGTGCCGTCCTCGGACACGCGCAGGGGGGTGAGCACCAGATAGCCCTCGACGCCGTCCAGGGACCGTCCGGCCACGAGCAGCTGGCCGTCGGGCTCGTACGTCCCGGTCACCGCCACCTCGTGGCCGACGAGCTCACCGGGGAACGGCGACTGCGGGGCCAGCACCTCGCCGAGCTCGACGGGCGCGGCCGCCGCGGCCTCGGCCGCCTCCTGCTCGGCGGCCAGGTTCGCCCGCTCGTAGGCGCGGTCGATCTGCCACACCCCGAGCCGTCCGCAGACGGCGGCGGCGAGCAGCAGCAGGAACAGGATCGCGAGCATGCGGGGCTGCCGCGCCACCGCCCAGAACGAGCGGCGGACGGGCGGGCGGGCGTCGGGCACGGCACCACGGTAGACGGCGCACGGCCCCGGACCGGCATCGCGGGCACGAGATCCTCGCCTCACCGTCCCCGGTCCCCGGCGCACAGCGTCCGACCGACGCCGGGTTCGGGCTGCGCACCCTGTCGCTCTGCGGTGGAATGAGGGCGCGGCGTCCGACGACCGGACGGCGCGAACCGGCAGCCAGACCCCGAGCCGTAGGAGCGTGCGATGAGCACCGTGTCCGTCCCGTCCGTCGACTCCTCGCCGTGGCGTGCCACCGGCGTGGCCGAGCTCTCCGACACCGACGTCGAACGCCTCGACCAGTGGTGGCGAGCCGCCAACTACCTGTCGATCGGGCAGATCTACCTGCTGGACAACCCGCTGCTGCGGCGCACGCTGGAACGGGACGACGTCAAGCCCCGGCTGCTCGGCCACTGGGGCACCACGCCCGGGCTCAACTTCCTGTACGCCCACCTGAACCGGGCGATCCGCGAACGGGAGCAGTCCACCATCTACGTGGCCGGTCCCGGCCACGGCGGCCCCGGACTGGTGGCCAACACCTACCTCGAGGGCACCTACTCGGAGATCTACACCGACATCACCACCGACGACGAGGGCATGCGCCGGCTGTTCCGGCAGTTCTCGTTCCCGGGCGGCATCCCGAGCCACGTGGCGCCGGAGACGCCCGGGTCGATCCACGAGGGCGGCGAGCTCGGCTACGCGCTGTCCCACGCCTACGGCGCGGCGTTCGACAACCCGAACCTGCTGGTGGCGGCGGTCGTGGGCGACGGCGAGGCGGAGACGGGCCCGCTGGCCACGAGCTGGCACTCGAACAAGTTCGTCAACCCCCGCACCGACGGCGTGGTGCTGCCGATCCTGCACCTCAACGGCTACAAGATCGCCAACCCGACGGTGCTGAGCCGCATCAGCGACGACGAGCTGCGCGACCTGATGATCGGCTACGGCCACACGCCGTACTTCTTCACCGGCGGGTTCGACGGCGAGGACCACGCGGCGGTGCACCGCCGGTTCGCGAAGCTGCTGGACGAGGTGCTGGAGCACATCGCCCGGATCAAGGCGGAGGCCCAGGGCTCGTCCGACGGGGGCGACGACGAGCGGCCCGCGTGGCCGATGATCGTCTTCCGCACGCCGAAGGGCTGGACCTGCCCGCCCGAGATCGACGGGCACAAGACCGAGGACTCCTGGCGCGCCCACCAGGTGCCGCTGGCCAGCGCCCGGGACACGCCGGAGCACCTGGAGGTGCTGCGCGGCTGGATGGAGTCCTACCGGCCGCACGAGCTGTTCGACGACGCCGGCGCGTTGCACCCCGAGATCGCCGCCCAGGCGCCGTCGGGCGACCTGCGCATGAGCGCGAACCCGCACGCGAACGGTGGGCTGCTGCTGAAGGACCTGCGGATGCCCGACTTTCGGGACTTCGCCGTCGACGTGCCCGAACCGGGGGCCGCCGTCGCGGAGTCCACGCGGGTGCTGGGGACGTGGCTGACCGAGATCATCCGCCGCAACCCGGACAGCTTCCGGATCTTCGGACCCGACGAGACGGCGTCGAACCGTCTGCAGGCCGTCTACGAGGTGACCGACAAGCAGTGGAACGCTGAGTTCTACGGGCCCGACGTCGACGAGCACCTCGCCCGCGCCGGCCGCGTCATGGAGATGCTGAGCGAGCACCAGTGCCAGGGGTGGCTGGAGGGCTACCTGCTCACCGGGCGGCACGGGCTGTTCACCAGCTACGAGGCGTTCATCCACATCGTCGACTCGATGTTCAACCAGCACGCCAAGTGGCTCAAGGTCACGAACCACATCCCGTGGCGGCGCCCGATCGCGAGCCTCAACTACCTGCTCTCGAGCCACGTGTGGCGTCAGGACCACAACGGGTTCAGCCACCAGGACCCGGGATTCATCGACCACGTGGTGAACAAGAAGGCCGAGATCGTGCGGGTCTACCTGCCGCCGGACGCCAACACGCTGCTGAGCACCTACGACCACTGCCTGCGCAGCCGCCAGTACGTCAACGTCGTGGTGGCCGGCAAGCAGCCCGCCCCGCAGTTCCTGTCGATGGACGAGGCCATCGCGCACTGCACGCGGGGACTGGGCATCTGGGAGTGGGCCGGGACGGAGGTTCCCGGCGAGGACCCCGACGTCGTCCTCGGCTGCGCGGGCGACGTCCCGACCCTCGAGGTCCTGGCCGCCGCGGACATCCTGCGCAACGAGCTGCCCGACCTCAAGGTCCGCGTGGTCAACGTGGTCGACCTCATGCGCCTGCAGGACGAGCACGAGCACCCGCACGGGCTGTCCGACAAGGACTTCGACGGCCTGTTCACGCCGGACAAGCCCGTGATCTTCAACTACCACGGCTATCCGTGGCTGATCCACCGGCTCACCTACCGGCGCAACAACCACCCCAACATCCACGTGCGCGGGTACAAGGAGGAGGGCACCACCACGACGCCCTTCGACATGGCGATGCTCAACGACATCGACCGGTACCACCTGGTGCTCGACGTCGTCGACCGGGTGCCGGGGCTCGGTTCCAAGGTCGCCGGGTTCCGCCAGCGGATGGTGGACCAGCGGCTGGCGGCGCGCCAGTACACCCGCTCCCACGGTGAGGACATCCCCGAGGTGCGCGACTGGGTGTGGCCGGGAGCGCGCGAGGTCGTGGGTGAGAGCGTGGCAGGACTCGGGGACACCGGGGGTGACAACGAGTAGCCCGTGAGGTCGCCGTCCCGACCAGCGGTGCGGGCGTGACGAACCCGACGCCGCCGACCCGGTGCGTCGTCCGTCCCGATGCGGTGGAATGGGTGTGACCACCCGCCGGCACGGACGAACAGGCAGGCAGTGAGCACTCGCAGCATCTACATCGCGTCCCCCGAGGGGGACACCGGCAAGTCGACCGTGGCGCTGGGGGTGCTCGATCTCCTGGTCCGCCAGGTCCGCCGTGTCGGCGTGTTCCGCGCGGTCTCCCGGGTCCCGGAACGTCCTGCGGCCGACGGCGGAGCGGGCGTCCGCGACCACGTGCTGGAGCTGATGCTCGCTCACGACGGCGTCGACCTCGACTACACCGACGCCGTCGGGGTCACCTACGACGAGGTGCACGCCGACCCGGACGCCGCGCTCTCGCGCATCGTGGACCGCTACCACCGGGTGGCGGCGCGGTGCGACGCCGTCGTCGTGCTGGGCACCGACTACACGGACGTCTCCGGCGCCACCGAGCTGGCGTTCAACGCCCGCGTGGCCGCGAACCTCGACTCCCCCGTGCTGCTGGTGGTCTCCGGCCGCGACCGCGGCGTCGAGGACGTCACCACGTTGACGCGCCTCAGCCTGGCCGAGCTGCGTGCCAACCACGCCCAACCGCTCGGCGTCGTCGTCAACCGGGCCGAGGGCGTCGTGCGTGACGCCGACGCCCGCACACGGGCGACGTTCACCGGGGACGACCTGCCCACCTGGGTGATCGGCGAGGAGCCGTTCCTCGGCGCGCCCACCGTCGCCCAGCTCGCCGACGCCGTGGACGGCACGCTCCTGCTCGGCGACCGCGACCTGATGTCCCGCGAGGCGCTCGACGTGATCGTCGGGGCGATGACGTTCGAGCACCTGCTCGGTCACCTGACGGACGGCGCCGTCGTGATCACCCCCGGCGACCGCACCGACGTCGTGCTCGGGATGCTGGCCGTGCAGGCCGCCGACAGGTTCCCGTCCCTGGCCGGGATCATCCTCACCGGCGGTCTGCGCCCCTCCGGCCGGTCCGGCCAGCTCGCCGCGGCGTTGCAGCCGCACGTCCCGATCATCGCCACGGCGAAGGACACCTACGAGGTCGCCCGCGCCGCGTCGCGCACGCGTGGCGCCATGACCACCGACGCCCAGCGCAAGCACGACGTCGCCCGCGCCATGTTCGAGCAGAGCGTGGACGGCGACGCGCTGCTGGCCCGGCTCGCCGTCGAGCGCACGCCCGTGGTGACACCGCTGATGTTCGAGCACGAGCTGGTCGAACGGGCCCGCGGCGACCGCCGGCGCGTGGTGCTGCCCGAGGGCGACGACGACCGCATCCTGCGCGCCGCGTCCACGGTGCTGGCGCGCGGTATCGCCGACCTGGTGATCCTCGGCGACGAGACGGCGATCCGCCGCCGCGCGACCGAGCTCGGCCTCGACATCTCGGCCGCGACGGTGCTCTCCCCCACCGACCCGGAGCACGTCGAGCGGTTCGCCGCCGAGTACGCCCGGCTGCGGGCGCACAAGGGCATGACGGTCGAGCGGGCCCGCGAGATCGTCACCGACGTGTCGTACTTCGGCACGATGATGGCGCACCTCGGGCTGGCCGACGGCATGGTGTCCGGCGCCGCGCACACCACGGCGCACACGATCCGGCCGTCGTTCGAGATCATCAAGACCCGACCCGGGGTGTCCGTCGTCTCCTCGGTGTTCCTCATGTGCCTGCCGGACCGGGTGCTGGTCTACGGCGACTGCGCCGTCAACCCGGACCCGACGGCGGAGCAGCTCGCCGACATCGCGGCGTCCTCGGCGGCCACCGCCGACCAGTTCGGCGTCACCCCCCAGGTCGCGATGCTGTCCTACTCGACCGGCGCGTCCGGGTCGGGCGCCGACGTCGACAAGGTCCGCACCGCGACCGACCTGGTCCGCGAGCGCCACCCCGACCTGTCGGTGGAGGGCCCGATCCAGTACGACGCCGCGGTGGACGCCTCCGTGGCGGCCTCGAAGCTGCCGGACTCGGCGGTGGCGGGACGGGCGAGCGTCTTCATCTTCCCGGACCTCAACACGGGCAACAACACCTACAAGGCGGTCCAGCGCTCGGCCGGTGCGGTCGCCGTCGGGCCGGTGCTGCAGGGCCTGAACAAGCCGGTCAACGACCTGTCCCGCGGTGCCCTGGTGGCCGACATCGTCAACACGGTGGCGATCACCGCGATCCAGGCGCAGACGACGAACGGAGAGCCCGCATGAGCATCGTCCCCGAGTCCGAGCGACCGAACCTGTACAGCGCCTACGGCGCGCACGGGTCGGTGCTGGTGCTGAACTCGGGCTCGTCGTCGCTGAAGTACCAGCTCGTCAACCCGGTGGGCGGCGAGGCGATCGCGGCGGGGACGGTCGAGCGGATCGGCGAGCCCACCGGCGTGGTCACCCACACGTTCGCCGGCAACCGCACGCACCGCGAGCTGGAGGTGCCCGACCACGGGGAGGCGCTGCGCCTGGCGCTCGGCCTGTTCGACGAGGTCGGGCCCCGCCTGGCGGACGCGGGGATCTACGCCGTCGGGCACCGCGTGGTGCACGGTGGCGCCGAGTTCTCCGGGCCGGTGGTGGTCGACGACGCGATCATCGACCGCATCGAGGCGCTGGTGCCGCTGGCGCCCCTGCACAACCCGGCGAACGTGCAGGGCATCCGGGTGGCCCGTGAGCTGCTCGACGACGTCCCGCACGTGGCGGTGTTCGACACCGCGTTCTTCCAGGCGCTGCCCGCCGAGGCGTACACGTACGCGATCGACCGGGACGTGGCGCGCGAGCACGGGGTGCGTCGCTACGGGTTCCACGGCACCAGCCACCAGTACGTGGCCGGCAAGGTCGCGCGCGTGCTGGGCCGCCGGGTGCAGGACCTCAACACGATCGTGCTGCACCTGGGCAACGGGGCCTCGGCCTCCGCGGTGCGCGGCGGCGTCCCGATCGACACGTCGATGGGACTGACGCCGCTCGAGGGTCTGGTCATGGGCACCCGGTCGGGCGACGTCGACCCGGCGGTCGTGTTCCACCTGGCCCGCAACGCCGGGATGGGCGTGGACGAGCTGGACACGCTGCTGAACAAGCGCTCGGGGGTGCTGGGCCTCTCGGGCGTCAACGACTTCCGCGAGCTGCGTCGCCTCATCGACGACGGCGACGAGGACGCCGCGCTGGCGTTCGACGTGTACATCCACCGGCTGCGCAAGTACGTCGGTGCGTACGCGGCGCTGCTGGGGCGGGTGGACGTCATCGCGTTCACCGCGGGCGTCGGGGAGAACGACGTCGCGGTCCGGGCGGCGGTCTGCGCGGACCTGGAGGGCCTGGGCATCGCGGTGGACGACGACCGCAACGCCGCTCGTGGCGGTGAACGGATCATCTCCCCCGACTGGGCCAGGACCCTGGTCATGGTGGTCCCGACCCAGGAGGAGCTGGCCATCGCCCGTCAGTGCGTGGAGGCCGTCGACGGCCTGCACCCGCCGCGGGCGGTCACCGCCGGCTGAGCCGCAGCAGCGCAGGCTCAGGCGACTCCTTCGGTCGCCCGAGCCTGCGCTTCCGCTCCACGCGCGCGCCTCGTTCCTCGGCCCCCACGCTCCGCTGCAGCTCCGGTTCAGGCGACGGCGAACACCAGCCAGGCGATCGCGAACCCCATGACGCCGATGCCGGTCTCCATGACCGTCCAGGTCCGCAGGGTGGTGCGCACGTCCATGTCGAAGAACCGGCCGACCAGCCAGAACCCCGAGTCGTTGACGTGGCTGAGCACCACGGATCCGGCCGCGACGGCGACGACGATCGCGGCGAGCTCGACCGATCCGTAGCCCCCGGCCGCCACGGCCGGCGCGACGAGCCCGGCCGCCGTCGTCAGCGCGACCGTCGCGGAGCCCTGGGCCACGCGCAGCACGGCGGCGATGAGGAACCCGGCCACGATGACGGGCAGGCCGAGGTCGCCGAGCACGTCCGCCAGGGCGTCGCCGATCCCGGTGGCCCGCAGCACCCCGCCGAACATGCCGCCGGCTCCGGTGATGAGGATGACCGACGCGACGGGTCCGAGCGCCGAGTCCAGGGTCTTCTCCAGCGCCGTGCCCTCGATGCCGCGGCGACGACCGAGCACCCAGGCGGCCACGAGCACGGTGACGAGCAGCGCGACCGGGGTCGAACCGATCAGGCCCGCGACCGCCACCACGCCGGAGTCGGCGTCGACCCAGCCGGCGGACGCCGCGGTCTCCAGGCCGGTGTTGGCGAAGATGAGCAGCAGCGGCAGCAGCAGGATGCCGACGACCGCGCCGAAGCGGGGCGGGTTCGCGGTCTGGGCGTCGTCCGCCCGGCCGAGGATCTCGGGGACGGGGAGCTCGAACCGGCGTCCGGCGAACCGCCCGAACAGGTAGGCGGTGACGTACCACGTGGGGATCGCGGCCAGCAGCCCGACGATCAGGACGATGCCGACGTTCGCGCCCAGGAACTCCGAGGCGGCGACGGGCCCGGGGTGCGGCGGGACGAACACGTGCATCACCGAGAACGCACCGGCCACCGGCAGCCCGTAGAGGAGCACGGAGCCGCCGAGGCGCCGAGCGACGGCGAACACGATGGGCAGCATCACCACGAGCCCGGCGTCGAAGAAGATCGGGAAGCCGAACAGCAGCGACGCGATGCCGAGCGCCAACGGGGCGCGGCGTTCGCCGAACCGCGCGATGAGCACGTCGGTGAGCACGGTCGCACCGCCGCTGGTCTCGACGAGCCGGCCGAGCATCGCGCCCAGCCCGACGAGCAGCGCGACGGCGGCCAGGGTGGAGCCGAAGCCGTCCAGCAGCACGTCCACGATCCCGCCGGCGGGGAGCCCCGCGGCGACGGCGGTGAGCAGGCTGACCAGGATGAGCGCGACGAACGCGTGCAGCCTGACCTTGATGATGAGCAGCAGCAGGAGGGCGACGGCGCCGGCGGCGATGGCGAGCAGCGGCCCGGCCGTCAGGGTCTGGGTCCAGTCGTCTGGGGTCATGGTGTCCTCGTCGACAAGTCGTGGGGTGGGTCGGTCAGGTCGGACCCGTGCGGGACGGGTCCGGTCGGAAGGTGCTGGGCGAGTACGGGACGGATCGGTGCAGCCCGCCGCCGGCTCAGGTCAGGTGGAGCCGCCCGACGGCGGTGTCCACGATCTGTGCGGGGTCGGCGGTCACGTTGACGGTGATCCCGGCCTCGTCGTCCTCGAGCGGTTCGAGGGTGGCGAGCTGCGACGGCAGCAGCGAGGTGGGCATGAAGTGCCCGGACCGGCCGCCCATACGTTCGGCGAGCAGCTCGGGCGGCCCGTCGAGGTGCACGAACCGGACCTGTCCGGTGGCGGAGCGCAGCACGTCCCGGTAGGTCCGTCGGAGGGCCGAGCAGGTGACGACGCCGGGGCGGCCGGACTCGGCCTCGGCGCTGAGCCAGTCGCGGATGGCGGCGAGCCAGGGGGCGCGGTCGTCGTCGGTGAGCGCGGTGCCGGACCGCATCTTGGCGATATTGGCCTCGGAGTGGAACTGGTCGGCCTCGGCGTAGTCGACGCCGAGGCGTGCGGCCAGCAGGGTCGCGACGGTGGTCTTGCCGGAGCCGGCCACACCCATGACGACGACGTGCGTGACGGCGTCGGGGGTATGGCGGGCGGTGCCCGGCGGGTTGGCGGAGACGTCGGTGTCCATGGCTCGACTTCCGTGTCGGTGGTGTGCTTCACCCGAGCATGCATGATTGGTAGCACCTTTGGCAAGCGATTGGTGTCACCAATTGCGTGAGGTGGTGCCCTCGATAGGCTCGCCCCATGCCCCGCCCCGCTCTGCACAGCGCCGTCCTCGACGCCGTCGGGCGCTCCATCACCAGCGGCGACGTCGCCCCCGGCACACCGCTGACCCTCGAGTCCATCGGCACCCAGCACGGCGTCTCGCGCACGGTGGCCCGCGAGGTCATGCGCATGCTCGAAGGGCTGGGGCTCGTCCGGTCCCGCCGCCGGGTGGGGCTCGTGGTCCTGCCCCTGGCCGAGTGGAACGTGCTGGACCCCCGGGTCATCCGCTGGCGGCTCGCCGGCCCCGGACGCGACGACCAGCTGCGCACGCTGACCGAGCTGAGGCACGCCGTCGAACCGCTCGCCGCCGCCGGGGCCGCGCGGCACGCCGGACCCGCCGAGCGGTCCGAGCTGCTGGAGCTCGCCGCGCGGATGCGGGTGCTCGGGTCCCGCGGGGACCTCGAGGAGTTCCTCGGCCTGGACATCCGGCTGCACGAGCTCCTGCTGCGTGCCAGCGGCAACGAGATGTTCGGCGCCCTGGCCGACGTCGTCGCCGAGGTGCTCGCCGGCCGCACCCACCTGGGCCTCATGCCGGCCTCCCCCGAGCCCGAGGCGCTCGACCAGCACGAAGCCGTCGCCCGGGCCGTCGCCGACGGGGACCCCGCCGCCGCCGAGACCGCCATGTCGGCCCTGGTCGGCGAGGTCCGGCGCGCCCTCGACACCCTCGGCCCGGACCCGGCGGCCACGCCGTGAGCATCCTGATCGACCCGCCGGCCTGGCCCGCGCACGACCGCCTCTGGTCGCACCTCGTCTCCGACGCCTCCCTGCACGAGCTGCGGACCTTTGCCCGGGCGGCCGGGATCCCGGACCGCGCCCTCGACCACGACCACTACGACGTGCCCGCCGAGCGCTACGAGGGCCTCGTCGCCGCCGGAGCCCGCCCCGTCGACGGTCGCGACCTGGCCCGGCGGCTCGCCGCGTCAGGACTGCGCGTCCCCGGGCACGAACGGCGCCGGGCGAAGCGCGCCGTGCTCCTGGCGCGCTGGACCCGCCTGTGGTCCGACGACGGCGGCGCCCGCGGCGCACCCACGGCCTCGACGGCCGCCGCCCTCGCCGTCGGCGAGGACCTCGTGGACCGCTGGCGCGAGCCGCACCGGGTCTACCACTCCCGCCTGCACCTGGCGGACACGCTCGACGCGCTGGAGCTGCTCGCCGGGCCCACCGGTGCACGGCCGTCATGGCTCGCGGCCGTGGCGCTCTGGTTCCACGACGCGGTGCACGACGGCGCCACCCCGGACGACGAGGAGCGCTCGGCGGCGCTCGCCCGCGGCCTGCTCGGCGCGACGGTGGACGAGCGCGGCGGGGAGCACGGCCTCACGACCCCCGAGCTGGACGAGGTCGCGCGCCTGGTGCTGCTCACCGTCGATCACCGCCCCGAGACCGGGGACGTCACCGGCGCCCTGGTCAGCGACGCCGACCTGGCGATCCTCGGCGCGACGCCGGCCCGGTACGCCCGGTACGTGGCCCAGGTCCGGGCCGAGTACGGGCACCTGAACGACGCCGCGTTCCGCACCGGGCGCGCGGCGGTCCTCGAACGGCTGGTCGACCAGCACGCCACCCAGGGGTTGTTCCGCTCCGCCGGCGCCCGCGAGCGCTGGTCCGAGCAGGCCGGCACGAACCTGCGCGCCGAGCTCTCCCGGCTCCGCGCGGAGCGGTGATCAGGGCAGGCGGAGCCTGCGCATCACCCGCATCGCCCCGGTGAGCACCCGGCTCGGGACGTCGCCGCCCACCGCGTACAGGGTGTCCATCGACACCCCCGCGCGGAGCCCGCGCTGGGCGACGACGCTCTGCGCCTCGGTCATGGCCTCGATCGCCTCACGGCCGTGCCGGCGCCCGAGCCCGGAGGCCTTCATGCCGCCCATCGGAGCAGCGGCCGAGCCCCAGGCCTGCAGGTAGCCGTCGTTGATGACCACCGTCCCGGCCTCCACCCGGGCCGCGATCCGACGGGCGCGCGCCACGTCGGCCGACCAGATCGAGGCGTTGAGCCCGAGCTCGGTGTCGTTCATCGCGTGCACCGCTTCGTCGTCGCTGGCCACGCGGGAGACGGACACGACGGGTCCGAACGTCTCCTCGCGCAGGCAGACGGCGTCGTCGGGCAGGTGGTCCAGCACCGTGGGCGCGTAGAAGAACGGCCCGACGTCGGAACGGTGGACGGCGCCGGCCAGGGCCCGGGCCCCCTTGGCCAGGGCGTCGTCGACGTGCGCGGCCACCTTCTCGAGCTGCTGCGCCGAGACGAGCGAGCCGACGTCGGCGGTGTAGTCCAGGCCGCCGCCGAGCTTCAGCGCCCGCACGGCGGGCACGAACCGTTCGAGGAAGTCGTCGGCGATGCGTTCGTGCAGGACCAGTCGCTCGATCGACATGCACAGCTGGCCGGCGTTGGAGAAGCAGGCGCGCACCACTCCGGGGACCGCGGCGTCGAGGTCGGCGTCTGCGGCCACGTACAACGGGTTCTTGCCGCCCAGCTCGAGCGTGGCACCGATGAGGCGCTCACCCGCCTTCGCGGCGACCGTGCGGCCCGTGGCGGTGGAGCCGGTGAAGGCGATGTGGTCGACGTGCTCGACCAGCTCCGCACCGATCTGCCCGCCACCGGTCACGACGGCGAGCAGGTCGTCGGGCAGGCCGGCCTCCGCGAACAGCTCGGCGGCCCACAACGCCGACAGGCTGGTCTGCGGGTCGGGCTTGAGGACGACGGCGTTGCCGGCCAGCAGGGCCGGGATCGCCTCCGACAGGGCGAGCGTCAGGGGGAAGTTCCAAGGGGCGATCACGCCGACGACGCCCACGGGGCGGCGGTGCACGCGCACGCCGGTGAGCACGGACAGCGCACCGGGCTCGCGCCGGTCGGCCAGGTACCGCCGGCCGCGCACCACGTAGTGCCGGCACGTCTGCGCGATGTCGGCGACCTCCTCGAAGGCGCTGCGCCGCGACTTGCCGGACTCCATCTGGATCAGATCGAGGATCTCCGACTGACGTTCCAGCACGAGCACGCCGAGCCGGTCGAGGACCCTCGCCCGCTCGGCCAGGGGTGTCCCGGCCCAGTCGTGCTGGGCCGCGCGCGCCCGCTCCACGGCCGCGACGACGTCGGCGGGTGCCGAGAGCGGGACGGCGGCGAGCGGAGCGCCGGTGAACGGCAAGGTCGAGCGGTGGGTGCCGCCGTCGTGCGAGGTGACGATCCGCCGCACCAGGGGGGCGACCAGATCCGGTTCGAGGACGTAGGTGGAGGCCGGGAGCTCCGGGTCGATCACGTCGTCCAGAGCCCCGTCGCTCTCGTGCGCTGTTGCCATGGGCGACACCTTACGCGCGCCGGATGACGGGCCGGTACGGTCCGCGTCAGGATCGTGTGACGTTCGCCCAGAGCGTCACGCGTCGAGCGTGCGACCCAGGACCGTGCACTCCGAGTCCGCGTAGCCCAGCGCCTCGTAGAACCCCAGCGCGGCCGGGTTGGTCGTGCGCACCATCAGCCGGACCTTGCTCGCCCCGGCCGCGCGGAGCCACTCCTCGGCGGCAGCCACGAGCCGGCGGCCCAGGCCGGTGCCCTGCGACGACGGCGCCACGGCGACGTAGTAGAGCCACCCGCGGTGGCCCTCGTAACCGGCCATGACCGAACCGACGACGCCGGCCTCGTCGTGCGCGACGAGCACCGTGGACGTCGGGTTGCGCCGTGCCGCCGCGACGTCGGCGCGGGGGTCGTTCCACGGCCGGGTCAGGTCGCACGCCCGCCAGAGCGCCACGACCTGCTCGACGTCGGCGTCGGCGACCTCACGGATCTGCCCGCCCGGAGCCGCAGCGGTCCGCGCGGTGCCCGCCACGGGCCCGGACCGCGCCGTCGTCCCGCTCACCGCGGCTGATACGGGGACATGACGACCTCGACCCGCTGGAACTCCTTGAGGTCGGAGTAGCCGGTCGTGGCCATCGCCCGCCGCAGCGCCCCCACGAGGTTGGTGGTGCCGTCGGCCTGGCGTCCCGGCCCGAACAGGATCTCCTCCAGCGAGCCGCCTGTGCCCACCGAGACGCGCTCACCGCGCGGGAGCTGGGAGTGATGGGCCTCGGGGCCCCAGTGCCATCCCTGGCCGGGGGCCTCGGCGGCACGCGCCAGGGCGGCGCCCAGCATCACCGCGTCGGCGCCGCAGGCGACGGCCTTGACGATGTCGCCCGAGTGGCCCACCCCGCCGTCGGCGATGACGTGGACGTACCGTCCGCCCGACTCGTCCAGGTAGTCGCGGCGCGCGGCCGCGACGTCGGACACCGCCGTGGCCATGGGGGCGTGGATGCCGAGGCTGAGACGCGTGGTGTGCGCGGCCCCGCCGCCGAACCCGACGAGCACGCCCGCCGCGCCGGTGCGCATGAGGTGCAGCGCGGCGGTGTAGGTGGACGCTCCCCCGACGACGACGGGGACGTCCAGCTCGTAGATGAACCGCTTGAGGTTCAGCGGCTCGGCGTTGCCCGAGACGTGCTCCGCCGAGACGGTCGTGCCACGGATGACGAACAGGTCCACGCCGGCGTCGACCACCGTCTGGTAGTGCTCCTGGGTGCGCTGCGGGGACAGCGCCCCGGCGACGGTCACGCCCGCGGCACGGATCTCCTTGAGGCGCTGCGTGATGAGCTCGGCCTTGATCGGCTCGGCGTAGATCTCCTGCATGCGCCGCGTCGCGTCGGCGGCGGACAGCTCGCGGATCTCCGCCAGCAGCGGTTCCGGGGACTCGTAGCGCGTCCACAGACCCTCGAGGTCGAGCACGCCCAGCCCGCCCAGGTTCCCCAGGGCGACGGCCGTCTCGGGACTCATCACCGAGTCCATCGGTGCGGCGACGATCGGCAGGTCGAAGTGGTAGGCGTCGATCTGCCACCCCGTGGAGACGTCCTCCGGGTCGCGCGTGCGCCGGGACGGCACCACCGCGATGTCGTCGAAGGAGTACGCGCGGCGCCCGCGCTTGCCACGTCCGATCTCGATCTCGTTGCTCACGCGGGCCAGCCTACCGGCGCACGGTGGCGCGCACCGGACCGCTGCCCGCGGTGGACGACGGCGGTCGGCCCGGGGATGTCGGTGGCTCGTGGAATCGTCCGTCGCAGCAGACCACGAGGAAGGATCCATCATGGCGGACACGGGTTGGACGGGCGGGCCGCTGCTCGGCTTCGACACCGAGACGACGGGCGTGGACGTGCGCACCGACCGGATCGTGACCGCGGCGGTGGTGGTCCGCACGGCGACCACGACCGAGGTGCGCACCTGGCTCGTCGACCCCGGCGTGGAGATCCCCGCGGAGGCGGCCGCGATCCACGGGGTGACGACCGAGCACGCCCGTGCCCACGGCCGCGCTCCCCGCGAGGCCCTGGCCGAGATCGCCGACGTCCTGACCGAGCACGGACGCGCCGGGGTCCCCGTCGTGGCCTACAACGCCTCGTTCGACCTCACGCTGCTCGACGCCGAGCTGGCTCGGCACGGCCTGCCCACGCTGCCGGAACGCCTGGGCCGGCCCGTCGCCCCGGTGCTGGACCCGCTGGTGATCGACCGCTGGCAGGACCGCTACCGCCGGGGCAAGCGGCGGCTCGGGGACCTGTGCGACCTGTACGGCATCACCGGCGAGGGTGAGCTGCACAGCGCCGACGTCGACGTGCTGGCCACGCTCGACGTCCTGGACGCCCAGGTCCTGCGGTACCCCGAGCTGCGGTCGGTGGCCCTGGACGCCCTGCACTCGGCGCAGCGGGACGCCCACCGCAGCTGGGCGGAGAACTTCAACGCCTGGCGGCAGCGCGAGGGGCTGCCGGGTCCGGGCGCCTCGACGTCCTGGCCCGTGGAGCCGCGGCAGGCGGGCTGACGGTGCCGGTACCGGGGCGCCGGCCGCCCGGCAGCCTCAGCCCACCGCGTAGTTGGGCGCCTCGACGGTCATCTTGATGTCGTGCGGGTGGGACTCGGCCAGCGACGCGGAGGTGATCCGCACGAACCGCCCCTGCTGCTGCAGCTCGGGCACCGTGCGCGCCCCGACGTAGAACATCGTCTGGTGCAGGCCGCCGACGAGCTGGTGCGCCACGGTGGCCAGCGTGCCCTTGTAGGGCACCTGCCCCTCGACACCCTCGGGCACGATCATGTCGTCGCTGGTGACCTCGGCCTGGAAGTAGCGGTCCTTGGAGTAGGACTTCTTCCCGCGCGAGGACATGGCGCCCATGGAGCCCATCCCCCGGTAGGCCTTGAACTGCTTGCCGTTGATGAGGATGGTCTCGCCGGGCGCCTCCTCGGTTCCCGCGAGCATCGACCCGAGCATCACGGCCTCGGCACCGGCCACGATCGCCTTGCCGATCTCCCCGGAGAACTTCATGCCGCCGTCGGCGATGACCGGCACCCCGGCGGCACGAGCGGCCAGCGACGCCTCGTACACCGCGGTGATCTGCGGGACGCCGACGCCGGTGACCACGCGCGTCGTGCAGATCGAACCGGGCCCGACGCCGACCTTGATGCCGTCGGCACCGGCGTCGACGAACGACTGCGCACCCTCCTTCGTGGCGACGTTGCCGCCGATGACCTGGACGTGCCGGGTCGCCGGGTCGGACTTGAGCTTGCGCACCATGTCGACCAGCATGCGGACGTTCCCGTGCGCGGTGTCCGCGACCAGGACGTCCACGCCGGCCTCGACCAGCGTCGTCGCCCGCTCCCAGGCGTCACCGAAGTACCCGATCGCGGCCCCGACCAGGAGCCGCCCCTGGGAGTCCTTCGACGCGTCGGGGAACTGCTCCGACTTCACGAAGTCCTTGACGGTGATGAGCCCGGCGAGGTGACCGTCGTCGTCGACGAGCGGCAGACGCTCGAGCTTGTGCTTGCGCAGCAGTGCCGTGGCGTCCTCGCGCGATATCCCGGCCCGGCCGGTGATGAGGGGCTGCGGGGTCATGACCTGCGCCACGGTCGTGGTGGCCCACTGCGCCACGGGCGTGAACCGCAGGTCGCGGTTGGTCACGATGCCGACGAGCCGGCCGGCGTCGTCGAGCACGGGGAAGCCGGACACGCGGTACTCGCCGGCGCGCTGGTCGAGCTGCTCCAGCGTCGCGTCGGGACCGATGGTGACCGGGTTGGAGATGATGCCCGTCTGGGTGCGCTTGACCAGGTCCACCTGGTAGGCCTGGTCCGCGATCGACAGGTTGCGGTGCAGCACCCCGAGGCCGCCCTGACGCGCCATGGCGATCGCCATGCGCGACTCGGTGACGGTGTCCATCGCCGCCGAGACGAGCGGCACCTTGAGGGAGATCTCCCGCGTGAGGCGGGAGGTGGTGTCGATGTCCGTCGGCGCGAGGTCGGAGTACCCCGGCAGCAGCAGGACGTCGTCGTAGGTCAGGCCGAGGAATCCGAACGGGTCGTGCGCTGGCGAGGTCGTCTCCGTCATGTGCCGAGTCTACGGCGCGCGCAGCCCCGCCCCGAGGTGCGGTCCGTCACGCGACCACCCCGCCCGGCGACGTCGGAGCCGGGGCGGGGGCGGCCGCCGTGCCGGGTCGGCGACACCCCGGGGTCGGCTGCCGGACGGTCAGGACGACACGACGGCGAGCACCTCGTGCAGCAGGCCGGTGAACGACCGCACGCGCTGCACCTGCGGGGTGAGCGGGAGCTCGCTCGCGGCGTCGTCGCGCCGCAGGCCGACGAAGATCGGCAGGTCGGGGAACCCGTCGTGGACCGCGTGCACGAGGTCGAGGTCGGGCTTGCGCTGCGTCGTGGCCAGGACCATCGCGGCGGGCCGGACCATCGTGACGAGCTCGAGCGACCGGTGCGTGCTCGCGGGGCCGGTCACGATCCGGGCGGTCTTGCCCTTCGAGGTCAGCGCTGCGGCGAGCGTGTGGGCGGACAGCGGCACGGCCTCGTCCGGCGCGGCGAAGATCAGCACGATGTTGCGCATGCGGCTCGGGTGGTTCGCCGGCGGGCCACCGTTCTGCACGACCGCCTGCTCGAACGCCTCGGTGAACGCGCGCAACGCCTGCAGGGCGGCCGTGGCGAGCACGATCTCGGGCACGGCGCCCGGACCGGCGAGCACGGTGCGCTCCGCCACCCGGTTCCAGGCCGGCTCCAGCAGGTGGGCCCACCACACCGCCGGGTCGCTCCCGGCGGGGATGCGCAGCAGGTCGTCGCACCGCGCCTGGTCGTAGGACAGGGCGGCGTCGACGACGGCCGAGACCTTCCCGGAGGTGTTCTGGCCGGACGGGGACGACGGCGCGCCGGGGCGGGTGCCCTGGCCGCCGCCGGGCAGTGCTCGCAGGTGCGCCCGCGCCCCGCGCGGTCCCTCGTCGGCAGCGGCGCCGGACGACGTCGACGGATCCTGCTCGTCGTCCGGTGCGGGTTCCGGGGTGGGCGGGCCGGCCTTCTCGGCCTCGGCGAGCTCCTCGAGGTCGGCCTCGAGCGCGGCCTCGGCGGCGTCGACGGGTGCGACGCCCTCCAGCGTGAGCCGCCGCATGACGAGCAGCCGGGCGACGTCCTCCGGCGTGTACCGGCGGTGGGAGCCCGCGGTGCGGTCCGACGGGCCGAGCCCGTAGCGCCGGTCCCAGGTGCGCAGCGTCGCCGGAGCGACGCCGAGGCGCCGGGCGACGGCCGCGACGGCGAGGCCGGGGCTGGACAGGCGTGACCCACCCGATTCCTGAGCGGGTCGCGAGTTGGTCATGCCCCGATTCTGCCCAGGGCGCACCGGGCCCGCCACTGCGACCCGCGGCGCGTCAGGATCCGACGCGGGATCGTTCCCGAAAGCGCGCCACCTGCGACAACAACCGGTTCATGCCCTGGTCAACCGCCCGAGGCGACCCCCTTGCGACCAACTTCCCCCGAAGCCTTGAACAACTTCTGCACAACTTGTAGGTTGTTCGCCATGACGGAGATCTCAAGGCTTCCCGGCCCGGTGATGGAACTGTGGGAGTGGCAGTACCAGGGTTCCTGCCGCGACGCGGACGACACCCTGTTCTTCCACCCCGAGGGTGAGAGGGGTTCGACCCGCCGCCGACGGGCCGAGGCGGCCAAGGCGATCTGCCGATCCTGCCCCGTGATGATGGAGTGCCGCGAGCAGTCGCTGCGCGTCCGCGAGCCGTACGGGGTCTGGGGCGGGCTCAGCGAGGACGAGCGGTCGGCGGTCCTCGCGGGCCGCGAGCGCAAGGTCGGCTGAGCATCCAGGACACGACGAGGCCCCGCATCGATGACGATGCGGGGCCTCGTGCTCCGGGCGAGCGCCTCGTTCCTCGGCCCTCACCCTGCGCTTCGGCTTCGGTCAGCCGACGGTTCGGCTTCGGTCAGCCGACCACGACGGCGAGGATGTCGCGCGCCGAGAGGACCAGGTAGTCCTCACCGGAGTACTTGACCTCGGTGCCGCCGTACTTGCTGTAGATGACCTTGTCGCCGACCTTCACGTCGACCGGGACGCGGTTGCCCTGGTCGTCGAAACGGCCGTCGCCGACCGCCAGGACCTCGCCCTCCTGGGGCTTCTCCTTGGCGGTGTCCGGGATGACCAGGCCGGAAGCGGTCGTGGTCTCGGCCTCGACGGCCTTGACGACGATCCGGTCCTCGAGCGGCTTGATGGGGACCGACACGTCGGACCTCCTTGTTCGCGATGACTTGCTGGACTGGGACGCGCCCTGTCGCTGGCCGTCGTCGCGGGTGCCGGCTCAGCGTCGTGCGCTGGGACCAAATCTAGGCAGCCGTTAGCACTCTGACAAGTCGAGTGCCAGAGTTTCGCCGAGAGCCTGTCCCGCTCCCCGCCTGAGACGATGGCCCCATGGACGTGGCCTCCCTGACCAAGCTGCTCAGCCCCGAGGGCTGGGCGCTGCTCAACGCCCTGCCGCCCTACGACGAGTCGCAGGCGATGGCGCTGGCCACGCGGCTGCGCGACGGCGGGGTCGACCCCGACCTGGCCGCCGCCGCCCTCACCCAGTCCCGGCTGCGGGCGAAGGCGCGCACCAAGCTCGGTCCGTTCGCCGACGCCATGCTCTTCACGCCGGCCGGGCTCGAGCAGGCGACGCGGCTCGTCGTCGCCGCCCTGCACGCCCGCCGCTATCTCGCCGCCGGGGTCACGCGGGTCGCGGACCTGACGTGCGGCCTCGGTGCCGACGCCCTCGCCTTCGCCGGGGTGGGCCTCGACGTGCTGGCCACCGACGTCGACGAGGCCACCGCGGCGCTCGCCACGGTCAACCTCCGGGCCTTCCCCGAGGCCGTGGTCCGGCACGCCGACGGCCTGACGCTGGACCTCGCCGCCGAGGGCGTCGACGGCGTCTACGCCGACCCCGCCCGGCGCACGCGGGGCGGCAGGCGGGTCTTCGACCCCGCCGCCTACGCTCCCCCGCTCGACGCCGTGTGGGACCTGCGCAGCCAGGTCCCGGCGCTGGGCATCAAGGTGGGGCCCGGGATCCCCCACCACGGGTTGCCGGCGGACGCCGAGACGCAGTGGGTCTCCGTGGACGGTGACGTGGTCGAGGCCGGGCTGTGGTTCGGCCCCCTCGCCCCCGACGGCCCCGGACGGTCGGCGCTCGTGCTGCGCACCGACGACAACGGCACCCCGGCGGACGGCACCGCGACCGGCAGCGTCTCGCGCACCCTGCGCGCCGGGGACGACGCCGACCTGGTGCCCGACGTCGGTCCCGTGGGCGCCTACCTGTACGAACCGGACGGCGCCGTGGTCCGGGCCGGGCTGGTGGCGCACGCCGCCGCCGAGCTGGGCGGACGTCTCGTGGACCGCACCATCGCCTACGTGACGACGGACTCCCCCGCGCCCGCGCCGTCGTCGGGCACCGCCGCGCTGGCCACGGGCTACCGCGTGGTGGACGTCCTGCCGTTCAACCTCAAGAAGCTGAAGGCCTACCTGCGCGAACGCGACGTGGGGCGCCTGACCGTCAAGAAGCGCGGCACCGCGGTGACGCCGGAGCAGCTGCGCTCCCAGCTCGCCCTCAAGGGCGACGCCGCGGCCACGCTCGTGCTGACCCGCGTCGCGGGCCGTCAGCACGTCCTGGTCGTCGACCCCCTGCCGAGGTAGGCAACATCCCCGCGAGGTAGGCACGGAAGCGGCGAGGTAGGCACCACGCCCGACGGCACCGATCGCCCCCTCCCGGGAGCGCAGCACGCCCCAGGCGTGGAAGCATGGCGCCATGACGCTGGACTTCGCGCTGTCCCGCAGGTCGAGCGTCGGCCTGGAGTGGGAGCTCGCCCTGGTCGACGCCGACTCGGGCATCCTGCGCCAGGTGGCGCCCGCGGTGATGACCGAGCTCGGTCCCGACTCGCGGGCCCGTCACGTCAAACCCGAGTTCCTGCGCAACACCGTCGAGATCGTCTCCGACGTCAACGACACCGTCGCCGGCGCGATCGCCGACCTGCAGAGCGGCGTCGCCCGGGTCCAGGAGATCATCCGCCCCATGCGCGCCGAGCTCATGGGCGCGGGCACCCACCCGTTCGCCCCCTGGTCCCAGCAGCAGGTGACCGACAAGGAGCGCTACGCCACCGTCGTGGACCGCGCTCAGGTCTGGGGGCGCCAGCAGGTCGTCTACGGCGTCCACATGCACGTCGGCATCGAGGACCGGGACAAGGTGCTGCCGATCGTGCGCTCCCTGCTGGTCTACGTGGCCCATCTGCAGGCCCTGTCGGCGTCGTCGCCGTACTGGGACGCGGCCGACACGGGGTACGCCTCCATGCGCGCCCTGATCTTCCAGCAGCTGCCGACGGCGGGCCTGCCCTACCAGTTCACGGCCTGGGACGAGCTGGAGGGCTACGTCGCGGACATGCTCAAGACGGGCGTGATCGACGACTTCACCGAGGTGCGCTGGGACATCCGGCCGGCCCCGCACTTCGGCACCGTCGAGGTGCGGATCTGCGACGGCACCTCCAACGTCGCCGAGCTGGCCGCCCTCGGCGCGCTGGTGCACTGCCTCGTCGAGCACTTCTCCACCCTGCTCGACGAGGGCCGTGCGCTCCCGGTGATGCCGCGCTGGTACGTCCACGAGAACAAGTGGCGGGCCGCCCGCTACGGCATGGACGCCATCATCATCCTCGACGCCGACGGCAACGAGGAGCTGATCACCGACGCGCTGCCCCGCCTGCTCGACGACCTGGCGCCGGTGGCCGAACGGCTCGGCTGCGCGGCCGAGCTCGACGGGATCCGCGACATCGTGCGGCTCGGAGCCTCCTACCAGCGCCAGCGGGCGGTGTCGGCCGCGCACGGCGGCGGGCAGCGGGGGCTCGAGGCCGTCGTCGGGGCGCTGGTGGCCGAGCTGCATGCGGGCCGTCCGCTCGACCCGGCGGTGCTCGGGGCGGGATCCCCTAGACCGTGACGGTGGTCAGCGGCATCGAGGAGTCCACCCCGATGTCCAGGTCCGACGGCGGCAGCCCGGCGCGCACGACGGCGGACCCGAGCGCAGCGATCATCGCGCCGTTGTCGGTGCAGTAGCGGATCGGGGGGATGCGCAGGTCGATGCCGGCCTCGGCGCAGCGCTCGGCGGCCAGGTCACGGAGCTGGCTGTTGGCGGAGAAGCCCCCGCCGATGATCAGGGTGGAGACGTCGTGCGCCCGGCAGGCGGCGATGGTCTTGGCGGTGAGCACGTCCACGACGGCGGCGGCGAACGAGGCCGCGACGTCGGCCACGGGCACCTCCCGCCCGGCGTCCTGACACGACTCGACCCACCGCGCCACCGCCGTCTTGAGCCCGGAGAAGCTGAAGTCGTAGGCGTGCTTCTCCTGGTCCTTGCGCGCGGTGAGGCCGCGCGGGAAGCGGATCGCCTCGGGGTCGCCCTCGCGGGCCAGACGGTCGATGTGCGGGCCTCCGGGGTAAGGCAGCCCGAGCAGGCGGCCGACCTTGTCGAAGGCCTCCCCCGCCGCGTCGTCGAGCGTGGAGCCGAGCTCGGTGACCCCGGTGGCGATGTCGTCGACCAGCAGCAGCGAGCTGTGCCCGCCGGAGACGACGAGCGCCATCGACCGCTCGGTGAACGGCCCGTCCACGAGCTGGTTGACGGCGGCGTGCCCGATGATGTGGTTGACCCCGTACAACGGCTTGCCGAGGCCGATGGCGAGCGCCTTGGCCGCCGCGGCGCCGATGGTCAGCGGGCCGACGAGCCCCGGTCCGGCGGTGACGGCGATCGCGTCGACCTCGGACAGGTCGACGTCGGCCTCGCCCAGCGCGCGGCGGATCGTGGGGACCATGGCCTCGAGGTGAGCCCGGCTGGCCACCTCCGGGATGATCCCGCCGTAGCGCGCGTGGGCGTCCATGGAGCTGGCCACCGCGTCGAAGAGCAGCGTGTCGCCGCGCACGAGGGCGACGCCGGTCTCGTCGCAGGAGGTCTCGATGCCGAGCACCAGGGGTGCTCCGCCGGTCACGTCGGTCATGGGGACCATGATGGCATCGCCGTGGCCCGGCCGAGGCGAGCACGGGCATCGGCGGCGCGCTGACCTGGGTCGAAGCGGTAACACGACCGTTACGTCGTGCTGACGGCGGGGACACCTCGGCGTACTTAGGTTCATCTGAACCTAAATCCGGTCCCGGGCCCACCCGGACCCCGCCACGAACGGAGCACGTCATGCGTCTACGGACACACGCCGGCACGAGAAGTCTCGGCGTCCTCTCGCTCGCAGCACTGGCCGTCACCGCCCTGGCCGCCTGCGGCGCCCAGGTCGACTCCGTGGGCGCGGACCCCTCGGCGTCGGGCGGCGACTCCTGCGTCGACACCTCGGGCGACAGCGTCAAGATCGGCTTCCTCAACTCCCTGTCGGGGACGATGGCGATCTCCGAGCAGACCGTCCACGACTCGCTGCAGCTCGCGGCGAGCGAGATCAACGCCGACGGCGGGGTGCTCGGCAAGGAGCTCGAGATCGTCACCGAGGACGGTCAGTCCGAGCCCACCGTGTTCGCGGAGAAGGCCACCAAGCTCATCACCAGCGACTGCGTCGCCGCGGTGTTCGGCGGGTGGACGTCGGCGTCGCGCAAGGCGATGCTGCCGGTCTTCGAGTCCCAGGACTCGCTGCTGTTCTACCCGGTGCAGTACGAGGGCCTGGAGGCCTCGCCCAACATCTTCTACACGGGCGCCACCACGAACCAGCAGATCGTGCCGGCACTGGACTACCTGGCCGAGCAGGGTGTCGAGTCGCTGTTCCTCGTCGGTTCGGACTACGTGTTCCCGCGCACCGCGAACAAGATCATCAACGCCTACGCCGAGGCGCACGGCATCGAGGTCGTCGGCGAGGAGTACGCCCCGCTGGGCCACACCGACTTCTCGACGATCGTGAACAAGGTCAGGTCGGCCGACGCCGACGCGGTCTTCAACACCCTCAACGGCGACTCCAACGTGGCGTTCTTCAAGGAGTACTCCAACGCCGGGCTGAGCGCCGACGAGATGCCCGTGGTCTCGGTGTCCATCGCCGAGGAGGAGATCGGCGGCATCGGCGTCGAGAACGTCGAGGGCCAGCTCACCGCCTGGAACTACTACCAGACGGTCGACACCCCCGAGAACGCCGCCTTCGTGGAGGCGTTCAAGGCCGAGTACGGCGACGACCGCGTGACCTCCGACCCGATGGAGGCCGCCTACGACTCGCTCTACCTGTGGAAGGGCATGGTCGAGAAGGCCGAGTCGTTCGCGGTGGCGGACGTCCAGGAGGCCGCCGACGGCGTCTCGTTCGACGCCCCCGAGGGCACCGTGACGGTGAACGGGGACAACCACCACATCGCCAAGACCGCGCTCATCGGCCGCATCGGCGCCGACGGCCTCATCCACACCGAGTGGAGCTCCGACGGCCCGATCGAGCCGGACCCCTTCCTCGAGGGCTACGACTGGGCCGACGGCCTCTCCTGACCCGCATCGGACCGACGATCGGACACTGACGATGGACATCCTGCTGAACCAGCTCTTCGCGGGCCTGAGCCTGGGCTCGGTCCTCCTGCTGGCCGCCCTCGGCCTCGCGCTGACCTTCGGCCAGATGGGGGTCATCAACATGGCCCACGGCGAGTTCATGATGGCCGGCGCCTACACCGCGTTCGTGGTGCAGGGCGTCGTCGGCAGCGCCGGGGTGAGCCTGCTGGTCGCCCTGCCGCTGGGGTTCGTGGTCGGCGGTGTCCTCGGGCTGGTGCTCGAGGCGACGCTTATCCACCGGATGTACCACCGTCCGCTGGACACCCTGCTCGTCACCTGGGGTGTGGCCCTCGTGCTGCAGCAGGTGGCGCGCGACGTGTTCGGGGCGCCGAACGTCGACGTGACCGCACCGGAGTGGCTCTCCGGTGCGGTCACGCTCGGCGGGATCGACCTGCCGAAGACCCGCCTGTTCATCCTGGCGGTCGCGGTCACCTGCGTCGCCGCGCTGGCCTTCGCGCTGAAGGCCACCCCGCTGGGCCGCCGGATCCGGTCCGTCGTGCAGAACCGGGACCTCGCCGAGGCGTCCGGCATCAGCTCACGCGCCACGGACCGCACGACCTTCTTCATCGGGTCGGGTCTGGCCGGCATCGCCGGTGTCGCGCTCACCCTGCTCGGGTCGATCGGACCCACGCTCGGCACCAACTACATCGTCGACGCCTTCCTCGTGGTGGTCGCCGGGGGCATCGGGCAGATCAAGGGCACCGTGATCGCGGCGACCGCCCTGGGCCTGATGCAGGCCTTCTTCGAGTACTCCACGACGGCGTCCGTGGCCAAGGTGCTCGTGTTCGTCGTGATCGTCGCGTTCCTGCAGGTCCGCCCGCAGGGACTGGTCTCCATGAGGACGAGGAGCCTGGCATGAGCACCACCGCACTCACCGACCGCCTGTCCGCGCTGCTGCGCCCGGGCCGCACCCGTGCCCTGTCCGGGTTCGCGTTCGCCGCGATCCTGCTGTTCGCCGTGGCCCCCCTGCTGCTCAGCCCGTTCCGGCTGGGTCTGCTGGCGAAGTTCCTCTGCCTCGCGATGGTCGCCGTCGGCATCGGGCTCGCCTGGGGCCGCGGCGGCCTGCTCACCCTCGGCCAGGGGGTGTACTTCGGACTCGGCGCCTACGTCATGGCCATGCACCTGAAGCTGGCCGACGCCGGACCGGGCGGCGTGCCGGACTTCATGAGCCTGTACGGCACCGGTGAGGTGCCGTGGTGGTGGGAGCCCATGCGCTCACCGGTCGCCACGATCGCCCTGATCGTCCTGGTCCCGGCGGCCCTGGCCGGGCTGCTCGGCTGGGCCGTGTTCACCCGCCGGGTCCGCGGCGCCTACTTCGCGATCCTGTCCCAGGCGCTGGCCGCGGCGTTCGCGATCCTGCTCATCGGTCAGCAGCAGACCACGGGCGGCACCAACGGGCTCAACGGCTTCCGGGCCTTCTTCGGCTACGACCTCACCGACCCGGTCAACCAGCGCATGCTCTACCTCATCGCGGCCGGCGTGCTGCTCGCGATGGTCCTGGTGGCCCGCCAGCTCATGGTCTCCCGGTTCGGCGAGGTGCTGGTCGCCGTGCGCGACGCCGAGGACCGCGTGCGGTTCCTCGGCTACGACCCGGCCGCCGTCAAGACGGTGGTCTACGTGGTGGCCGCCGTGATGGCCGCGATCGGCGGCGCGCTGTTCGTACCGATCGTCGGCATCATCTCGCCCGCCGACGTCGGCGTGGTGCCTTCCATCGGGTTCCTCGTGGGCGTGGCGATCGGCGGCCGCGCCACGCTGCTCGGCCCGGTGCTCGGCTCGATCGCCGTCAGCTGGGCCCAGACGAGCATGTCCGAGCAGTTCCCCTCGGGGTGGATCTACTTCCAGGGCGCGCTGTTCATCGTCGTCATCGCCTTCCTGCCCGGGGGCCTCGCCTCCCTGGTCCGGCGACGGCGCCGCGGCAGCACCCCGCCGGGCGCACCGGCGGACGGCGGCGACGGCGGCTCACCACCGCCCGACGCGCCGGCCCCCGACCCGACCGAGCCCGTCCGCGCCGAGCACCACCCGACCGAGTCCGACCGCGAACGTGCCGGACAGCCCGAGGGGAGACCCGCATGACCAGGACCCCGGCTCCGATCGAGTCCGGCACCGAGTCCGAGGCCGCGGCCGACGCGCTGCTCGGCTCCGACACCCGCCGGTTCCGGCACGACTACCTCGAGGTGCGCGGCCTGCGCGTCACGTTCGGCGGGTTCGTCGCCGTGCGCGACGTCGATCTCACGGTCACCCAGGGCGACCTGCGGTTCCTCATCGGCCCCAACGGCGCCGGCAAGACGACGCTCATCGACGCGATCACGGGCCTGGTGTCAGGTTCCGGGTCGGCACGGTTCGGCGGCACGGAGCTGCTCGGCCGCGGCACCCACCGCATCGCGCGCCAGGGCGTGGGCCGCACCTTCCAGACCGCGAGCGTGTTCGAGGAGCTCACGGTCCTGCAGAACCTGGACATCGCGGCCGGCGCCCGACGCGGGCCGCTGACGATGCTGCGACGGCGGCACGACGTGCCCGAGGCGGTCGAGCACGCGCTCGAGCTCGTCGGGCTGGCGCACCTGCGCGACACCCCGGCAGGGGTGCTCGCCCACGGGCAGAAGCAGTGGCTCGAGATCGGGATGCTCCTGGTCCAGGACGCTCACCTGCTGCTGCTCGACGAGCCCGTGGCCGGCATGACGCACGCCGAGCGGGAGGCCACGGGTGAGCTCCTGCGCCGCATCGGCTCGCAACGGGTGGTCGTGGTGGTCGAGCACGACATGGAGTTCCTGCGCTCGTTCGCCGACTCCGTGACCGTCATGCACCAGGGCCGGGTCCTGGCCGAGGGGACCGTGGCCGAGGTGCAGAACGACCCCGCCGTGGTCGAGGTCTACCTCGGGGGCCCGACCGAACCCGCAGCACCGGCCCAGCAGCCCGCCACCGAGCGCACCCCGACCGCGAAGGAGGACGCCTGATGCTCGAGCTCACCGGCCTCAGCACCGGCTACGGACGGACCGCCGTCGTCCACGACGTCGACCTCACGGTGCCCGACGGCGGTCTTACGGCCGTCCTCGGTCACAACGGCGCCGGCAAGACGACACTGCTGCGCGCCGTGCTGGGCCTGCTGCCCGTCCGGTCCGGCACCGTGCGCCTCGCGGACGACGACGTCACGCGGTGGGCGCCGCACCGCCGCGTCCGACGCGGTGTCGCCTACGTCCCCCAGGGCCAGCAGTCGTTCGGCCAGCTCACCGCCAAGGAGAACCTGCAGGTCGTCGCCGACGCCCACGGCGCAGCCGGCCGCCGCCGCACCGCCGACGCATTGGCACTGTTCCCCGCGCTCGAACCCTTGCTGGGCCGCCAGGCCGGGCTGCTCTCCGGCGGCCAGCGCCAGCAGCTCGCGATCGCCCGGGCCCTGGTCACCGGACCGCGGCTGCTGGTGCTGGACGAACCCACCGAGGGCATCCAGCCGAACGTGGTGCGGGAGATCTACGCCGCGATCACCACGCTGCTGGGCACCGGAGACCTGTCCGTGCTGCTCGTCGAGCAGCACATCGGCTACGCCGTCGAGCACGCCGGCCAGTACGCGGTGATGACCTCCGGGCGGATCACGCACCGCGCGCCGGGCGGCGCCACGGCCGTGCCGGACGCCCGGGAGGCGATGGCCCTGTGAGCCCCCGTGAGGCCGGCCCGGCCCGACGGCGGGGGGCGCCGTGCACCTGACGCCCGCCGACACCGAGAAGCTGCTGCTCGCCGTGGCCGGCATGGTCGCCCGCGACCGGCTGGACCGTGGCGTCCGGCTCAACCATCCCGAGACCGTGGCCCTGTTGTCCTGCTGGGTGCTGGAGCGCGCCCGGGAGGGTGCCGACGTCGCCGCGCTGATGCGCGACGGCACGGCCGTCCTCACGCGCGACCAGGTGATGGACGGCGTGCCGGAGATGCTCACCGACGTCCAGGTCGAGGCCACCTTCCCCGACGGCCGCAAGCTCGTCACCCTCCACCACCCGATCCCGTAGGAGCACCCGTGAGCGCCCACAGCACCGCCGGCCCCGGCGCGGTCCGCGTCGTCCCCGGCCGGATCGAGCTCAACGCCGACCGCACCGCCACCGAACGACTGCGGCTGGTCGTCACGAACACCGGCGACCGGCCCGTCCAGATCGGCTCCCACCTCCACCTGCCCGACGCCAACGCCGCGCTCGACCTCGACCGCGCGGCCGCCCACGGCTACCGGCTCGACGTGCCGGCCGGGACGTCCCAGCGTTTCGAGCCGGGCGTCAGCCGGGAGGTCGACGCCGTCGCGCTGCGCGGCGCACGCCGCGTGCCCGGCGTCCAGCGGCACAAGCCCGACGACGGGCAGATCGAGCCCGTGGCCCCGGCACCGGCGGCCCCGTACGGGTCACCGTCCGACGGCGGCAGCGGCACTCCCGGCACCGGGCCGGTGCGCTGATGGTCTGGGTGGACCGCGAGCGCTACGCCGCCCTGTACGGCCCGACCGTCGGCGACCAGGTCCGGCTGGGCGACACCGACCTGTGGATCGAGATCGCGGAGGACCGCACCGCCGGCGGGGAGGAGGCGGTGTTCGGCGGCGGCAAGACCATCCGCGAGTCGATGGCACAGTCGACCCGGACCCGTGCCGAGGGTGCGCTCGACACGGTGATCACCAACGCCGTCGTGCTCGACTGGTGGGGTGTGGTGCGTGCCGACGTCGGGCTGCGCGACGGCCGCATCGTGGCGCTCGGGCGCTCCGGCAACCCGGACGTGGCCGACGGCGTGCACCCGGACCTGGTCATCGGTCCGTCCACGGACGTGATCTCCGGCGAGGGCCGGATCCTCACCGCCGGCGGGTTCGACCCGCACGTGCACCTGCTGTCCCCCTCGGCGCTGCACGAGGCGCTCGCCACCGGCATCACGACCGTCGCCGGCGGCGGCACCGGGCCCTCGGAGGGGTCCAAGGCCACGACCGTGACCCCGGGGGCGTGGCACCTGCGCAGGACGCTCCGGGCGCTGGACCCGGTCCCCCTCAACGTCCTGCTGCTCGGCAAGGGCAACACCGTCAGCGCCGAGGCCCTCGCGGAGCAGGCGCTGGCGGGTGCGGGCAGCTACAAGGTGCACGAGGACTGGGGGTCGACGCCGGCCGCGATCGACGCGTCGTTGCGCGCGGCCGACGAGTGGGGCGTCCAGGTCGCCCTGCACTCCGACTCGCTCAACGAGGCCGGGTACGTGCAGTCCACGATCGACGCCATCGACGGGCGCGGCATCCACGCGTACCACGTCGAGGGGGCCGGTGGCGGGCACGCCCCGGACATCCTGACCATCGCGTCCCTGGAGCACGTGATCCCGGGGTCGACCAACCCGACGCTGCCCCACACGGTGAACACGGTGGCCGAGCACCTCGACATGCTCATGGTCTGCCACCATCTCAACCCGGCCGTCCCCGAGGACCTGGCGTTCGCCGAGTCCCGGATCCGTGCCACCACCATCGCCGCCGAGGACGTGCTGCACGACATGGGCGCGATCTCGATCACCTCCTCGGACGCGCAGGCGATGGGGCGCATCGGCGAGGTGATCGCGCGGACCTGGCAGGTGGCCCACGTCATGAAGCACCGGCGCGGGTCGCTCGGGAACAGCGAGCCGGCCGACAACGAGCGGGCCCGGCGCTACGTGGCCAAGTACACGATCAACCCGGCGATCGCCCACGGGGTCGACGGCGAGATCGGCTCGGTGGAGCCCGGCAAGCTGGCCGACCTGGTGCTGTGGGACCCGCGGTTCTTCGGGATCCGGCCCGAGCTGGTGATCAAGGGCGGCGTCATCGCGTGGGCGGCGCTCGGCGACCCGAACGCCTCGATCCCCACCCCGCAGCCGGTGCTGCAGCGTCCCGCCTTCGGGGACGCGATCGCCGCCGACGTCTCGGTCGCCTTCGTCGCCCCCGCCGCGATCGAGGACGGCCTGGCCGACCGGCTCGGCCTGCGACGGCGGCTGGCGCCGATCACCTCGACGCGCGGCATCGGGAAGTCCGCGATGCGCAACAACGACGTCCTGCCCCGCATCGACATCCGGCCGGACACGTTCGAGATCCGCATCGACGGCGACGTCGTCGAGCCCGCACCCGCCGCGAGGCTGCCCCTGGCGCAGCTCTACTCGATGTTCTAGGCCCGCCCGTGACCTCCGCGACGCTCCTCCCCCTGCCGGGCACGCCCGTCGGTGCCCCGGTGAGCCCGACCGCGCCCGATCCCACGTCGGTCGCCCTGCTGCTGGCCGACGCCCGCCTGCCGGGTGGCGGGCACGCGCACTCGGCGAGCCTGGAACCCGCGCTCCTGGGTGGGCTGCCGGCGTCGCAGGTCCCGGCCTGGATGGTGGGCCGCGCGACGACGGTCAGCCTCGTCGAGGCGGGCACCGCCGTCGTCGCGGCCCATGCCCTGACCACCGGCGCGCGGGCGCCGCACGACGACCCCGACGCCGGCGCCGTCGCGCTCGCCGCCGTGGGCCGCGCCTGGGCCGCGCGGACACCGTCGGCCGCGCTGCGCGACGCCGCCCGCCTGCTCGGACGTGGCTACCTGCGCGTGGCCAGGGCGCTCTGGGGCGGCCATCCGGCCGTGGCCGCCGCGACGGCGCTCGCGGCCCGCGACGGCGGGATTCCCCGCGCCGTCGTGCTCGGCGCGGTCGCCGCGGCGTCCGGCCTGCCGCCCGCCGACGTCGTGCGCCTCACCGTGTACGACGACGCGCAGACGGCGGCCTCCGCCCTGCTCAAGCTCGAGCCGTCGGACCCCCTCGTCTCCGCGCGGTGGGTCCTGGACGCGTGCGCCGCCGCGGAACCTCACGTGCCCCGTGTCGCCACCTGTACCACCCCGGAGTCGATCCCCGCCTCCGGAGCCCCGCAGACCGAGGGCTGGGCCGAGACCCACGCCCTCCAGACCCAGAGGTTGTTCCGTGCCTGAGAACCCTGTGCCACCGACCGCCCCCGCCACCGCCGTCCCGCCGGCACCGTCGGCCCCTGCGCGCCCGCTACGCCTCGGCGTCGCCGGTCCCGTCGGGGTGGGCAAGTCGTCGCTGATCGCCACCGTGTGCCGTGCGCTGGCCGACGAGCTGGAGATCGGTGTCATCACCAACGACATCTACACCGACGAGGACGCCCGGTTCCTGCGGTCGGCCGGGGTCCTGGACCCGGAGCGCATCCGAGCCGTGGAGACGGGGGCGTGCCCGCACACCGCGATCCGGGACGACGTGACCGCGAACCTGCTGGCCGCCGAGGACCTGGCCGCCGACTTCGACCCGCTGGACCTCGTCGTCATCGAGTCCGGCGGCGACAACCTCACCGCGACCTTCTCCCCCGCGCTGGTGGACGCCCAGATCTTCGTGCTCGACGTCGCGGGCGGCGGGGACGTCGCCCGCAAGGGCGGCCCCGGGATCGGCCGGGCCGACCTGCTGGTGGTCAACAAGACGGACCTGGCGCCCTACGTGGGCGTCGACGTCGAGCAGATGGTCGACGACGCCACCGCCGCCCGCGAGGGACGCGCCGTCGTCGCCCTGTCCCGCACCGACGACGCCTCCGTCGCGGCCCTGCGCACCTGGGTTCTCGGTGTCCTGGCGGCCTACCGGGGCGGCGAGCACGTGGCCCAGGACCCGGGGCCGATGGCGCCCCACTTCCACGCCGACGAGGGCGACGGTGTGCTCCACAGCCACGCCGACGGCGACGACGCGCACCACCACGAGCCCGGGCACGCCCATGACCACGACCACGCCGCCACGGCCTGAGACCCGGGTGACGACCGCCGTCGGCGTCACCCGGCCGGAGCGGCCCGGGGCACCCGTGCGGGTCGTCGCCTCCGACGGTCTGCTCGCCGTGCGGACCGTCGGGCGGACGGCGGACCGCGCCGAGGTCGCCCTCGTGGCCACGGGGGCGATGCTGCTGGGCGGCGACCACGTCGTGGTCCGGGTCGACGTCGCCGCGGGATGCCGGCTGCGGATCACCGACGTCGGCGGGACCGTCGCCTACGACGGCGAGGGCGCGGCCTGCCGCTGGGACGTGGAGGTACGGCTCGGCGACGACGCACGGCTGGAGTGGTACGGGATGCCGTTCGTGGTGTCCGACGGCGCCGACGTGACCCGGTCGACCACGGTCGCGGCGGGTGCGCGGACGCGCCTGGTGCTGCGCGAGACCGTCGTGCTGGGCCGCCACGGTGAGCGCGGCGGGCGGGTCGTGCTGCGCAGCGACCTGCACGACGACGCCGGTCCGCTGCTGGTCGAGGAGGTGGTCGCCGCGGGCAGGAGTCCCGTCCCCGGCGTGCTCGGGGGCCACCGCGTCCTCGACACCCTGACGGTGCTGGACGGGACCGACGAGTCCGACCTCCCGGCCGGGTCTGCCTCCCGGGCAGCGGTCGCCGCCCCGGTCGACGGCGCGGTCACGCTGCGTCTGGACCGCGGCGGCGCCCTCACCCGGTGGCTCGGCCCGTCCGTCCACCTCAGCCCCGTCGAGCGTGCGCTCGACCCTCGACACCCCCTGGAGGAGAGATGACCACCACCGCCACCGAGCCGGTCCGCCGGCGCGTGACCGTCCCGGTCGTCGCGAGCCTGCACGCCGCCGGCGTCACCGGGCTGGCGGTCGTCGCCGTCCTGACGGGGGGCGAGACCGCCGTGCTGCTCACGCTCGGCCTCACCGCGTACGGGCTGGGCCTGCGGCACGCGTTCGACCCGGACCACATCGCCACGATCGACAACACCACCCGTCGGTTGGTCCGGACCGAGCGCGACGCGCGCGGTGTGGGGCTGTGGTTCTCCCTCGGGCACTCGACGGTCGTGCTGGTGGCGGCGCTGCTGCTCACGGCGGGCGTCCGAGCGCTGGCACCTCTGCTCGACGACGAGGGCTCGATGCTGCACCGCGTCACCGGTGTGTGGGGGCCGCTCGTCGCCGGCACGTTCCTGCTCGTCATCGGCACCGTCAACGTCGTGCTGCTGCGCCGGGCGCTGCGCCCCGCGGACCCCGGCACGGTCGGCCGCGCCGGGGTCCCGCCGTCGGACCGGCCGGTGGGCGGGGGCCCGGTCACCTGGCTGCTGCGTCGGGTCGAGTGGGCCACCGACCGGCCACGCCGGATGTACGGCGTCGGCCTGCTGTTCGGGCTCGGGTTCGACACCGCCACCTCGATCGGCCTGCTCTCGATCGCCGCCGCGACGACGCTGGACCACGACAGCTGGTACGCGGCGCTGCCGCTCGCGCTGCTCTTCGCCGCCGGGATGTCCCTGCTCGACTCCGCCCAGGGGGCGGTCGCCCGCCGCGTGTACACCTCGGCCCGCACCACGCCGCACGGGCGGCGGCGGGTGCGCTACGACGTCGTCGTCACCGCGGTGTCGGCACTGGCAGCGTTCGTCATCGCCACCGTCACGCTGCTCCAGACCCTGGCCGAGCACGTACCGGCGGCGGCTGCCGTCCCGGGGGCGGCAGCGAACCTCGACCCGTACGGCGTGGTGCTCACGGTCGTGCTGCTGGCGGCCTGGGGGACCGGGGCGCTAGTCCTGCGCCAGTCGCGCCGTGAGGCGTGACAGCACGTCCCGGCCGCGCGCGGAGAGGTAGACCCGGATCACCCGGCGGTCGAGGCCGTCGACCTCCCGGAAGACCAGGGCGTTGGTCGCCAGGGCGTCGACCCGGCGACCCAGGGTCGCCTTGTCGGTGACGGTGGCCTCCCGCAGCTCCGACATCGTCAGGCCGTCGGGCTCCCCGGTCGAGTCCAGCGTGTCGAGGACGAGCCACTCGTCGAGCGTGAACCCCTCGGAACGGAGCACCTCGCCGGCGCGGCGGGAGGCGCGGCGCGCACCCAGCACGGACTCGCGCAGCACGGCGGCAGCCAGCGCCGACTCGACGCCGGTGTCCCCGACCGTCTCGCGTGGTGTCCGCATGCTGATCACTTCCTCCGTGTGCTCGTAGAATACCCGCCAACACAGGCCGGGGCCTGCGGGTCCCCCGCATGGACGGGACGAGATGTCTGACTTCGTCGTCGGCGTCCTGCTGCACTTCCAGGGACCGGGAGGGATCTACGGCCCGTCGTGCCAGGCCGTCACCGAGCTCGCCGTCGCCGAGATCAACGCGACCGGCGGGGTCCTCGGCCGCCCGGTGCGCGCCGAGCTCATCGACGCCGGGCAGCCCACGAACAGCCTGCGGCACCAGCTCGGTAGGGCCCTCGACGCCGGCCGGCTCCACGCGCTGACCGGATGGCACACCTCGGCCGTGCGCAACGCCGTCGTGCCCGTGGTCCAGGAACGCGTGCCGTACGTCTACCCCGCGGCCTACGAGGGCGAGGAGACCCGGTCCGGCCTCTACGTGACCGGCGAGGTGCCCTCGGCCCAGCTCTTCCCGGCGATCCGCCGGCTCCGCGCCACCCGCGGGGTGCGGCGCTGGTTCGTCGTCGGCGACGACTACGCCTGGCCACGGGGGACGTTCCGCGTGCTCTCGCAGCAGATCGCCGAGCTCGACGCCCGGTTCGCGGGGGCGCGGTTCCTCCCGGCGACGGGCGCCTCGGCAGCGCAGCTCGCCGCGACGCTCGACGCGGTCGAGGCCGCCCGGGCGGACGGCGTCCTGCTGCTGATGGTGGGGCAGAACGGGATCCGCTTCAACCGCGGGTTCGCCCGCCGCGGCCTGCACGAGCGCGTGGTGCGGCTGAGCACGCTCATGGAGGAGAACATGCTGCTGGGCAGCGGGGCAGGAGCGACGGCGGACCTGTACTCGGCCGGCGGGTGGTTCCGGAGCCTGGCGACCGGGGAGGCGCTCGACCTGATCGGCCGCTACGTGGCCCATCACGGGAGTCACGCACCGGCGGTCGGGGCTGCCGCAGAGGCCTGCTACGAGGGGATCTTCGCGCTGCGCTCGATCGTGCAGCGAGCCGGGAGCGCGACGGTGGCCGCGACGGACCGCTCGGTGGACGGTCTGGTGTACGAGGGTCCGCGCGGTCCGATGCAGTTCGCCGGCAACCACGCCGACCAGCGGCTCTACCTGGCGCGTGCCGACGGCGTCGACTTCGAGCTGCTCACCGAGCTGTGACCTGTGGTGGACGTCACGGCACTTGCCGGAATCATCCGGTTGCATCGATCTGTTGCCCGGAGCATGACCGACACGCTTCTCGAGTCCACGCCCCTCGCCATCGACGAGGCGGCCGCGGACCGCATCTTCCGCACCGCTCGCACCACCTCGCAGTGGTCCGACGCCGAGGTGTCCGACGCCCGGCTCGAGGCCGCCTGGGACCTGGCCAAGCTCGGCCCGACGGCGATGAACACGCTGCCCCTGCGCTGGCTCGTCGTCCGGTCCCCGGAGGCCAAGCAGCGCCTGGTGGCGCACATGGCGGACGGCAACAAGCCGAAGGTCGAGGCGGCGCCCGTCTCCCTCGTGCTGGCGGCGGACCCGGCGTTCCACGAGCACCTGGACGAGCTCTTCCCCGTCTACCCGGGCATCCGCGAGCAGCTCGCCCCGGCCGCCGAGCAGCGCGGCGACATGGCGCGGTTCAACGCCCTGATCCAGGCGGGCTACGTCATCGTGGCGCTGCGCGCCGTCGGCCTGGCCGCGGGCCCGATGAACGGCATGGACACCGCCGGCATCGATGCTGAGTTCTTCGGCGAGTCCGGCTGGCAGTCGCTCATGGTCGTCAACGTCGGCGAGGCCGAGGGCGAGGGCTCGCCGTACCCCCGCAACCCGCGGCTGAGCTTCGAGCAGGTCGCCGAGGTTCTCTGACCGACCCCGCACGTTGTGGGTATGAAATCGACGGTCCTGGATCGATCCAGGGCCGTCGATTTCATACCCACAACATCCGTGCGGCGGTCAGCCGCCCGTGGCGACGGGGCGGTTCGGGTCGTTCGACCACTGCGACCACGAGCCCGGGTACAGCGCGGCGGTGACCCCGGTCGCGGCCAGCGCCGCGACCTCGTGCGCGGCCGTCACCCCCGAGCCGCAGTAGACGCCGACCTCGCCCCGGCCCGTCGCTCCCAGGCCGGCGAAGCGCTCGGCGAGCTCCGGCGTCGTGCGGAACGTCCCGTCGTCGGCGAGGTTGCCGGTCGTGGGCGCCGAGACCGCGCCGGGAACGTGCCCCGCGCGCGGGTCCACCGGCTCGACCTCGCCGCGGTAGCGTTCCGCCGCGCGCGCGTCGAGCAGCACCCCGGCCCGCGCCAGGTCCGCGGCGTCGTCGGCGTCCAGCACCGGCATCCCGCCGGGGTGGACGACGACGTCACCCGGCTCCCGGACCGTCTCCCCCGTCTCCAGGGGCAACCCGGCGCGCTCCCATGCGGCCAGGCCGCCGTCCAGCAGCCGGACCTCGCGGTGCCCGAACCACCGCAGCACCCACCAGGCGCGCGCCGCCGAGGTTCCGCCCACGGCGTCGTACACGACCACCCGGGAGTCCCGGCGCACGCCCCAGCGGCGGGCCGCCTGCTGGAGCTCGGCCGCCGAGGGCAGCGGGTGCCGCCCCTCGGCGGGCGACGGCGCGGACGCCAGCTCGGTCTCCAGATCCACGTACACCGCCCCCGGCAGGTGCCCGGCCGCGTAGCGCTCGCGCCCGTCCGTGCGCCCGAGCTCCCAGCGCACGTCGAGCAGCACGGGCGCTCCCCCGGCCGGGTCCTCGAGGCCGCCGAGCTGCAGGTCCGCCGCCACCGTGGCGACGTCCACCAGCACGTCGTGGCGGGCGTCCTCCGGTGCGCTCACGCCGCGTCCCCGCGGCCTTCCGTGCCGTCGCCCACCCCGTCGCCCGGCGTCGACCCGCCGGGTGCGTCCGGCGCGTCCGGGTCACCGGCAGCGGCGAGGTCCATCCGCATCGTCCAGGCGTCCTTGTCCTCGGGCTGGTAGTACCGCTTGCGGATCGTGAGCCGCTCGAACCCGAACTGCTCGTACAGCGCGATCGCGTGCGCGTTGTCCACCGCGACCTCCAGGAACAGCGCCCGGGCGCGCAGGGCGCGCGACCGGTCGACGAGGGCCTGCAGCAGCGCGCGCCCCACGCCGCGGCTCTGGTACTTGCGGGCGGTGCCGAGGGTCATCACCTGGGCGACCTCGCCGTCGAACCACAGCCCGGCGTAGCCGATCACGGGCCGCCGTCCGACGCCGTAGCGCTCGGCGGCGTCGGCGGGCTCCGCCACGACGTACCAGCGGCCGAGGCCGGCGAGCTCGTCCGCGAGCATCCCGTAGGTCCAGGCTCCCGGACCGAACAGCTCGTGCTCCAGCTCCAGCACGCGGTCGAAGTCGGCGCTGCCCAGGGGGCGCAGCCGCACCGCCAACGGGTTGTCCGTCATCGTGCACCCCCGAGCGCCCGCCGGGCGCCGGCCGGTTCCTGCACGTCCGGCCGGCGCAGGTAGAGCGGCTCGGTCGGCAGGTCCTCCCCCGCCGCCCGGCGCGCCAGGGCGAGCCGGGCCAGGACGGTGGCGTCCGGCAGCAGGGGGGCGTCCTCGTCCGGCGGCAGGTGGTCCGCGTACAGCGCGGCGCCCTCGCCGACGACGACGAGCCGGCCCCCGTCCGGTGCCGCACCGAGGTGGTTGGCCGCGACGTCGGCCGCCCGCCCGACGTCGGGGCCGAGCAGCGTCTCGACGACGGGCACACCGTGCGGGCCCTCGTGCGCGACGACGCGGTAGCGGGACCAGTACACCTCCTTGCGGCGGGCGTCGGAGGCCGCGAGGACCTCGTCGCCCGGCTGCAGGCCGAGGTCGGCGACCGCCTGGACGGCCAGCGCGTCGATGCTGGGCACCCCGAGGAGCTCGATGTCCAGGGCCAGGGCCAGGGTGCGCGCCGTGACCAGGCCGACCCGCAACCCGGTGAAGGGTGCGGGGCCGGTGCCGCCGACGACGGCGGTCAGGTCGGTGCGCTCCAGGCCGGCGTCGTCGAGGACCTGGGCGACCAGCGGGGCGAGGGACTCGGCGTGCCGCCGGCGTTCGTCGGACGTGCGTGCGGCGAGGCGACCGCCGTCGTCGTCCACGAGTGCGACGGCCACGGCCGCGGAGGTGTCGAGAGCGAGAACTGGCACGGTCCCAGCCTACGGCGCGCGGCACCCGATGCCGACGCGGCCACGGCGGGGCTCCGGCGGGATCAGCCCGGCAGCAGGGCCGCCAGGTCGACACCCGCCCAGCGCGGCCCGACGCCCCGCAGCACGGCGTGCCGGACCCCGGCCTCGGGGGCGTCCAGGTCCACGTCGCCGCCGCGGGGCCGCTCCAGGTCGATCTCCAGCCGGTCCTCGGTCAGCGCCTCGGCCAGGCCGCGGCCCCACTCGACGACGGTCACGGAGTCCGCCAGGGACGAGTCCAGGTCCAGGGCGTCCAGCTCGGACAGGTCCCCGAGCCGGTAGGCGTCCGCGTGCACCAGCGCGGGCCCCGACGTCCCGTCGGCGCGGGGTAGCGGCGGGTGCTCGCGCGCCACGATGAACGTCGGGGACGCCACCTGGCCGCGGATCCCCAGCGCGGCGCCGAGCCCCTGGGTCAGCGTGGTCTTCCCGGCACCGAGGTCCCCGGTGAGGATGACCAGGTCCCCGGCCCGCAGCACCCCGGCCAGGGCGGCGCCGAGCGCGCGGGTGGTCTCCGCGTCCGGCAGGTCGGTCTCGGTCTGCACGACGGCGTCGCTCACGGCTGCGCCTCTCCTTCGGTCGGTCGGTGGTCGCCCAGGTAGACCCGCGGGACGCGGGTGCCGAGACGGGTCACGATCTCGTAGCTGATGGTGCCGGCGGCGTCGGCCCAGTCCTGGGCGTTCGGCACGGTCGCCCCGTGGGCGACGCCGTCGGAGGAGCCGAACAGGGTCACGACGTCGCCCGCGCGCTCGGCCGCGCCCGGGCCGAGGTCCAGCACGAGCTGGTCCATGCACACCCGCCCGGCCACGCGCAGCACGCGGGCGTCGGTCCCCGTGCCGACGGCGACGGGTCCGCCCGGTCCCGCCGACCCGCCCGAGCCGTGGCGCGGCACGCCGTCGCCGTACCCGACCGGGACGAGCCCGACGGTGGTGTCCTGCGCGGTCGTGTACAGGTGGCCGTAGGAGACGCCCTCGCCGGCCGCGACCTGCTTGACGTTGGCCAACCGCGCCTGGAACGTCATCACGGGGCGCAACCCGTGCTCCCCCGGCGCGCCCAGCAGCGGACCCGGCGCCATGCCGTACATCGAGATGCCCGTGCGCACCAGGTCGTGGTGCAGGTCGGGTCGGGTCAGGGTCGCCGCGGAGTTCGCCAGGTGCCGCACCTCGGGCCGCAGGCCGGCGCCCTCGACCAGACCCAGCGCCGCGTCGAACGCGGCGGCCTGGCGCGCGATCGAGGGGTGGCCCGGCTCGTCCGCGCACGCCAGGTGGGAGAACACGCCGACCACCCGCAGCTCCCCGGACGCCTCGGCGGCGGCCGCGCGTCGCAGCACGCCCGGCAGGTCGCCCATCGTCACGCCGCCCCGGGACAGCCCGGTGTCGACCTTGAGCTGCACCCGTGCGGTCCGTCCGGCAGCGCGGGCACCGGCCACGGCCTCCTCGAGCGCCCACGGCGCCGCGACGGTCACGTCGACGTCCGCGCGGACCAGGTCCGCGAACGGCGCACCGGGGGCGAGCAGCCACACCAGCACCCGCGCGTCCACCCCGCCGAGCCCGGCACGCAGCGCCAGCGCCTCCTCCGCCGTCGCCACCCCGAGCCACGTCGCGCCGCCCGCGAGCGCCGCGCGGGCCACCGGGAGCATGCCGTGCCCGTACCCGTCGGCCTTGACGACGGCCATGAGGGCCGACGACGGCGCGTGGCCGCGCAGGGCGCGCACGTTGTCGGTGACGGCGTCGAGGTCGACGACGGCACGGGCGGGTGCACCGTCGGGGAAGGGCGGGAAGGTCACGCCCGCGATTCTCTCACTCGTCCCCGAGGGGACCCGCAGGCTCCGCGCGCGTGCCGGGCACGTCCGGTCGTCCGGGCGGCCCGGACCACTCGGCGAGCCGGCGCCGCGAGACGAACCGCCGGGGCTCTCCGGTCAGCGGGTCGTCGAACGCGAGCGAGCGCGCCAGGAGCTGCAGCGGACGCTCCGGGTCGTCCGGGGCGTCCGCGCGGAGCTCGGGCCAGAACGGGTCGTGCAGGATCGGCAGTCCCAGGGACGCCAGGTGCAGCCGGAGCTGGTGGGTCTTGCCGGTGCGGGGCTCCAGCCGGTACAGCCCGAGACCTCGCGTCTCGTCGCGGTCCACCAGGTCGATCCACGACTCGGCGTTCGCCTCGCCCGGCACCTCCTCGGCGCGCACGACGCCGCGGCGCTTGACGATGCGCGACCGCACCGTGCGGGGGAACGGCGGTGCGCCGTCGTCGTCCACGGCGCCGCCGTCCGGCAACGGAGCGACGGCCTCGTAGACCTTGCGGGCCCGGCGCTCCTGGAAGACGAGCTGGTAGGCGCCGCGCACCGCGGGCCGCACCGTGAGCACCAGGACGCCCGCCGTCGGGCGGTCGAGCCGGTGGGCGGGGACCAGGTCGGGCAGGTCGAGCGTGCGGCGCAGGTACGTCAGCACGGTCTGCGTGACCCACCGCCCGCGGGGCATCGTCGCCACGAGGTGCGGCTTGTCGACCACCAGCAGGTTCTCGTCGCGGTGCAGCACCTCGAGCTCGTCCAGCGCGGGGACGTCCGGCTCGTCGGACGGCGGGTCGCGGTACAGGTAGAGGAAACCGCGCGGCTCGTACGGGGTGTCGGCGGTGACCGGGGCGCCGTCGCCCGTGACGACCTCGCCGGCCGCGACCTTCTCGCGCAGGCGGGCGCCGTCGTCGGCGAACCGGGCCAGCAGGTAGCCGAGCGCCGTGGGATGCCGGGCCACCGTGGCGGCGTCGTGCGGCAGGACCAAGCGCGTGGGGTTGAGGCCGTCGCGCACCGGCAGCGGCGGGACGTGCTTGCGCGGGCCGCGACGCGGCGGCGTCGGGTCCGGGGAGGCAGGCACGCGTGGCATGCGGTCATTGTCCCGTGCCGTCACCACCCTGTAAGGCACGCGGGCCTGTGCGAGGCCGGGGCGGCGGACGAGACTGGAGGTATGAACCGCCGACCGCACCACACTGCCGTGGCCCTGGCCGCAGCCGCCACCCTCGCCCTCGCGGGATGCGCCGCCGACCCCGAGACCGCCGAGCCCGCCTCCGGGGCCGCCGAGGACACCGCCTCCGAGCCGATGGACGACGCGTCCGAGGACATGGCCGACGACGAGACGGCCGAGGACATGGCCGAGGACACGTCCACCGACGCCGTCTACGACTTCACCGCCACCACGCTGGACGGCGGCACGTTCGAGGGCTCGTCCCTGGAGGGCTCCCCCGCCGTGCTGTGGTTCTGGGCGCCCTGGTGCCCCACGTGCATCATGCAGATCCCCACCGTGACGGGGCTGGCCGAGGACTACGGCGACGACGTGGCGGTCGTGGGCGTCGGCGGGCTCGACGACGCCGCGGCGATCAGCGACATGGCCGAGAAGAACATCTCCGGCATCACGCACCTGGTGGACGACGCCGGCGAGGTCTGGCAGCACTTCGGCATGACCCAGCAGTCCACGTTCGTGGTCCTGGACGCCGACGGCGAGATCGTCGTCGAGGGCTCCGTGCCGGAGACCGAGCTCGAGTCCGTCGTCGCCGACCTCGCGGGCTGAGCGCGTGCTCGGCGACGGCGCCTTCGCGCTCGCCCTGGGCGCGGGTCTGGTGGCCGCGGTCAACCCCTGCGGGTTCGCCCTCCTGCCCGCCTACCTGGCCACCCTGGTGCGGCCCGACGACGGCCGGGCCGCCGCCGTCGGGCGCGCGCTGCGCTCCACGGCGGCGCTCACCCTCGGGTTCGTCGCCGTGTTCGGGGTCTTCGGGCTCGCCGTGGCCCCGGTCGCGAGCTCGGTGCAGCGGTACCTGCCGGCGTTCACGCTGGTCCTCGGCGTGGTGCTCGCCGCCGCGGGGGTCTGGGTGCTGGCCGGCCGGGAGCTGCCCGGCCTGCGCCTGCGGCGCACCGGGAGCGGCAGGCCGCTCACGGACCGCTGGTGGTCGGTGGTCGGGTTCGGCGCGTCCTACGCCCTGGCGTCGCTGACCTGCACGATCGCGCCGTTCCTCGCCGTCGTGGTGACGGCGTTCCGCGCCGGGTCGGTGCTCCAGGGGGTGGCCCTGTTCGCCACCTACGCCGCCGGGATGGCGCTGCTCGTGGGGACGGCCGCCGTCGTCGTCGCGACGGCCGGGGCGGGGGTCGTGGGACGGGCCCGGAGCGCCGGTCCGGTGCTCGCGCGCGTCGGCGGCGGCATCCTGCTGGTCGCCGGCCTGTACGTGGCCTGGTACGGGTTCTGGGAGCTGCGGGTGCTGGCCGGCGGCGCCGGGGGCGACCCGGTGGTGGCCGCCGCGTCCTCGGTGCAGCGCTGGCTCGCCTCGATCGCGCAGGACCTCGGCGGGGCGGGGCTCCTCGCGGTGCTCGTGGTGGTCCTGGGGCTCGCCGGCGCGTCCACCTGGTGGCGGCGGCACCGGTCGGGGCGCACCGGGCACGACGCCGCACCGGACCGGACCTAGCCGTCCGGTTCGCCAGGGGCGAGGATGGGGGCCATGGACATCTACGACATCCCCTTCGACCGCATGGACGGCACGACGGCCACGCTCGCCGAGCACCGCGAGGACGTCGTGCTGGTGGTCAACGTGGCCTCCCGCTGCGGGCTGACACCCCAGTACTCGGCGCTGGAGGAGCTGCAGAAGACCTACGCGGACCGCGGGTTCACCGTCGTCGGGTTCCCCTCCAACCAGTTCCTGCAGGAGCTGTCCACCGACGAGAAGATCGAAGAGTTCTGCTCGACCACCTACGGCGTCACGTTCCCGGTGGTCTCCAAGGTCAAGGTCAACGGCAGGAACGCCCACCCGCTGTACGCCGAGCTGACGAAGACGCCCGACGCCGGCGGGCACGACGGCCGGATCCGGTGGAACTTCGAGAAGTTCCTCGTGCTGCCCGGTGGCGAGGTGCGCCGGTACTCCCCCAAGACCGTCCCCGACGACCCGCAGATCGTCGAGGTCATCGAGAAGCACCTGCCGCGCTGAGGACGGGACCGGGTCAGCCGCCGGGGACGGGTGTCCGACCGGCGTCGTCGACGTGGCGGGCGGACGTGCGCGACGTCAGGAGCAGGCCGACCCCGCCCGCGAACCGCACCCGGTGGAACGACGGCGCGCGGGCCACCTCCTGGAAGCCCCAGCGACGGTGCAGGGCGATCGAGGCCGTGTTGCGGGCGTTCACCGTGTAGTGGACGCGGTCGGTGACCGGGCCGAGCCAGTCCAGGCGCACCGCCGTCAACGCGGTCCCGACGCCCCGTCGTCGCCACGCCGGGTGCACCGTCACCCCGCCGAGGTAGTGCCCCGCGGGGGCCACGCCGTCGGACCGGCCGAACAGGTGCGTCTTGGCCCAGCCGACGACGACGTCCCCGGCCCGGGCGACGACCACGAGGCGGTCCGGGTCGAGGACCGCCGCGCGCAGCCCCTCGACGTGCGTGGGCCTGCCGGCGGCGGCGTCGACCCGCGCGACCGCGGCGAGGTCGGCGATCGTCGCCTCGCGGATCTCGAGGCCATCGATGCCCCCGTCCGACGGTCCGCGGGGCGCCGGTTCGTCCATGGCCCGATCCCATCACAGGTCGGAGCCTTCGTGCCGGTCACCGGCTCACCGCAGGGACAGCAGCTCCGCCACGGTGCCGGGCACGGCCTCGGCCACGTCCAGGGCGGCCACCGGCCCGCCCGGGTTCGCCCGCTGGGCCGCGAGGCCGTGCACCACGGCGGCACCGGCGGCGACCTCGGCGGCCAGCGCCGGGTCCGCGACCACCTCGGCCGACCGTCCGGCGAGCATCGTGCCCAGGATCCCCGACAGGACGTCGCCCGCCCCGGCGGTGGACAGCCAGGCCGGTGCGTCGGCCTGCGCATAGGTGACGCCCGCCCCCACCACCACCGTGACGGCGCCCTTGAGCAGGATCGTCGCCCCGGTGAGCTCGTGCGCCCGCCGCGCCCACCGCATCGGTTCCGCCTCGATCTCGACCCGGTGGACGTCCTCACCGTGCCGCCGCAGCACCGTGCGCAGCTCCCCGGCGTGCGGCGTCAGGACGAACCACGGCGGGCACGACTCCGCCACGAGCCCCAGGCCCCCGGCGTCGACGACGGCGGGGACGGGACCGCGCGACAGCCCGGCCAGCTCGCCGCGCGCTGCGGCCAGCCCGGCCCGCCCACGGTCCGACTGACCGTCGTCCGCGTCGTCGGCCGCCGGCGGGACCCCCGGCCCGACGATCCACGACTGCACCCGGCCCGGCGCGGTGACCACCTCGGGCCGGGCGGAGAGCACCGCGCGGGCTACGGTCGCCGGACCGCGGTAGCGCACCATGCCGACGCCGGTGCGCACGGCGGACGAGGCCGCGAGCACGGCGGCCCCGGGGAACGTGGACGTCCCCGCCACGAGTCCGACGACGCCCCGGGTGTACTTGTGGTCGGCGGGGCCCGGGACCGGCCATCTCGACGCCACGTCGGCGGGATCGAGCCGGTGCACCTCGGGAGGCCGCTCGAGGCTCAGCCCGATGTCGACGACGGTCACCTCACCGGCCAGGTGGGCCGCCGGCGGGAGCAGCAGCCCCGGCTTGGCGGCGCCGAACGTCACCGTGCGGTCGGCGGCCAGCACGGGCCCGGGGACGGTCCCGTCGTCGACCCCGATGCCCGAGGGGGTGTCGACGGCGACGATCCACGGCCGCCCACCCGCGGCCGCCCCGCTGTTCGCCGCACCCACCCCCGCTGTGGGCATGAAATCTGCACGCATGGATCGTTCCATGCCTGCAGATTTCATGCCCACAGCGGGGGTGAGGGCGTCCACGGCGGTGACGATCTCGGCGGCGACTCCCCGCAGCGCCCCGGAGGCCCCGATCCCGACCAGTCCGTCGAGCACGACGTCGGCCCCGGCGACGTCCCGGGCCGCCGCCCCGAGCCGGTCAGGCGCCGCGGCGAGATCCACGACGCGACCGCCGGCCGACCGCAGGGCGTCCAGACCCCCTGCGTGCGTGCGCTGCCCGGTCAGCACCGCGTGGACGTGCAGGCCGCGCCCCGCGAGCACCGCACCCGCGTGCAGCGCGTCGCCCCCGTTGTTGCCCGACCCGGCCAGGACGGCGACGCGAGCGCCCCGCAGGGTCCGTCGTCGGGCACGCAGGTCGGCCAGGACCTGCACCGCCAGGGCGAAGGAGGCGCGTTGCATGAGCGGCACCCCCGCCCGCAGCAGCGGTTCCTCGGCGGCGCGGACGTCGGCAGCGGACCAGGCACGGATCATGTCTGGCATCCTCCCGCGACACGGGCGCGGGCGCAGCGAGAGGAATAGGCTCTGGCCATGCGATTCGGACTGTTCATCCCGCAAGGCTGGCGCATGTCCCTCACGGACGTCCCGCCGGAGCAGCACTGGGAGACGATGCTCTCCCTCCTGCACTACGCCGACAACGCGGCGGCCGGCGAGGCCGTCCCCGGCGGCGAGTGGGCCTGGGAGTCGGTGTGGGTCTACGACCACTTCCACACCGTCCCCGTGCCGAGCACCGAGGCCACGCACGAGGCCTGGTCGCTGATGGCGGCGTTCGCGGCGGCCTCGCAGCGCGTGCGGCTGGGGCAGATGTGCACGTGCATGGCCTACCGCGAGCCCACCTACCTGGCCAAGGTCGCCTCCACGGTGGATGCGATCTCCGGCGGCCGCGTCGAGATGGGCATCGGGGCCGGCTGGTACGAGCACGAGTGGCGGGCCTACGGCTACGGCTTCCCCCGTGCGGGCGAGCGACTGCGCGCCCTGGACGAGGGCGTGCAGATCATGGAGCGCATGTGGCGCACCGGGTCCTCCGGCACGTTCGACGGTCAGCGGTACCAGGTCGACGGCGCGCTGTGCTACCCGCAGCCGTTGCAGCAGCTCCCCGTGGGCGACGGCGGGGCGGAGGTGCCGAGCATCCCGCTGTGGATCGCCGGTGGCGGGGAGAAGAAGACCCTGCGCATCGCCGCGCAGCACGCCCAGTACACGAACTTCTCCGGCACCCCCGAGGAGTTCGACCACAAGTCGCGCATCCTCGAGCAGCACTGCGCCGACGTCGGGCGTGACTTCGGCGAGATCACGCGGTCGGCCAACTACAACGTGGTAATCGGCGAGAACCAGGCCGAGATCGACGACAAGCTGGCCTGGGTCGACGCCCACTTCGCGAAGTACGCACCCGGCGAGCAGGGGCACCGCGAGAGCTCGCTGTGGCGGCACGGGCTCATGGTGGGCACGCCCGAGCAGCTCGTGGAGAAGCTCACCGAGATGAAGTCCCGCGGCATGACGTACGCGATCACCTACTTCGCGGACGCCGCACGCGACCGGGACCAGATCGAGCTCTTCCAGCGGCAGGTCATCCCCGAGCTCCAGGACTGACCCCACCCCTGGTCCCCGAGCACGCCGTGGGGCCCGTCAGCGTGACCGGACGGGCCCCACGGCGTGCTCGGGGACGAGAGGGGATCAGCCCTCGGCGACGACCATCGCGGAGGAGATCCCGGCGTCGTGGGAGATCGAGAGGTGCCAGTGCGCCACGCCGAGCTCCTCGGCACGAGCGAGCACGGTGCCGCGCAGCTCGACCTGCGGCGGGCCGCCCACGATCCGGTGCACCGTCGCGTCGTGCCAGTGCATGTTCCCCGGGGCACCCAGCGCCTTGGCGATGGCTTCCTTGGCCGCGAACCGGGCGGCGAGCGACGACGGCGGCAGGTCGCGCTCTGCCTCCGTGAACAGCTTCTCCCGCAGCCGCGGCGTCCGCTCGAGCGTCGCCATGAACCGGTCGACGTCGACGACGTCGATCCCCACCCCGATGATCACGTGGTCACCGGCCTCACTCGACCGTGACGGACTTCGCCAGGTTGCGCGGCTGGTCGACGTCCAGCCCCTTGGCCGTGGCCAGGGCCATCGCGAAGATCTGCAGCGGGACGACGGCGAGCAGCGGCTGCATCAGCGTGGGGGCGCGCGGGATCCAGAAGACCTCGTCGGCGTGCTTGAGCACCTCGTCGTCGCCGTCCTCGGCGATCACCAGCGTGCGAGCGCCGCGCGCCCGGATCTCCTGGATGTTCGAGACCACCTTGGAGTGCAGCTGGTCGCGGCCGTGCGGGGACGGCACGACGACGAAGACCGGCTGCCCGGCGTCGACCAGGGCGATGGGTCCGTGCTTGAGCTCGCCGGCCGCGAACCCCTCGGCGTGGATGTAGGCGAGCTCCTTGAGCTTGAGCGCCCCCTCCATCGCCACGGGGTAGCCGACGTGCCGGCCGAGGAACAGCACCTTGTCGGCCGCGGACATGGACCGGGCGGTGGCCCGCACGTACTCGCCGCGCTCGATGACGGTCTGCACCTTGCGCGACATGTTCCGCAGCTCGTCGAAGAGGAGCGCGACCTCGTCGGGAAACTTGTTCCCCCGCAGCTGGGCCAGGTAGAGGCCCAGGATGTAGGCGGCCGTGATCTGGGCGAGGAAGGCCTTGGTCGAGGCGACGGCGATCTCGGGCCCGGCGTGGGTGTACAGCACGGCGTCGGACTCGCGCGGGATCGTGGACCCGTTGGTGTTGACGATCGCCACGACCTTGGCGCCCTGCTCCCGCGCGTGGCGCACGGCCATGAGGGTGTCCATGGTCTCGCCGGACTGGGAGATCGCCACCACCAGGGTGCGCTCGTCGACGATCGGGTCGCGGTAGCGGAACTCGTGGGCCAGCTCGACCTCGACGGGGATGCGGCACCAGTGCTCGATCGCGTACTTGGCCACGTGCCCCGCGTACGCGGCGGTGCCGCAGGCGATGACGATGATCTTGTCGACGCTGCGCAGCACGGACTCGTCGATGCGCAGGTCGTCCAGCACGATCCGCCCCGAGGCGTCGGTGCGGCCCAGCAGGGTGTCGGCCACCGCCTGCGGCTGGTCGTGGATCTCCTTGTCCATGAACGAGTCGAACCCGCCCTTCTCGGCGGCCGCGGCGTCCCAGTCCACGGTGAACCGCTTGCCCTCGGCGGGGCGGCCGGCGAAGTCCGTCACCGCGACGGCACCGGGGGTGATCGTCACCACCTGGTCCTGGGCGAGCTCCAGGGCCTCCTTGGTGTAGGCGACGAACGCCGCGACGTCGGACCCCAGGAAGTTCTCGCCCTCGCCCAGGCCCACGACCAGCGGGGAGTCGTGGCGGGCGCCGACGACCGTCTCGGGGGCGTCGGCGTGGACGGCCAGCAGCGTGAACGTGCCCTCGAGCGCACGGGCCGTGGCGGCCATCGCGGCGGTGAGGTCCCCGGCCGCGCGGTACTCGCGTGCCAGGAGCTGCGCGGCGACCTCCGTGTCGGTGTCGGACAGGAAGGAGACGCCGTCTCGCTCCAGCCCCTCGCGCAGCTCCCCGTAGTTCTCGATGATGCCGTTGTGGATCACGGCGAGGCGTCCGTCGTCCGCCAGGTGCGGATGGGCGTTGACGTCGGTCGGGCCGCCGTGCGTGGCCCAGCGGGTGTGCCCGACGGCGGCCGTCGCGGCCGGCAGGGGCGTCGCCTCGATCTCGGCGACGAGGTTCGCCAGCTTGCCCGCCTTCTTCGCGGAGGCCGCGGTGTCCCGGCCGGGACCGACCAGCGCGACACCGGCCGAGTCGTAGCCGCGGTACTCGAGCCGCTTGAGGCCTCCGAGGACCACCTCGAGGGGACGCTCCGAGGAGGCCGGCAGACCGGTCCCGCCCTGCCCCTCGGCACGAACCGAACCGGTGTATCCCACGATGCCGCACATGCGCGGGAGTCTACCCGCGGGCGTCCGGGAGCCCGTCCGGCCCGGTGGGGCGGATTGCGCCCTGCCCCCGGGACTCGGGCAGAATCGGCCAGGTGACCTCGACGAGCTCGCCCCACCCCGTACCCGGCGGCCCCGTGCCGCCGCACCCGTTGAGCGAGCACCTGTCCCGCTTCGCGCCGGCGTCGCCGTACGTGGACTTCGACCGCGCCACCTGGAGCCGGCTGTCGGAGCAGACGCCGCTGCCCCTGACGGACGAGGACGTCACCCGACTGCGCGGCCTGGGCGACCCGATCGACCTGGCGGAGGTGGACGCCGTCTACCGTCCGCTGTCGCGCCTGCTGAACCTGTACGTCACGGCGACGGCCGGGCTGCACCAGGCCACCTCGACGTTCCTGGGCGAGGATCCGCCCCGCACCCCGTTCGTCATCGGTGTCGCGGGTTCGGTGGCCGTCGGCAAGTCGACGACGGCGCGGCTGCTGCGCGAGATGATGGCCCGCTGGCCGGAGACGCCCCACGTCGAGCTGATCACGACCGACGGCTTCCTCTACCCGAACGCCGAGCTCGACCGCCGCGGGCTCATGGAGCGCAAGGGGTTCCCCGAGTCCTACGACCGCCGCGCGCTCATCCGGTTCCTGTCGAGGATCAAGGCCGGCCAGGCGGAGGTCCGCGCCCCGGTCTACTCGCACGTGGTGTACGACATCGTGCCGGACGCGGAGACGGTGGTGCACAAGCCGGACGTGCTCATCGTGGAGGGCCTGAACGTGCTGCAGCCGGCGCGCCCGTCGGCCTCCGACGGCTCCACCGTGGCCGTCAACGACTTCTTCGACTTCTCGATCTACGTCGACGCCCGCACGCGCAACATCCGCCAGTGGTACGTGGACCGCTTCCTCAAGCTGCGGCGGACGGCGTTCAGCCGGCCCGAGTCGTACTTCCGCCGCTACGCGGAGCTGTCCGACGCCGAGGCGACGCAGCGCGCGCTGAGCATCTGGGAGTCCATCAACGCGGTGAACCTGGAGCAGAACGTCCTGCCGACCCGCGGCCGCGCCACCCTGGTGATGACCAAGGGCGCCGACCACTCGGTGCAGCGGCTGCGGCTACGCAAGCTCTGAGGGCTCGGACTCCGGCGCGGTCGCCACGGGAGCGGCCTCGCGCATCTCGTCGAGCACCTCCTCGCGCGGGGTGAACCTCTGCACCACACGGTCCACGATCAGCCCGAGCAGACCGCCACCCACGACCCCGACGACCATCGCGAGCAGCGGGTCGTGTCCCAGCACCTCGGCGGCCGCGATCCCGATCAGCGTCGAGTACCCCGCCCACAGCACGGCCGCGACCCCGGAGAAGGTCATGAACCGCCGTTGCGGGTAGCCGAGCGCACCGGCGGTCATGTTGACCGCCACGCGACCCACCGGGACGTAGCGTGCCGCGATGATGAAGGCGGCACCGCGCCGCGCCAGCGCCCGGCGCGCCCAGGAGACGGTCTTGCGACCCCGTGCGCTGCGCATCCCCGCGAGGCGCTCAGTGCCGTACCGCCGTCCGATGAGGTAGGCCACCTGGTCACCCGACCAGGCTCCGACGGCCGCGACGGGCACGACGAGCCACAGCCACGGCAGGCCGGTCGCCTGGGCCGAGATCACGAGCGTGACGAGCACCGACTCGCTCGGGATCGGCGGGAAGAACCCGTCCACGAACGCCGAGACGAACATGGCCGGGTAGATCCACAGGGACGCGGCCATCTCGAGGATCCATCCCTCGAGCTGCTCCAGAAAGGCGGTGACGGCCGGCACGCGGTTCCTCGTTCGTCGGCCGGGCACGGCCCGGCGGCGGGCGGCACCGATCGGTGCCGTGCACCAGCGTAGAGGCCGGGTGGCTCCCGCGGCATCGGGGATGTCCCGGGGTGTCCCCTGAACGACGAACGTTCACAGCGGATTCACACCCGGCGCACGACGGCGCCACCGGAGAGGTCAGGGCAGGTCGAAACCGAGACCCTCGGCGGCGGGCGCCGGATCGGGTCCAGTGGCCCAGTACCGGGCGAGGTTGTCGTCGGAGGTCAGCGAGCGTGGCTCGGCGGAGTCGAGGTAGAGGCGCCCACCCAGGTGGTCCGTCTCGTGCTGGACGATGCGCGCGGGCCAGCCCGTCAGCACCTCGTCCACCGCGGAGCCCGTCTCGTCCCGGGCGACGAGCCGCACCGCCCGGGGGCGCGCCACCACGGCCTGCCAGCCGCGCACGGACAGGCATCCCTCGAAGTAGGCGACGCGCGCCGGAGCGGCACCGTCGGCTCCGAGCCCGCCGGTCGTCCCGCCGTCGGGCAGCGCCTCGTAACGAGGGTTGACCAGCACGCGGAACGGCAACGGGGTGCGCTCGCGTTCGTCCCCCGGCACCCCGGCGTCCTCGCAGACGGCGATCGCGAGCCCGATGCCGATCTGCGGAGCGGCCAACCCGACCCCGGGGGCCGCGTGCATGGTGCGGCGCATCGTCTCCAGCAGGCGGCCGAGCTGGTCGCCGAGCTGTCCGTCGTAGACGGCGGCCGGACGGCGGAGCACCGGGTCTCCGGCCTGCACGATCGGCAGCACCCCCGGTCGGTCCGGGTGCGCCCAGGCGATGTCGAGCAGCTCGGAGACCGACTCGACGAGCGCGGGGACCGGCTGCCCCGTCCAACCGGTCACAGCGCGAGCTGCTCCCGCACGACGGCGGCGAGGGTCTCGGCGACGCCGTCCGCCTGCGTCTGGGACGCCGCCTCGACCATGACGCGGACCACCGGCTCCGTGCCGGACGGGCGCAGGAGCACCCGCCCGGTCTCGCCGAGGAGCGACTCGGCGTGGGCGACGGCGGCGAGCAGGACCTCGTCGTCGTCCGCGCGACCCTTGTCGACGCCCTTGACGTTGACGAGGGTCTGCGGCAGGCGCGGGATCTCGTCGGCGAGGTCGGCCAGCCGACGCCCGGTGGCCTTGACGCGGGCGGCCAGGTGCAGGGCCGTCAGCACGCCGTCGCCCGTGGTGGCGTGCTCGGCGAGGATGATGTGCCCCGACTGCTCGCCCCCGAGCCCGTAGCCGCCGGACCGCATCTCCTCCAGCACGTAGCGGTCGCCCACGGCGGTCTGCAGCGTGGCGATCCCGGAGTCCTTCATGGCCAGCAGCAGGCCGAGGTTGCTCATCACGGTGACCACGAGCGTGTCACCGGGCAGCCGACCCTCGTCACGCAACGACCGCGCCAGGATGCCGAGGATCTGGTCGCCGTCCACCAGCACCCCGCCGTGGTCGACGGCGAGGCAGCGGTCGGCGTCGCCGTCGAACGCCACGCCGAAGTCCGCCTCCGCGGCCACGACGACGGCCTGCAGCTGCTCCGGGTGGGTGGAACCCGCCTTCTCGTTGATGTTGCGCCCGTCGGGGCTGGCGTTGATGACGACGACGTCGGCGCCGGCCTCACGCAGCGCCTCCGGGCCGACCTGGCTCGCCGCGCCGTTGGCGGCGTCGACGGCGATCCGCAACCCGTCGAGCGGCCGGTGGTCCGGCGTCGTGCCGACGCTGGCCGTCAGGTGCTGGACGTACTGCTGGGCGGCGATGCCGGAGTCGGACCGGATCCGGCCGACCTCGGCGCCGACCGGGCGCGTCCGCTCGGCACCGAGGTTCGCCGCGATCTCGTCCTCGACCCGGTCGTCGAGCTTGAGGCCGCCACGCGTGAAGAACTTGATGCCGTTGTCGGGCATCGGGTTGTGCGAGGCGGAGACCATGACGCCCAGGTCGGCCTGCATCGCGCTGACGAGGTGCGCGAGCGCCGGGGTGGGCACCACGCCCAGGTCCACGACGTCGACTCCCGAGCTCGCGAGGCCGGCCGTGACGGCGGCCGACAGGAACTCGCCGGAGGCGCGGGGGTCGCGCCCGATGACGGCCTTGGGCCGGTGGCCGGTGTCGGTCCGGGCGGCCAGCACGTGCGCGGCGGCGCTGCCGAGGTCGAGCGCGAGCTCGACCGTCACGTCACGGTTCGCCAGACCTCGGACACCGTCGGTGCCGAACAGTCGTCCCATCGCCTCGTCCTTCCTCGGTGACACTCGCTCGATCGTAGTGCGCCCCGGCCACGGCCGGTGACGGGGTACCCGACCGGCGCCGGAGATGCGGACGGCCCCGCCGGCAGGTGCCGACGGGGCCGTGCGCGGAAGCGACGGATCAGCGCTTCGAGTACTGCGGAGCCTTGCGGGCCTTCTTGAGACCGGCCTTCTTGCTCTCCACGGCGCGGGCGTCGCGCGTGAGGAAGCCGGCCTTCTTCAGGGCCGCACGGTTCGCGTCGCGGTCGATCGCGTCGAGCGCGCGCGAGATGCCCAGGCGCAGCGCGCCGGCCTGCCCGGACGGGCCGCCACCCGAGATGCGGGCGACGACGTCGAAGCGGCCCTCGACCTCGACCAGCTTCAGCGGGTCGTTGACGAGCTGCTGGTGCACCTTGTTCGGGAAGTAGTCCTCGAGGGTGCGGCCGTTGATCTTCCACTGGCCGGTGCCGGGGACGAGACGCACGCGCGCCACGGCCTCCTTGCGGCGACCCAGGGCCTGGCCCGGGGCAGTGATGGACTGACCGCCGTTGGCCACGGGGGCAGCGGTCTCGGTGGTGTAGTTGCTGGGCGTGTTCTCGTCCAGCTCGGTGTCGACGGTGGTGTCAGCCACGGTGTTTCCTTCGCTCGGCATCGGGCAGCGGCTCAGGCCTGCTGCGAAAGCTGGGTGATCTCGAAAGGCTGCGGGGTCTGGGCCGCGTGGGGGTGCTCCGCACCGCGGTAGACCTTCAGCTTCTTGAGCTGCTCGCTCCCGAGCGAGTTCTTGGGAAGCATGCCGCGGACGGCCTTCTCCACGGCCCGCTCCGGGTTCTTCTCCAGGAGCTCGCCGTACGGGACGGCGCGGAGGCCGCCCGGGTAGCCGGAGTGGCGGTAGGCGAGCTTGTCCTCGCGCTTGTTGCCGGAGAGGGCGACCTTGTCCGCGTTGATGACGATGACGAAGTCACCGCCGTCGACGTGCGGCGCGAAGGTCGGCTTGTGCTTCCCGCGCAGGAGCGTGGCGACCTGGCTGGCCAGGCGGCCCAGGACGACGTCGGTCGCGTCGACGACGTACCAGTCACGCTGGATGTCGCCGGGCTTCGGGGTGTACGTACGCACGGTTCGTAACCTTATTTCTGGTCGGTGTCCTCGGGCGAGAAGCGGCGCCCGATGAGTCTGGTGTTGTGCGCGGGGCTCCGATGGCGTCCTGGCCTTGCATCGTCCGACGGTGGGAACGCGGACGGTGCGGGACGCCGGAGGCATAGCACAACGACGGTTCAGTCTAGCGGCAAGGATTCACGCCGGTCAAAGCGACGTCGGTCACGCACCGCGCGGCGCCGCGCACGTCCGTGGTGCGCCGTCGGCGCCCCAGGTGCACGGTAGAGGCATGAGCGAGGACACATCGGCGACACGCCCCGACCCCGAGCGCGGGGCGGAGGGCGACGGCGACCAGCTCCCGGTCGAGGACACGCTCCTCGACCGGGGCACCCGGGACGTGTTGGACGAGGGCTACTCCCCTCCCGAGCGCCCCCGCAGCAACCACTGGGGCGAGACCGCCTGGGAGGAGTCGGCCGGCGAGCCGCTCGACCGGCGGCTCGCCGAGGAGGAGCCCGACCTCTGGGAGGACGGCGCGTCGGACCGCACCGACACCTCACGGGCCGGCCGGCTCGTGGCCGACGCCGACGCCGACCCGAACGAGGACGGCGGCCGGGACAACGACCTGTACGGGACGGACGCCGGCGTCGACGGCGCCGGCGCGACGGCGGAGGAGGCCGCCGTGCACTGGGTCGAGGAGCCCTGACCCCGGCCGGGCACGCGGACCGGGGTGGAGCTCGCGAGAGGGGTGCCCCTACCCCGCGGGCCGGGGGTCGACCTCCTCGGGCGACCGGCGGGCCCTGATCCGCGCGGCCCGGGCCGCGAGCTCGTCGTCGGCCGGGTAGTCGACGCTCTCGAGCGTCAGCCCGCGTGCGGGGGCGACGGCGGCCGCCGCGGACCGGTCACGACCGACCAGGACGCGCTGCGCCTCGTCGGTGCCGACGCGCCCCTCCCCCACAGCGAGCGACATCCCCACCAGGGCCCGCACCATCGAGTGGCAGAACGCGTCGGCGACGACGGTGGCCACCACCAGCCCGGCGTCCGGACCGTCGGCCGGACGCTCCCAGGTGAACCGGGTCAGCTCCCGGATCGTCGTCGCCCCCTCGCGGGGACGGCAGTAGGCGGCGAAGTCGTGCAGGCCGAGCAGCGGCCGCGCGGCCGCCTCCATGGCCGTCGTGTCCAGCCGGCGGCGGTGCCACAGCACCCACTCGCGCGTCAGCGGGTCGCGCAGCCCGTGGTCGTCCGCGATCCGGTACCGGTAGGTGCGCGCCGCCGCGGAGAACCGGGCGTCGAACCCGGCCGGCGCCTCGGCGGCCCCGTGCACGACGACGTCGGGCGGCAGCACGCCCGCCAGGCGGTCCACGAGCGCCCGGCCGGGGCTCCGGTCCGACCGGCCGGGCATGGCCGCCCACCGCGCGGCGGGCAGGTCGACGTGCGCCACCTGCCCGCGGGCGTGCACGCCCGCGTCCGTGCGCCCCGCCACCGTCAACCGGGGCCACGGCAGGCCGAGGGGCTCGCTGCGCACGATCGTGGCCAGCGCGTCCTCGAGCACGCCCTGCACCGTCCGCAGACGCGGTTGCGCCGCCCACCCCGCGAAGTGCGTGCCCGCGTAGGCGAGGTCGAGGCGTACGCGGACGGTGCCGCCGTCGGACGTCGGTGCCGGTGTCGTCGCGCTCACCGGTCCATTGTCCCTGGAAGATGGGGGCGTGACCGAACAGCTGACCCTCGCCGTCGACTGCGGCGGCAGCGGCATCAAGGCGAACGTGCTCGACGACGCCGGGACCGCGCACGCTCCCGCGCTGCGGGTCCCGACGCCGTACCCTCTGCCGCCCGAGCTCCTCGTGGACACGATCGCCGAGATCGCGACCCGGCTCCCGGGAGCGCACCGCGCCACGGTGGGCATGCCGGGGATGATCCGCCACGGCGTCGTCGTGCACACCCCGCACTACGTCACGCGCTCCGGACCCCGCAGCCGTGTCGACCCCGAGCTCGCCGAGCGCTGGCGGAGCACGGACATCCGCGCCGCGCTGCAGGCCAGGCTCGGGATGCCCACGCTCGTGCTCAACGACGCCGAGGTGCACGGCGCGGGTGTGATCTCCTCCTCCGGCGTCGAGCTCGTCCTCACGCTGGGCACCGGGCTGGGCGCGGCGATGTTCGACGGCGGACGTCTCGCCCCGCACCTGGAGTGGTCCCGCGCCCCCGTGCGGCGCGGCACCTCCTACGACACCTACCTGGGCGAGCCCGAACGCCGGCGGCTCGGTGACGGCCTCTGGTCGCGCCGTGTCGTCGCCGTCGTCGACGGGCTACGCCCTGTGTTCTGGTGGGACCGGCTCTACCTGGGTGGGGGCAACGCCCGGCGGCTCAGCCCGACGGCGCTGCACCGGCTCGGGGAGGACACCGTGATCGTGCCCAACTCCGCCGCCCTGGTGGGCGGCGTCCGGGCGTGGGACCTGCCGCTGCCCTGACCGTTCAGCGGGATCCGACGGCGGCACCGGCCGCCCGGCCGGCGGACACGGCGGCGTGGGCCTCCAGGACCGCACGGGTGAACGCGACCGGTGCGTCCAGGCTGACCAGGTGCCTCGCGCGGGGCACGACGACGATGCGGGCGTCCGCACCACCGGACCGGGCCGCCGCGAGCATCGAGCGCTCATGACCACGGAAGTGGTCCCACTGGCCGTTGACCAGCCGCACCGGGCTGTCGGACGCGGCGAGCGCCGCCCGGGCGTCGACCTGCGCCATCGCCTCCAGGATGTCGCCCATCGCGTCGAGGGCGAACCCGCCGGCGGCCAGGTCGTGGACCGAGTCGGCGTCGAGCGTGGACCGCACCAGCGCCTCGTTGAGGCGAGCCCCGCTGTCCGGCCATCGCTCGATCCGCCGGGCGATCCGCAACCAGGCCGCCCGCAGCGGCGTGTCGGGGCTCGTGCAGCAGGAGGCCGCCACCAGCCCGGCGCACTGCTCGGGATGCCGGGCACGGTGCTCGATCGCGACGTAGCCGCCCAGCGACAGTCCCACCACCAGGGCGCGGCCGCCGACGTCGTCGACGGCCGACCGCACCGCGGCGACGGCGTCGTCGAGACCGAACCGCACGCCGCGGCGGGTGCCATGCCCCGGCAGGTCCGGGGCGAGGGCCGGGATGCCGGCAGCATCGAGCGCGCGCAGCTGGCGGCGCCACATCGTGGCCGACGTGCGCGAGCCGTGCAGGAGCACCACCGGGAGCATGGCCCCACCGTAGGGACGCCGAGGGCCCCGCACCATCGGTGCGGGGCCCTCGGCGTCGTGCGCGGGAGCGGGAAGGACTCAGTCCTCCTTCGTCTCCTCGGTCTTCTCGGCCGGAGCCTCGGTCGCGGCGTCCGCGGTGGACTCCTCGACGGCGGGCTGCTCCTCGGCCGGCTTCTCCTCGGCGGGCTTGGCCTTCTTCGAGGACTTCGCCGACTTCTCGGTGGCCTTGGTCGCCTCGTTCACGACGGCCTGCTTCGGGCTCACCGGCTCGGTCACGAGCTCGATGACCGCCATCGGGGCGTTGTCGCCCTTGCGGTTGCCGACCTTCGTGATGCGGGTGTAGCCGCCGTTGCGCTCGGCCATGGCCGGGGCGATCTCGGTGAACAGCGTGTGCACGACGGACTTGTCGCGCACCACCGTCAGCACCCGGCGACGGGCGTGCAGGTCACCGCGCTTGGCGAAGGTGATCAGGCGCTCGGCCACCGGACGCAGGCGCTTGGCCTTCGTCTCGGTGGTGGTGATGCGGCCGTGCTCGAAGAGCGCCGTCGACAGGTTCGCGAGGATCAGGCGCTCGTGAGCGGGGCTGCCACCGAGCCGCGGACCCTTGGTGGGGGTAGGCATTTCTGGTTCTCCTTGAGGGTGGTTCCGCGCCGCGCGGCCCCGTCATGTCGAGCGGGGCCGCCGCGGGCGCGGTACGTCAGTACTGCTGCTCGTCGGTGTACGCGGCCTCGTCGTCCCCGCCGCCGAAGTACTGCGCGCCGGACGGGTCGAAGTCGAGCGGGGAGTCCTTGAGGGCGAGGCCCAGCTCCGCGAGCTTTTCCTTGACCTCGTTGATCGACTTCGCGCCGAAGTTGCGGATGTCCAGCAGGTCGGCCTCGCTGCGGGCCACGAGCTCGCCGACCTGGTGGATACCCTCACGCTTGAGGCAGTTGTACGACCGGATGGTGAGGTTGAGCTCCTCGATCGGCAGCGCCAGGTCCGCAGCCAGCGCGGAGTCCGTCGGCGACGGGCCGATCTCGATGCCCTCGGCCTCGACGTTGAGCTCCCGGGCGAGGCCGAAGAGCTCGACGAGCGTCTTGCCGGCCGACGCGAGGGCGTCGCGCGGCTCGATGGCCTGCTTGGTCTCCACGTCGACGACGAGCTTGTCGAAGTCCGTGCGCTGCTCGACACGGGTCGCCTCGACCTTGTAGGTGACCTTGAGGACCGGCGAGTAGATCGAGTCCACCGGGATACGGCCGATCTCGGCGTCCGCCGTCTTGTTCTGCGCCGCGGACACGTAGCCACGACCCCGCTCGACGGTGAGCTCGATCTCGAGCTTGCCCTCGTCGTTGAGCGTGGCGATGTGCAGGTCCGTGTTGTGGACCTCGACGCCCGCCGGCGGCACGATGTCCGCCGCGGTCGCCGCACCGGCGCCCTGCTTGCGCAGGTACATCACGACCGGCTCGTCGTTCTCCGAGGAGACCACGAGGTTCTTGATGTTGAGGATGATCTCGGTGACGTCCTCCTTCACCCCCGGCACGGTGGTGAACTCGTGGAGCACACCGTCGATGCGGATGGAGGTGACCGCGGCGCCCGGGATGGACGACAGCAGCGTGCGGCGCAGCGAGTTGCCGAGCGTGTAGCCGAAGCCCGGCTCGAGCGGCTCGATGGAGAAGCGCGAGCGGTACTCCGAGATGACCTCTTCGGTCAGCGTGGGGCGCTGTGCGATGAGCACTGTGTTGGTCCTTTCAGTGTGCGTCCGCCATATGACGCATCACGGATCCGCGTTCTGGCGCGGCCCCGGGCGGGACTCGGTCCACCCGACCCGGGGAGCCTCGACCGCCGGACCCGCGGCACGACGACCGACGGGAGCTGTGCAGGTGCTCCTCGCCGCCGGCGTGCCGCGGTCCCGGCCGGGCCGTGGCCGGGGTGGATCAGACGCGGCGACGCTTCGGGGGGCGGCAGCCGTTGTGCGCCTGGGGGGTGACGTCCTGGATCGAGCCGACCTCGATGCCGGTCGCCTGCAGGGAGCGGATCGCGGTCTCGCGACCGGAACCCGGGCCCTTGACGAAGACGTCGACCTTCTTGACGCCGTGCTCCTGGGCACGGCGCGCGGCCGACTCCGCAGCGAGCTGCGCGGCGTACGGCGTGGACTTGCGGGAGCCCTTGAAGCCGACGTGGCCGGCGGACGCCCACGAGATCACGGCGCCCGACGGGTCGGTGATCGAGACGATCGTGTTGTTGAAGGTGCTCTTGATGTGCGCCTGGCCGTGCGGGACGTTCTTCTTGTCCTTGCGGCGCGGCTTGCGCGCGGCGGTGGCGCGAGTCTTGGGAGGCATGTGTGTTGATACTCCTGGTCTGAGGTCGTCGGACCGGGGCGAAGGTCAGCCGGGCTGACCCGCTCCACGGACTGCTGACGTCAGCGGGCCTTCTTCTTGCCCGCGACGGTGCGCTTCTTGCCCTTGCGGGTACGCGCGTTGGTCTTGGTGCGCTGACCGCGCACCGGCAGCCCGCGACGGTGACGCAGACCCTGGTAGGTACCGATCTCCACCTTGCGGCGGATGTCGGCCGCAACCTCGCGGCGGAGGTCACCCTCGAGCTGGTAGGTACCCTCGAGGTGCTCCCGCAGCGCGACGAGCTCGGCGTCGCCGAGGTCCTTCACGCGCAGGTCCGGGGAGATCCCCGTGGCCGCGACGGTCTGCTCGGCTCGGGTACGCCCGACGCCGTAGATGTAGGTGAGCGCGACCACGACCCGCTTCTCGCGGGGGAGGTCGACGCCGACAAGACGTGCCATGTGCCTTCCGGCTCCCTGTACTTCGTCCAGAGGTCTTCCGCACCGCCTTCCCGCGAGATCGCGGGCCCCGGCCCCTGGACCGAGGGTTCCACCGCTGCGAGGCGGCTTCGTGGTGGTGCGCTGTCCCGTCGTGCCGCTAGGACGACGACGGGGTGGTGCTCGCGATCAGCCCTGGCGCTGCTTGTGGCGCTGGTTCTCGCAGATCACCATGACGCGACCGTGCCGGCGGATCACCTTGCACTTGTCGCAGATCTTCTTGACGCTCGGCTTGACCTTCATCAGTGTTCCTCCGCCACCTCCGAGCCGGTCCAGGACCGGCCGCACGGGCGGCGATGTCGATCGGGTGGGGGGATGACGACTACTTGTAGCGGTAGACGATCCGGCCACGGGACAGGTCGTACGGGCTCAGCTCGACCACCACGCGGTCCTCCGGGAGGATCCTGATGTAGTGCTGCCGCATCTTGCCCGAGATGTGCGCGAGAACCTTGTGCCCGTTGGCCAGCTCCACGCGGAACATCGCGTTCGGCAGGGCCTCGATCACGCTGCCCTCGATCTCGATGACACCGTCCTTCTTTGCCATGTCCTCCGCTAACTCTCGTCTGTGTCTTTCGACGGACTGCTGCCACGCACGAACACCCTGGCCGCGGCCGTGCCACGGAAGAGCGTCGGGGACGTGGATCGCGTGCTTCCGTTCGCCGACCGACGCCCCGGCCCCAGATCGGGAAGGCTCCCCGGACGGGGACCACCAGGACGGGCACACGAACGGACTACACCCGACTGATCATCCTACCCCTTGTGGACCGGACGGCAAACCTGACGTCCGTCACACCGCGTCGGGTCACCCCTCGACGGCCCCGGCGTCGAGGTCCACCGGCCGTACGCCGAACGGCGCCAGACCCGCGGCACCGAGATCGTGCGCGGTCAGCACCGCGATCCCCTCGTCCAGCACCGCCACCGTGTGCTCCCAGTGCGCCGCCCGCGAGCCGTCCACGGTGACCACGGTCCACCCGTCCGCCAGCTCACGCGTGGCGGGGCCACCCCGGGTGATCATCGGCTCCACGGCGAGGCACAACCCGGGGCGGACACGCGGCCCGCGGTCGGACGAGCGGAAGTTGAGCACGTCCGGCGGCTGGTGCATCGCCCTGCCGATGCCGTGGCCCGTGTACTCCTCGACGATCCCGTAGGGCACGCCGCCCAGCGCGGTCGCGGCCTCGACCGAGGCCTCCACCGCGGCACCGACGTCGCCCACCCGCCGGGCAGCGGCGAGCGCGGAGATCCCCGCCCACATCGCCGTGCGGGTCACCCGCGACAGCCGCGCGTCCGCGGGGTCGGCCAGGGCTGCCGTCGGTTCGGCGTCCACGTCCAGCGGCCCGTCCGACCCGAGGACGAACGTGAGCGCCGCGTCCCCGTGCCAGCCGTCGACGATCGCACCGCAGTCGACCGACACGACGTCGCCGGCCAGCAGGATGCGCTCCCCCGGGATGCCGTGCACGACCTCGTCGTCGACCGACGTGCAGATCGTCGCCGGGAACCCGTGGTAACCCAGGAACGACGGCGAGGCCCCGGCCGCCGCGATCGACCGTGCGGCGACGGCGTCCAGGTCGGCCGTCGACAGGCCGGGCCGTGCCGCGCTGCGCACCGCGTCGAGGGCGTCCGCCACGACGAGCCCCGCCCGGCGCATGAGCAGGATCTCCTCGCGGGACTTCAGCTCGACCCGGGGCTGGGAACGGAACACCCTGCGACGACTCCTCAGCCGAGCTGCTGCGCCAGCGCGGCGACGATGCGGTCGGTCACCTCGGAGATGTCACCGATCCCGTCGACCTGGGCCAGCAGACCTCGCTCGGCGTAGGCGGCGGTCAGCGGCGCGGTCTCGGCGTCGTAGATGTCCAGTCGCCGGGCGATCGCGTCCGGGGTGTCGTCCTCGCGGCCCTCGAGCTCGGCACGCCGGGCGATCCGTCCCAGCAGCTCGTCGCGGTCCGCGGTGAGCTCCACCACGCCGTCGAGCTCCCAGCCGAGAGCGTCCAGGATGCCGTCCAGCGCCTCGACCTGGTGGGCGTTGCGCGGATAGCCGTCCAGGAGGAAGCCGGTCTTGACGTCGTCCTCGGCGAGGCGGTCGCGCACCATCGAGTCCGTGACCTCGTCGGGCACGAGCTCACCCTTCGCGGAGTACTCCTGGGCCAGCCGGCCCAGCTCGGTGCCGCCCGCGATGTTGGCGCGGAAGATGTCACCCGTCGAGATCGCGGGAATGCCGAAGACCTCGGCCAGACGGGCCGCCTGCGTGCCCTTGCCCGCGCCCTGGGGGCCCATGATCACCAGGCGGGTCACCCGACCCTCCTCGCTCGGGGAGCCGTGCAGCTCGCGGCGGGTGGTCGGCGTGGTCGACTCGGTCAACGGAGGAACCCTTCGTAGTGTCGCTGCTGGAGCTGGGAGTTGACCTGCTTCACGAACTCCAGGCCGACGCCGACGATGATGAGGATCGACGTGCCGCCGAACGGGATGTTCGTGGTCACACCCAGGAGCACCAGCACCAGCGTCGGGATGAGAGCGACGATGGCGAGGTAGAGCGCACCGGCCGACGTGATGCGGGTGATCACGAAGTCCAGGTACTCGGCCGTGGGCCGGCCGGCGCGGATACCGGGGATGAAGCCCCCGTACTTCTTCATGTTGTCGGCGACCTCGTCCGGGTTGAACGTGATCGACGTGTAGAAGAAGGCGAAGAACACGATCATGAGGACGTACAGCGCGATGTACAGCGGCTGGTCCTGCTGGGCGAGGTTGTTCGAGATCCACACGACCCAGCCGGCCGTCTGGTCGCCGAACTGCGCCAGCAGTGCGGGGATCGCGAGGATCGACGCCGCGAAGATGACCGGGATGACGCCGGCCATGTTGATCTTGATCGGGATGTAGGTGCTCGTGCCGCCGTACATGCGGCGGCCCACCATGCGCTTGGCGTACTGCACGGGAATGCGCCGCTGCGACTGCTCGACGAACACGACCATGCCGATCACCAGGATGATCACGGCGATCATGACGATGAAGTTCAGCGGTCCGTTGGCGCCGCCGGCGATCGACCACAGCGCGGTCGGGAAGCTCGCCACGATCGAGGTGAAGATCAGCAGCGACATGCCGTTGCCGATGCCCTTCTCGGTGATGAGCTCGCCGAGCCACATCACGAGACCGGTACCCGCCGTCATGGTCACCACCATGAGGAACGCGGTCAGGAAGCGGTCGTCGACGACGACGTCGACGTTGCAGCCCGGGAAGAGCAGCCCGGTGCGGGCCGTGGTGATGATCGTGGTGGACTGCAGGATCGCCAGGGCGATGGTCAGGTAACGGGTGTACTGCGTCAGCTTCGCCTGACCCGACTGCCCTTCCTTGTGCAGCGCCTCGAACCGCGGGATCACCACGCGCAGCAGCTGCACGATGATGCTGGCCGTGATGTAGGGCATGATCCCGAGAGCGAAGACCGACAGCTGCAGGAGTGCTCCACCGCTGAAGGTGTTGACCAGTCCCAGGAGCGAGGTCTCGCCCTCCAGCACCGCCACGCACTGCTGGACGTTGCCGTAGTCCACCCCGGGCGTCGGGACGAAGGACCCGACACGGAAGAGCGACATGATCGCGATCGTGAACAGCAGCTTGCGCCGCAGGTCCGGTGTCCGGAAAGCCCGGCCGAATGCGCTGAGCACCTATCCTCCTGACCCGCCGCGGCGGGGGTTCTCGTTCCGCCGGTGTCCCGGCGAGGTATGGCACACGTCCGTCGTGGACGCTGTCCGCGACGTCGGTGGGCCGACTCGGTCGTGGTCCGCCGGCCTGCCCGGCGTCACCGCGCGCTCCGCGTGCGGTGCGGACCGTGACGGATTCTACGTGCCTCGAGGGGTGACCCGGGCCACGTTCGTCGGTCGAACGTAGCAGATACGGGCCACGCGCCCCTCGGACGTCCGGAGTCCCGGACCGCCGTCACCCGGCCCGGGACAGCACACAGGGCCGGCAGCGCGCAGCGCCACCGGCCCCATGTCCGGACTCAGTCCTCGGAGACCGAACCGCCGGCCGCCAGGATCTTGTCCTTGGCGGAGCCGGAGATCGCGTCGACCGCGACGTCCAGCTTGACGGTGATCTCACCCGTGCCGAGCACCTTCACCGGCTGACCCGCACGGACCGCGCCCTTGGCGGCGAGGTCCTCGACGGTGACGGAGCCACCCTCGGGGTACAGCGCGGCGAGCTTGTCCAGGTTCACGACCTGGAACTCGACGCGGAACGGGTTCTTGAAGCCACGCAGCTTCGGCAGGCGCATGTGCAGGGGAACCTGCCCGCCCTCGAAGCCCGCGGGCACCTGGTAGCGAGCCTTCGTACCCTTGGTACCGCGGCCCGCCGTCTTGCCCTTCGACGCCTCACCACGACCCACACGGGTCTTGGCCTTCTTGGCGCCGGGAGCCGGACGCAGGTGGTGGACCTTCAGCGGCTGCGCCGCCTTGTTCTCGGTGCTGTCGGCCATGCTCACTCGACCTCCTCGACGGTGACGAGGTGCGCCACCGTGGTGACCATGCCACGGATCTCCGGGCGGTCCTCCTTCACGGCGGTGTCGCCGATCCGCTTGAGGCCGAGGGTCCGCAGCGTGTCACGCTGGTTCTGCTTGCCGCCGATGGCGGACTTGACCTGGGTGACCTTCAGGCGAGCCATCACGCACCCACCTTCTCGTCGCCCTTGCCCGACTTCGCGGCGAGACCGGCGGCCTGCGCACGCAGCAGCGGGGCCGGAGCCACGTCCTCGAGCGGCAGCCCACGGCGCGCCGCGACGGCGGCCGGCTCCTCGAGACCCTTGAGGGCCGCGACGGTGGCGTGCACGATGTTGATCGCGTTCGAGGAACCGAGCGACTTGCTCAGCACGTCGTGGATACCGGCGCACTCCAGCACGGCGCGCACCGGACCGCCGGCGATCACACCGGTACCCGGAGAGGCGGGACGAAGGAAGACGACCCCCGCGGCCTCCTCACCCTGGATGGGGTGCGGGATGGTGCCCTGGATGCGCGGGACGCGGAAGAAGTTCTTCTTCGCCTCCTCGACACCCTTGGCGATCGCCGAGGGCACCTCCTTGGCCTTGCCGTAGCCGACACCGACGGTGCCGTCGCCGTCGCCCACCACGACCAGCGCGGTGAAGCTGAAGCGGCGGCCGCCCTTGACGACCTTGGAGACGCGGTTGATCGTGACGACGCGCTCGACGAACGCGTTCTTGTCGTCCCGCGGGTTGTTGCGGCGGTCGTCGCGCCGGTTCGAGCGGCGACCGTCGTTCTTGGACTCGTTGGCGCCCTGGGGGGCGCCGGTGTTGCGCTGCCCTGCAGCCATCAGAGGATCCTCATCTTCCGTGCGAACTCGGGGTGGTCGGCCATCACAGGTCCAGCCCCTTCTCCCGGGCGCCGTCGGCGACCGCAGCCACCCGACCGTGGTACTTGTTGCCGCCGCGGTCGAAGACCACGGCGTCGATCCCGGCGGCCTTCGCACGCTCGGCGACGAGCTCGCCGACCTTGCGGGCCTTGGCGGTCTTGTCGTCGTCCGACGCACGCAGGTCGGCCTCGAGGGTCGAGGCGGAGACGACGGTCTTGCCGACCGTGTCGTCCACGACCTGGGCGACCATGTGCCGCGACGACCGGGTCACGACGAGGCGCGGACGCTCCGTGGTGCCCTTGATCTTCTTGCGCAGGCGCAGGTGACGGCGCTGACGAGCGACGGTCTTGCCCTTGCCCAGAACCTTGAGAGCCATCACTTACCAGCCTTTCCGACCTTGCGACGGACGACCTCGTCGGCGTACCGCACACCCTTGCCCTTGTACGGCTCGGGCTTGCGGATCTTGCGGATGTTCGCAGCGACCTCGCCGACCTGCTGCTTGTCGATGCCGGCCACCGAGAACTTCGTCGGGCTCTCCACCGCGAAGGTGATGCCCTCCGGTGCGGAGACCTTCACCGGGTGCGAGAAGCCGAGGGCGAACTCGAGGTCCTGCCCCTTGGCCGCCACGCGGAAGCCGGTGCCGACGATCTCGAGCTTCTTTTCGTAGCCCGCGGTCACGCCGGTGATCATGTTGGCCAGCAGGGTGCGGGTCAGGCCGTGCAGGGCACGCGACTCGCGCTCGTCGTCAGGACGGCTGACCTTGAGGCTGCCGTCGTTCTGCTCGACGGTGATGGGGGCGGCGACCGTGTGCTCCAGGGACCCCTTGGGGCCCTTGACGGTCACGAGCGCGCCGCTGATGGTGATCTCCACGCCGGACGGGACCGGAACGGGGAGCTTGCCGATTCGAGACATGGCGTCTCTCCTTTCCGGATTACCAGACGTAGGCGAGGACCTCGCCGCCCACACCCTTGGCCTGGGCCTGACGGTCCGTCAGGAGGCCGGAAGAGGTGGACAGGATGGCCACGCCGAGGCCGCCGAGGACCTTGGGCAGGTTGGTGGACTTCGCGTAGACGCGCAGGCCGGGCTTCGACACGCGACGCACGCCGGTCAGGGCGCGCTCGCGGCTCGGGCCGTACTTGAGGTTGAGGGTCAGGTCCTTGCCCACCCTCGCGTCCTCGACGGTCCAGCCGGTGATGTAGCCCTCGCTCTGGAGGATCTCCGCGATGCGCGACTTCAGCTTCGAGAACGGCATGGTGACCGTGTCGTGGTGCGCCGAGTTCGCGTTGCGCAGACGCGTCAGCATGTCTGCGATCGGGTCGGTCATAGTCATTGGGCTCTTGCCCTTCCTCGCCGGGGTATCCGTGCGGTGCTCGACGAGCACCGCACGGACCTACGGCGTAGTGGTTTTACCAGCTGCTCTTGGTGACGCCGGGGAGCTCGCCACGGTGGGCCATCTCCCGCAGGCAGATCCGGCACAGGCCGAACTTGCGGTAGACCGAGTGCGGCCGGCCGCAGCGCTGGCACCGGGTGTAGGCGCGGACGGCGAACTTCGGCTTGGCGTTCGCCTTGTTGATCAGGGCCTTCTTCGCCATGTCAGCTGCCTTCCTTGAAGGGGAAACCGAGACGGCGCAGCAGGGAGCGGCCCTCGTCGTCGGTCGTCGCCGTGGTCACGACCGTGATGTCCATACCGCGGACGCGGTCGATCTTGTCCTGGTTGATCTCGTGGAACATCGACTGCTCCGTGAGACCGAACGTGTAGTTGCCGTGGCCGTCGAACTGCTTGGGCGACAGCCCGCGGAAGTCGCGGATGCGCGGCAGCGCGACCGACAGCAGACGGTCGAGGAACTCCCACATGCGGTCACCGCGCAGCGTGACGTGGGCGCCGATCGGCATGCCCTCGCGCAGCTTGAACTGGGCGATCGACTTCTTCGCCCGGTTGATCGCCGGCTTCTGACCGGTGATCGCGGTCAGGTCGCGGATCGCGCCCTCGATGAGCTTCGAGTCCTTGGCGGCGTCACCGACACCCATGTTGACGACGATCTTCGTCAGACCGGCGACCTGGTGGATGTTGGAGTGGCCGAACTCCTCCTGGAGCGCCGAGAGGATCTCCTCGCGGTACTTCTGCTTGAGGCGCGGCACGTCCGGGGCCACCGGGACGTCTTCGTGAGTCGTCGCAGCCATATCAGATGTCCTTCCCGGAACGCTTGGCGTAGCGGACGCGCACCGTGCGGGTGCGACCATCCTGCTCGACCTCCTCGAGGCGGAAGCCCACGCGGGTCGGCTTCTTGGTCTCGGGGTCGACCAGCATCACGTTGGACACGTGGATCGGCGCCTCGACGGTCTCGATGCCACCCGTGCGCGTCCCGCGCGCCGACTGGCCCGCCTTGACGTGCTTGGTCACGCGCTGGATGCCCTCGACCACGACACGGTCGGTGTCGGAGAGGACCTCGAGCACGCGGCCCGTCTTGCCCTTGTCGCGACCGGCGACGACGATCACCTGGTCGCCCTTCTTGATCTTCGCCATGGTCAGAGCACCTCCGGAGCCAGCGAGATGATCTTCATGAAGCGCTTGTCGCGCAGCTCACGGCCGACCGGGCCGAAGATGCGGGTGCCACGGGGCTCCCCGTCGTTCTTGAGGATCACGGCGGCGTTCTCGTCGAACTTGATGTAGGAACCGTCGGGACGACGGCGCTCCTTGACGGTCCGGACGATGACGGCCTTGACCACATCGCCCTTCTTCACGTTGCCGCCCGGGATCGCGTCCTTGACGGTGGCGACGATGGTGTCGCCGATACCGGCGTAGCGACGTCCGGATCCACCGAGAACGCGGATGCAGAGAATCTCCTTGGCACCCGTGTTGTCGGCGACCCGCAGTCGCGACTCCTGCTGGATCATCGATTGATCTCCTGTCGTCGAGCTGGTTCTCGGCCCGGGTGGTCCCGGGCGAGCCTGGCCGAACGGATAGTTTGCTGTGGCACGGGCCGGTGCATACGTGTGTCACACCGGTCCCGGCCGGGGAAGGTCAGGACTACTTGGCCTTCTCGAGGATCTCCACCAGACGCCACCGCTTGGTCGCGGACAGCGGGCGGGTCTCCATGATGACGACCAGGTCGCCGGTGCCGGCGGTGTTCTGCTCGTCGTGCACCTTGACCTTGTTGGTACGGCGCATGACCTTGCCGTAGAGCGGGTGCTTCACGCGGTCCTCGACCTCGACGACGATGGTCTTGGCCATCTTGTCGCTGACGACGTAGCCGCGACGCACCTTGCGGGATGCCCGCTCCTCGGTGGTCACCGTCTCGGTGTTGTCACTCATCAGTGCCTCACTCACTCACGCTCGGGGCCGTACGGATGCCGAGCTCGCGCTCGCGCAGGACCGTGTAGATCCGCGCGATGTCGCGCTTGACCGCCTTGAGGCGGCCGTGCGACTCGAGCTGGCCGGTGGCGGCCTGGAAGCGAAGGTTGAAGAGCTCTTCCTTCTGCTCCTTGAGCTTCGCCACGAGAGTCTCGTCGTCGAAGCCGTCGAGGTCGGCGGGGGCAAAGCCCTGGGTACCGATAGCCATCAGTTCGCACCACCTTCGCGCACCACGAAACGGCACTTCATGGGGAGCTTGTGCATCGCGCGGCGCAGGGCCTCGCGTGCCAAGTCCTCGGGGACACCGGCCAGCTCGAAGACGATACGGCCGGGCTTGACGTTGGCCACCCACCACTCGGGCGAGCCCTTGCCGGAACCCATGCGGGTCTCGGCGGGCTTCTTGGTGAGCGGGCGGTCCGGGTAGATGTTGATCCAGACCTTGCCGCCACGCTTGATGTGGCGGGTCATCGCGATACGAGCAGCCTCGATCTGCCGGTTGGTGACGTAGGCGGGCTCGAGAGCCTGGATGCCGTAGTCGCCGAACGAGATCGTGGTGCCACCCTTGGCCATGCCGGAGCGCTTCGGGTGGTGCTGCTTGCGGTGCTTGAGCCTGCGGGGGATCAGCATGACTCAGGCCTCCGTTCCGGACTCGGGGGCCGCGGCCTGCTCGGCCGGGGCCGGCGCGTCGGACGCTGCGGGCGCCTCGGCAGCGGACTGCTGCTTCGGCTGCGCCGGACGCTCGTTGCGGTCGTTGCGGCGAGGCCCACGACGCTCGCCACCACGGGCACCACGGCCCTGGCGCGGACCGGCGGCGGCCTGCTGCGCGGCGAACTCCTTCTCGGTGAGGTCGCCCTTGTAGATCCAGACCTTGACGCCGATACGACCGAAGGTCGTGCGGGCCTCGAAGAAGCCGTAGTCGATGTTCGCGCGCAGCGTGTGCAGCGGCACACGACCCTCGCGGTAGAACTCCGACCGGCTCATCTCGGCGCCGCCGAGACGACCGGCGACCTGGACGCGGATGCCCTTCGCCCCGGCGCGCTGCGCGGACTGGATGCCCTTGCGCATGGCACGGCGGAAGGAGACACGGCTCGCCAGCTGCTCGGCGATGCCCTGCGCGACGAGCTGAGCGTCGATCTCCGCGTTCTTGACCTCGAGGATGTTCAGCTGGACCTGCTTGCCCGTGAGCTTCTCGAGCTCGCCGCGGATGCGGTCGGCCTCGGCACCACGGCGACCGATGACGATGCCGGGACGCGCCGTGTGGATGTCCACGCGGACGCGGTCACGCGTGCGCTCGATCTCGACCTTGGAGATGCCGGCCCGCTCGAGGCCGGTGCTCATCAGCTTGCGGATCTCGACGTCCTCACGGACGTAGTCGCGGTACCGCTGACCAGGCTTGGTGCTGTCGGCGAACCAGCGCGACCGGTGGTCGGTGGTGATGCCGAGGCGGTACCCGTGCGGGTGAATCTTCTGCCCCACTATCGGGCCCCTTCCTTCTGCTCACGCGGTGCGACGACCACGGTGATGTGGCTGGTGCGCTTGAGGATCTGGCTCGCACGCCCCTGTGCCCGCGGCCGGAACCGCTTGAGCGTCGGCCCCTTGTCCACGTACGCCTCGGAGACCACGTACTCGGTCTCGTCGAAGCGCTCGCTCGCGCGGTCGGCCTTCACCCGGGCGTTCGCCACGGCAGACTCGACGACCTTGCGGACGGGCTCGCTCGCGGCCTGCGGCGCAAACTTCAGCACCGCGACGGCCTCGCCGGCCTGCTTGCCACGGATGAGGTCCACGACGCGCCGGGCCTTCTGGGGCGTGACACGGACGAACCGCGCCTGCGCCTTGGCTTCCATTGCTGTCCTGCTTCCTTTTCTCAGACCGTCGGGATCGACGCCGCTCAGCGGCGACGGCCCTTACGGTCGTCCTTCACGTGGCCGCGGAAGGTCCGCGTGGGGGCGAACTCGCCCAGCTTGTGGCCGACCATCGACTCGGTCACGAAGACCGGGACGTGCTTGCGACCGTCGTGCACGGCGAAGGTGTGACCGAGGAAGTCGGGCGTGATGACCGACCGACGGGACCAGGTCTTGATGACGTTCTTGGTCCCCTTCTCGTTCTGGACGTCCACCTTCTTCTGCAGGTGGTCGTCGACGAAGGGGCCCTTCTTCAGGCTACGAGGCATCTGTCAGGCTCCTTATCAGCGCTTCTTGCCGGTGCGACGACGGCGGACGATCAGCCGGTCGCTGGACTTGTTCGGACGGCGGGTCCGGCCCTCGGGCTGGCCCCACGGGCTGACCGGGTGGCGACCACCGGAGGTCTTGCCCTCACCACCACCGTGCGGGTGGTCGACCGGGTTCATGACGACACCGCGGACGGTCGGGCGGACGCCCTTCCAGCGCATGCGGCCGGCCTTGCCCCAGTTGATGTTCGACTGCTCGGCGTTGCCCACCTCGCCGACCGTGCCGCGGCAGCGGAGGTCGACGTTGCGGATCTCCCCGGACGGCATGCGCAGCTGCGCGTACGGGCCGTCCTTCGCGACGAGCTGCACCGAGGCGCCCGCGGAGCGGGCGATCTTGGCGCCGCCACCGGGGCGGAGCTCCACGGCGTGGATGACCGTACCGGTCGGGATGTTGCGCAGCGGCAGGTTGTTGCCGGGCTTGATGTCGGCGCCGGGGCCGGCCTCGACGGTGTCACCCTGCGACAGCTTGGTCGGCGCGATGATGTAGCGCTTCGTGCCGTCCGCGTAGTGCAGCAGCGCGATGCGCGCCGTGCGGTTCGGGTCGTACTCGATGTGCGCGACCTTCGCCGGCACGCCGTCCTTGTCGTGACGACGGAAGTCGATCACGCGGTAGGCGCGCTTGTGGCCACCGCCCTTGTGGCGGGTCGTGATCCGACCGGAGTTGTTGCGACCGCCCGTCTTCGACAGGGGACGGACCAGCGACTTCTCCGGCTCCGAGCGCGTGACCTCGACGAAGTCGGCGACGCTCGAGCCACGGCGGCCGGGCGTCGTCGGCTTGTGCTTACGGATTCCCATGGAAGTTGTCCTCGATCTGCTCTCGTCCGGCTCAGCCGACCGGACCACCGAAGATGTCGATCGAACCCTCGCGGAGGGTGACGATCGCACGCTTCGTGTCCTTGCGCTTGCCCAGGCCGTAGCGCGTGCGACGCGCCTTGCCCTTGCGGTTGATCGTGTTCACCGAGGCGACCTTCACGCCGAACACCTGCTCGACCGCGATCTTGATCTCGGTCTTGTTGGAGTCCGGCGCCACGACGAAGGTGTACTTGCCCTCGTCGAGGAGGTTGTAGGACTTCTCGGAGACGACCGGCGCGATCAAGATGTCGCGCGGGTCCTTCGTCACGGCGGTCACTTGGTGGCCTCCTTCTCGGACGCAGCCTCGGCGGCCTCGGTCTCCGTCGCGACGGCCTTCACCGACTTGCCCGTGGTCGGGCCCGCCAGGAACGCCTCGAGCGCGCCGGAGGTGAAGACGACGTCGTCGGAGACGAGCACGTCGTAGGTGTTGAGCTGGTCCGCGGTCAGCAGGTGGACCTGCTCGACGTTGCGGAGCGACTTGATGGTCAGCTCGTCGGAACGCTCGGTGACGACCAGCACGTGCGTGCGGTCGGTCAGCGCGGCGATCGTGGTCAGCGCCTTGCGGGTCGACGGCACGCCGTCGATCCCGAAGCCCGAGACCACGTGCACGCGGCCGGCGCGGGCCCGGTCGGAGAGGGCACCGCGCAGGGCGGCGGCCTTCATCTTCTTCGGGGTGCGCTGGTCGTACTTGCGCGGCTGCGGGCCGTGGACGGTGCCACCACCGGCGAACTGCGGGGCGCGGGTCGAACCCTGGCGGGCGCGGCCGGTGCCCTTCTGCTTGTACGGCTTCTTGCCACCACCGCGGACCTCGCCGCGGGTCTTGGTGGACGCGGTGCCCTGTCGCGACGCGGCGCGCTGGGCGACCACCACCTGGTGGATCAGCGGGACGTTCGTGGCGACGTCGAACACCTCGGCCGGGAGCTCGGCGGTGCCGGCCTTCTTGCCCGAGGCGTCGAGCACGTCGACAGTCTGGTCAGCCATCGGTCTCAGGCTCCCTTCGCGGCAGTACGGACGAGGACGACGCCGCCCTTGGGGCCGGGGACCGCGCCCTTGACGAGCAGCAGGCCCTTCTCCGCGTCGACCGCGTGGACGGTCAGGTTCTGGACGGTCTTGCGGGCGTGGCCCATCCGACCGGCCATGCGCATGCCCTTGAAGACGCGCGACGGCGTGGAGGCGCCACCGATCGAGCCGGGCTTGCGGTGGTTGCGGTGCGCACCGTGGGAGGCGCCGACGCCGGAGAAGCCGTGTCGCTTCATGACACCGGCCGTGCCCTTGCCCTTGGTGGTGCCGACGACGTCGACCACGGCACCGGCCTCGAACACGGCGGCGGTGATCTCCTGGCCGAGCGTGTACTCGCCGGCGGACTCGGTGCGGACCTCGGCCACGTGACGGCGCGGCGTGACGCCGGCCTTCTCGAAGTGGCCCTTGAGGGGCTTGGTCACCTTGCGCGGGTCGATCTGCCCGGCGGCGAGCTGGACGGCGGCGTAGCCGTCGGCCTCCGCGTCGCGCACCTGCGTCACCACGTTGGTGGGGACGGCCACGACGGTGACCGGGACGAGCTTGCCTGCCTCGTCCCACGTCTGCGTCATACCGAGCTTGGTGCCGAGCACCGCGGTCACGTTCTTCTGCTGGTTGCTCATATCTCTTCCAGCCTCAGAGCTTGATCTCGATGTTCACGTCCGCGGGCAGGTCGATACGCATCAGCGAGTCGACGGCCTTCGGCGTGGGGTCGATGATGTCGATGAGCCGCTTGTGCGTACGCATCTCGAAGTGCTCGCGGCTGTCCTTGTACTTGTGAGGCGACCGGATGACGGTGAAGACATTCTTCTCCGTCGGCAGCGGCACCGGACCCACGACCGTCGCACCAGCGCGAGTGACCGTGTCGACGATCTTGCGCGCCGAGCTGTCGATCACCTCGTGGTCGTAGGACTTGAGCCGGATGCGGATCTTCTGTCCCGCCATGGCGTCGTCTGACTCTCTCTCTCGAACCGCTACTGTCCGACCCCCGCGCTCGGGCGTGTCGTGTGTGACGACAGACCCGGGCGCACACCGAACCGGCGTGGGGCCGTTGGATGTGGTCCGCGGTGCGGACCACGACGTTGTGCAGAGCCTGTCGAGCCGTGTGTCTCGTGGGGCGCTCGTGCGTGTCGACAGCCGGCATCCCCACGTCCCCCTCACGCGGAGGGGGGCCGCTCCAGGTACCACCACCGACCGGAAGGCCGTGGCGTGTACCGCGGTGCTACACACTGTTCGACACGAGAAAGAACGCGCCCGTGACAGGCAACCTGACTAGTGTTGCACACCAGGCGCGCCGGGCCAAGTCCTCCCAGGTGTGACCTGCGCCGTATCACGGCCGCCTGCACGGCTCTCCCCTCCCACGAGGCGACGTCTCGCCGCCCCGCCCGCCGGCGCGACGCCGTCGGGCCGCCTTGTCGAGAGGAAGTGGTGGGCATGTCAGGCACCGACCGTCCCGCGGAAGGCTGGACGTACTGCGACGTCAGGCCGCGGTCCGCGCCGGACCTCGCGCCGGACCTCAACCCGCGTCGCGCATCGCTCATCCGGGTCGTCCGGGCCAAGTGGGTCAACGGCACCGTGCTGCACTACCGCCTGACACCTGCGGACGAGCAGGCAGGCGGTCCACCGCCCCAGCTCGACGCGGTGCGCGACGCCTTCGCCGCCTGGAAGGCACTGGGTATCGGTCTGGACTTCGTCGAGGTCGCCGACCCCGCGGCCGCCGAGGTCCGGGTGACCTTCGACCAGTCGGACGGCAGCTGGTCGTACGTGGGTCGCGACGTGCTCGGCATCGCCCACGACGAGCCGACCATGAACTTCGGCTGGGACCTGACCACGCCGTGGGGTCGCGTCACCGCGCTCCACGAGATCGGCCACACCCTGGGGTTCCCGCACGAGCACCAGAACCCGAACGCCGGCATCGTCTGGGACGAGCCCCGGGTGATCGCCGAGTTCTCGGCACCCCCCAACAGCTGGTCCGAGGCGCAGGTCCGGCACAACATCCTGCGCAAGCTCGACCCCGCCGAGGTCGAGGGCTCGACCTGGGACCCCGAGTCGGTCATGCACTACCCGTTCGACCCGGGTCTCATCCTGCAGCCGGAACGGTACGGTCGCGAGGGTGTCCCGGCCCCGGACGGCCTCTCCGAGGACGACGAGGCGTGGGTGCTGCGGTGGTACCCCGGCCTGGAGCCCGACCCTCCGCGCCTGGAACCCGGCAGGTCGGTCCCCCTGGAGCTCGCGGCCGGCGGCCAGGCCGACCTCGTCGTGGAGCCGGCCGCGACGCGCGACTACCGGATCGGCACCTTCGGCGACGCCGACACGTTGCTCGTCGTCTTCGAGGAGGTCGACGGCGAGCCGTCGTTCCTCGCCGGCGACGACGACAGCGGCCAGGACCGCAACGCGCTCGTCACCGTCCGGATGCGCGCGGGACGCCGCTACGTCGTCCGGGTCCGGCTCTACTCCGCGTGGACGTCGGGATCCACGGCGGTCATGCTCTGGTGAGCACGACGAAGGGGCCCAGGCGTCGTGCGACGCCTGGGCCCCTTCGTGCGCCGGTCGGCGGCGGGGCGGACCCCGTCACGCCGACCGGCAGGCGATCACTTGGTGATCTTGGTGACGCGACCCGAACCGACCGTGCGACCACCCTCACGGATGGCGAAGCCGAGGCCCTCCTCCATGGCGATCGGCTGGATCAGCTCGACCGACATCTCGGTGTTGTCGCCGGGCATGACCATCTCGGTGCCCTCGGGCAGCGTGATGACGCCGGTGACGTCCGTGGTCCGGAAGTAGAACTGCGGACGGTAGTTCGAGTAGAACGGGTTGTGACGGCCACCCTCGTCCTTGCCCAGGATGTAGACCTGCGCCTCGAAGTTCGTGTGCGGGGTGATCGAACCCGGCTTCACGACGACCTGGCCGCGCTCGACGTCCTCGCGCTTGAGACCACGCAGCAGCAGACCGGTGTTGTCGCCCGCCTGGGCCTGGTCCATCTGCTTGTGGAAGGTCTCGATACCGGTGACGGTCGTCTTCTGCGGGGAGCGGATGCCGACGATCTCGACCTCGGAGTTGATGTCGAGCGCGCCGCGCTCCACCTTGCCGGTGACGACGGTGCCGCGACCGGTGATGGTGAAGACGTCCTCGACGGGCATGAGGAACGGCTTGTCGAGGTCGCGCTGCGGCTCCGGGACGTTCTCGTCCACGGCCTCCATGAGCTCCACGATCTTCTGGGTCCACTCGGGGTCACCCTCGAGGGCCTTCAGACCGGAGACGCGGACGACCGGAGCGTTGTCGCCGTCGAACTCCTGCGACGACAGCAGCTCGCGGACCTCCATCTCGACGAGCTCGAGGAGCTCCTCGTCCTCGACCATGTCGGACTTGTTCAGCGCCACGAGCAGGTAGGGGACGCCCACCTGGCGGGCCAGGAGGACGTGCTCGCGCGTCTGGGCCATCGGGCCGTCCGTCGCGGCGACCACGAGGATGGCGCCGTCCATCTGCGCCGCACCCGTGATCATGTTCTTGATGTAGTCGGCGTGACCCGGGGCGTCGACGTGCGCGTAGTGACGGTTGGGCGTCTCGTACTCGATGTGCGCGATGTTGATCGTGATACCGCGCTGCTTCTCCTCGGGCGCGGCGTCGATCGTGTCGAAGGCCTGGGCGGTGTTCGCCGGCAGGTCCGGGTACGTCTCGGCGAGCGTCTTCGAGATCGCAGCCGTCAGCGTCGTCTTACCGTGGTCGACGTGACCGATGGTTCCGATGTTGACGTGCGGCTTGGTCCGCTCGAACTTGGCCTTAGCCACTGGGGTCCTCCTGGGACTTGGGTAGATGTTCCGAACGTTGCGAGTGTCGGCCGATCAAGCCTAACCCTCGGGGCGTTGCGGTTTCCTACAGGTTGATGGTTGTGCAGGTGTTCGACCTGTGGGGACTCACTCGCCCCGGGTCTTCTTGATGATCTCCTCAGCCACGGCCTTGGGAACCTCGCCATAGCTGTCGAACTGCATCGAGTACACGGCGCGGCCCTGCGTCTTGGAACGCAGGTCCCCGATGTACCCGAACATCTCGCTCAACGGTACCTGGGCGCGAACGACCTTGACGCCGGTCGCGTCCTCCATGGACTGGATCAGCCCACGCCGCGAGTTGATGTCGCCGATCACGTCGCCCATGTACTCCTCGGGCGTGCGCACCTCGACGGCCATGATGGGCTCCAGCAGCACCGGGTCGGCGCGTCGGACACCCTCCTTGAACACCATGGAGCCGGCGATCTTGAACGCCATCTCCGAGGAGTCGACGTCGTGGTACGCACCGTCGAGGAGCGTGGCCTTGACGCCGACGACCGGGAAGCCTGCCAGCACACCCTGCTGCATGGCCGCCTGGATACCGGCGTCCACCGACGGGATGTACTCGCGCGGGATCCGGCCACCGGTGACCGAGTTGTCGAACTCGTAGAGCTCGCCCTCGGTGGTCTCCAGCGGCTCGAAGGTCACCTGGACCTTCGCGAACTGGCCGGAACCGCCGGTCTGCTTCTTGTGCGTGTAGTCGATCTTCTCCGCCTTGCGACGGATCGTCTCGCGGTACGCGACCTGCGGCTTGCCCACGTTCGCCTCGACCTTGAACTCCCGCTTCATGCGGTCGACCAGGATGTCGAGGTGGAGCTCGCCCATACCGCCGATGACGGTCTGGCCGGTCTCCTCGTCCAGCTTGACGCGGAACGTCGGGTCCTCCTCGGCGAGCTTCTGGATCGCCGTGGAGAGCTTCTCCTGGTCCGCCTTGGTCTTCGGCTCGATCGCCACGTCGATGACCGGCTCCGGGAAGGTCATCGACTCGAGGATGACCGGCGAGTCCGGTGCGCTCAGGGTGTCACCCGTGGTGACGTCCTTGAGGCCGATGAAGGCGTAGATGTGGCCGGCCTGTGCCTCGGGGACCGGGTTCTCCTTGTTGGAGTGCATCTGGAAGAGCTTGCCGATGCGCTCCTTCTTGCCCTTGGTCGTGTTGAGGACCTGGGCGCCCTGCTCGACCCGGCCCGAGTACACGCGCACGTAGGTGAGCTTGCCGAAGAACGGGTGCGAGGCGACCTTGAACGCCAGCGCCGAGAACGGCTCGCCGGCGTCGGAGTGACGCTCGATGACCTGCTCCTCGTCCTTGACGTCGTGGCCCTGGACGGCCGGGACGTCGAGGGGCGAGGGGAGGTAGTCGATCACGGCGTCGAGCATGGGCTGCACGCCCTTGTTCTTGAACGCCGAGCCGCACAGGACCGGGAAGGCCTCCGAGTTGACGACCAGCTTGCGGATGCCGCCCTTGATCTCGTCGATCGTCAGCTCTTCGCCGCCCAGGTACTTCTCGAGCAGCTCCTCGTCGGACTCCGCGACGGCCTCGATGAGCTCGCTGCGGTACTCCTCGGCCTTGGCCTGGAGGTCCGCCGGGATCTCCTCGACGTCGTACGTCTCGCCCAGCTTGGTCTCGCCGTGCCAGACGAGCGCCTTCATCTGCAGCAGGTCGACGACGCCGGTGAAGTCGTTCTCGGCGCCGATCGGCAGCTGGATGACGAGCGGCTTCGCCTTGAGGCGCTCGACGATCGTCTTCACGGTGAAGTAGAAGTCGGCGCCCAGCTTGTCCATCTTGTTGACGAAGCAGATGCGCGGGACGTCGTACTTGTCGGCCTGGCGCCAGACGGTCTCCGACTGGGGCTCCACGCCCTCCTTGCCGTCGAAGACGGCGACGGCGCCGTCGAGGACGCGCAGCGAGCGCTCCACCTCGACGGTGAAGTCGACGTGACCCGGGGTGTCGATGATGTTGATCTGGTTGTCGTTCCAGTAGCAGGTCGTCGCGGCCGACGTGATCGTGATGCCGCGCTCCTGCTCCTGCTCCATCCAGTCCATCGTCGACGCACCGTCGTGCGTCTCACCGATCTTGTAGTTGACACCCGTGTAGTACAGGATGCGCTCGGTGGTGGTGGTCTTGCCGGCATCGATGTGGGCCATGATGCCGATGTTGCGGACCTTCTTCAGGTCGGTCAGCACGTCAAGTGCCACGGTGTCTTACCCCTCGGGTCAGTGGGACGTCGGAAACCGGGGCCGGAGGCCCGGCCCCCGGCCGGATCCGGATCCGCGGACGACCCCGGGGGTGACCCGGGGTCGTCCGTGCGCATCACCAGCGGTAGTGCGCGAAGGCCTTGTTCGACTCGGCCATCTTGTGCATGTCCTCGCGACGCTTCACCGCGGCACCGAGGCCGTTGGACGCGTCGAGGATCTCGTTCATCAGACGCTCGGTCATCGTCTTCTCGCGACGGGCGCGGGAGAAGTCGGTGAGCCAGCGCAGCGCGAGGGTCGTCGAGCGCGACGGGCGCACCTCGACCGGCACCTGGTAGGTGGCGCCACCGACACGGCGGGAGCGGACCTCGAGGGCCGGGCGGACGTTCTCCAGCGCGCGCTTGAGCACGACGACCGGGTCCTGGTCCGTCTTGGCACGGACACCCTCGAGGGCGCCGTAGACGATCGCCTCGGCGGTGGACTTCTTGCCGTCGAGCAGGACCTTGTTGATCATCTGCGTGACGACGGGCGACCCGTACACGGGGTCGACGATGAGCGGCCGCTTGGGGGCCGGACCCTTGCGGGGCATCAGGCCTTCTCCTTCTTCGCGCCGTACCGGGAACGCGCCTGCTGACGGCCCTTGACACCCTGGGTGTCGAGCGCGCCGCGCACGATCTTGTAGCGGACGCCGGGAAGGTCCTTCACACGGCCGCCGCGCACGAGCACGATCGAGTGCTCCTGGAGGTTGTGGCCCACACCGGGGATGTAGGCCGTGACCTCGATGCCGGAGGAGAGCTTCACGCGCGCCACCTTGCGGAGGGCGGAGTTCGGCTTCTTGGGGGTGGTGGTGTACACACGGGTGCACACGCCGCGCCGCTGCGGGGAACCCTTGAGGGCCGGGGTCTTCGACTTCCCGGCCTTCGAGGTCCGGCCCTTGCGGACGAGCTGCTGGATCGTAGGCACTACGTCTCCGTCGTCTCTCGAGCTCACGAGGGCCGGGGCCGGCCCTCGACGGTGGTCTGTCTGGCTTGTGCGTGCCGATCGCAGGCAGCACCCGCGGCCCTCGCGGACCGCAACGCCACTTACCACCGGCTCGATGGCCCGGGTCTGCTCCCCCGCCCTCTCAGGCGGTCCGAGCGTCGTTCCCGGGATGCCCGCGCGCACAGTCGGCGGTACCTCCGGCTGGCCTCCCGAGCACCAGTTCTCGGCTGCTCAGGGCTACCAGCGGGATGCACGGCACGACGGCACGGGCACGGCTTCCAAGACTACCCGCGGGAGCAAGCGGGGTCAAAGGATGAGACGACGACGCCGGTGTGACGTCGGTCGCCTGGTTGCCGGGGTAGGCGAGAACGCCGCGAGGTAGCACTCCGGCCCGGAACGGATCCGGGCCGGGAGGTGCTACCTCGCGGCGTTCTCGCCTACCTCGCAGGGACGATCAGCGGAAGTCGCCGAAGTCCAGGTCCTCCAGCGGGATCGCCTCGCCCGAGCCCATGCCGAGCGTCGGGAAGTCGATCTCGTCGTAGCCGAAGCTCGGGTAGAGCTCGGCCTTGGCCTGCTCGGTCGGCTCCACGTCGATGTTCCGGTAGCGGGACAGACCCGTGCCGGCCGGGATGAGCTTACCGATGATGACGTTCTCCTTGAGGCCCAGCAGCGGGTCACGGCGGCCGCTCATCGACGCCTCGGTGAGCACGCGGGTCGTCTCCTGGAAGGAGGCGGCCGAGAGCCACGAGTCGGTGGCGAGCGACGCCTTGGTGATACCCATCAGCTCCGGGCGGCCGGCGGCCGGCTGGCCACCCTCCGCCACGGCCTTGCGGTTCGCGTCCTCGAAGCGGGCACGCTCCGCGAGCTCACCCGGCAGCAGGTGGGCGTCACCGGCGTCGAGCACGGTCACACGACGCAGCATCTGCCGCACGATGACCTCGATGTGCTTGTCGTGGATGTCCACGCCCTGCGACCGGTAGGTCTCCTGCACCGCGTCCACGAGCTGCTTCTGGGCGGCTCGCGGGCCGAGGATGCGCAGCACCTTCTTCGGGTCGACCGCGCCCTGGACCAGCTGGGTGCCGACCGTGACGTGGTCGCCGTCGGCGATCAGCAGGCGGGCACGCTTGGTGACCGGGTAGCGGATCTCCTCACCGCCGTCGTCCGGGGTCAGCACGAGGTGACGCGTGCGCTCCGTGTCCTCGATGGCCACGGTGCCCGTGTACTCCGCGATGGGCGCCTCACCCTTCGGCGTGCGGGCCTCGAAGAGCTCGGTCACACGGGGCAGACCCTGCGTGATGTCCTCGGCCGAGGCCACACCACCGGTGTGGAAGGTCCGCATCGTCAGCTGGGTGCCGGGCTCACCGATCGACTGGGCCGCGATGATGCCCACGGCCTCACCGATGTCCACGAGCTTGCCCGTGGCCAGCGACCGGCCGTAGCACTTGGCGCACGTACCGACGCGCGACTCGCAGGTCAGGACCGAGCGGACCTTGACCTCCTCGATGCCGGCGGCGATGACCTCGTTGATGATGAGGTCGCCCGCGTCGGAGCCCGCCTCCGCGATGACCGTGCCGTCCTTCGCCACGACGTCCGTGGCGAACGTGCGCGAGTAGATCGACGTCTCCACGCGGGCGTCCGGCACGAGCTGGTCGCCGATGCGCTCGGCGACCGGCAGCGGCAGGCCGCGCTCGGTGCCGCAGTCCTCCTCGCGGACGATGACGTCCTGCGAGACGTCCACCAGACGACGGGTCAGGTAGCCGGAGTCCGCGGTCCGCAGCGCCGTGTCCGCCAGGCCCTTGCGGGCACCGTGCGAGGCGATGAAGTACTCGAGGACGGACAGGCCCTCGCGGTAGTTGGACTTGATCGGGCGCGGGATGATCTCGCCCTTCGGGTTCGCCACGAGGCCGCGCATACCGGCGATCTGACGGACCTGCATCCAGTTACCGCGGGCACCCGAGGAGACCATGCGGTACAGGGTGTTCCGCTGGTCGCTCTCGAGGTTCTCGCGCATGGCCGCGGCGATCTTGTCGGTCGCCTGGGTCCAGATCTCGATGAGCTCCTGACGGCGCTCGTCGTCGGTGATCAGACCCTTCTCGTACTGGCCCTGGACCTTCAGCGCACGAGCCTCGTGCTCGTCGATGATCTCGTCCTTGGCCAGCGGCATGGCGACGTCCGTGATCGAGATCGTCACGCCCGACCGGGTCGCCCACCGGTAGCCGGCGTCCTTCAGCGCGTCCAGCGCCGTGGCGACGTCGACCTTCGGGTAGCGCTCGGCGAGGTCGTTGACGATCGTCGAGAGCTCCTTCTTGCCGACGACCTCGTTCTGGTACGGGTAGTCGACCGGCAGCGCCTCGTTGAAGAGCGTGCGCCCCAGCGTGGTCTCGAACAGGAGCGTCCGACCGGGCTCCCAGCCCTCCGGCGCCTCGAAGCCGCGCAGCGGCGGCACGAGGTCCGACATCCGCATCTTGATCGTCGCGTTGATGTCGAGCTCGCGACGGTCGAACGCCATGAGCGCCTCGGCCTGCGACGAGAACACCCGGCCCTCGCCCAGCGCACCCGGGCGCTCGGCCGTCAGGTGGTGCAGACCGATGATCATGTCCTGCGAGGGCATGGTCACCGGACGACCGTCCGACGGCTTGAGGATGTTGTTGCTCGAGAGCATCAGGATGCGGGCCTCGGCCTGCGCCTCGGCGCTCAGCGGCAGGTGGACCGCCATCTGGTCGCCGTCGAAGTCCGCGTTGAAGGCGCCGCACACGAGCGGGTGCAGGTGGATGGCCTTGCCCTCGACGAGCTGCGGCTCGAACGCCTGGATGCCCAGACGGTGCAGCGTCGGCGCACGGTTGAGCAGCACGGGGTGCTCGGTGATGACCTCCTCGAGCACGTCCCACACCACGGCGCGGGTGCGCTCGACCATCCGCTTGGCGGACTTGATGTTCTGGGCGTGGTTGAGCTCGACGAGCCGCTTCATGACGAAGGGCTTGAACAGCTCCAGGGCCATCTGCTTGGGCAGACCGCACTGGTGCAGCTGCAGCTGCGGGCCGACGACGATGACCGAACGGCCCGAGTAGTCGACGCGCTTACCGAGCAGGTTCTGGCGGAAGCGCCCCTGCTTGCCCTTGAGCATGTCGGAGATCGACTTCAGCGGCCGGTTGCCCGGACCGGTGACGGGACGGCCGCGGCGGCCGTTGTCGAACAGCGAGTCCACGGCCTCCTGGAGCATCCGCTTCTCGTTGTTGACGATGATCTCCGGCGCGCCCAGGTCCAGCAGCCGCTTGAGGCGGTTGTTGCGGTTGATGACGCGGCGGTACAGGTCGTTGAGGTCCGACGTCGCGAAGCGGCCACCGTCGAGCTGCACCATCGGGCGCAGGTCCGGCGGGATGACCGGTACGGCGTCGAGCACCATGGCGGTCGGCGAGTTCGTCGTCGTCAGGAACGCGTTGACGACCTTGAGCCGCTTGAGAGCACGCGTCTTGCGCTGGCCCTTGCCGGTGCGGATGATCTCGCGCAGCGACTCGGCCTCGGCGTCCAGGTCGAAGCTCTCCAGACGCTTCTGGATCGCCGCGGCACCCATCGAGCCCTCGAAGTAGGTGCCGAACCGGTCGACGAGCTGGCGGTACAGCATCTCGTCGCCCTCGAGGTCGGCGACCTTGAGGTTCTTGAACCGGTCCCAGACCTGCTCGAGGCGGTCGAGCTCGGCGTCCGAGCGCTTGCGCAGCTGCGCCATCTCGCGCTCGGCGGAGTCGCGCACCTTGCGGCGCGCGTCGGCCTTGGCACCCTCGGCCTCCAGCTCGGCCAGGTCGGACTCGAGCCGGGTGGCGCGGATGTTGATGTCGTTGTCGCGCCGGTCGGTGATCTCCTTGCGCTCCACGTCGATCTCGTTCTGGAGGTTCGGGAGGTCCTCGGTGCGCGCCTCCTCGTCCACCCACGTGATCATGTAGGCGGCGAAGTAGATGACCTTCTCCAGGTCCTTGGGCGCCAGGTCGAGCAGGTAGCCCAGACGGGACGGCACACCCTTGAAGAACCAGATGTGGGTCACGGGCGCGGCGAGCTCGATGTGGCCCATGCGCTCACGGCGCACCTTGGAACGGGTCACCTCGACGCCGCAGCGCTCGCAGATGATGCCCTTGAAGCGCACGCGCTTGTACTTGCCGCAGTAGCACTCCCAGTCCCGGGTGGGGCCGAAGATCTTCTCGCAGAAGAGTCCGTCCTTCTCGGGCTTGAGGGTGCGGTAGTTGATGGTCTCGGGCTTCTTCACTTCACCGTGCGACCAGGAACGGATGTCCTCGGCCGTGGCCAGGCCGATGCGCAGCTCGTCGAAGACGTTGACGTCGAGCAAGATGTCCTACTTCCTCAAAGCTTTTCGGATGTTTTCCGGGGTTCAGCTGGTCGCTGGATCAGATCTCGTCGACCGTGGTCGCCGAGTTCGGGCGGCGGGAGAGGTCGATGCCGAGCTCCTCCGCGGCGCGGTAGACCTCGTCGTCGGACTCCTTCATCTCGATGGAGACGCCGTCGCTCGAGAGCACCTCGACGTTCAGGCACAGCGACTGCATCTCCTTGAGGAGCACCTTGAACGACTCCGGGATGCCCGAGTCGGGGATGTTCTCGCCCTTGACGATGGCCTCGTACACCTTGACGCGGCCCGGGATGTCGTCGGACTTGATCGTGAGCAGCTCCTGGAGCGTGTACGCGGCGCCGTACGCCTCGAGCGCCCACACCTCCATCTCGCCGAAGCGCTGACCACCGAACTGCGCCTTACCGCCCAGCGGCTGCTGGGTGATCATCGAGTACGGGCCGGTCGAGCGGGCGTGGATCTTGTCGTCGACCAGGTGGTGGAGCTTGAGGATGTACATGTAGCCCACGGCCACCGGGTCCGGGAACGGCTCGCCGGAACGGCCGTCGAACAGCGGCGCCTTGCCGTCGAGCCCGACCATGCGGTCGCCGTCACGGTTCGGCAGCGTCGTGGAGATCAGGCCGCGCAGGGCGTCCTCCTCCAGACCGTCGAACACCGGCGTGGCCACCGGGACGCCCGGCTCGGAGCTCTTGGCGTGCTCCGGCAGCTTGTCGCGCCACTCCAGGTCGTCGCCCTCGGCCAGCTCCACGTCCCAGCCCCGGCTGGCGACCCAGCCGAGGTGGGTCTCGAGCACCTGGCCGACGTTCATCCGGCCGGGCACACCGAGCGGGTTGAGCACGATGTCCACGGGCGTGCCGTCGGGAAGGAACGGCATGTCCTCCTGCGGCAGGATCTTGGAGATGACGCCCTTGTTGCCGTGGCGGCCGGCCAGCTTGTCGCCCACCGTGATCTTGCGGCGGTTGGCGATGTAGACGCGCACCAGCTGGTTGACACCGGCGGGCAGCTCGTCGCCGTCCTCGCGGTTGAACTCACGCACGCCGATGACCGTGCCGGACTCGCCGTGGGGCACCTTGAGGGACGTGTCGCGCACCTCGCGGGCCTTCTCGCCGAAGATGGCGCGCAGCAGGCGCTCCTCCGGGGTCAGCTCGGTCTCACCCTTGGGCGTCACCTTGCCGACCAGGACGTCGCCGGCGCCGACCTCGGCACCGATGCGGATGATGCCGCGCTCGTCGAGGTCCGCCAGGACCTCCTCGGAGACGTTCGGGATGTCCCGCGTGATCTCCTCGGGGCCGAGCTTGGTGTCGCGGGCGTCGACCTCGTGCTCCTCGATGTGGATCGAGGACAGGACGTCGTCCTCCACGAGGCGCTGCGACAGGATGATCGCGTCCTCGTAGTTGTGGCCCTCCCACGACATGAACGCCACGAGCAGGTTGCGGCCGAGCGCGAGGTCGCCCTCGTCGGTGGCCGGACCGTCGGCGAGCACGGAGCCCACCTCGACACGCTGACCGGCGTCGACCAGCACGCGCTGGTTGTAGCTGGTGCCCTGGTTCGAGCGGCGGAACTTCGCCACGCGGTAGGTCGACGTCGTCGCGTCGTCGTTCTCGACCACGATGAGGTCGGCCGAGACCTGCGTGACCACGCCGGGCTTGTCGGCGGCGATGACGTCACCGGCGTCGACGGCGGCACGGCGCTCCATGCCGGTACCGACCAGCGGCGCCTCGGACCGCACCAGCGGCACGGCCTGGCGCTGCATGTTCGCGCCCATGAGCGCGCGGTTGGCGTCGTCGTGCTCGAGGAACGGGATGAGCGCGGTGGCCACGGAGACCATCTGGCGCGGGGAGACGTCCATGAAGTCCACGTCGGCGGCCAGGACGTCGTCCGTCTCGCCGCCCTTGGTGCGGACCAGGACGCGGTCGAGCGCGAAGGAGCCGTCCGCGTTGAGCGACGTGTTCGCCTGCGCGATGACGTAGCTGTCCTCGTCGTCGGCCGTGAGGTAGACGACCTCGTCGGTCACGCGACCCGCCACGACCTTGCGGTACGGGGTCTCGATGAAGCCGAACGGGTTGATGCGGCCGAACGAGGCGAGCGAACCGATGAGACCGATGTTCGGGCCCTCGGGCGTCTCGATCGGGCACATGCGGCCGTAGTGCGACGGGTGGACGTCGCGGACCTCCATGCCGGCACGGTCCCGGGACAGACCGCCCGGACCCAGCGCGGACAGCCGGCGCTTGTGCGTCAGACCCGCCAGCGGGTTGTTCTGGTCCATGAACTGCGACAGCTGCGAGGTGCCGAAGAACTCGCGGATCGACGCCACGACGGGGCGGATGTTGATCAGCGTCTGCGGCGTGATGGCCTCGACGTCCTGCGTCGTCATCCGCTCGCGCACGACCCGCTCCATGCGGGACAGGCCGGTGCGCACCTGGTTCTGGATGAGCTCGCCGACCGCGCGGATGCGGCGGTTGCCGAAGTGGTCGATGTCGTCGGTCTCGACGCGCACGTCGTACGGCTGGCCGTCGCGGGTGCCGGCGATGGTGGTCTTGTCGGCGTGCAGCGCGGCCAGGTACTTGATGGTCGCGACGACGTCGGTCACCGACAGCGTGCTGTCGCTCAGCTCGGCGCTGACGCCGACCTTCTTGTTCAGCTTGTAGCGGCCGACCTTCGCCAGGTCGTAGCGCTTGGGGTTGAAGTAGAAGTTCTCGACCAGCGCGCGGCCCGCCTCGACCGTGGGCGGCTCGCCCGGGCGGATCTTGCGGTAGAGGTCCACCAGGGCCTCGTCCTGCGTGTGGACGTGGTCCTTCTCGAGGGTGTCGAGGATCGTCGGGAAGTCCGCGAACTCCTCGCGGATCTCCGACTCCGTCAGACCGAGGGCCTTGAGCAGGACGGTGACGGGCTGCTTGCGCTTGCGGTCGACGCGGACGCCGACGGCGTCGCGCTTGTCGATCTCGAACTCCAGCCAGGCGCCGCGCGACGGGATCATCTTCGCCGAGAAGACGTCCTTGTCGCTGGTCTTGTCCGGGGTGCGCTCGAAGTACACGCCCGGGGACCGGACGAGCTGCGAGACGACGACGCGCTCGGTGCCGTTGATGACGAAGGTGCCGCGGTCGGTCATGAGCGGGAAGTCGCCCATGAACACCGTCTGGCTCTTGATCTCACCGGTGGTGTAGTTGACGAACTCCGCCGTGACGAACAGCGGGGCCGCGTAGGTGAAGTCCTTCTCCTTGCACTCGTCGACCGTGTACTTCGGCGGCTCGAAGCGGTGGTTGGAGAACGACAAGGACATCGACTGACCGAAGTCCTCGATGGGGGAGATCTCCTCGAAGATCTCCTCGAGGCCGGAGGCGCCGGGGACGTCGTGGCGGCCGGCCTCGAGCGCGGCGGCCACGCGGGCCTGCCAGTCCTCGTTGCCCAGGAGCCAGTCGAAGCTCTCGACCTGGAGCCCGAGGAGGTCGGGGGCCTGGAGGGGCTCGAAGATCCTGGCGAAGGAGACGCGGCGGGAGGCGGTGCGGTTCGCGATGGCGTCGGCGGACGGAGCAGAAGGGGTGCGCGAGGCAGCCAAGAGGGGTCCTTCCCTGCAGTTCGGTGGCACGCTGTACGCTTCGTCGTGCGACGGGCGCCGGACCGCGGGATGACAGCACCGTCCCGAGGGGTCACCAGGGGCGACGAGAGCGGGGCGGTTGGTCGGCGGGAGGGCGTCAGGGCACAGGCGAGCGCAAAGCGCTAGCGTAGCCGAAGTCGTCGAACAAGTCCACCCGCGTGGGCGCGCGAGCAGACGTCCTCGGCTTCGTCGTGTTCTGAGGACGTTGTCTCGGTGGCCGCCATATGCCGCCCAAGAAACGGTACCCACCAACGTTACCCGCGCCGTCGGCCCCGCGCCACCGCCATCGGGGAGCCGTTGCTCACACTCCCCCGCTCCCACACCGTTCCCTCACCTGGCCACGCTCGCGCCGGCAGCGAGGACGACGAAGGCCCGCACCCCCGAGGGGTGCGGGCCTTCGTCGTCGATCCGCGCGCGGATCACCGGTGAGTGCGGCTCACGCCGCGCGACTCACTTGAGGGTGACGGAGGCCCCGGCGCCCTCGAGCGCCTCCTTGGCCTTCTCCGCGGCGTCCTTGTCGACGCCCTCCAGGACCGGCTTCGGCGCGCCGTCGACCAGGTCCTTGGCCTCCTTGAGACCGAGGGACGTGAGCGCGCGCACCTCCTTGATGACCTGGATCTTCTTGTCGCCGGCACCCTCGAGGATGACGTCGAACTCGGACTGCTCCTCGGCAGCCTCCTCGCCGCCACCGGCGGCGGGGGCACCCGCGACGGCCACGGCGGCCGGGGCGGCGGCGGTGACGTCGAACTTCTCCTCGAAGGCCTTCACGAACTCGGAGAGCTCGATGAGGGTCAGCTCCTCGAAGACGGACAGGAGCTCGTCGGTGCTGAGCTTCGCCATGATGGCGTTCCTTTCATTCAGCGCTTCGCGGGCCGGTCGGCCCGCCAGAAGCAGGGTGGTGTGTCGGCGCTGCGCCACTCAGGCGGCAGCGCCCGCCGATTCCTGCTTCTGGCGCAGGGCATCGATGACTCGGGCGACCTGGGTCGGCTTGGCGTTGAAGACGTAAGCGGCCTGGTTGACCTTGGCCTTCATCGCACCGGCCGCCTTGGCCAGCAGAACCTCGCGGGACTCGAGGTCCGCGAGCTTCGTGATCTCCGCAGCGGTCAGGGCGTTCCCGTCGAGGACACCGCCCTTGATGACCAGTGCAGGGTTCGCCTTGGCGAAGTCACGCAGTCCCTTCGCGGCCTCGACCGGGTCCCCGGTCACGAACGCGATCGCGGAAGGACCCTGGAGGTCGGCGTCGAGACCCTCGACTCCGGCCTCCTTGGCCGCGATGGTGGTCAGCGTGTTCTTCACCACGGCGTAGGTTGCGTTGCCGCGCAGCGACCGCCGCAGCTCCTGGAGCTGCGAGACGGAGAGCCCGCGGTACTCGGTCAGCACGGCCGCGCTGGAGTCACGAAGCTTGTTCGTGATCTCCGCGACGGCGGCTGCCTTGTCCGGCCTCGCCATGGCAATCCTTCCGGTGGTGGAGCCACCGGTCACCCCGGGAAAGAGAAAGAGCCCCGGCGCAGGCGCACGGGGCTCGGATGCTCATGGTCGAGACCGTGAGATCGTCATCGTGTCACCTGCGCAGGCCTCCGCTGCTCTCGCGGGACTTCGGTCTTCGGCTTCTCGGAACGAGTCCGGGCAGCCTGGGACGACCGGCGGTCTTGGGTTACCCCAGAACTGTACACGACCAGGACGGCGCTCCGGCACCCCGGGCGCCGAGGCGCGCGTCACACGGCGGCAGTGCGCCCGTCGACGGACAGTGGCCCGAAGCACACCAGCGGTACCGGCTCGGACTCCGCAGCGACGGCACGGGCGAGCGCCGCAGCAGGGTCGGTCCCCGCCCGCAGCTCGGCGTGCAGGTGCGGCATGACGCGCGCGGCGACGTCGTCCCGCAGCGGTGCGACGGCGCTCACCACGGCGCGGGCGCCGAGCCGCAGCAGCACGCTCGTCATGCCGAGCGGCTCTCCCCCGAGCCGCACCGAGGTACGTCCGGTCTCGCAGGCGGACAGGACGACGACGGCGCCCGAGAGGTCGACGCCGTCCAGCTCGTGCGCGTACAGCGGCCCGTCGGCGAGCCGGACGCAGGAGAACAACGGGTTGTCCGGCTCGTGCACGCCGTGCGCGGCGAGGTGGACCACGTCCGCCCCGGCGATCGCCGCCGTCGTGGCCGCACAGGTCGCCGCCGCCCCGGACAACGTCGTCGCCTCCCCCCACGTCGCAGCGACGAGGCGGGCCTCCAGCTCAGCGGCACGCAGGCCGGGCCCGGCGACGACGACGGCACGGGACGCGCCGGCACCGCACCGGGACTCGTGGTCACGCAAGGTCACCCAGGAGTCGACGCCCGTCGCCACGCCCGCCCGGGACGGGAGCGAGGCCCACGGCACCGAGAGCAGCTCGCGGCGTGCCGCGACCTGCAGCGGTCCGTCCACCCCGACCGGTCGCAGCAGCAGGTCGTCCAGGCGCGCCAGCGAACGGCGGGCCGAGGTCGCGGCGACCTCCCGCATCGGTGCCGGGATGAGCGAGTTGGCCAGCACCTCGACGTCTTGCCGCACCCGCCGGGCCAGCTCCGTCACCTCGGACAGCGACCCGAGCTCGAGCATCCGTGCACCCGTGGCATCGACACGCACCGCCCGCACCCGGTCGGTCAAGAGGTACGACACCACCGTCGTGCCCGACGACACCTCCCGCAACCGGGCGGCCACCGCCCGCGCCGTGGTCGGCTCCGGCACCAAACCGTCTCCCGGCCCCGAGAGCTGCCAGGACCGCCGGCGCGCCTGGTCCTGGAGCCGGCGTGCCTCCCTCGTGCCGCGATCGGCCGCCGCACGGTCCTTCGGGTCTGCACTGCCGGCCAGCTCGCGCGCCTCCTCGGCGGCGGTGCGTGCCCGGGTCAGCAGGTAGGCGAGCTCCTCGTCCTGAGGCGGTCGCACCCGGGCGGCCCCGGCGTACGCGGCACGCCCGCGCTCGGTGGCGTCGAACACCGCCGAAGCGCGGCCCGTGGCCAACGCTGCCTCGACGTCGACCCGTGCCAGTCGGGACCCGTGCGCGGCGGCGGCCGTGACGGCGTCCACCGAACCGAGGCGCGCCCGATGGTCCGCGAGCACCCGCAGACCGCGGCGCACGGCGAGCAGGCCCCGGCGACGGTCCCCCGCTGCGAAGGCGACCTGCGCACGGACCGACTCGTGGTGGATGCGCAGCGGGAGGGGGCAGGTGGTCAGACGCCGGACGCCCGCCACGATCGACTGCGCACGCTCGACGTCGCCCGCGAGGAGCGCCCACTCCGCCGCGAGCAGCCGGGCCGCAGCTCCCGCCTCACGACTCGCCAGGACGCTGCCGTCCACTGCGGTCAGGGCGAGCGTCTCCTCGCTGCGGCGACGCAGGGTCGACCGGCGCGGGCCGGCGCGGCGGTCCAGCTCCAGCCGCGCCTCGAGCGCGACGAGCTCCGACTGCAGAGCCCACCCGTCGTTCCCGACCCGGGCAAAGACGCGGCGGGCACCGCGCGCCCAACGCACCGCCTCCTCCGGTCGCTGCAGAAGGATCGCGCACCGCGCCCGGGCGAGCAGCGCGTCAGCCTTCTCACCGGTGAGATCCTCGGCCGACAGGAGGTCGGTCGAGTCGGCCAGGGCCTTCTCCGCTTCAGTGACGAGCCCGGCGTCTAGCAGCACGTGCGCCCGGCTCACCTCCGACCAGCCATCGGGCCCACCCGGCTGCGTCGCTGCCGCTTCCTCCATGATGCGCAACGCTGCCGGGAAGTCGCCCTGCCGGTACCGGACCCAGCCCAGGTTGTGTCGTGCGAAGGCCGCATACCGATCGCTCCCCGCCGCCTCGGCGTGCCGCAGAGCCTGCTCATGATCCCGCACCGCGGCGTCGAGCTCACCCAGCTCCAGAGCCGCGGCAGCACGGTTGATGTACAAGATCGCCAGGTCCCGGTGGTCGTCCGGCGCCGCCCAGGTCAACGCGCGATCGAAGGCCTGGACCGCGGCCGCTGCGTCCCCGGACCGCAGATGGACGAGCCCCGCCTGGCCGTAGGTGAGCGCAGCCAGTCGAGGCTCGTGAGCGTCGGTGGCGACGGAGAGCGCCTCGGCGAGCAACCTCTGAGGCTCCTCGGCTGCCCCGGTGAGGGCGTGCCGACAGGCGGCCTCACCCACCAGCGACCGCACGCGGATCTCGATCACCCATCTACCGTGCCGCGTCGGGTCGAGAGACTCCACGTCGCGCAGGAGCGACCGGTAGGCCCGCGAGGCAGGGCGCGGACGTGTCGCGGCGTTGAGTTCCTGTGCCAGTCTCAGCCGCTCGTCGAACGCTGCCCTCTCCGCGATCGCAATCTCCTACCCGCCGTGCCCACCCCGAACCGCCGGCGCGAGTCCGGTCGTGGAGGTCACAGCATCCCATGCCGAGTCGACCCCGCCGGTCGATACCGTTCCCCTGGCCAGACGCGCCCGCGCGATCTGGGCCGCGAGATACGGCGCGGCGAACGACGTGCCGCTCCAGGTCGCGTACCCCCCGGTGAAGTCGTCCGGGTCGACCGTGGCGCGCATCCCGATGCGCAGACGTTCGGGCACCTGGGCCTCGGGGGTCTCGGGCCCGTCGAGCGTCGTCGGCATCGTGGACAGGACGGCGGCACCCGGGCGGACGCACGTCACCCACGGGCCGTCGTTGCTGAAGATCGCCGTCGTCCCGTCCGGGTTGGAGGCCCCCGCCACCAGCAGCGGTGGGTGCTCCTCCGAGAGCTGACCGTCGTCGATCGCCGACGGAGCTCCTGGCCCATGGTGAAGGTGCGGAGCCCACGCGGCGGGGAACATGGCGTGCGTCGTGCCGTCGTTGCCGGAGGCGGTCACGACGACGACCCCCGCGCGCCGGAGGGCGCGCAACACCCGGCGCAGCGGCCCGTCGTAGCCGTAGTCGGCCGGCTGCTCGTGGTAGTACCCCATCGCGAGCACCACGACGTCCACCGGGTGACAACCCTCCTGACCAGCGACACCGCGCCGGTGGAAGCGAAGCAGGCGGTGCAGCGTGTGCAGGACCTCCCACTCGGGGATATCCCCGGAACCGCCGAACGCCCGTACCGCCATGATCACCGCGTCCGGACAGACCTGGTGGACGACACCGGCCATGAAGGTGCCGTGCCCCGCCACCGGGTCGAGAGGCCCGGTGAGCGGGTCGACGCTCAGCCCGCCGAAGTCGGCGTCCTCGCTGTCATAGCGCGGGACGGGGAAGGTCCCGACCGGGCGACCGTCGAGGGACGCGGTGCGGACCACGACGGCGCTGTCCTGCGGGTCGTGCGGGTCGTACTCGCCGAACCACGGGTGAGAGCCCACCCCCGTGTCCACGATCGCCACGACCGGACGACGCGTGCCGTCGGCGGCCTCCCACGGGGTCGGTCCATCGTCCAGGGTCCGCCGAGGCCTGCCACCGAGATAGCGCGCTGGTGTCAGACCGCCGGTGCCGGGACGTCCGTACTCGTCGACGGCGCTGACCGGCAACGGAGTGGAACGAGGCTTGGAGACCGGCACGAACGGCAGCGGGGTCGACCGGCCACCACGCTGCGCTCGCAAGAGGTGGTCCAGCCCGACTCGCGGAGTGCGCTCCGTCCCCTCGTCGTCGGCGTCCGGCGCGTCCAGGACGCCCAGCTCCGAGGTGATGCGCTCCAAGACCTGCCAGACGTCGACCTCCACATCGTCGTCGCGCACCGGGAGCAGCCGGAGGGCGTAACCGAAGGTCTCGTCGTCGACGTCGTCGACCGCCAGGTCACCGAGCGTCCCGTCGTAGCCCACCCGGTAGCCCATCTCGCCGGCGATCCGGCGGACACCGTCGAGCCAGGTGGCCGGCTCATCCGACGATGCTGCCCCCCACTCCTCGAGCGCCACCACGGCGCGCTGGCCACCGGCCGTCAACTTGCCCACGCTCGGCGCCAGGCGGTCGCGCAACTCTTCGGGCAACTCACCTCGGACGATGAGCCGGTCGGCGACGTAGACGGTGGGATCGACGCGGGTCGCCCCCGGGCTCCGGCGGACCCGCTCGGGATCAAGGTGCCGGACGGGCCGTCGGCCCCCCGCGGCGTCGGCGATGGTCGTCTCGCTCACGTGCTCCTCCTCGAGTCAGGGCACGACGCTCCGTCCCCGTCCGTGGTCGTGGGTGTGTCGTGGTGCGGCTAGAGCTCGACGACGGGCGTGGTCACCGGTGTCTCCCCCTGGCGCACCAGCAGGCTGGCCGGGCCGCGGGGGACGTCGTCGATGACGAAGCGCCCGTCCTCGTCGCACAGGGTCGTGCGGGGGTCGTCGTCCGGGCGGCGCAGCTCGATCTCGAGCGGCGCGGCCGGCGCGAGCCAGCCGTCCACCCGCACGGTGCCCTGCGTGCCGCCCGCGGACAGGGCGATCATGACGGTCAGCCGCTCGTGGGTGAACGTGATGGTGCGCGTCTCCACCGGGGCGTCGCTGCGCACGGAGCCGGCCGGCACCTCGAGGACCTGCAGCTCCATGACCTCCGCCTCCAGCCCGGCCACCGTCATGGCGAACCGCGACCGTTCGACCAGCCCCTCGGGCACGGGGTCGAGCTGCGCGTCCAGCGCCGCGACGCGGGCCAGCAGGGCCGCGTCCAGGTCGTCGAACGGCTCGCCGGCACCCGGCACGTCGTCGAACTCGGTCATGTCCATGAGGTCTCCCCTCGGTCGGTGAGGACGGCCCGCAGCTTGGCCAGGCACCGTCCTCGAGTGGCGCCGATGCTGCCGACCGGCATGCCGATCGCGGCGGAGATCGCCTTGTAGTCCGGACGGTCCGCGAGCGAGACGAGGCGCAGCAGCTCACGGCACCGCTCCGGCAGCTCGCCGAGGGCGGCCCACAGCGACCGGTCGCGCTCGGAACGCAGCAGCTCCGCCTCGGGGCCGGGTGCCGGGTCGGGCAGCGTCGCGGAGGTCTCGGCGTCGTCGTCCGGCAGCTCGGTCCGCCGCATGTCGTCGGTGCGGTCCTTGCGCACCGCCTCCCACGCGCCACGGCGCGCGGTGACCAGCAGCCACTTGAGCGTCGCCAGGGGTTCGGTGATCGTGTCCACGTGCCGGACGAGCGCCGCCCAGGTCTGCTGCACGACGTCGTCGGCGGCGTCACGTTCCACGCCCTGGGACCGCACGGTCCGCCAGAGCAGCGGCGTCGCCTCCCGGACGAAGTCCCCGAGCGCCTCGGGGCGTCCCTCCCGGTACTCCAGCAGCGCGAAGGCGGCGCGGTCGCCGAGGCTCGATGTGTCAGGGGGGCGGTTCATGGCAGGGTCCACCTCGTCGGGGTCCGGGGCGCTGTCCGCGCTGGGGGAACGCCACGAGCCTAGGGCGGGGCGTGACGCCCCGCGGCGTCCTCCGTCTCCACCCATGAGATTTCACCCTCCGCACCCGACCTGATGTGTCATCGGCAGGGAGGGCACCGGGTCCGCCCTGATACATCGGGCCCGACAGTTCGGAAAGTTCCGGGAACGACGACGGCCCGGCACCCTCGCGCGGAGGGTGCCGGGCCGTCGTGCGGACCGGAGCGGAGGCTCAGGCCTCGGTGAGCTTCGCCGTCTTCGACTGGTCGAGCGGGATGCCCGGGCCGAAGGTCGTGGCGAGCGTCGCCTTGGTGATGTAGCGGCCCTTCGAGGACGACGGCTTCAGGCGCAGGACCTCGTCCAGCGCGGCGCCGTAGTTCTCCACCAGCTGCTCCTCGGAGAACGAGGCCTTGCCGATGATGAAGTGGAGGTTCGCGTGCTTGTCGACGCGGAACTCGATCTTGCCGCCCTTGATGTCCGAGACGGCCTTGGTGACGTCCATGGTCACGGTGCCGGTCTTCGGGTTCGGCATGAGACCACGGGGGCCCAGGACCTTGCCCAGTCGACCGACCTTGCCCATGAGGTCCGGCGTCGCCACGGCGGCGTCGAAGTCGGTGTACCCACCGGCCACCTTGGTGATCAGCTCGTCGCCACCGACCTCGTCGGCGCCGGCCGCCCGGGCCTCCTCGGCCTTCGCCGCGTTCGCGAAGACGATGACGCGGGCGGTCTTGCCCGTGCCGTTCGGCAGGTTGACCGTGCCGCGGACCAGCTGGTCCGCCTTGCGCGGGTCCACGCCCAGGCGGAAGACGACCTCGAGAGTCGCGTCGGCCTTGGTCGACGCCGTCTCCTTGGCCAGCTTCACGGCCTCGAGCGGGGTGTACAGGGTGTCGCGGTCGATCTTCGCCGCGGCGGCGCGGTACGCCTTGCTGCGCTGTGCCATCTGCATTCTCCTTGCGTGCAGTCGTGGTCGTCGGGTCTGCGCGGACCCTCCCACGTGCCCGGCGACTGTCGCCGGGTCTTGGTGCCGTGCGGCCGGACGGTGGTCCGGCGCGCGATCAGCTCTGGACGGTGATGCCCATCGACCGGGCGGTGCCGGCGATGATCTTCTTCGCGGCCTCGAGGTCGTTCGCGTTGATGTCCGGCATCTTGGTCTGCGCGATCTCGGCGACCTGGTCCTGGGTGAGCTGCGCGACCTTCACGGTGTGCGGGGTCGAGGAGCCCTTGGCCACACCGGCGGCCTTCTTGATGAGCTCAGCGGCCGGCGGGGTCTTGGTGATGAAGGTGAAGGAGCGGTCCTCGTAGACCGTGATCTCCACCGGCACCACGTTGCCGCGCTGCGACTCGGTCGCCGCGTTGTAGGCCTTGCAGAACTCCATGATGTTCACGCCGTGCTGACCCAGCGCGGGGCCGATCGGCGGGGCGGGGTTCGCGGCCCCGGCCTGGATCTGGAGCTTGATGAGGCCGGCGACCTTCTTCTTGGGAGGCATGAGTCTCCTGCTTTCTGTTCGTGGGCCGACGCCGTGGGCGATGACCCGGTTGCAATGCTGCCGTGCGCGGCGCGCCGGAGGCCCGGCGCGGCGATCAGATCTTGGCGACCTGGTTGAACGACAGCTCGACCGGGGTCTCCCGGCCGAAGATGGACACGAGGACCTTGAGCTTCTGGGCCTCGGCGTTGATCTCGGAGATCGTGGCGGGCAGCGTGTCGAACGGGCCGTCCGTGACGGTGACCGACTCGCCGACCTCGAAGTCGACCTCGATGGACGGGCGCGCCGCCGCTCCCCCGGACGCGGCACCGCCACCGGCGGCGGCCGGCTGGGCGGGGGTCTCCTCGAGCATGGTCGGCGCCAGCATCCCGAAGACCTCGTCGATCGAGAGCGGGACGGGCTGGTGGGTGTGGCCGACGAACCCGGTGACACCCGGCGTGTGCCGCACGGCGCCCCACGACTCGTCGGTGAGGTCCATGCGCACCAGGACGTAACCGGGGATCCGGACGCGGCGGACGGTCTTCTTCTGCGCGTTCTTGATCTCGGTCACCTCCTCCATGGGGACCTCGACCTGGAAGATGTAGTCCTCCATGTTCAGGCTCTGGGTGCGGTTCTCCAGGTTGGCCTTCACACGGTTCTCGTACCCCGCGTAGGAGTGGATGACGTACCAGTCGCCGAGCTGGCCGCGCAGCGTGCGCTTCAGCTCCTCGGCCGGGTCCTCGATCTCCGCGGTGACGTCGGGCTCGGAGGCCGCGGCCTCCGGCTCGGTCCCCTCCGGCACGTCGGTCGCGTCGGCGTCCTCCGTCTCCGGGGCGTCGGTGGGCACGGTGGCGTCCGCGTCAGCGGGCACGTCGAGGTCGGCCTCGGCGCCGGTGGCGTCGGGCTGCGTGGGGTCGACGTTCTCCGTCTGCTCCAGAGGATCCTGGGACACGAACGAACCTGCTTTCTGACTTCGGGATGTGGGGGTGCGTTCCGGTGCTGCTCTCGACGCGGGTCGGCTCAGCCGTCCCCGAAGAGCCAGCCGGCTCCCTGCCCGAGGACGAGGTCGAGGGCGGTGACGAACAGCATCGCGACCGTGACGAAGACGATGACGACGATCGTGTAGTTGATCAGCTCCGAGCGGGTCGGTGTGACGACCTTGCGGAGCTCGCCCACCACCTGGCGCACGAACAACGCGATACGACCGAAGAACCCACGGCGCTCCGTGCCGGCGTCGTGCGTCCCAGCGGCCTCGGCCGACGACTCGCTCACTTCGACTACCCCGTTTCGATCGGCCGCGACCGCACCGCCTGTCGGCAGCGCGCCCACGGCACAGATTCCTGGCGTTCCGGGCCACGCGCTCACGCGACCCCGCTGCGCGCGGCCCCGCGGGGGATCACGCTGGCAGGGTAGACAGGACTCGAACCTGCAACCTGCGGTTTTGGAGACCGCTGCGCTACCAATTGCGCCACTACCCTTCGTGCTGACGCCCGAGCCGACCAGCCCGTGGGCGCGGTCCAGCATGGCGGCCGTCAACCACCGAGGGACAACTCTACGCGAACCTGCGCCGTGGGTCGAACCGCGAGCAGGCGTCGTCGCTCACAGCCCGTCCCGGGATCGACCGCACGGGTGGCCCATGCAGGTGGCCCACCCCCTCGACGGTGCCAGACTGACCCCGTGCGCGACCTGGCAGAGCTCCCGAAAGCCCACCTCCACCTGCACTTCACCGGATCGCTGCGGGTGTCCTCGCTGCGCGAGATGTCCGCCGCGCACGGGATGCGGCTGCCGTCCGCGCTGACCGACGGCGTCGCGCTGCGGGTCCCGGCCGACGAGCGCGGCTGGTTCCGGTTCCAACGGCTGTACGACGCCGCCCGGCACTGCGTGCGCTCCGAGGCGGACATGCGCCGCCTGGTCGACGAGGCGGCGGCGGACGACGCCGCCGAGGGGTCCGGCCGGCTCGAGATCCAGGTGGACCCGACGTCGTACGCCCCGTTCGTCGGCGGCATCACCCCGGCGGTCGAGATCGTGCTGGACGAGGCACGGGCCGCGAGCGCCCGGCACGGGGTCGAGGTCGCCGTCGTGGTCGCGGCCTCCCGCATGCGGCACCCCCTGGACGCGCGCACGCTGGCGCGGCTGGCGGCACGGTACGCCGGTGACGGTCCCGGCGAGGTGGTGGGTTTCGGTCTGAGCAACGACGAGCGGCGGGGCGACACCGGCGAGTTCGCGCACGCGTTCCGCATCGCGCGGCGGGCCGGGCTGGCGTCCGTGCCGCACGGCGGGGAGCTGCTCGGAGCCGGTCACGTGCGCGAGGTCGTGGGCGCGCTGGCGCCCGACCGGCTGGGTCACGGGGTGCGGTCCGTCGAGGACCGGAAGCTGCTGGACTCGCTGGTCGAGTCCGGGGTGGCGCTCGAGGTGTGCCCGGCCTCGAACGTGAGCCTCGGCGTGTACGAGCGTGACGAGGACGTCCCGTTGCGCGAGCTGGTGGACGCCGGGGCGCAGGTGGCGCTGGGCGCGGACGATCCGCTGCTCTTCGGGTCGAGGCTGCTGGCCCAGTACGAGTCGGCGCGGCACGTGCACGGGTTCTCCGACGAGGAGCTCGCCGACCTCGCCCGGTCCTCGATCCGGGCCTCGCGCGCCTCGGAGTCCTCGCAGGCCGCCCTGCTGGCGGGCGTCGACGACTGGCTCGCGGCGGCCTGACCGGTGCGGCCGGACGGCACCCGGGGAGGACGCCGGACGGTACCGGAGCAGGACGCGCCGCGGCAGCGCCCGGCGTACCGTGCCAGGCATGGACCGCCCTGACCTCGGCGGCACCGACCGGGGGCCCCTCGACCGGCGTCGACCCCGGATCTTCCTCGCGGTGGCGCTCGGCGTCGTCGTGACCGTCGGGACGGTCGGGGCCTCGCACTGGCGGCCGGGCGACCGCCCCCTGGACGTCCTCGGGGTCGGGCTCGTGCTGGTGTCCCCGGTCGCCGTGGCAGCGCTGGCGCGCCGGCCGGTCCCCGCGGTGCTGACCTCGACGGCGGCGGTGGGCGCCTACCTGGCGTTCGGCTACGCGTGGGGTCCCGTGCTGGCCGGTGCGGTCGGTGTGCTCGTCGCCGTCCTCCTCACCGGTCCGCCACGGCGCGCCCGGGCGCTGGCCTGGTCCGGCGCCGTGGTCTGCTGGGGCGCCGTCGTCGCAGCCGCCGGACTGCGCGCGGACGCCCCGAGCCCGGCCGTGCTGCTCGGCGGCGCCGCGTGGACCGCCGTCGCGCTCCTGCTGGCCGGCGCGATCCGCGAACGCTTCACCCGTGCCGCCGCGCAGCGGGCGGCCCGGGCCGAGCGCGAGCGCAGCGCCGTGGCCACCGAACGGCTGCGCATCGCCCGCGAGCTGCACGACGTGCTGGCCCACTCGCTCTCGGCGATCACCGTGCAGTCCGGCGTCGGCCTGCACCTGCTGGACAGGGACCCGGAACAGGCGCGGACGGCGCTGACCGCGATCCGAGCCACCAGCCGGGACGCGCTCGACGAGGTCCGCGCCGTGCTGCAGGTGGTCCGCGCGCAGGACGGCGCCGTCGAGGCCGGCGCGCCGGTGCCCGGCCCCACCTGGGACCTGTCGACCCTGCCGGGACTCGCCGACCCGCTGCGCGCCCGGGGCGTCGTGGTCACGTTCGACCTGCCGTCCGAAAACGACGTGCCGCCGCACGTGGCCGGGATCGTGTACCGCGTGGTGCAGGAGGCCCTGACCAACATCAGCCGGCACGCCCCGCGGGCCCGGTCCGTCGTCGTCCACGTGCGGGCCGACCCCGGCGGGGTGCAGGTGCGCGTGTCCGACGACGGCGCCGGTGCCCCGGGTGCCGAGGTCGCCGACGGCGACGCACCGGACCCCGGCACGCCGGACGGCACACCGGGCCACGGGCTGCTCGGCATGCGCGAGCGGGTCGAGGGCGCCGGCGGGACGCTGCGCACCGGCCGCGACGGCCACGGGTTCGTGGTCACGGCGAACATCCCCGGGGACCGGCCGTGATCCGCGTGCTGCTCGCCGACGACCAGGCGCTGGTGCGCGGCGGTTTCCGCGCACTGCTGGACGCCGAGGACGGCGTGTCGGTGGTGGGTGAGGCGGCGACCGGCGACGACGCGGTCCGCCTGGCGCTGGAGCTGCTGCCCGACGTCGTGCTCATGGACGTCCGGATGCCCGGTCTGGACGGTCTGGCGGCGACCCGGCGCATCGTGGCCGACCCCCGGGCGGGCGGGGTGCACGTCGTCGTGGTGACCACGTTCGAGCTGGACGAGTACGTCGCCGAGGCGATCCGTGGCGGGGCCACCGGGTTCCTGGTCAAGGACACCGAGCCGGCCGACCTGCTGCGCGCCGTCCGGGTCGCCGCGGCCGGGGACGCGTTGCTCTCCCCCGGCGTGACCCGGCGGCTGCTCGCGCGCGTGGCCGCCGCGACCCAGGACGTGGCGCCCCCGGCCGGGCTCGCCGAGCTGACCGCCCGCGAGCACGAGGTCCTCGTCGAGGTGGCCGGCGGGCTGTCGAACGCCGAGATCGCCGGACGCCTGTTCCTCTCGGAGTCCACGGTCAAGACGCACGTCTCGCGGGTGATGGCCAAGCTCGCCGCCCGCGACCGCGCCCAGCTCGTCGTGGCGGCGTACGAGGGCGGCGTCGTCCGCCCCGGCTGGTCCGGCTGACCCGCGGCGGTCCGCGCCCGGCACCCCGGGACGACGTGGTCCGGCACCGGTGGGGGACGACGACGGCACCGCGGTCCGGGAGCGTGGTCGCTACGGCCCGCACCCGGCGTGGCCACGACCTCGAAGGAGACCGCCATGATCACGACCCTGACCACCGCCGCCGCCCACCCCGTCGCCTGGAGCGGCGCCGGGCCCGGGTGGTGGATCGTGTTCCCGATCCTGTGGTTCCTGCTCGTCGCCGCCGTGGTGTTCCTCGTCGCCCGTCGCGCTCGCCGCGGCTGGGGACCGTGGGGCCGCGCCGGCTCCCCGGAGGCGGTCCTCGGCGAGCGCTACGCCCGCGGCGAGATCGACGAGTCCGAGTACCGGCACCGCCGGGAGGTGCTGCGCGGCGACCGCTGACCACCGACCCGGGGCGGCGGGCATCCCCTCGGTGACCGCGCCTCGGGCGGAGGCGCGATGTCACGGAAGGGTGTCGATCGTCGGGAGATCGGCCCCGTCGGCTCGCCGGGGGCCGAGCGACAGGGCACGGTAGGAGTTCGCGGTCGCGGCTCCTGCCGCCGGCGGCCGCCCCGGGGAGAGGTGGGAACCATGAGCACGACCCTGACCGCGCTGCGCCGACGCGCCGTCGTCGCAGCGTTCGGCGTCGGTCTGCTGGTCCTGTCCGGGTGCTCGACCCTGTCCGATCTCACCCGGGCCGAACCCGACCCGGGTGCCGCGCCGTCGCCGACGTCCGAGGCGTCCGCGTCCACGGAGGTCTCCACCGCACCGACGCCGTCGGCTCCCTCGCCGGAGCCGTCCGCCACGGAGACCGCGGAGCCGAGCCCGGAGCCGTCGCCGTCGGCCACCCCGTCCCCGGAACCGTCGCCCTCGCCCAGCGCGCCCGCGAAGCAGAAGAAGAAGCCGAAGCCGGACGACGCCGCGCAGGACGACGCCACCTCGGACCAGGAGAAGTCCACCGAGGAGGCCGAGCCCGCGCCCGGCTACCCCGAGGTCGGCGCGTCGGGCGCCGAGGTCCGCGCCGTGCAGCAACGCCTGGTCGACCTCGGGTACTACCTGCCGAGCGTCGACGGCTCGTTCGGCCCGATGACGCAGCAGGCCGTCTGGGCCTTTCAGAAGGCCGCCGGGCTCTACCGCGACGCCGTCGTCGGCCCGAAGACGCAGGACGCGCTGGACCGGGGGGTGACGCCGCAGCCCGTGTCGTCGTCGGGCAAGGTCGTCGAGATCGACCTGGACCGCCAGCTCCTGCTCGCCGTCGAGGACGGTCGCGTGGTGCGCACGGTCAACGCGTCCTCCGGCAACGGCGACACGTTCGAGGCCAAGGGCCGCACGTACCGGGCCACGACGCCGACCGGGACGTTCGCGGTGTACATGGAGCGCGACTACCTGCACGAGTCGACGTTGGAGCTCGGCTCGATGTACCGGCCCAAGTACTTCACGGGGGGCATCGCGGTGCACGGGTCGGGCTCGATCCCGCCGTACGCGGCCTCGCACGGGTGCATCCGGGTGTCGAACTCGGCGATGGACTGGCTCTGGGACTCCTGGGGGATGCCGCGCGGCACGACCGTCATCGTCCACTGACCTCCCCACCGCTGTGGGTGGACGACACGCCGCTGGATCGGGCGACCCTCAGGCGTGTCGTGCACCCACAGCGAGGGAGGGCGGCGGGCGTCAGAGGGCCAGGCCCACCAGCACCGGCTCGGGCTCGAGCGTGACGCCGAAGGTCTCGCGGACGCCGTCGCGGACCGCGCGCGCCAGCGAGACCAGGTCCTGCGCCGTCGCCCCGCCCCGGTTCGTCAGCGCGAGCGTGTGCCGCGTGGACAGCCGCGCCGGGGAGTGCTCGCCGGCCGGGCCGAATCCCTTGCCGAACCCCGCGCGGTCGATGAGCCAGGCGGCCGAGGTCTTGACCCGTCCGTCCCCGGCCGGGAACCGTGGCGCCTCGGCCGGCAGCGTCTCGGCCTCCGCCGCCGACAGGATCGGGTTGGTGAAGAACGAGCCCGCCGACCAGCGGTCGTGGTCGGGGGTAGCCGCTCCCCCGACGCCGTCGAGCAGCATGCCCTTGCCCCCGCGCAGCTCCAGCACGGCCGCGCGCACGTCCGACGACGGCGCACGCTGCCCGACCTCGACCCCGAGCCGGCGGGCCAGCTCGGGGTAGGTGACCGGGTCCGACAGGGAGCCGATGCGCATCTGCAGGTTCACCTCGAGCACCACGTACCGGGGCGTCGGGTACCAGACCGCGCCGTCGGGTGACGTGGACGCCCGCATCGACTGCTTGAGCACGCTGGTGCGGTAGCCGAAGCCGAGCTCGCTCAGGGTGAGCGTGCGCCGTCGACCCGTGGCCCGGTCCCAGGTCCGCACCGAGGCGACCACGCCCGACACCTCCTGACCGTAGGCACCGATGTTCTGCACCGGTGCCGCACCGACGGTCCCCGGGATCCCGGAGAGCGCCTCCACGCCGATCCACTCGTTCGCCACCGCCTGCGCCACGAAGGCGTCCCAGTCCTGGCCGGCGGGCAGCGTGAGGTTCGCGCCGCCGCACGCCGGGCCCTCCAGCTCGCAGGAGGCCGACAGGTCCGCGTCCAGCCCGGTGCGCACGTCGCGCACGACGACGCCGTCGAACCCCTCGTCGGCCGCCAGGAGGTTGGACCCGCCCCCGACCACCAGCAGCGGCGCACCGGCGTCGTCCGCCGCACGCACGGCGTCGACCAGCTCGGCCTCGGTGGTCGCCTCGACGTACCGGTCGACGGGTCCGCCGACGCGCAACGTGGTCAGCTCGGACAGGTTGGGCGTGGTGTCGAGCTCGCGGGCGGTGCTCCCGGCGGGCTGCGCAGCGGTCTGGCTCACGGTTCCAGCGTAGACGCCGCCCGTGCAACCCCGGGCTGGTCTCGCTCAGCCGTCGGCAACCCCTCAGGGCCTCGACCCCGTCCGGGGCCGGCGCCGAGGACGCCTTCACTTCCGGCCTAGGGTGGCCGGATGCCTCCCCTCGCTCCGACGACGATCATCCCCGGGTCTCTGGCACGGAACGTCCAGCCGACCTTGATCGCACGGGACGGGCTCGTGCTCCGCCCGTGGCGCGGGGACGACGCGCCCGTCGTCCGGTCCGTGTACGGCGATGCGGAGATCCGACGCTGGCACGTCCGCAGCGTCGAGTCGGACGCGGAGGCTGCGGCGATCATCGCCGGTTGGCAGGCGGGCTGGAGCGACGAGTCGCGCGCGGAGTGGGCCGTGACGGACGCCGCCGGCGTGGTGCTGGCCAGGGCAGCCCTCAAGACGGTCGATCTGCGCGACGGCGATGCCGAGGTGGCGTACTGGACGGTGCCGGCGTCCCGTGGGCGGGGTGCCGCTCCGAGAGCGGTGGAGGCCGTCTCGTCATGGGCGTTCGCGACGGGCTTCCGACGCCTCCACCTGGAGCACTCGACCCGGAACACGGCCTCGTGCCGCGTCGCGGCCAAGTCCGGGTTCGAGCTCGAGGGGACGCTCCGGGGATCGGCCCGGCACGCCGACGGATGGCACGACATGCACGTGCACGGACGTCTGGCCGGACCCTGACGCGCCGGACCTACGCGGCCACGCTCCGACCGTCGTCGTCCCCGCGCAGCGGCCGGGCCGCGCCCGCGACGAACAGCCCCACCACCACGGGCAGGGCGAGCACCAGCAGGGCGAGCCGGTAGCCGGTCAGGTGGGCCAGGAACCCGATGAGGGCCGGCCCGACGAAGAACGCCGAGTAGCCCACGGTGGAGACGACGGCGACGCGCAGGGCGGCGCGCCGCGGGTCGTCGGACGCGGCGGACATGCCCATCGGGAAGCCGAGGCCGGAGCCGACGCCCCACAGGAAGACGCCGGCCAGCGCCAGCGGCAGGTTCGGCACCAGGGCGAACAGCGCGACCCCGACGAGCGCCGCTCCGCCGCTGACCCGCAGCACGGGGACGCGGCCGTAGCGGTCGATGATCTCCGTGCCGACCAGCCGGGTGACCGTCATGGCGACGAGGAAGACGGCGAGCGCGACGGCACCGACGCCGTCACCGGTGCCGAACCCGTCGACGGTGGCCAGGCCGACCCAGTCGTTGGCCGCGCCCTCGGTGAGTGCCGCGGCGAGCACGATCAGCCCGATGAGGAGCGTGCGCGGTTCGCGCCAGGTGGCCAGGGTGTCCTGGAGGGAGTGCCCGTGGGACGGTTCGACGGCGGTGGCCGGGTCGGCGACCGAGTCCTGCGCGCCGGCTTCCGAGACGGACGGGCCGGCGTCGCGCGCCGGCAGGAACGCCCTCACGCACAGCGCCACGGCGAGCGCGTCGAGCACGACGACGGTGACGAGGTGGACGGTGAGCGGCACCTGCGCCCAGGCGGCGAGCGCCCCGACGCCGGCCCCGGCGACGGTGCCGAAGGAGAACGCGGCGTGGAAGCGGGGCATGATCGCCTTGCCGAGCCTCTGCTCGACGACGGCGCCCTCCAGGTTCATGGCGGCGTCCCACACGCCCATGCCCATGCCACCGAGGAACAGGCCGGCGCGCACGAGCCACGGCAGATCGACGTCGATGCCGACCGTCGCGACGGTGAAGCCGACGGCCGCGACGACGGCGAAGCCGAGGACGGTGCGTGCGGCGCCGAGGCGGGAGGCGATCATCCCGGAGAGCGGCAGGGCGCAGATGGAGCCGATCGACGCGGTCAGCAGCAGCACGCCCATCTGCGCCTCGGTGAAGCCGAGGCCGTCCCGGACGGCGGGGATGCGCGACGCCCAGGTGGCCATGCCGAAGCCGGCGGCGACGAAGACGCCGTAGACGGCGACGACGGCGCCGCGCAGCCGGCGTGCGCCGGCGAGGTCGGGGGTGCTCACGGCATGACGATCCCCGAGACCGACCGCGCGGTCAAATCGATTCGACACGAGCGCGCCGGTAGGCTGTCGCCCACCCGAGACCCGGAAGGAGCCGCATGGGTCGCACACCCGGCAGGCGCCCCACGTTGGCGCGCGTCGCCGAGCGCGCGGGCGTGTCCGTCTCCACCGCCTCCCTCGCGTTCTCCGGGTCGGGGCCCATCACCCCCGAGACCCGCGACAAGGTCCTGGCGGCCGCCGGTGCGCTCGGGTACACCGGACCCAACCCGCTGGGGCGCCAGCTCCGGCGCGGCCGCTCCGGGATCGTGGGCGTCGTCATCGGCGACCAGCCGGGCCGGGCGTTCCGCGACCCCGTGGCCGTCCAGGTACTCGACGGGCTGGTGGACGTCCTCGGCACCCAGGGCCTCGGCGTCCTGCTGATCCCCGGCGTGCGCGCCGCCGAGGGCGTCGACCCCCTGCTGGAGACCGCCGGGATGGACGTGGCCGTGCTCGTCTGGGGCATCCTCAGCGACGACCCGACGCTCGACGCGCTGCAGCGACGCAACGTGCCCGTCGTCGTCGGCGAGGGGCGGGCCGTGGACGGCGCTCCGCTGGTGGCCATCGAGGACCGCGCCGGTGCGGCGGAGGCCGTGCGGCACCTGCTCGACCTCGGGCACACGCGCATCGCCGAGATCGCGCTGCCCTTCGGGCACGACGAACGCTCCGGACCGGCCGACGCCGACCGGCTCGCCCAGGCCGACCGCACCCCCACCGTCAACCGGCTCGCGGGGGTGCGCGACGCCGTCGAGCCGGTGCTGACCTGGGAGACCCCGGCCTCGCTCGTGGAGCACGGACGCGACGCCGCCACCGAGATCCTCGGCACCTGGGTGCCCGCGGACGAACGCCCGACGGCGATCGTCGCGCACTCCGACCTCCTCGCCGCGGGCGCGGTCATCGCCGCCCGCGAGCTCGGCCTGCGCATCCCCGAGGACGTCTCGATCGCCGGCTTCGACGGCCTGGACCTGCCCTGGCTCTCCCCCGACGTGCTGACCAGCGTCCACCAGCCGCTGCGGGAGAAGGGGGCGGCACTGGGCCAGGCCGTCATCGACCTGCTCGCCGACCACGACCCGACGACGGTCACCCTGCCGGTCGGGCTGGTCCCCGGCACCACGACGGGCCCGGTACCCGCCCCGACCGCGCGGTAGACCTGCCCTCCCCCGGGCGCGGCGGGCTCTACCCGGCGGGGAGCGGGCGCAGCGCGGGGACCAGGGCCTCGGCCCGCTCCCGCGTCAGGAACGCCAGCATCGCGTCCTTGGGCCCGTGCGGGGAGTCGTAGCGGACCTCACCGGCCGGCTCGAACCCGAGGGCGACCATCCGCGCGAGCGCCGCACGGTGGCGCACGTCCGGCTCCACCACGACCCGCCGCACCGCGGGCGGCGCGAACGCGCACGCGAGCAGCGCCGGCCCGAGCTCCGCCCAGCCGGGCCGCCGCGACCCGAGGACGAAGTGCGCGCCGACGTCGCCCGGTCGCACGTCGTAGGCGGTGGCGACCGGGTCGTCCTCCGGGTGGTAGAGCTGCACCATCGCCACCGGTTCACCGGCCGAACGCACCAGGTAGGCATGGTGCGTCGGCAGGGACTCGACGAACTCGTAGGTCTCGCGCAGCTCGTCGGGCGTGAGCTCCGTCAGTCCGAAGAACCCGGCGCCGGGCCGCGTCACCCACTCGTGCAGGACGCCGGCGTCGGCCACCGGGTCGAGGACGTGGACCGTCACCCCGCCGCCGCGCCACACCTGCGCACCCCGCTCCCCCGTCAGCAGCCGGTCGGTCATGACGTCTCCCAGGTCTCGGGGCGCAGGCGCGCCCAGTCCGTCTCGATCTCGTGCGTGCCGGCCGCGGCCCACTCGGGGTGCTGGTCGGCGAAGTGCTCCGAGCGCGGGTCCCCGGCCGCGCCGAACGGCACGCCCCACCGGCTGCGGCGCCGGTCGGACAGGTCCCACACCCAGCGCGCCACCGACCCCCGCCAGGAGGCGGTGGAGACGCCCGGCACCGAGCCCGTGCAGCACACGGTGTCCGCGGAGCCACCCACCGGTGAGCGCAGGTGCCGCGGGACACGCGGCACGTCGGCCGGGTCGACGCCGGTCGCGTCGGCCAGCGCGTGCAGCGGCAGCACCGGGTGCAGCGCGCCCCAGGTGCCGCCGGGCCGAGCCCCGCGCCGTCGACGCACCCCGCCGGTCGCCGCGTCGGGCACCCCTGGAGCACCGGTCTCCCCGCCGCCGGTCGACGACGCCCGCCCGGACAGCAGGCGCCCGACCTCGACCAGCGCGGCCCGTGCCTCGGCCGCCGCGTCCAGGGGCGGATCCCACGACTCCCCGGCGGCCAGCACCCGCGCCAGGTCGTGCCCGACCGCGGCGCGCACGTCCAGCCAGGGCGCGAAGATCGCCGGCAGGCCGACCTCGGCGTGCAGCGGGTGCAGGGCCGGCGCGTCCGCCACGCGCCGTGTCAGGGCGTCGCGCCAGAGCGCGAACAGCGCGGCGTCGGCCGAGTCCGCCGCCATCGTCGCCCCGGAGGCCACCCACGTCCGCAGGCGTTCCGCGGCGGGCCCCACCCCGGCGCCCCGGACGCCGTCGAGCCACCGGACCAGCTCTGCCGCCCCGCCGTCGGACACGTCGCCGAAGACCCGTGACTGGCCGTCGGGCTGCTCGCCGGAGTCGGGTGGTGTGGCCAGCAGCGCCCGGATGCGCGCCGCGCGGTAGGGCGCGTACGCGTGGCCCAGGTCCGGCACCCGGTCGAGGTCCTCGGGGCGGTCGTTGGCGTCGACGACGGCGACGGCGATCTCGACCGCGGCGTCCGGCTCCCGCCATCGCGGTGGCCGCCACCCATGCACGACGGCGTGCGGCAGCACCCGCTCGTGCGGCGCCCGCTCGGGGACGCGCCCGGCCGTGAGGCTCAGCACCGTGCCCTCGGAGTCGGCGGTGAGCACCCTGTTGACGGGGTCCACCCAGCCCGACAGGGCCGCGGCGACGTCGTGCGCCGTCCGCGAGCGCAGCAGCCGCCGCCAGGACGCGACCCCGGCGTCGGCCTCGACGCGCACGGGCCATCGCACGGTGTGCCGGTCGGTGACCAGCGGGCCGCGCGGGGTCTCGGCCCAGGTGACCTCCACGGACGCCCCACCGCGCACGGGCACGGTCTCGGTGCCGGACTCCACGGGTCCGGCCGCGCCCGCGAGCGTCTCGGGCGTCTCGGTGAACAGCTCGACGTGGTGCGCCAGGGCGTTGGTGACGCCCCACGCCACCGAGCGGTCCTCGGCGCGGGCCGCGCCGTCGTCGGGCGTGGCGGTCCCGAGGGCGCCCGGTCCCCGGCGCGGGCCGGCGGCGGTCCCGGGTACCACCTGTCCGAAGTGCAGCACCCCGGGCACCCCGGGAAAGGCGAGGCCGACGACGTCGTAGGCGTCGCAGGCGAGCCGGACCTGCTGGTAGACGCCCGGGAGCTCGAGGAGGCGGTGCGGGTCGCCGGCGAGCAGGGGCGCGCCCGACGCCGTCCGCCACCCCGGGTGCGCCCAGGCGTTCGACCCGGAGGAGAGCCCTCGCTCCCCGGAACCGACCAGGACGTGGTCCTCGCCGAGAGCACGGGCGACGTGCTCGCGCATGAGCAGGTGCGGCCACCCGCTGAAGAGCACGTGGTTGGTCAGGAACACCCCGATCGGGGCCCAGTCGGGCCAGGGCGTGTGCTCGGTGAGCTCGCCGGGCACCGCGCCGCCGGTCGCCAGCGCGGCCATCTCCGGCGTGTCCCGCCCGCCGTCGGCCAGCCCGGCGTCGACCCCCGCGGTGTAGGCCGCCAGCCAGGCACGCTCGGGCTCCGCCAGCGCGGCGTGCACCCGGCGGGCGGTGTCGGCCAGGCGCACACGGACGGCGAACCGGTCCCACTCGAGCCCGCCCGGGCCGAACCGGGCCGCGAGCCGTCCCTCGGCCCGCCACCGGTCGGTCTCCAGCTGCCAGCCACGGTCCCGCGCGGTGACGTAGCCCTGGCCGCGGGCGAGGGAGAGCTCGTCGGCCGCGCGCACGTGCGGCACGCCCCAGGAGTCGCGCAGGATCTCGAAGCTCACCGGCGCGCCACCGGGTTCGCCATCGTGCCGGCGTAGATGAGCGAGCTCGACTGGTCGGCCAGGTCCACCATCTGCAGGGTGTTGCGCAGCTGGAGCCGGTTGAGGCACGAGTGCGCGAAGCGTGCGGCGCGCAGGTCCACCCCGGAGCGCAGGTCCGGGTGCTCGGCCTCGTGCCGGTCGAGGCACTCGCCGACCAGCGCCCAGAACCGGTCCTCGCCGAGCACGCCGTCGACGGCGAGGATGCCGGCCAGGTGCCGCAGCACGCCGTCGAACACGTCGGTGAAGATCGCCAACGCCTTCTCGGCGTCGTCCACGGGGGCGGCGACGCGCGCGACGTCGGCCGGCAACGCCCAGTCGGACAGCACCGCGACCTCCTCGCCGATGTCCTTCATGAAACTGCCCCGCACCACGCCGTCGCGCAGGACGAGCACCAGGTTCTCCCCGTGCGGCATGAACGCCAGGTCGTGGGCGCGCAGGCAGTGCACCAGCGGGTAGAGGTAGGCGTCCAGGTACGCGCGCACCCAGTCGTCCGCCGCGACGCCCGAGGTCCGCACCAGCGCCGTGACCAGCGCCCGACCCGCGGCGTCCCGGTGCAGCAGCGACGCCATGGTGGCCAGCCGCTCACCGGGCCGCGTCCGCGGCAGCGGCGACTCGCGCCACAGGGCGGCGAGCATCTTGCGGTGGGCGTTGGGCCGCGGGGTCCGGTGGTAGACGTCGCCGGTGTACCCGACCGACGCGAGCTCGCGCAGCACGCCGAACCCGGAGCCGGCCAGCGTCGGGTCCCCGGCGACCAGGTCCGCGACCCAGTCGTTGATGGCGGGCGTGGCCCGCATGTACGCCGGGCTGAGACCGCGCAGGAATCCCATGTTCTGGATCGCGAGGGCCACCTTGACGTAGTGCCGCTCCGGCCGGGTCCGGTTGAACATCGTGCGGATCGACTGCTGCGGGGTGTACTCGTCCGCGCCCGGTCCGAGCGGCACCAGGTCACCGCGCGCGACGTCGGCGGCGAACGTGACGGGCAGGCGGTGCTCGGCCTGCCAGGGGTGCAGCGGCAGGTACAGGTAGTCCGCCGGGTCCAGGCCACGGGCGGCCAGCCGGTCGGCGAACGCGGCCCGCTCCGCCCCGCCGAGCTCGGCGTCGTACAGCCCGTCCTCGGGCTGGTCGGACGCCAGCGCCAGGTGGGTGTGCGCCCGCCGGGCGGCGACCCACTGCAGCCGCAGCCGGCCCCCGCGCTCGGGGGCGAACGCCTCGTAGTCCGGCAGCGAGAAGCCGATGCGCCCGTTGTTGGCGAGGAATCCCGGGTGGCCCTCGGACATGGCGGCCTCGACCGCCTGGAAGGACTCGGCGGTCCGACGGCGGTCCTCGGCCCCGTCGGCCGGGTCCGGTACGGGCGCGGCTCCCGGGTCCGTGAGCCCGGCGGCCAGCCGTGCGACACCGGGCGTGAGCCCGGCCAGCTCGCGGTCCCGCTTGGCCATGGCGGCCGCCAGCGTCGAGGAGAGCTCCTCGAGATACGTGGCGAGCAGGTCGTCGGGGATCTGCAGCAAGGGCTGCAGCTCGGTGACGAGCTCCAGCACGTCGACCGGCAGCGGCCCCGTGGGGCCGGTCCGCCGGATCGAGCCCGGATCCACCACCCAGTGCTCCAGGGCGAACGTGCGGGCCGCGAAGGAGTACGTGCCGCCGTCCAGGGCGAGACGGTACCGGCCCGGCCCGGCCTCGACCGGCTCGAACAGGCGCTCGTGGGTCAGCTCGGCGAGCGCCTTGGCCACCAGGTGGCGGTGGGCGTGCTCGGCCAGGTCCGCGCGCAGATGGGGTGCGGGGTCGACGCCGGGGCCCAGGGGCGACGCCGCGAAGTCCTCCCGGGTGCACACGCTCAGCGCGGCGGTCTTGGCGTGCCCGTCGTCGACGACCTCGACCTCCCGCAGCACCCGGAAGCCGGCGGCGGCGTTCTTCGCCGCGATCGGGGCGTTGTGCACGTCGGGCTCGACCACGACCCTCGCTCCGCCCCGCCCGCCGGCCGCGGCGTCGGCGAGGCAGAACCGGACGACGGCCGCCATCACCGCGTCGGTCAGCCCGGGACGGCGCGCGGCCGGGTCGGCCGGCGCGGGCGCGACGAGCAGGTGCATGCCGACGTCGCCCGGCAGCGCGTCGTGGACGTCGGTGAGCAGCACGCGCGCCGGGTCGTAGGTCTCGGTGTAGACCACCGGCTCACCCGCGAGGCGCCCGAGCCAACCGTCCTGGGCGTCGTCGGCGACGACGGCGGCCAGGTAGTCGCGCACCGCGTCCACGTCGAGCCCGGTCATGTGCCACGCGGACGACGCCGGGTGGGTCAGCCAGGCCTGCACCGTGGCCGCGTCGCGCCCAGGCACCACCGGGGAGAAGGTGAGCTCACCCAGCCGGGTGGCGACGGTGAGCACGCTGGTCGGCTGCTCGGTCGTGGCGGTCACCGGACGACCTCCGGGTCCGCAGCCACCGTGGAGGCCGGGGCTCCGCCGTCGGGCACGCCCCCGGGCAGGCCGAACTGCTGGAACGCCGTACGCCGCTCGATCGGATAGGGCTCGCGTCCGGTGATCTTCGCGAGCACCACGGCGTTGCGCCACGGGCCGAACCCGAGGTCGGGCGCGGTGACGCCGTGGGAGTGCTCCTCGCCGTTGAGCGTGTGGACCCGCGCGTCGGCCGAGACCGAGTAGTCGCGCGTCGGGTCGAAGCGGCCACGGCCGTCGAGCCGCAGGCGCCCGCGCACCGGGTCGAGGAACCCCGGCACCCCGGACGCGTATCCCGTCGCCGCGACCACCGCGCGCGTCCGGTGCTCCGCCGTCGTGCCCAGCTGGCCGTGCCGGAGCGTCAGCACGTACTGCAACCCGCCGTCGTCGGCCGGCTCCGCCCGCGCGGCCACCACCTCGGTGTCGCTGAGCAGCGTCGTCGGCACCTCGCGGCCCAGCGCCGTGCGGCGGTAGAGGGTGTCGTGGATGTCGTCGACCAGGTCGCCGCTGATCCCCTTGTACAGGTTCCGCTGCTCGCGTCCCACGAGGTCCCGCAGCTCGGTCGGCAGCCCGTGGAAGTGGTCGGTGTACTCCGGCGAGGTCATCTCCAGGGTGAGCTTGGTGTACTCCATCGGGAAGAACCGCGGCGAACGCGTCACCCAGTCCAGCCGGTACTCCCCGGCGTCCTCGAGCAGGTCGCGGTACACCTCCGCCGCGGACTGACCCGACCCCACCACCGTCACGGCGCCGGACGCGCGCAGGGCGTCGCGGTGCGGCAGGTAGTCGGCCGTGTGGATCACCGGACCGGACGCGTCGGCCGCGGCGGCCGTCGTGGCCAGCTCCGCCAGCGGTGTCGGCAGGCGCGGCGAGGTCCCCACCCCGAGCACGACGTGACGCGCCCGGTACTGCTCGTGGCGCGTGCCGCCGTCGTCGGACACCTCGGCGGTGACGACGTACGTGTCGCTCGCGGCGTCGTGCTCGACGGCGACGACGCGGCGCCCCCAGCGCAGCGAGTCGAGGCGTGCGGCCACCCAGCGGCAGTACTCGTCGTACTCGGCGCGCAGCGGGTAGAACGACTCGCGCACGTAGAACGGGTACAGCCGCCCGACGTCCTTGAGGAAGGCCAGGAACGAGTACGGCGAGGTGGGGTCGGCCATCGTGACCAGGTCCGCCAGGAACGGCACCTGGATCGTGGCGCCCTCGATCATCATGCCGGGGTGCCAGCAGAACCCCTCGGCCTGGTCGAGGAAGACGGCGTGCACGTCCTCCAGCGGGTCCGCGAGCGCGGCCAGCCCCAGGTTGAACGGGCCGATGCCGATGCCGACGACGTCGTAGGTGGTCATCGCACGTCTCCCGTCGCCGTCCGGGCCAGGTGCGGGTGGACGTCCCGGCAGGGCGGTGCCGTCAGGTCCGCCAGCTCGCGGCCGGCAAGGATCCCGTGCGCGGCGTCGCGCACCAGGGTCAGGACCCGGCGCACGTCCACGACGGTGACGTCGGGGTTCAGGAGGGTGAGCTTGAGACAGGGCCGCCCGCCGACCACCGTCTTGGCGACGCTCGCGCGCCCGGAGTCGAACAGGACACGACGCACCGCCGGCACGAGGGCGTCCGCCTCGGAGTCGGTGACGCCCTCGGGCTGGTAGCGGAACAGGACGGTGGACAGGTCGGTACGGGCCACCAGGTGCAGCTCCGGGTCGGCGGCCAGGTCGGCGTGCACCGCGGCGGCCAGGTCGCACACGGCGTCGAGCATCGCACCGATGCCGTCCGGCCCGATCGCGCGCAGCGTCGTCCACAGCTTGAGGGCGTCGAACCGGCGGGTCGTCTGCAGCGACCGGTCCACCTGGTTGACCTCGGCGGTGTCCTCCGCCGGGTTGAGGTAGTCGGCGTGCCACGCCGTGCGGGCCAGGTCCGCGGGGTCGCGCACCAGCACCGCGCTGGCCGACACCGGCTGGAAGAACGTCTTGTGGAAGTCGACCGTGACGGAGCGGGCTCGCTCGATCCCGTCCAGCAGGTGGCGCCGCGTGGCGGAGACGAGCAGGCCACCGCCGTAGGCGGCGTCGACGTGGAGCCAGAGGTCCGCCGCGTCGCACCGTGCGGCGATCGCCTCCAGCGGGTCGACGCACCCGCGGTCGGTGGTGCCGGCCGTGGCGACGACCGCCATGACGACGCCGCCGTCCCGCTCGGTCGCGGCCACCGCGTCGTCCAGCGCCGCCGGGTCGAGGCGGCCGTCCTCGTCGGTGCCGACCGTGACCACCGCGTCGTCGGACAGGCCGAGGATCATCGCGGACTTGGCCACGGAGAAGTGGCTGCCCGACCCGGTCAGGATCCGGAGCCGGTCCTGGAGCCCGTGCCGCGCGACACCCGTCAGACGCCGGCCGTCCGGCCCGGTGAGCGACCGCTCCCGGGCCGCGAGCAGGGCGTGCAGGTTGGACTGCGTCCCGCCGGAGGTGAAGACGCCGTCACCGGCGGCGAAGCCGATCCGCTCCGTGGTCCAGGCGATCAGTCTCCGCTCCATGAGGGTGGCCACGGTGGACTGATCGTAGGTGTCGACCGAGGTGTTGATCGCCGCCAGCATCGCCTCGGCGCCGACGGCGGGGATCGCCACGGGGCAGTTGAGGTGCGCCGCGTAGGCCGGGTCGTGGAACCACACGGCGTGGGTGGCGTACAGCTCGCCCGCCTCGCGGAGGGCCTCGCGGGCGCCGACACCCGGGGTGTCGAGGTCGACGGCGTCCACCAGCGCGGTCAGCTCGGACCGGCTCGCGCCGCTCCACGGCTGGGACACCGCGGCGAGGCGGGTGGCGACGTCGTCGACGACGTGACGGACCGTGCGGGCGTAGGCATCGGCCGTACCGCTGGTCAGCAGTGCGTCGGTGCTGGTCAGCGTCGCGTCGGGCGGAGTGGTGGGCACGTCCGTGGGCTCCTCGCAGAGGGGATGGTTAAGTCAGGCTCGCCTAACTTAGCCTCGCCTAACCGCTGGGTCCAGACGGCGGCCACCATCCGAGACCCCGGGCCACCACCACCCTCGCGAGGTAGGCGACCTCCCGGCGAGATAGGCGGCCCGTCCGCGAGGTAAGCGACCCGACCGCGAGGTGGGCCGTCCGGAATTCCGGATGGCCTACCTCGCGGACGGGTCGCCTACCTCGCGGGGACCGTGGGGGTGGGCAGGTAGACCTCTCCCCCGGCGGCACGGAACTCGGCGGACTTCTCCGCCATGCCCGCCGCGGCCTCGGCGGCGGCGACCCGCTCCCCCTGGGCGGCGGCGTCGCCGAACTCGTCACGGATGTCCTGCGAGATCCGCATCGAGCAGAACTTGGGCCCGCACATCGAGCAGAAGTGCGCCGTCTTGGCCGCCTCGGCCGGCAACGTCTCGTCGTGGTAGGACTCCGCCAGCTCGGGGTCCAGCGACAGGTTGAACTGGTCGCGCCAGCGGAACTCGAACCGCGCCTTGCTCAACGCGTCGTCCCGCGCCGTCGCGCCCGGGTGCCCCTTGGCGACGTCGGCCGCGTGCGCGGCGATCTTGTAGGTGACCACGCCGGTGCGCACGTCGTCGCGGTTCGGCAGGCCCAGGTGCTCCTTGGGCGTGACGTAGCAGAGCATCGCTGTGCCGTACCGGGCGATCTCCGTCGCGCCGATCGCCGAGGTGATGTGGTCGTAGCCCGGCGCGATGTCGGTGACCAGCGGCCCGAGCGTGTAGAACGGCGCGCCGTCGCACAGCTCCTGCTGACGCTCCACGTTCTCGCGCACCAGGTGCAGCGGCACGTGACCGGGGCCTTCCACCATCACCTGGACGTCGTGCTCCCCGGCGCGCCGGGTCAGCTCGGCCAGGGTGTCGAGCTCGGCGAACTGGGCGGCGTCGTTGGCGTCGGCGATCGACCCGGGACGCAGGCCGTCCCCGAGGGAGAACGCGACGTCGTACGCGGCAAAGATCTCGCACAGCTCGTCGAAGTGGGTGTACAGGAAGTTCTCCTGGTGGTGCGCCAGGCACCAGCCGGCCATGATCGACCCACCCCGGCTCACGATGCCGGTCACCCGGTTCGCCGTCAGCGGCACGTACCGCAGCAGGACGCCGGCGTGCACGGTCATGTAGTCCACACCCTGCTCGCACTGCTCGATGACGGTGTCCCGGTAGATCTCCCACGTCATGCGCGACGCGTCGCCGTCGACCTTCTCCAGGGCCTGGTAGATCGGCACCGTGCCGATGGGCACCGGGGCGTTGCGCAGCAGCCACTCGCGGGTGGTGTGGATGTCGTCGCCGGTGGAGAGGTCCATCACCGTGTCGGCGCCCCAGCGGGTGGCCCACTGCAGCTTCTCGACCTCCTCCGCGATCGAGGAGTGCACGGCCGAGTTGCCGATGTTGGCGTTGACCTTCACCGTGAACGCCCGGCCGATGATCATCGGCTCGGACTCCGGGTGGTTGACGTTGTTCGGGATGATCGCCCGTCCCGCGGCGACCTCCGCACGCACCAGCTCGACGTCGATCCCCTCGCGCACGGCCACGAACCGCATCTCCGGGGTGATCTCGCCCCGGCGGGCGTAGTACCGCTGGGTGACGGTGCGGCCGGCGCGGGCGCGACGCGGCGGGCGTGCCACGCCCTGCCACTCGGCCGACGAGGCACCACGACGCCGGGCGCCACGACCGTCGTCGCCGAGGTCGCGCTCGCGTCCGACGTAGACCTCGGTGTCGCCGCGCTCGGCGACCCACGACTCCCGCAGCCCGGGGATGCCGCGGGTGAGGTCGCCCCCCGGTCCGTCGGTGCGGTAGACGCGCACGGGCGCGTTCGGAAGGCCGTCGGGCGAGTCGGCCAGGGTGATCTCGGTGACCGGGACCGTGATCCCGGAGGTGTCGTCGCGCTCGTACGCGAGCGCGCGGGCGGGGACGTCATCGTGCGACATGTGGACTCCTGCTTCCTACGCCGGCATGACCCGGTCAGGTTCGACGGTCCGAGCGGCCTCAGCTCGATCTCAGCCCTTGCCAGGGCTCCCGTGGGGATCGCACGACAACGTAGCACGCACGGCCCACCCCGCGCTGTGGGTATGAAATCTGCAGGATGACAGCGATATCGACCCGCAGATTTCATACCCACAGCGTGAGGGGTCAGTGGTGGCGGGCCCGGCGCAGCCCGTTGACCTGCATCGGGTTCACCCCCGCCGCGGCCATGAGGTACCACGACGTCGCACCGGTGTGCTGCACCTGGAAGTAGCCGAACCCGAACCCCGAGTCGAGCAGGCTCGATGCCGCGACCACCCCTGCCCGCGCCGGCAACGCCCGGCCGCCGACGGTCTGCCCGGCGCCGACCTCGGCCTGGGCCCGGCGGACCTGGGCCAGGAGAGCCTCGACGCGGCCGGCGTCGCGCCGTCCGCGGTCGCGGTCCGCGAACGCGCAGGCGAGCTGGGCGGTGCCCTCCAGCCATACCCCCTCGGGGTGCACCGGGATCCCGTTGTACGACGCCGTCGAGTCCAGGCTCGCGCTGGAGAACGTCACACCCGAGATGGTCACGCCGTCGGGCAGCTGCGAGCCGGCCGACCCCGCGCGGTCCGTCGCGGCCAGGTCGGACGCGGCCCAGTCCAGCGCCCGGCCGTAGCGGTTCTCCCGCAGGGCCAGCCAGCCCCAGGTCTGGGGGTCCAGCGGCAGGGGTTCGGGGTTGATCGCCTCGCCGTCGTTCGTGCCGGTGTAGAAGTACCCGCCGCGCGGCTCCCACATCCTGTCGACGAACCGCCGGGCATGGTCGGCAGCCCGCGCCCACCGCCGTCCACCCTCGAGGGCGCGCAACAGGCGGAAGAACGCGACGCAGTCGATGTTGTGCTCGGTGGACCCGTTGGGGACCGGGGTGTTCGCGCCGTCGACGCCGAACGAGAAGCCGCCCAGGGTGCGCTCGGACCAGGTGTTGGCCAGGATCCAGTCCCCGATGCGCACCGCCGCGTCCAGGTAGCGGCGCTCGCCGGTCGCGGCGTAGGTGTGCGCCAGGGCGATGCCAGGCCAGGCCATGTCGCCGACGGCGGTACCCAGGAACCCGAACTGCCAGCCGATGTTGGCCGTGCCGTCGGGCAGCTCGAGCCCGTACGGCTGCGGGTTGCCGTCGTAGAACGTGTACGGACCCGTGTTGTAGCCCTGCCGCAGCCGGCCGTCGTCGTAGACGGGGTCGTGCTCCTGGGCGAAGACCAGCCCGTCGGCCAGCACCCGTGCACGCTCGGTGCGACCGCCGGTCAGCGACGCGCAGATCGTCAGGGCGACGTCGTAGACGAACGCCGTGGAGAAGAGGCCGAGCTGGTCGGCGTAGGACTGGGCCATACGAGGACCGGGGTTGACGTCCGGGTAGGCGTCGGTCATGGCGTCGAGGAAGTCCTGGGCGCGCCGCACCGATCCGACGTGGTCCGGCGAGCCGCCGGCGTGGTGTCCGGGGCGCCGCCCGAGCGGACGGGCGGACGTCGCGGGGCCTGCCCAGGCCCCTCCGCCGGTGGCCACGGTCAGCGCGCCGGCGGCTCCGGCGACGAGAACGGTGCGCCGCCCGAGGGCGGGGAGCGACGGCGGTGGTGCGGAGGGCGGGTCGGCGACGGGGCCCGGCCGAGGGGTCTGGGTCATGAGCATCTCCTTTGATGTCGACGCTCCGCGTGGGAGCGCTACCAGCATCGTCAGGATACTCGTGTCACCAGACGGGGGGAAGTGCCCGGCCGACCCGGGCGGAGGGCTCAGGACAGACGGACGAGAGCCTGGGCGCGGCCCAGGACCTTGGCTCCGTCGTGGGTCACGGCCAGATCGATCCGGGCGGTGCCCGCCTCGGCGTCGAGGGCACCCACGGTGGCGGCCACCTCGACGACGGCGGTGCCGCGGGCCGGCACGGGCACCGGCTTGGTGAACCGGGTGCCGTAACGCACGATCGCCGCCGGGTCGCCGGCCCAGTCCTCGACCACGCCGATCACGGTGCCCATCGTGCACATCCCGTGCGCGATGACGCCGGGCAGCCCGACGTCGGTGGCGAAACCCTCGTCCCAGTGGATCGGGTTGAAGTCGCCGCTGGCGCCCGCGTAGCGGACCAGGGTGGAGCGGTCGAGCTCGACCGCGCGGGTGGCGACGACGTCGCCCACGGTGAGGTCGGCGAGGACGGGGCGGCTCATGCGGACTCCTCCGGACGGACCACGAGGCTGGACGTCACCGAGGCGACGTGCTCGCCCAGCTCGGCGCCCTCGCCCCCCGCGGCGTAGATCTCGCACCGGGTGCTGATCATGGAGATGCCGGCCCGCTGGGTGATCGAGTCGACGTGCAGGACCGTGCGCAGCTCGTCCCCGGCCACGATCGGGCGGTGGTGCGTGAAGCCCTCGTCGGCGTGCACCACGCGGGAGAAGTCGATCCCGGCCGCCGGGTCCGCGACGTACTGGGACTCGGCGCGCTGGGCGATCACGACGGCGAACGTGGGCGGAGCGACCAGGTCCGGATAGCCGAGACCCCGCGCCGCCACGATGTCGTGGTGCGCGGGGTGGTCGGCTCCGACGGCGGTCGAGAACTCGCGGAGCTTTTCCCGCCCGACGGCGTAGGCCTCGGTCGCGGGGTACTCGCGCCCGGCGTAGGCCGGGTCGGGAACGGTGCTCGCCACGTCGGTGTGGTCCTGCCGAGAGATCAGCGGGTCTCGCGGTGCGCGGTGTGCTTGCCGCAACGCGGGCAGAACTTCGCCATCTCCAGACGGTCCGGGTTGTTGCGCCGGTTCTTCTTCGTGATGTAGTTCCGCTCCTTGCAGTCCACGCAGGCGAGCGTGATCTTCGGGCGGACGTCCGCGCTCTTGGAAGCCATGGTGTGTCACCTCTCGCGCCCCCGGAAGGCGCAACGTGCGTCAAGGATCTGGGTGGTCCGACGCCGGCCGTCGAACCGTGTGGTGCTGTGTTCGGTAGCGAGGGCGGGGCTCGAACCCGCGACCTCACGATTATGAGTCGTGCGCTCTGACCAGCTGAGCTACCCCGCCGCGCGTGACGGAGCGCGAGACCAACCTCCGGTCGCCCGGAAGACGGTCCCGCGTCATGTCACAGAGCCCCGAAAGGGAATCGAACCCTTGACCTTCTCCTTACCATGGAGATGCTCTACCGACTGAGCTATCGGGGCGCGGGGAAGACTCTACACGGCTCCGTGCGCCCGGAGAAATCCGGGTCACGATGCCGCACCTGCGCCTTCCCCAGGTGCCGGAGGACCCTCACCGAGGTGAGGAACGCTCCGTGCGGTGGCAGGTGAGGGATTCGAACCCACGAAGTCGATGACGGCTGATTTACAGTCAGCTCCCTTTGGCCGCTCGGGCAACCTGCCGAGCGAGTTCGCGGACGAACTCGCGGAGACAACAATAGCGGGCCGAGGGGCCCGGGTGGTAATCGGCCCGAAGTGGCCCTCGTCACGCCATCCTGACAGCGCACGAGGGCCTCCCCGCGACCCCTCGGCACGGGTCTCCGTCCGACGCCCCGCCAGGACTATCCTTCACAGGTGACGGCACCTGCTGCCCCCGACCGCTGGGGCCTCCCGCTCGGGATCGGCGCCTACCTCCTCTGGGGCACGATGCCCCTGTACTTCCCGCTCCTGGAGCCGGCCGGGGCGGTGGAGATCATCGCCCACCGCATCGTGTGGTCGCTGGTCTTCTGCCTGGTCCTGCTGGCGGCCACCCGCACGCTGCGCAGCTACACCGACGTCCTGCGCCGCCCTCGCACCGTGGCCGTCCTGGCGGTCGCCGCCGTCCTCATCACGGTCAACTGGGTCACCTACGTCTACGCCGTGCTCAGCGGGCACGTGCTCGACGCCGCGCTCGGGTACTACATCAACCCTCTGGTCACCACGCTGCTCGGTGTGATCGCGCTGCGGGAGCGGCTGCGCCCGGCCCAGTGGGTCGCGCTCGGGTTCGGCGCCTCGGCCGTCGCCGTGATCGCGACCGGCGTCGGCGGGCTGCCCTGGATCTCCCTGACGCTCGCGTTCTCGTTCGGCCTGTACTCGCTGACCAAGAACCGCGTGGGTCGGACCGTCGGCGCCCTGCCGAGCCTCGCCGTCGAGACCTCGATCACCACACCGCTGGCGCTCGCCTACCTGGTCTGGCTGACCGCCACCGGCGCCTCGACGTTCGCGCAGGAGGGCGCCGGCCACCTGCTGCTGCTCGTCTCGGCGGGCGTCGCCACCGGGGTGCCGCTGCTCCTGTTCGGGGCCGCGGCCCGCCGCCTGCCGCTGTCGGTCGTGGGGATGCTGCAGTACCTCACGCCCACGCTGCAGTTCCTCGTCGCGCTGCTGGTCTTCGGCGAGCAGATGACACCGCAGCGCTGGGCCGGGTTCGTCCTGGTGTGGATCGCGCTCGTCGTCCTGACGGTCGACGCCACGCGGACGTCCCGCGCGACGAGGCTCGCCGCCCGGGCACCGGCGGCGGACCTCGACCCTGCAGGACCTCAGCAGGCCGGCCCGCGGCGCCCTCCCCGTCGCCGCTGAGGCACCGCTCCCCCACCGCGACAGGGGCCGCACGGACTACCGTGGGACCACACCCGAACACCGCACGCAAGGAGCAACCGTGGCCGACTCGTCCTTCGACATCGTCTCCAAGGTGGACCGCCAGGAGGTCGACAACGCCCTCAACCAGGCCGCCAAGGAGATCAACCAGCGCTACGACTTCCGCGGCGTCGGCGCCTCGATCTCCTGGAGCGGGGACGCGATCGTCCTGGTGGCGAACTCCGCCGAGCGGGTCAACGCGGTCCTCGACGTCTTCCAGACCAAGCTGATCCGGCGCGGCGTCTCCCTCAAGGCGATCGACACCGGTGAGGACGAGCCGCAGGCCTCGGGCAAGGAGTACCGCCTCCCGGCCACGCTCAAGGAGGGGCTGAGCAGCGAGAACGCCAAGAAGATCACCAAGCTGATCCGCGACGAGGGCCCCAAGGGCGTCAAGACGCAGATCACCGGCGACGAGGTGCGCGTGAGCTCCAAGAAGCGCGACGACCTGCAGGAGGTCATCGCCCTGCTCAAGGGCGCCGACCTGGACGTGGCCCTGCAGTTCACCAACTACCGGTGACCGCCGGCCGGCTTCCCCGGCTGGTCGCCTCGGACCTGGACGGCACGCTCCTGCGCTCGGACGGCACCGTCTCGGCGCGCACGCGGGCCGCGTTGCGCGCCGTCGAGGACGCCGGTGTCGAGGTCGTCCTGGTGACGGCCCGACCGCCCCGGTGGCTGGCCGGTCTGGCGGACTGCGTGGGTGGGCACGGACGCGTGGTCTGCCTGGGTGGTGCCGCCGTGTGGGACCTCGCCTCGGCGAGCGCGCTCGAGGTCGACGGGTTCGACGTCGACGACGTCCGCGCCCTCGTCGACGCGCTCCGTTCGGCCGTGCCCGGCGTCGCGCTGGCGCTCGAGCACGCCGACGGTCCCGTCTTCGACCCCTGGTTCCCGAAGGACGAGCCCGGGCTGCCGGCCTCGGTCCGCAGGCTCCCGGTGGAGCAGACGCTGCGTGCCACCGGCACGTCCCCGTCCCGGTCGCCGGTGGGCAAGCTCCTGGCCGTCCGTCCCGGGACCGGACTGTCCACGCGGGTCGGCGACGTCCAGCGGGGCGCCGTCGACGACGCGGCGCAGGACGCGTTCTTCGCCACCGTCCGCGCCGTCGTCGGGGACCGGGCCCACCTGGCGTTCTCGGGCGCGGCCGGTCTGGCCGAGCTGCTGGCGCCGGGGGTCACCAAGGACGCCGCCCTCGCGCGCTGGTGCGCCCGGCTCGGCATCGACGCCGACGACGTCTGGGCGTTCGGCGACATGCCGAACGACCTGCCCATGCTGCGCTGGGCGGGCCGCGGGCTCGCCGTCGCGAACGCCCACCCCGACGTGCTCGCCTGCGCGGACGAGGTGGTCGGCGGTCACGACGACGACGGCGTGGCGGCGGCGCTGGAGGGTGCGCTGCGCGCCGCCGCGGGCTGACCGGCCGCTCAGCCGGAGGGCCGCGCGGTCCGGTTCTCCTCGTGCATCCGGGAGACCTCCTCGCGCAGCGCCCGCACCTCGGCGACGAGTCCCTCGACGTCGCCGCGGCGGGCCCAGAGGTCGTCGGTGGAGTCCCGGCGCTCGGCCCGGCCCTCCTGCGCGGTCTCCTCGACGTTCTGCACGAGCCAGGACGACAACGTCGCCGTCACGACACCGAGGACGGCGATCCCGCCGAGCATCATGCCGACCGCCACGAAGCGCCCCGTGATCGTCACGGGGTAGGTGTCCCCGTAGCCGACCGTGGCCATCGTCACCAGCGCCCACCAGAACCCGTCGCCGACGTTCTGGATAGTGCTGCCCTCGGCGCCGCGCTCGGCCTCGGTGACCGCCAGCGCTCCGGCGAGCACGAGCAGGGCCGACCCGGCCACCGCATAGGTGACGACCCGGCCGCGCATCGCGTTGGCCCCCGCCCGGTTGAGCCGCTGGATCGCGGACACGAGCAGCAGCAGACGTAGCGGCCGCAGCATCGGCAGCGCGACGATCGCCAGGTCCAGCAGGTTGTGCCGCACGAAGTACCAGCGGTGGCGGGAGAGCAGCAGCCGCGCGACGTAGTCGACGGCGAAGACGAGCCACGTTCCCAGGACCGCGAACGAGCACGCCCGGCGGACCTCCGGCGCGACGTCGGGCCACACGATCGGGACGGCGTAGGCGACCAGGAAGAGGCCCGCCACGACGATCAGGGGCCACTCCATGCGCTGCTCCCAGGCGGCGACGCGGGGGTCCTCGTCGTGCTCGGGGCTCAGGGCGCGGGGCGGTGCGGAGTCGACGGTCATCCGGAGCAGCGTAGCGAAACCCCGGGGACGGCGACCGGCGCGGGGCGGGTCAGTACCGGGTGATGCCGCCCGGGCCGAAGCCGTCGCCGGCCATCCGCTCCAGGCGGGCGATGCGGTCGTCCATGGGCGGGTGGGTCGAGAACAGCTTGGCCATGCCGCCGCCGCGGAACGGGTTGGCGAGCATCAGGTGGGAGACGTTCTCCAGGTCCCGCGTCTGGGGCAGCGGGGCGGCCGCCGTCCCCCGCTCCAGCTTGCGCAGGGCCGAGGCGAGCGCCAGCGGGTCGCCGGTCAGCTTCGCGCCGTCCTCGTCGGCGTCGTACTCGCGGGTCCGCGAGATCGCCATCTGGATGAGCATCGCGGCGAACGGGGCGAGGATCGCCAGCGCGAGCGAGGCGAGCACGTTGCCGCCGTCCCGGCGGTCCCCGCCGCCGAAGATCAGCAGGAACTGGGCGAGCGACGTGACCACGCCGGCCAGGGCGGACGCCACCGACGAGGTGAGGATGTCGCGGTTGTAGACGTGCATGAGCTCGTGGCCGAGCACGCCGCCCAGCTCGCGCTCGTCCAGGATCCGCAGGATGCCCTCGGTGCAGCAGACGGCGGCGTTCTTGGGGTTGCGGCCCGTGGCGAACGCGTTGGGGGCCTGGGTCGGGGAGATGTAGAGCCGGGGCATGGGCTGACGGGCCACGGTGGAGAGCTCACGCACGATCCGGTACATCTCCGGCGCCTCGAGCTCGGTCACCGGGTAGGCGTGCATCGCCTTGATCGCGATCTTGTCGGAGTTCCAGTACCCGACGAACGTGCCGATGAGCCCGAAGGCCGTGAACAGCAGGAGCATGCCCTGGCTGCCACGGAAGAACACGGCCCACAGCCCCAGCAGGACGGCCCACAGCACGCCGAACAGCAGGACGGTCTTGAGACCGTTGAAATGGCGATGACCCACCGCTGATCTCCTTGGTTGACGACACCGGTGCAACGCGCAGGCTACGTCGCCGGTTCCCGTGCTGCCTCAGGCGGGCGTGCGCACCACGGGGTGCAGGGACAGCACGACGGCGTCGAACAGCCCCAGCATGGCCTCGCGCAGCGGGACGAACGGTGTCGTGAAGGACACGTTGAGCACCGGCTCCAGCCCGCGCCGGGCCGTCCAGTAGTCGGCCCGCAGCTCGGGCAGCAGCGGTGCGCCCTCGGCGTCGGTGCGCTCGACCTCCGTCTGCCGTACCGCGCGCAGCACCCAGCCGTCCTCGAGCTCCTGCCGGTCGACGTCCGCGCCGACCAGCGTCCCGGCCAGCCGGGCGACGAGCTCGTCGGTGCCGCCCGCCACGGCGCCCACGGGGAACACCGCCATCGTGCCCGTCAGCGCGACGTCGCCGACGTCCATCGCGAACACCGTGATCGCGGCCGCGCCCGCCTCGGCCGCGCCGCGGGCCGCCGCCGTCAGGTTGTCCCGCGCCTCCCGGCGGGCGCGCGCCCGGTCGTCGCGTCGGCCGAGGCGCTGCACGACGACGTCGCGCACCCGCGCGTCGATCGACGCCGGGTCGTCCAACGGGACGGGCCACCAGCCGTTCGGGTACACGAAGGCCCAGTGGGTCGCCGCCTCGGCGAGGTCGATCCGCTCGCTCCCCGGCTCCGGCAGGGTGTCGGCGGCACCGTCGTGCGCGGCCGGCAGGTCGGTGGGCAGCGCCACGACGTCGTTCATCCGGGGAACGCCTCGATCCAGCTCGCCCAGGCGTGCTGCTGCCGCGCGACCTCCCACCACAGGACCCCACCGTAGGCGAGGACCACCAGGGACCCGAGGCTCAACCGGAGAGCGACGACCTGCACCGCACGTCGTCCGGAGCCGTGACGCTGGAAGCCGTGGAGGACGTACCAGATCCCCCACAGGACGGCCGACGACGCGACGGCGAGCCCGAGCCATGCCACAGCGCCGATCCCCGCGGACGGCGGGACCGGGAAGTCGTCGGGGCGGCCCGCCGCCCACCAGACGTCGAACCCGTCCTGCTCGACGTCGCGCAGTGCGTCGGTCGCCATCTGGACCGCCAGCCACGCGCCGGCGGCAGCGAACATCGCCCAGGCGACCCCGATGCGGAACAGCCGCTCGGGGCCGTCGCCGGCCGCGGCGAGCACCACGGCCCGGACCGCCGGCACATGCGCCGGTCCCCGCAGGCAGAACCAGGCGAAGAAGACGACCACGGCGATCAGGAAGAGGCCGGCCACCGTCTGGGAGGGCCAGGGCGGGTCCGCGGGAAAGCTCACGACACCTCGAGCCGGGCGTAGGTCGAACCGTTCACCAGCTCGGAGATCTCGTCCTCGACGTGGTCCACGAGGTGTGAGTACGGCGTGTCGCACTCGATCTCGACGACCTCGTCGCGGGACAGGGGGAAGAGACTCAACCGCCAGGTGTGGAGCACCTGGCCGGTCGTCGCGTCGGAGGTGTCCACGACCTGCACGAGGAGCGGACCGCTGCCGGTCTCGACCGAGTCGGACGTGTAGCCGTCCACCACGACGCCAGGGATCCGCGGCACCCGTCGCGCGCCCTTGACCGCACGGCGGAACGCCTTGGTGACGTCCCCCCGCGCGCGGAAGGTCCGCACGAGAAGGCTCGCTGTCGGACGGTGGTCGTTCGCCGGATCGAACCAGATCCCCGCGCCCCAGGCGTCGCCCGCGCCCGCGGCCCGCTCGTCGACGGCCCGCACCGCGGCGATGACGGCGTCGTCGTTCTCGCCCCCCGGCACCTCGGCGGCGATGTCGCCCCAGCCGGCGGGGTTGAGCCCGGCCGGCCAGAAGATCCAGCCCGGGCGCGGCGGGAACGTGAACACCTCGTCCGCGCCGGGACGCGTCCCGTCATCCGTCATCGGTCACCACGTCTTCTGGTCACGGTAGAGCAGTGTGCCATTGCCGACGACGTCGCTGACGTACGGGGCGACGACGGTGCCCAGGGAGCCGACGGCGAGCGGGTTGAGGGAGCCCAGACGGTGCAGGGTGGCCGGGTACGCCGTCGCCCCCTGCGCGAACTGCCGGACGCCGTTCGCGTTGCTCAGCGCCTGGAAGGACCGTGCCGCGTCGGAGTGGCCCATGAAGTTCATGATCCAGGCGCGCCCCCGGAGTCCCGAGAACGATCGCACGCCCTGCTGGAACCATGTCACCGGGTTGTTCCAGCGCACGTCCGCGCTGCGGAACCCTGAGGTCGCACGGCTCCAGGTGCTCCGGACGACGTTGCGCGTCTGAGGGCTGCCGAAGCGGCTGATGTTCTGCGTGAGGCGGGTCTGCCGCGCCGCACCCTGCGCGACACCGCGGGCCCCCGTGGCCTTGAAGGCGGCGCCGGCGCCCCGGCCCACGCCGAACGTCGCCACGGCCACGACGCCGAGCAGGACGTTGACCCAGTCCCCCTCGCCGTGCAGGACGAGCGCGATGTCAGCGACCAGCGCCACGACCGTCGCCACGAGCGCGACGACCGCGAGGATCTGGCCCAGGATCGGTACCCAGCCCAGGACGAGCGCCGCGATGCCGGCCCACATGGCGATCTTCCCCGCCCACTTCGAGACGAAGCTCGCCAGGTCGGAGCCCCACTTCTCCCACCAGCCGTCGTTCAGGTCGCTGGCCTTGACGCCCTCGCGGATATCACCGGCGGCCGCTCGCGCCGCGGCGCGCCATGTCGACACGATGCCGTCGAGCTCGCCGACGGTGAGGCTCAGGGACGTGCGGGCGGTGTCGCGGGTGGAGACCTGCGTGCGCAGCATCCAGGTCGCCGCGGAGTCGACGGGCTCGCCCGTCGTGCGGGCGGTGGTGACGGCGTCGTCATAGTTGCCCTGAGCGGTGGTGACCGCCTGCTCGGCCTCGTCGAGGGCCCCCTGCGCCTCCTGCGCCCGCGTGAGGAGCGCCGCGGCGTCGTCCTGCGCCTGTCGGTGCGCCACCGCGTAGGTGGACAGCGCCGTGGCGACGGCCGAGTACCGGGTGCTCGCCTTCTGCAGCTCGGCACGGACGTCGTCCGTCTTCTCGCGCAGCGCGTCCACGGCGTCCGAGGTGAAGCCGTCCGTCTCCTCGATGACGCCGAGAGCCGCCCACGCGTCGTCCATGGCGGCGGCCACCTCGCCGTAGTAGGTCGCGGCGCTCGTCGAGACGTCGGGGTCCCCCGGCACGGGGTTCGCCGCCGCCAGCGGTTCCCAGCTCATGACTCCTCCAGCGACGTCGCGAGGTCGGAGTCCACGCCCTCGAACTGCTCGCCGACGGCACCGACGAGCTCGGCGACGTTCGCCACCGAGTCGCGCATCGTCGCGCGTCGTTCCTTCCAGTCCCCGGCGAACGAACGGATCGCCTCGGCCAGCTCGTCGTCGCCGACGGCGTCTGCGACCCGGCCTGCGTAGGTGTCCGCGGCGTCGAACTCCGCGGCGACCAGGTCGAGCTGGTCCCCGGTGTCGACCAGCAGCGCGGTGTCGAGCCTCAGATCGGTCATGTCTCCCTGCCGTCACGTGCCGGAACGAGCAGCGGGACGGCCCGCACTGGGCCGCCCCGCCGGTCGGATGTCGCCGTGCGTCAGCCGCGGATGCCCTGCGCGAGCTGGGTATCGACGTCGGACAGCGTCTGGGCCGTCTGCTCGAGGAACGAGGCCATGCCCTCCAGGCCCTCGATGGCCTGGGTGGTGCCCGTGGTGAACTCCTCGTAGGAGGTCTGGAAGGCGCCCGAGGCCTGGTCGGTGACGAACCCGGACGAGACCAGGTTGTTGACCTGGGTCTGCAGGTTCTGCAGGGTCTCGGTCAGCTGCTGCTGGCCGTTGCGCAGCTGACCGGCCTGGGACCGCAGCTCGTCGTAGGACACGTTGACGTTCGCCATGACATTGCTCCTCGTGAGTGGATGAACCCGACCCTCAGCGGTCGGTCCGTCGTCGTGACCGAGACTACTGAACCGCTGCCTCGGGCGTCGATGGGGAGTACTCCCCATCGCAGGGACACGCTACCGACCGGCGTCCGACCCGCGCCGCCTGGACGCCTGCGCGCGCCGCAGCTGGGCCAGCCTGTCCCGGCGTTCCTCGGGGCTCCACCGCGCGACCCCGTCGGCCGGCGTCACCCGGGGGGCGAACCGCGCCCGGAACGCGCGGACGCCCAGCACCGCCGACGTCGCCAGGAGGGCCGCGGCGACCGCACCGGCCGTCCATCGCGCCGCCGGGGGGACGCCGTCGAGCAGCGCGACCACGCCCGCCACCCAGGCGAGACCCGCCGGCAGCATGGCGAGGAACATGCGCCCGTCCGGGTTCCATCCCGCCGCGTAGAACCGCATCAGCACGTCGGTGAGACGACTGCGACGCACCGGCTGGAGCGACATCGCGACGCTGGTGACCGTCGGCGGGCCGAACGCCTCGCCGGGGCGCGCCCAGGTGGTGCGGGAGAGCCGCTCGGAGCGGTGGTCGGGCCGCAGCGACCGCCCCACGTACACCCACGACAGCACCATGAGGGGCCACGACGCCGTCGGCAGCAGCCAGAGCGCCGCCGGTCCCATCACCACCGCGACCAGGGGGACCAGGACGACCACCAGCACCGTCGCCTGCACGGGCGACGAGAGCATCTCGGACATGTTCCGGACCACGGCCGCCGGGTCGTCGACGGCGACGTACAGCATCGACCCCGGGTAGATCGCCAGGGCCGCCAGCCAGATGACCGTCCAGACCACACCCTGCAGCGCGTAGCCGAACGGGCGGAGCACCAACGACACCGTGGACGGCGGTCGTGCCGACGGAGACGTCGGGGCGGACGTCATGCGGGCACACCACCCGGGGCGGGCGCCAGGTAGCCTGGCCCGGCCGACCGCACGGTGGCGGTGGGCACGCACCGCGCCGACGACCCAGGGAGACGACGATGAACGACCACACGACACAGGGCGGCGACGGGGCCCGCAAGGTCCCCGGAACGTTCCTCGTCGTCGGGATCGCGGTGATCGTCGCGGGCGGCCTCCTCGCGGCGTTCGCCCCCGACCTGTTCTCGACCGTCGGCGGCTGGGTGACGGTCGCCGTCGTGGCGGTGGTGGCGTTCGGGATCGGCGTCGCCCAGCTCCTGCGCTTCATCCGCGGGGCGGCGGCGGGCGACGACGCTCACGGCTGATCCCCGGCGTCGACCGGCTCGAGGAACGTGATCGAGTCGACGATCTCGTCGAACAGCGTCGCGAAGGGCTCGGCGGAGGGCAGGTCCGGAACGTTCACCCGGACGTGCAGCAGCCTCGAACGGTCCGGGTAGGGCACGCGGTACTCGAGCCGCATCGACAGCACGTCCACCGCGTCGGCGGCGTCGCTGGTGCGCCCGCGCGTCATCTCGACGTCCCGGACGACGGGGCCGTTGCGCTGCACCGCGACCTCCCCGCCGGGGAACGCGGCCGCGAGCACCGGGCCGAGGTCCTCGGACGCCGAGGGGACCGGACCGGGCCAGGGCTCGTCGCGCATCATCATCGCCGCCGGGAACGGGACACCGGGCAGGAGCTCCAGCGAGACGAGGTAGGTGTGCACGCCGATGCCGACCGCGTCCCGCGCGGTGACGAGCAGCTCCTGGGACGCGTCCCGGCGCATCCGCGCGAGCCGGTCGGCGCCGCCGACCTGCCGGCGCACGAGCCTCTTGACGTAGGCCGCCGCCTTCGCCGGATCGTCCAGCGGGACGTTCGCCCAGGTGCCGGGCACGACGACCCGCAGGCCGACGGCCGAGGTGAGCGCCTTCGTCACGCGGCACCCCCGACGTCCACGCTGAGCCCCGCGAGCAGGTCCACGACCGCCTGCGGCATGTCGGCGAAGGTGCCGACGCTGCGGGCGACCGCGGTGACCTCGACCATGTCCCGGCAGCCGGGCGGGAACACCCCGAGCACCACCCGCTCCTCCAGCGCCGCCACGCCGTCCACCTCGTCGTCGACGTCGGCCAGCACGAGGTGCAGCCCGGCGAGGTCGCCGGCGTCCGCGACGGCGTCCACCGTTCCGGCGTGCACCACCTGACCGGGGGCGGAACCCTCGACCAGCGCCGCCAGGGACGCCTCGAACTCCCCGCGGCCGAGGTCCTCCTGCCCGACGAGCGTCACCATCGCGTCGACGACGCCGCGGGACGGCTCGTCCACGAGGGCCGCGGCCGTCAGCGCCGCGATACCGGTGCCGCGCACCGACTCCGCGACCGCGGCGAGCTGCTCGGCGAGCACGTCGAGCGTGTCGGCCCGGAGGGCCGGCTCCGACGCGGTCGCCGGGTCGTCGTCCAGGAGGGCGGACGCCGCTCCCCGCGCCCAGCCCGCGCCGTCGCCGACGTCGTCCGGCACCACCACCCAACGGGGTGGCAGCCGCAGCTCGAAGCCGTCGAGGGTCGTCATCGGACGATGTTCCTTCCGTGCGGGACGGTCAGCCGAACCATCCGGCGACCTTCATGGGAATACCCGAGATGCTGCCCCACGAGCCACCCGCCGGCTGGGAGACGACGGAGTTGCTGCTGGAGGCGACCCCCCACCCGTCACCGCCCGCGACCGACGTCCCGAACTTGTACGCGTTGTTCGTGAGGTTGACCGCCTGGTGGGTGACGGCGCCGACCGTCGCGAAGGCCGCTGCCCCGACGGTGGCGTTGTCCATCGCCAGCCCGGTGAACTTGCCGAAGTGGGTGTGCATGTCCATGACGTCGGCGTTCCCCAGGGCGAACCGTGCCGCCCCGTCCTTGTAGGGCAGCGGGAACTGCGCCGCGCGCCACGTCGACAGCGCCTTGCCGCGCTCGCCGTTCTTCAGCAGCCCGAAGACCGCCTTGTCCGTCGCGGAGCGGCCGAACGGGGACTTCAGCACGCCGGTGACCCGCTGCCCCCTGGACAGCGCGAGCGTGCGCCGGGAGCCCTTGATGAGCGCGCCGCCGAACTTCGCCTTCGCCGCGGTGCTCGACATCCTCCCGGCGGTCCGGACCACCGACCGCGCCTTGGCGTACTTGGCCACCGCGCCGATCGCCTTCCCGCCGAAGAGGCCCAGGACGCCCAGGCCGATGCCGGCCAGCGCACCCCAGCTGAACCCCTCCCGGGAGATCTTCACGATGCCCTCGACGATCGCCAGGAGGGAGCCGATCGCCGCCAGTGCGAGGAGGACCTGACCGAGGCCGGGCACCCAGGACAGGAAGATGGCCAGGATGCCCGCGACGTCGCAGATGATCTTGAAGACCTTGTAGACCGACGCCGCGACGTCCTTGATCTTGTCCCAGGTGCTGTCCTCGAGGCCGTTCACCTTCGAGCCGGTGACGACCTCGTCGATCTTGTCCTTCGCGGTCCCGGCCGCCGAGTCCTTGGCCGACTTGGCCTCCGTCCAGCGCGCCTGCCACGTGGCGAGGTCCTGCTCCAGACCGGCCACCCGGTCGTCCGCCGTCCGCAGGGCGTCGTTCGCGTCGGTCACGTCGGCGGGGGCGGCGTCGACCGCCTGCCAGTCCACGGTCTGCTGCGCCCGGAAGGCCGTCCACCGCGCCGGCCCGAGGTCGTCCTCGATCTCGGCGATCCGGGTCGCCGCGGTGTCCGAGTCGACGATCGCGGGATCCAGCGACCCCGCGTAGCCCACCAGCGCGTCACCGGTGTCCCGGTACCGCACGGTCGCCTTGGCGATGTCCTCGAGCACGTCGGAGGCGAGCCGGCGCGTCGCGTCCATCGACTGCGCCGTCGTACCGGTGTCGTCGACGATCGCCTGGAGCGTCGTCGTGGCCCGGTCGATCGCGTCGGCGATCTGGCGGTACTTCTCGCCCTTGGTGCGCACGAGCTCGGCATCGCCGTCGAGCTTGCGCCACTGCGTGTCCGTCATGGTCCTCAGGCCGCCTTCCCCGCCGACTCCTCGAGCGCCTTCGCCAGCTCGGCGTCGACCTGCGTGAACGTGTCCACGACCTGCTGGATGATGTCCTGCAGCTTCGTCACGTCGCCGGTCATCTCCTCGCGCTTGATGCGCCACTTGTCCGCGAAGTCCTGCACGACGTCGCGCAGGCCGTCGTGGCCGGTGGCGTCCGCCGCGACGTCCGCGCCGTCGCCCGCGCCCTCGAGCTCGTCCCTGATGGTCGCCAGGTCCGTCGCCAGCGTGCGCAGTTCCGCCATGTCGATCGACAGGTCGTAGCCCGCCATGACCGCCCTCTCCCTCGTGCCTTCCCGCGCGGAGCCCGGCTCGTCGCCGTCGGCCCGCTCGACCGTCGTCGCCCGAGGCTACCCAACGCCGGGCCGGGCCGGCGATGGGGAGCACTCCCCATCGCCGGCCGCTCGCTACCCCCCCTCGCCCAGGACGAGCGGGAGCTGGACGCGCGTGTGCTTGCCACGAGCCACCCACGCCCCGCGTCCGGGCGGGAACTCACCCTTGCCGGACCGCGGCAGCGACGTCTTGAGGATCGTGTCGCCGTCCAGGTTCTCCGGCTGGAGCAGCAGGCCGCGACGACCGTTCTTCACCTCGCCGAACAGCGGCCACGTCGCACCCCACGCCCCCGTCTCCGCCTCGGCGACGAGCAGGTGGTCGCTGCTGCGGATCGCCTTGGTGAGGTCCTGGATCGCCTTGTCGGCAGGGGTCTGGAGGTACTCGTTGATCGCCTCGACGACGACGACGATCCCGGGCGAGACGTCCTCGTCCTGGACGGCGGCGAGCAGGTCGGCGGCGAGCCCCTTGACCTTCTCGACGCCGGTGGCGACGTCCGCCCACGGGAGCTGGTCGGCGATGGTCGACCGGGTCTGCGCGAACAGGTAGAGCCGCGCGTCGGGAATCGCGCGCACGACGGCTCGACCGATCGTGACGAGCGCGTTGCTGCGCCCCGCCCCGGGCGGACCCGCGACGACCATCGTGCCGCGCGGCTCGAACGGCAGCGGCGCGATGCCCAGCGAGTCCAGACCGAGCACCGGCTGGCCGTCCACGGCGGGCGGCAGCTCCTCCTGGCGGTACTGCGTGGGCAGGACCCGCACCTGCGGTGCCGGCCGGACCCCGGCCTCCAGCATCGAGCGGCCCAGCTTCTCCGTGGCCGCCGCCTGCGCCGACACCGACGGCACGCCGCCGATGACGGCGACCTGGAGCTCCAGGCCGTCGAGCAGGGCCCGGCCGTTGGGCGAGTCCGCCGTGATGACGTCACGTGGAGCGTTGAACGCGAGGTATCCGTCGTCGGTCATCCGCAGCAGCAGGTTGCGCTGCACCATGGAGCGGACGTACGTGGGGACGGCGCCCGACCGGTCGGCGGTGAACACGACGTGGATGCCGAGCGCACGACCGTCGTTGAGGATGTCGCGGAACGCGTCGAACCACTCCGAGCGGCCCGCGCCCACCTCGAAGTCGTCGCGGAACGCCGGGAAGCCGTCCACCAGCAGCAGGATGCGGGGCACCCCGGGCCGCCCGGTGAGGCGCCGGTACTCGGTGACGCTGGAGGCCGACACCGCGGCGAACGCCTCACCGCGGCGCACGAGCTCGTCGCGCAGCATCCGCATCAGGCCGACGACCCTCTCGACGTCGTCGCCGCGCGCCACCGTGCCGACGTGCGGCAGGGAGGACAGCATCCGCAGCGCTCCGGCCGCGAAGTCCAGGCCGTAGACGTGCACCGGTCCGCCGCGCGGCGTGATGCCCGCGGCGGTGGCGATGCTGCGCAGCGCCGTCGACTTGCCCGCGCCGCCGGTGCCGTACACCCCGAGGTGACCGTCGATGTCGGGGTTGAAGTACACGGGCCGCTGCGCCTGCGCCTCGGGGACGTCGGCCACGCCGACGAGGATCTCCGTGTCCGTGCGCTGGTGCAGGCGGGTGAGGTCGTAGACGTCGGCGAGCGAGTCCAGCCACGGGCGCCGGGGCGCCGGCAGCCGCGCCGCCGAGAACGCCTCGGTGATGCGTGCCACCAGACGCTGCTGGTCGTTCGGTCCGAGGTCGACGTCCTCCTCGACGGCGTCGACGACGGGTTCCTCCCAGCGCTCCTCGCGCCCGAAGTGCAGGCCGGCGACGCGGATCGCGGCCCGTTCCGGCGAGCGGGTGCTCCACCCGCCGGCGTAGCCGGACTGGAACGCCTGGAGACGCCCCGGACCCGTCTTGACGACGCCGCGGCCGGGGATCGACGGGTCGATGTGCGCAGCGTCCTTGATGTCGACGACGTCGCTGGAGTCGGACTCGTCGGCCATGCGCAGCGCGACGCGCAGGTTGGTGTTGGCCCGCAGGTTGTCCTTGATGACGCCCGCGGGGCGCTGGGTCGCCATGATGAGGTGGATGCCCAGCGAGCGACCGCGCTGCGCGACGTCCACGACGCCGTCGACGAACTCCGGCACGTCCCCCACGAGGGCCGCGAACTCGTCGATGACGATGACCAGCGCGGGTGGCGTCTCCGGGTCGCCGCGCTTCTCCAGCTCCAGGAGGTCCTTGACCTTCTTGCGGTTGAACAGGTGCTCGCGGTGGTGCAGCTCGGCGCGCAGCGAGGTGAGCGCCCGCAGCACCAGGTGCGGGGACAGGTCGGTGACCAGGCCCACGCAGTGCGGGAGCTGGACGCAGTCGGCGAACGCCGAGCCACCCTTGTAGTCCACGAACAGGAACGTCACCCGGTCGGGGCTGTACTCGGCCGCCATGCCCAGCACCCACGCCTGGAGGAACTCCGACTTGCCGGCGCCCGTCGTGCCGCCCACCAGGGCGTGCGGGCCCTGGCTGCGCAGGTCGAGGTGCTGAGCGTCCAGGCCGGCCGACCCGACGATGGCGCGCAGCGACCCCGCGCGCTTGCGCGGGCTCACCTGGGTGCGGTCGTAGATCGACAGGTTCTGTCGCCAGCGCTCCACGACGGCGCCCGGGTCCTCGAACAGGTCGTGGCCCAGCAGCGCCGGCACCGACACCGACCGGGGCAGGTCGGAGGAGTCCTCGACGATCGCGCCCGCGTCGAAGACGGGCGCGAGGCGCCGGCCGTAGTCGAGCGCGGACGTGGGGTCCAGCTCCTCCAGCTCGACGTCGTCGACCCACCGGCCGAGACGGACCATGCCGACCCGCGGACCGGCCTCGCCGAGGTCGAGGAACGAGCGGCACGCCGCCGGGAGGTCCGCCGGGTCGGCGGCCAGCCACAGCGGGAAGACGCCCGCGTCGGGGCCCTGCTCCGCGAGCTGGACCAGCCGGGCCCGGTCGACGTCGATGTCGTCGGAGATGACGACCACGACGGCCGGCACGGGGGACGGCGTGCCCGCCTGCTGGGAGTCGGCGCCGACGTCGGCGCCGCGCTCCAGGGCGGCGTCGTCGGTGTCGACGGCCCCGCGGCGCCGGGCCCCCCGGGCGGCGCGCAGGCGCGTGGTGACGAGCTCCTCGAGCTCCGCGACGAGGCGGGCGGCGCCGCTGGCGGAGTCCGCGAGGTGGTGGCCTTCGATGGGGCTCTGCGGCGACGAGGTGTGCGGGATCCAGGTGAGCCACTGCAGGTGCTGCGTCCAGGCCGGGCTCACCATGCCCGTGACGACGACCTCGGCGGGCGAGTGCAGACCGGTGAGCTGCAGCAGGGCGGCGTTGACGCTGCCCACGACCCGCGCCGGCGGGCCCGCGAAGCCGACGGCGCCCGCGTCGTAGAGGTTCTCCACGACGGGAACGCCCGAGATGTCGCGGTAGGTGTCGATGACCTCGTCGAGCTTCTCGCGGTACTCCTTGATCATCGCGCCGCGGTCGGTGTCCTTGACCCGGTTGCGCGACGGCATCGTGCCGATGCCGAACCGGATGTTGAGGAAGCTCCAGTGCTCGGGGCGGCGCGTCCACAGCAGCGGGCCGTGGCGCATGGCCTCGACGAACACGTGCTGGGTGGCGGGCGCCTCGCGCAGCCGCACGGCCCGCTCGGTGTCCTCCTCACCCGCGAGCTCCTCGCGCAGCCCGTCGAGCCGTTCGGTGAAGCGCGCGATGTCGCGCTCCTTGCGCCGGCGGTCCTGACGGCCCCGGGTGAGGTAGTTGCCGGCCAGCATGAGCGGGGTCATCACGACGAAGAGCAGGGACAGGATCCTGCCGGTCGCCAGGAACATGGCCCCACCCATGAGCATCGGCGCGATCATCGCCAGCAGCGGGAACGGCTGCGGGTCGGTCTCCCTCGGCACCTCCGGCGCGTCGAACTCCGCACCGGCGTACCGGGCCTCGACCCGCGGCGAGCGCGTGAACGGCACCGGGCCCGCCTTCGGCGCGACCCCCGAGAGGTGCTGCGGGCGGCGCCGCTCGATCGTCATCGTCGTGTCGCCGACGACGACCCGCTGCGTGCCCTCGACGCGCAGGCGCTGCACGTGGTCGCCGTCCACGAGGATGCCGTTCGCCGACCCCAGGTCGACCACGTCCACGACGTCGCCGACGTCGAGGCGCAGGTGCCGCTTGGAGACCAGCGGGTCGTCGAGCACGACGTCGCTGCCCGCCGCGCGTCCCAGCACCCAGCTGCCCTCTGGCAGGTCGAGCACGGAGCCGTCGGCGAACCGCAGCGTGGCCCGGGTGTCCCGCGACGACGCGTACTCGAAGCCGGGTCGGTCGGTGTCCACCACGGCCACCTCGGCGCCCGACCCGATCCACGCCTCGCCCAGCGCGGCGTCGGCCGGCAGCCGGACCGGGGTGTCCTGCCCGGGCAGCCGCGCCTCCAGCGTGCGCGGCCGGTCCCTCGGCCCGCCGGCAGCGCCGGGGTCCACCCGGGCGATGGTCGTCGCGACCTCGCCGATCGTCGCACCGGCGTCCGCGGTGACGACCACGTCGTCGTGCGTGGTGTCCGGGCGCCGCAGCGTCACCTTGACGCGCATCGTTCTCCTCGGGTCGTGACGTCACGGGATGCAGGCAAGGGGCCCGCGGGCAGGTCGCGCCGCCAGGTCATCTGCTCCGGCCCCCCAGCAGGGCGGCGACGCCCCCGCCGACGGCGCCCACGAGGGCCCCGACGGCGGTGACGCGCCAGGTGGTCGGGTCGGTCAGCTCGCGGCCGACCGCCCGGTAGAAGTCCGCCGGGTCACCGGTGCCCGCGCCGTCCGAGACGACGCCGACGGCGTACGTCACGACGAACGCGATCGCCGCCCCGGCGACCGCGAGCACGACCACGAGCTGCCACCACGACAGGCGGGCGCCGCGGCTCACCGGGTGCCCCTCACGACGCGGCCTCGCCGTCGTCGGCGCCGTCGGCGTCGAGCAGCGGCAGGTCCTGCGCGGTCACCAGGCGGGACGCCACGGCGTACTCGACCAGCCGGGCGCGCCGGTTCGCCGCGGGCCCGCCGGTGCCACCCCGCAGGCCGCGCACGCCGATCCGGTCCAGCTTGGAGCACACGTTGTCGAGCTTGCGGTTGAAACGCGTCGTCGCCCACCCGAGCCGGGCCGCGGCGTCCGCCGAGGACGGGATCTGCGAGAGCCCCGTGCCGTCACGGCGCAGCATCGGCTCGCACAGCGCGACCACGAGCTGGCGCTGGCTGACGGTGAAGGGGATCATCCCGATCGTCGTCGCCCCGCCCTCGGGCTCCTCGGTGCGGATCTCCGCGTAGGGCGCGGGCGCCAGCCTGGCCAGCATCTCGTACGTCGTGGGTCCCGCGGTGAAGACGATCGAGGTCGCGGGGAACACGAGCGGGAGCGACGTCCCCGGCGACACCCAGGACTGCACGCCGCCCCCGGCGTCGCACACCGTCACGGCCAGGCGGGCGCCGACGTTCGCGAGCCACCACAGCCCGCCGTCGTGCGTGATCCGCAGGAACCGACGGTGCAGGTACGGGTTGTCGTCGAGCTCGAGGTCGCCCTCGCGCCCGATCTCGAACACGTCCTGCGGGTCGGGGTGGAACCACTCCCCCGCGAACTCCAGCGCCAGCTCAGCCATCGACGCACGCGATCTTCGGCTCGAACGACGGCGCGCCGTCGCGGTTGACGACCACCTCGACGCACGTCTCGCCGCCCTCGGCGCGGGGCACCGTGACCGTCGGGTCGGCCATCGTGGTGTAGGGGGAGCCCTCACCGATCGTCGGCACCCGCCACCCGTAGGTGTCGCCGTCCTGCGGCTCGGGGTTCGTCCACGTGAAGACCACGTCGTCACCCTTGACCTTGCCGGACAGCTCCCGCACGGCAGGCACGATCCCCCCGAGGTTGTCGGCCGGCGGTCCGCCGTCGTCGACCGCCGGCGCGGTGGTCTCCTGGGCCGACGGCTCGTCCTCGCCGTCCGGCCCCAGCAGGACCACCAGGAGCGCCACGACGGCCGCCACCGCCACGAGGGCCACCGCCACCAGGGCACCGACCGCCCCGCGGGACCGGCCGGCGGGCTCCGCGGCGGGCGCCGGGGCCGGCTCCGGGCTCGCGGCCGACGCGACCGCCCGGTGCACCGTGTCCCCGAGGTCGGGTGCCGGCTGCGCGGTCGCGACCGCGGCACCCTGCGGACCGGGCCGTGAGCCCGTGGCCGCCCAGCCGCCCCCGGTGGTGCCCGTCGCGCCGCCCGACGTCGGCCAGGACGTCGGGACGGAGGTCACCGACGTCGGCGACGACGCGGACGACGCACCGCCCGCCCCCGGGCCACGCGGGTCGACCGACACGACCTCCCGCAGGCGCGTGCCGACGTCGTCCTCGTCGTCCGCGCTGCCGCTCGAGGCCGCAGCGGTGTCCGTCTCGTGCACCAGCCCCGCGTCGTCCAGCAGGTCGATGGGCGTCACCGCGAACGACAGCTCCGTCTGCACCGCCTGGAGCGCGCGGGCGAACGCCAGCGCCGTCGGGTAGCGGGCGGCCGGGTTCTTCGCCATCGCCGTGCTCAGCACCCGCTCCAGCGACGCCGGGACGTCGGTGCGACCGGTGGGCTGCAGCGGCGCCGACTCGATCCGGGACACCAGGTCCGCGCTGGAGTTCGTGCCGCCCGGCACCTCGAACGGCGTCCGTGACGCCAGCAACGAGTACGTCGTCGCGGCCAGACCCCACACGTCCGTCCCGACGCCGGTGCCCGGAGGGTCGCCGAACGACTCCGGCGGGGACCAGGGGATGCTCATGCCCTCCGCGCGACCCGCGTCGTCGAGGGTCGAGGAGATGCCGAAGTCGGTCAGCGCCGGATGGCCGTACTCGGTGACCAGGATGTTCGCCGGTTTGATGTCACGGTGGAGGATGCCCGCCCGGTGCGACGTCTCCACCGCACCGGAGATCTGCACGGCGATGCGCAGCACGTCCGCGACGCTGAGCCGCTCGCCGCGGTAGCGCGACCCGAGGTTCGGCCGCGAGCAGTACTCCATCGCGAGGTAGGGGCGGCCGTCCTCCGCGACGTCCGCCTCGTACATCGTGACGATCGACGGGTGCGTGGACAGGGTGGCCATGAGGTCGGCCTCGGCGTCGAACGCCTCGCGCTGCCCCTCGTTCGTCCACTCGTGCAGCAGCACCTTGACCGCGACGCGGCGGCGTGGGCGCCGCTGCTGGTAGAGGAAGACGTCGGAGAACCCGCCCGACCCGACGAGCGAGAGGTACTCGAAGCCGTCGATCTGCGGCGGCGGCGACGGCGTGCGCTTGCTGCTCACTCAGAGGATCCCTTCGAACGTCAGCGTCACGCCGTCACCGAGGTCGACGACGTCGCCCGCGACCACGAGGACCGGCTCGCCCGGGTGCAGGCGCAGCGGCGGCTGGCCCGACCGGAGCAGGGTGGTCCCGTTGGTCGTGTTCATGTCGCTGACCAGCACGTGCCACCCCTCCAGGCGGATCTCGAGGTGCGAGCGGGAGATGTCCTGCTGCGGGCTCGGCACGGTGACCAGGCGGGGCAGGTCGTCGCCCGTGACGCGCGGCGAGCGCGGACGACGGCCCACGACGACGGGGCGGTCGAGCGCGACCCGCGGCCCGTCCGACACCACCAGCGTGCCCAACGACGGCCGCGACACCTGGCGGGCCTCGCCGTGCAGCGGCTGCGCGCACGTCGCGCAGCTGTCCCGCTGGGGCGGGTTCGGGTGCCCGAGCGGGCACTCGCGGGCGAGGATCGTGGGGCGGACCGGGGGCGGCGTGGACGCGAACCCCGGGCCGGGCGGCACCGCGTCGGTCCGGGGTGCCGCGGTGTCGGGGCCACCGCCGGGGATCGGTTCCGGGTCCGGGACCGCGGCGCGCAGGTCCGCGATCGCGGACGACAGCACGGTGCTCCCGTCGATGTCGTCCTCGGACCCGGCGGGGCCGGACGGGGCGGGCTCCGGCGCGGCGGGAGCGCCCGGGCCGGCGAACGGGGACGGCGGGGCGGCAGGGTCGCGGTGCGGCGGCGGCGTCAGCTCGACGGCCGGTGGCGCGTCCGGGGCAGAGGACGGCGCGTCGTCCTCCTGGTCCTCCTGGTCCTCCTCGTCCTCCTCCGGCGGGCGCACCGCCGCGTCCTCGACGCCGCGCATCACGGTGCGGCCCCACAGATGACCGAACCCGGTGGTCTCCTCCGGCAGCGCCTCCGCCGCCGCGCCCTGCGCCTGCGCGGCGTCGGCGGGCTCGTCGGCAGGCTCCGGCGAGGGCGACGACGCGGGGTCCGGCGTCGACGCCGACCCGGACGTGGCCGGCGCGATGGTCGCCTCCGGTGCGATCGTGGCCTCCGTGTCGACCGGCGCGAGGGGCACGTCGTGCACCGGGGCCGGCGCGGACGCCGCCGACGCTCCCACGGGGGGCGGCGCCGGGGCCGGAGACGCGGCGGACGACGGCCGGTGCCGCGGCTCCGCCTCCCAGGGCTCGTCGATGGGGAGGGGCCGCGGCGTCGCGGGCGCGGGCGCGGCGGAGTCCGTCAGGCGCCACCCCACCGACGCGGCCAGCACCACGCCGTCACCCAGCGGGAGGCCTCGCACGTCGACCAGGTCCTCGCGCGACTCCGTCACGCCGACCTGCACGGCCAGGTCCACGACGTCGTCGAACACCCGCTCCGCCCACGTCGTCACGCCGTCGCCGGACACGTGCGCGCGGCCGTCCTCGCGGGCGATCGTCACGGACGCGCCGCCCCGGGCCGCGACCTGCACGCGGCGCCCGTCGGTCACCGCCATCGCGAAGGGCGGGAGCGACGCCAGGGACGCCCCGAACGACCCCGTGAGGACCTCCAGCACCGCGACGACGCCGGAGCGCTCGCCCAGCACCGTCCACAGCTCGTCCACGAGCTCGGGCGTCACCTTCTCCGGCAGCAGCACCACGGCGCCGCCCCGCACGACGACGTAGGCCGGCCCCATCACGTACCGGGCGGTCATGTCAGTGTCTCCCTCCACGCCGCCGCGCGCGGCACCGTGTCCTCGTCGTCCCGCAGGTCGCGTGCGTCCCGCGGCGCCGTGCTCTCCAGGTCGTCGGCCAGGCCCGTCGCGTCCACCACGAGCACCGTGATGTTGTCCCGGCCGCCCGCGGCCAGCGCCTCGGCGACCAGCCGCTCGGCGGCGGTCTGCGGGTCGTGCTGCGTGAGCAGCAGGACGGCGATGCGCTCGTCCGTCAGCTCGCCCGTCAGCCCGTCGGAGCAGACCAGCAGCCGGTCGCCCGCGTGGACGGGCAGGAACCAGTAGTCCGCGTCCGGGGTCTCCGGGGCGCCCAGCGCCCGTGTCACCACGTGGCGGCGCGGGTGCGTGCTCGCCTCGGCCCGGGTGATCTCGCCCGCGTCGACGAGCTCCTGCACCTCGGAGTGGTCCACGCTCACCTGCTCGAGCTCGCCGTCGGCGAGGCGGTACGTCCGTGAGTCGCCCATGTTGACGACCAGCCAGTACGGTTCGCCGCCCTGCTCGGTCAGCACCGCCCCGGACAGGGTGGTCCCGGCACCGCGGCCGGGCGCGGTCGCGATCCCCCGCACGGCGTGGTGCGCGGCCCGGACCAGGCCACGGACCGCGTCGACGCCGACGATCGGTTCGTCCTGCAGGGGACGCAGGGCGTCCACCGCGGCCTCGCTGGCCACCTCGCCCGCGTCGTGGCCGCCCATGCCGTCCGCGACGAAGAACACCGACCCGCCGGCGAGGAACGAGTCCTCGTTGAGCGTGCGCCGGGCGCCCCGGTGCGTCGCCGCGCCCCAGAGCAGGCCCAGGTTCACCTCGACGCTCATGTGCCGGCGTCCGCCCCGAGCACGGTGAGACGCCGCTCCCCGAGCTGCACGGTCCAGCCCGCCGCGACCGTCACCGGCGTGCCGGCCGCGAGCTCGCGCACCGTCCCGTCCGGTGCGATGAGCGCGCTGCCGTTCGTCGACCGCAGGTCGGACACGGTCAGGCCGTCGGACGTGGGCAGCAGCTCCAGGTGCGTCTTGGACACCGAACGGGTCAGGTCCTCCAGACGCACGAGCTCGGCCGCGGCACCCCCGTCCTGCTGCGGGTTGCGGCCGACGAGGGTGCGCCGGGCCACGTGCACCCGGCGCTCGGTGTCGAGCTGCACCACGATGCGCGGCGGGGTACCGGTGCCACCGACCCCGCGGTGCGACGAGACGCTGAACCGGGTCTGCTCGAGATCGTCGTCGAGGTCGCCCGCCGCCGGGACCGGTGAGGCCACCGACGGCACGGGGGCGGTTCCCGGGTCGGCCGGAGCCGGGATCGCGGCCGGGGCAGGCGCCGGTGCCGGCTCGGTCGGAGCGGAGGTCGGGGTCGGAGCCGGGGCCGGGGCCGGGGCCGGGGCCGGGGCCGGGGCCGGCGACGATGCCCCGGGCACGCCGGTGATGACGCCGCCGACGGCGCGGTCGCCCGCCGGGAAGCCCCACGGGTCCCCTGCGGGCACGGCGGACGCGGCGGGCCCGCCGGGCGCGAAGCCCTGCGGTCCCCCCCCCGGCACGGGGGCGGGCGCGGGCGCGGGATGGACCGCCGAGGGCGGCCCGGCGGTGGCGCTCGCCGGGGCGAACGTCCGTGGCGGCACGTCCCGGACGTCCTGGACGACGGCGCGCGAGGCCTTGTCGTGCCAGCCCTGGCGCCGGCCCGAGGAGTCGAAGGTCGGCGACACCAGCACCAGCACCGTACCGACCACCGGCACGGAGCCGCAGAGGGCCAGCACGAGCCAGCGCAGCAGCCCCCGGCCCGCACCGATCGGCGCGCCGTCGACCGCCGACACCGTGCGCAGGCCGAGCAGCCGGCCGCCGATCGTGCGACCCGTCAGGCCGTCCGCCAGGCCGAGGCCCAGCCAGCCGAGGAGGCTCACCAGCCCGACCACGCCGTACACCACGACCAGCGTCCCGAGCAGCTCCGTGCTCGCCGCCTCCGCGCCGAGCGGGGTCGTCACCTCGGACAGCGCCGCGTACTGCTCCGGCAGGCCGGTCGCGAGACCCACCACGACCGCCACGACGAGGCCGACGAGCGAGAGCGCGAGGACGTCGAGCAGGTAGGCGCCCGCGCGGCGGCCGGTGCCCGCGAGCGGGACCTGCTGCGCCGCGGCGCCCGCCCGCAGCATGCCGACCGCGCCGTACCGGGTCTGCTCACGCACCTCCGGCTCCGTCGTCGCGTCGGTCCGCTCGGGCGGTCCCGGATTCCCGGCCGGCGCGCCCAGCGCCGTCCCGCACACGGTGCAGAACCGGCCGGCCTGTGCCTGGGCACCGCACGCGGTGCACGTCGTCGTCATCGTTCCTCCTGCTGCTGCGCACGCTGCGTGCGGCGACGCGTGCGGGCCATCCTGTCACGCACCCGGGCCGCCGCGGCACCGGTCCCGCGTCCGACGGCGCGCGGCCCGGCCGTCAGCGCCGCCCACGCGGCGGTGGGCAGCGGCGGGGCGTCCGCACCACGCACGGAGCGCAGCGAGAACCGGGCCCTGACGCGGCGACCCCACCGCGCCGAACGCTGCATGTCCCGCACCGCCGTGTCGACGTCCGCCCAGTAGGCAGCCGTCTCCGCGTCCGTCGGGGTGCCGGCGCCGAACACCACCTGGTCCGCCCGGTGGGCGAGCGCCGTCGTGGTGGTGCCGGCAGCCGCGGTGGCGGGCTGCTCGGCGAGCAGGCGTGCGCTCTCGCGCCGCGTCGCCGCCCCCGGGAGGACGGCCCCGAGGTCGGTGGCGGTGTCCAGCACCTGGCGCCAACCGCCGCTGACGCGGTCGGCGGCGACCGGGGCGGTGCGGCGGTGCCGCAGGCGGCGCGCCTTGAACAGCAGGATCGCGAGCAGCGGCGCCGCGAGCACGAGCAGCGGGACACCGACCGTCATCACGACGATCGCGACCTGCCGCCAGTCGACGGACTCCGCCTCGTCGTCGTCCTTGTCCTCGTCCTCGACCTCGCCGGCGTCCGCCTGCGGCGGCTCCTCCGGCGTCTCCGGGTCCTCCAGGACCGGCGGCTTGGGGACCTGCCGCGAGCGCGGCAGCGGCTCGACCTTGTTGTCCTCGTCCGGCACCACGTCGAACGGCACCCAGCCGTACCCCTCGAAGGGCACCTCGACCCAGGCGTGCACGTCGGCGCCGGTCACGACGTACGGCGTGCCGGGCTCCCACTCCCGGTCGTCCGGGTAGAAGCCCATGACGACGCGCGCCGGGATGCCGGCCTGCCGGGCGAGCAGCGCGAGCGCGGTGGCGAACTGCTCGTCGTCGCCCACCATCTCGTCCTGGGACAGCAGCGCGTCGATGCGGGCGGCCGAGTGGCCGGGCAGGGAGTGCGGCTGGTTGTCGAGGCCGCTGGAGTAGATGCCGGTCGCCACCAGGACGTCCCGGATGTTGGTGAGCTGCTCGAACGGGTCGGTCGCCTCCGCGGCGAACTGCGCCGCCTTCGTGGGCACGGCGTCGGCGACGTCCTTCGGATCGGGCAGGTCGACGTCCTCGATCGGTACCGTCGCGAGGTCCTCCTCGGCCGGCGGCGTCGTGACGATCGCATCCATCTCGTACGTGTCGCCAGGACGCAGACCGGTCGTGACGAGCCCGGTGCCGGAGGCTCCGTTGTAGTAGGTCGCGGCCTGGAGCGCCTCGGCCCGCTCACCGGTGAAGCGGATGCCGGCGAGCTCGCCGACATCCGGCAGCCACACGCCGTCGTAGCTCGCGATCTCGACCTCGACCTCGCTGCGGGTACCCGTGGCGACGGTGTCGATGACCTCGCCGGCCCGGTTGAACACGCCGGACGCTCCGCCGCTGGCGACGTCGTAGACGGTCCCGGCGTAGTCGTCGAGGGTGGCGAGCCGCACCCGGGCGCCCTCGGGCATCCCGGTGACGGTGAACAACGTCGTGTCGGCGTCGTCCTTGGTGTAGCCGCGGAAGCCCACCAGCGGGCTCGTGTACTGGTGCAGGTCGAACGGCGGGGTGACGACCTCGCGCAGCGCGACACGCTCCTCGCCCGCGACGGTGGCCGGGGCGACCAGGACGGCGACGACCCCGCCGAGCGCGAGCATGACGGCGCCGCCCCGGACCCGCTGCGCGCGCAGGCGCCGCGTCGCGTCACGGCTGGCGTCCGACAGCAGACGGTTCGCCTCCATGCGCGTCTCGACGGCCCGCCAGGAGGCCCACAGCAGGCCCACGACACCGACGACCAGCCCCTGGACGAGCGGGCGGGCCGGCAGGATCGTGCCGAGCAGCGCGACGCCGGCGAACGCGACGGCCACCGGCAGCAGCGCCCACGCCGCCTGGCGGGCGCGCCACGCCAGGGTGCCGGCCAGCACGCCGGTGACGGTCAGGAGCAGGTACGGCACCACCGCGAGCTCGGGGAACGAGGACAGCGGCGGCACGGTGGTGACGAACGCGTTCCACCCGCGCACCGACTCCACAGCGAGGACCTGCCACGTCTCGGGGGTGGGGACGACGCCCGCCACCGTCGTGGCCGGCAGGGCGAGCACCCCGCCGAGGACGAAGAACGCGACCACCGTGGCGCCCGCGGTGAGCAGCACGGGCCAGCGCAGCGCCGCGGCCGTCCAGGCGACGGCGAGCCCGACGGCGGCGCCGCCGAGGGCGGGCAGCAGGTAGCCGGTGGTCCCCCACGCCGGGCCGAAGCCGAGCGCGACGACGCCCAGCATCGCGGCGAGCACGACGCCGTCGACGGCACCGCCCGGCGTGAGGGCGCGGGGCCGGTCGTCGCGTCGGCGGCGGGCCCGTGTGGTCCCGGCCCGCAGCGAGGTGCGTGACGTCCCGCCGGTGCGCCCGGCCGAGCCCGTGCCCTCCGGCGGAGGGGTCGGCCGCGGGTCAGTCATAGATCCTCCGCAGGGCGCGGGGCAGGTCGGCGAGCTCGCCGAGCGTGAGCACCTGCATGTCGGCGACGCGACCGCGGCTCACGGAGCTGCCCGGCACGCAGCGCAGGGCCACGAGCCGAGCGTCCACGGGCAGCCGGACGGCGGCGGCGCGCAGGTCGGTGGGCGTGACGGTGCTGCCGACGAGCACGGAGACGACGGACGCGTCGGTCGCGGAGAGGGACGCGGCCCGCGCGACCTCGGTCAGGCTCGTGCGCGCCGGGGACAGCTCGAGCCGGGTGAGGTCGTCGAGCAGGCGCGTGCGGTGGTCGCCGCGGACACGGCCGGCCTGGACCATGACGGCCAGGCCGCCGTCCTCGCGGATGGCCTGGAGCCCGAGCGAGCCGCACACGGACACCGCGAGCTCGAACTCGTCGGGGTCGGCGTAGTCGTCGCTGCGGGTCGACAGGATGACGGCGAGCCGGGACCGGCGCGTCTCCTCGAACTGGCGCACCATGAGCTGGCCCGTGCGTGCCGTGGACTTCCAGTGGATGTGCCGGCGGTCGTCGCCCGGCACGTAGTCACGCAGGGCGTGGAACGACACGTCGGAGTCGGAGATGTCGGGGGTGACGCGACCCTCGAGGTCGTGCAGCAGGCCGGTGGACGAGCCGGACAGCGGCATGGTGCGCGGGTGGACCAGCAGCTCCTCCGGCTCCGTCCACTGCAGCTCGCGGCGCAGCAGGCCGAGGGGGTCGGCGCGCACGGACCGCACGGGCCCCAGGGGGATCACTGCCCGGCGGTGGGTCGGCACCGCGAAGATCTCCTCGTGCTCCGCGTCCGCGCGCAGCCGCGGCACCGGGAACGACGCCATCCCCTGGCCGACCTGGAGCTCCATGACCGCCGGGAGCATCGGGCGCGACGACCCGTTGCGGACCAGCAGACGGCCGACCGCGCGGTCCCCCACGACGACGCGGCGCGACGCGACGTCCAGCGTCACGTCGTAGCGCAGCCGCCCCAGCACGAACACGACGGCGGCCAGCAGCGCCACCGTCGCGGTCACCGCGACCAGTGCCCATTCCTCCCAGTGCAGCACCAGACCCGCCACCCAGGCGGCGGCGGTGAGCACCAGCACGGACCAGCCCAACGGGGAGACGACACCCAGCACCGGCCCGGCGTGCCGACGCACCGCGAGGAGACCGGACCGCGCCGACGCGGCCACGGGCGCCAGCGCGGCCCCCGCGCGGCCGCGGACCGACGCACGAGCCGCCGGTTCCGGCGCAGCCGCAGGTGCCGGGGGTGCGTCGACGTCGGCTGCCGCCGTCTCGGGGGCGGTCGTCGCCTCCGGCGCGGTGGTGGTGGTCATGGCTGCTCCGGTGAGGGGTTGGTGCGGTGCGGTCGAGGGACCCGCCTCAGGCGGTGCGGCGCTCCTGCGGCGCGGCGACGTCCGACATCAGGCGCGCGACGACCGTCTCCGCCGTGGCCCCGGCGAACTCCGCCTCCGGGTCCAGCACGAGCCGGTGCGCCCACGTCGGCAGGAGCAGGTCCTTCACGTCGTCGGGCAGCACGTAGTTGCGGCCGTGGGCGGCGGCCCACACCTTGACGCAGCGCACCAGGGCCAGCGCGCCGCGGACGGAGACGCCGACGTGGACGTCGGCGGCCTGGCGCGACTCCTCCGCGAGGCGGGAGACGTACTCCAGGATCGCGGGGTCGATGTGCGTCGAGGCCGACAAGGACGCCATCTCGACGACCGCCTGGCCGGTGATGACCGGCTGCAGGGCCGCGCTGCGGTCGCGCACCGCGGAGCCCGCCAGGATCTCGACGGTGGACACCAGGTCGGGGTAGCCGATCGACGTCTTCATGAGGAAGCGGTCGAGCTGCGCCTCGGGGAGCTTGTAGGTGCCCGCCTGCTCGATGGGGTTCTGGGTCGCGATCACCATGAACGGGGTGCCGACCGAGTGGGTGACGCCGTCGACGGTGACCTGCCCCTCCTCCATGACCTCCAGGAGCGCGGACTGCGTCTTCGGCGAGGCGCGGTTGATCTCGTCGGCCAGCACGATGTTGGCGAAGATCGGGCCCTGGTGGAAGTCGAAGCGGCCCGACTTCTGGTCGTAGATCGTCACGCCCGTGACGTCGGAGGGCAGGAGGTCCGGCGTGAACTGGATGCGGTGGTTCGTTCCCTGCACGCTCGCCGCCATCGCACGGGCGAGCGACGTCTTGCCGGTGCCGGGGGCGTCCTCCAGCAGGAGGTGCCCGTCGGCCAGCATGCACGTCAGCGCGAGCCGGATCTGGTCGTCCTTGCCGAGGAGCGCCTGGGCGACGTTGCCGACGATGCGGTCGAACGTCTGGGCGAACCAGGCGGCCTGCTCGGGGGTCATCGTGCTCATCGGTGGGTTCTCCAGATCAGGGTGCTCGGTCGGTGGCGGAGGTCGGTGGCCGTCATCGCGGCCAGGCCCGCTTCTCGAACGTCCAGTCCTTGCCGTCGACCGTCGCCCACACGTTGGCGCCGTTCATGATGCCGACGACGCAGTACAGGTCCGCGTAACCGCCGGCCTTCAGGTAGGCGGACTGGGTCGAGAAGTTGCTGGCTCCGTTCCGGTCGTTCCAGCAGCGGAAGCTGTACGTCCCGGACGGGACGTCGGCGTTGGCGTGGACACGCACGCGGGTGCAGTTGTTCGTGTTGCAGCCGTTCACCTTGTAGACGATGCCCGAGTCCGACGTCCAGATCCTGGGGTCCGGCGGGGCGTCCGTCTTGCCGGTGGCCGACCTCCAGGCCGAGCAGCCGGCGTCGTTGCAGGCGCGGGCCTGCATCGTGTACGACTTCCCGTACCCGCCGCTCACGCCGACGTTGCCGGTGCCCGTGCCGGACTTCGACTCGGAGCCGGACAGCTTCCAGGAGACCGTCCCGGACTGCCCGTTCCAGCTGCCCGGACCGCTCACGGTGAAGCGGCCGTCCGTCGCCGACGTCTTCGTCCAGCTCACGCTCGGCGTGCTCGGCGCGGAGAACGGCTTGACCGAGCTCGACGCCGGGCTCGCGTCCGAGGTGCCGCCCGCGTTCGTGGCGGTCACGGTGAAGCTGACGCTCTGACCGTCGGGGAGGCCGGTGAACGTCACGCTCCGGGCGCCCGACGTGGTCAGCCGCGAACCGTTCGAGGCCGTCACGGTGTACCCCGTGATCGGGGACCCGTTGCCGTCGGCGGCGGCCCACGTCACCACGACGTCACCGGCGTCGATCGAGGCGCTCGGGGCGGACGGCCGCAGCGGCTTGCCGTACGGGGTCACGCCCGCGCTCCGCGGGCTCTTGGCCCCCCAGCCGGCCTTGTTCTTCGCCTTCACGTCGAACGTGTAGGTCGACGTGGTGTTCAGCCCGGTGAAGGCGTAGCTGGTCGACGACGTCTCGACCGTCTGCACCTTGCTGCCGCCGGCGTAGACGTCCACCGAGTACGTGTTGATCGCGTCGCCGTTGTTGTACGGCGCAGCCCAGGACAGGTTGACCTGCCCGCCCAGCGGCGTGTCGACGCGCGTGGCGGTCGGGGCCGCCGGGGCGTCGGGCACGCCGGCCGGGATCTCGGAGGCGGACCAGGCGCCCCACTCCGAGGGGTCCGGCGCCAGGTTCTGGGCCTGCACGCGGATCTTGTAGGCGGTGCCGTTCTCCAGGCCCTCCCACACGATCCGGTTGCCCGTGAGACCCACCTTCTGCGTCTCGCCCGACGGCAGGGCCGGGGAGATCTCGAGGTTGACGGACTGGATCGGGGACCGGTCGGTGTAGGTCGCGTTCTCCCACGTCACCTCGAGCGAGGTGTCGCCGAAGACGAGCGTCGGCGCGGACGGCGGGTCCGGCTTCTCGTCGGGGCGTGCCTCGGCCGACGCCGGCGACGCCTCCGAGTCGCCGACCTCGTTCGTCGCGACCACGGTGAACGTGTACGTCACGTTGTTCGTCAGCCCGTCCAGGGTGCAGGTGGTCGTCGCGCACTGGAACGTGTCGCCCTGGCTGGAGGTCACCGTGTACCCGGTGATCTCCGCACCGTTGTTGACCGGCGGGGTCCACGACAGCACGACCGTCTCGGAGCGCACCTCCTCGACCTGCGGTGCGGCCGGCGCCTCGGGCACGCCGAGGACGGTGAGGGTGATGCGACCCTCGACCTGGCGGTCCGGGTCCTGGGTGACGTCCTGGATCCGGTACACCACGACCATCGTGCCGACGAAGCTCTTGTCGGGGCTGACGACGACCGTGTCGGCGCCGTCGAAGGTCGCCTCGCCGACGCCGGTCTCGACCGAGGTGCCGACGATCTCCAGACCTTCCGGCGCGAACGGGTCGACGTCGTTCTCCAGGACCGGCACCGTCACCGCGACGCCCTGGTGAGCGCCCTCGACGGTGTCGGGGTTGGCGCGCGGCAACGGCCGCGTCGAGGCGACCACCTCGACCGCGATCGTGCCGTCCACCGGCGGGTTCACGCCGTCGGAGACGGTGAACGGGATGGAGAAGGACGAGCCCTTGCTGATCTCCGGAGCCGCCTGGAAGGCCACCACGTCACCCGTGACGGAGGCCGAGAGCCCCTCGGGCACGGACCCGAGCGCGAAGGACAGCGCGTCCTCGGGGTTCGGGTCGGTCGCGTAGCGCGACAGGTCGACGCTGCTCTCCTCGCCGGCGGCCACCTGGCCGGACGGCGACCCCGGTTCCGGCGGCAGGTTCTCCGGCGGCAGGACGTCGATCGGCACCTGCACGAGCGCGGTGCGCGGCTCGCCGTCGGCGTCCTCCAGCCCGTCGGTGACCCGCACGCTCACGGCGGCCGGACCCACGTAGTCGGGGTCGGACACGTACGTCAGGTGCTGGGCGTCGACGATGTCGGCCGTACCGGCCACGGCGCTCGCGCTGCCCGCGTCGGCGATCGCGACGGCGCCGCCCTCGGCGACGACGACAGCGTCGGTGAGGTCGATCTTCAGGGTCTCCCCGGACAGGACCTCGAGGGCGACGAACCCGTCCTTGAGGCGCGGCGCCGGGCCGAGGTCTTCCGGCTCGTCGGCGGCCTGCGCCTCGGCGCGGTGCAGCGGCGGCACCTGGAGGAACGCCTTCGCGCTCAGGCCGTCCTGATCGGTCACGGTGTAGGTGAGCAGCTGACGCTCGTCGGTCAGGGTGACCGTGACGACGCCCTCGGCGTCCACGACGGCCCGCGGGGAGTCGACGGTGACGGTGAGATCGTCGGCCGAGCCGTCCGGGTCCTCGTCGTTCTCCAGCGCGACGATAGACACCTCGGTCGTCGAGGGCGTCACGTCGTCGGGCAGCACGACGTCGTCGCGCGCCACGGGTGCCAGCAGGGGCGCGTCCTCGGAGACCTGCACGGACACGGTGCCCATGGCCCGCGCGCCCCAGGAGTCCTCGACGGCGTAGTAGAAGCTGTAGGTGCCCTCGTCGCCCGGGGTCTCCAGGACGATGCGGTCCTGCGACACCTCGGGGTCGAGCGGGGGCTCGGCCTCGAGCGCACCCGGCACGAGGCCGATCTGGTCGCCGTCGGGGTCGGCGTCGTTGCGGAGGGCGGGCACCGCGACCCGGCGCTCGGGGCGCACGGTCACGGAGTCGTCCTCAAGAACGGGCGGGTGGTTCTTCGACGACGGCGCCGCGATGCCGATGCGGATCGTGCCGACGGCCGTCTCGCCGCGGGAGTCCTGCACGGCGTACGTCAGGGTGTCCTGGCCGGACGTGCCCCGCGTCGCGCGGAAGTCGACGTAACGGCCCTCGACGATCTCCGCGATGCCCTTCGTGGGCGGGCGCACCAGGTTGACCAGGCGCACCGAGTCGCCGTCGGGGTCGATGCCGTCGAGCGGCACCTGCACGCGGACGGTACCGCCGGAGATGACGCGCGCCTCGACGTCGTGCGGCACGGGGGCCGTGTTGTCCTCGCCACCGCGGATGTGGATCGTCACCTGGGCGGAGTCCTCCTGCCCGTTGGCGTCCGCCACCTTGTAGATCGCGTAGGCGGTGCCGTCCTCGGCGCCGGCCCGGAAGCGCAGCATGTCCTCGGCGACGAAGACCTCGCCGAGCGACGGGTCGACGCCCTGCTCCAGCTCGTCGTCGAGGATCAGCTCGAGGCCGTCCGGGTGGGTGTCGTTCGCCAGCACGGGGATGTTGACGTAGTCGCCCGTGTGCACGGTGACCTCGTCCGGCGCGGCGTGCGGCGGATGGAGCTCCTCCGGTGCGGGGACCGGCAGGATCCGCACCTGACCGGTCGCGGACTCCTCGCCGTTCGTCACCGTGTACTCCATGACGACCGGCTCGGAGATGCGCCGGGACTCCGTCACCCGGAGCATCTGGTGGCCCAGGACAGCCACCGTCACGCCGGCGTCCTCCGGCACCTCGACGGACTGCACGACGAGCACCCGGCCCGCCGGGTCGACGTCGTTCGCCAGGACGTCCACCAGCGTCGAGCCGCCCGCCGGGAGCAGGCCCGTGTCGGCCACGACCACGGGCGGTCCCGCGGCGTCGTCGGGGTCCAGGACGTCCACCCGGACGACACCCGTGGTCGAGCCCGGGCCGTCGGACACCTGGTAGAGGATGTCGTACGACCGTGGCTCGGACGCCACGAACGTGAACGTGCCGGCGTCGTAGTTCGGCGTGATCTCCGCCGGGGCGGCCTCGCTCACGGACGCGAGCCGCAGCGTGTCACCGTTCGGGTCGGAGTCGTTCTTCAGCGGCTCCACCGTCACCGGTTCGCCGGCGGGCACGACCACGTGGTCGCCCACGGCGACCGGCGGCTCCGGGGTGTCCCCGATGACGTCGACCCACAGCGTGCCGTCGACCGCGTCACCCTGGCCGTCGACCACGACGAGACTCACCTTCTTGCGGCCCGTGGCCGACCCGTCGTCCTGGAACTCGACCAGGCCGTCCGGGTAGGCGCGCACCTCGTCGCCCTTGACGGTCGAGGACGCGGTGGCCAGGTACGCGTCGTCGCCGTCCGGGTCTCGGAAGAACGGCAGGACGCGGATCTCCGCGGAGCCGCCCTGCTGCACCTTGAGCACCGGCTCGCCGGTCTGCTCGGGCGCGGAGTTCTCCTCCCACGGCACGACCTTCACCGCGACCTCGGCCGTGTCCTCGCCGCCGCGGCCGTCGCTGACGGTGTACCGGAAGCTCGCACGGCCCGTCGCGTCCTCCGGGACCACCGCCTGGAGCGCCTTGCCGCCCAGCACCTCCTGGATCGTCATGCCGTCCGGCTGGTCGCCGTCGAACGACGCCGTGATGACGTCGCCGTCGGGGTCGAGGTCGTTCGCGAGGACGTCGAGCATCGTCGCCCGCCCGGGGCGCACGCCGAACCGGTCGTCGTTGGCCTCGGGCGGGTCCTGCCGCTCACGGTCGACGATGGTGTTGTCGACCAGCTCGGGGGTGTCGTCGTCGGCGTTCTCGTCCTCGCCGTCACCCTCCTCGGGCCGTTGGACCTCCCAGTCGTCGACCTTCTCGTACTCGTCGAGCGCCATCCACAGGGTGCCCGCCGACAGGTCGTTGAGCACCACGGCGTCGCGGTTGACCCGGTACTCCAGGCGGGTGTCCGCGTCGATGCCGTCCAGCGTGCGGTCCAGGTCGGCGTCCGTGCCGGCGCAGTCGCGCAGGATCTGGCCCGTGCCGGACCACGCCCCGTACAGGCAGCCGCCGAGCTGCACCGGCGCCGCCGGGGTGCCCGATGCCCGGCGCGTCGTGGCGCTCCCACCGTCCAGCGGCTGCACGACCAGGGCCGACGCGGTCGCGTACGCGATCCCGTCGCTCTCGCGGCCCGGCTGCTGGAGTCGGGCGCCCTGCGCGTCGGTCACGGTGACGACGTCGCCGTTGGGGAGGCGCAGCCGCGCCCCCGTGCGGTCCAGCACGACCGCCTCGTCGCCGACGGTCGTCACCACGACGTCGTCGCCCGGGGCGAGGAGGCCGTCCAGCTCGATCGAGGCGGGGTCCTCATCGGGGGCGAAGGTCCACAGGGTGTCGGTCTCGGGCACGACCGCGAACGCCGTGCCGCCCTGGGCGACGACGATCTCGGCGTCGGCGTCGAGCTCGACCGTGGGGTCGGCCTCGGTCGCGTCGAAGCCGGGCAGTGCCTCGACCGTGGTGGTCCACAGCCGCCCGTCCTCGGGGTCGAGGATCGCGACCTGGCCGCCCCCGGACGCGACGGTTGCGCCCGCGGGCAGGAGTGTCGTGGACCCGTACTTGAGGCGGGCGACGTCGACGACGCTCGTGGAGCTGTTGCCGCCGTCCGCGACGAGGACGTCCCCGGCCTGCTGCTGCACGTCGAAGGACGCGCTGCCCGCCAGGAGGGTGCCGTCGAGCGCCTTCGCCTCGGTGTTGAAGCGGCCGACCAGCCCGGAGGACTCCTTGGTCACCCACACGCCGGAGTCGTCGAGGTCGACGGAGGCCGTGGCCTCGCCGTCGTAGAGCATCGCCGCCACGGCGACACCCCCGGAGACCGCCAGGACCGCCGCCGTCGAGATGCTGGTCCGACGGTCCGCGCGAAGGCGCGTCAGTATGCTCACTTCTCCCCCGAGGTGGTGGCGCGCGGTGACGTTCGCGTCAGCGACGACGAGCTCCGCGCGCACAGGATATCCATGCCCGGGTCACACGGTAGGCGACGTTCCGCCCCGTGGACAGGGGGAGTTCTCCCCATCCGGCTCGCCGGTGGGTCATCCGCCGGCAGTGTGGTGCCCACGCCGGACCGTGCCCGAGAGTTCCGCCGCCGCACGGTCCACGTCCTCGCCGACCATGCCGGCCGTGGCGCGCAACGGCCGGTAGGCGGGGACCAGGACGACGGCGGCGAGCCCGTCGTGCGCCCACACGGCCGGGACCTCCCGGTTGCCGTAGACGGCCCCGTTGGTGGTCACGCCGTCCGGCGTGCGCTGCACCACCCAGCGCGGCGAGGTGTCCTTGCGGCCCCAGACCTCCAGCTCGGTGGGCATGACCACGACGGCGACCGGGCTGCCGCCCATCGGCAGCCACCCACGGCCCGACGCACCCTGGTGACGCGCGATGTCGGGCATCTCCGCGGTGGTGAACCCTGGCACGACCACGGCCCCGGGGCGGTACCGGGCGGCGTTCGCGGCGCACCCGGCGACGCGTCGCGTGGCGGCGAGCAGCGCCAGCGCGACGATCGCCAGCACGGCCAGCAGCGCGCCCCAGAGCGTCGCAGCCTCCGATCGGCCCGACGCCAGGTCGACGGTGAGCCGCAGAGCCGACCAGAGGCCGATCACGACCAGGAGCCCGACGTACAGCGTGCGCTTGCTCCGTGCGTTCACAGGACGACCTCTCCGTCGGCGGCGGGACCGTCCCGGACCCTACCGCAGCGCTCGGCGGCACCGACCCGCCCCGCCCACAGGCTCCCGCGCGACGACGGGCCGGGACAGGACTCGCGTCCTGTCCCGGCCCGTCACGGCCCGTCCCGGCCCGCAGGTCCGGTGCGGCGCTCCGCTCAGCGGCGGCCCTTGGCGATGTCGAGCATCTCCTCGCGGGGCACGACCTTGATGCGCTGCCGGCCGTGCGGCTCGCCCAGCGCCTGCTCGTGCGCGTCGAGCAGCGAGAACTCGTCCCAGGTCACGACGTCCACGCCGCGCTCGGACAGGAAGTCCAGGATCTGCTGCGGCTCGCCGTGCGGTGCGGTGCGGCCCCCGTCGAGGTCGCCCTGCTCGTCGCCGTCCCCCGGGGCCCCGGTGACGTCCTCGACGAGGTGGCGGACCGTCTCCGAGGCGTCGGACTTGGTGTGACCGATGAGGCCCACCGGGCCACGCTTGATCCAGCCGGTGGTGTAGACGCCCGGCAGGTGCTCGCCGTCGAGGTCGACGACGCGGCCCTCACGGTTGGAGATGACGCCCTTGAGGTCGTCGAACGGGATCTCGGGCAGCGGGGACCCGAAGTAGCCGACCGCGCGGTAGACGGCCTGGACCGGCCAGTCGTGCAGCTCGCCGGTGCCCTTCACGGTGCCGTCGCCCTGCAGCGCGGTGCGCTCGGTACGCAGACCGACGACCTTGCCGTCGGCGCCGAGCACCTCGGACGGGGCCTGCAGGAAGTGCAGGTGGATCCGGCGCGACGCCGTCTGCTGCGACGGGTCGACCAGCGTCCAGTCCGTGAGCGTCTTGACGACCTGCTTGGTCTGGTTGGTCGCCTCGATGGCAGCCATCGAGCCCTCGTCGAAGTCGAAGTCCTCGGGGTAGACGACGACGTCGACGTCGGGCACGTGCCCGAGCTCGCGCAGCTCCAGCGGGGAGAACTTCACCTGGGCGGGACCGCGCCGGGCGAACACGTGCACGTCCGTGACCGGGGAGGCCTCGAGCCCCGCCTGGACGTTGGCCGGGATCTCGGTGGGCAGCAGGTCCTGCGGGTGCTTGGCCAGGATGCGCGCCACGTCGAGCGCGACGTTGCCGGCGCCGAGGACGGCGACCTGCTGAGCCTCCAGGGGCCAGGTGCGCGGCACGTCGGGGTGCCCGTCGAACCAGGAGACGAAGTCGGCGGCGCCGTAGGAGCCGTCCAGGTCGATGCCCGGGATCGGCAGCTCGGCGTCCTTGATGGCACCCGTGGAGAAGACCACGGCGTCGTAGTACTGGCGCAGGTCCTCGAGCTTGAGGTCCACGCCGTAGTTGACGTTCGCCAGCAGCCGGACGTCACCCTTGCTCAGGACCTTGTGCAGGGCGGTGACGATGCCCTTGATCCGCGGGTGGTCGGGGGCGACGCCGTAGCGCACCAGGCCGAAGGGCGCGGGCAGACGCTCGAAGAGGTCGATGCTGACGTCGAGGTCGGTCTTGGACAGGATGTCCGCGGCGTAGATGCCCGCGGGTCCTGCGCCGACGATCGCGACGCGCAGAGGTCGGGAGCTGCTCACTGCGAGGTACGCCTTCCGGATCGGGGCTTGCGTGGAGTTCGATTCTAGGAGGTTCCACCCGGTCGCAGGTGAGGGTTACCTCACTCCCGGGGCCTCGGCGACTCCAGGATGCCACATTCGTCTCGGGACCTGAACAGGCGATCTCACGATGCGGTCGCCCGGCGTTCGGGGTGTGACACCGGCCCGCACCCCGCCCCCCGCACCCCGCCCCGCGCACGGCCGCCGCGGGCGCGGCCTGCGTCAGCGCGCCAACCGCTCCACCACGGCCCCGTACAGACCCGGCGCCCGCGCGGCGGCCGGCACGACGGCCCGGCGCACCGGCGAGGTCGCGGCGGACACCAGCCCGGCCGTCAGCCACCGGTCGTCGCGCGTCAGGGCCCGCCACGCCCGCTCGTACGTGCCGCCGTCGTCCAGGTGCGCGACGGCGGCCCGTGCCTGGGCGAACCCGACCCGCAGGCCCTCACCCGTGAGCGCGTCGACGTACCCCGAGGCGTCCCCCACCAGCCGCACCCGCCCACGGGCCCGCGCCGTCGTGCGCACGCGCAGCGGCCCGGCCCCGCGCACGGGGCCGTCCGGCGCCACGCCGGCCAGACGTGCGGCGAGCTCGGGGATCGTGGCGAGCTCGCCGTCGACGTCCGTCCCGGGCGGGCCGAGCAGCGCGACACCCACCAGGTCGGGACCCACCGGGGTCACGTACGCCTCGGCGCGCGGACCCCAGTGCACCTCGACCAGGTCGGACCACGGAGCCACGCGGTAGTGGCGCCGCAGCCCGAACCGGCGCCGGCGCCCCGGACGCCGTCCGCCGGCAGGACGGGCGGGTGCCTCGAGCCCGAGCTCCCGGCGGACCCGGGAGTGCAGGCCGTCGCACCCCAGCAACCAGGCGGCCCGCACGCCGCCGGCGGTCACGCCGTCGTCGTCCTGCACGACGGCGCCCGCCCGCCGGGCCAGCACCGTGACGCCCGCCTCGAGCGCCGCGGCGTGCAGGGCGGCATGCAGGGCGGTGCGCCGCACCCCGCGCCCGGGGCCGTCGGCGAACCGGTGGTCGGCCACGCGCCCGTCCTGGCGGTAGGAGATGCCGGCCAGGTCCCACCCGGGCGGGTCGACGCCGAGGCGCCGGACGGCGGCCAGCGTGCCCGGCATGAGGCCCTCGCCGCAGGCCTTGTCGACCGGCGGCGTGCGCGGTTCGAGGACGACGACGTCGTGCCCGGCCCGCCGTGCCTCGATCGCGGCCGCGAGGCCGACCGGGCCGCCACCGACGACCAGCACGCCGACGTCGGCCATCAGCGCGGACCGGGGCCCGGGGGCGCCGTCGCGAGCCGGAGCGCGCGCTCCTCGGCCGGGATGCGGAACCCGAGCAGCAGCCACGCGTCGAGGACCGTGAACGCGACCGCGGTGATCCACGCCGAGTGCACCAGCGGCAGGGCGAACCCCTCGACCACGACGGCGACGTAGTTGGGGTGCGGGATCCACCGGTAGGGCCCCCGGCGCACCAGCGGCAGGCCCGGCACCACGATGACCCGCGTGTTCCACCGCGGCCCGAGCGTGGCGATGCACCACCAGCGCAGCGCCTGGCTCGCGACGACCAGGGCGAGCATCGGCCAGCCGAGCCACGGCAGGAACGGGCGGTCCAGGGCCACCACCTCGACCACGCAGGCCACCAGCAGCCCCGTGTGCAGGACCACCATCGGACCGAAGTGCCCGCGGCCGGACTCGATGCCGCCGCGGTCGAACGACCAGCGCGCGTGACGCGCCGAGACGATCAGCTCCGCCAGCCGCTCGAGTCCTGTCGCCAGCACGAGGGCGGCGTAGAGGGCGACGCTCATTCCTCACCCCGCAGCAGCACCAGCTCGGTCGCCACGCCAGGACCGAACGCCATGAGGACCGCCCACTCCCCCGGCGCCGGGCGCCCGGCGTCCAGCGTCGCGGCCAGCACGTGGAGCACGGACGACGACGACAGGTTGCCCTCGTCGGCGAGCACGTCCCGGGTGCGGGCGACGGCGGCCTCGGGCAGGTCGAGGGCGTCGCGGACGGCGTCGACGATCTTCGGACCGCCGGCGTGCACCACCCAGGTGCCGACGTCCCCGACCGTCAGGTCGTGCGCGGCGAGCAGGTCCTTGACGTCCCCGGCCAGGTGCGCGCGCAGCAGCGCGGGCACCTCGGGCGAGAGCATGATCGCGAAGCCGGTGTCGCGCACGTGCCAGCCGAGGTCGGTGGCCGTGCCGGGGTAGAGGCGGCTGCGGGTGCCGACCACGCGGGGCCGGGGCGGGGCGAGCGCGGCGGCGCGCGGCGCGGCGAGCGCGGCGGCGCGCGGCGCGGCGAGCGCGGCGGCGCGCGGCGCGGCGACACCGTCACCGCCCACGACGACGGCGCTCGCCCCGTCGCCGAACAGCCCGGAGGCGACGAGGTTGGCCACCGATGCGTCGTCGCGCTGGAACGTCAGGGAGCAGAGCTCGACCGAGACGAGCAGGGCGTGCCGGCCCGGATGGCCGGCGAGGTACTCGTGCGCGTGGGCCAGCCCGGCGGCGCCGCCCGCGCAGCCCAGGCCGAACGAGGGCATGCGCCGCACGTCCTCGCGCAGCCCCAGCCGGGACACGAGCGCCGCGTCGATCGACGGCGCCCCGATACCGGTGACGGACGTGAAGAGCAGCAGGTCGACGTCGGACGCCTCGATCCCGGCGTCCGCGAGCGCCCGGCGGGACGCCTGCTCGGCCAGGTCCGCCCCGCGGTCCAGGAAGTGGCCGTTGGCGGCGCCGAAGGAGATCGGGTCCGCGTACGCCTCGATCGGCAGCACGAGGTGCCGCCGCCGGACCCCCGCGGCAGCCTGCAGCCGGTGCGCCAGCAGGCGGCGGGGCCCGGACGTGGTGAGCATCGGCACGATGACCTCGGAGATCTCGTGCTGCGGGTAGGCGTCGGTCGGCAGGACGGGGGCGACGGCCAGCACACGCGACATGTCTCGCATCGTGGCACCGGGGAGCCGACGACGCGCGGCAAGGCCCCGAGCGTGCCTGCTGCACGGGCCCCGGGCGACGCCGGGCACTACGTTCGCGTCATGGCCGGACTCGGGACCCAGGTGCGCGGGATGCTGGCGTCGACCCATCCCGCGCCGGCCGCGGTGGTGACGCTGTTCGCCGGCGTGCTGGCGTTCGCGGTGCTGCCGTCCGTCGGGCGCGCGCTGCTGGTGACGGCCGCGGTCGGGGCCGGTCAGCTCTCCATCGGATGGAGCAACGACTGGCTGGACGCGGACCGCGACCGCCGCGTCGGCCGGACGGACAAGCCGGCCGTGCGCGGCGTCGTCGCCCCCGAGCAGCTCCGGACGGCCGCCCTGCTGGCCGTGGTGGGGTGTGCGGTCCTGTCCTTCGCGGCCGGGTGGGTCGCCGGGGCCCTGCACCTGGTGGCGGTCGCGAGCGGCTGGGCCTACAACCTGGGGCTGAAGTCGACGGTGTGGTCCTGGGTGCCCTACGCGGTGACGTTCGGGCTGCTGCCCGCGTTCGTCGTCGCCGGCGGCGGCGACGGGCGGGTCGTCGCCGGGTGGGCCGTGGCCGCCGCGGCGCTGCTCGGCGTCGGCGCCCACGTGGCCAACGTCCTGCCCGACCTCGAGGACGACGACGCCACCGGCGTGCGGGGCATGCCGCACCGGCTCGGCCGCCGTGCGGGCAGCGTCGTCGCGCCGCTCCTGCTGGCCTCCGGGTGCGTGGTCACCCTGGCGGGGCCACCGGGGGCACCGACCGTCGCGGCGTCGGTCCTCACCGGGGCCGCCTGCCTGCTGGCGGCGGCGGCCGGCGTCGTGGGCGTGCTCCGTCCGCGCAGCAGAGCACCCTTCGGGCTCAGCATGGCGGTCGCCGCGCTGTGCGTCGTCGAGGTGGCGCTGGCCGCGGGCGCCGTCGCGGTGTGAGGCCGCGCGGAGGACGTGGTCCCTCAGCCGTCACCCCGGGTGAGCCGCCGCGCGACCAGCCCGAGGCCGAGGAGCACGGCACCGAAGACGACGAAGAACACCCCGCCGCCCGCGCCCGAGGAGGCACCGTCGGCGTCCGCGACCCCGATCGACTCGACCCCCGGCCCCTCGCACGTCACCGTGCCGAGCATCGGGTCGAGGGCGGCCACCCGGGTCCAGGTCCCTCCGTCCGGGGCCTCGCGGACCGCGGAGCCGGCGGCGTCCGGCGCTCCGTCGACGTCGATCGACGCGTCGTCGGACACGCAGGTCATCGACCCCACGTCCACGCTGCCGGGAGCGGCCCAGAGCACCTGGGACTCGTCCAGGCCGAACACCTGCAACGCTTCGCCGGCGGCGACCTGGTCGGACGGCTCGAACGGACGCCCAGCCTCGGCCTGCGCCGACCACGGGCCCACGCCCGCCCACACGAGCACGCCGACGAGCACGATCAGCGGTGCGGCGACGAGAGCGATCCGGGAGAAGAGACGGACCGACGCCCGGCGGTTCTCCCGGGTGTGGGGTCCGCTCACGGCACCGACACCGCCTCGGGCACCCGGTGGGCACCGTCCTCGGCATCCGGAGCCACGACGACGGCGCCCGTCATCCGACCACAGGGATGTCGGTCAGGCGGAACGGCTCCGCGCCGAGGTTGTGGTTGAGCTGGACGGTGATCGTCTCGGCGTCCCCGACGCCGGGGTACACCGCGGTGAAGGTGACCGTCTCGCCGCCGTCGACCCGGCGCAGCGTGTCGAGCTCGCCCAGGGGGTTCCAGACCTCGGTCCCCGCGTCCTCGCGGACCCGGTAGTCGTACGGGTAGACGGCCGAGGAGCCGGACAGGACGGTCAGGCCCAGCATGTTCCTCGGGACCGTGACGTCGTCCCCGCGGTACGACCAGTAGCCGGCGAGGTTGCCCGGGCCGAACCCCGAGTCGACCTCGTCGTCCTCCGCCGTCACCTGCAGGTCGAGGACCAGCGACCCGTCCACCCGCCGGGCCTCCGGCGCGGTGAACCGCCAGGTGCGGACACCGCTCTCGATCACGACGCCCTCCGCGCCGGTCCCGACCGGGCCGTCCTCGAACGGGGGGAGCTTACCCTGGTCCGACACCTCCGTGCTGGTGGTCACCTCGGAGACGAGCGTCAGCTCGACCCGCCGGTTCAGCTGCCGGTTCGCGTCCGACGTGTTGGCGACCAACGGTTCGCTCTCCCCCTCGCCGGAGGCCTCCAGCGGATGGTCCGCCGTGTCGAGACGGTCGCCGAGGGCCTCGGTGACGGCGTCGGCGCGACGCTGCGACAGCTTCTGGTTGGACGCGGCGTCACCGACGTCGTCGGTGTGCCCGACCACCGACACGGTGCCCGGAGCACGGCCCTGGATCCGCCGGGCCGCAGCGTCGATCGCCTGCTGGGCGTCCGGACGCAGCGTGGCCGACGACGAGTCGAACAGGACGTCGCCGCCCAGGTTGACCGTGACCTCCTCGGTGGACTCCAGCACCGTGACCGCCCCGTCCAGCTCAGCGGTGAACGACTCCAGCGGGAGGACCGGCGCCTCCGCCACGTCGGTGGCGTCCGTGACCTCGAGCGGCCCGTCCTCCGGCTCCTCGGCCGTGGGGAGGGTCGGTGCGGGCACCTCGCCGTCCACCACGGGGACCTCGTCCAGGTAGCCGCCGGGCAGCAGCACGCCCATCGACGTCACCGAGGGCGAGGGAGCGGCATAGACGCGCTGCACCCGGAGCCCGTCGCTGCCCAGGCTGAGCAGACTCTCGCCCGCGCCCACCGGGTCGCCCTGGGCGTCCAGACCCAGGAGGTAGACCTGCTTCGACGCCAGGTCGGTCAGGCGGACGCCCCCACCCTCGACGGGCTGGTCCGCCACCTCTCCCCGGAACAGGTCGCCGATGAGGAGGTCCTCGGCGTCGGTGGTCAGGTCCATCGTCAGGACCACGTGGTCGCCCGAGCGGACCAGAGGGTGGACCGCCGCCTCCAGCTCGCCACCAGCTGCGACGAGGTCGAGCGTCTCAGCAGGGGTCGACAGGTCGGGAGCAGGAGTGCTGGGGCTCGAATCCGTGACGGCGGGTGCCGGGCCGGCGGTCTCCGTCCGGGAGTCGTCGCACGCCCCCGTCAGGCCGACCACGCACACCAGCATGACCGCCGACGGCCACCGTCCGGGACGGGGACGACGGTCCCTGACCATGACCGTCACTCGTCCGAACCATCCCACGGGCGGATTGTCGACCAGGTCGACGGCCGGTGTCCAGTCACGGGCGCTCACCCGTTCGCCGCCGACGCCGGATGCCTGGTCCGGAGCCCGCGGCGACCAGGTCCGGCCACGTTTCCCGTCCCACGATGAGAACACCCGCTCTCCACCGTCCCCGAGGGGTGAGAACGTTCCTGGCGGCGGTGGACGGAACGGTGGGAGCAGCGCATGGCAGGCCGCAGCACGCGTGTGCGGTGGTTGCCGCGCCTTCGCGACGAGATCGCTCCGCATCGTCGCGCGACCGCCGTCGGGGCCCTTCTCGCCCTCCCCTGGGCGTGGTGGGTCAGCGGGCCGGGGTGGTCCACAGCTGCCCTGCTGGTGGCGACGCTCGGCGCCGTGCCCCTGTTCGTCATCGACGTGCGCACGCACCGCCTGCCGAACGCCCTCACCTACCCGACGACCGCCGTCGTCGGCCTCCTCCTGCTCGCGGCGGGCGCCACGGGCGGCACCTGGGACGCCGTCTCACGATCCCTGCTCGGCGCCCTCGTCCTGGGGGCCGCCTACCTGCTCCTGCACCTGGTCAACCCGTCCGGCCTGGGGTTCGGTGACGTCAAGCTCTCCGTGCTACTGGGGATGCTCTCCGCCTGGTTCGGCTGGCCGGTGCTGTGGGCCACGGCGATGCTGCCGTTCCTGCTCGGCGGGGTCGTGGCACTCGGGCTGCTCGCCGCACGCCGTGCCACGCGCACGACCGCCATCGCCTTCGGCCCCTTCATGCTCGCCGGCACCGCGCTGGCGCTGACGACGGCCCGGCTGCTGGGCTGAACGCTCCTCAGACAGCCCGGTCGGCGAGAGCGGAGGCCAGGTCGGCGAACGCCGTCCGCACCGACCCCTCGGGCAGCGGCTCCAGCTCGGCGGCGGCCTCGCGCGCCCACCGGCCGGCGAGCTCACGCGTCTGCGCGAGCACCGGGTGGTCGCGCAGGTCCGCCACGACGGCGGCCAGCGCGGCGTCGTCGGAGAGATCGCCGTCCAGGCGGGCCAGGAGCTCGACGTCCGACGGCGCGGCCTCGCCCCGCGCGACCCGCCGGCGCAGCAGCAGCACCGGCATCGTGGGCACGTGCTCGCGCAGGTCGGTGCCGGGCGTCTTGCCGGACTCCGACGAGCTGGAGGCGACGTCCAGGACGTCGTCGGCGAGCTGGAACGCCACGCCGACCTTCTCGCCGTACGCGGTCACGGCGTCGACCAGCGCCGGCGGGCATCCGCCGAACATCGCCCCGAGGCGGGCCGACGTCGCCAGGAGCGAGGCCGTCTTGTCGGACAGCACCTGCAGGTAGTGCTCGACGGCGTCCTCGCCCTCGCGCGGTCCGATGGTCTCGTGCAGCTGGCCGAGGCACATCCGCTCGAACGTGCGCGACTGCAGCACGACGGCCTCCGGGCCGAGGCCGGCGACGAGCGCGGAGGCCCGGGCGAAGAGCAGGTCCCCCACCAGGATCGCGACCGTGTTGCCCCACACCGTGTGGGCCGACGGCGCCCCCCGCCGCACGGGCGCGGAGTCCATCACGTCGTCGTGGTAGAGCGAGGCGACCTGCGTCAGCTCGACGACGACGGCGGCGTCGACGAGCCGTGGGTCCGCACCGTCGCCGAGCTCCCCGGCGAGCAGGGTCAGCAGGGGTCGGAACCGCTTACCACCCGCCGCCACGAGATGCCGGCCGGCGTCGTGGGCGAGGGCGTCGGTGGAGGCGACGGCCTCGTCCAGGGTCGCGTCGACCTGAGCCATCCGGCCCGCGAGCCGGTCCGCCAGCTCCGGGTCGTTCAACGGGATGGCGGTCGGCTGGGGCGCGGTCGCTCCGGCCGAGGCGTCGGTTGCACGGGTCACGGTCCGAACCTATCTGCCCGGCCCGCACAGCAGCGAACCGAGCAGCGGGGCGTCACGGCGCGACGGGACGGAACACGGCGGCCTGGCCGACCCAGTCCAGTGCCGGACCGGGGACGATGCCGAGCAGCAGCACGCCGACGGCGCAGACCACGATCGCCACCGTCGCCGGTCCCCGGGAGGACACCACGACGACGGAGGCCCGCGTGAGGACCCGCTGCGTCACGGTGGTGGTCCCGGCCGGTGCGGGGGCGTCGGTCGGCACGTCGGTCGGTACGTCGGTGGGTGCGGAGGCGGCGGACCCGCTGCCGTCCCCGGTCGCCGCCACGTCCTGGCCCGCACCCGCGGAGCCGTCGGCGTCCGCGGCCCCCTCGGCGACGGGCGTGAGCACCATGAGCACGATGAGCCGCACGTAGAAGAAGACCGCCACGGCCGAGGCCAGCACGCCCAGCACGGCCAGCGGCCACGCCCCGGCGTCGACCGCCGCGGAGAACGCGCCGAACTTGGCGATGAACCCCGCCGTCAGCGGGATGCCCGCCATCGACAGCAGGAACAGCGAGAACGCGGCGGCGAGCCAGGGCGAGCGCCGGCCCAGCCCGGCCCACTGCGACAGGTGCGTGGCCTCGCCGAGGACGACGCCGTCGGCGTCCTGCTCACGCACCAGCGTCACGATCGCGAACGCGCCGAGCGTGGCGAGACCGTACGCCAGGACGTAGAAGAGGGACGCGCCGGCGCCCACCTCGGAGAACCCGACGAACGCCACCACCAGGAACCCGGCGTGCGCGATCGAGGAGTAGGCCAGCATCCGCTTGACGTCGGTCTGCACGGCACCGGCGACGGTCCCGATGAGCATCGTGAGGATCGCGACGGCCCACAACCCCGCCTCGAGGTCCCGGCGCAGCGGCTCGTCGAGTCCCGCCGCGAGCGTGAAGACGACGCGGATCAGCGCACCGACGGCGGCTGCCTTGACGCAGGCCGCCATGAACCCCGTGATCGGGGTGGGGGCGCCCTGGTAGACGTCCGGGGTCCAGGTGTGGAGCGGGGCGGCGCCGATCTTGAACAGCAGCCCCACGGTGACCAGCAGCACGCCCGCGACCACCAGGGCGGGCATGTCCTGCAGGACGGTGCTGTCGGGGTGCTGGAGCACGTACACGACCGACTCCAGGCTCACCGACGCGGAGAACCCGTAGATCAGCGCGATGCCGAAGAGCATCAGCGCGCTGGCGAACGAGCCGAGCAGGAAGTACTTGAAGGCCGCCTCCTGGCTGAGCAGCCGACGGCGGCGGGCCGTCGCGCACAGCACGTACAGCGGCAGGGACAGCACCTCGAGAGCGATGAACAGCACGATGAGGTTGTCGGTGGCCGGGAACAGCAGCATCCCGCCCGTGGCGAAGAGCATCAGCGGGTAGATCTCGGTCTGCTGCAGCCCCGCCTCGCGGGCGGCGTCCTCGTACGCCGTGCCGGGCACCGCCGCCGCGGTGGGCGCGAACGCGTCCTGGCCGGTGCGCGTGCGGTCGGCGACGACCAGCACCCCCAGCAGGGCGAGCAGCGCCACCACGGCCTGGATGCCCAGCGTGAACGGGGTGAGCAGGAAGGTGCCGTCGACGACGAAGGCGAACCCGTCGGTGGTCACGGTGTCCCACAGCAGCGCTACCGCGACCAGGGAACCGACCAGGGCGCCCAGCGTGAGGACGAGCTGGGTGGTGCGGCGGGCGCGCTCGGGGACGAACGCCTCGACCAGCACGCCGAGGGCACCCGCCGCGAGCACGACCAGGACCGGGCTCAGGATGCCCCAGTCGATCTCCGGTGCGACGAACTCGTTCACTGCTCGCTCCCCTCCTCAGCTCCGAGCACGGGTTCCGGGTCGGTGGCTCCGACGAGCTCGACGGAGACCTTCCCCGGCTCGCGCACGTAGTCCAGCGCAGGCCCCGGCACCAGCCCGAGCACCACCAGCGCGGCCACCAGCACGCCGGCGACCACCTTCTCCCGCGCACCGAGGTCCGTGGCGGTGGCGATCTCCGCCCGCACGTCGCCCGTGAACATGCGCTGATAGGTCAGCAGCACGTAGACGGCGGCGAGCACGACGGCCGGTACCGCGACGACCGCCGCGGCCGGCCAGCGGCCGAACGACCCCAGGAACACCATGATCTCCGAGACGAACGTCGCCAGGCCCGGCAGCGCCAGGGCGGACAGACCCGCCACGAGGAAGGTGCCGCCGAGCACCGGCGCGACCTTGCGCATGCCGCCGTAGTCGGCGATCTGCTGGCTGCGCCGGGGGTGGCGCGCGATCGCGAACCCGGCGATCAGGAACAGCGCCCCGGTCGAGATCCCGTGGTTGAGCATCATCAGGCTCGACCCCGAGACGCCCAGCGAGGTGAAGGTGAAGATGCCCAGGATGATGAACCCGAAGTGCGACACCGAGGTGTAGCCGATCAGCCGCAGCACGTCGGTCTGCCCGATGGCCAGGATCGCCCCGTACAGGATCGAGATCACGGCCAGCACCACGACGAACGGCGCCGCCCAGCGGCTCGCGTCCGGGAAGAGCGGCAGGCACAGCGTCAGCATCCCGAAGGTGCCGACCTTGTCCAGGACGCAGATGAGCAGCGTCGAGGTGCCCGGCGTCGCGTTCTGCGTGACGTCCGGCAACCAGGTGTGCACCGGGAACATCGGCGCCTTGATCGCGAACGCGAGGAAGAAGGCGCTGAACATCAGTCGTTCGGCCGTCGGGTCGAGGGGCGTGGCGGCGAGATTCGCCGTGAGATTCTCCGTGAGGAACGCGTCCTGCGGCCGCAGGCCCGTCGCGGCGTCGACCGGGACCTGCAGGTACAGCGCGATCACCGCCGCCAGCATCACGAGCCCGCCGGCCAGGGAGAAGATGAGGAACTTCACCGCGGCGTACCGTCGCTGCCCACCCTGGCCGAACCCGCCGATCAGGAAGTAGGCCGGGATCAGCATCGCCTCGAAGACGACGTAGAACAGGAAGACGTCGCGCGCCGTGAAGACCAGCACCATGAAGCTGAGCAGCACCAGCACGGTCGCCAGGTAGCGGCGCAGCCGGACGTGGTCGCCGCCCTGCTCGTGCCAGGCGGCGAGGATCACCAGCGGCACCAGCCCGACGCTGAGCCCGACCAGCAGCAGCGCCACGCCGTCGACCCCGAGCGCGTAGCTCGCGCCGAGGGCCGGGATCCAGGAGTACGTCTCGGTGAGCTGGTGCGTACCCGCGGCCCCGGTGTCGAAGGCGAGGAACGTCCCCACCAGCAGGACCACCTCGACCAGCGCACCCACCAGGGCCACCGTGCGCGCGGAGCCGGCGCGGAACGCCCCGCCGCCGCTGGCCGGGCCCGAGGCCGGGCGACCCCGCCCGACGCCCGTCAGCACCGTGGCCAGCGCCGCGACCAGCGGCCAGACCACCAGTGCCGTCAGCCAGGGAAATGTCGACATCGTCATCCCTTCCACGCCCTCAGCTCGCCGTGCCCGACACGAGCCAGATCACCAGCACGACGACGCCGAGACCACCGAGCGTCATCGCCGCGTACTGCCGCACGTACCCCGACTGCAGGCCCCGCAGGACACCGCCGAGCCGGCCGATGCCTCCCGCCAGGCCCAGCCACCCGGCGTCCACCGCCGTGCGGTCGGCGAACACCAGCGACCGGGTCAGCATGGCGCCGGGCAGCATGACGAGCGTCTCGTTGACGTCGTCCTGGTGCAGGTCCACCCGGGCCGCCCGGACCACGGCCGGTGCCGGCGGCGGCGTCGTCGGCACGCTGCGGGTGGCGAACTGCCACAGGGCCAGTGCCGCGCCGACGACCACGAGCGTCAGCGTGAGCGTCATGATCAGCCAGATCGGCAGCACCGGCTCGTGGTGCTCGGCGTGGCCCGTGACCGGCTCGAGCCACGTCACGAAGCGGTCCCCGGCGTTGAGCACGAACCCGAGCCCTGCCGAGCCGATCGCCAGGACGATCATGGGCAGGGTCATCAGCCACGGCGACTCGTGCGGGTGCCGCTCGACCAGGTCGTCCGTGGCGCGTCCGGCCTCGCTGGTCCACCGGCGCCGGCCCATGAACGTCATCGCGAACAGCCGCGACATGTAGTAGGCGGTGACACCCGCACCGACCAGCGCCGCCGTGCCGAACACCCAGGGCTGCCACCCCGAGCCCACGAACGCCGACTCGATGATCTTGTCCTTGGAGTAGAAGCCGGAGAAGGGCGGCACGCCGAGGATCGCCAGCCAACCCAGCCCCATCGTGATCGCGGTGATCGGCAGCACCCGGGCCAGGCCCCCGAAGCGGCGCATGTTCACGTCGTCGTCCATGCCGTGCATGACCGACCCGGCCCCCAGGAACAGCCCCGCCTTGAAGAAGCCGTGGGTGAGCAGGTGGAAGATCGCGAACGCGTACCCGACCGGCCCCAGCCCGGCGGCCAGCATCATGTAGCCGATCTGCGACATCGTGGAGGCGGCCAGCGTCTTCTTGATGTCGTCCTTCGCGCAGCCCACGATCGCCCCGAACAGCAGCGTGAGCGTCCCGACGATCGCGACGACGAGCTGGGCGTCGGGAGCGACCTCGAGGATCGGCCCCGACCGCACCAGCAGGTAGACGCCCGCCGTGACCATCGTGGCGGCGTGGATGAGGGCCGAGACCGGCGTCGGACCGGCCATCGCGTCCCCAAGCCACGCCTGCAGCGGCAGCTGGGCCGACTTGCCGCACGCCGCCAGCAGCAGCATCAGGCCGATCGCCGTCGTCGTGCCCTGGCCGGCGTCCCCCGCCGCGCCGAGCACGTCGCCGACGTCGAGCGTGCCGAACGTGGCGACCATGATCATCATCGCCACGATGAGCCCCATGTCACCGACGCGGTTCATCACGAACGCCTTCTTGCCGGCCACGGCGTTCGGCAGGTGGTGGTCCCAGAACCCGATGAGCAGGAACGAGGCGAGACCCACGCCCTCCCAGCCGACGAACAGCAGCAGGTAGGAGTCCGCGAGGACCAGCAGCAGCATCGCGGCGACGAACAGGTTGAGGTAGGCGAAGAACCGGCGACGGTCGCGGTCGTGGGACATGTAGGCCACCGAGTACAGGTGGATCAGCGACCCGACGAACGTGATCAGCATGACGAAGGTCATCGACAGGGGGTCCACCCGGAACCCCAGGTCGACCGTCAGCCCGCCGGCGTCGAGCCAGGTGCCGACCGTCTGCGTGCCGAGGCGTTCCTCGGCCGGCACGTCGAGCATCGCGAGCAGGACCACCAGGCCGATCACGAACGTCGCCGTCGAGGCGAGCACCCCGAGCCAGTGTCCCCACCGGTCGCTGAGGCGTCCGACCAGGAGCAGCAGCGCGGCACCGATCAACGGCGTGGCCACCAGCCACGGGACGAGGGAGAGAGTCTGCGTCGTCATCGAAGTCGTCGGCCCCTCAGCTCTTGAGCAGGTTGGCGTCGTCGACCGAGGCCGACCGGCGGGCACGGAAGATCGTCACGATGATCGCCAGGCCGACCACGACCTCCGCGGCGGCCACCACCATGACGAAGAACGCGAGGACCTGTCCGGTGATGTCACCGTGCATCCGGGCGAAGGTCACCAGCGCGAGGTTCGTGGCGTTGAGCATCAGCTCGACCCCCATGAACACCACGATCGCGTTGCGCCGCAGCAGCACCGTCGTCGCCCCGAGCGCGAACAGGATCACCGCGAGGTAGAGGTAGTTGGTCAGCTCCATCAGTGCCCCTCCTCCTCGGAGCCGTCCGCGCGGGAGGCGGGTGCACCGCGCTCCGGCCCGGGCGGCTCGTGCTCGACGAGCGTCTCCTCCGCGGTGAGCAGCTCGACGGCCGACCGCTCCTGGCCACGGATCCGCAGCACGCGCGAGACCGAGTGCTCCAGCGGGCGGCCCTGCGGGTCGAGCGCCGGGGCGTCCATCGCGTTGTGCTGGGCGTAGACGCCGGGCGCGGGCAGCGGGGTCAGCGTGCGGCCCTGCGGCAGCGCGGCCACCTTCGCCTCGGCCAGCGCCCGCTGCGTCGGCTTGCGGCCCAGCCGGCGCCGGTGGGTCAGCACCAGGCCGGCGAGCGCCGCGGTGACCAGCAGGATGCCGACCACCTCCATCGCGACCACGTAGTGCTCGAACAGCACGCGCGCGAGCGCCACGGGGTTGGTGACGGCGTTGGCCTCGGCGAGGCCCACGGGCTCGCGGAACGTGGCGCTCGCCACGACCGCGCACAGCACGGCGCCGAGCCCCAGGCCGAGCAGGACGCCGATCCAGCGCTGGCCCCGGATGGTCTCGGTCAGGGAGTCCGCGGAGTCGACCCCCACGAGCATGAGCACGAACAGGAACAGCATCATCACGGCGCCCGTGTAGACGACCACCTGCACGATGCCGAGGAACGGCGCCTCCTGGGCGACGTAGAGCACGGCCAGCCCGATCATGACGAACACGACGCACACCGCGGCGTGCACGGCCCGGCGGACCACGAGCAGCCCGGCCGCGGCGATCACCATGAGGGGGGCCAGCGCCCAGAACAGGACGGCCTCCCCGCCGGAGACGGTCATGGGCGGGCCTCCTCGGTCTGCACGGGCCGGGTGTCGACGCTGGACCGCGTCGCCGCGGCCTTCTCGGCGACGGCGCGGTCCTGGTCGGGTCGCAGCCGGTGCTGCTCCGGCGTGGGCGGCGGGGCGTCCCCGGCGACGACGGCGGCCGCGGCGTCCAGCGTCGGGTCGTCCGGACGCCGCTCGCGGACCCAGTCGACCTGGGCGGCCGTCGGGGCCGTGACCTCGCCGCGGTAGTACTCCGTGTCCGTCGTGCCCTCGACCATGGGGTGGGGGCCGGCGAGCATCCCCTCGGCCAGCGGGGCGAGGATGTCCTGCTTCTCGTAGATCATCCCGGCACGGGTGGGGCCGGCGATCTCGAAGTCGTTGCTCATCGTCAGCGCCCGCGTCGGGCAGGCCTCGATGCACAGCCCGCAGAAGATGCAGCGCAGGTAGTTGATCTGGTAGACGCTGCCGTACCGCTCACCGGGGCTGACGTGCGCCTCGGGCTCCCCCTCGACGGCGTCGGCGTTGTCCGACCCCTCGACGTAGATGGCGTCGGCCGGGCACGCCCAGGCGCACAGCTCGCACCCGATGCACTTCTCCAGCCCGTCGGCGTAGCGGTTGAGCTGGTGGCGTCCGTGGAACCGGTGCTGCGGCGGGGTCTTGCGACGCGGGTACTGCTCGGTGACGGTCGGCTTGAACATCGAGGCGAACGTCACCCCGAACCCGGCCACGGGCGCGAACAGCTCGCCCACCGGCCCCTTCGTGGGCCGCAGCGGCTCGTAGGGCTTGTCGGTCATCGCGTCTCCTCGTCGTCGACGGCGGTCGCGGTGGGATCGGGGGCGCCGGACGGATCGCCCCCCGCCGTGCCGGTGGCGACGACGGTGCGTCGTGCGCGCGGCGACGGCGGCAGCGCCTGGCCGGGCAGGGGTGGCACGGGGTAGCCGCCGGCAAAGGCGTCGAACTCCGCCGCTTCCTCCCCGCCGGCGCCGTCGACCGCCCGCCCCGGCGGCTTGCGCTCGGGCCAGAACCAGAGCACGGCGAGCACGACGGCGACGACGACCAGGATCCCGACGATCATCTGGGTGCGGGTGATGCCCGACTGCCCGGCCCACTGGAAGGAGCCCAGGACCACGACCCAGCCCAGCGCGAACGGGATGAGGACCTTCCACCCGAGGATCATGAACTGGTCGTAGCGCAGGCGCAGGAGCGTGCCGCGCACCCACACGAAGAAGAACATCAGCAGCCACACCTTGGCCAGGAACCACAGCAGCGGCCACCAGCCCGTGTTGAGCACGCCGTCACCGATGAGGGACAACGGCCACGGGGCGCGCCATCCGCCCAGGAACAGCGTGGTGGCCACGGCCGAGACGTTGATCATGGCGATGTACTCCGCCAGGAAGAACCAGGCGAACTTCATCGAGGAGTACTCGGTCATGTACCCGGAGACGAGCTCGCCCTCGGCCTCGGGCAGGTCGAACGGCAGGCGGTTGGTCTCCCCCACCATCGAGACGATGTAGATGACGAACGCCGGAGCCAGGGGGACGAACCACCAGAGGCTCGTCTGCGAGTCGACGATGGTCGAGGTCGACATCGACCCCGCCATGATGAACACGCTGACCAGGGACAGCCCCATCGCCAGCTCGTAGCTGATGACCTGGGCCGTGGAGCGCACCGCGCCGAGCAGCGGGTACGTCGAGCCGGAGGACCAGCCGCCCAGCACGATCCCGTAGACGCCGATGGACGCGCACGCCAGCACGTACAGCACCGCGACGGGGAAGTCGGTCAGCTGCAGCGGGGTGGAGAAGTCGGTGAACGGGATGGTCACGTTCGGCCCGAACGGGATGACGGCGAAGACCAGCAGCGCGCACAGCACCGAGATCATCGGCGCCAGGAGGTAGATCCGACGGTCGGCGTTCGTGACCGTCATGTCCTCCTTGAGCAGCAGCTTCATCGCGTCGCCGAGGGACTGCAGCAGGCCGAAGGGCCCGTGCCAGTTCGGCCCGGGCCGCAGCTGCATGCGGGCCACGACCTTGCGCTCGAACCAGATCGCCACCAGCACGCTCGTCAGCAGGAAGACGATGACGAGCACGGCCTTGACCAGCGTCACCCAGATGGTGTCCATGCTGAAGTCGGCCGCGACACCGGGGATCATGCGTCGACTCCCTTCTCGGCCGGGGTCACCCGGACCGGGTCGCCGGGACTCACGCCGAGCGCGTCGTGCACGCGGCACCCGCGGGAGGCCATCGGCAGCCACACCACGTGGTCGACCATCTCCGTGATGGCCACCGGCAGCGTGATCTCGCCGCGGTCCGTGGACACGGTGACCCGGTCGCCGTCGAACACGTCGAAGCCCGCGGCCGTGACCGCGCTCATCCGGGCGACCGGCGTCTTGGCGGTGCCGGCGAGGAACGGCTCGCCGTCCTGCATCCGGCCCTCGTCGAGCAGCAGGCGCCAGCTCGCCAGCACCGCGGTGCCGGTCGGCACCGACGGCGGGTCGGCGGTCGTGCCCTGGGGCGCCGGGGCGCGGTCCCCCCGCCACGGGCCCAGCGCACCGATCGCCCGGTGCGCCTGGAGGGGTTCCATGGCGCCGAGGTCGACGCCGAGGCGGGCGGCCAGCGCGTCCAGGACCCGGTGGTCCGGCAGCGCGGAGGAGTCGAGGGCCGGCCCGAAGGCCCGTACCCGGCCCTCCCAGTTCCAGTACGACCCGGCCCGCTCGGCCGGCGGGGCCACGGGGAGCACCACGTCGGCCAGGTCGGTGACCTCGGAGGCGCGCACCTCGAGCGAGACGACGAACCCGGCCGCGGCCAGCGCCCGGCGGGCGTGGTCCGGGTCCGGCAGGTCGGCGAGCTCGACCCCGCCGACCAGGGCCCCGGAGAGCTGGCCGACGCTCAGGGCGTCGAGGATGCCGGAGGTGTCGAGGCCGGGCGCCTGCGGCAGGTCGCCCTCGGCGACACCCCAGGCGGCGGCGACCTCGGCACGCGCCGCGGGGTCGGTCAGGGGACGTCCGCCGGGCAGCAGACCGGGCAGCAGACCCGCCTCGAGCCCGCCGCGCTCCCCGGCGCGACGCGGGATCCAGGCCAGCCGGGCCCCCGTCGCCCCGGCGAGCCGCAGCGCCGCGGCGCAGGCACCCGGGGAGCCGGCCAGCCGCTCCCCCACCAGCAGGACCGCGCCGTCCTGCGAGAGCGTCCCGGTGACGTCCTCGAGGGTGGACCGGTCGGCGTCCGCCGGCACCAGGTCACCCGCGGCCTGGGCGGCCAACGTGCCCAGCCACTCCGCCTCCGTGCCCGGTGCGGCCGGGAGCAGCGTGCCGTCCAGCCGGGCGAGCCCGCGGGTCGCGAACGGCGCCACCGAGAACACGCGGGTCCCCGACCGGACGCCCTTGCGCAGCCGCAGGAACGTCACCCCGGCCTCCTCCTCGGCCTCCAGGCCGACGAGCAGGACCGCGGGCGCGGCCTCGAGGTCGGAGAAGGTCACCCCGACGCCGGAGCCTGCCACCGCGTGCGCCAGCAGGTCGGCCTCCTCGACCGAGTGCACCCGGGCGCGCTGGTCGACGTCGTCGGTGTGCAGCGCCGTGCGGGCGAACCGGGACCAGGCGAAGGCGTCCTCCACCGTGAGCCGGCCTCCCGGCAGCACGCCCACACCGCCGTCGGAGGCGGCGGCGGCCAGCCCGCGGGCGGCGACCTCGAGCGCCTCGGCCCAGGACGCCACCCGCAGCTCGCCGTCGGAACGCACCAACGGTGTCGTCAGCCGGTCCGGAGCGGTCTGCCAGGTGAACGCGAACCGGTCCTTGTCGGTGATCCACTCCTCGTTGACCACCGGGTCGTTCCCCGACAGCCGGCGCATCACCTTGCCGCGCCGGTGGTCGATCCGGATCGCCGACCCGCACGCGTCGTGCTCGGAGATCCCCGGGGTCGAGACGAGGTCGAACGGGCGCGAGCGGAAGCGGTAGCGCGCACCGGTCAGGGCACCGACCGGGCAGATCTGCACGGTGTTGCCGGAGAAGTACGAGGCGAACGGCTGCCCGGAGGCGTCGGGCAGGGCGACGCCCTGCGGGATGTCGACCGGACCGGGAGCCCGGGCCGGGACGGGGTCGGCGACGGCGGAGTCCCCGTGCGTCCGCGACACCTCGGACGCGGCCGCCGCCGCACCCCGGGGCGGGGCGAAGTCGAGGATCTCCTCGTCGAACCGCCCGATCTGCTGGTCGGGTCCGCGTTCCTGGAGGTCGATGAACACGTCGCCGGCGATCTCCTCGGAGAACCGGGTGCACCGCTGGCACAGCACGCAGCGCTCCCGGTCCAGCAGGATCTGCGAGGACACCTCGATGGGCTTGGGGAAGGTCCGCTTGACGTCGGCGAACCGGGTGTCGCCCCGGCCGTTGGACATGGCCTGGTTCTGCAGGGGGCACTCGCCGCCCTTGTCGCACACCGGGCAGTCCAACGGGTGGTTCATGAGCAGCAGCTCCATGACCCCCTGCTGCGCCTTGTCCGCGACCGCCGAGGTGTGCTGGGTCCGCACCACCATGCCCGGGGTGACCGTCATGGTGCAGGACGCCTGCGGCTTCGGCATCGGGCGCAGGTTGCCCTCCCGGTCCGGCATCGAGACCTCGACCAGGCACTGGCGGCAGGCCCCGGCCGGCTCCAGCAGCGGGTGGTCGCAGAACCGCGGGATCTCGATGCCGACCCGCTCGGCCGCGCGGATCACGAGGGTGCCCTTCGGGACGGTGACCTCGACGTCGTCGATCGTGCAGGTCACCGTCTCCACCGGGGAGTCGGTCGGCTTGTCCGTGGTGGCGGTCATCAGTGGCCTCCCGCGCCCGCGAGCGCCGGCGGCGCCTGGGGCGTGTCGTCGAACAGGGTGGACCGGGCCGGGTCGAACGGGCATCCTCGCCCGTCGAGGTGCGCCTCGTACTCGTCCCGGAAGTACTCGATGCTCGACGTGATGGGCGACGTCGCGCCGTCCCCCAGCGCGCAGAACGCGCGGCCCAGGATGTTGTCGCACAGGTCGAGCAGCAGGTCGATGTCCGGGCCGGCGCCGTCGCCCGCCTCGATGCGGTGCAGGACCTGCTTGAGCCAGTAGGTGCCCTCGCGGCAGGGGGTGCACTTGCCGCAGGACTCGTGGGCGTAGAAGTCGGTCCACCGGCTCACGGCCCGGACCACGCAGGTGGTCTCGTCGAAGATCTGCAGCGCCCGCGTGCCGAGCATCGAGCCGGCGGCGCCGACGGACTCGTAGTCCAGCGGCACGTCCAGGTGCTCGGCGGTGAAGATCGGCGTCGACGAGCCGCCCGGGGTCCAGAACTTCAGCTCGTGTCCCTCGCGGACCCCGCCGGCCAGGTCGAGCAGCTCGCGCAGCGTGATCCCGAGCGGCGCCTCGAACTGGCCCGGCCGGGTGACGTGCCCGGACAACGAGAACAGCCCGTGGCCCTGCGACTTCTCGGTGCCCATCGAGGCGAACCAGTCGGCGCCGTTGACGACGATGCCCGGCACCGACGCGATGGACTCGACGTTGTTGACGACCGTCGGCCGCGAGTACAGCCCGGCGACCGCGGGGAACGGCGGCTTGAGCCGCGGCTGACCGCGCCGTCCCTCCAGCGAGTCGAGCAGCGCCGTCTCCTCGCCGCAGATGTACGCCCCGGCGCCGGCGTGCACGGTGACCTCGAGGTCGTAGCCGGACCCGTGGATGTCGGTGCCCAGGTGCCCGGCCTCGTACGCCTCGCGGACCGCGGCCAGCAGCCGGCGGTAGACGTGCAGCACCTCGCCGCGCACGTAGATGAAGGCGTGGTGGCAGCCGATGGCGTAGCTGGTGATCGCGACACCCTCGATCAGGTGCTGGGGGCTGGCGAGCATCAGGGGGATGTCCTTGCAGGTGCCCGGCTCGGACTCGTCGGCGTTCACCACCAGGTAGCGCGGGCCGCCGTCGGGCGCGGGCAGGAAGCCCCACTTCATGCCCGTGGGGAACCCGGCGCCGCCACGTCCCCGCAGGCCGGAGTCCTTGACGAGCTGGACCAGGTCGGCCGGGTCCTGCCGCAGGGCGGACCGCAGCCCGGCGTAGCCGCCGGCGGCCTCGTACGTGGCGAGCTTCCAGGAGTCCTCGGCGTCCCAGGTCGCGGTGAGCACCGGGGTGAGCAGGTCGGTCATCTCAGGCCTCCTTCCCGGTGGCGGCGTCCGGCGTGCCCGGCGTCTCGTCCGAGACGGTGCTCGGCTTGCGCTCCGCGCTGGACTGGGCGGTGCCCGTCTCGGGCGGGACCTCGGCGCCCGCCGAGTCCTCGGGGCCCACCTCGTCCGCCGTCGGGGCCGTCCAGCCCCGTTCCCGGGCGATGCGCAGCCCCTCCAGGGTGGGTCCCGCCGCCCCGACGCCCTCGTCGGCGCGGCCGTCGTCGAACCCCGCCAGGACCCGGCTCGTCTGCTTGAACGAGCACACGCTGGACGCGCCGCGCGTGGGCACGACGTCCTCGCCCGCCCGCAGCCGGTCGGCCAGGTCGGTGGCGGACTGCGGCGTCTGGTTGTCGAAGAACTCCCAGTTGACCATCACCACCGGGGCGAAGTCGCAGGCGGCGTTGCACTCGACGCGCTCCAGGGTGATGGACCCGTCCGGCGTCGTCTCGTCGTGCCCGACGTCCAGGTGCTCGCTGAGCCGGTCGAAGATGGCGTCCCCGCCCATCACCGCGCACAGCGTGTTGGTGCACACCCCGACGGTGTACTCCCCGTTGGGGTGCCGCTTGTACTGGGTGTAGAACGTGGCCACGGCCGAGACCTCGGCGGCCGTCAGCCCGAGCTGCTCGGCGCAGAACACGATCCCGTCACGGCTGACGTAGCCGTCCACCGACTGCACCAGGTGCAGCAGGGGCAGCAGCCCGGACCGCGGGTCCGGGTAGCGCGCCACGATCTGCTCGGCGTCGGCCGTCAGCGCGGCCAGCGTCTCGGCGTCGTACCCCGTGCGCGAACGCGCGCCCACCGGTTCGGCCGTCATCGGTCCACCCCTCCCAGCACCGGGTCCAGGGAGGCGACGGCGACGACGACGTCGGCCACCTGGCCGCCCTCGCACATCACCGACACCGCCTGGAGGTTGTTGAACGACGGGTCGCGGAAGTGCGCCCGGTACGGCCGCGTGCCGCCGTCGGACACCACGTGCACGCCCATCTCGCCGCGCGGGTGCTCGATCGTCTGCCACGCCTGACCGGCCGGCACGCCGAACCCCTCGGTGACCAGCTTGAAGTGGTGGATGAGGGCCTCCATCGAGGTCCCCATGATGTGGCGGATGTGGTCGAGCGAGTTGCCCTGCCCGTCCGGCCCGACGGCGAGCTGGGCGGGCCACGCGATCTTCTTGTCCGCCACCATGACCGGTGCGCCGACCGAGTCGTCGAGGCGCGTCAGGCACTGCTCGACGATCCGCAGCGACTGGTAGCACTCCTCGAGGCGCAGCACCACGCGGGCGTAGCAGTCCGCCGCGGTGTCGGTCGGGACGTCGAAGTCGTAGGTCTCGTACCCGCTGTAGGGGAACGCCTTGCGCACGTCGTACGGGTGCCCGGCCGAGCGCAGCACCGGACCGGTGACCCCGAGCGCGAAGCAGCCCGCCAGGTTGAGCACCCCCACGTCCTTGAGACGGGAGACGAAGATCGGGTTGGCGAGCATCAGGTCCCCGAGCATCGCCAGGTACTTGCGGATGCTCGGCAGCAGGGAGCGCACCTGGTCGGTGAAGTCGTCGGGCACGTCCTGCGCGACCCCGCCGGGACGCACGTACGCGTGGTTCATGCGCAGCCCCGTGACGGCCTCGAACAGACGCAGGATCTCCTCGCGGGCCGTGAAGGCCATGGTCATGATCGTCGTGGCGCCCATCTCGTTGCCGCCGGTGCCCAGGCAGACCAGGTGGGAGGCGACCCGGTTGAGCTCCATCATCAGCACCCGGATCACGTTCGCCCGTTCCGGGACGTCGTCGGTGATCCCCAGCAGCCGCTCCGTGCCGAGGCAGTACGCCGTCTCCTGGAACAGCGGCGCCAGGTAGTCCATCCGGGTGCAGAACGTGGTGCCCTGCGTCCAGGTGCGGAACTCCATGTTCTTCTCGATGCCGGTGTGCAGGTAGCCGATGCCGCACCGGGCCTCGGTGACCGTCTCGCCGTCGATCTCCAGCATGAGCCGCAGCACGCCGTGCGTCGACGGGTGCTGGGGTCCCATGTTGACGACGATGCGTTCCTCGCCGATCGCCTCCCGGGCGATCTCGTCCCAGTCGCCGCCGGAGGCCTCGAACCCTGCCACCCCGGGGCCGTAGTCCTCGGCGGCGGGTCGGGTCGAGTGCACCGGGTGCTCCTGCGCGGGCGCCGTCATGAGTACTCCCTCCTGGTGTCCGGCGGCGGGACCGTGGCGCCCTTGTACTCCACGGCGATGCCCCCGAGCGGGTAGTCCTTGCGCTGCGGGTGGCCCGGCCAGTCGTCCGGCATCTCGATGCGGGCCAGGCCGGGGTGCCCGTCGAACACGATCCCGAAGAAGTCCCACGTCTCGCGCTCGTGCCAGTCGTTCGTGGGGTACACGCCGGTGGTGGACGGCACGTGCGGGTCACCGTCCGGGCAGGCCACCTCCAGGCGGACCTGCCGACCGTGCGTCACCGACGTCAGGTGGTAGACGGCGTGCAGCTCGCGGCCGACGTCGTCCGGGTAGTGCACGCCCGACACCCCCAGCGACAGCTCGAAGCGCAGGTCCTGGTCGTCGCGCAACGCCCGGCACACCGCCACCAGGTGCTCGCGGGTCACGTACAGCGTCAGCTCCGCGTCCGCGCTGGGGCCCTCACCCTCGGCCCGACGGCGGTGGTCCGTGACCACCACGCGCTCGACGGCGTCGTCGAACCGGACGCCGGAGTCACCGAGCACCTCGGCGAGCACGTCGACGGCGTCGTCGAACCAGCTGCCGTAGGGCCGCGAGGCGGCCGCCGGCATCGTGACGGTCCGGACCAGGCCCCCGTAGCCGGAGGTGTCCCCCGAGCCGTGCACGCCGAACATCCCCGTGCGCTCGCCGACCACCTCCGCCGTCGTCCCGGGGCGTGGCCGGTCGACCTGCGACGCCGTGCCGGCCTCCCCGCCCGACCCGGTCCCCGCGACCTCCGCGCCGTCGCCCGCCGTCACCGCAGCAGCCCGATCATCTGGGACGTGGGGGTCGCCTCCAGCGCGGCCGCCTCGGCAGCCCTGGCCGCCTCGACCCGGTTGACGCCCATCGGCTCGTCCTTGATCTGCTGGTGCAGCGCCAGGATCGCGTTGATCAGCATCTCGGGGCGCGGCGGGCAGCCCGGGAGGTAGATGTCGACCGGCACGACGTGGTCGACACCCTGGACGATCGCGTAGTTGTTGAACATGCCGCCGCTGGAGGCGCACACGCCCATCGACAGCACCCACTTGGGCTCGCTCATCTGGTCGTAGACCTGCCGGACAACGGGCGCCATCTTCTGGCTCACGCGACCCGCGACGATCATGAGGTCCGCCTGACGCGGCGACGCGCGGAAGACCTCCATGCCGAACCGCGACAGGTCGAAGCGCGAGGCGCCCGCCGCCATCATCTCGATGGCGCAGCACGCCAGCCCGAACGTCACGGGCCACACGGACGACTTGCGCAGGTACCCCGCGAGATCCTCGATCGTCGTCAGCAGGAATCCCGACGGTGACTCCTCCAGTCCCATGTGCCCTCCCTCCTGGAGTTGCGGCGCCGAGGTCCCGGCGCCCTTGCCGAACGTGCTGTCAGACCCAGTCGAACCCGCCGCGCCGCCACTCGTAGACGAACGGGATGGTGATCAGCACCAGGAAGATCAGCACCGCCACCAGGCCGAACCCGGCCAGGACCGCGAAGTCCACCGCCCACGGGTAGAGGAAGACGACCTCGATGTCGAAGACGATGAACGTCATCGCCACCAGGTAGTACTTGATGGGCAGCCGGCCACCGCCGGTGGCGTGGGGGGTCGGCTCGATCCCGCACTCGTAGGCGTCGAGCTTGGCCCGGTTGTAGCGCTTCGGTCCGATGACGGCGCTCGCGCCCACGCCGCCGAGGGCCAGCACGGCCGCGATCCCCAGCAGGACCAGCACCGGGACGTACGGGTTGCTCATCGGGTCTCCTCGCCTGTCCTGCTCACGTCCGCGTCACTCCTTCGTGCCACCACGAGCCTCGTGCCGTGCGTCATGCCTTCGGAACCACCCTCGTCAGTCCGGCGATCACCCGGTCCACCCAGTCGCCGCCGCGTGGCTCGTAGCAGTCCGAGAGCAGCTTGAGCACGAACTGCATCACCACCGGCCGGGGCAGCCCGTACCGCACGCACGCCCGCATGATCGCCGGGTGCTCGATGAGCCGGACGAACCAGCGGCCCAGCGTGTAGTAGCCGCCGAGGTCGGCGCGCATCCGGTCCGCGTAGGTCGCCAGCGTGCGTTCGCGCGCGTCGTCGGTGACGCGGGTGCGGGCCTGGGCGACGGCGTCGGCCGCCACGCGCCCGGCCTGCAGCGCGTAGGCGATCCCCTCCCCGTTGAACGGGCTGACCATCCCGGCGGAGTCCCCGACGAGCACGACGCCGTCGCGGTACATCGGCGACCGGTTGAAGCCCATCGGCAGGGCCGCCCCACGGACGGGACCCACCTGGTTCTCGGGCGTGAAGCCCCACTCCTCGGGGGTGTTGCGCATCCACGCCGCCATGAGCGCGCGGTAGTCGTGCCCCGTCGCGGACTGCCGCGCCGGCGTCGAGCTCACCGAGCCGAGACCGACGTTCGCCGTGCCGTCGCCGAGGGCGAAGATCCAGCCGTAGCCCGGCAGCAGGTTGGACTCGCCGGGCACGCCGTCCCACAGCTCGAGGTGGGACTCCATGAAGGCGTCCTCGTGGCGCGAGGTGCCCTCCGTCCGGAAGTAGGTGCGCACGGCGGTGCCCATCGGGCGGTCGTCACGGCGGGTGATGCCGAGCGTCGTGGCGAACCGCGAGGACACGCCGTCGGCGGCGACCACCACGGGCGCGCGCAGGGTCCGGCCGGGACCGTCGGAGCGGCCGCGGCCGTCCAGGGGCTGGGCCGTCACACCGACGACGCGTCCGGTGTGCTCGTCCAGGACCGGCCCGGTGACCCGGGTCCGCTCCATCAGCTTGGCCCCCGAGGCCTGCGCGTGCTGCGCCAGCCGGTGGTCGAGCGAGGTGCGGGCACGGGCCAGGCCGTAGCCGGGGTACGTCGTGAGGTCGGGCCAGGCCAGCTCCCAGGACCGCCCGCCGGCCACGACGCGCAGACCCTCGTTGCGGATCCAGCCGTCGTCGGGCCGCGTGTCCAGGCCCATCCGGGCCAGCTCGGCCACCGCACGGGGGGTCAGGCCGTCCCCGCAGACCTTGTCGCGGGGGAAGGAGGCCTTCTCCAGCAGCAGGACGTCGAGCCCGGCGGCGGCGCACCAGTGCGCGGTGGCGGAACCGGCCGGACCTGCACCGACGACGATGACGTCGGCATCGTCACGCCGCTCTGCTCGCACTGCTCACCTCCGTGAAGTGAGACCCCGGCTCCCTCGCCGACGATCCTTGTGAACTCGATCACAACGTTCTGCGAGCACTCTAACCACGTTCACGGAGCCGTGTGTAGGAAGGCAAGCCTTTCCTGCGCTGCACGGGCCGGTTCCGGGCGGCTCTCCGGGCGGGTTCTCCCGGCAGGCTGGCGTCCCACCTGGTCACGACATACGGTCGACGCACGGAGCAGCACCCGCCCCTGTGAAACCGCCCGCACCGGAGGATTCCGACCATGAAGGCCATCACCGCACTCGCCGCAGGCATCGCACTGGGGTACTACCTCGGCACCGAGAAGGGCCGGGAGAAGCTCGACCAGGCCAAGAAGCTCGCGGTCGACACCTGGAACGACCCGCGCGTCCAGGAGAAGGTCGGCGAGGTCCAGGACAAGGTCAGCAAGAACTGACCGGACCCGCTGCGCCGCGCGGCCGTCAGCCGACCGGGCGGGTCGCGCGGTGCAGGGCCACGATGCCGCCCGACAGGTTGCGGTAGGACGCCTGCGCCCAGCCCGCCCGGAGCAGCAGCCGGCCCAGACCCTCCTGGTCGGGCCACGACCGGATCGACTCGGCCAGGTAGTCGTAGGAACCCTTGTCCCGTGTGACGGCACCCGCGACGGCCGGCAGCGCCCGCATGAGGTACTCGAGGTAGACCTGGCGGAACGGCGCCCACGTCGGGTGCGAGAACTCGCAGATCACGACCCGGCCGCCCGGCCGCGTCACCCGGAGCATCTCGCGCAGCGCCGCGGACGTGTCGACCACGTTGCGCAGCCCGAAGCTGATCGTCACCGCGTCGAACGCGCCGTCCGCGAACGGCAGGCGGGTCGCGTCCCCCGCCACGAACGGCAGGTCGCCCCGGCGCGACTTGCCCACCTGGAGCATGCCCAGCGAGAAGTCCGAGGGCACCACGACGGCACGCGAGTCGGCGAAGGGCTCGCTCGACGTCCCCGTCCCCGCCGCGAGGTCGAGCACCCGCTCCCCCGGCGCGGCGGCGACCGCCGCCACCGTGGCACGCCGCCACCGGCGGTCCTGACCCAGCGAGATCAGGTCGTTGGTCAGGTCGTAGCGCTCGGCGATGCCGTCGAACATCGAGGCGACCTCGGCGGGCTTCTTGTCCAGGCTGGCGCGGGGCATGGCGTCATCGTCCCACGACCCGGCCGGCACGTCCGGCCCGGTCGCCACGGTCCGCCACCGCACGGCGGCGGCGCCCCACCGGGTCCGGCACGGACCGCCTGCTTCCGGGAGGAAGGCGGCGTAGGCTGACGGCGATGTCCGCCACGCCTCACCCGGCGCCGGTCCCGCCGTCGGGCGAGCCCGCAGCAACGCCGTCGTCCGCCCCGCAGCCCCGCCCGCTCGTGGTCCGGACCACCCGGATCGACCGGCTGCCCGGCGGACCCGCCGCACTGGTCGACCTGCTCCCCGACACCCGCCCCCTGACGTGGGTCCGGCGTGGCGACGGGCTGGTCGGCTGGGGCGAGGCCCTGCGCCTCGACACCTACGGGCCCGGCCGGTTCGCCGACGCCGAGGAGGCGTGGCGCGCCACGCTCGCCCACGCCGTCGTCCGCGACGAGGTCGGCCTGCCCGGCACGGGCCCCGTCGCCTTCGGCACGTTCGCGTTCGACGACGGCGGCACCGGCGAGTCGTTCGACGGGGCCCGGCCGCAGGGGTCCCTCGTCGTGCCGCGCGTCGTCGTCGGCCGCCGCGGCGACGTCTGCTGGATGACGACGATCTCCACCGGCGGGACGCTCGACGCACCGGGGGACGACGTCCTGGCGCGCACGGCACGCGAGCCGGTGACGGCACCGGGCCGCGTCGAGATGCACGACGGCGCGGTGGACGCCCGCGACTGGCCCGCCGTCGTCGCCGAGGCCGTCGCCCGCATCCGCGCCGGCGAGCTCGACAAGGTGGTCCTGGCGCGCGACGTCGTGGCCACCACCGAGAATGCCGTGGACCCGCGCTGGCTGCTGCGCCGCCTGGCGGAGTCCTACACGTCGTGCTGGACCTTCTCCGTGGCGGGCATGGTCGGCGCCACCCCCGAGCTGCTGGTGCGCAGCGAGAAGGGGCTGGTCACCTCCCGCGTGCTCGCGGGGACCATCCGGCGCGAGGCCGGGATGAGCGACGACGACGCGCTGCTGCACGCCGCCCAGCTCGCGCGGTCCTCGAAGGACCTCGAGGAGCACGAGTTCGCGGTGAGCTCGGTCGCGGGCGCCCTCGACCCCTTCTGCTCGTCGATGAACGTCCCCGACGCGCCGTTCGTGCTGCACCTGCCGAACGTGATGCACCTCGCCTCGGACGTCACGGCCGTCCTGGAGCCGGCCTCGCGGGCCAGCTCGCTCACCCTCGCGGCCGCGCTGCACCCCTCCGCCGCCGTGTGCGGCACGCCCACGGTGACGGCCCGCGACCTCATCCGCGAGATCGAGGGCATGGACCGCGCCCGGTACGCGGGCCCGGTCGGCTGGGTGGGGGCCGACGGCGACGGCGAGTGGGGCATCGCGCTGCGGTCCGCCGAGCTCGCCGACGACCCGCACCACGTCCGGCTCTTCGCGGGATGCGGCATCGTGGCGGCGTCCGACCCGGCCGCCGAGCTGGCCGAGTCGGAGGCGAAGCTGGTCCCCATGCGGTTCGCGCTCGGCACCTGAGGACCTCGGCCCGCCCGGCGTCAGGTCAGTCCGACCAGACCTGCTCGCGGAACCCGCTCCACACCTGCTGGTCGGACGTCGCACCCAGGAACCCGATCGTCGGGTTCAGCAGCGCCAGCAGCCACCCGGTGAAGGTCGGCGGGTCCTCCGGGTCGATGATCAGCCGTTCGCCGTCCGGAAGACCGGCCGCGAGCGAGGTGATGTACATCGTGGCGTCCCCGTCGAGGCTGACCGACCCGGCGTCGGTGATGGTGCCCGCCGTGCCGTCGTCGGCGTAGGTCTTCAACCAGAACCCGTCGAGGACCACGTGGTCGGCGACGATCTTCAGCGCGGCACGCCGACCGCTCGGGGTCGACGCCGGGACGGTGACGATCGAGACCGACCGCAGCCCCTCGATGCTCAGGTCCTCGGACCGCAGCTCACCCGGCACCGAGAACACGTCGACGTCCTCGTGGCCGCCCCGGGTGATCGGTGGACCCGGTTCGTCGGGTGGCGGCAGGGCGTCGTCGGACGCCTCGCCGTCGGGCGAGCCGGCCTCGTCGTCGGCCGTGCCGCCGTCGCCGGCCGTGCGGTCGCCACCGGCCGCGCCGTCTGGCGACCCGGCGCCGTCGCCACCCGCGTCGTTCCCGGACCCGTCCGGCTCGCCGTCCGCGGGGTCCGCCGACGGCTCGGCCGTCGGGGCCTCCTCCGGCTCCGACGAGGGCTCCGACGAGGGGTCCGGCGAGGCGGACGGGTCGGGCGACGCCGCGCCGTCCGACGGTGCCGGCGTCGGCTCGGTCTCGTCGTCGCAGGTGACGGCGAACCAGTCGCACAGCAGCGGGCCCTGGGGCGTGGTACCCCCGCTCGGGGCGAGGGCGGGCTGCGAGGTCAGGGCCAGGGCGAGCGCCGCGGAGACCGCCGCCGAGCGCCGCGCCCGCCGTGAGGGTGCGGGCGGCGCCTCCGGCCCGTCGTCGTCGCGACCGACCACGGGCAGGGCGACCGTGTCGGGAACGGCAGAAGGAACGCTCGGCCCCGGCCCGACGTCGTCGGCCTCCGGACGGGGTTCGACGTCGGCGGCCGGCGTGCGCGGCACCTCGGCCCGCGGCATCCAGGACACCGCGAGGATGCCCCCCACGACGCCGAGGACCATGCCGATCCCGAAGCCGCCCAGGTTCACCCCGAGCAACGAGTACACCGACACCGCCAGCGTGAGGACCCCGTAGAACACGCGGTGCTGGGGCTGGGCGAGCAGCAACGCCCCGAGCGCGACCAGGGCGACGGGCAGCAGCGTGGACTGCATCCCCTCGATCCCGAGCTGGAGCTCGAGCCCGTCGAGGCGCAGCCGGCCCGAGAACCAGAGCGCGAGGCCGGCCAGGACCGTCAGGACGGCCCCGGCGAACGGCCGGGAGCGGCGCCACGCGGCGAACCGTTCCCGGCCGTCGCGCGGCGCCCCCGGTCCGCCCGGCGGGCGGCCCTGACGGCGGGTCAGAAGCACTCTGTGCCGTCGGTGATGCGCAGGTGCAGGTCGGACAGCTTGAACACGGCCGCCGAGGTGCTCAGGGACACCTGCTGGAGGTTCTGGATGTCGATCGAGTCGGAGTCCATGGCGAAGTCACCCTTGCTGCCCTTCGCCTTCGTGCCGACCGTCGAGGCGTCCACCCCGATGCGGATCTTGCCGAACGTCGCGGTACCGCGCAGGTCGCTCATGCCGATCTGCAGGTCGGTGGCCTCCACCGGCTTCTTCGGGTCGGTCCCGGCGGAGATGAGCAGCCCGACCGGCATGCCGGGGATCTTCACGGACTGGCACAGGTTGTCGAGCGTGGCGTCCTTGATGTTCGCGATCGCCACCGGGTGGCTCGCACCGTCGGCGTCCTGGGCGACACCGGCGTACTGGGAGAACCCGGTCCCCTCGAGCGAGTCGGCCGAGATCTTGAACTGCTGGCCGGACACCGTCATCGACACCGGGACGGCCCCCTGGGCGACGCCTCCCATCAGCACGCCGAGGACGGCGAGCGTGGGAACCGTCGCGAGGACCGCTCGGCCCCGACGGGTCCGGGTGAGTGCACTGATCTTCATCGTTCCTCCCGCAGACGTGGGGCGACCTCGTCGTCACCCGAGGGGTGACGCTACGACTCTATTGAGGGGACGTCAATAGGTAACTGAGGCCACCTCAACAAGACGCGCCCGTCCGGGACGCGTCATCGCGCACCGCCTCCCCGTCCCCGCGTGGCCCGCTCCGGGATGCCACCGCATCTATGCTCGGCACATGGCTGGATCCCGACGCACCCGTCTGAGTCCCGACGAGCGTCGCCAGCAGCTCCTCGCCCTCGGCGTCGGGGCGCTCGCCGATCACCGCCTCGAGGACGTCACGATCGAGGACCTGGCGGCCCGCGCCGGCGTCTCCCCCGGGCTGGTGCACTACTACTTCGGCAACCGCCAGGGACTGCACTCCGCCATCGTGCGGACCGCCCGCGACGCGATGCTGCACGCCACCGAGCCCCGCGCCGACCTCCCCCCGCGGGCGCGGCTGCGCGACACCCTCGACCGCTTCGTCGAGTTCGTGCGGGACCACGACGCCACGTTCTACTCCCTGGTCCGGGGTGCGGCCAGCGGCGACGAGAACGTCCGGACCACGATCCAGGAGGCCCGCGACGTCCTGGCCGGCCACCTGCGCGACGTCTTCGCCGAGATCGGCGTCGAGCCCGAGCCGCTGCTCGACGTCGCGCTGCACTCCTGGATCTCGTTCGCCGAGCAGGCGCTCGTCGACGCCGCCGACGCCCCGGACGTCCCCGCGGCCGAGCTGGCGGGCTTCCTCGAGCGCAGCGCGCTCGGGGTCGCGGCCGCCCTCGACCCCGACGCGTTCCCCGCGTCCTGACCGGCACGCGGACGGATCGCACGCTGCCGGACCACACCCCGCCGGCACGACGACGGACCCGGCGAGGCACGTCGGGTGCCTTGCCGGGTCCGGTGAACCGCGGCACGCGGCGGCACGGCCCGCTGGACCGCACCTCGCCGCGCCGGGATCCGCGGCGGCGGACCGGAAGGGGGGTGGGCCGCCGCCGCGGAGCTGTGGGGGTCAGTTGCCGAAGAGCTCCTGCAACCACCCCGGGATGTTGTCCGGCTGCGTCGAGTCGGACGATCCGCCGTCCTGCTCGGACCCGCCCTGGCCCTGCTGGCCCTGGTCCGACCCGTCGCCCTGCTGACCCGGCCAGGGAAGCTCACCCGAGTCGCCGGAGCCCTGCTGGTCCTGCGAGCCGGAGCCGGACTGCGCCGACTCGTCGCGCACGGCGAACGAGACGTCCACCGAGCTCGTCTGCCCGTCGCGGACGTAGGTGATCGTGGCCGACTCCCCCGCCGAGCGCTCACGCACGTAGGCGGTCAGCGACTCGGCGCCGTTGACGACGTCGTCGTCCACCGCGACGATCACGTCCCCGGACTGCAGACCGGCCTCGGCGGCCGGCGAGCCCGAGGTGACGTCCACGACCTCGGCGCCGCGGCGCGTGACGCCGTCGGCGGTGGCCGTGGTGTCGGTCAGCGAGACGCCCAGGAAGGCGTGCTCGGCGGTGCCGTCCTCGATGAGCTGGTCGGCGACGTCGGTGCCCAGGTTGACCGGGATGGCGAACCCGAGGCCGATCGAGCCCGACTGGCCGGCCCCGCTCGAGAGGGACGCGATGGACGACGTGATGCCGATGACGCGGCCCTGCGCGTCGAACAGCGGTCCCCCGGAGTTGCCGGGGTTCACGGCGGCGTCGATCTGGATCGCGTTGGTCACCACGACGTCGCTGCCGTCCTCGCCGGAGGCTGCGACCGGCCGGTCCAGCGCCGAGACGATGCCGGTCGTGGCGGTGTTCGCCAGGCCCAGCGGGTTGCCGACCGCCAGCACGGAGTCGCCCACCTGGACCGAGTCGGAGTCGCCGAAGGTGGCCGGCTGCAGGTCGTCCGGCGGGTCGACGAGCTCGACGACGGCCAGGTCGGTGGTCGGGTCGGTGCCGATGACGTTCGCCTCGTACAGGCGGCCGTCGCTGAGCGTCACCTGCACGGTGCCGTCCGCGGCGCCGGAGACGACGTGGTTGTTGGTGAGCACGTGGCCGGCGTCGTCCAGGACGACGCCGGAGCCCTCGGCCCCGCCGGACTGGCTCGTGACCTGGATCGCGACGACGGACGGCGCGACGGCGGCCGTGACGGCCTGCCAGTCGGGGTTCTCGCTGGTCGAGCTCGCCACCGGGGCGGCCTGGGTGTCCTGGGAGGCGCCGACCTCGGCGAGCGACGACGTCGTGGTGCCGTCGTCGAGCAGGCTCGTCAGGCCGACGGTCGCGCCGCTGGCCAGGACGGCCGCGCCGGCCGCCACGGCGACCATCGGCACCCAGCGCGGCCGCTGCCTGGTCCGCTCCGGCGCCTGGTCGGCCGGCTGGTAGCCGGAGGCCTGCTCGGCCGGCTGGTACGGGTAGCCGGACGGGTGGTCCGGGCGGTAGGTCGGCTGGTACGACGCCGGTCCGGACGTGGCGTACGCCGGGTAGGGCTGGTGCTGCGGGGCCGGGGCCGAGCCCGTCCCGTGCGGGTGGGGGCCCTGATACGGCTGCTGGCCCATGCCGGGCTGGGCGAAGGAGGCGGGCGGCACGTCCTGGCGCGGCGGCTCCTGCGGCCGCTCGGCCGACGGCTGCTGCGGCGGGGTCTGCGACGACGGGCCGGGGGCCGGCTGCCGCGCCTCGGTGGGCAGCGGCGCGGTCGGGTGCTCGACGGGGTGCTGCGGGTCCGACGGCGGCTGCTGCGGTGCGGGGTTGTTGTCGGTGCTCATGGTGCCCTCCTCGAAGTTCTGACCCCACTCAACACCGGGAGGCTGGGCCGACCCTTGGGTGAACCTGAGAATTCGCTGTCAATCACGAACCTGCAGGTCAGAGAGCTTCGATCGGCAGTTTGTGCTTCGATCGGCAGTTCGAGGTGCCGATCGAAACACAAACTGCCGAGTGAACGGCGCGCACACTCAGGAGCCGGCGTCCACGGACCGCGCGATCCGCGCCGCGAGCTCACGCGACTCCGCCCACCGGTCGGTACGCGGCACCCGCACCTCGACCACGCGCACCCCGCCGGCGGGCCGGGCCAGAGCGGCACGCAGAGCGGCGACTCCCTCGACGAGCCGGTGCGCCACGCCGTACCCCGCGCAGAGCGCACCGAGGTCGGCCCCGTGCGGGGTGCCGAAGACCCGTTCGAACGTCAGGTCCGCGTCCGGTCCGCTCGCCGCGAGCGCCCCGTGCTCCAGGGTGGCGAAGATCGAGCCGCCGTCGTCGTTGACGACCACGACGTCCAGGTCGACGGGCCGCTCGGAGGGGCCGCGCAGCAGTCCGCCGACGTCGTGCAGGAACGTGAGGTCGCCCACGAGCGCCCGCACCCGGCGCCCGGGACGTGCGGCAGCCAGCGCCACCCCGGTGGCCCAGGACAGCGTGCCGTCGATGCCCGCCAGCCCGCGGTTGGCCAGCACCTGCGGCGGCGGGCCGGAGGGCCCCGCGTCGATGCCGAGCACGAGGTCGAGGTCCCGGACCGGGTTGGACGCCCCGACCAGGAGCAGGTCGTCGGGGCCGCCGGCGGTCAGGACGGCCCGGGCGACGGCGAGCGCCGCGTACGGTCCCGGCTCCGCGTCCGCCGCAGGCCCGCCGGCCCCCTCGGCCGCTTCCGCCACGCACCGGGCCGCCACCCGTCCCGCCGTGCGCCACCGCTCGAGGAACGCCCCGCCGTCGGACGGCGCCGTGGGCTCCCACCAGCGCTCGGCGAGGCCGTCGACCACCCGCGCCGCATTGCGGGCGGCGTCGGGCCACGGCCCCCCGCCGGGTGCGACGACGGTGACGGTGACGCCGTCGCGCGCGAGCAGGCGTTGCACCGGTCGGGACAGCGTGGGGCGCCCGAGGACGACGGCGTGCTCGACGTCGGCGACCAGACCCGGTGCCCCGAGCACCGACCGCGCGGCGGCCACGGCGTTCGGTCCGCCGCAGGCACCGGAGGTGGGCTCGGCGAGCAGCGGCCAGCCGCGGGCCTCGGCGAGGCGTCGGGCGGCGGGACCCGCACCGTCCCCCGCCACGACGACGGTCCGCGCAGGGTCCCCGGGCAGCAGCGGGTCGGCCCCGGGCCCCGGCGCGGGTCGCACGACCTCCACGCCCGCCGCGGCCGGGGTCCGTTCGGCTCCCGCCGCACGGGAGCGGTGTGCCGGAGCGAGGGGCGCCAGCGGCGCCGAGGGGTGCAGGGGGTCGCGGAACGCGAGGTTGAGCTGGACCGGACCGGGGTGACGGTCGCGCAGCCCGAGGGCCGCAGCGACGGTCCGGCGCGCGGTGGCCAGCAGGTCGCGGACCTCGCCGTCGCGGCCGTCGGGCGCGGGGACGTCGACGGCGGCTCGCACCGCCGTGGCGAAGATGCCCACCTGGTCGGTGGTCTGGGAGGCACCGGTCCCCCGCAGCTCGTGCGGACGGTCGGCCGTCAGCAGGATCAACGGCAGCTCGGCGTGGTGGGCCTCCAGCACCGCCGGGTGCAGGTTGGCCACCGCCGTGCCCGACGTCGTCACCACCGCCACGGGAGCGGGTGCGGCCGGGGCGGCGCCGTCGGACGCGGCCGGGACCGCGGCGCCGCGGGACAGCCCGAGCGCGAGGAACCCGGCGGAACGCTCGTCGACACGCACGTGCAGGCGCAGCGTCCCGGCGTCGTCCGCGGCGGCCAGCGCGTAGGCCAGCGGAGCGGACCGCGACCCGGGTGCCAGGACGACGTCGCGCACGCCCTGGGCCGCGAGGTCGGCCACCAGGGCGCAGGCGGCGTCCACGGCCGGGCTGCCGGTACCGGACGCGGCGTGCCCGGGACCGGGGGGCGGTGCACCCGTCATGCGACGCGCTCCGCGGCGAGCAGGGCGTCCAGGCGGTCGTGCCGGTCGAACCAGCGCTGCTCGACCGCCGGCGGGGCCGCGACGGCGGCCAGGGCACCGGCGTCCGGGGCGGCACGTCGCACCGGCAGCACGCCGTCGACGGGCAGCAGCGGGTCGTCGGTGACGTCGTGCGCGAGGAGCTGCGAGGTGGCCAGCCCGCAGGCGAAGGGCAGCTCGGGCAGCGCCGCGGCGAGCGCCACCCCCGCCGCCAGCCCCACGGAGGACTCCAGCGCCGAGGACACCACCACGGGCAGCCCGACCTGCTCGGCGAGGTCGAGGCACGCCCGAACGCCCCCGAGGGGCTGCACCTTGAGCACGACGACGTCGGCGGCCTCGTCGCGCACGACCCGCAGCGGGTCGGCGGCGCGGCGGATCGACTCGTCGGCGGCGATGCGTACGTCGGCGCCGCGCCGTACGGCGGCCAGCTCGGCGACCGTGCGGCACGGCTGCTCGACGTACTCCAGGTCTCGCGCGGCTGCGGCGAGCCGGGGGATGCGCGCGCGGGCCTCGTCGACGGACCAGGCCCCGTTGGCGTCCACCCGGATCGCAGCGTCCGCCGTGCCGAGCTCGTCGAACGCCGCACGCACGGCGGCGACACGCTCGCGTTCGACGGCGGCGTCCTCCAGCAGCCCGTCGGCACCCCGCTGGGCCACCTTCACCTTGGCGGTGCGGCAACCGCCGGACCGCAGGACGATCTCCCGGGCCCGCTCCGGCCCGACCGCCGGGACGGTGACGTTGACGGGGACGACGTCACGGACCGGTGCGGGGAAGTCCTGATCGGCGGCCTCCCGGGCGGCGCGCAACCAGGCGAGCGACTCGGCGTCGTCGTACTCCCAGAACGGGCTGAGCTCACCCCAGCCGGCGTCGCCGCGCAGCAGCAGGCCGTCGCGGACCTCGAGGTCGCGGAAGCGGGTGCGCAGGGGCGTGGACCAGGCGAACCGGGTCTGGAGCGTCGCGGACAGGGTGGTGGCCACGTGCTCAGGGTAGGAGGTACCCGGCCGCGGAGCAGGTCTCGCGGCCGTCCGGGTACCGGCGAGCGGTGTCAGTCCGTGAACTCGTCCGGCGGCGCGGCGAACGACCACGCCCCCCGCGGTCGCACGGAGGCGACCGGCAGGGACTGCGTCGTGGCGGTGGCGCGGCGCACCTCGGCGGCGTCGTAGGCGATGAGCTCGTCGACGACCTCGTCCAGGTCGACGACCTCGGATCGATGCGGGTTCGTCGTGTCCATGGATCCATGGTGCGCTCACGATGTGCAGAACGTCGGGACGACGCGCAAGCCGGCTGTGATCGGTTGGTGGGAACCGAACTAGGCTGACCGGCGTGAGCCACCACGACGCCGCCGAGCCCGCAGTGCCGTCCCGCCCCGGGTCCCGCCCGCGCCGGGTCTCCGAGACCTTCGACGCGGAGCGCTGGCGCTCGGTGAGCGGGTTCGAGGACCTCACCGACCTCACCTATCACCGTGGCGTGGAGCGGACCGTGCACGACGACGGCACCGAGCGGGTGCGCGACCTGCCCGTCGTCCGGGTGGCGTTCGACCGTCCCGAGGTCCGCAACGCGTTCCGCCCGCACACCGTGGACGAGCTCTACCGCGTGCTGGACCACGCACGCATGACCTCCGACGTCGGCACCGTGCTGCTCACCGGCAACGGCCCGAGCCCGAAGGACGGCGGCTGGGCGTTCTGCTCCGGCGGCGACCAGCGGATCCGCGGCCGGTCGGGCTACCGGTACACGACGGCGGACGCCACCGGGCAGCTCGGCGCGGACTCCGACGCCGTCGACCCCGCGCGCGCCGGGCGCCTGCACATCCTGGAGGTGCAGCGCCTGATCCGCACCATGCCCAAGGTGGTGATCGCCGTCGTCGACGGCTGGGCCGCCGGCGGCGGGCACTCGTTGCACGTCGTGGCCGACCTGTCCATCGCCTGCCGCGAGCACGGGAAGTTCAAGCAGACCGACGCCGACGTCGGCTCGTTCGACGGCGGCTACGGCTCGGCGTACCTGGCCCGGCAGGTGGGCCAGAAGCGGGCCCGGGAGATCTTCTTCCTGGCCCGCGAGTACTCGGCCGACGACGCCGAGCGCTGGGGCGGGGTCAACGAGGTCGCCGAGCACGACGACCTGGAGGCGCTCGGGCTGGAGTACGCGCTGACGATCGCCGGCAAGTCGCCGCAGGCGATCCGGATGCTGAAGTTCGCGTTCAACCTGGCCGACGACGGCCTGATGGGTCAGCAGGTGTTCGCCGGGGAGGCGACGCGCCTGGCCTACCTCACCGACGAGGCCGTCGAGGGCCGCGACGCGTTCCTGGAGAAGCGGGACCCCGACTGGTCGCAGTTCCCCTACGCGTTCTGAGATCCCGCGCGGCGGTTCACGATCCGGTCGGTCGCGCCTTTCCACGCGCAGCGACCTACCGGCCCGCCGTCCCCGGACGGCGGCTCAGGAGGTCGACCAGGAACCGCTGCCCCGCGGCACGAGCTCGATCCAGGTGTTGCCCGGGGCCAGCTCGACCGGCTCCCCGCCCGCGGTGAGCACCACCGGGTCCTGCAGGGACTCCTTGGACCACTCGACCTCGAGGACCGACCCGCCCGAGGCGACGAGGCCGGACCCGGAGGCCACCAGCTGCGTCTCCGGGACCGCGGCACCGGAGGCGTCGCGGTAGGACGTGTCGACGACGTCGACGTCGAGCACGACCACGTTGGTCGCCGCGTGCCGCGCGCCCGAGGTGGACACCGACTCGGACGAGCCCTCGCTGCGCAGCCACGTGCCGGACTCCTCGTCCCAGTCCCAGCCGCTGGTCTGCGCCGGCGACATCACGACGTCCACCGAGCCGGCGGCCTTCCCGTCGGTCACGACCGTGCTCCGCGCCGCCGAACGCGCGAACGCGAACTGCGCCGGCGGCGGGACCGTGCGCTCGCCGTCGGCCTGGTCGAGGAACGTCTGCGGGTCGCCGACGACGTCGTGCGGCGCGAACCGCCCGGGGTCGCGGTGGAACCCGGCGTCCCCGGCGTCCATGATCACCGACTGCACCCCGGCGGCGGCGACGTCCTGGATGAAGGGCTGCTGCGCCCCGGAGTACGCGAGGATCCCGTCGAGCGGCGCGGCGATCGCGGGATCCATCGGGCGCACGGAGCGCACCGGCTCGACGGCGTCCGGGACCGTCGAGTGGAAGACCGCGACGAACCGCGTGATCCCGCCCTCGACGACCTCCTCCCACACCATGTCCGCGTCCTCGAGGCCGGTCTGCGGCCGGGCCTGCGGGGAGTTCTCGATCTTGACCGCCAGGGCGGGCCGCTCGGCCACCTTCTCGGTGGGCTCGCCCGTCAGCGGCCACACGATCGGCACGTCCGGGTCGGGAGGGTCGCCCTTGGCCTCCGCGAGCACGCTCGGCGCGACCGTCGTCGTCGGGGCGGGCTGCGGGTCCCCGGCGCTGCAGCCGGCCAGGACCAGGGCGAGCGCGGCCGCCCCGGATGCCAGGTACCCCCCGAGCCGTGGGGTCATCGTGTCCTCCAGCGTGTGTGCTGGCGCACACCCTATGTCACGGCGGCGAGCGGCCCGGGGCGGCCCGCCGGGACTCCGGCGCGGCGCACTATCGTGACCTCGTGCTCCCTGACGTCGCCGCACTCGTGGACCGCACGCGCCGCGCCCTGGACGGCGGCCCACCGGTCGTGCCGCTGCCTCTGCTGTCCGCGCAGGCCCCGCCGTCGGGCACCGCGCTGGTGGTGCGCACCTCCGGTTCGACGGGCGCGCCGCGGGAGGTGGCCCTCGGCGCGGCCGCGCTGCGGGCGTCGGCGGCCGCGACGCGCGAGCGCCTCGGCGCCGCCGGCCGCTGGGTGCTGACACTGCCGGCGACGCACGTCGCGGGGATGCAGGTCGTCGTCCGCTCCGTGCTCGCCGGGACGCCGCTGACGGCGGCCGACCCCGACGCGGCCTTCGCACCGGACGGACTGGCCTCGCTGCTCGCCGCACCCCTGGCCGGGGACGACCCCGTCTTCGTCTCGCTCGTGCCCACCCAGCTGCACCGCGTGATCGCCGCGGCCGACGCCGGTGCCCCGGCCGGGCTCCGAGCGCTCGCCCGGTGCGGCGGCGTCCTGCTGGGCGGGGCGGCCACGCCGCCGGGGCTGCTGGAGCGTGCCCGGGCGGCCGGGGTCCCGGTGGTGCGGACCTACGGCATGTCGGAGACGGCCGGCGGGTGCGTCTACGACGGCGTGCCCCTGCCCGGCGTCCGGCTGCGGCTCGCGCCGGGCCCGGCCGACGACGCATCGGGGGCGGGTGTGGTCGAGATCGCCGGCCCGACGCTGGCCACCGGCTACCTCGGGGCCGACGACGCCACCGCGGCGGCGTTCGTCGAGGGCCGGGACGGGCGGTGGTTGCGCACCAGCGACCTCGGCACCCTGACCGACGGGGTGCTGAGCGTGCTGGGACGCGCCGACGACGTCGTGGTCACGGGCGGCGTGAACGTCGCCCCGGCCGCCGTGGAGGCGGTGCTCGGCGAGCTGCTCGGCGCCGAGGTGTGCGTGGTCGGCGTCCCCGACGACGAGTGGGGGCAGGCCGTCGTCGCCGTCGTGGCCGTCCCTGCAGCGTCGGGCACGGCCCGTGGGGCGCGGCGTCCGGAGGCGTGGGGCAGGGTGCTGGACGACGACGAGCTGGCGCGGGTCCGGTCGGTCGTCGCGGATAGGGTAGGCCGGGCCGCCGCGCCCCGCCGCGTCCTGGAGGTACCCGCGCTCCCCCTGCGCGGACCCGGCAAGATCGACCGGGCCGCCGTCGTCGACCTCGTGCGCCGTGCCGGCGCCCCGCACTGAGAAGGAGCACGCATGGCCACCACCGCCGAGTGGGTCGCGGGAGCCCGGCCCCGGACCCTGCCCGCCGCGGCCGCCCCCGTGCTGATCGGCTCGGGCGCCGCCGCCCAGGTCGACGCGTTCGCCTGGCTGCCCGCCGTGCTGGCGCTCGGCGTCGCGCTCGCGCTGCAGATCGGCGTCAACTACGCCAACGACTACTCCGACGGCGTGCGCGGCACCGACCTGGACCGGGTGGGCCCGCTGCGCCTGACCGCGTCCGGCATCGCCCGGCCCCGGCAGGTCAAGGCCGCGGCGTTCGGATGCTTCGGGGTCGCAGGTCTGCTCGGGATCGCCCTGTGCGCCGTCAGCGGGCACTGGTGGCTCGTCGCCGTCGGCGCGCTGTGCATGGTCGCCGCCTGGTACTACACCGGGGGCACGCGGCCCTACGGATACTCCGGGTTCGGCGAGGTCGGCGTGTTCGTCTTCTTCGGGCTCGTGGCCACGCTCGGCACCACCTACACCCAGGCGGACCGGATCACGTGGCCCGCGGTGCTGGGCGCGGTCGGCGTGGGGCTGATCGCGTGCGCGCTGCTCATGGTCAACAACATCCGCGACATCCCCACCGACGTCGTCGCGGGCAAGCGGACCCTCGCCGTGCGGGTGGGCGACCACCGGGCCCGGCGGCTGTACGCGCTGTGGATCGTGCTGGCGGTGCTGCTCGGGCTGGCCTGTGCGCTCTGGAACCCGTGGGCGTTCGGCGTCGCCGTCCTGCTGCTGCCGGCCGTGCTGCTGGTGATCCCCGTGATCGCCGGGGCGCACGGGCGGGCGCTGGTCCCGGTGCTGGCCGGGACCGGGTTCTTCGAGCTCGCCTACGGTGTGCTGCTGGGGCTGGGTCTGGCGCTCTGAGCGACCCGGACCCCGGCGGCTGCCGGGGCTAGCGGCGGTCCGGGCTCCCGCCGTCGGAATCCACGGCGGCGTCCTCGGCAGCGGCGTCCTCGTCGATGACCTTGTTCAGGCCCTCCTTGCCCTGGGCGCGGCGCTGGGCCCGTTCGGCGATCCAGACGGCGGCGGCGTCCTTCTGCCGCGGCAGCGCCAGGTAGGCGACGGCGAACGCCACGACCACGCCGACCAGCACGAGCAGCAGGCCGCGCAGGCCGACCAGGTAACCGACGCCGAGCGCCCCGGCGAAGATCACGAGGCGCAGCACGGTGTAGATGACGAGAGGCACCCGACCAGGATAGGTCCGGTCGGGACCTGCCCGATTCGGTGGCGGGTCCCGCAGGTCCTACGCTGGGTGCATGTTCCGCGTCCTGGTGGGCCTCGTCGTCGTCGGCCTGATGGTCTACAGCCTCGCCGACCTGTCCTCGTCCGAGGAGGAGGACCGCGGCGGTCTGCCGACCTGGCTGTGGGTCGTGATCATCGTGCTGCTGCCCGTCTTCGGGCCGATCGCCTGGATCGTGACCAAGCGTGCGCGCCGCAACGGCGGTGGACGCACCGCGCGCCCGGGACGTGGACCCCGCCGACCCTCGGGACCGGTCGCGCCGGACGACGACCCGGACTTCCTGTGGCGCATCGAGCAGGAGAAGCGCCGCCAGCAGCGCCGTGACCGTGGTGAGGGAAGCCCGGACGACACCGGCGACCTCGGCTCGTCCTGACGGCTCCCGCCCTCCCCCGAGGTAGGCAACCCCTCCCCCGAGGTGGGCGACCTCCCGCCGAGGTAGGCGACCCGTGCGCCGAGGTAGGCGACCCGTGCGCCGAGTCGGCACGTTCCCCGGCCTACCTCGCGGCCACCGCGCCTACCTCGGCGAGGGGTTGCCTACCTCGCGGCCACCGCGCCTACCTCGGCGAGGGGTTGCCTACCTCGCGGGAATGCGGCCTACCTCGCGGGAGGGGTGGGTGCGCAGAGGGTGGGTGCGCAGAGGGGCGGGTGCGCGGAGGGGCGGAGGCGCTTAGGGCGGATCAGCTCAGGCCGGAGTAGGAGTGCTTGCCGTTGAAGACCAGGTTCACGCCGGTGAAGTTGAACAACACGCAGGCGTAGCCGACGACGACGAACCACGCCGCGCGGCGCCCCGACCAGCCGCGTGTGGTGCGGGCGTGCAGGTAGGCCGCGTACACGACCCAGATGACGAAGCTCCAGACCTCCTTGGGGTCCCAGCCCCAGTAGCGGCCCCAGGCGTCCTCGGCCCAGATCGCGCCGCCGATGATGGTGAACGTCCACAGCACGAACGCCACCGCGTTGAGCCGGAACGACATCGCCTCCAGGACGGTGGGCGTCGGCGTGCGGTCGAGCCACCGGAAGCCGGGGCGGGACAGGAACGGTGACCCCGCCTCGCGCGAGTCGCGCAGGAGCTGCAGCGCGGACATGACGAACGACACGGTGAAGATGCCGGTCGCGGTGATCGCCACCCCGACGTGCAGCACCAGCCAGTAGTTCTGCAACGCCGGCTGCACCCCGGTGGCGGCCACGTGGAAGACGTTGAGCCCCAGCACCAGGAACAGGGTGGCCAGGCCCGTGACGAAGGCGCCGAGGAACCGCACGTCCCGGCGCAGGTTCAGCAGGAGGAACACGGTCAGGGCGATGAACGAGCCCACCAGCGTGAACTCGTACATGTTGGCCCAGGGGGTGCGGCCGGCGGCCAGGCCGCGCAGCACGATCGCGACGAGCAGCAGCGCCGTCCCGAGCGAGGTCGTGGACATCGCGATGCCCGCGGCCCGACGGCGCGGCTCGGCCGGCGGGACCGCGCCGTCACCGGCGTCGCCGAGGGTGCTGCCCGGCGCGAGGCCCGGTGCCGCCGCCCCGACGGTGGCCCGCGAGGCGTCGCGCGCCTCGACACGCTCCCCCGTGCGGCGGCCCAGGTCGACGGCGAACGCGATCATCGCGATGGCGAGCGTGGTCGCCGCCGCCCAGACGAGCAGGTCGCTCAGCTCGGCGATTCCCATGGTCAGCCTTCCTCGGGTGGTTCGGTGGAGCGTCGGTCAGGTTCCGGTGCCGCCGCGGGTGCGGAGGCGCCCGGCGGTGCGTCGTCGTCGGTCACGATCCCGGGGACCGCGGCCAGCGCGCGGTCGACCTCGCCGTCCAGCCCGGCGTCGTCCCCGCGGGCCAGGCCGGCGACCTCGACGTGCGTGACGCCGTCGGACGTCCATGATCGCACCCAGACGCGCCGGCGGGGCAGGAACAGCGAGCCGGTCAGGCCGACCACGGCGAGCAGAGCGAAGGTGAGCACCCACGTCAGGGAGGGGTCGTGGCGCAGGTCGAGGGCGACGAACCGCGGCACGTCGCCGCCGGCCAGCGAGACCGTGCCGAGCCCGTCGGGCAGCTCGACGGTGTCACCGGGCTCGAGCAGCAGCTTGACGCGCTCGCCGTCGTCGTCGAGGGACGGGGTGAGGTTCGCGGTGTCGAGGCGGTACACGTTCTGCGGCACGCCGTCGTCCAGGCCGAGGTCGCCGCGATAGACCTCGAGGACCAGCAACGGGTCCGTGGGCAGCGGGAAGACGGACTCGGCGGAGCCGTCGTCGTTGATGACGGCGGTGGGCAGGAAGTACCCGATGAGCCCGATCTGCTCGTTGCCCGCCGAGACGTCGGGGACCTTGACCACGCCGCGGGAGGTGTACACCTGGTCCTCGGGCAGGAACGGCACGCGGCCGGAGAACGCGACCTCGCCGTCGGCGTCGGAGACCGTGATCTCCGGGGCGTAGCCGTTGCCCTGCAGGTACACCTTGGAGCCGTCGATGATCAGGGGGTGGTTGACCTTGATCGTCTCGGCGGACGCCGACCCGTCCGGCTCCGTGACCGTGACCGAGGCGGTGAAGTCGCGCGACTGCGCGAACGCGACGGTGTCGGTGGCGAACTCGGAGTCGAAGGAGTCGAGCGTCATGGAGAACGGGACGAGCGAGGCGGGATCGAACCACGCACCGGACTCGAACGTGTCGTAGTCCACGACGGCGTTGGCGAACCCGCGTCCCTCGGTGATGATCGCCTGCCCGCGGTAGTGCAGGAGCTGGCCGACCCCGACGGACACGACCAGCCCGACGAGCGCCAGGTGGAAGAGCAGGTTGCCGGTCTCGCGCAGGTAGCCGCGCTCGGCGGCCACGGTGCGGGCGGCGGGCCGGGCAGGGATCGTGCCGCGCGCCGGGCGGGCCTCCTCGGCGGCGGTGTCGACGCGGAACGTGGGCAGCCAGGCCCATCGGCCGCGCAGGTGTGCGGCGGCGGCCTCGACCGCCTCGTCCGGGTCGGCCGTCGTCGTCCCGGCCACGTGGGCGGGGAACCGTTCGAACCGGGCCGGGGTGCGCGGCGGGCGCTGCCGCAGCGCCTTGGCGTGCGCGACGGTGCGCGGCACGATGCAGCCCACCAGGGAGATCAGCAGCAGCAGGTAGATCGCCGAGAACCAGACCGAGCCGTAGACGTCGAAGAACCCGAGCCGGTCGAGCCAGTCGGAGGTGCCGGGGTGCTCGCCGATGTACTCCACCACGGCGGACGGGTCCTGGTCACGCTGCGGGAACACCGACCCGGGCACCGCGGCGACGGCGAGCAGCATGAGCAGCATGAGCGCCACCCGCATGCTGGTGAGCTGGCGCCAGGTCCAGCGCAGCGTGCCGCGCCAGCCGAGGCGGGGAGCCTGCGGGGTGCCCGACGGCGGCCGTCCGGCCGCGCCGCCGGCTCGGTCGGCGCCGGCCCGGTCGGCGGCGGTCTCCCCCGTGGTGAAGTCGTCCGCGATCCCCTCGGGGCGATAGGTCTGCCCGCTCATCACACCACCGTCGTGTATCCGCTGATCCAGCTCTGCAGCAGGCTGGTGAGAGAGCCCCACACCCCGGTGACCATCGCCAGGCCGATCGCGACCAGCAGGCCGCCCCCGATCCGCAGGATCGCCAGCCGGTGCCGCCGCAGGAACCCGAGCATCGCCTGCGAGGACTGCAGCCCCAGGGCGACGAGCAGGAACGGCACGCCCAGCCCGAGGCAGTAGGCGATGCCGAGCACCACGCCCCGCAGGGCCGACGCCTCGTCCAGCGCGAGGGACTGCACGGCGGCGAGCGTGGGCCCGAGGCAGGGGGTCCAGCCCAGGCCGAACACGACCCCGAGCAGGGGCGCGCCCCACAGCCCGGTCCGCGGGCTGACGTGCAGCCGCCGCTCGCGCTGCAGGAACCCGATGCCGCCGAGGAACGCGACACCCATGAGGATCACGACGACGCCGAGCACCCGGGTCAGCACGTCCTCGTAGCGCACCAGGACGGACCCGAGCGCGCCCGCGGCGGCCATGAGCGCCACGAACACCGCCGTGAAACCCAGCACGAACAGTCCCACGCCGGCCACGACCCGACCGCGCGCCGGTGCCGCCGGCCGGGCCGCCGTCGTCGTGCCGCCGCTTCCCGCCGGGGCCGGGCCGGCACCGGCCGCGGCCATGCCACCCACGTACCCGACGTACCCGGGCACCAGCGGCAGCACGCACGGGGAGGCGAACGAGACCACGCCCGCGACGATCGCGACGGGGACGGCGAGCAGCATCGAGCCGCTCATCGCCGTGCTCGCGAAGGCCTCCCCCATGTCAGGCGTCGTCCTGGACGCCGAGGGCGTCGTCGATGAGGCCGTCCAGGGTGGACCCGGCGACCTCGCCGACCACGCGGGAGGCGACCCGGCCCTGCGCGTCCAGGACCACGGTGGACGGCACGGCCTGCAGCGGCACGACGCCGGACAGCCCGGCCACGACCTGCCCGCTGCGGTCCTCGATGGACGGGTAGGGGATGTCGAACGTGCGCTGGAAGGCCAGCGCGGCCCCGGCGTCGTCCTCGGTGTTGATGCCCAGCAGGTGCACGCCGTCATCGGCGCGGTCCGTCGCGATCTCGACCAGGGAGGGGGCCTCGGCGCGGCAGGGCGCGCACCCGGCGTACCAGGTGTTGAGCACCACGACGTCGCCGGTCCAGTCGGCGGTGGAAACCTCGTCACCCTCGAACGTGGTGCCCTCGACGACCACGGGGTCCTCGCGCTCGTCGGGGTCCCACTGCTGCACGGTGCCGTCGCCGGAGACGAAACCCTGCCCGACGACGTCACCCGCCCCCGACTCCGCGGCGCAGCCGGTCAGGACGACGGCGGCGCTCGCGACCAGCACGGCGGCGGTGAGGCGACGCATCACGCGCCCGCCACGGGGTCCGCGCCGGCGAGGAGGTCACCCGCGGGCTCGGAGTAGTGCATCGCCACGAAGGTCTCGTCGTCGAACGTCAGGGACGTCAAGGACGCCAGGGAGCACTCGCGACGGCGCGGGTCGTGGGCGAGGCGGTGCCCGGTGTAGGACAGCCGGGTCACCCAGACGGGGAGCTGGTGGCTGACCAGCACCACCTCGTGGCCGGTGAACGCGCGGCGGGCGTCCTCGACGGCGGCGCGCATGCGAGCGGCCTGCTCGGTGTAGGCCTCGCCCCAGGAGGGACGCAGCGGGTTCCACAGCAGCGGCCAGTACTTCGGGTTGACCAGCTGGCCGGGGTTCTTGCCGATCGTGGTGCCCTCGAAGCGGTTGCCGGCCTCGATCAGGCGGTCATCGGTGGCGAGCTCGACGTCGAAGGCGGCGGCGACGGGGGTGGCCGTCTCCTGCGCACGCTGCAGCGGGCTCGCGACGACCGCGACGACGTCCCGTCCGGCGTCGGACAGGTGAGCGGCGACGCGGTGGGCCATCTGCTGCCCGCGCTCCGACAGGCGGTACCCGGGGAGGCGCCCGTACAGGACGCCGTCGGGGTTGTGGACCTCGCCGTGCCGCAGGAGATGGACGGTGGTGGTGGCCATGGCTCCCAGTGTCCCAGATGCCACGTGTGCGACCGACCGCCGAACATCCCGCGTGAGGCGAGTCACGGCGTCGTGCGCCGAACCGTCCCCGGTTGTGGACAGGGCGGCGCTGACGGCGGCGTTGCGCAGCCGCCAGGGAAGACCCGATCGGTCGACTCACCAGGGCTCCGCCAAAGTCATGAGACCAGAACGAGGTCGGTGGGCCTCTGAGGGTCTCTCGCGTGGTGGCGTAGGGCGGCGGCGATGTTGGTCCAGCCCTCGAGGCGCAGGATGTTGATCGTGGTGTTGCGCAGGCTGGCCATGACCTGTGGCGCGTTCCCGGTGCGGACGGTGGAGCAGTCCCCGTCGTAGGTGACGTCGCGGACCCAGTGCAGCCGGTTCTCGATCTGCCAGTGGTTCTGGATCCAGGTCGGTGACCGAGTCCGCGGTGCGGGCGTCGGCGCTGGTGATCAGGTAGGCGACCTCGACGGTCTTCTTCCCTGGCGGGTGATGGTGCGGCGCAGCTGTGCGACCTGGACGGCGCTGGGGAACTGGATCCAGTCCGGGATGTCGACGACCTTGATCGTGCGTGTCGCTCGGCGCTCATGCGTTGTCGTGGCCACCCGGTGGCCGGACACCCGCTCCCACGCCGACAAACCTGCAGGTCAAAGACCTAAACGGTGACTTTGCCGAAGCCCTGCCGAGCTTGGTGAGTCGACTGCGAAGTTCGCTGATGGTGACCGTCTGGTTCGCAAGCAGGACGGTGCCACGACCGTCTACCTGCCGGGCGGGCAAGAGCTCACCCTCACGGCCGGCGGGACGAAGACGGCGACGCGGTACTACAGCTTCGCTGGGCAGAGCATCGCGGTGCGTGACGGGGCCGGGTTCGACGACGTATCCACGTTGGTCTCGGATCATCACGGCACCGCAGGGCTGTCCATCACGAACGTCAGTGCCGAGGTGTCCTACCGGTACACCACACCCTTCGGCGACACCCGGGGGAGCACCCCGACGGCGTGGACCGGCGACCACGGCTTCCTCGACAAGCCCACCGACGCCACTGGGCTGACCGCCATCGGCGCCCGCTACTACGACGCTGTCCTGGGCCGGTTCATCTCCGTGGACCCCGTCATGGACCTGACCGATCCGCAGCAGTGGGCCGCCTATACCTACGGCAACCACAATCCGGCCACGTGGTCCGACCCCACGGGCCTGCTGCCCATCTTCAATACCATTCCGGGAGCCGGCGGCGGCGGCAAGCCGCACTTCAACACCCCGACCGGGCAGTACGTCCGACCTCCGGCTCCCGAGCCGGAGCCGGAGACGGTCGACCCTCCGGTCACGAACACCACCACGACGACACCGAGCACGACCCCGGACGAGCCGAGCGTTCTGGAGCAGGTCGAGACGTGGGTGCGTGACTTCGAGCACGAGCACCCGTTCTTGTCGGGTGTGCTGGGTGTCAGCGATGCCCTGGGGTGTCTGGCAGATGGTGAGTGGCAGTCGTGTGCCTGGCTGCTGGCGAACTTCATCCCGGCGGGCAAGCTCGCCAAGCTCGGCAAGACCGCGTTCGAGGCCGCGGACGTGGCCATCGCGGCCAGCAGGAGTGCTGACGAGGTCCTTGATGGCGCGACCGCGTTGTGTCGGCGCAACAGTTTTGATGCCGGCACGTTGGTGTTGATGGCCGACGGCACCCGGCGAGCCATCGAGGACGTCGGGCTCGGCGACGAAGTCATCGCCACCGATCCCGAGACCGGCGAGCAAGGCCCCCGTGAGGTCATCGACCTGATCCGCCACGGCGGCCTGCACACCATGGTCGACGTCGAACTCGCCGACGGCTCACAGGTCGACGCCACCAGTGAGCACCCCTTCTGGGTCGCCTCCGACAGCAAGTGGGTCGATGCCATCGACCTCGAGCCCGGCGACCAGCTCCGCACCCAGGCCGGCACCACCGTCACCATCGCGGACATCGACGTCACCCGCGTAGACTTGACCGCCTACAACCTCACCATCGCAGGCATCCACACCTACCACGTCGGCACCGACGAGGTACTCGTCCACAACTGTGGCCCCGCTCGCAACAAGAAGGGTCAGTTCACATCCGGTGAGAACGCCGACGCGGCCCGTGGACGAAAGACCCATTCGAACTACAGGAATGCACTAGGACCCGGGTACCGCACCGAAGACAAGCTTCCGAGCGGGCGTCGGCCCGATGCGATTGACTGGACAAACCGCGTCGTGCGCGAATTGAAGTCTGACGCCGCGAGCAGCCAGGCGACGGGCCGGCGTCAACTGCAGGGATATGTTGACGAACTTGAGAGCACTACCGGTCAGAGCTGGACTGGCTATCTGGATACGTACAGGAGGTTTGGCTGATGCCCAACTCGAACCTTGTGGAGGCATTCAAGCAAGCATTTAAGCCATTGGGATTTAAGAAAAAGGTGGCAAACTGGTATAGGTCGTCAGGAGATCTGTACACTGTAGTCGGCCTCCAAGATTCCAGTTGGGATGGGTCTAACTACGTAAATATCGGCTTCGCCCCTGTCGCCTATGCTAAATCAGGTTGGTTGGCGGATTCGAAGTGTCTTGTCAGGTTCAGAGCGGAATCGATCACCTCCATTTCTCGCGACAGTTTGATCTTGTTGTCTGGCAGGACGATGAAGGAGGTTGCAGGGGACGATCTCCGAGCGGCCGTCCTCGAACACATCGCGAATCCAGTCGCGCGAGTAGTTGACCCAGTCGAAGACATTCAGGACCTAAAGATGCTACTTCGCACCAAGGTTAGCGATCAGGTTTTCATTCATCGCGATATCAAGAAAGAACTAGACTGAAGATGCACTCAGGGCTTCGGCAAAGGCCGGCTTGTAGGAGTTTGAGGGCTCAACGCAGATGAGGGTGTAGCGCTGGCCGGCTGAGCCAGGGCTCCGGCAAAGTCGGTTGGGCGGGGCGTGAGGGGCAGCGTGACTGGCCTGGGGTAGCGGCGCGGGCGTGCTCTGACCTGGGAAGATGGGGTTTCCTACACCAATCCGTCTGCCAGGCTGGAGCACGCCCGCTTGTTCTCATGGGTCTGCCCAGAGTTTGGTTGACGCTCGGGGTGTGTGGTCATCAGGCCGCTTGTGCGGCCGCGTAGATGGTCTCAAACTCGACCGTGGTGAGGCGACCGAGGCGGCGTTGACGGCGGCGACGGTTGTACTTCGTCTCGATCCAGGTCACGATCGCCAGACGCAGGTCCTCGCGGGTGTCCCAGCGTCGGGTGTCCAGGACGTTCTTCTGCAGCAGGGAGAAGAAGCTCTCCATGCTGGCGTTGTCCCCGGCACCGTAGGAGCGTCCCATCGAGCCGACCAGGTGGTGGCTCTTCAGCAGGCTTTGGTGGCTCATGGGACATCCGGTAGGGGGCCCGTTTCGTTTGATCTCCTCGGACTCCTCGCTCGTGGTCCCCGGGCGGTCGCCGGAATCGACCTGCGCCTGGCGCACCGAGCGGCGCACGGTCTCCACGCTCAGCCCGGTCTGGCGGGCCACCGCCTCGCACGCCGCGGTCAACGACGGGTACTCCCCACGGTGCTCGGTCACCAGACGCACCGCCCGGGCCTTCACCTGCGGATCAATCTTCTTGGGCACGGGCCCATCCTTCCTGACTGTCGACTCAGAAAGGAACGGCATGAAACCTGGGGCGCTTCATCCACCTCAGCAACCGCGGGCCCACAGTCCAACGACACATCCGCGACAGCCGAGCCCGCCACCACCACCGAAGGTGCCACCAGAGCAACCACAGCAACCAGCGGAACCCCCACCCCAGACACCCTTGACCAAGAGAACCGCATAAAGCCGACCTTCCACCCTCATCAGATTGTTGTCCCGGTCAAACCTTGACCAAGACAACGCTGAAAACAACCCGAGGGATCAGTTCGTTATGCAACCGTGATCCTTGACCTCCGTCACACTCGGAATACTCCGGGACTGCCCCCGGTTCATGCATTTCGATGGACCTCGGCCGCCCCGGCGGCGGTCGGACCTGAGCACCACGACACCGACTCACAAGGAGCACCCATGGCTACGCCGCTGCCCTCGGGCCTGACCACCGGCACCTACGTCATCGACGCCGCGCACTCGACCGCGTCCTTCTCCGTCCGCCACGCGGGCATCTCGAAGGTCCGCGGCACCATCGGCATCACCTCCGGCACCATCGCCGTCGGCGAGGACCTCGAGTCCTCCTCGGTCACCGCCGAGCTCGACGCCGCCGCGGTCAGCACCGGTGACGAGAACCGTGACGGCCACCTCAAGAGCGCCGACTTCTGGCACGCCGAGGAGAAGCCCGTCTGGTCGTTCGCCTCGAAGGGCATCTCCGTGGACGGCGACGCCTACGTCATCACCGGCGACCTCACCATCAACGGCGTGACCAACACGGTGGACCTGCCGACCGAGTTCGCCGGCACCGCCACCGACCCGTTCGGCAACCCCCGCGCCGGGTTCGAGTCCGAGCTCGAGATCAACCGCAAGGACTACGGCCTCACCTGGAACGCGGCCCTGGAGACCGGCGGCATCCTGGTGGGCGAGAAGGTCAAGATCGCGCTCGACATCTCCGCCATCGCGCAGAACTGATCCGTCCGGCGTGACCGCCGCAGATCCCCGTGGGCCCGGCCCACGGGGATCTGCGCGTTCCAGGGCGTCCGCAGGCGGGAGACGGCCTACCGCGCGGAGGCCGGCGGAGCCACCACGCCGTCCGGGGCGGCGACGCCGTCGGCCCCGACGCGCTGGGCCTGCTGCGCGTTGCGTGCCGCCGCGTGGAACGCCAGGATCTGCAGCTCGCCGGCCACGTCCACGCTGCGCACCACGACGTCGTCGGGCAGCTGCAGCGCCACCGGGGAGAACGACAGGATCTCCCGCACCCCGCAGGCCACGATCCGCTCGGCCACCGGCTGTGCCGCCGAGCCGGGGGTGGCCAGGATGACCATCGACACGTCGCGGTCGGCCAGGATCGACTCCAGGTCGTCCACGTGCTCCACCGGCAGCCCGGCCGCCGTGCGCCCCACGACGGCGGGGTCGGCGTCGAGCAGCGCCACGAGCTGGAAGCCCCGGGCCGCGTAGCCGGAGTAGTTCGCCAGAGCGTGCCCCAGGTTGCCGACGCCGACGATCGCCAGGCGGTGCTCCGAGCCCAGCCCCAGCGCCGCCGCGATGTACGAGGACAGTGAGTCGACGTCGTACCCGACGCCCCGCGTGCCGAAGGAGCCCAGGTAGGAGAGGTCCTTTCGCAGCTGCGCGGGCCCCACGCCCGAGCGCTCGGCCAGCTCCGACGACGACGTCGTCGCCACGCCCTCGCGCGTCAGGTCGCGCAGGGCGCGCAGGTAGTACGGGAGCCGCGCCACCGTCGCCGCGGGCACCGTCACCTCACCGATCTCGATCACGTCCGCTCTCCTCCCGGGCGCCGGGCGAGCCGCCGCGCCAGCCGCGCGGCGTCGACACGCCAGAAACCCTGCTGCACGCCGTCCACCTCGACGACGGGCACGTAGTCGCCGTACCGCTCCACGAGCACCGGGTCGGCGTCGACGTCGACCTCCCGCCAGGCCTCCGACGCCTCGGTGCACACCGCGGCGACCACCGCCCGTGCGTCGTCGCACAGATGACAGTCCGACCTGGTGTACATCACCACCCGGCACGCTTCGTCGGGTGCGGTCTGGGGCGTGCTCACGGGGACAGCGTATCGGCGCGGATACAGTGGGCCGCATGCCGTCTCACGCCGTGCACCCGGACCGACCGCGGGCGGCCGCCTTCTTCGACGTCGACAACACGATCATCCGTGGCGCCAGCTCGTTCCACCTGGCCAGGGCGCTGTACCGACGGCGGTTCTTCGGCACCGCGGACCTGATCCGGTTCGGGTTCATCCAGGCCAAGTACCTGGTCTTCGGGGAGTCGCGCTCCCAGATCGAGACCGTGCGCAACAAGGCCCTCTCGCTGATCGGCGGGCGGTCCGTCGCCGAGATCACCGCCGTCGGCGAGGAGGTCTACGACACGGTGCTCGAGCTGCGGATCTTCCCCGGCACCAAGCGGCTGCTGGACGAGCACGTGGCCGCCGGCGACGAGGTGTGGCTGGTGACCGCCACGCCCGTGGAGATCGGGGGCCTCATCGCTCGCCGCCTGGGCGCCACGGGGTGCCTGGGCACCATCGCCGAGCACACCGACGGCTACTACACCGGGGCTCTGGTCGGCGACCTCATGCACGGGGAGGCCAAGGGCGCCGCGGTGCGCGAGCTCGCCGAGCGCGAGGGGCTCGACCTCGAGGCCTCCTACGCCTACGGCGACTCGCTCAACGACCTGCCGATGATGCGGTCGGTGGGCCACCCCTGCCCCATCAACCCCGACGTCCGCCTGCGCCGGTACGCCAAGGAGGTCGGCTGGCCGATCCGGGAGTTCCGGGGCCGCGGGCAGCGCGTGGCGGGCCGCGGCGTGCGCACCGCCTCGTGGGCGGGAGCGGCCTGGGTGGCCGGACTGGTGCTGCGCGCCGTGCAGCGCACCGTCCGGCGGCGCCTGCAGGGGCGCTGAGCCGCCCCGTCCCGGAACGCGACGAGCCCGGCACCCTGATCGGGGGCCGGGCTCGTGACGGGCGCCCGCGCGACGGCGGGCGGCGTCTCACTTCTTGTTGCGGCGCTGGTGACGCGTCTTGCGCAGCAGCTTGCGGTGCTTCTTCTTCGCCATACGCTTGCGGCGCTTCTTGATGACGGAGCCCATGAGGTCCTCACAATGCTGGTCGGTAGGTGGAGCACGGTTGGTCCGAGCTGTGCCGACCAACGCGAAAAAGTCCGTCTCTCAGAATACCCGATCACCACCGGTGCCCCGACCAGACCCCGACCGCGGCCGGGCCCGCCCCGTGACCTGTCGACCGGGAGCAGGGCGATCAGTCCAGGTAGGGGTCGCGGCCGATCTCCGGGAAGACGTGCCGGCGTGTGGCGAGGATCGCACGGTCGACGGCGTCGGACGGGTCGTAGCCGTCCTGCCAGGCGTGCCAGGCCACGTCGCCCGTGCCGAGCGTCGCCGCCGCCGGCAGGCCCGACATCTCCTCGGCGGCCTCCCGCCAGGCGGCCGGCAGCTCCATCCCCGCCGCCAACGGCACGTGCGCCGCTTCCGCCACCAGGGACGACCACACCAGCGGCACCACGTCGACGACGGCGTAGCCGCCCCCGCCGAGCGCCACCCACCGGCCGTCGCACAGCTCGTGGGCCAGGTCGTGCACCCACCGGGCCGCCTGCCGCTGCGCGTCGATACCCACGCGCAGATCGGTGAGCGGATCGTTGCCGTGGGCGTCGGCGCCGTGCTGGGAGACGATCGCGTCCGGCGCGAACTCCCGCAGCACCGTGGGCAGCACGGCGTCGACGGCGCGCAGCCACCGCGCCGAGTCGGTGCGGGGCGGCAGCGCCACGTTGACCGCGGCGCAGTGGTTCGCCCAGGGCCCCGTGTCTGCGGGGTTCCCCGTGCCCGGGAAGAGGGTGTGCCCGTCCTGGTGCACGGAGAACGTCAGCACGCGCGGCTCGTCCCAGAAGATCGCCTCCACGCCGTCGCCGTGGTGGGCGTCCAGGTCGACGTAGGCCACCCGCTCCGCGCCCGCGTCGAGCAGCCGCTGCACCGCCGCCGCGGCGTCGTTGTAGATGCAGAAGCCCGACGCCGCCCCGCGCTGCGCGTGGTGCATGCCGCCCGCGATGTTCAGCGCGTGCTCCACCTGCCCCGACCACACCGCGTCCGCCGCCGCCACCGAGGCCCCCACCAGGCGGGCCGCCGCCTCGTGCATCCCCGCGAAGACCGGGTCGTCCTCCGTGCCCAGCCCTCGCGCCAGGTCCGGTTCCCCCGTGGCCGCCGCCCGTCGCACGGCCGCGACGTACTCGGCGTCGTGCACGGACTGCACGACGGCGTCGCTCGCCGGGGCCGGGTCCACCACCTCCAGGGACGGGGAGTCGAGCAGCCCGAGCGCCTCGACGAGGCGCATCGTCAGGTCCAGCCGGGCCGGAGCCATCGGGTGCCCGTGGCCGAAGTCGTAGGTCAGGAGCTCGGGGCTCCACAGGAGCCGGGCGACGGACATCCCGCCACGGTAGCCGAACCCGTGGCAGGCTGGGCCGCACGTCTGGCGGACGGGCTGACGGACGGGACGGCGGACGAGACGAGGAGGGCGCGGCGCGTGGCACGATCGCTGCAGGACCGCGCCTCGTCGGTCCGCGAGTGGGTGGACCGCACGGCGCGCGAGTACCCCGCCCGCCTGGCGATGACGGTCTTCGCCGCCGTCATCACCCTCTTCACGCTCCTGCTGCTGCCGCCCTGGGCCACCACGTCGGACGTGGGCGCCCGGTTCGTCGACGCGCTGTTCACCGCGACGTCGGCCGTCTGCATCACGGGCCTGACGGTCGTGGACACCGCGACGTACTGGTCCGAGTACGGGCGCGCCGTCATCCTCGTCGGGATCAAGGTGGGCGGGCTCGGCGTCATGACGCTCGCCTCCCTGCTCGGCCTGGCCGTCTCGCGGCGGATCGGCCTGACCCAGAAGCTCCTCACGGCCTCCGAGACCAAGACGGGCACCACCCGGCTCGGCGAGGTCGGGTCCCTGATCCGGCTCATCATCGTGGTCTCGACGTCGATCGAGCTGGCTATCGCCGTAGTCCTGCTCCCCCGGTTCATCGCCCTGGACAGCAACCTCGGCCTGGCCGTGTGGCACTCGGTCTTCTACGGCGTCTCGGCGTTCAACAACGCCGGGTTCGTCCCGACGGCGGACGGCCTGCTGCCGTATGCGTCCGACTGGCTGGTCATCATCCCCATCACCCTGGGGGTGTTCGTCGGCGCCCTCGGGTTCCCCGTGATGCTGAACCTGCTGCAGGCCCGCCGGTACGGCCGCCGGTGGGCCCGCCACCTCTCGCTGCACACCAAGCTCACCTTCGCCACGAGCCTGGCCCTGCTGGTCGCCGGGTTCGTCACCATCGGCGCGATGGAGTGGGCCAACCCCGCGACGCTCGGCGGGCAGGACCTGCACACCAAGTTCCTGTCCGCGCTGACGGCCTCGGTGATGCCCCGCTCCGGCGGGTTCAGCACGTTCGACGTCGGCGCGATGCGCGAGGAGTCGTGGCTCGTCACCGACGCGCTGATGTTCGTGGGCGGCGGGTCGGCCTCGACCGCGGGCGGCATCAAGGTGACCACGCTGGCCGTCATGCTGCTCGCGATCGTCGCCGAGGCCCGCGGCGACCGGGACATCGACGTGTTCGGCCGCCGCATCCCGCGCGACACCATGCGGCTGTCCATCGCCGTGGTGTTCATCGGCGCGACGATGGTGCTGGCGTCCTGCATCGCCCTGGTCCGGATGACCGACTTCTCGCTGTCCCAGATCCTGTTCGAGGTGATCTCGGCGTTCGCGACCGTCGGCCTGTCCACGGGGATCACCGGCGACCTGCCCGACGCCGCCAAGTTCTGGCTGTGCGCCCTGATGTACCTCGGACGCGTGGGCACCATCTCCGTGCTCGGCGCCCTCGCCCTGCGGGACCGGCGGCGCGTCGTACGCTTCCCCGAGGAACGCCCCATCATCGGGTGAGCCGGATCGGGTGAGCCGGAGGTGGAGCAGAGGGTGGGTCCGAGGGACGAGGCCCCGCCCGTCGCGCAACCGCAGACTCACCCGACAATGGAACAGCGTGAGCCGGACAGCGTGAGCCGGAGGTGGAGCAGGACATCGAGAGGGAGACCGTGGCAGACAAGAAGGCGCAGGAGCGGGACGCAGGCGTGCTCGTCATCGGGCTGGGCCGCTTCGGCTCGTCGATCGCGACCACGCTGGACCGGCTCGGCCAGGACGTGCTGGCCGTCGAGACGGACGAGCGCCTGGTCAACCAGTGGTCGGGGCGCCTGCCCCTGGTGCAGGCCGACGCGTCCAACCCGGAGGCGCTCGAACAGCTCGGGGCCACGGACTTCGGCGTCGCCGTGGTGGGGGTCGGCACGCAGCTCGAGGCGTCCGTGCTCATCACGGGCAACCTCGTGGACCTCGGCACGCCGCAGATCTGGGCCAAGGCCGTCTCGGCCGAGCACGGCCGCATCCTGACCCGCATCGGCGCCCACCACGTCGTCTACCCCGAGTCCGACGCCGGGTCACGGGTGGCGCACCTGGTCAGCGGCAAGATGCTCGACTACATCGAGGTCGAGGACGGGTTCACCATCGTCAAGATGCGTCCGCCGCGGGAGATGCAGGGGTTCACGCTCGCGCAGTCCGACATCCGCAAGAAGTACGGGATCACGGTGATCGGCGTGAAGTCGCCCGGGATCGAGTTCACCTACGCGACGCCGGAGACGCGCGTCAGCGCCAACGACCTGCTGGTCTGCTCGGGGCACGCCGACCTGCTGGAGAGGTTCTCGGCGCGCCCCTGACGCGCCGGTCGTGTCAGCCGAGCTCGGCGGCGAGCTCGGCCGACCGGTCCCGAGCCGCCTCCAGGGCGGCCAGGAACGCCGCGCGCACCCCGCCGTCGTCGAGCCGCTTCAGCGCCTGGATGGTGGTGCCGCCGGGTGAGGAGACCTTCTCCCGCAGGATCGCGGGGTGCTCGCCGGTCTCGTCGAGCAGCCTGCCGGACCCGAGCACCGTCTGCACCGCCAGGCGCCGCGCGACGTCGCGGGTCAGCCCGAGCAGGACGCCCGCCTCGGCCATCGCGTCGACGACGTAGAACACGTACGCGGGTCCGGACCCGGCGAGCGCCCCGAAGGCGTCGATCTCCTTCTCGGTGATGCGCAGGGTCTCGCCGGTGCCGGCGAGCAGCGCCTCCACCAGCGCGACGTCGTCCTCCCCGGCGGTGGGGCCGGCGACGAGCGCGGTGACCCCGGCACCGACCTGCGCCGGGGTGTTGGGCATGGTCCGCACCACGGGCTGCCCGTCCGGCAGGTGCCGAGCATAGAGCGACAGCGGCAGCCCGACGGCGACGCTGACGACGACCGCGTCGGGTTCCAGCGAGCCCGCCACGGTGTCCAGGACGGCCGCGACGTCCTTGGGCTTGACGCCGACCAGGACGATGCGGGCCCCGGCGACGGCCTGCGCGTTGTCCGAGGTGGTGGCCACCCCGTAGCGGTCGGCGAGCTCGGCACCGCGCTCGGGACGCCGGACCGTGGCCACGACGTCGGAGGGTGCCAGCCCGGACGACAGCGCGCCCGCGAGGACGGCCTCGGCCATGGTTCCGGTGCCGAGGACGGCCACCCGGGTCCCGGCGATCTGCGTGCTCACGGGTCGTTCGCCTCCTAGAGGGGGAAGGTGCGGTAGAAGTCCTGGACGAGCTGGTCCGGCCCGGTCGCCCGGAAGACGGCGGTGCCGTTGCGCCAGGTCACGACCGACTCGCCCGCGGCGGTGCCGGGCGTGACGGCGTAGGTGCCGACGGTCTCGCCGCCGACGGTGACGTCGCCCTCGGCCGTGGGCTCACCGGCGGCCTTGAGCAGCGCGTCGAGCACCGCGGACGCGGCGTCGTCGTCGGCCCACTGCCCGGCCACGAGCGCCACCTGCTCGCCGCCGTCGGACCCGTCGGTGTACGTGACGTCCCACGCCTCGACCGCGTCGGAGTCCTCGGTCCACTCCGCGTCCTCCGTGACCTCCCCGCGCACGAGCTGGAGGGCCGAGTCCGGCATCGAGGACACGAACGCGGTCGCGCCGTCCGGCAGGGCGGCCGGCTCGGCCGTGGGCGTGGGTGCCGGTGCGGTGACGGTCACGGCGGGGAGCGGGTCGGGCTCCGGCCGGGCGAAGCCTGGCCAGACGAAGGCGGTCGCGACCGCGACCGCGACGACGACCACGAGGGCGAGGACCGCGAGGATCTTGCGGCGGCGCACGATCGCGGCCCGCGAGCTCTTGCGGTGCACCTGCTGCCCCGGGGTCCGGAACCCCGGCGACATGTACCCCGGCCTCTGGTCGACCATCGACGTCCTCCTGCTCGGCGTGCCGCCGGCCCCGCGGCGGCGTCGCGCAGCAGCCTACGGCCTCACGGACCCGCACCGGGGCTACGTCCGCGGCCCGTCGCGACACCGGTGCGTGACAGCACGGGCCCGACCGCGTGCCGACGGTCGGTGGGTGTCGGTGGCGCGCCGTAGCGTCACCGGGGTGAGCACCACGACCTCCGCGCGCTCCCGCGCCTCGAAGTCCGCCCGACCGGCGTTCCGCTGCAGCGAGTGCGGCTGGACCACCTCGAAGTGGGTGGGCCGCTGCGGGGAGTGCCAGACGTGGGGCTCGGTCGCGGAGGAGGGTCCGGCGTCGGCGGGTCCGCGCACGACGGCGGTCCATCCGGTGCGCTCCACGGCCCGGCCGATCGGTGAGATCGACGTCGACTCCGCCCGCGCCGCCCCGACGGGTGTGGCCGAGCTGGACCGGGTGCTCGGGGGTGGGCTGGTGCCGGGGGCCGTCGTGCTGCTCGCGGGCGAGCCCGGCGTCGGCAAGTCCACGCTGCTGCTGTCCGTCGCCTCGAACGCGGCCCGCGGGGTCGACGGCTCCGAGCCCCGCACGGTGCTGTACGTGACCGGCGAGGAGTCGGCAGGCCAGGTGCGGCTGCGCGCCGAGCGGATCGGGGCGGTGGCGCCGAGCCTGCTCCTGGCGGCCGAGACCGACCTGGCCACCGTGCTGGGGCATCTGGAGGCCGCCGACCCGGCGCTGCTGGTGGTCGACTCGGTGCAGACCATCTCCTCGGCCGAGGTGGACGGCGCACCGGGAGGGGTCAGCCAGGTGCGGGAGGTGGCCGGCGCGCTCATCGCCGCGGCGAAGGAGCGCCAGGTCCCCGTCCTCCTCGTCGGGCACGTGACGAAGGACGGCACCGTCGCCGGACCGCGCACCCTGGAGCACCTGGTCGACGTGGTGTGCCAGTTCGAGGGGGACCGGCACTCCCGCCTGCGCATGGTGCGCGCGATCAAGAACCGGTTCGGCCCCACGGACGAGGTCGGCTGCTTCGACCTGTCCGAGGCCGGCATCGTCGGCCTGAGCGATCCGAGCGGCCTGTTCCTGTCCCATCTCGGCGCGGGCGTGCCGGGCACCTGCGTCACGGTGACGCTCGAGGGCCGCCGCCCCCTGGCGCTCGAGATCCAGTCGCTGGTAGCTCCCTCTCCCCTGGCCAACCCACGGCGCGCCACGTCCGGCGTCGAGTCGCAGCGCCTGGCGATGATCCTGGCCGTGCTCCACCGGCACGCCGGCCTGCGCCTGGCCGACACCGACGTCTACGCCTCCACGATCGGCGGGGCCCGCGTGACCGAACCCGCCGCCGATCTCGCCACCGCCCTGGCGATCGTGTCGGCCCGCACCGGGGAGGCCCTGCCCGCGGGCACGATCGCCGTCGGGGAGGTCGGGCTGGCCGGTGACCTGCGGCCCGTCACCGGCCTGGAGCGGCGGCTGACCGAGGCGGCGCGGCTCGGCTTCACGCGCGCCGTCGTCCCCGCCGGGACGTCCGTCACCGCGCCCCGCGGACTGCGCGTCGCCGAGGCCCGGCACATCGCCGAGGCGGTCGAGCTCGCCTCGGGTGGCGGCGACCCGGCGCGTAACCGTGTCCAGGACGCCCCGGCACCGTAGAATCTCCCCGTGGCTCCCTCTTCCGCGCACCCCGACGCCCTGCTCCGGGAGACGCTGGCCGCCGTGGCGCCCGGCACCGAGCTCCGGGACGGCCTCGAACGCATCCTGCGCGGGCGCACCGGCGCCCTCATCGTCCTCGGGCTGGACAAGACGGTGGAGGAGATCTGCTCCGGCGGGTTCGTCCTGGACGTCGAGTTCTCCGCCACCCGGCTGCGCGAGCTGTCGAAGATGGACGGTGCGGTCGTGCTGGACCGCGACGCCACCCGCATCCGCCGCGCCGCCGTGCAGCTCCTGCCCGACCCCACGATCGAGACGAGCGAGTCCGGCACCCGCCACCGCACCGCCGAGCGCGTCGCCAAGCAGACCGGCCTCCCGATCGTCTCGGTGAGCCAGTCGATGCGCATCGTGGCGATCTACACCGGCAACGTGCGTCACGTGCTCGAGGACTCCGACACGATCCTGGGGCGCGCCAACCAGGCGCTCGCCACGCTCGAGCGGTACCGCTCCCGGCTCGACGAGGTCTCCGGGACGCTCTCCGCGCTCGAGATCGAGGACCTCGTGACCGTGCGCGACGTGTGCGCGGTGGTCCAGCGCCTCGAGATGGTGCGCCGCATCTCCGACGAGATCGACGGCTACGTCGTCGAGCTCGGCACCGACGGCCGCCTGCTGTCCCTGCAGCTCGACGAGCTGATCGGCGGCATCGGGTCGGATCGCGACTTCGTGGTGCGTGACTACGTGGACGTCGAGAAGACGGGGCGCACCATCGCCGGGGTTCACGCCGACCTGGCCACCCTGGACTCGACCCAGCTCCTCGACCTGTCCCAGATCGGCCGGGCCCTCGACCTGCCCGGCGCCGGTGTCGCGCTGGACGCCGCTGTGGCGCCGCGCGGGTACCGCCTGCTGTCCAAGGTGCCGCGCCTGCCGTCCGCCATCATCGACCGCCTGGTCGCCCACTTCGGCGGCCTGCAGAAGCTCCTCGCGGCCAGCGTCGACGACCTGATGGGCGTCGACGGCGTCGGTGAGCAGCGGGCGCGGGCGGTGCGGGAGGGCCTGTCCCGGCTCGCCGAGTCGAGCATCCTCGAACGCTACGTCTGACCCGGCTCGGCCGAGTCCGCGGCGCCGCCCTTCGCGCCGTCACCCTTCGACCCGCCGTCGTCCTTCGAGGACCCGTCGCTCTTCGCGTCGCCATCCTTCTCGGAACCGGCGTCCTTCGCGTCATCCTTCGCGCCGTCGCCCTTCTCGGAGCCGGCGTCCTTCGCGTCACCCTTCGATTCGTCACCCGTCGCGTCGTCGCCCTGGGCGTCCGGTTCCGGGTCCGGCGTCGGGGCGGCCTCGACCGTGACGTCGAACGGCTCGCTGTCGGCCTGGACGTCGGCCAGCGACAGCGTCGCGACGTAGTGGCCCGCGGGCAGCTTCTTGGCGGCCCCCTTGCAGCCGGGCTCGGAACGGGCCCCCGTCCATGTCGTCGTCGCCTCCCAGACGTCGTCCGGGCCGAGCAGGAGCAGCTCCTCGTCGGACTCCGCGCAGTCGGCGGAGGACCAGATCCTCGTGTCCCCTTCCGCGTCGGTGACCGTGACCTGCATGCTGGTGCGGTCCCCGTCCAGCAGGCAGGGGACGATCCCGACGTTGGTGACCCGCAGGGTGAACGGCATGGACGTGCCGAGCACGAGGGTGCTCGACGGGCTGCCGAGCTCCAGGGAGACCGCCTCCGGGCCGCAGGTCTCCGCGGGTCCGGCCGGGTCGAGCGGTGCGGGCGGCGCGGCCTTGTCCGCGGCGAGGTCGGGCCCCGGCTCGGGCCACGCCTCGCGCACGGCGTCCACCGCCCGCCCGAGCCCGAACCCGGCCGCCGACCCGGCACCGACCAGCAGACCCGTGACCAGGAGCACCAGCGCCGTGGTGCGGCGGAACCGGCGACGACGACGCAGCGCCGCCGCGGAGAGACGGGGGCGCGGCGTCGACCCGGGGGCGACGAGCCGCGACGTCGAGACGGTCCGGGCGCCCTTCGCGTGGTTCGATGCCTGCGACCGTCCCGGGCTCGCGGTGCGTCCGCGGGACGAACCGCCCCGCGCACCTCCCGAGCCGTTGCCGCCACGTCCCCCCGCCGGTGCCGACGTCGTGCGCCGGCGCGCCGACGACGAGGAGGCCCCCGATGCCCGGCCGGAGCCCGCCCCCGAACGCTTCGGGGCGGGCTTCGCAGCAGGCTTGCGGCCGGAAGTGGACGCCGGTGACCTCGTCGCGGCGGAGCTCTTCTTCGTCGAGGCCGATCCCTTGGCCGGGCGCGCCGGTGCCGTGCCCGACGACGCGCGGGAACCCGACCCCTTCGACCCGCCGGACGTACCGCCGGACCCGCGAGCCGCCGTCGACCGCCCGCCGGAACGCCCCGGCGCAGCCTTCGACGACGAGGTCCGGGGTGCGGACCGCGCGGCGGGCTTCCCCCCGCGCGGGGTGGCGCCCCGTCCTCGGTCCTTCGATGCCGCCACGACGCCCCCGACCGACTCGTCCCTTCCCTGTCGCAGGTCACGCTACGTGGGCCCGCCGCTCCCGTGACGCCGCCGCGCCGGGGCGTGGCGCACCCCGCCCGGCCAGGCACAATGGACCACCGTGGATCCACTGGTCGAGCAGGTGAGCGCCTGGTACGAGGATGCTGCGCGCGACCTGCCGTGGCGTCGCGCCGACCGCACCCCGTGGGGAGTGCTGGTCAGCGAGGTGATGCTGCAGCAGACGCCCGTCGTCCGGGTCGAGCCGGTCTGGCGCGCCTGGATGGAGCGCTGGCCCACGCCGTCCGCCCTCGCCGAGGCCCCGACGTCGGACGTGCTGCGCGCCTGGGGACGCCTCGGCTACCCGCGGCGCGCGCTGCGGCTGGCGGACTGCGCGCGGGCCGTGGTCGCGCGGCACGACGGCGCGGTGCCGGACGACGAGGACGCGCTGCGGGCCCTGCCGGGCATCGGCGAGTACACCGCCGCCGCGGTGCGTGCGTTCGCGTTCGGCCGGCGGTCCGTCGTGGTGGACACGAACGTGCGACGTGTCCAGGCGCGGACGGTGACGGGCGTCGCGCTGCCCGCGCCGTCGTACACCGCCGCCGAGCGACGGCTGGCCGCCTCCCTGGTCCCGGCCGACGACGCGGCGGCGGCACGCTGGGCGGCCGCCTCGATGGAGCTCGGGGCGGTGCTCTGCACCGCGCGGGCACCACGGTGCGGCCCGTGCCCGGTGGCGAGCCGCTGCGCCTGGCGGCTCGCCGGGTTCCCGGCGGACGAGCACGCGGCACGACGCCGGACCCAAGCCTGGCACGGGACCGACCGGCAGGTGCGGGGCCGGGTCATGGCGGCCCTGCGGGGTGCCGACGGGCCCGTGCCACGGGCGCTGCTGGCCGACGCGGGGCCGGAGCCCCAGCTCGACCGGTGCCTGGCGGGGCTGGTCGAGGACGGGCTGGCCGAGACCGACGACGTCGGTCGCTACCTCCTGCCCGCCTGACCCGGCACCCCGAGGTAGGCAAACTCTGCGCGAGGTGGGCGACCCCGACGCGAGGTAGGCAAACCTTGCGCGAGGTAGGCAAACTCTGCGCGAGGTAGGCGAACCGCGCGCGAGGTAGGGCACGCGTCCGTGCCCTACCCCGCCGCGGGATTGCCTACCCCGCGAGAAGTTGCCCTACCTCGCGAGAAGTTGGCCTACCTCGGGGCGATCAGTCGACCGGCTTCCACGGGCCGTGCTTGCCACCCGGCTCCTGGTTGCGGGTCCACCACTGCGCCTCGTACCGGGACCCGTCGTGCACCACGACGTCACCCGCGGTGAAGATCCGCGACGCCGTCCACACCGCCGTCCCGTCACCCGCCACCGCGATCTCCTGCCACGACCCCCACGGCGAGGCCCCGGGCGTCTCGGTCGTCCACCACGACGCCCGGAACACCGACCCCTCGAAGGACACCTCGTCCCCCGCGGTGTACACCCGACCCGCCACCCACGCGGGGGCGGCCAGGAGCGTGATCTCGTAGCCGGTCTCGGCGTCCCCGTCCTCCGAGGTCACCGTGACCGTCGCCGTGCCGGGCACGCCGTCGGCGTCGGTCACCGCCACCTCGGCGTACGGGTCGGTGGCCACGGCCTCGATCGCCGGCACCCCGTCGGCCACGACCTCGTAGGACGTCACCTCCGGGTCGAACCCGTCCAGGGGCTCGCCGTCGAGCGTCACCGCCGACGCCGTCGCGTCGGTGCCCGTCCCGGGAGCCTTCGCCAGCACCTCGATCTCGCTGACGATGAGGTGCGTCGCCTCGCGGGCCTCCATGACCACGCGCACCGACGCCGTCGCGACGTCGGCGGGCACCTCGACGACGGGCGCCGTGCTGCCGCCGGCGACGTCGACCGGGTCGCCGACCTGCTGCCACGTGCCGTCGACGAGCGCCTCGACCGTCAGGCTCCGCGGCCAGCTCTCCGCCGACCCGTCCCGGTAGAAGTGCGTCACCACACCGGTGACGTCGTGCTCGGCGGGCAGGGTGACCGTCAGCGTGTCGGAGGCGTTCTTGGTGCCCGAGCGCCAGTTCGACCAGCCCTTGTCCCCCAGGTCGCCGTTGACGACCCGTGACGCCGGGTAGCCCGGCTCGGTGTAGGTCGCCTCGGCGACCGTGCCCGGGGCGAGCGCCGCGTTCGTCGTCGCGGGCTCGGTGACCTGGACACGCACGGTGGCGTCCAGCTCCCGGCCCGCGCCGGCGTCGGCCGTGCCGGTCAGCTCGACCACACCGACGGCGTCGAACGCTCCGTCCGCGGCGTCGTCCCACGTCACCGGCCGCGGCACCTCGGTGCCGCCCTCGGCGACGGCCGTGACCGTCCCCGGGAGCTCGGGGGTGCCGCCCGCGTAGGCCTTGGCCCGCGCGGGGAGGGTCGCCACGAGGGTGTCGACGACGACGGTGGCCGACGCCTCGACGCTGCCGCCGCCCGGCAGGGCCACGGTGCCGGTGAGCTCCACGGTGCCGGCCTGCGCCCACGCGTCGTCCCCGGGCACGTCCCAGACCACGGGCAGCTCGCCGCGCGGCCCCTGCGGGTACACCGGGGTGACGGTGGCGGGCAGCTCGGGGGCGACGCCGGGCGTGGTGAACAGCTCGACGGGCTCGGCGCCGAGCACCGTGGCGTCGACGATCTCCCAGAGCTGGTTGGCGCCGCTGTTGGGTCCGTAGGTCCCCACCGACGAGCCGTCGGCGGTGGCCTGGCCACCCACCTCGAGCAGCGTCCCCGAGTCGGCGTTGACCAGCGTGTACTGCCCGCCGCCCGTGCTCGACAGGATCCAGCGGGCCGCCACCGGGGTGTCGGCCGCGTCGGCCGGGGCCGCCACCAGCACGGCGGAGGTGTCGCCGTCGACGGCGAGCAGCTCGCCGGTGCCCACGTTCGTCACGGCGTACCGCGCGCGGTGCGAGCCGGAGCCCTCGGGGGCGCCGAGGTCGGTGAGCGTCCACAGCTGGTCGGCCGCGGCGGCGTCGTCGGTGGAGATCTGCAGCCCGTCGGCGGCCGGTGCCAGCGAGCGGTCGGACTGGACGCCGTCGATCCGGTAGACGTGTCCGTCCTGCGCCAGCGGTGCGTCGTCGGATACCCCGGACACGCCGTCGACGACGAACGTCGTCACCGACTCGGCAGGGACCGTCAGCGTGGCGGAGGCCGCGCCGTCGTGCGTCGTGACCTCCACCGGCGAGCCCTCGGTGAGGTAGCCGTCGACGTCGGTGACCACCGGGGTGACGCTCGCGCCCTCGGCGACGTGCCCGAACCCGGACAGGTCGAGCGTGACGGACTCGGCCTGGGCCGCATCGTTGACGTGGACCACCGTCGCGCCGGTGCCGTCGCCGCGCACGGCGGCGGTGCTGCTCGTGTCGTCGACCCCGATCAGGCGGTCTCCCGGCGTGATGTAGTGCGTGAAGTTCTGCGTGACCCAGTACTTGGTGTTGGTGTAGATCGGGCAGGTCTCCAGCGTGTCCTCGGCGGTGCAGGAGAACGGGATCTGGATCTCGCCCCAGTTGGCGCCCTCGGCGCTCTCGCCGCCCGGCGCCATGTTGTCGTAGTCCTCGACCGGCTGCCAGAACACCCAGGCCGAGGGTTCGAGCTCGCGCAGGTCGTCCATGATGTGCTGCGCGCTGCCCAGGCCGGACTCCATCGACACGAAGTCCTGGCCGGTGCTGGACCAGGACCCGCCGACCTCGCTCATCCACAACGGCTTGTCCGCGGCCTTGGCCAGGTCGCGCACCGTGGTGCGCTGACCGGTGCCGTAGGTGTGGACGTTCAGCTGCGACACGAGGTCGCGCACGTCGTCCGGGTAGGCGTTCCAGTTCTGCGCGAACGTGCCCGGGTTGGTCTCGTCCATCGCCGAGATCACCGCGTCGGTGCTCGCGCCGTCGAGCGCCTCGGCCAGTGCCGGGATCACCTGGGTCTGCAGGGCGGGCGACATGTGCGCGCCCTCCTGCCGGCCACCGGTCGGGTCGCCGTCGTCGCCGAGCTGCGTCCCCCAGTAGCTGGTGTTCGGCTCGTTGAACGGGTCGATGGTGTCGACGTCGATGCCGTGGGCGTCCTCGAGCCGTTCGGTGACGCCGACGAGGTAGGCGGCGAAGTCGTCGATGCTGTCGGTCTTCAGCTGGTCCGCACCGGCGTCGAAGTTCCCCGAGACGTACCCGGACTCCGTCATGAACCAGGGCGGGGAGTTGCTGAACGTCTCCCAGTGCGTGACGTCGTCCTTGATGCGGTCCACCCACCAGCGCTGCGTGGCGTCGGCGTCCGCGTCCCAGTCGGACGCGTCCTCGGGGTCCCACCAGTCGACGTCGTCGCGCGTGGTGCCCTCGGGCGCGGACCACCAGCCGTCGACGGCGCCGCCCGCGCGCAGGTAGTCGGGCACGTCGGGGGCGTTGCCGCCGCCGATGTTGTACCGGGCGATGTTGAGGCCGAGGCCCTCGTCGCCGAAGACCATGTCGGCGAGCCGGTTCCTGATCTCGTCCGGGTAGTCACCCGTGGCGTTGGCGAACCACACGAGGCTGGTCCCCCAGCCCTCGAACGGCTCGCCCGCGTAGGACGGGTCGGGCCGCACGGTGACGGACGGCCCGCCGTCCGCGGCGGTCGGTGCGGAGGTGGGCGCGGCGGCCGGTGCGGTGGCCGCCGCCGCGGCGCCCGCGGGGCTCGCCGCCAGGCCGGCGGCCAGCAGGCCGCCCGTCAGGGACGCGACGACGCGTCGGTGTCGTGGTCGTGCCGTGTTCTGCCAGGAGCTCATCGATGAGCCTTCCTCTCGCCTCGGTGCGAATCGGTCTCGAACAGGTCGTGCAGGTCGTCGGGGTGGTGCCCGCGACCCCGCCTCGGCGGCGGGGCCGCGGGTGCTCTGGGGTGCTCAGGAACGCTCGCGGGGACGCGCCAGGACGACGACGCCGCGCGGCGCCAGCGTGTCCTGCGCGGCTGCCGTCCCGGCACCGTCGTCGGGCGTCGTGCTCACGAGCCGTTCGCCGGCCAGCCCGGTCAGGCCGACCGGCTCGTCGGTGCGGTTGACGAGGAACCAGTACTCGGCCTCGGCGGACCGGCGCACGGTGAGCTCGACACGGCCCCGCAGCGGCTCGGGCAGCTCGCTGCCGACCCCTGCGGCGTCGAGCAGCCGTCCGAGCAGCGGGCGGATCCCGGCGGCGCCGAGCCGGGTGGACACGTACGCCGCGGACCCGGCGTCGACGGGCCGCCGTGTCACCGCGGCCCGGCCCGCCTGCTGCCCGTCGAGGTAGCGCGCGAGCACCTCGGTGCCGGGCCGCACGTCGATCCGGTCGGACCACAGCGTGCCGACCGACCCGTCGTCGAGGCGCACCGCGTCACCGGCGTGCAGCGGGTTCAGCTCCTCGATGCGGATGCCGAGCAGGTCCCGCAGGGCACCGGGGTAGCCGCCCAGCCAGACGTGGTCGTCGCCGTCGACGATCCCGGAGAAGTACGTCGTCACGAGGTGCCCACCGGTGCGCACCCAGCGCTCCAGCCGGTCCGCCAGGGCGGTGGGGACCACGTGCAGCACCGGCGCGACGACGACGTCGTAGTCCGCGAGGTCCGTGCGGCCGTCGTCGAGCCCGGCCACCGTCACGACGTCGGCGCGCACCCCGGCGTCGAGGAACGCCTCGTACCAGTCGAGCGCCTCGGCGCGGTAGCGCAGGAGCTCGGTGGGGTGGGAGTCCAGCTCGGAGGCCCACCAGGAGTCCCAGTCGAACAGGATCGCTGCCCGCGCCGGGGCCCGGCGGGACCCGACGACGGGCGCCAGGTCCGCGAGGGTCCGTCCGAGGGCGACGACGTCGCGGAACAGCGCGGAGTCCTCACCGGCGTGCGGCACCATCGCCGAGTGGTACTTCTCGGCGCCGGCGGCGGACTGCCGCCACTGGAAGAAGCACACCGCGTCGGCGCCGTGGGCCACGTGGGTCAGCGAGTCCCGCGCGAGCTCACCGGGTCGCTTCGGGACGTTGACGGACTGCCAGTTGACGGCGCTCGTGGAGTGCTCCATGAGGAACCACGGGCGTCCGCCCGCCAGGCCGCTGGTCAGGTTCGCGGAGAAGGACATCTCCGCCCGGCCCTGCGGCCCGGGCTGCAGGTAGTGGTCGTTGGACACGAAGTCGATCTCGGGTGCCCACGAGGCGAAGTTCATGCCCTTCGTCTCGCCCATGACCATGAAGTTGGTGGTGACGGGGATCTGGGGGGTGTACCGCCGCAGCAGGTCACGCTCGGCGCGCAGGTGGTCGCGCAGCGCGTCCGACGAGAAGCGCTTGAAGTCGAGCTGCTGGGTCGGGTTGGGGTACGACGCCGCCAGGCGCGGGGGCAGGATCTGCTCCCAGTCCGTGTAGCGCTGGGACCAGAACGCCGTCCCCCAGGCGTCGTTGAGACCGTCCAGCGTCCCGTAGCGGTCCCGGAGCCAGGTCCGGAACGCGGCCGCGGCGTCGTCGGAGTAGTCCTCGACGTTGTGGCAGCCGAGCTCGTTGCTGACGTGCCAGGCGGCGAGCGCCGGGTGGTCGCCGTAGCGGTCGGCCATCGCCTCGACGAGGGCCAGCGCGTACCGGCGGTAGACCGGCGAGGTGGGCCGCCACTGCTGGCGGCCGCCGGGCCACAGGGTCTCGCCCGTACGCGTGACCGGCAGGATCTCGGGGTGCAGGGTGGTCAGCCACGGCGGCGGGGACGCGGTCGCGGTGGCGAGGTCCACGCTGATCCCGTGGGCGTGCATGAGGTCCATGACCTCGTCGAGCCAGCCGAAGTCCCAGGAGTCCGGGGCGGGCTGCAGGCGGGCCCAGGAGAAGATCGCGACGGAGACGACGTTGACGCCGGCGGCCTGCATGAGCCGCGCGTCCTGCGCCCAGACCTCGCGGGGCCACTGGTCCGGGTTGTAGTCCGCCCCGTAGGCGATCCGCGGCGAGACGGTCCGCTCGGGTCCGGCGAGCAGACGGCGTTCGTCGGTCATGGGTGCTCCTGGGTGCTGCGTGGTGGGTGAGGTGGGCCGGGCCCGGGGCGGACGGACCGCCCCGGGCCGCGGCGTCGGGTGCTGCTACCGGGTCACGGGTTGACGGTGAAACCCTGGTCGTTGCCGTAGGTCACGGACTTCTCCTGCCAGTCCGCGAGCCCCTCGTCGAGCGTCGTGCCGGAGACGTAGGCCTGGCCGACGGTGTCGTTGAAGATCGAGTTGGCGTAGACCTGGAAGGGCAGGTACTGCCAGCCGTCGACGACGTCGGCCGCGGACTGGGCGAGCACCTCGTTGACCTTCTGGCCGCCGAAGTAGTCGAACTCCTTGTCCTGGAACTCGTCCGACTCGAGCTCGGCGGTCGTGGCCGGGAATGCGCCGCCGTCCACGCGGGTGGCCACGCCGTCGCCCGCGTTGGCGTACTCGATGAACGCGTAGGCGAGCTCGGCGTTCTGGCTCGCGGCGGGCACAGCGAGGGAGGAACCGCCGTTCTCCGCCGTGGCGTGCGCACCGGCCTCCCACTGCGGCATCTCGGCCACGCGCCACTGGCCCGAGGCCTGCGGCACGCCGGACTCGAGGTTGGCGGGCATCCAGGCGCCGATGGTCAGCGTGGCGATGCTGCCGTCGCCCAGGCCCTGGTACCACTCGTCGCTCCAGGAGCTGACGGGGGCCAGGAGGTCCTCGTCGATGAGCTGCTGCCACACCTCGGTGAACCGCGTGGTGCCCTCGTCGGTGAAGTCGACGGTCACGTCGGTGCCGTCCACCTGGTAGGGCTGGCCGCCGGCCTGCCAGATCATCGAGGTGGTGAACCCGGCGTCACCGGTGTCGTTGGCGATGTACGCCTTCGGGTCGGCCTCGTGGATCGCGCGCGCGGCCTCGAGGTACTCGTCCCACGTGGTGGGGACGTCGACGCCGGCCTCGTCGAAGACGTCCTGGTTGTAGAACAGCGCCATGGGACCGGAGTCCATCGGCAGCCCGTAGACGCCCTCGCCGCTGTGCACCGCGTTCCACGGACCCGTGGTGAAGGTGCCGTCCAGGTCCGCGGCACCCAGCGGACCGAGGTCCGTCAGGTTCTCCGCGATCGCGAACTGCGGCACCGCGTAGTACTCGATCTGCGCCACGTCGGGCACGCCGTCGCCGGCGGCGATGGCGTTCTGCAGCGCCGTGTACTGGTCGTTGCCGGTGCCGACGTTCTCGAGGTTCACGGTGACGTTCGGGTTCTCGGCCTCGAAGTCCTCGACCACCTGCTCCAGCGTGGGCTCCCAGGCCCAGACGGTGATCTCGCCGCCGGTCTCCAGGACGGAGGCGGTGTCGACGGCCTCGGCGTCCGAGCCGGCGTCGTCGCCGCCCCCGGAGCAGGCGGCCAGGGCCAGGGAGGCCACGCCGAGCAGGGCTGTGGCCTGCAGGACGCGACGGTGCGGTGCGGTCATGAGTGTGTCCTCACTTCGTTGTTCGGTGCGAGTGGTACAGGGCGTGCGGGTGGTGCCGGTGGCCGTCATTCCTTGACGCTCCCGGCGGCCAGACCCGACTGCCAGTAGCGCTGCAGCAGCAGGAAGGCCGCCACGAGCGGCAGGATGGTCAGCAGCGACCCGGTGATCACGAGGTTGAAGATCGCCTCGCCGCCGGCGGTGGCGGCCTGCGCGTTCCAGGCGTTCAGGCCCAGCGTGAGCGGGTACCAGGTGCTGTCGCGGAGCATGATCAGCGGCAGGAAGTAGTTGTTCCAGGTCGCGACCATCGTGAACAGCAGCACGGTCACGATCCCCGGGGCGAGCAGGGGCAGGCTGATCCGGAAGAAGGTCCGGAACTCGCCGGAGCCGTCCATGCGGGCGGCCTCGAGCAGCTCGGTGGGGATCGCCTCGGCGGCGAACGTCCACATGAGGTAGAGCCCGAACGGCGAGATCAGCGACGGGATGATCACCGACCACGGGGTGTTGGTCAGGCCCATCTGGCTGAACATGAGGAACGTCGGCACGGCCAGGGCGGTGCCCGGCACGGCGACGGCGCCGATGACGACGGCGAACACCCAGCGCTTGCCCGGGAAGTCGAACTTGGCCAGCGCGTAGCCGCCGAGGATCGCCAGGAACGTCGCGCCACCGGCCCCGAGGACCACGTAGAGCAGCGTGTTGCCGAGCCAGCGCACGAAGATGCCGTCGTCGTAGGTCAGCGTGTCGGTGATGTTCTGCCACAGCGCGAAGTCGCCGCCGAACCACAGGCCGAACGAGGAGAACAGGTCGGCCTGGGTCTTGGTGGAGTTGACCAGGAGCCACGCGAGCGGGACCAGCGAGTAGAGCAGGACGACGCCGGTCAGGACGGTCAGCAGCGGGCTGCGACGCCGGCGTGGTCGATCGGGGCGCGGGGTCCGCAGGCGGGGCCCGGGGCGGCCGGAGGAGGTGACGGCAGCGGCGCCGGGGGTGCCGGGAGCAGCGGTGGGGTGCGTCATCGTCACGCCTCCTTGCGCATGCCGCGCAACTGCACCACGTAGGCGATCACCATGGTGATCAGGCCCATGATGATGGCGACGGTCGCGGAGTAGTTGTACTGCTGCCCGGAGAACGACAACGAGTAGGCGTACAGGTTCGGGGTGTACGACGTCGTGATGGCGTTCGGTGCCAGGCTCTGCAGGATGCTGGGCTCGTTGAAGAGCTGGAAGCTGCCGATGATCGAGAAGATCGTGGCGATGACCAGCGCGCCGCGGATCGCGGGGATCTTGATGGCCCGGATCACCTGCCACTGCGTGGCGCCGTCGATCTCCGCGGCCTCGTACAGCGAGTGCGGCACGACGCGCAGCGCGGCGTAGAAGATCAGCATGTTGTAGCCGACGAACTCCCAGGTCACGATGTTGCCGATCGCGGCGAGGATGAGGTCGGGCGACAGCGGGTCGGGGATCGACGTCCCGAGCAGGTCGTTGAGGTTGCCCACCAGCCCGAACCGGGTGCCGTACATGAACCCCCACATCAGCGAGGCGACGACGGCGGGGACCGCGTAGGGCATGAAGATCGAGATGCGGAAGAAGCTCGTGCCGTACAGGCGGCCGCCGTCCAGGGCGAGCGCCACCAGCAGGGCGATGCCGAGCATGATCGGGACCTGCACCACGAGGAACAGGGAGACCCGGCCCAGGCCCTCCCAGAACAGCGGGTCCTCCAGCGCACGCCGGTAGTTCTCCAGCCCGACGAAGGACGTGCCGCCCACCAGCTGGGTGCGGAACACCGACAGGTAGAGCGAGTACACGATCGGCGCGAGGAAGACCAGCGCGAACACGAGCATGAAGGGCCCGATGAACTGCCAGCCGGTCCACCGGCGCCGCCGGCGCCGCAGGGGGCGCTCCGTCGGCGCGGTGGCGGCGGCCACCGGTGGGGACGTCGTCATCTTCCTCTTCTCCCTCGAAGCAACCGCAGGTCGGCGGCCCGGGCGATGTTGACGTCAACATCGAGGACCCGAGCGACCGATGTTTACGTAAACATGGACTACGGTGATGGTGCACCCACCGGACGGCGGACGTCAACCCGGGACGGCGGGTACTCTCCGGGAGACCCGGGACACCGACGACAGGAGCCAGCACGTGAGCACGACGGCCGCCGACACCGCGGCGGCGGACGAGCCCGCCCGGCCTCGACGCGGCCGACCCGTGGGCAGGGTCCAGCGCGTCTCGATGGCCGACGTCGCGCGGCTGGCCGGCGTGTCCTCGCAGACCGTCTCGCGGGTGTCCAACGGCCACGCCGGCGTCGTCGAGTCCACCCGCCAACAGGTCCTCGACGCCATGGTGCAGCTCGGCTACCGGCCCAACAGCGCCGCCCGCGCGCTGCGCAGCGGACGGTTCCGCACCATCGGCGTCATCCTGTTCTCGCTGTCGACCACCGGCAACGTGCGCACGCTGGAGGCCGTGGCGACGTCGGCCGCCGCCCACGGCTACGCGATCACGATCCTGCCGGTCGAGGCCCCCACGGAGGGTGACGTCCGCGGCGCCTTCACCCGCCTCGGCGAGCTCGCCGTCGACGCCGTCGTCCTCCTCATGGAGGTCCACCTGCTCGACGCCGCGAACCTCACGCTGCCCACGGGAGTGCCCGTCGTCGTCGCCGACTCCGACGCCGACGAACGCTACCCCGTGGTCGACACCGACCAGGCCGACGGCAGCCGCACGGCCGTGCAGCACCTGCTCTCGCTCGGGCACCGCACCGTGGTGCACCTGGCCGGGCCGGCCGAGTCGTTCGCGAGCCAGCGCCGCGAGGACGCCTGGCGCCGCACGCTGCAGGAGGCCGGCCGGGAGGTGCCGGCGCCCTACCGGGGCGACTGGAGCGCGCAGTCCGGGTACGACGTCGGCCGCGAGATCGCCCGCACCGACGCCACCGCCGTCTTCGTCGCGAACGACCAGATGGCGCTCGGCCTGCTGCGCGCGCTCGCCGAGGCCGGCCGCGACGTCCCCGGCGACGTCAGCGTGGTCGGGTTCGACGACCTGCCCGACGCCGTGGCCTTCCGTCCGCCGTTGACGACCATCCACCAGGACTTCGCCGAGGTCGGACGGCGTTGCGTCGAGCTGGTGCTGCGCCGCCTCGCCGACGGGGGCTCCGACGGCGAGCACGGCGCCACGCTCGTGCCGACCCGCCTCGTCGAACGCGCCAGCACCGCTCCCCCGCCCGCCTGACGGGCCACCCAGCCGTTGTGGGCGTGAAATCTACCGCCCGGACGCCGTGCCAAGCGGCATATTTCACGCCCACAACGGGGGCGCGGGGGCGCGGTGCCGGGTTGTCGGCGGGTCAGAGCTCGAGCAGCATCCGGGTGTTGCCCAACGTGTTCGGCTTCACGCGGGCCAGGTCCAGGAACTCCGCCACGCCGTCGTCGTGCGAGCGCAGCAGCTCGGCGTAGACCTCCGGGGTGACCGGCGCGCCGTCGATCTCCCGGAAGCCGTGCGCGGCGAAGAAGTCCACCTCGAACGTCAGGCAGAACAGCCGCCGCAGGCCCATCCGGCGCGCCCGTAGGATCAGCTCCTCGACCAGCGCGTGCCCCAGGCCGCGTCCCGTCCACGTCGGGTCGACGGCCAGCGTACGGATCTCGGCCAGGTCCGCCCACATCACGTGCAGCGCACCGCACCCCACCACCCCGGCCTCCGCACCGGCGTCGGCCACGAGGAACTCCTGGACCGACTCGTAGTAGGCGACCCACTCCTTGGCCAGCAGGATGCGGCCGGCCGCGTAGGGCTCGACGAGGTCGTGCACGGCGCGCACGTCCGCCGGCACGGCGGGCCGGACGTGGAACGGCGCGGCGGGGTCCCCAGGCACGCCAGTACCCTACGCGGCGGGCCCGCCGACCCGGCGGAACCACGGTCCCGGACGTGTCACCGGGCGCCCGCCAGCCGTGCCGCGGTCAGCTCGTCGAGCACCAGGTCCGTGACCACCCCGGCGGCGAGCGCCGCCCGCAGCGGTGCGACCTTGTTGTCCCCGGCGGCGACGCACAGCCGGCGCGGGTAGCGCACGAGCTGGTCCGGCGTCGGTCCCGTGGCCCGGGCGTTGATCGCGATGTCCCGGAACGTGCCGTCCCCCCGCAGGAACACCGTGCACACGTCACCGGCGACGTCGTCGGCCTCGAGGGCCGCGACGTCCTCGGGGTCGAGGTAGCCGGCCGCGTACACGTGCGACGGCGTACCGCCCACGAGCGAGCCCACGGAGAAGACCGCGACGTCGGTGCGCGCCTGGACGTCCAGGACACGGCGCACGGATCGTTCCCGCCACATCGCCTCGCGGGTGGCGGCGTAGTCGAAGAACGCCGGCACCGGGAAGTAGTGCGGGTGCGCCTCGAACGGGCCGGCGAACCGGTCGAGGATCTCGCCGGCGTAGCCGACGCCGGAGGTCCGGGTGTTCGCGGCCCCGTTGAGCTGGACGACGGCGGCGCCCCGGGTGGGCTTGGCGGTCAGGTGGGCGGCGACGGCCGCGACGGTGGTCCCCCAGGCGACGCCGAGCACCATGTCCGAGTCGAACCAGCGTGTGACGAGCCGCGCGGCGGTGCGCGCCACCTGCTCCAGGCGTTCGGCCTCGTCCGCGCCGTCGGGCACCGGGACGACGTAGACCTCGACACCGTGCGCGTCGGCCAGCCGCCGCCCGAGCCCGGGTGCACGGGTGTGCGCCGGTCGCAGCGTGATCTCCACGACGCCGGTCTCCCGCGCCTGCTTGAGCAGCCGGGACACCGTGGACCGGGAGGTGCGCAGGTGGCGCGCGATGGTCTCCATCGTCATGTCCTGCAGGTAGTACATGGTCGCGGCCATCACGAGGTCGCGTTCGCGAGAGGTGGTCACGCCCCCAGTGTGACGTCCGCGACGTCGTCGTGCACGTTCGTGCACTCCGGTTGCGAGAACGTTCCCGTGATGTTCCCGTGGGGGAAGCCGAACGAAGGAGCACCACCGATGGCCAGCACCCGACTGACCGCCGAGTCGCGGTCCCGCGCGCTCGACGCGCTCGAGGCCTCGCAGACGTCGCGCAACGAGCTGGACGTGCTCGTCGTCGGCGGTGGCGTCACCGGCGCGGGCATCGCGCTGGACGCCGTCACCCGCGGCCTGTCCACCGCCGTCGTCGAGGCCCAGGACTGGTCCGCCGGCACCTCCAGCTGGTCCAGCAAGCTCGTCCACGGCGGTCTGCGCTACCTGCAGATGCTGGACTTCTCCCTGGTGCACGAGGCGTTGACTGAACGCGACCTGCTGCTCAAGGAGATCGCCCCGCACCTGGTCAAGCCCGTGCCGTTCCTCTACCCGCTCGAGCACCGGGTCTGGGAGCGGGCCTACGTCGGGGCCGGCATCGCCCTGTACGACACCCTGGCCTCCGTCGCGCCCGGCAAGCGGGCCATGCCGCTGCACCGCCACCTCTCACGTCGCCAGATCGCCCGCAAGTTCCCCGACCTGGCGCACGAGGCCGCCATCGGCGCCGTGCAGTACTGGGACGCGTCGGTCGACGACTCCCGGCTCGTCGCCACCCTGGTACGGACCGCCGTCGACTACGGCGCCCACGCCGCCTCCCGCACCCAGGTCGTCGAGCTCACCAAGAGCGGGACCGGGGCGGTCAACGGAGCCGTCGTCGTCGACCTGGAGACCGGCCGGGAGATCACCGTCCGGGCGCGCCACGTCATCAACGCGACCGGGGTGTGGACCGAGGACACCGAGGCCCTCGCCGGGGACGAGGGCGGGCTGCGCGTGCTGGCCTCCAAGGGCATCCACATCGTCGTGCCGCGCGAACGCATCAAGGGCAAGGTCGGCCTGATCCTGCAGACCGAGAAGTCGGTGCTGTTCATCATCCCGTGGTCGCGGTACTGGATCATCGGCACCACGGACACGCCGTGGGAGCAGGACCCGGTGCACCCGGTGGCCACCGCCGCCGACATCGACTACGTGCTCGACCACGCCAACGCCGTCCTGGCGCACCCGCTGTCCCGGGACGACATCATCGGCACCTACGCCGGGCTGCGCCCCCTGCTGCAGCCGGGCACCAAGGAGGGCACCGGGTCGGCCAAGGTCTCCCGCGAGCACACCGTCGCCTCCCCCGCGCCCGGGCTGACCGTGATCGCCGGCGGGAAGCTGACGACGTACCGCGTCATGGCCTCCGACGCCGTCGACTTCGCCATCGGCCAGCGCGCCAACGCGCTGCCGTCCGTGACCGCGCAGATCCCCCTGGTCGGGGCCGTCGGGCTGCAGGCGGTGCGCCGCCAGGCTCGCGCCTGGTCGCAGCGCTACGACTGGAGCCCCGCGATGGTCGACCACCTGCTGCACCGGTACGGGTCCGCGCTGCGCGAGATCGTCACGCTGTGCGAGGAGGACCCCTCGCTCGCGGAGCCGCTGGAGCACGCACCCGCCTACCTGCGCGCGGAGATCCACTACGCGGTGAGCCACGAGGGTGCGCTGCACCTGGAGGACCTGCTCCTGCGCCGTACCCGGCTCGTCTACGAGTCGGGTGACAAGGGCCGGGCCGCGCTGCCCGAGATCGCCGACATCGCCGCACCCCTGCTGGGGTGGGACGACACCGCCAAGCAGGGCGAGATCGACGCCTACCTGGCACGTGCCGACGCGGAGGACGCGGCCGCCGCCGAACCCGACGACGCCGCCGCAGGCGCTGCGCGCGGCCGGGCCGGCGACGTCGCCTCGATGCAGCCGCTGCGCACCTGACCAGACCCGGTGCGGGACCGACCCGCGCCGTCAGACGACCCGGTACACCCCGGGGAGACAACGAAGTCCGACCAGAAGGTGAGAACGACGATGTCAACGTGGGAGATCTTCGTCACCGAGTTCCTCGGGACCATGATCCTGCTGCTCGGTGGTGCCGGCGTGGTCGCCAACGCCATCCTGCCCAAGAACAAGGGCTTCAACGGCGGCTGGCTGATGATCAACTTCGGCTGGGGCCTCGCGGTGTTCGCGGGCGTGTACGTCGCCTTCGGATCAGGCGCGCACATCAACCCGGCCGTGACGTTCGGGATCTGGGCCAGCGGCGCCGAGGAGTTCGGCCCCGGGATCCCGGTCACGGCGTTCAACGGGTTCATCTACGTCACGGCCCAGATCGCCGGCGCCGCGATCGGTTCCGCACTCGCGTTCCTGGCGTACAAGAAGCACTTCGACGAGGAGGCGCCGCCCGAGGTCAAGCTCGGCGTGTTCTCGACCGGGCCGGAGATCCGCTCCTACGGCTGGAACTTCGTCACCGAGGTCATCGGCACGTTCTTCCTGGTGTTCCTCGTGCTCTCGTTCGGCAACTATCCCGGCGACCTGGGTCCGCTCGCCGTGGCCCTCATCGTGGTCGGTATCGGCGCCAGCCTCGGTGGCCCCACCGGGTACGCCATCAACCCGGCGCGTGACTTCGGCCCCCGGATCGCCCACGCGCTGCTGCCGATCAAGGGCAAGGGCTCCAGCGACTGGAGCTACTCCTGGGTCCCGGTCCTCGGACCGATCGTGGGCGGCGTCCTCGCCGGCCTCTTCGCCCCCCTGGTCGCCTTCGGCTGACCCGCACCGCCCCGGCGCCATGCCCGGCGGCGGCCGGCCGCCGACCGACCGCCGCCGGCCCGCACCGACACCGCAACGACGCACCGCAACGACGCACGAACGACACGAAGGATTGAGACCTCATGGCTGACTACGTCCTCGCCATCGACCAGGGCACCACCAGCTCGCGTGCCATCGTCTTCGACCACTCCGGCCGCATCGTCTCGACCGGTCAGCTCGAGCACGACCAGATCTTCCCGAAGGCCGGCTGGGTCGAGCACAACCCGGAGCAGATCTGGAGCAACGTCCGCGAGGTCGTCGGCCTCGCCCTGACCCGCGGCAACATCTCCCACGAGGACCTGGCCGCCGTCGGGATCACCAACCAGCGCGAGACCGCCGTCGTCTGGGACAAGAACACCGGCAAGCCGGTCTACAACGCCATCGTGTGGCAGGACACCCGCACCCAGGCGATCGTCGACGAGCTCGGCGGCGACGAGGGCCCCGAGAAGTACAAGTCCGTCGTCGGCCTCCCGCTGGCCACGTACTTCTCCGGCCCCAAGATCAAGTGGATCCTCGACAACGTCGAGGGTGCGCGGGCCGCCGCCGAGAACGGCGACCTGCTGTTCGGCAACACCGACACCTGGGTGCTGTGGAACATGACCGGCGGGACCGAGGGCGGCGTGCACGTCACCGACGTCACCAACGCCTCGCGCACCATGCTCATGGACCTGGAGACCCTGAGCTGGCGCGAGGACATCGCCGCGGACATGGGCATCCCGCTGTCGATGCTCCCGGAGATCCGGTCGTCGTCCGAGGTGTACGGCCGGGGCCGCCCCCGCGGGATGGTTCCCGGCGTCCCGATCGCCGGCATCCTCGGCGACCAGCAGGCCGCCACGTTCGGCCAGGCCTGCTTCGAGGTCGGCACCGCGAAGAACACCTACGGCACCGGCAACTTCATGCTGCTCAACACCGGCACCGAGAAGGTGCCCAGCGAGAACGGCCTGCTGACCACCGTCTGCTACAAGATCGGCCAGGCGGACCCGATCTACGCGCTCGAGGGTTCCATCGCCGTCACCGGGTCGCTGGTCCAGTGGCTGCGCGACAACCTCGGGCTGTTCGACGACGCGCCGGACATCGAGTACTTCGCGAACAAGGTCGAGGACAACGGCGGCGCCTACTTCGTCCCGGCGTTCTCGGGACTCTTCGCCCCGTACTGGCGGCCCGACGCCCGGGGCGCGCTCGTCGGCCTGACCCGGTACGTCAACCGCGACCACATCGCCCGGGCGGCGCTGGAGTCCGTCGCGTTCCAGACCCGCGAGGTCGTCGACGCGATGAACGCCGACTCCGGGGTGGACCTGACCGAGCTCAAGGTCGACGGCGGCATGGTCGCCAACAACCTGCTCATGCAGTTCCAGGCCGACCAGCTCGGCGTGGACGTCGTGCGGCCCGAGGTCGCCGAGACGACGGCGCTCGGCGCGGCCTACGCGGCCGGTATCGCCGTCGGGTTCTGGCAGGGCGAGCAGGACGTCCGCGACAACTGGGCCGAGGGGCAGCGCTGGACCCCGTCGATGGCCGACGACGAGCGCGAGCGGCTGTACCGGCAGTGGAAGAAGGCCGTGACGAAGACCTTCGAGTGGGTGGACGAGGACACCAAGTAGTCCGATGCACCTCACCCGGCGGCCCTGTCCACGCCGTCCCGCCCTGACGGGGGGATGACGTGGTCAGGGCCGTCGTCGTGGGTGGCGGTGTGGGCGGCCTGACGGCGGCAGTCGCCCTGCGCCGTCGGGGGTGGGACGTGCTCGTCCTGGAGCAGGCGGCGTCGCTGGAGCCGGTCGGCGCCGGGATCGCGCTGGCGCCCAACGCCGTCCGCGCACTGGGCGCGATCGACCTGGGCGACCGGCTGCGCGGTCTCGCCTCCCTGCAGGGCCAGGTCGGTATCCGCCGGCCCGACGGCGCCTGGTTGATGCGCGGCGACGCGGCGGCGGCCGGCCCGGACCCGACCCTCGTCCTGCACCGCGCGCAGCTCGTCGAGCTGCTCGTCGACGTGCTCGGTGAGGGGTCTCTGCGTCTCGGTACGCGGGTCACCGGCATCGAGACCGGCGGGACCGACGTCTCCGCCGTCGTCACCGCCGACGACCGGACCTGGGAGTGCGACCTCGTCGTCGCGGCGGACGGCATCGACTCCCCGACCCGGGCCGCGCTGTTCCCGGACCATCCCGGCCCGGTGTACGCCGGCGCCACCGCCTGGCGGTTCGTCACGCCCGGACCGGTCACCGTGGAGGCCGCCGAGACCTGGGGGCCCGGCTCCGTCGTCGGGACCGTCCCGCTGGCCGACGGCCGGGTCTACTGCTACCTGACCGCGACGCTGCCGCCGCGGACCCGGTTCGACGACGAGGCCGCGGAGCTGCGACGACGGTTCGCCGGGTGGCACGCGCCGTTGCCCGCGCTGCTCGCCGACCTCGATCCCTCCCAGGTGCTGCACCACGACCTGCGCCGGCTGCGCACCCCGCCGCCCCGGTTCGACGTCGGGCGCGTGGCGCTGCTCGGCGATGCCGCCCACGCCATGACGCCGAACCTCGGCCAGGGTGGCGCCCAGGCGATCGAGGACGGCGTCGTGCTGGCGACCGCGCTCGGCATCCCCGAGCGTGACGTCTGTCCGGGGCTGGCGTCGTACAGCGTCCAGCGCCACGACCGCACCCGACGGATCGCCCGGGCCTCGGCCCGCGTCGGGGCGGTGACCACCTGGCGCTCGCCGGCTGCCGTGGGCCTGCGGGAGCTGGGGCTGCGGACCGTGGGACGCCGGGCCATGTCCCGGGCGGCGGACCGGCTGGACTGGGTCCTGGGCTGGCAGCCGCCCGCCTGACGGCCGCGAGCCGTCCGTCTCTGCGGGGCGGCGCGCGATCCGTACCCTGGTCGGGTGAGCCCCACGAGCAGCCGCGAGTACACGATCCCCGGCGTCCACGTCACCGACCGCACCCTCACGGTCCCCCTCGACTGGACCGCACCCGCCGACGACCGCACGCTGAGCGTGTTCGTGCGCGAGCTGGTCGCGCCCACGAAGCGGTCCGAGGACCTGCCGCTGCTGGTGTTCCTCCAGGGCGGTCCGGGCGGCAAGGGGCCGCGTCCCACCGGCGCCGAGGGCTGGGTCGGCGAGGCCCTGAAGCGCTTCCGGGTGGTGCTGCTCGACCAGCGCGGCACGGGGCGGTCGACGGCGGTGCGGGCAGGGGCATTGCAGCGGCTCGGCTCCGCCGACGTGCAGGCGGAGTACCTGTCCCACTTCCGCGCCGACTCGATCGTGCGCGACGCCGAGCACGTGCGGCACACCGTGTACGGCGGACGACGCTGGTCCACGCTCGGGCAGTCCTACGGCGGATTCCTGACCCTCACCTACCTGTCGTCCGCACCCGACGGGGTGGCGGCGTCGTACGTCACGGGCGGTCTCGCGGGGCTCGACGCGAGCGCCGAGGAGGTCTACGAGCGCACCCAGACCCGCGTCGTCGTCAAGAACGGGCAGTACCGCGAGCGCTACCCGGCCGACGTCGAGCGGATCGGGCGGATCGCCGACCGGATCGCCGCGGGAGACGTGCGCCTGCCCGGTGGGGACCTGCTGAGCGTCGAACGGTTCCAGTCCCTCGGCATGGCGTTCGGGATGGGCCCCGGGTTCGAGCGGGTGCACTGGATCGTCGACGAGGCGTTCGACGACGGCACCCCGGACGAGCTGACGGACACGTTCCTCGCGGAGGTCGAAGCCGCGACGTCGTTCGCCACCAACCCGCTCTACGCCGTGCTGCACGAGTCGATCTATGCCCAGGGCCCGGGGCCGACGGCGTGGGCGGCCCAGCGCGTGCGCGACACCGACCCGGCGTTCGCCACGAGCGCCCGCCCGCTGCTGTTCACGGGAGAGATGATCTTCCCCTGGATGTTCGACCAGATCGCCGCGCTGCGACCGTTCCGCGAGGCGGCGCAGGCCCTCGCGGCCCGGGGCGACTGGCCGGACCTGTACGACACGGAAGTACTGGCGACCAACGAGGTGCCGCTGGAGGCCGCGGTGTACTTCGACGACATGTTCGTCGACTCCGGCCTCTCCCTGGACACCGCGGCCCGCGTGGGTGAGGCCCGCGCCTGGGTGACGAACCAGTTCGAGCACGACGGACTGCGCGCCGGCGACGTGTTCACCACGCTGCTGGACCGCCTCGACGCCCGCGGCGGTCCGCGCGCCGCCACGCCGAGCTGACTAAGCGCCGTCGAGCGTCTCTGTTCCCACGGAATCATCGGCTGTCGGCAACCACACAGAGACGCTCGACGCTCCTGACCTCTCCCTAGGCTCCCGAGCGACGCACTACCTCGCGGAACGGCTCCAGCCCCTCCGCGCCGAGCGCCGGGCCGACGACGTCGATCGCGGCGTCGGACGCCGCCACCACTTCCGCGCACGGCAGGCGGAACCCGGGCGGCCCCGGAGCCACGGCCCGGATGTCGGCTGCCGCCGTCCCGAACACGATCCGCCCGACGCCGGACCACACGAGCGCCGCCGCGCACATCGGGCACGGCTCACCGCTGGCGAACATCGTCGACCTTGCGACGGCGTCGCGATCCGCCGCGGCCACGGCCCGGACCGCGTCCAGCTCGGCGTGCGACGTCGGGTCACCGGTCTGCGCGGCGGCATTGCGGCCCGTGGCGAGCACGCGCCCGTCGGCGGCCACGAGCACCGCGCCGAACGGCTTGTTGCCCTCGGCCTGCGTCTCGCGGGCGATCTGCAGCGCCGCGGCCAGGTGCGCCCGGTCCACCGGGGACAGCTCCACCGCACTCATGCCGACAACTCTACGGAGAGCCCGCGCCCGGCCGCGCGAGCGGCGTCCACGAGCAGCCGACCGATCACGACGTCGAGCAGACCGAGGCCGACCGAGTTGAACAGGGTGATCTCCTCGGCGTGGCGCCGTCCGGGCGCCAGGCCGGCGACCACGGCCCCGAGCTCGAGCCCGAACGCCGACCGGTCCACCGCACCGTCCGCGATCGCCAGCAGCGCGTCCCCCGACTCGCCCAGCGCGGTGGACACCGAGTCCACGACGACCCGCGAGCGCGCCATCGCCTCGCCGTCGACCTCCCGGTGGTCCGGCCGCGGCGGCGCGCCGACGACGTTGACGTGCAGCCCGGGGTGGAACCACTCCCCCCGCACCACGGGTTCACGCGACGGCGTCAGCGTGCACACGACGTCGGCCGGCTCGACGGCACCGGCCGGCGAGTCCACGCGGGTCACCTTGATCTCCGGGTGGCGCGCGCCGACCCCGTCGACGAACGTCGCGGCCGTGGCGTCCGAGCGCGTCCAGAACAGCACCTGCTCCAGCGGACGCACCGTCGCGACGGCGCTGACGTGCTCGAGCGCCAGTCCTCCGGCACCCACCAGTCCCAGGACACGAGCCGACGGCGGGGCGAGCCAGCGCGTGGCGACGGCGCTGGCCGCGGCGGTGCGCAACCGGGTGGGCAGGCCGCCGTCGAGCACGGCGACCGGTGCGCCGTCGTCGGCGTCCGCCAGCACGAGCACCGAGCGCTGCGCGGGCAGCCCGCGGTCCCGGTTGGCGGGGATGTCGGCGAGCAGCTTCGACCCGGCGAGCCCGGCGCGGCGGGACACCGCCGTCATGGGCAGGAAGTGCGCGGCGTCGTCCACGGCGGCCACGGCGAGCGGGGCCTGGGACGCGGACCCCTCGGCGAGGTCGGCGAACGCCTGCTCGACGGCGTCGACGACGGCCGCGGGCGTCACCAGCCCGGCGAGGTCGGAACGGGTCAGGACGAGCGGCACGGGAGCTCCAGGGATCGGGCGGGAGGTGAAGGACGGCAGGGACGGGCCGCGAGCGGCGGTCACGCGGCCCTCCCCTGCCGCACGAACGCGGTGTTGAGCCCGGCGGGTGGCCGGCTGTGGCTGACGAACCCGGCCACGGCGAGCAGCGCCAGCACGTAGGGCAGCATCACGAGCAGGGCGAACGGCACGTCGACGCCGAGGGCCGGCAGCGTGAACTGCAGCGCCTGGGCGAGCCCGAACACGACGGCGGCGACGGCGACGCCCACGGGGCGCCAGCTGCCGGCGATGACGGCGACGACCGCGAGGTAGCCGGTCCCGGCGGTCATGTTGTCGGTGAAGGTGTGCACCTCGGACAGCGCGAGCTGCGTCCCCGCGAGGCCGGACAGCAGCCCGACCACGAGCACCGCGGCGAACCGCACCTGCAGCACCGGGATGCCGGAGCGGTCGGCGCTGGCGGCGTCCTCCCCCACGGCGTCCACGGCGAGGCCCCAGCCCGTGCGCCGCGAGGTGAGGATCGCGAGCAGGACGACGACGGCGATGAGCACGTAGGCGAGGCCGGTCTGGCGGAACAGCGCGGGCCCGAGGACGGGGATGTCGGCCAGCAGCGGGATCTCCACCCGGGAGAAGCCGGGCACCGGCGCGCCGCGCTCCAGCAGGAGGCGGGCGCCGAACGTGGTGCCGGCCAGGGCGAGGGCGTTGGCGGCCAGCCCGGTGACGATCTGGTCGGCCCGCAGGACGACGCTGAGCACGGCCTGCAGCACTCCGACGAGCAGCCCGGCGACGGCGCCGCAGGCGACGCCGTAGAGCGCCGAGCCGCTGGAGGTGGCTCCGACGACGGAGGCGAACGCGCCGGTGAGCATCATGCCCTCGACGCTCATGGTCAGGACGCCGGCGCGTTCGCCGACGAGCTCGCCGCTGGCGGCGACGAGGACGGGGACGGCCAGCGCGATGCTCGCGACCAGCAGGTCGGTCAGGGTGGGGATCACGGGGCGACCTCCGGTGCGGGGTGGGCGGCGGTACGGCCGATGGTGCGGGAGCGCCACCACGGACGACGGGTCCGGGTCGTGCGGCGCACGGTCCAGATGGCGGTACCGGCGACGCCGAGGATGATGAGGCTCTCGGCGATCTGGGTGATGGAGGCGGGCACGCCGGCGGCGAGCTGCAGGTTGATGCCGCCGGAGACGAGGAACCCGAGGGCAGCGGCGATCCCGACGGCGGCGGTGAAGGAGCCGCGGGCGAGCAGCCCGACGACGAGCCCGGAGAACCCGTACCCGGAGGCGAGCCCCTCGTCGAGCACGTAGGGCACGGAGGCCACGAGGACTCCCCCGGCGACGCCGGAGGTGGCGCCTGCCGTGGTCAGCGCGGAGAACCGCAGGCGGTCCACGGGCACGCCGAGCCGACGGGCGGCCGGTCGGGAGCGGCCGACGGCCTCGAGCCGGACGCCGGTGGCCGTGCGGCGCAGCACCACGGAGCCGACGACGGCGCCCGCGAGCGCCAGCACGACGGCGGCGGTGGCCGGGGAGTCCGGGAGGCCGAGCAGCGGGAGGTGGGCGGCCTCGACGAGCGGGGAGGACTGCGGCAGGGTCTCGGAGCTGGTGACGGGTTGGCGCAGGAGGGCTTCGGAGTGGATGGACAGCACGAGCACGGCGACGCCGACGAAGTTGAGCAGCAGCGTGGTGATGACCTCGCTGACGCCTCGGCGCACGGCGAGCCAGGCGGCGATCGACGCCCAGGCGGCGCCACCGGCCGCGGCGGCGAGGAGGAGCAGCGGCAGGGCGACGGCGGCGGGGACGCTCGGTGGCAGCGAGGTGCCGACGGCGGTCGCGGCCACGGCCCCCACCGCGATCTGCCCCTCGCCGCCGACGTTGACGAGGCCGGCGCGGTGCGCCACCAGGAACCCGGTGGCCACGAGCAGCAGCACGGCGGCGACGTTGAGCGAGGACCCGATGGCGTACGGGGTGCCGACCATGCCCTCCCACAGGGCGGTGGCGGCCTCGGCGGGGGTCGCCCCGGCGAGGGCGGCCAGTCCGGTGCTGACGGCGAGCGCCCCGAGCACCGCGGTGAGCGGGACGAGGACGGGTCGGGCGTCGAGGAGGCGGTCACGCCAGGTGGGACCCGAGGGCGCGGCCGGTGCGGGCGCCGCGGGGCCGCCGTCGTCGCCGGGTGGCGGGACGACGGCAGTGGTCGTGGAGGTCGGGGCGGTCATGCCGGGGCTCCCGTCATGAGGTGGGCGACGCGGTCGCGGGCGTCGGGGGCGTCGGTGGGTACGGGTCCGCGCAGGGCGCCCCGGTAGGCGACGTGCACCTGGTCGCACAGGACCAGCAGCTCCGACAGCTCGCTCGAGACGACGAGCACGCCGACGCCGGCGTCCGCCGCCGCGCGCAGGTGGGCGACGACGTCGTCCACCGCGCCGAGGTCGAGCCCTCGGGTCGGCTGGGCGGCGACGACGCAGCGCAGCGGGTCGAGGCTCAGCTCGCGGGCGAGGACGGCCTTCTGCTGGTTGCCGCCGGACAGCGAGGATATCGGGGCGTCGAGGCTCGCGGTGCGCACGTCGAAGCGCTCGGTCAGGTCGGCCGCGGCGGCGCGCAGGGCGCGGCGGTCGAGCAGGCCGAACCGGCGGAAGCGGTGCAGCCGGCCGAGCAGCAGGTTGGTGGTGACGCTGAGCCCGGTCACGACGGCCTCGTGGTGGCGGTCCTCCGGGACGACGCCGAGCCCGAGCGCCGTCCGGCGGCGTGGTCCCGCGCGGGTGACGTCGGCGCCGTCGAGCAGCACGGTCCCGGCCGAGGCGGGCAGCGCCCCGGACAGCGCGGCGACGAGCTCGCTCTGCCCGTTGCCCTCGACACCCGCGATGCCCACGATCTGGCCGGGGCGGATCTCCAGGTCGACGGCGTCGACGCGGCGTGCCCCGTCGGCGTCGTCCACCGTGAGCCCCTGGACCGTGAGGACAGGGTCCCCGGTCGCGGGGGCCCGCACCCGCGTGCCGGACCGTGCGGGTACCTGGGGTCCGCCGTCGTGCGACGGGCCGGCCGCGGGCACGACGCCGACGCTCGCGGCGAGCAGCGGGTCGAGGCTGGTGGCCTCCCGCCCGACCATGAGGCCCACGAGATCGGCCGACGTGAGCGCCGGTGCGCCCGGCGTCCCGGCACTCCCTTCGCGGGCCAGGGTCCCGCTGCCGGCGACCCGCCCGCCGCGCAGCACCGTCGCCCGGTCGCCGACGCGCATGACCTCGCCGAGCTTGTGGGTCACGAGCACGACGGCGGTCCCCGCGGCGGCGACGCGCCGGCACGTGGCGAGCAGGGTGTCCACCTCCTCAGGGCCCAGGACGGCCGTCGGCTCGTCGAGCAGCAGGATCATGGGGTCGTCGAGGAGGGCCTTGACGATCTCGACCCGCTGACGGGCCCCGACGCTGAGGGCCTCGGCCCGTGCGCCCAGGTCGACGTGCAGGTCGAGCGTGTCGGCGATCGCGGCGAGCCGTGCCGCGAGCCCTGCCCGGTCGGGGCGCAGGCGGCGCACGCCCCGACCGAGCAGCAGGTTCTCCTGGACCGTGAGGGTGGGGACCAGGGAGAAATGCTGGTGAACCATCGCGACCCCGCGGGCGAGCGCGTCGGCCGGGGAGGAGGGGGCGAACGTCTCCCCGTCGAGGAGCACCTCGCCGGTGGTGGGCGGCAGCGAGCCGAACACGATGTTGCACAGCGTGGACTTGCCGGCGCCGTTCTCGCCGAGCACACAGTGCACCTCCCCGGCGGCGATCTCGAGGTCGACGGCGTCGAGCGCGGTATGGGTCCCGAAGACACGGGTCACGCCCCGCAGGGCGAGCGCGGGTGACGCTGCCGTGCCGTCGTCGTGGTCGCGTGCCGGGGCCGGCGGCAGGGTCGTCGTCATGGTCGGCACCTCTCGGTCGTCCGGGTGGGTCGCGATCGTCCGGGTGACCGGATCAGTAGGGGGCGACCTCGCCGTCGGCGACCGACGCGGTGATCTCCTCGAGCGCGGCGACGGTGTCGGCGTCGTCGGTGCACAGCACGAACTCGGTGCCCTCACGGTCGGTCGTCAGGCCGAACGGCACCTGCGCGGCCTCCCAGGTGCCGTCGAGCACGGACTGCACGGCGTACTCGACCTCGGTGCCGATGTCGGTGCGGACGTAGCCGACGTACGGGCCGTCCGCGGCGCACTCACCGGGGATGGGGCCACCGATCATGGCGGCGTCGGCGTCCTGCGCGGCCTGCTCGATGCCCTGCTTGCCGAGGTTGACGATCTGACCGATCACGTCCACCCCGACGCCGTAGTTGGCGGCTGCTGCCTGCTTGGCCTTGGCGGGGTCGTTGAAGTCGCCGAGGTACTGCGGGGTGACGACCTCGGTGCCGGGCACGGCCGCCTCGGCGCCGTTCGCGAACGCGGCCGAGGCGTTGACGATGGCGGGCAGCTCGACGCCGCCGATGAAGCCGACCTTGCCGGTCTGCGAGGACAGCGCGGCGACGGCGCCGGAGAGGTACTCGGCCTCGGCCTGCTGCGGGTCGTAGTAGGCGAGGTTGTCCAGGGGTTCGGCGTCGGCCGGGCCGCCGATCTCGACGAACGTCACGTCGGGGAACTGCGGGGCGACCTTGCGCAGGTCGGCGTCCGTCTGCCCGCCCACGGAGATCACCAGGTCGGACGTGCTCGCGAACCGCACGAGGGTCTGCTCGTAGTCGGCGGCGTCGACCTCCTCGACGAACGTGAGGTCGACCTGGTCGCCGAGCTCCTCCTCCACGCGCTCGTAGCCGAGGTAGGCGGACTCCATGAACCCGGTGTCGGAGGTCGACCCGGGCAGGAACACGCCGACGGCCAGCGTCTCGTCGGCCGGGTCCTCGCCGTCGGTCTCGGCGTCGGCGGTGGCGGTGCTGCACGCGGTCAGCGCGACGAGCGCTCCGACGGTCAGTGCGCCGGCTGCGGCACGCCGGCGGAGGGTGGAGCGCCGGCGGGACGAGGGGGCCGTGGCGATGGCGGTGGGGCGGATGGTGCGCATGGTGTCCTCCTGGGCGAGTTAGCGGTATACCACTAATCGAGGAGTCTGCTGGCCCTGTGTTTCCGTCGCATCAATCAGCCGTAAATGCTGCGTGACCGTCCGGCCGCGCAGCCCCCTGCGCTCACGAGGTCTGACGCCCCCGGTTGCGCGTCCGCGTCGCTTCGACGGGGTCGATCGGCGCCGAGGCCCACGTCTGCGCGAGCGCCAGGCTGGGCTCCCGGCCGGACGTGACGTGCGCGTGCGCCAGATCGGCCACCGCGTCGGCGTCCTGGGCCTCGATCGCGGCGAGCATCGCCGCGTGCTCCTCGCACTGCTCATGGGTGTCGCGCCGCTTGGTGAGGTGGAAGAGCCAGCGCACCCGGGCGTCGAGCGGCGCGAGCATCGACTGCAGCAGAGGGTTGCCGCACGCCTGGACGACGACGGCGTGGAACCCGGCGTTGGCGGCCGCCGTCGCGGCGTCGTCCCGGCGCGCGAGCGCGTCCCGCGCGGAGTCGACCGCGGCGGACATCGCCGCGAGGTCGGCCGCCGAGCGGCGCAGCGCCGCGAGCCGGAACGCGAGCACCTCGACGCTCTCGCGCACCTCGAACAGGTGCTCCACGTCGTCCCGCGTGAACGGCGCCACCAGGGCACCCTGACGAGGCACCAGCACGACGAGCCCCTCGCTCTCGAGCTGGTGCAGCGCCTCGCGCAGCGGCACGCGGGAGACGCCCAGCTCGGTGGCGATGTCCCGCTCGACCAGACGCTGACCGGGGTGCAGGTCGAGCCCGATGATGCGCGACTTGAGCGTGGCGTACGCCGTCTCGCGCAACGAGGGGCGGGCGCCGTCGTGGGGTGCGGGGCTCAGGGTCACGTCCCGATCCTAGAGAGCCTCGGGCGCCCCGGCTCACCGCCCCCGGCGCCACGGCGTCGGCGCCACGGAACCACGCGACGGCCCGTAGCGTTGGTCGAGTCGTGGCCACCGTCCGGTGCCACCCGACCCGGAGGGAGATCGTGGACGCGGAGACGTGGCGCAACATCGCGCTGGTGCTGGGGTTCGTGCTGCTCGGAGGGGTGTTCGCCGGGACCGAGTTCGCCCTGGTGTCGCTGCGCGAGGGCCAGATCGACGAGATCGAGCGCCGCGGCCCCCGCGGTCGGCGCGTCGCCGGCGTCGCCCGGGACCCCAACCGGTTCCTGGCCGCCGTCCAGATCGGCGTCACGGTGGCGGGCTTCTTCTCGGCCGCCTACGGCGCCTCGACCCTCGCACCCGACGTCGCCCCGCTCCTGGAGGCGCTGGGGATGCCGGCCGGCCCGGCGTCCACCGCGGCGCTCGTCGGGCTCACCCTGCTCATCGCCTACGCCTCGCTGGTGCTCGGCGAGCTCGTGCCCAAGCGCATCGCGCTGCAGCGCGCCGCCCAGGTCGCGCTCGTCGTCGGGCCTCCCCTGGACCGTTTCTCCTGGCTGATGCGTCCGGTGATCTGGCTGCTCTCGGCGTCCACGAACGCCGTCGTCCGGCTGCTCGGCGGCGACCCCCAGGCGCGGGGGCAGGAGATGTCCGAGGACGAGCTGCGCAGCCTCGTGTCCCGGCATCCCGACCTGCCCCAGGAGGAGCGGGACATCCTCGCCGACGTGCTCGCCGCCGGCGACCGGACGCTCGCCGAGGTCATGCGCCCGCGCGCCGACGTCACGTTCCTGTCCGCGACGCTCACCGTCGCCGAGGCCGTCGCCGAGGTGCGTGACCTGCCGTACTCGCGCTACCCGGTGCTCGGCGAGGACTTCGACGACGTCCTCGGGTTCGTGCACCTGCGTGACCTGGTCCGCGTGCTGCACGGTGACGACGGCGGCGCCCGGCGCACCGTGCGCGACGTCGCCCGGCCCGTGCTGGAGCTGCCCGCCACCAACCGGGTGCTGCCGTCGATGTCGGCGATGCGGCGCGGCGGCACCCACCTCGCCGTCGTCCGCGACGAGTACGGCGGCACCGACGGGATCGCCACGCTCGAGGACATCGTCGAGGAGCTCGTCGGCGACATCCGCGACGAGCACGACCCCCGGCGCCGGTCGTTCGGCGACGGGGAGACCGACGCCGGCCTCACCCTCGAGGACTTCGAACGCGTGACCGGTGTCGCGCTGCCCGAGGGCCCCTACGAGACGGCGGCCGGGTACGTGCTGGCCGAGCTCGGTCGACTGGCCGAGCCCGGCGACGTCGTCGCGGTCGAGGACGGGACGCTGACGGTCACCGTGGTGGAGAAGCAGCGCATCCGCGCGGTCCGGTTCGACGGCGCTGCGGAGGCGGACGACACGGAGGCGGACGACGCGGCGAAGTCGGCCGGGCCCGACGCGGCGAAGTCGGCCGGGCCCGACGCGGCGGCCGAGGCGGACGAGGCCGAGCGCGCGACCCCGGCGGGGACCACGGGAACGGACGCCTCGCCCGCCAGGTAGGCATGGTCCTCGCGAGGTAGGCGACCGCCGAGTGCCTACCCCGCGGCAGGGTCGCCTACCTCGCGGAGGGGTCGCCTACCCCGCGGAGGGGTCGCCTACCCCGCGGTGGGGTCGCCTACTTCGCGGGGCCGGGGCGCGGGGCGTGGCGCTCCAGGAACTCGTAGACGTCGGTGTCGTCCACGCCGGGGAACACCCCGCGCGGCAGAGCCGCGAGGATCTGCTGGTGCATCCTGGCGCTGGGCCAGGAGGCCCCCTCCCACCGGTCGGCCAGGTCGGCGGGCGGACGCTGGCAGCACGCCGGGTCGGGGCAGGTCGAGGCGTGGCGCACGTGGGTGTCGCGGCCGCGGAACCACTTGGCGTGCGCGTAGGGCACCCCGACGGTGATGGAGAACTGCCGGCCGTCCGCCGCCGTCCCGGTCTGCATCGAGTCCCAGAAGGTGCCGGCCGGCGTGTCGGTGTACTGGTAGGACTCGGCGGCGCGGTCGCCGCGCGTGAAGGCCTCCCGGGCGGCCCACCACCGGCACACCGGCTGCCCCTCGATGGCGCCGGTGACGTCCTGCGGCAGGGGCAGCCCGTCGTTGGCGTACCCACGGAAGACGGCGCCGTCGTCGCCCACCCGCAGGAAGTGCAACGGGATGCCCAGGTGCACCGTGGCGAGGTTCGTCAGCCGCATGGCGGCGGCCTCGTGGGTGACGCCGAAGGTGTCGCGGAAGTCCTCGACGGCGAGGTCCTTCGCGCGCTTGCGCTCGGTGAGGAACTCCACGGCCACGGACTGCGGGATGAGGCAGGCCGCGGCGAAGTACGTGATCTCCACGCGCTGGCGGAGGAACTCGGCGTACGAGCGGGGGCGCTCGTGACCGAGCACGCGGTGGGCGATGGCCTGCAGCGCCAGCGAGCGCAGCCCGTGCCCGCCGGGGATCGAGGCGGGCGGCAGGTAGATGCGGCCGTTCTCCCAGTCGGTGACGGACCGGGCCGAACGGGGCAGGTCCCCGACGTGCAGGACCGTCAGCCCCAGGTCCTCGGCCATCCGCGCCACGGTCCGGTGGGTCAGCGCCCCGCGGGTGTAGCCGGCGCGGCGGGTCATCTCCTCGCCGAGCGCCTCGATCTGCGGCATGTGGTTGTCCCGCTCCTGGCGCTCGCGCCGGAGCATCGTGTTGGCCCGGCGCGCCTCCTCGGGGGTGGCGATCGCCTCCTCCTCGCGCCGGGCGATCTCGGCGTGCAGCCCGACGAGCTGCTCGAGGACCGGCACCGGCAGCTTCTGGCTGGGCCGGATGCCCGGCAGCCCGAGCCGCCCGAAGAGCGGGCCGCGCTGGGCACGCTCGAGGGCGATCTCGAGCTCGGCGCGCCGGGACGGCGGTTCCGCGGCCAGCAGGTCGGCGAGCTGGACCTCGAGAGCGCCGGCCAGCGCGCGCAGCAGCGACAGCCGGGGTTCACGGCGACCGTTCTCGACCAGGGAGAGCAGGCTGGGCGCGGCGTCGACGGCCCGCCCGAGAGCCTCCAGCGTCAACCCTCGGGTGGTGCGTGCGTGCCGGATGCGCCGGCCCAGGGTGATGAGATCCGGGGTGTCCGACGGCGTCGCTGCAGTCATGGCTTGACGATACGTGAAGATCCGTGATTCTTCACCCGCCGGATGATGGAAACCTGGCGCACGGAGGGCGCACGCTGTGAAGCAGGACCCGTCACCTGCAGCGGGAACACGACCACGGACGGAGCACCATGACCTTCACCGCGAATCCCCGCCGGACGCGACTCGCGCTCGCCGAGCTCGCACCCGACACGCTGACCCGCACCGGTGGCGCAGGGCTGCCCGCGACCCTCGACACGTCGTCGGACCGGGAGCCGGTCCGCGACCCGCGCGCCTGGGTGGCGCAGATCGCCGAGCTGACCCAGCCCGACGAGGTCGTGTGGTGCGACGGGTCGGCCGCGGAGAAGCAGCGCCTGATCGACGGCATGGTGGAGGCGGGCACGCTGATCCGGCTCGCCGAGGACAAGCGGCCGAACTCCTACCTCGCACGCTCGAACCCGGCGGACGTGGCCCGGGTCGAGTCGCGCACGTTCATCTGCTCCGAGCGCGAGGACGACGCCGGCCCCACCAACAACTGGCGCGACCCGGTGCCGATGCGTGCCGAGCTCGACGACGTCTTCCGCGGGTCCATGCGGGGTCGGACCCTGTACGTGGTGCCGTTCTCCATGGGCCCGGTGGGCGGACCCATCTCCCAGGTCGGCATCGAGCTCACCGACTCCCCCTACGTCGTCGTCTCCATGCACGTCATGACCCGGGTCTCCGAGCGCGTGCTCGACCTCATCGACGGCGGTCAGCAGTGGGTGCCCGCCGTGCACTCGGTGGGGTCCCCGCTGGTCGACGACGACGATACGCGGCACGAGGACGTCGCCTGGCCCTGCAACGACGACAAGTACATCGTCCACTTCCCCGAGACGCGCGAGATCTGGTCCTACGGCTCCGGCTACGGCGGCAACGCGCTGCTCGGCAAGAAGTGCTTCGCGCTGCGCATCGCCTCGGCGATGGCGCGGGACGAGGGCTGGCTGGCCGAGCACATGCTGCTCATCCAGGTCACCTCGCCCGAGCAGCGCCGGTACCACCTCGCCGCCGCGTTCCCCAGCGCGTGCGGCAAGACGAACCTCGCGATGCTCCAGCCCACGATCCCCGGCTGGACCGTCGAGACCCTCGGCGACGACATCGTCTGGATGCGGCCCGGCCCCGACGGCTCCCTGCGGGCCATCAACCCCGAGGCGGGGTTCTTCGGCGTCGCGCCCGGCACCGGCGTCGAGACCAACCCGACGGCGATCGAGACGCTCACCCACGACGTCATCTTCACCAACGTCGCCCTCACCGACGACGGCGACGTGTGGTGGGAGGGCCTCACCCCCGAGCCGCCCGCGCACCTCATCGACTGGCAGGGTCAGGACTGGACGCCCGCCTCCGGGACGCCGGCCGCGCACCCCAACTCGCGGTTCACCGTCGCGGCGGAGCAGTGCCCCTCCATCGCCGACGTCTGGGAGGACCCGGCGGGCGTCCCCGTGGACGCGATCGTGTTCGGCGGCCGCCGCGCCTCGAACGTGCCCCTGGTGGCCCAGGCCACGAGCTGGGACCACGGGGTGTTCATGGGTGCCACGATCAGCTCCGAGCGGACCGCCGCCGCCGAGGGCGCCGTCGGCGAGCTGCGCCGCGACCCCTTCGCGATGCTGCCGTTCTGCGGGTACAACATGGCCGACCACTGGTCGCACTGGCTCGACGTCGGCGCCGGGCTCGACGCCGCCAAGCGGCCCAAGGTGTTCCAGGTCAACTGGTTCCGCAAGGACGACGAGGGGACGTTCCTCTGGCCGGGCTTCGGCGAGAACTCCCGCGTCGTCAAGTGGATCGCCGAGCAGATCGACCGCGCGCGCGGCGTGCGGACCGACAGCGGCGCCACGCCGTCGGCGGTCGGGCTGCTGCCCGCGCCGGGAGCGCTCGACGTCGACGGCCTGGACGTGTCCGACGCCGACCTGACCGCCCTGTTCGACGTGCCGGCCGAGGCCTGGCGCGCCGAGGCCGCGCTCACCGAGGAGTTCTTCGACACCTTCGGTAACCGGACGCCGGACGAGCTGCGGGCCCAGCTCGCCCGGCTGACCGACCGGCTCGCCTGAGCCGGCATCGAGCGTGCCGGAATCTTCCTCACGCCGTCCGTGAGAGGGAGAATCCGGCACGCTCGATGCGCACCAGGGGTCAGTAGACCGTCCCCATGAGCTCGCGGACGTCGGTCAACGTGCCGGCCGCCAGCCGGTTCGCGCGCTCGGCCCCCCGTGCCAGCACCTCGCCGACGACGCCGGCACCGTCGGCCTGGAGCGCCCGCCGTCGGGCCCGCAACGGCCGCAGCCCCTCGACGACGGCCTCGGTCACGACCTCCTTGAGCCGCCCTGCACCGGCCGCACCGATCGACCCGGCCAGGACTTCCGGCGTCGTCCCCGCGAGGTGCGCACCGATCCGCAACAGGTTCGCGACCTCCGGCCGCTCCTCGGGCTCGTAGGTGATGTGCCGCAGCGAGTCGGTGCGCGCCCGCCGGAAGAACGCCGCCGTGTCGTCCTCCGAGGACCGCAGCTCGAGGCTGTTGCCGCGGGACGTGGACATCTTCGCGCCGTCGTGGCCCAGCACGGTCACGGACTCGGTCAGCAGGGCGTCCGGCTCGGCGAAGTAGGGCTGGGCGGCGGTGAAGCGCTGGTTGAACCGCCGCGCGACGGTCCGCGTGGTCTCCAGGTGCGGCAGCTGATCGGCACCCACGGGCACGAGGTTGCCGTGCATCGCGAGGATGTCGGCGGCCTGGTGCACCGGATAGGTCAGCAGCAGGCCGGACATGCTGCGCTGCTGGCGCCGCGCGGCGTCGACGGCCTCGGCCTTGACCGTCGGGTTGCGCTCCAGCTCGGCCACGGTCACCAGCGACAGGAACGGCAGCATGAGCTGGTGCAGGGCAGCCACTGCCGAGTGCGTGAAGATCGTGGTGCGGTCGGGGTCGATGCCGGCCGCGAGGTAGTCCAGCACCACCTCGCGCACGGTGCCGCGCAGGTCGCCGGTCTCGTCGCGGTCGGTGATCACCTGGTAGTCGGCGACCACGAGGACGACGTCGACCCCGGCGTCCTGCAGCCGCACCCGGTTGGCGAGCGTGGCCAGGTAGTGGCCCAGGTGCAGGGCGCCGGTGGGGCGGTCGCCCGTCAGGACGCGGAAGGCGGACGGGTCCTTGTCGATCCGGGCCTCGATCTCGGCGCTGCGCCGGCGCGCGGCCCGGACGGCGGGCGTCTCGGCGGTGGCGGCGGGCGTCGGTGGGGTGGCGGGGACGACGGTCATGGCGGGGCTCTCCTTCGGTGGGGAGCGGCCCACCGGTGCCCGACGTCGGCACCCACGTGGCGAGTCCCGGGCTGCGGTGGGCAGCTCGGGACTCGGGTGGCGCGGGGCGCGTCAGGTCACGGCTGCTGTCGCAGCCGCCACCAGTCGGTGCGCCTCGTCATGCCGCAACCTTAACCGTCCGCCCTCTGCGGGAACAGTGTTCGGCGGTAGATTGCCGTTCGGGGGCGAGCGCACCGGTGGGGGTCGCCGGGGAAGGAGGCGCACCGTGGAGCTGGTCGGACGCGACGACGAGCTGGCCCGGATCGACGCACTCCTGGCCGGGCGGACCGGCGAGTCGGCACTCGTCGTCGTGGGTGAGGCGGGACTGGGCAAGACGAGCCTGCTCGAGCACGCCGGACGGCGCGCACGGGACCACGGCCAGGCCGTCCGGGCGACCCGGGGCAACGTCGGCGAGCGCTCCCTGGCGTTCGCCGGTCTGCACCGCCTCCTGCACCCGCTGCTCGCGCACGTCGACAGGCTCCCCCGCCCGCAGCGCCGCGCGGTCGGCGGCGCGTTCGGGCTGACCGACTCCCGCGGTGTCCCCGACCGGCTCCACCTCGCGGCCGGGGTGCTCTCCCTCCTGGCGGATCTCGACCGCGCACCCGGCACCGGGGCGGACGGACCCCGGCGGCTCGTCGTCGTCGACGACCTCCAGTGGGTCGACGACGCCAGCCGGGACGTCCTGCTGTTCTGCGCCCGTCGACTCGTCCCGGAGTGCGGCACCGCCATGCTGCTGGCCACCCGGCCGACGGGCGCGCCGGCGGACCTGCCGACCCTCCGGCTCGCACCCCTCGCCGTCCCCGACGCCGAACGCCTGCTCGACCGCCAGCCCGTCCGGCCGACGAGCGACCGCCGGGCACTCGTCCTGGACCGCTCCGCCGGCAACCCCCTGGCGCTCCTCGAGCTCGCACGGCCCGACACCGCCACGGACGCCCTGCCCGCCTCGACGACGCTCGACGCGCGGATCGAGCACGACGTCGCCGCCCGCCTGGCTGACCTGCCGTCGCGCACCCGCGCGCTGCTCACGCTGGCCGCGGCCGCCGACGGCGACGACCTGGCGGTCGTGCTGGACGCGGCCCGTCGCTCGGGAACGGACACCACCGCGCACGACGGCGCACCCGACGTCGCGGACGTCCTGGCCGACTGGGCGCCGGCCGAGCTGGCCGGGCTGGTCCGCCTGGACGACGACAGGGTCCGCTTCCGCCACCCCCTGGTGCGCCGGGCCGTCTACGACGTCGCACCGCGGTCCGAGCGGCGGGGCGCGCACCTCGCCCTGGCCGCGGCCGCGCACGACCCCGACCGCCGGGCCTGGCACCTGGCCGCCGCGGCCGTGGGTCGCGACGGCCAGGTGGCCGACGCCCTGGAGGCCACCGCCGACCGGGCGCGGGACCGAGGCGGATGGGCCGCCGCCGCACGGGCGCTGGAGCGCGCGGGCGAGCTCAGCCCGCACCCGCAGGACGCCACCCGCCGGTTCCTCGCCGCCGCACCGGCCGCCATGTACACCGGTAGGACGGCATGGGTCGAGCAGGTCGCCGCCCGGGCCCGGGCGACCGCGGTCGACGAGACCGACCGTCTCGAGGCAGACCTCTACGCCGGGTGGGCGGTCGCGTCGTCGTACCGCCACGCCGACGCCGTCGAACGCCTCACGTCCGTGGCCCGACGAGCCGCCGGGGACGTCCCGTCGGCGCTCGCGGCGCTCGCGCCGGCCGGGGTGGCCGCCTACAACTCCGGTGACGACGCGCTCCTGGCCGCGGTGGGCGGTGCGCTGGGCCGGCTCGACGTCGACGACGACGAACCCGTGGCGGCCTGGCTCCACGGGGTCGTCGCACCGTTCGACCCGCGGTCCCGCGAGATCCTCGACCGAGCGGTCGCCGCGCACGCGGACCTCGGCATCGACGAGCTCAACGTGCTGGGCGGCGCTGCCTGGGTCCTCGACGAGTCCTCGCTCGCCGAACGCCTCCTCGCGCGGCTCCTCGAACTCTTCGCCGACGGCCCCACCCAGGGCGCGAACGCCCTGGTCACCGGGACGCTCGCCGCGGCGCGGCAGGAGCTCGGGCGGTGGGAGGAGGCGCGTGCGGGCGCGGAGGACGCGGTGGCGATCGCCGAGGAGACCGGGATGCCCGTGGTTCGTGACGCCGCCCGGACGACGTCGGCGCTGGTCGCGGCGTGCCAGGGACGCACCGAGCAGGCCCGGGAGCTCGCCGGAGCGGTGCTCGGCGGCGTGGACCCCGACGTGACACGAGCCGCCGGGATCCGCGCCCACCAGGCCCTCGGGCTGGCGGCCCTGGCCGACGGCGAGCCGGAGACCGCCTACGACTTCCTGCGCCGCGGCTTCGGGCCCGACGGGACGCCGCTGCACCGGCACGCCTCGGTGTACTCCGTCGTGCTGCTCGCCGGGGCGGCGGCCCGGAGCGAGCGGTCGGACGACGCCCGCACCGTCGTCGATGCCGTCGCCCGGGGGTGCGGCCCGCAGCCCGGCCCCCGGGTCGCCACGCTGCTGCAGCACGCGCGGGCGCTGCTGTGCGAACCCGACCGCTCCGTGCCGCTGCTCCGCGCCGCGCTCGCCGACGCCGCGGGTGCGACCTGGCCGTTCGAGCGCGCCCTGGCCCGGCTCGACCTCGGACGCGCGCTGCGCCGGGCGCGCCGCGTGAGCGAGGCCCGTACCGAGCTCAGCGCGGCGCTGGAGACGTTCGTGAGGCTGGGGGCCTCCCCCTTCGTCGAGCAGGCCGCGGGAGAGCTGCGGGCCTCCGGGGTCGCCGTGGCCGACCGCGCACCGGACGCGCTCGCGCAGCTGACCGCCCAGCAGCGCCGGATCGTGCACCTCGCGGCACGGGGGCGGACAAACCGGCAGATCGCCGAGGAGCTGTTCCTCTCCCCCCGCACCGTGGGTTTCCACCTGTATCGGGTGTTCCCCCTGCTGGGCGTGACGTCCCGGGCCCAGCTGCGCGACCTGGTGGAGCCGGCGAGCGGCTGAGCACGGACCGACGACCAGTCACCTGACAGAAGCGACGCGCCCACGGCCCGGGCGACGGTGGAGGCCCCGAGAGGACAGGACCCACCACCATGACCGAGTCGAGCACCTCCCGCCGCCCCGTGGTGTTCGTCCACGGGCTCTGGCTCCACGCCGATTCCTGGACGCCCTGGGCCGACCGCTTCGCCGAGGCGGGGTACGACCCCCACCAGCCGGGCTGGCCCGGCGACTCCGCCACCGTCGCCGAGACCCGGGAGAACCCCGAGCGCGTCGGCGGCCACGGCATCGACGACGTCGTGGAGCACTACGCGTCGTTCCTCGCCGCCCTGGCGGCCGACGGCGGGCCGTCGCCCGTCGTCGTCGGCCACTCGTTCGGCGGCCTGATCGTCCAACGGCTGCTCACCGAGGGCCACGCCGGGGCCGCCGTCGCCATCGACCCGGCGCCGATGCGCGGGAACATCCTGCTCCCGCCGAGCTCGCTGCGGGTGGCCTCCGTCGCCCTCAAGAACCCCGCTCACTTCAAGGGGTCGGTCGCCCTGACGCCCGAGGAGTTCCGGTACGGGTTCGCCAACGAGCTCTCCGACGAGGAGGCCGCCGCCCTGTTCGACCAGTGGACGATCCCCTCCCCGGGACGCCCCCTGTTCGAGGACGCCACCGCCAACCTGCTGCCGGGCTCCCCGGCACGCGTCGACACGCACAACGCCGAGCGCGGGCCCCTGCTCTTCATCGCCGGCGGCATGGACCACACGGCACCGGCCTCGCTCACCCGCACGTCCGCACGGATCTACCGCAAGCACTCCGACGCCGTGACGGACCTCGTCGAGTTCCCCGACCGCGGGCACTCGCTCACCATCGACCACGGCTGGGCCGAGGTCGCCGACGCCGCGCTCGCGTGGCTCAAGGACAAGGGACTGTGACCATGGCGTTCATCACGACCACCGACGGGATCGACCTCTTCTACAAGGACTGGGGCTCAGGGAGCCCCGTCGTGTTCAGCCACGGCTGGCCCCTGAACGCCGACGCCTGGGACCGCCAGATGTTCGCCGTCGTCGAGGCCGGGTTCCGGGCGGTCGCCCACGACCGGCGCGGCCACGGCCGGTCCACGCAGACCGCGGACGGCAACGACATGGACCACTACGCCGACGACCTCGCCGCGCTGCTCGACCAGCTCGACCTGACCGACGTCGTCCTGGTGGGGCACTCCACGGGCGGCGGCGAGGTGGCGCACTACCTCGGCCGGCACGGCTCGGCCCGGGTCCGCAAGGCGGTGCTGGTCGGCGCCGTGCCGCCGCTGATGCTGCAGACGCCGGACAACCCGGACGGGACGCCGATCGACGCCTTCGACGGGATCCGCGCGGGGCTGCTCGCGGACCGGTCGCAGTTCTACCGCGAGCTGTCGGTGCCGTTCTTCGGGGCGAACCGCGAGGGGTCCGAGGTGTCGGACGGGACGCGCGAGCAGTTCTGGCGTCTGTCGATGCAGGCCGGGCTGAAGCCCGCCTACGACTGCGTGGCGCAGTTCTCCGAGGTGGACTACACGGCCGACCTCGAGAAGATCGACGTCCCCGTGCTGGTCGCGCACGGCGACGACGACCAGATCGTGCCGATCAAGGCCGCCGGGCTGCGTTCCGCGGAGATCCTCAAGGACGCCACGCTCACGGTGTACCCGGGTGCGCCCCACGGCATCACCGGGAGCTACGAGGAGCAGCTCACCCGGGACCTCGTGGCCTTCCTGGCCCCCTGAGCGCGCTACGACGCCCCACCGGTGGGCGCCTCCTGCCGTGCGAGCACGTGCTCCAGGTCGGAGGCGTCCACGAGCGGGTCGTCCAGGTCCACGGTGATCTGCGAGTGCGCGAGCAGCCGCGCACCGCCGGTGATGGTCGAGTGCAGCGCCCCGAACTCACCGACCTGGGTGTCCTCCAGCACCGTCCCGACGAACCGGTTGCCGCGCGGAGAGATCGTCTCGAGCGACCCGCCCTCGGCGATCTGGCCGCGGCGGGACATCAGCGCCAGTCGCGCCGAGGTCCCGGTCCCCGTGGGGCTGCGGCACAGCACCCCGGGATGCACGTAGGTGGCCGACGGCGACTCGTAGCGTCCCGCACCGATCTCCCGGACGGGCCCCATGAAGTGGGCGAACGGCAGCGGACCCACGTGCCCCAGGTCGGGGTGCTCCTCGCGCAGCCCGGGCCGCGCGGCCCGCACGAACGCGTCGCCGAACGCGGTCAGCGCGATCTGGCTCTCGGCGTCGATGGTGAACCCGTACCGGCTCGCGTCGATCAGCGCGTAGTACGCGCCGGACCACACCAGGTCGAACTGGACCCGACCGTAGTGCGGCACGTCGACGGACAGCCCCTCGTCGGCCACGTAGGCGGGTTCGCCCTGGGTGGTGATCGAGGTGACCCGGCCGCCCGCCACCCGGGCGCTGATCCGCGCCAGCCCCGCCGGGGACTCCAGCACCACGTCCTGCAGCCCGTCCCCCTCGCGCAACGGGATCATCCCGCTGGTCAGCAGGGCCGTGGCGGTGCAGATCGTGTTGGACCCGGAGTACAGCGGGTAGCCCATCGCCTCCATGATGATGTAGCCCGCCTGCGCCTCGGGGTGGCTGGGCTCGACGACGAGGTCCACCGACATCGCCGGGTCCCCGTACGGCTCGGACAGCAGCAGGCGCCGCAGCCCGTCGCCCTCGTGCTGCAGGTAGCGGGCCTTCTCCAGCACGGTGGCGCCGGGCAGCGGTTCGACGCCGGCGGTGACGATCCGGCTGACGTCGCCGCCCGCCTGGGTGTCGATGAGGTGGAGCGTGCGCTCACGGTGCGACATGGGGTGCTCCTACGGTGTCCCAGTGCCGGTCGGGGACCACGACCAGCTTGCCGATGTACGTCTTGGCCATGAAGGTCCGCTGCGCCTCGTGGAAGTCGGACAGCCGGAAGGTGCGGTCCAGCAGCGGCTTGATGTCGCCGTTCTCGATGTACCGCACCAGGCGGCGGAACGCCGTGCGGGTGCCCTGGGAGGACCCGTGCAGCTCGAGCTGCTTGAGGTACATGGTGCGCAGGTCGAGGTCGACCACGGGTCCGCCGATCGCGCCGGCGGTGGTGTAGCGGCCCTCGGGTCGCAGGATGCGCAGCAGGTCGTTGAACATCGGCCCGGCCACGAGGTCCGCGACCACGTCGACCGGGGCGCCCACGACGCGCTCGGTCTCGGCCACCAGGTCGTCGGCGTCGCGCAGGATGACGTCCTCGGCGCCGATCTCGCGCAGGGCGTCCTCCTTGCCGGCGCTGGTCACGGCGTACGGGATCGCACCGCGGACCCGGGCGAGCTGCACGATCGCCGACCCGACCCCGCCGGAGGCCCCGGTGACGAGCACCCGCTCGCCGGAGGCCAGCCGTGCCCGGTCGAGCATCTGCTCGGCGGTCAGGTACGCACAGCAGAACGTGGCGAGCTCGGCGTCGGTGATGTCGCTGGTGATCTCGTAGGCGTTCTCGGCCGGCACCACCTGGTACTCGGCGTACCCGCCGTCGCGCCCGTGGCCGATGTAGTCGATGTCCGCCAGGGAGTCGTCTCCCTCGGGCCGGTTGTAGATCGAGAAGTCCACCATGACGCGTTCACCGACGCGTCCGGCGGGCACGCCCTCGCCGACGGCGACGATCACGCCGACGCTGTCGGTCCCCTGGATGCGGGGGAACTCCAGGGTGGACCGCCCCCGCCGCCAGGTGGACACCTCCGCGGCGTCGGTCTCGGTGCCGTAGGCCCCTTCCCGGACCCACACGTCGGTGTTGTTCATGCCGCAGGCGCGGACCTCGATCAGCACCTCACCCGGTGCGGGGCGGGGGGTGGGGACGTCGTCGCGGTGGACGAGCTGGTCGAGCCCCCCGTGCCCGACGAGCTGGACGGCCTGCATCTGGGCGGGTATCGGCTCCATCCGTCGAGCCTAGGGGCGGGACCGGGCCGCCGCCCCGTGAATCGCGGTCCGGTGGTGGGAGAATCGACGGCGTGTCCCAGCCAGCCCTGCCTCCTGTGCCATCCCGCGACCCGTTCGCGCACGTCGTCTACTACGAGCCGCGCATCCCGGGGAACACGGGCTCGGCGATCCGCCTGGCCGCGGTGACCGGCGCCCGGCTGCACCTGGTCGAGCCGCTCGGGTTCGACCTGTCCGAGGCCAAGCTCCGGCGGGCCGGGCTCGACTACCACGACCTGGCCGTCATGGACGTCCACGCGACCCTCGACGACGTGCTCGCCACGGTGCCCGAGGCGCGGGTCTTCGCCTTCACGGCCCACGCGACGACGACGTACACCGACGTCACGTACGCCCCCGGGGACGTGCTGCTCTTCGGCCCCGAACCCACCGGTCTGCCGGACTCGGCGCTCGACCACCCGCGGGTCACCGACCGCGTGAAGATCCCCATGCTGCCCGGACGCCGGTCGCTCAACCTCACCAACGCCGCCTCGATCGTCGTGTACGAGGCATGGCGGCAGACCGGGTTCGCCGGCGCCTGAGGAGCGCCGGCGAACCCGCCTCAGTCCGCGCCACCGCCCGGGCCGCGCCGCCGCCCGAGCCGCAGCGCCACCAGGACGCCCGCACCGGCCAGCAGCGCGACACCGACGACGATGCCGGCGAGCACCGGCGCGGACACGGCGTCCGACGACGCCTGGTCGGGCACGTCGGTCGCGGCGCCGGAGTCGCCGCTCCCCTCCGCGTCGTCGCCGGCGGACCCGGACACCCCACCGCAGACCGGTTCGGCGACACCGGCGTCCGGTGACGCCTCGTCAGCGGGCTCGTGGTCGAACGTGAAGTCACCCGAGATCGGGTGCCCGTCCGCCGAGACGACCCGCCAGGACACGGTGTACTCCCCCGCCGCGCCGAGCTCGACCGGGACGGAGACCTCGGGTCCGGAGATCACCGGGCAGTCGGTGGCGTAGTGCGAGCCGTCGGGACCGGTCACGTCGACGACGGTCGACTCCCCGCCCATGTCGAGCAGCACGTCGTTGAACGTCACCGAGACCTCGTCCACGGGGGAGGTCGCCGTCGCCCCGTCCTCCGGGTCCGTCCCCACCACGAAGTTGTGGGCCGACGCCGTCGGTGCGGCCGTCACGCAGAGCGCGACGGCCGCACCGACGAGAGCCGCGGACCGTGCCAGTCCGCGGGCGCTCATCGGGCCGAGCCGCCCGAGCGGGACCGGGACAGCGCGACGACGCCGGTGACGGCACCGACGAGCCCCAGGCCCAGGCCGACCGCACCGAGCCACGCCCCCGCGTCGCTCGAGGACGTGCCGTCGGACGCCGCACCCTGGGACGCGACGTCGTCGTCGGCAGCCGCCGCGTCGGTCGCCCCGCCGTCCGCGGCGCTCTCGGCCGTGACCGTCAGCGTCGGCGCGGGCTTCTCGGGCTCGGCGTCACCCTCGGCGACCTCCTCCCAGTCGACGACCGTGCCGTCGGAGTAGGTCTGGTGGGCCGGCAGCACGATGCTGTCGACCTCGGGCACCGGCCCGGCCGAGACGGTGAACCGCTGGAACTCCCCGGGCGCGATCGCCGCGGCGTCGTCGTCGGCGGTCCACGTGACCGTGTCGACGGCCTCGGTGATCTCGGCGCCGTGCACCTCGACCGGCTCGTCGAGCTCGGCGGTGGTGACCGTCGCGGTCCAGCCCGGGACGGGCTCCACGGACACGTGGCCGAACGGGGTGTCGGTGGGCAGGTCGACCTCGAGCTCGGTCGTCGAGGCGGTGTCGGACTCGGTGGGCACCCGGAAGGTCAGCAGCGTGTAGCTGCCGGCGGTGGCGTCGGTCGGGTCGACGGTGACGTGCGCGGAGGCCGCGCCCGCGCCGGCGACGGCGAACGTGAGGCCGAGCAGGCCCGTGCCGCCCGTGGTCAGGGCGCGGCGGAGGAAGGTGTGCATGGCAGTGGTGCTCCTGTGTGGTGCGGAGGTACGGCGGAGAGGACCCGCCCCCGGACAGGAGCGGGTCAGGCGGCGCCGGGGGCGAGGGTCGCGGCGGCGCGGCGGTCCGGCACCGGCGGACCGCGGAACCGCAGGCCGTGCCCGAGCAGGCGCCCGAGCACCCGGGAGACGACCAGGGCGTCGGCGACGACGGCGCAGGCCGGCCGCGACGGGACCGGCAGCGACGCGCGGCGCACCAGGAGGGCGACGGCCGACATCCAGGCGACGACCCAGCGTGCGGCGCGATCCCCGGACGCGAGCACGCCGGCGACCAGGGCGACCGCCACGACGTGCGCCGCGACCATGAGCAGACCACCGGAGTCGTGCACGGGGGCGGCGCTCGCCGCCGCGGCGGCGTCGGCGGAGAGGCGTCCGGCGAGGGCTGCCGGGTCCACGCCGTGCGCGGCGTGCCCGGTGAGGCCGCCCACCGACGACGCGGTGTGGGCGCCGTGCCCGACCAGGACGGACAGCTCGGCGTGCAGCAGCACCTGCAGCAGGCCGAGCACGGGCACGAGCCGCGGCAGCGTCAGCGCGCCGCGGGCCGCCCCCACGGCGGCGGGCAGCACGGAGGCCACCAGCACGCCGGCGGCCAGGGCGCTGCGCGGGACCCCGCCACCGGCGACCGCGTGCGCGGCCATGGCCATGGCCAGCGAGGTGCTGCCGACGAGCAGCGCGCGCACCAGCAGCACGGGGGTGGCCGGTGCGGTGCGCATGGCCACAGCCTAGGGCCGGGCGACCGCCGTACCGCCCCGGGACCCCGGCGTCGTGGGCGACGTCACGTCAGCAGCCAGGTCCCCGCCCGCAGCAGCAGGCGCAGGTACGACGGCGAGTCGTAGGCCCGCACGTCGTGCCCCAGCCCGCTGTAGAGGGTCCGGCCGCCGTGCTCCTCGGTGGTCCACAGGACCGGCTGCTGCTCACCGTCGTCGTCGGTGACCCACCCGAGCACCTCGGACGTCGGGGCGACCCGCAGCCCGCAGTAGCGTTCGTCCTCGACCTCCACCGTGCCGGCCCCGACGACGAGCGGGTGCCCGCCGGTGGCCAGCGTGAGCTCCGTGGGGCCGGACGGCGGATGGTAGGACTCCCCCGCCACCCAGCGGCCGCCCAGGACGTGCTCCCAGTCGGACGCGTCGCCGAACGTGTTCGCCGCCTGATGGAGCGCCAGGATGCTCCCCCCGGCGCGGGCCCACGCCGCGAGGCGTTCGTGGAACGACGACCACGCGCCGTCGTCCGGCCCGATCCCCGCCTCGAGGAAGCCCGGCCACGACGTACCGGAGTTCACCACGAGCAGGTCGACGCCGTCGAGGTCGTCCAGCGCGTCCGGGAACGTCGAGCGCACCTCGACGTCGCACCCGCGGCCTCCCACCTCCAGGTCGCCCAGCAGGTTCGCCAGGCGGTGGCTCGTCGCGGCGTGGTCGTGCCAGGGGTCCTCGTAGCGGCCGCGGCCGGTCAGGACCAGGACCCGGTGCGGGCTCTCGGCGGAGTCGTGGTGCGTCACACCACCGATCCTGTCACGGGTGCGCGCTCGCCCGCCGGACTCCGGGAGATCCGGTGACGATCGCGGTCCCGGGCAGCACGAAGCACCGCCGGCACAGCGCCTCGTAGGTGAACGTCCCGTCGTCGGGCAGCGGCTCGGAGGCCCCCAGCGGCTCGAGGAACGGGATGCCGTCACGCAGCACCTGGGTGAACGCGGCGTGCAGGTCCTGGCAGCGGTCGCACACGGCACGCCGGTAGCGCACGTCGGTGGGTCCCAGCTCGAGCAGCGCCCGGATCGTCGCGAACAGCTCGCCGCGGTGGTCCAGGTCGATGCCGCAGGCCAGCACGCGGGTGCCGCGCAGCACCAGCTCCTCGACCACCCGGACGTCGGTGGGGGTGAACATGTGGACCTCGTCGATCGCGACGACGTCCTCGGTGGTGTGCAGCAGCGGTTCGAGCGTCTCCAGCTTGATGGTCGGCACCGAAGCCCCGGTGCGGGAGACGATGCGGGCGTCGCGCACGTGCCGTGCCGACTGGACGACGGCACAGCTCAGCCGGGAGTAGGCCAGGGGCGCGACCTGCGCGATGAGGTCCAGCGACTTGCCGGATTTCATCGGGCCGAGCACCAACGACAGCTCCACCGTGGCACCCCCTGCCCTCCACGACGAGCCCCGCGCCCGTCGCACAGCACCCTAACCCTCGGACCGGGCGGGTTCCCCGGCCCGGTCGAGCCCGTTCTGGTCGAGCCCGTTCTGGTCGAGCCCGGCCCGCAGCAGCACGGACCGCGCGTGCGCGAGCAGCGGGGCGTCCACCATCCGTCCGTCCACCCGGGCGGCCCCGGTGGACGACGACGCCGCGGCCAGCACCGCGCGGGCTCGCTCCACCTCCACGGCCGACGGCGCATAGGCCTCCCGCACGACGGCGGCGTGGGTCGGGTGGACGCACATCGTGGCGGCGAATCCCACGGCGACGGCGTCGTCCGCCTCGGTGCGCACGCCGTCGAGGTCGTCGAGGTCCACGTGGACGGCGTCGAGGGCCGCCTTGCCGGCCGCCGCGGCGGCCAGCAGGACCGCCGAGCGCGCGTGGCGCGCCACGTCGCGGTAGGACCCGTCGGGCCAGCGGCTCGACGTCCCCCCGAAGGAGGCCACGAGGTCCTCGGCCCCCCACGCGAGCGCCACGACGTCGGGCCGCGCGGCGAGCGCCGGGGCGGCCAGCACGCCGGCTGCCGTCTCGCAGAGGGCGATCACGGCGTACGGTGCGCCGTCGGGCCGCAGCAACGGTCCGACGAACCGGCCGTCGGCCTTCGGCAGCATCACCATGCGGTAGGCCGTCCCGGCGAGGGCGTCGAGGTCGCGCTGCTGGTCGGCGGTGCCGACGGCGTTGACCCGCACCACCGTGCGGTCCGGGTCGAGCGGGTGCGCACGCAGGGCGTCGCGGGCCGCCGGGCGATCGGCGGGGGCGACGCCGTCCTCCAGGTCCAGCAGGACGGCGTCGGCCCGGTCGGCGGCCTTGGCGTACCGGTCGGGGCGGTCGGCGGGGCAGAACAGCAGCGCGGGACCGAGGGTGAACGGGTCGGGGCTCACGTGTCCTCCCGCGGCGTCGGGGCGTCGGCACCGGCCTGCTGGGCCTCGTAGGTCTCGTGGCCGGCGCGCGTCCAGACCAGGACCGACCGCCGGGCGCGGGCGACGACGACGTCGTCCTGGTTGCTGCCGACGTGCTCGAACGTGACGATCCCGGTCCCCGGGCGGGACGTCGAGGGCCGGCGGGCGAGCACCGTCGTCGCCCCGTACAGGGTGTCCCCGTGGAACATGGGGGCGGGGAACGTGATCTCCGTGAACCCGAGGTTCGCCACGATCGTGCCGCGCGTCAGGTGCGCCACGGACAGCCCCACCAGGGTGGCGAGCGTCAGCATGGAGTTCACCAGGGGTCGCCCGAACGGCTGGGTGGCGGCCCAGGCGGCGTCCAGGTGCAGCGCCTGGGGGTTCATCGTGACGGAGGTGAACAGCACGTCGTCGGCCTCGGTCATCGTGCGCCCCGGCCGGTGGACGTAGCGGACGTCCTCGGCGAGGTCGTCGAAGTAGAGGCCCTGCTGGATCTCGTCCCTCATGCGTCGCTCCTGCCCGTCATGACGCCAGCCCCAGGTCGCGCGCGATGACCATGAGCTGGACCTCCGTGGTGCCCTCACCCACCTCGAGGATCTTGGAGTCCCGGTAGTGGCGGGCCACGGTGTTCTCGTTGAGGAACCCGTACCCCCCGAAGATCTGGGAGGCGTCGCGGGCGTTGGCCATCGCCGCCTCGCCCGAGGTGAGCTTGGCCACGGAGGCCTCGGCCTTGAACGGCTTGCCGTGGGTGAGCTTGAGCGCGGCGTCGAGCCAGCACAGCCGGGCGGCGTGCACGCGGGCCTGCATCCGGGCGAGCGTGAAGGCGACGTGCTGGTTGGCACCGATGGCGTGCCCGAACACGTGCCGCTCCCCGGCGTACCGCAGGGCCTCCTCCAGGCAGCCCTGGGCGGCGCCGGTGGCCAAGGCGGCGAAGGCGATGCGGCCCTCGTCGAGCGCCCGCAGGAAGTTGGCGTACCCGCGTCCGCGCTCGCCGAGCAGGTGGTCCGCCGGGACCCGCACGCCGTCGAGCGTGAGCGGGTGGGTGTCGGAGGTGTGCCAGCCGACCTTGTCGTACGGCGCGCCCACCGTCAGTCCCGGCGTGCCCGCCGGCACCAGGATGGAGGACAGCTCCGGGCGCCCGTCGCCGTCGCGGTCGGTGACCGCCGTGACGGTGATGACGCTGGTGATCGGGGTCCCGGAGTTGGTGATGAACTGCTTGGAGCCGTCGATCACCCACTCGTCGCCGTCCCGCCGTGCGGTGGTGCGCGTGGCCCCGGCGTCGGACCCGGCGCCGGCCTCGGTGAGGCCGAACGCGGCGAGCGCCCGGCCGCTGGTCAGGTCGGGCAGCCACTGCTCGCGCTGGGCGGCGGTGCCGTGCCGGAAGATCGGCATGATGCCGAGCCCGACGCCGGCCTCGAGCGTGACGGCGATGGACTGGTCGACGCGGGCCAGCGCCTCGACGGCGAGGCACAGCGAGACGTAGTCCTCCCCCTGGCCGCCCACCTCGGTGGGGAACGGCAGCCCGAACAGCCCGAGCTCACCCATCTGGGCGATGATCTCCACCGGCAGGCGGCGCTCGGTGTCGTACCGGTAGGCGGCCGGTGCGACGACGTCGTCGGCGAACTCCCGGACGGTCTGGCTGAGCTTGCGCTGCCGGTCGGTCAGCGCGGTGGACGAGGTGTCGGCGATCATGACGCTCCTTCGGGTTCGACGACGGCGACCACCTGGTCGAGGCGGACCTGGTCGCCCGGGTGCACCAGGACGCGCAGGATCCCTGCGGCCGGTGCGGGCAGGGGGTGCTCCATCTTCATCGCCTCGACGACGACGGCGGCGGCGCCGGGCTCGACGGCGCCGGCGGCGTGGGTGGCGGTGACGGTGCCGGGCATCTGCGCGCGGATCTCGACCGGCCCGACGGCGGCGCCCCCGTCGCCCGGTCCGGCCGCGGCAGCGCGGTCGGCCCGGAGCATCGCACCCCGCTCAGCGCGGTCGAGCACGGTCCAGACGGTGGTGCGGCCCTCGACCGCGACCCACACGGTGTCGTGGTCGCCGGCCGCCTCCCGCACGGCCGTGACGGCCACCGTCCGCGCGCCGTCGGGCCGTGCGCCCGGCGTCACCGGTCCGATGCCCTCGGCCTCCGGCACCGGACCGACCGTGAGCAGCCGACGGTGGGCCGGGCCCGCGCCCGAGCGGCCCGGCGCGGTCAGCGACGCAAGCACTGGCATCCCGCCGTCGGCGGCGACGACGGCCCCCGAGCGAGACCCCGTCACCTCGACGTCGTGGACCGCACCGTCCGGGCCGCGCAGGCCGAGCCGCCGTGGCGCGTGCGGGGCGTTCAGGCGCCACCCGTCACCGGTCCACGGGCCGGACGCAGCGGACCCGTCGGCCTGCGGCGGTACGGCCAGCAGGGCCGCGACCACCAGGGACGCGTCCGGTGCCGCGCCGGACGCGGCGCGCGCAGGTCCCGGCGCGTCGGCAGCGACATCGGCCGCGAACCGGTCCACCAGCCCGGTGTCGAGCCGGCCGGCGCGCACGTCGTCGTCGCTGAGGAGGTCCCGCAGGAAGCCGATGTTGGTCTCGACGCCCAGCACGGCCAGTCGCGCCAGCAGCCCGTCGAGGCGGGCCAGCGCCTGAGCGCGGTCGGCGCCGTGCGCCACCGCCTTGCCGAGCATCGGGTCGTAGTCGCCGGACACCGTGTCACCGCCGGCGACGCCGGAGTCCAGGCGCAGCGGCATCGCGTCGGGACCGGCCGGCGTCCCGGCGTCGTCGACCACCAGCAGCCGGCCCACGGACGGCAGGAATCCGCGCTGCGGCGCCTCGGCGTACACGCGGGCCTCGATCGCGTGCCCGGTGAGGCGCACGTCGTCCTGGGAGAACCACAGCTTCTCCCCCGCGGCGACGCGGAGCTGGGCCTCGACCAGGTCGCGCCCGGTGACCATCTCGGTCACCGGGTGCTCCACCTGCAGACGCGTGTTCATCTCGATGAACGCGAACTCGGTGGGCGCGCCCGCGGGCACCAGGAACTCCACGGTGCCGACCCCGACGTAGCCCACCGACCGCGCCACCTCGCAGGCCGCGGCGCCCAGGCGCTCGCGGGTGGCGTCGTCGAGCGCCGGGGAGGGCGCCTCCTCGACGATCTTCTGGTGGCGACGCTGCAGCGTGCACTCGCGCTCGCCCAGGTGCACGACGCCGCCGTGCGCGTCGGCGAGCACCTGCACCTCGACGTGCCGCGGGGTGTCCACGAGCCGTTCGAGCAGCAGCCCGTCGTCGCCGAACGCGGACGTCGCCACCCGGCGGGCCGAGGCCAGCGCGGCCGGCAGGTCGGCCGGGGCGCGCACGACCTCCATGCCCTTGCCGCCGCCGCCCGCGACCGGCTTGACCAGCAGCGGGAACCCGACGTCGGCCGCCGCGGCGAGCAGCGCGTCGTCGTCCAGGGAGTCGTCGAGGGTGCCGGGCAGCACCGGGACCTCGTGCTGGGCGACGAGCCGCTTCGCGGCGACCTTGTCCCCCATGATCTCGATGGCCTGCGCGGTGGGGCCCACGAACGCGATGCCGGCCTCGGCGCACGCCCGGGCCAGGCGCGGGTTCTCCGACAGGAACCCGTAGCCGGGGTGGACGGCGTCGGCACCGGTGGCGACGGCGGCCGCGACGACGGCGTCGACGTCCAGGTAGGCGCGGGCGTCCCCGAGCGGCACCGCGACGTCGGCCTCGCGCACGTGGCGGGCGCCGGCGTCGGGGTCGGTGTGCACGGCCACGGAGCGGATGCCGAGGCGGCGCAGCGTGCCGATGACGCGGCAGGCGATCTCCCCGCGGTTGGCGACCAGCACGGTGGTGAACATGTCGTGGTGCACCCCTCTCACATCCGGTACAGCGCCGCGGCGCGGTCGGTCAGCGGGGTGCGCGCGCAGACGGCGAGCGCCAGGCCGAGCACCCGGCGGGTGTCGACGGGGTCGACGATGCCGTCGTCCCACATCCGCGCGGTCGCGTGGTACGGGTCGCCGGCCGCCTCGTAGGCGTCGCGGATCGTGGTGCGGAACGCGGCCTCGTCGTCGGTGTCCCACTCCTCGCCGCGGCCGGCGAGCTGATCCCGCTTGACGGTGGCGAGCACCGAGGAGGCCTGCTCGCCGCCCATCACGGAGATGCGGGACCCGGGCCAGGACCACAGGAACCGTGGCCCGTAGGCCCGCCCGCACATGGCGTAGTTGCCGGCGCCGAAGGAGCCGCCGACGATGACGGTCAGCTTCGGCACCCGCGCCGTCGAGACGGCGGTGACCATCTTGGCGCCGTCCTTGGCGATGCCGCCGGCCTCGGCGTCGGTGCCGACCATGAACCCGGAGATGTTCTGCAGGAACAGCAGCGGGATGCCGCGCTGGTCGCACAGCTCGACGAAGTGCGCGCCCTTGAGCGCCGACTCGCGCAGCAGCACCCCCTGGTTGGCGAGGATGCCCACGGGGTGGCCGTGGATCCGCGCGAACCCGCACACCAGCGTGGTGCCGTACTCGGCCTTGAACTCGTCCAGGCGGCTGCCGTCCACGAGCCGGGCGATCACCTCGCGCGGGTCGTACGGCTTCTGCACGTCAACGGGGACGACGTCGTACAGCCCGGCCGCGTCGAGCAGCGGCTCCCGGGCGGGCTGCACGTCCCAGGCGGGCTCCGGGTCCGGCGGGAGCGTGGCGACGATGCGGCGCACGCGGTCCAGGGCGTCGGCGTCGTCGTCGGCGAGGTGGTCGACGACGCCGGAGCGCCGCGCGTGCAGCGCGCCGCCGCCGAGCTCCTCGGCGGTGACGTCCTCACCGATGGCGGCCTTCACCAGGGGCGGACCGCCGAGGAAGATGGTGCCCTGGTCGCGCACGATCACCGTCTCGTCACTCATCGCCGGCACGTAGGCACCGCCCGCGGTGCAGGAGCCCAGCACGGCCGAGAGCTGCGGAATGCCGGCCGCGGACAGGCGGGCCTGCTGGTAGAAGATCCGCCCGAAGTGGTCACGGTCGGGGAACACCTCGTCCTGCCGGGGCAGGAACGCCCCGCCGGAGTCCACGAGGTACACGCACGGCAGCCGGTTCTCCAGCGCGATCTCCTGCGCGCGCAGGTGCTTCTTGACGGTCAGCGGGTGGTAGGTGCCGCCCTTGACCGTCGGGTCGTTGCAGACCACCATCACCTGCCGCCCGGCGACCAGCCCGATCCCCGCGACGACGCCCGCACCGGGCCACTCACCCGGGCCGTTCCCGGCGTCGTCCACGCCGTACGCCGCCAGCGGCGAGATCTCCAGGAACGGGCTGCCCTCGTCGAGCAGCCGCGCCACCCGGTCCCGCGGCAGCAGCTTGCCGCGCGCCACGTGCTTGTCCCGGGCCCGCTCCGGCCCGCCCGCCGCGGCAGCGGCCGTCCGTTCGCGCAGCGTGGCCGCGAGCGCCCGCTGCGCGTCGGCGTTCGCCCGGGCGGCGTCCGTGGCCGGGTCGACGGCGGAGGTCAGCGTGCTCATGCGGCACCGGACCCGTCGACGGCGGTCAGCCCGGTGCCGGTCGTCTCGTCCGCGGCGGCGCCCGCCGCGTCCGCGACGACGTCACGGCCGCCGAGCAGCAGCGCGAGCGCCGGGTCGGTGAGCAGCCCGCCGAGGTCGGCCAGGAACCGGGCGCCCTGCTCGCCGTCCACCACCCGGTGGTCGAACGTCAGGCTCAGGGTGACGACGTCGCGCAACGCGACCTCGCCGTCGTGCTCCCAGGGACGCCGGGCCACCTGCCCGATGCCGAGGATCGCCGACTCGCCCGGGTTGAGCAGCGGGCTGCCGGCGTCCACGCCGAACACCCCCACGTTGGTCAGCGTGAGCGTGCCGCCGGTCAGCCGCTCCGGGCGGGTGCGTCCGGCCCGGGCGGTCTCGGCCAGCTCGGCCAGCGCGCGGGCGAGCCCCACCAGCGAGAGCTCGTCGGCGTCCGGCACGTGCGGCACCACCAGGCCCCGGTCGGTCGCGACGGCGATGCCCAGGTGCACGTGAGCGGGACGCACCAGGTGGGCACCGCCGTCGGCCTCCTCCCAGCGCGTGACGAGCGCCGGGTGGTCCTCGACGAGGCCGCACACCACGCGGCCGATCACGGCGAGCAGCCCCACCTTGGTCCCGCCCGTGCGCCGGTGGGCGCGCAGCCGGTCGACCAGGGCGAGCGTGTCGGTGACGTCGCAGGTCAGGTGGACCGTGGCCTGCGGGATGGCCGCGCTGGCCGTCATCGCAGCAGCGGTGTGCTTGCGCACGCCGCGCACCGGCTCCCGGGTCTCGGCGGGCTCGGGCCGGGCGCCCGGGCGCCGTGCGCCCCGCGCGGCGGCGTCGACGTCGTCCCGCGTGATCCGCCCGTCGGGACCGGTGCCCCGGACGGCCGTGAGGTCCACACCCAGGCGCTTGGCCATCGCGCGCACCCCGGGGGCCGCCTGCCGCTCCGCCGTCGCGCGCGGGGCCACGCCGTCCGACGACGGCACGGGCGTGGGGGCGACGGGTCTGCGCGGGCGCCGGGTCGGGCGTCCCTTGCGGGCCGAGCGGGCCCCGTAACCCACCAGGTTCGGGCCGGAGCCGTCGTCGGCCGACGCCGGCTCGGGCTCCGGTGCGCCGTCGGCGGCCGGTTCCTCGGCCGGGGGGTGCTCGGCGGCCGGTTCCTCGACCGGGGGTCGCTCGGCGGCCCCCTCCTGGGCCGGGACGCCGCCGGCCGGCACGTCCGCGGGCTCGGCACCCTCCACGTCGAACGTGACCAGCGGCTCGCCGACCTCGACGACCTGCCCCTCCTCGGCATGCAGGGTCGTCACGGTCCCGGCGTAGGGCGAGGGGACCTCGACCAGCGCCTTGGCGGTCTCAACCTCGGCGATCACCTGGTTGAGCGTGACCACGTCCCCGGGGGCGACGCGCCACTCGACGATCTCGGACTCGGTCAGTCCCTCCCCGAGGTCGGGGAGCAGGAACTGCTGGGCGCTCATGCGGTGCTCCTCTCGCACGATCCCTGCGGTGCCTCGCTCCGGCAGCCCTCGTCCCTCGCGCTCCCTCCGCGGGGGCTCCTCGCGCTCATGCGGCGCTCCTCTCGGACGACCCCGGCATCGCCCGCTCGGGGCGGGCGGTCGGGACGTCCACGGGGACGCGCCCGAGCGCCTGGTCGATGCCGAAGCAGACACGGTCGAGGTCGGGCACGTGGTGGCCCTCCAGCTTCGCGGGCGGGTACGGGACGTCGTGGCCGGTGACGCGCACGGGCGGCGCCTGCAGGTGCTCGAAGCACCGCTCGGTGACGGTGGCGCAGATCTCCGCGCCGACCCCGGCCTGGCGCGGCCCCTCCTGGACGACCACCAGCCGTCCGGTGCGCCGCACGGACGCCACCACGGTGTCGGCGTCCCAGGGCGAGAGCGACCGCAGGTCGACCACCTCGACCGAGGCGCCGTCGTCGGCCATCGCCTCGGCCGCGTCGATCGCCGTGGACACGTGCGACCCCCAGGTGGCCACGGTGACGTCGGAGCCGCGGCGGACGACCTGCGCCGCACCCATCGGGCGCGTCGCGGCCAGGTCCTCGATCTCGACGGGCCCCTTGACGTGGTAGAGCCGTTTGGGCTCGAAGAAGATCACCGGGTCGTCGCTGGCGATCGCCTGGCGCAGCACCGTGCAGGCGTCCTGCGGGTTCGACACCGACACCACGCGCAGCCCGGCGGTGTGCACGAAGTACGCCTCCGGCGACTCCGAGTGGTGCTCGGCCGCGCCGATCCCGCCGGCCACGGGGATGCGGACGGTCAGCGGCATCGAGACCGCGCCACCGGTGCGGGCCCGCATCTTGGCGACCTGGCTGACGATCTGGTCGAACGCGACGTAGACGAACCCGTCGAACTGGATCTCCACCACCGGGCGGTAGCCGCGATAGGCCATCCCGATCGCGGTGCCCAGGATGCCGGACTCCGCCAACGGCGTGTCCATGACCCGCCGGGGGCCGAACTCCCGCTGCAGCCCGTCCGTCACCCGGAACACGCCGCCCAGCGCGCCGATGTCCTCCCCGAGCAGCACGACCTTCTCGTCGTCGGCGAGCGCCCGGCGCAACCCGGCGTTGAGCCCGCGGGCGAGCGTCATCGGCTCGGCCGTCATCGCGCACCTCCGCCCGCGGTCTCGAACCCGTCGAGGTACCGGGCGTACGCGTCCCGCTCGGCGGCCAGCTCGTGGTGCGGCTCGGCGTAGACGTCCGCGAAGATCGCCTCCCAGGACGGGTCCTCGATCCGGGTGATCCCGGCGCGCAGCTCGGCCGCCACCGCGTCCGCGGCCTCCTGGACGCGGGCCTCGACGGCGTCGTCGAGCACACCACGGGACCGCAGGTGGGCGGCGACCCGGGCGAGCGGGTCGCGCGCCTCCCAGTGCTCGATCTCCGCCGACGTGCGGTACCGGGTCGGGTCGTCGGCCGTCGTGTGCGGGCCGCGGCGGTACGTCACCGCCTCGATCAGGGTCGGGCCGCCACCGGTGCGGGCGCGGTGCAGCGCCTCGCGGGTGACGGCGAGCACGGCGAGCACGTCGTTGCCGTCCACGCGCACGCCCGGCATCCCGAACCCGCGGGCGCGCTCCACGAGCGGCACCTTGGACTGCAACGAGACGGGCTCGGAGATCGCCCACTGGTTGTTCTGGCAGAAGAACACCACCGGCGCGGACCAGGTCGAGGCGAACGTGAACGCCTCCGAGACGTCGCCCTGGCTGGTGGCGCCGTCACCGAAGTACGTCACCGCCACCTCGGTGTCGCCGGTGCGGCCGTCGCGCTCGGCGTCGGCGAGGATGCCCACGCCGTAGCCGACCGCCTGCACCGACTGCGCCCCGATGATGACCTGCATGGGTGCCATGCGGGCCTCGTGCGGGTTCCAGCCGGAGCCGACGGCGCCGCGCCACACGCGCAGCAGGTCCACCGGTGCCACGCCACGCACGTGCGCGACGGCGTGCTCGCGGTAGCTGGAGAACACGAAGTCGTCCTCCCGCAGGGCGCGCGCCGAGCCGACCTGCGCGGCCTCCTGCCCCAGCAGCGGCGGCCACAGGGCGAGCTGGCCCTGGCGCTGCAGCGCGGTGGCCTCGGTGTCGATACGCCGGACCACGACCAGGTCCTCGTACAGCCGCACCCACGCGGCGTCGTCGACGTCCTCGACCCACGAGTCGTAGCCGGCGTCGGGGGTGCGGATGCCGTCGGCGTCGATCAGGCGCACGGTCGCGTCGTCGCTCCCCCCGCCGCGCGGGGCACCGGCGCGGGCCGGGTGGCCGTTCGACGCCGCACGGTCGTGGGGGGCACGGTCGCGGGACGCACGGTCCCGCGCCCCGCCGTGGGCGCTGTCCGCCGAGGACGCCGACTCACCCGCTCGTGACAGGTCTCGAGTCCTCGGATCCGTGGTGCTGGGCATGGGTGGCCTCACCTCGCATCGAAGACGGCGCTCCTCGTCGAGCGCCGATGTGGCGAACGTAACGCCGCCAGGTCACACCGCACCACCGCCGTCGGACCTGCTGCGCACTGTGCTTGGTCGCATTCCTCTCGATCGAGCACTGTGCGCAACGGAGCCGACGTCGGGCTTCCTCACGCATCGGCGGCCGGAAGCGTGAGGAATCCCGACGTCGCCCGGTTAGGCTGGCAGCGTGCACAGCATCGACGCCGTGGACCTCGCACTGCTGAGGGCCCTCACGCAGGACCCGCGCGCCACCACGGTGGCCCTCGCCCAGCGGCTCGGCATCTCGCGCAACACCGTGGCCGCCCGGCTCACCCGGCTCGACGACGCCGGGGCCTTCCGCGAGTTCGACCGCTGCATCGACCCGGCCGTCCTCGGGCACCCGCTCACGGCCTTCATCGAGGTCACCGTGCACCAGCAGGAGCTCAGCCGGATCGTGGAGGAGCTCGCCCGGATCCCCGAGGTCGTCCAGGCCTACGGGCACAGCGGCCAGGCCGACCTGCGCGTGCACGTCGTGTGCCGGGACACCGACCACCTGTTCCGCATCGACGCCGCGATCCTGCGCATCGGCGGGGTGCAGCGCACCGAGACCGCGCTGTCGATGGGAGAGCTGGTGCCCTACCGCATCACGCCGCTGGTCGAGAAGTTGCGCCGCGGACTGTAGCCCGAGGCGATCGAGGGGCTATATTGTCCGTTGCTCAGTATGCTGTGTAACGGGAGGAGGCCCCGTGCCGGACCGCCGTCGATGGCTCGCACTGGTGACGGTCTCAGTGGCTGTCTCGCTCATCATCGTCGACTCGACGATCGTGAACGTCGCGATCCCCTCGATCGTCGCCGACCTGGGGATCGACTCCACCCAGGTGCAGTGGGTCCAGGAGTCCTACACGCTCGTCTTCGCCTCCCTGCTGCTGGTGTTCGGTGTCCTCGCCGACCGCTGGGGCCGACGGCGCACGATGCTGGCCGGCGTCGCGATCTTCGCCGCGTCGTCGCTGCTGGCGGCGACCGCCCCGGACGGGACCGTGCTCATCGGTGCCCGGCTCGTCCAGGGGCTGGGAGGCGCGATGATCCTCCCCACGACGCTGTCGATCATCAACGCGACCTTCCGCGGACGCGAACGCGGCATCGCCTTCGCCGTGTGGGGTTCGACCATCGGCGGCATGGCCGCCGTCGGTCCGCTGCTGGGCGGCTGGCTCACCACCGACTACTCGTGGCGCTGGGCCTTCGGCATCAACATCCCGCTGGGAGTCCTCATCCTGGTCGCCACCGTGCTCGTGGTGACCGAGTCCCGCGCCGAGGAACGGCGCGGCACCGACCTCGTGGCGGCCCTGCTGTCCGTGGTGACGTTCGGCGGGATCGTCTTCGGTCTCATCGAGGGCCGGTCGCTCGGCTGGTGGACCACCCTGGACGACGCCACCACGTGGTGGCCGTGGGACCTGTCGCCGGTACCGGTCGCACTCGGACTCGGCGTCGTCGCCGGAGCGCTGTTCGTCCGGCGAGGGCTGCGCCGCACCCGGCAGGGCCGGCCCACCCTCGTCCCCCTCGACCTGTTCACGATCGCCTCCTTCCGCAACGGCAACCTCGCCGCCCTCGTGGTCTCCCTCGGCGAGTTCGGCATCCTGCTGTCGCTGCCGATCTGGCTGCAGAACGTCCTCGGCTACGACGCCCTGGCCACCGGCTGGATCCTGGTCGCGCTCGCGGGCGGGTCCTTCCTCGCCAGCGGAGCTGCGCAGCCGCTCACCGTCCGTTTCGGCCCCGTACCGATCGTGCGCCTGGGTATCGCGGCAGAGGTCGTCGGCGTCGTCGGCCTCGGGGCGGTGATACGGCCCGAGGCGACGTGGGTCTCGTTGGTGCCGTTCCTGGTCGTATACGGCTTCGGCGTCGGCCTCGCCACGGCCCAGCTCACGGGCGTCGTGCTCGCCGACGTACCGGTGCAGGTCTCCGGCGCCGCCTCGGGGACCCAGAGCACCGCCCGCCAGGTGGGATCCGCGCTGGGCATCGCGATCCTCGGGACCGTCCTGTTCATGACCACCGCGGCGGACCTCGACGCCCGCCTCACGGACCAGGGCGTCCCCGAGGCCCAGCGGACCGCGACGGTGTCGGCGGTGGTGGACAGCGCCGGCGGCGCCATCGCCGGCCTGGAGCAGGATCCGTCCACCGCCTCGGTCGCCGACGACGCCCGTGCGGCCCTGACGCAGGGCACGCGCTACTCCGCCTGGGCGGCCGGCGGGTTCCTGCTTCTCGGGCTCGGGGCCACTCTGACCCTGGGGCGGCGCCCGCGGGAGGTGGCGGAGGTCCCGACCGGGGGCGACCGCACCTGACGGCCGATCAGCCGGTCTCGACCACCAGGTCGGCCGCGGCGCGTGTCGCGGCGACGAGCTCCGCGTTGACCTGGTCCGAGCCGCGTGCCCAGCGGGCCGCCTCGCGCGGGCTCTTGCCGAACGCCCGGTGCCGGGCCTCCAGCCGGGCGAGCCGGACGTCGTCGGGCACCTCGACGTACCAGACCTCCGCCATCCGGGCCCGGGCGGTCGGCCAGGCACCGGACGGCTGGAGCACGTAGTTCCCCTCGGTGATCACCAGGGGTACGTGGGAGGGTGCCTCGACGCCGGCCGCGACCGGCTCCTCGATCTCACGCCGGAACGCCGGGGCGTAGACCGGCGGGTCACCGGGCCGGGCGTCCGCGAGCCGGCCGATCAGCGCCGCGTACCCGGCGTCGTCGAACGTGTCGATCGCACCCTTGCGGTCCCGGGCCCCGTGCGCTGCGAGCACCGCGTCCGACAGGTGGAAGCCGTCCATACCGACGACGACGGCGAGGTCCGGTCCGAGCGCCTCGGCCAGCGCCGCCGCGAGGGTCGACTTCCCGGATCCCGGCGCGCCGACGATCCCGAGGATCGCCCGCTCTCCCGCGACCGCGAGCGCCCGCGCCCGCTCGACGAGCTCCGCCGTCGTCCCCGTCACCGGCGGGCCTCAGCGCGCACCGCGGCGAGCCACTCGCGTGGCCCGACGTGTGCCACGCGCATCGCAGCGACCTCGATCCCGGCCGCGCACGCGGCGGGCAGCGCGGCACCGTCGGCCAGCGCGACGGCGAGCGCCCCGTGGAAGGCGTCGCCGGCACCGAGGGTGTCGCGCGCCTCGACCGCCGGCACGTCCACGGTGCCGACGCCGTCGGGACCGGACCACTCGACCGGCCCGCCGCCGTGGGTGACCACCACACCGCGTGCGCCGCGGGTGTGCGCCCCGGTGGTGACGTCGTCGTACCCGGGCACCGTGAACCGGGCGGAGACCGCCGCGACGTCCGCGACGGGCAGCAGCTCGGCGAACAGCGGCCGCCAGCGACCGGCGTCGAGCAGCACCTGCGGCCGGCCAGGCAGGTCGGGCAGGTGCCCGACGGCGGCTCGCGCGATCGCGGGGTGGTGCCCGTCGAACAGGACGACGTCGGGCGCGGGCAGCGCGCCGAGCGCCGTCGGTGCCGGTGCGTCGGCCAGCGCGGCGTCGGCCGAGACGACGGACCGCTCACCGCTCGCGTCGTCGACCAGCACCGCCGAGACCGCGAGCGGGAAGTCCTCGCCGGCGACGACGTCGTGCACCTCGACCCCGCAGGCCTCCAGGTCGGCGCGGGCGGCCTGCGCGACGGGGCTGCCGCCGAGGGCGGTGACGAGCACGGCCCGGGCCCCCAGGGCGGCGGCGGTCACCGCCGCGTTGGCGGCCGGGCCGCCCGCGGCGACGTCCTGACGGGAGGCCGTGACCTTCTCGTCCCGGCCCGGGCGCCCGGCGGCGCGGTGCACGACGTCGAGCGTGGTCAGCCCGACGAACCAGCAGGTCCGCACCTGTTCACCGCCCCGTGCCGTCGACGGCGTACGGTTCGATCGCGGCGATCTCCTCCTCGGTGAGCGGGCCGGCGGCGAGCGCCCCGAGGTTGTCCTCGAGCTGGCGCACCGACGAGGCGCCGATCAGCGCGGAGGTGATGCGCGGGTCGCGCAGCACCCAGGACAGGGCGAGCTGGGCGAGGCTCTGACCGCGCCCGGCGGCGATCTCGTGCAGCGCCCGCGCCCGCTCCAGGTAGGTGCTGCTCAGGGCGTCGCTCGACAGGAACGGCGAGTCGCTGCGCGCCGCGCGCGAGCCGGCCGGCGCCTCGCCGGACAGGTACCGGCCGGTGAGCAGACCCTGCTGCAGCGGGGAGAACACGATGGTGCCCACGCCCAGGTCCTCCACGGCGTCGAGCAACGACTCGCTCTGCCGACCGTCGTACGGGTCCTCGCGGTGCGGATCCTCGATGTGCCGGTTGAACATCGAGTAGCTGGGCTGGTGGATGAGCATCGGCGTGCCGAGGTCCGCCAGGAGGCGCGCGGCGTCGCGCGTACGCGCCGGCGAGTAGTTGGAGACGCCGACGTACAGCGCCTTGCCCTGCTGCACCGCCGAGGCGAGCGCCCCCATGGTCTCCTCGAGCGGCGTGGAGGGGTCGGGACGGTGGTGGTAGAAGATGTCGACGTAGTCCAGCCCCATGCGCTCCAGCGACTGGTCGAGCGACGCCGTCAGGTACTTGCGCGAACCGTGGTCGCCGTAGGGGCCGGGCCACATGTTGTACCCGGCCTTGGTGGAGATCACCAGCTCGTCGCGGTAGGGCGCCAGGTCCCGCGCGAGGTGGCGGCCGAAGTTCTCCTCCGCCGAGCCGTAGGGCGGGCCGTAGTTGTTGGCCAGGTCGAAGTGGGTGACCCCCAGGTCGAACGCACGGCACAGGATGGCGCGCTGCGTCTCCAGCGGGTTCACGTGGCCGAAGTTGTGCCACAGGCCCAGCGACAGGGCGGGCAGGTCCAGTCCGGACCGGCCGGTGCGGCGGTAGGTCATCGAGTCGTAGCGGGTCTCGGCGGCGAGATAGCGCGGTGCGAGGGGCATGCCGCCATCCTGGCACGCAGGAGGAGCCTCGACCCTGGCACGGCGGCCGACGGGTGCACGGTGTGGCGTCCCCCCGACGGCCCCGTGGACGAGCGGCCCGCCGACGCGGCCCGGCTCCGGCTCGCCGGCGAGCCGACGTACGATTCTGGGGGGCCGGGATCGACATAGCGGGCAGAACGGGCCGGGGATCACGGCGGACGGGCGGCGAGATGGACGACGACGGCGGGGCTCGCCGGGGTGCACCGAGGTCGGTGGAGTGGGCGCTCGCCCTGGGCTTCGCGGCGCTGGTCTGCGCGCTGGTCCCGGTGATCGGCGACTGGGTCGCGGCGCCGCTCGGGCTCGCGGCGCTGGGCCTGGGGTCGCTGGGCAGCCACGTCGCCGACCGCGACGGGCGGCCCGGGATGTGGCGGGGGTTGATCGGCGCGCTGCTCGGGCTCGCCGCGCTCGCCTCCGTGCTGTTCTCCGTGGTGATCGGAGCCGTCGGCCCCTGACCCCCGTCGGCAAGCTGTGGGTGTACGACGCGCCGCTAGTTCGACGGGCATGACGGCGTGTCGTGCACCCACAGCGGAGCAGGTCAGAAGGCCGGCGGGATCGGGAAGTTCGCCCGGAACAGGTTGTCCGGGTCCCACTCGGCCTTGACCTCGCGCAGCCGCGACAACGTGGGCTCCGGGAAGGCCTCGGTCAGTCGCTCGGACCGGGTGTCCGTGTCGAAGGAGAGGTAGAGCCCCTCCGTGTGCGGCGCCATCACCTCGTCCCAGGCCGCGTCGATCCGCTCCTGGCTGGACGACATCGCCGACAGCAGGAAGTTCTGCCGCCGGTGCGCGTACGCCGTCGCGTCGTCGGGCACGTCGTGGGCGGCCCCGCCGGTGGCCCGGACCTGCAGGAAGTAGGCGTCGCCCGAGTGCGCGAGCCGCTCGAAAGCCCGGCTGGTCGCCGTGTCCAGGTGTGTCACCAGTCCCGACCGGACCGCCGGGTCTCCTCCGCCGGAGTGGTGCTTGTCCCCCGCCTGCACGACGCCGGAGTACGGCAGCAGGTACGCCTGGTGCCCGAGCAGCGGCCCGGCGTCGGCCAGCCGTTCGAGCTGCTCGACGGCGGCGTCGGTGTCGTGCCCGGCGTAGACGGTCATGAGCTGGGCCACCGGACCCTGCCCGCGGCGCGCCGGCGACAGGATGAGAAAGCTCGTCAGCTCGCGCGGGGCGGACTCGACGGCGGCGCCCCACCGTTCCAGCAGACCGGCAGTGTCGGTGGCGTCCAGCGCCATCTGGGAGAAGACCACGTTCTCCAGCGCCATGGCCTCGATCTCCACCCAGGTGACCACGCCGAGGTTGCCGCCGGCGCCGCGCAGCCCCCAGAACAGGTCGGGGTTCTCCTCGGTCGAGGCGTGGGCGACGCGGCCGTCGGCCGTGACGACCTCCGCGGCGACGACGTGGTCGATCGTCAGGCCGTAGGTCCGCCCGAGGAACCCGACCCCGCCCGCGGTGGCGAGCCCGCCGACCCCGACCCCGCCGTAGTCACCGGAGCTGATGGCCCAGCCCCGGGGTGCGAGGGCCTCGGCGACCTGCCCCCACGTAGCACCGGCGCCGAGCCGCACCCGCCGCGTCGCCTCGTCGACGACCTCGATCCCGTCGAGCGCGCCGAGGTCGATGACGATCCCGCCGTCGTTCGTGGAGCGGCCGCTGATGCCGTGCCCGCCCGAGCGGACGCCCAGCGGGACGTCCTGCGAGCGCGCCCAGCCGACGGCGTCGGCCACCTCGGCGGTGCTGCGCGGCCGCAGCACCAGGCCCGGTGCCCCGGAGCGCAGATAGTTGTGGCGCACGGTGTCGTAGGCGCGGTCGCCGGGTTCGACGGCGGTGCTCGCCAACGCGGCGGGCACCGAGTCGTACGCGATGCCCTCGCGGCGCAGCTCGATCGCGGCCCGTCCTCGGCGGGTCGCCGCGGGTGCCGTCCCGGCCGTGGCGCGCTCGCGCGCCACGAGCTCCCGGACGGCCGGGGCGATCTCCCCACCCAGGACGGCGAGCAGCTGCGGGTCGTCGGTCGCCGCGATGAAGGACCCGACGCCGTCGTCCAGGGCCAGCGCGGCCAGCTCCTCGACCCACTGGTCCACGGGGCCCTGCAGGAAGCCCCGGCGGTCCGCGACGACGGACCCCTGGATGTTCAGCAGCCGCCGGATCTCCGCCGGGTGCCGCCCGGCCTCCTCGGCCGCCTCGTCGATCACCGCGTTGCCGCGGGCCAGGTCGCCGTCCTTCAGATAGGCCAGCGAGGGCAGCCAGCCGTCGGCCTTCCGGGCGACGAGCCGCAGCAGGCGGGGCTTGTAGGCGCCCAGCCAGATCGGCACGTCGTGGGCCGGCGCGGGGCCCCGCTTGGCACCGGTGACCCGGTGGTGCTCACCCTCGGTGCGCAGCGCGCGGCGCTCGCCGGCGGCCCAGATGCCACGGATGATCTCGATCGCCTCGGACAACGCCTCGACGGACTGCCCGGGGGTGAGGCGGGTGCCGCCCATCGACTCGATGGCGTCCCAGAACCCGCCGGCGCCGAGCCCGAGGTCGATGCGTCCGCCGCTGAGCAGGTCGAGGCTGGCCACGGAGCGCGCGAGCACCGCGGGCTGGCGCAGCGGCAGGTTCAGCACGTTGCCGGCCAGGTGGATCGTCTCGGTGACGGCCGCCGCGTAGGAGATGAGTGTCCAGGTGTCGAGGAACCCCGGCTGGTACGGGTGGTCCTGGAACGTGACCAGGTCCAGTCCGGCGGTCTCGGCCGCTTGTGCCAGCCGCACCGGCTCGTGCGGGTCGCGGTTCGACGGCGTGAGGAACGCGCCGAAGACCAGGTCGTGGCCGTAGTCCGTCATGGTGGGGCCAACTCGGAGGACGACCGAACCATTCCGCACACCCCCAGCGCTGTGGGTGCACGACGCGCCGCTAGCTCTCGGGGCATGGCGGCGTGTCGTCCACCCACAACGGGGGAGTCAGGTGACGGCGCCGAGGTGCCAGGGGATGAACTCCTCCGCGCCGATGCCGAGCTCCTCGGAGACGGTCTGCTCGCCGGAGGCGACGGCCAGGATCATGGCGAGCAGCTCCGCGCCGACCTCCTCGAGGGACGCGATGCCGTCCACGATGCGCCCGGCGTTCAGGTCCATGTCCTCGCTCATGCGCTCGTACATCGGGGTGTTCGTGGCGACCTTGATCGACGGCGTCGGGCGGCAGCCGAACACCGACCCACGGCCCGTGGTGAACACGACGACGTTCGCGCCGCCGGCCACGATGCCCGTCACCGAGACGGGGTCGTAGCCGGGGGTGTCCATGAACGTGAACCCGCGGTCGGTGATCGCCTCGGCGTAGTCGTACACCGCGGTCAGGTCCGCCTGCCCGCCCTTGGCCACCGCGCCGAGCGACTTCTCGAGGATGGTCGTCAGCCCGCCGGCCTTGTTGCCCGGCGAGGGGTTGTTGTCGAGCGTGCCCTGCCCGGCGGCCATGTAGGAGCGCCACCACTCGAGCTGGTCGAGGAGCTTCTTGGCGACCTCCGGCCGCGTCGCACGCGCGGTCAGCAGATGCTCGGCGCCGTACACCTCGGGGGTCTCCGCGAGCACCGACGTGCCCCCGTAGGCCACGATCCGGTCCGACGCCCAGCCGAGCGCCGGGTTCGCGGTGATGCCGGAGTAGCCGTCGGACCCGCCGCAGTTCAGGCCCAGCACCAGCTCGGACACGTCGCACTCGGTGCGCTGCCGAGCGTTCACCGCGGGCAGCATCGCGCGGATCTCCTCGACACCGGCGCGCACGGTGGCACGGATGCCGCCGGTCTCCTGGATCGTCATCGAGCGGACCAGGGTGTCCTCGGGGATGCCGGCGAGCAGCCCCGAGCTCTCGGCCGGGTCGGGGGCGCCGATCCCCGGCATCCCGAGGTCGGCGACCGTCCCCGAGCGCGCTGCCAGCGCGGACCCGGGCACCATCTCGCAGCCCAGACCCAGCACGAGCACCGCCGCGACGTTCGGGTGCGCGGCGTACCCGCGCAGGGTCCGCAGCAGCACCTGGCCGCCCTCGGAGTCGGGGACCAGGCCGCAACCGGAGGTGTGCGTCAACGCGATGACGCCGTCGACGTTCTCGAACGCGTCCAGCTCGGACGGGGGGAACCGGTCGGCGATCATCTTCGCCGTCGACGCCGAGCAGTTCACGCTGGTCAGGATCGCCACGTAGTTGCGGGTGCCGACCCGGCCGTCGGCGCGCCGGTAGCCGCGGAACGTGGGGCGCGGGCCGTCGGGCACCGCGAGCTCCGTGTGCTCGCCGCCCAGCGGGGCCTCCCGCTCCCCCGGGTCGAACCCGAGGTTGTGGGCGTGCACGTGGTCGCCCACGGCGATGTCCACGGTGGCGACGCCGATGGTCTGCCCGTACTTGCGCACCGGGTCCCCGGCGGCCACGGCGTGCAACGCCAGCTTGTGCCCCCGCGGGACGTCGCCGTGCACGACGACGGCACTCCCGTCGGGCGCGACGGCCCGGTCGCCGGGGGTCAGGTCACGGGTCGCCACCGCGACGTCGTCTCCGTCGCGCAGCACCAGCAGGTCGCTCATCGGGTCATACCGTCCTCGCACATGGCTGCGCCCCGCCGGCGGCGGGGCGGTGGTCCACCCCCGTTCCCGGGGGCGGGTCCGTCGGGTGCGGGGCCGCCGGAGGTTCCGGTCGGCGGCCCCGCACCGTCAGGGTCAGGTGAGCTGAGGCATCAGCTCGTGGCCGAGGTGGCTCACTCGGAGGTCGCGTCGGCGACCTGCGTGAGGAAGGCGTCAGCGGCCTCGTCCGGCGTCATGGAGCCGAACAGCACCTCGGAGTTGAGGTTGATCATGATGTCCTGGACGTCACCGGCACCGTTCGGCGGGACGGCCGGGCCGTCCACGATCTCGTCCTCGAGGTCCTCCATGAACTCCGCCACGCGGGCGTCGGCGTCGGCGAGCTGGTCGGCGATGGACTCGCGGACGGTCAGGTTGGACGGCAGACCACGGTCGGTGAGCTGCATCTCCGCGACCTCCGGGTCGTTGAGCAGGAAGTCGACGAACTTGGCCGACTCCTCCGGGTGCTCGGTGGTGGCCGAGACGGAGTAGTACATGGCCGGCTTGAAGTACATGCCGGTGCGCTCGTACTCGGTCTCGCCCGGGACCCGCAGCAGCTCGAGCTCGTGACCCGAGGAGTCGCTCAGGGCGCCGAGCTGGTTGGACCACCAGATGCCCATACCGCCGGAGTTCGTGCCGAGGAGCGAGCCCTCCGGGCCGGCGTTCTGGAACTCGATGGTGCGCGACGCGTCCGGCGTGCCGCCGGACTCCTGCAGGTCCAGCCCGAGCTGGAAGAACTGCGCGACGGTCTCCTTGTCGACGCCGAGCGAGCCGTCCTCGTTGTAGAGCGCCTGGCCCTTCTGACGGGCGAGGATGCTGAGCCCGGCCTCGTTGAAGCCGATGTCCTGGGTGCCCCAGACGCCGTCACCGGCGGCCTCGGAGAGCTCCGAGGAGACCTTGACGAAGTCCTCCCAGGTCCAGGTCGTGTCGTCCGGCATCTCGACGCCGGCCTCGTCGAAGATCTGCGGGTCGGCGACCATGGCGTAGGCGTTCACACCGGTGGCCAGGCCGTAGAGCTCGCCGTCCACCCGGCCCGAGTCGACGATGGACTCGGGGATCTCGGAGGTGTCGATGTCGAGCGACTCCAGGTCGGCGAGCACGCCACGGTTGGCGTAGTCGGCGACGAACCGCTCCTCCTGGGTCATGACGTCGGGGGTGTCACCACCGGCCACCGTGGTGGCCAGCTTGTCCCAGTAGCCGCCCCAGTCGGTGTAGTCCGGGACCACCGTGATGCCGGGGTTCTTCTCCTCGAACAGGGCGATGATGTCCTGCGTGGTCTGGTGGCGGTCGTCCGAGCCCCACCACGAGAAGCGGATCTCGACGTCGCCGCTCTCGCTGCCGCCGTCGCCGTCGTCGCCGTCCCCGGCGATGCCCGAGTCGCCGGAGCAGGCGCCCAGAGCGAGGACTCCGGCCGTGGCGAAGGCCGCGATGAACGTGGCGCGGGACCGTCCGCGGCGTGTGGTCGTTGCTCGCATGATTCTCCTTGTGTGTGCGTGACGAAACGTCGTCGTTGTCATCTAGCAGCAGGCCCCACCGTCGGGACCCTGGGATCGAGCGGTTACTTGATGCCGGTCGTGGCGATCCCCTTGACCAGGTACTTCTGGCCGAAGAGGAAGATGAAGAAGATCGGGATGAGGGAGACGATCGACATCGCGAACAGCGGGCCCCACGAGCTGGAGCTCGTGGAGTCGATGAACGTCCGCAACGCGATCGGCACCGTGTACATCTCCGGATCGGTCAGGAAGATCAGCTGGCTGAAGAAGTCGTTCCAGGTCCAGATGAACGTGAAGATGGCCGTCGTGGCGAGCGCCGGCAGGGACAGCGGCAGCATGATCTGCAGGAAGATCCGCCCGTGCCCGCAGCCGTCCAGGCGCGCCGCCTCGTCCAGCTCCTTGGGCAGCCCGCGGAAGAACTGCACCATGAGGAAGATGAAGAACGCGTCCGTGGCCAGGAGCTTCGGCACGATGAGCGGCAGGAACGTGTTGATCCACTGCAGTTCGGAGAACAGGATGTACTGCGGCACGATGATCACGTGGATCGGCAGCATGATCGACATCAGCATGATGGCGAACCAGATCGGCCGGCCCCGGAACTTCAGCCGTGCGAAGGCGTAGGCCGCCATGGAGCAGGAGATCAGGTTGCCCAGCACCGACCCGAGCACGACGATCGCCGAGTTCATCAGGTAGTGGCCGAACGGGTGCAGCAGCGCGTTCCACCCGGCCGTGTAGTTGGTCAGGTCGAGCTCGGTCGGGATGAGGCCCGGCTCGCGGAAGATGATGTCGTTCGGCTTGAACGAGCTGGCCAGCATCCACAGCAGCGGGTACAGCATGATCAGGCCGAACCCGATGAGCAGCACGTGCTTGATCAGACGGCGGGCCCGCGGCCCCACCTTCCGCTTGCGCGGGACGTCGGGGACCTGGGCGGCGACCTCGGTCAGGGACCGGCGCTCGCGCACGGCCGTGTGCCGGGAGCTGTTCTCGGTGGGTGCGTCGGGGCGCACCGGGGTGTCAGTCATCGTAGAAGACCCAGTACTTGGAGGCGAAGAAGTTGACCGCGGTCATGCCCGCGACGATGAGGAGCAGCACCCAGGCCATCGCCGAGGCGTACCCCATGTCGAGGGAGCCGAACCCGCGCTGGTAGAGGTACAGCGTGTAGAACAGGGTGGAGTCGACGGGCCCGCCCGTGCCGTTCGAGATGACGAAGGCCTGGGTGAAGGTCTGGAACGCGCCGATGAGCTGGAGCACCAGGTTGAAGAAGATGATCGGGCTCAGCAGCGGGATCGTGATGTTGAAGAACTGGCGCACCTTGGAGGCGCCGTCGATGGAGGCCGCCTCGTAGTACATCGCCGGGATCTGCCGCAGGCCGGCGAGGAAGATGATCATCGGCGCGCCGAACGTCCACACGTTGAGGATGATCAGCGTGTCGAGGGCGTAGTCGGGGTGCGAGACCCAGCCGTAGCCCTGGATACCGAAGAAGCCCAGGACCTGGTTGACCAGACCGTCGGCGCCGAAGACCTGGCGCCACAGCAGCGCGATGGCCACCGAGCTGCCGAGCAGGGACGGCAGGTAGTAGACCGAGCGGTAGAAGGCCAGGCCGCGCAGGCCCCGGTCGAGCACCATCGCCAGCAGCAGCGCGGCGGCGAGCTGCAGGGGCACCGAGACGAAGACGTACCGCAGCGTCACCTTCAGCGACTGGATCCACTGCGGGTCGGAGAACATCTGCTGGTAGTTCTCCAGCCCGATCCAGCTCGGCGCCTCGAGCAGGCTGTAGTCGGTGAAAGACAGGTAGAGGGAGGCGAGCAGCGGGAACGCCGTGATGACGATCAGCCCGAGGAACCAGGGGGCGAGGAAGATCGCGGCAGCCTTGCCGTCCCCCTTGCGCAGCTCGCGGCTCGCGCCACGGGTCTTGGCGACCTCTTGGATCACAGACATGGCCGCACCTCCCCGTGCGGCGCCGTGATGGACACCATCGTCGTCCTCCCGATCGTCGTCGATCGCTAACCGCCGGCCGCCAGGACTCCGTGTCCTGAACCGGGAAACCGGTTGCTGTCGCAGAACGTATCACAGCAGGAACCGGTTTCCCATGGTGTACGGTCAGCACCTGGGACCGGAGAGCCACCAGGCGCCGGTTGTGATCAGGACGTGATCCACGCGTGATCCACGCGTGACCGAGGACGGAGGCAAAGATGCCCGGCGCGACAGTACGCCGTCCGACGGTGACGATCGCCGACGTCGCATCAGCGGCCGGCGTCTCCCGTGCGACGGTTTCCCGGGTGATGAACGGCCGGAGCACGGTCGACCCCGCCATCTCCGCACGCGTGCAGGAAGCCGCGATCGAGCTCAACTACCGGCCCAGCAACGTGGCGCGCAGCCTCTCGCTGGGCCGGACGACGACGGTCGCCCTCGTGGTGCCCGACCTCGGCAACCCCGCGTTCCAGCAGATCCTGCGCGGGGTGTCCTCCGCTGCGGGCGAGGACGGGTACCGCGTGCTCGTGGCCGACTCCGCCGAGGACCCGGCCACGGAGGCCGCGATCGCCCGCGAGGCGCGGACCCGCTGCGACGCGCTCATCCTCGTCTCGCCCCGGATGCCGGACTCGGCCCTCGACGCGCTGCTGCCCGACGTCACCCCCGCCGTCGTCGTCAACCGCGAGGTCGCCGGCGGCGCGCCCAGCCTGGTGGTGGACTACACCGACGCCATGCTGCAGGTCGTCGAGCACCTCGTGTCCCTGGGCCACCGCCGCATCGCCTACCTGGCCGGCCCGCAGGCCTCGGTCTCCGACGCCGCCCGGCGTCGCGGCCTCGCCGAGTCGTGCGCACGCCACCCGGAGCTCGAGGTCGTCGAGCTGCCCACCGGGTCCGACATCGCGGCCGGGCACGCCGCGGCACCCGCCGTCCTCGCCAGCCGGACCACCGCCGCCGTCGCCTTCAACGACCTCGTGTCGTTCGGCCTGCTCGCCGCCCTCAACGAGGCCGGCGTCGCGGTCCCCACCGACATCTCGGTGTGCGGCTTCGACGACATCGAACTCGCCCGGTACGCCACCCCGGGCCTGACCACCGTGGCGGTGCCCCAGGAGGACCTGGGGCGCCACGCCTGGAGGGAGCTCCACGCCGTGATCGACAACGCCGCGGGCGCCGCCGAGACCACCCGGTTCGGCGTCCGACTCCAAGAACGCGCGAGCACCGGGCCCGTGCCCCGCACCACCGTCAAGGCCGGGACGCCGGAGGCGGCCTCGCCCGCACCCGTGGTCGAGGCGCCCACCGAGCCCGCGTCGGAGCAGGTCCCGACCTGGACGGTCGAGCACGGCGTGCCCGTGCTGCGACGCGCGGCCGACCACGTGGCGCTGTCCCGCTACGACAGCGGCGACGCCCTGCCGACCATCCACTCCCCCCGGCCCTACCTCCACCCGGTCCACTCGCTCGCGGGCGTCCCGCTCACGGAGTCCGGCCCGGTGGACCACCGCCACCACTACGGCGTCAGCATGGCCGTGGCGGACGTCAACGGCACGAGCTTCTGGGGCGGGCGCACCTTCGTCCACGACGTCGGACCGACCCTGCTGCCCAACCACGGGCGCCAGACCTCGGTCGACACCACCATCGACCCGCTGTCCCCGAACGTCCTGCTGGACACCGTGGCATGGACCGACGAGCACGGCGGCCCGCTCCTCGACGAGCGCCGCCGCATCGGCGCCCGCCTCCTGGACGACGGCTGGGTGCTGGACTGGCGCTCCACCCTGCACGCCACGCACGGCCCGATCGAGGTCCGCTCCCCCGCCACCAACGGCCGGCCCGGCGCCGGCTACGGCGGGGTGTTCTGGCGGCTGCCGATCGCCGCCTCGACCCGCGTGCTCTCCGCCGACGGCGAGGGTCAGGACGTCGCGCACGGCTCGACGTCCCCCTGGGTCGCGTTCGTCCAGCTCCACCGCGACGCCCGCGGCGACGAGCGCACGACGACGACGCTGCTCACCCAGACCTCCCCCGCCCGGCACTGGTTCCTGCGGTCCGAGGAGTACCCGGGCGTCTGCCCGGCGCTCGCCTGGGACACGCCGCTGCAGATCCCCGCCGGTGGCACGGTGGAGACGGGCGTCGTCGCCGCGATCCTCGACCGCCCGCTCGACGCCACCGAGGCCGCCGCGCTGGCCACCGGTCTGCGCTGAGCCGCCGCCCACCCCGGAGACCCCATGAACAACGCTCGCATCGCCGTCGTCGGCATCCACGGGCACGGCGAGAAGCACGTGCAGCACGCCCTGGACCTGGCCCGCGGAACCCAGGACGCCCGTGCGCGGCTGTGCGCCGTCGTCGACCCGCACCGGCCCGCCGCCGGGCACGCCGCCCACGGCACCGGGACACCCTGGTTCCCGACCCTCGGCGACCTGCTGTCGTCGCCCGACCCCGACGTCCGCCCCGACGTCGTCGTGCTCAGCACCCCGATCCCCACCCACCTGCCTCTCGCCCGCGCGGCGATGGAGGCGGGCATGGACGTGCTGCTGGAGAAGCCGACGACGGCGTCGCTGGCGGAGCTCACCGAGCTGGTCGCCGTCACCGAGCGCACCGGGCGGCTCTGCCAGGTGGGCTTCCAGACGTTCGGCTCCCACGCCGTGCCGGCCGCCGCCGAGCTGGTCGCCCGCGGGGAGATCGGGACGGTGGTCGGCTACGGCGCCGTGGGCACCTGGGTGCGCGACGCCGCCTACTGGGGCCGCGCGCCCTGGGCCGGACGACGGCGGATGGACGGCCGCGACGTCGTCGACGGTGTGGTGACCAACCCGCTGGCCCACGCGGTGGCCACGGCGCTGCGGATCGGTGGCGCGACCCGCTCCGAGGACGTCGCCTGGGTCGACACCGACCTGTACCGGGCCAACCCGATCGAGTCCGACGACACGTCGTCCGTGCGGGTGACCGCCGCGGACGGCACCCGCTACGGGTTCGGCCTGACGCTCTGCGCCGCCGAGCGGCAGCCGGCCCGGGTGCTCGTGCTCGGCACGGCGGGAGAGGTCGAGCTCTTCTACGAGCACGACCGGCTGGTGCTGCGCAGCGAGCGCGTGACGATGGACAAGACCTACGGGCGCACCCCGCTGCTCGAGGACCTGCTCCAGGTGCGCTCCGACCCCGACCCCGAGCGCCGGCTGCTGTGCGACGTGCGCGACACGGGTGCGTTCATGCGCGTGCTCGAGGCCGTGCGCACCGGACCGGACCCGCGGCCCGTGCCGGACGGCGCCCTGACCTGGGTGGGCGAGGGTGACGCCCGGCGTCCGGTGATCCACGACGTCGAGCAGTGGTGCGAGCAGGTGGCGCGGACCCAGCAGACGTTCACGGAGCTGCACGCCCCCTGGACCGTCTGAGCCGTCGCCCCGACCCCCGCGAGGTAGACCGATGTCTCGCGAGGTAGGCAACCCCCTCCCGAGGTAGGCAACCCCCTCGCGAAAGGGTGGCCTACCTCGCGAGACATCGGTCTACGTCGCGGGCCGCCCGCCTACCTCGCGAGAGGTTGGCCTACCTCGCGGTCAGAGCGCGACGCCGAGGCTCCCGAGCGGGACCACCTGACCGGTCGCCAACGACCGGTTGCCCGCGATCCCCACGGCCACGGCACGGAGCCCGTCGCTCAGCCCCGCCCGCCGGTCCGGCCGGTGGTCCGCCGGTCCGGCGCCGGCCGTCGCGCCGCTCGCCGACCCGCGGAACAGCTCGCGCAGCATCGCGACGTCACCCTCGGCGTGCCCGGCCACCGCCGGCAGCGCCACCTCCTGGGCACGACCCCAGTGCTCCTGCACCACCAGCCGGCCCCCGCGGCGCCGCACCGCACAGCATCCGGAGGCCGCACCGTCGTGCGCACCACCGGTCGGCGCCGCGCCGGGCAGGCCCGCCTCAGAGTGGCACCGCTCGACGACGTCGAGCTCGGCGCGCCCCCGCGTGCCGTTGATCGCGACCCGGTACCCCTCCCAGGGGCTGTGGGCGGTCAGCGCGTAGGTCAGCGACGCGCCCGATCGGTACCCGACGAGCACGCTGAGCGTGTCCTCGATCGTGGCCCCCGGGCCGAACGGGTCCTGGTCGCGCCGGTAGCCGTCGGTGCGGGCCGAGTCGCCGTAGAGGGCGTCGAGCTCCGGGTCGGCGGCGAGGTCGAGCGCGTACCGCTCCCCGCCGTCGCCCGCGCCGTCGCCGTAGAACCGCCGGCCGCCCCGGGCGTGGACGGTCTCGGGGACGTCGCCGGTCCACCAGTTCACCAGGTCGAAGTGGTGGCTCGCCTTGTGCACGAGCAATCCCCCGGACACCGACTTGTCGCGGTGCCAGCGGCGGAAGTAGTCGGCGCCGTGCGCGGTGTCGAGCATCCACTCCAGGTGCACCGAGACGACGTCGCCGATCCGGCCGTCGGCCACGACCTCCCGCAGCGCGGTGTTCTGCGCCGCGTACCGGTAGTTGTGCGCGACGGTCAGGTTCCGTCCGCTGGTCCGCACGGCGTGCTGGACGGTGTACATCCCCTCGGCGTCGATGGTCAGCGGCTTCTCGACGACGACGTCGGCGCCGGCGTGGAGCGCGGCCGCGACGTGGGCGGCGTGGGCGCGGTCGGGCGAGGCGACGACCACGACGTCCGGGGCGGCGTCGTCGAGCAGGCGGGCGACGTCACCGCCGTCGTAGCCGGCCGGGTCGCACGTCCCGGCCCGGCGTGCCCGCTCGACGTGGAACGCGAGCCGGGCGGGGTTGGTGTCGCACAGGGCGACCAGCTCGGCCACGTCGGCGTGCTCGCCGCACAGCGCGTCCACGTAGAGGCGGGCGCGGTGGCCGGTGCCGACGACGGCGTAGCGGCGTCGCGCCGCGGGCTGCGGCTGCGCAGGGGTCGCCGCGGGGTTCGCCGCGGGCGAGGGCAGGGTGGACGTCATCGTCGGTCTCCTGGGTGGCGAGGAAGGGGGCCGCGGAGGGGTCAGACGAGGTCGACGCCGAGGCCGAGGTCGGCCAGGCGCACCGGGTCACCCGACTCCAGCGACAGGTTGCCGGCGTACCCGACCCCGGAGGCGCGCAGCCCGTCGAGGAACCCGGCGGCCCGGCCGAGCGGGTCGGCCTCGTCACGGCCCACGAACACGTCGCGGAGCAGCAACGCGTCCCCGCCCCCGTGCCCGCCGGCACCGAGCGCCACGATCTCGCGCTCCTGCGCCCGCTCCCAGTGCTTCTGGACCAGGAGGCGCTCGCCGGCCGGGCGCACGTCGTCGTCGGCGAAGGCGTCGGTGAGGCTCGGGTCGAGGATCGCCTTGCCGTCCCCGAACTCGACGGAGCCGCGCTCGACCACCTCGAGCTCGGCCCGCCCGCGCGAGCCGTTGACCACCACGCGGTAGCCCTCCCAGGGGGCCGACGCCGTCAGCGAGTAGGTGAGCATCGGCCCGCCGGCGTACTCCACGACCAGGCCGAGCGTGTCCTCCGTGGTGATCCCGGCGTCGAACACGGACCGGTTGCGGACGTACCCGTCGTGCGCCTGCGCCGCGGGGCCGTAGAGCTCGGAGAGGTAGTCGTCGGCCTCGACGTCCAGCGCCCACGGGTCGACGCCCTGCTCGCGCAGCGCCTGCTCCCCCGCGGTGGGCTCGTAACCGTGGGCGTGCGCGGCGTCGTCGCCGTAGAACCGGCGCCCGCCGCTCGCGAACACGCGGGTCGGGACGTCGTCGATCCACCAGTTGACCAGGTCGAAGTGGTGGCTGGACTTGTGCACCAGCAGCCCGCCGTTGTTGACCTTCTCGCGGTGCCAGCGGCGGAAGTAGTCGGCACCGTGCACGGTGTCCAGCGCCCAGTCGAAGTGGACCGAGAGCACCTGGCCGATCTCGCCGGAAGCGATGACCTCACGCAGCGCGGAGTTCCGCGGTGAGTAGCGGTAGTTGAACGTCATCGTCAGGTCGCGACCGGTCTCGGCGACGGCGTCGGCGATCTGGCGGGCCTCGGCGGCCGAGGCGGCGACGGGCTTCTCCACGACGACGTCGACGCCGGCCCGCAGCGCACGGGAGACCATGTCCGCGTGCGTGTTGTCGATGCTCGTGACGATGACGCGGTCGATGTCCTGCTCGGTGATCGCGCGCTCGAGGTCCGCGGGGACGTAGACGGGCCGGGTGCCGCCGAGCTTCGCGGCGACGCGGGACTCGTGGACGGCGGCGCGCACCGGGTTCGGCTCGACCCAGGCGACGATCTCGCCGTCGTCGGCGTGGTCGCCGACGAGCGCGGAGACGTACATCCCGGCACGGTGACCCGTGCCGACGACGGCGTAGCGGGTGCGGTCGGAGGGGGTGGAGGGCAACGTCGGACTCCTGTGTCTTCCGGCAGAAAGCGGTTTCCCACTACTGTACCCGACCGTCCGGCCCGGCGGCCGCCCGATCCGCTCAGCGCTGCGGGGTCAGCACCACCTGGCCGGCCCAGGTGAACCCGCCGCCGAACCCGAACAGCAGCGCCGGCACACCCGCGGGGATCCGGCCCGCGTGCCACCACTTCGACATCCCCAGGGGGATCGACGCGGCCGAGGTGTTGCCCGACTCCGTGATGTCGGTGACCACCACCCGGTCCTCGAGTCCCAACGACTTCGCCAGCGGCTCGATGATGCGCAGGTTCGCCTGGTGGGCCACCAGCACCTCGATGTCGTCCAGGGTGAGCCCGGCGGTCTCGACCACCCTCCGCGCACGCTCCCCGGCGCGGGTGATCGCCCACTTGAACACCGCGCGGCCGTCCTGCGCGAACCGCTCGGCCGGTGCCTCGATCCGCACCGCGGGGGTGATCTCCGGCTCCGACCCCCACACCACGGGACCGACGGCGGGCTCGTCCGCCGCCTGCAGCACCACCGCTCCCGCACCGTCGGCCGTGAGGATGCAGGTGGACCGGTCCGTCCAGTCGGTGACGGCCGTGAGCTTCTCCGAGCCGACGACGACGGCGGTACGGGCGGTCCCGGCACGGATGGCCTGGTCGGCCAGCCCGACGGCGTAGGCGAACCCCGAGCACGCCGTGTTCACGTCGATGACGCCCGGTCCGACGACGTCGCGCAGGTCCGGCTCCTCCTCGCCCTCGGGCGTGCTCGCCCCGGGCTGCACGCCGGTGCGCAGTGCGTAGGCGACGCGGCCCGCGGTGTTGGGCGAGCGGTCCATGGCCGTGGTGGTCGCCACGATCACCAGGTCGACGTCGTCGGAGGCCACCCCGGCGTCGGACAGCGCGTGCTCCGCCGCGGCGGTGGCCATGTCGGCGACCGTGACGTCGTCGGCGGCCACGTGGCGCGTGACGATGCCCGTGCGCGACCGGATCCACTCGTCGTTGGTCTCGACGAGCTGCGCGACGTCGTCGTTGGTCATGGTCCTCGCCGGCTGGTGGTGCCCGAGGCCGACGATGCGGGAGCCGGCGGCACCGGCAGGCAGGGTGAGCATGGCGTCGATCATTCCACGCCTGCCGGCCGGTGCGGGAGACGTCCCGCGTCTCAGGCCGTCAGGCGTGCAGCACCTCCACGTGGACGAACCGGCAGGTGCATCCGTCGGGTGCTCTCGGCCGGAAGTGCGGGTGACAGCCCGACCCGGGATGTCGGGCGGCGCACACCGCCCAGCACACCAGCGAAGGAGCTCGACGATGATCTCTCGACACGCACTCCGCGCGGTCGGCGGCGCCGTGGCCGCGGCCGCGGTCGGCCTGACGGCGACGCTCGCCGCCGCCCCGGCGGCCTCGGCAGCGCCGGACGACACGAGCCTCGCCGCCGTCCTCGCCCAGGACGGTGACACGTTCGACCGCAACTGGTACGACTTCGACATCCTCGACCAGGCGATCGCCACGGTCCTGGCGGCCAAGCCGGACAGCCCGGTGGCAGTCCTCGCGGACGGCGACACCGCGCTGACCGCGTTCCTGCCGAACGACCGCGCCTTCCAGCTGCTCGCCCTCGACCTCACCCACCGGTGGGAGCGGTCGGAACGGGGTGTGCTGGAGCGGATCGCCGGCGCCGTCGGCGTCGACGCCGTCGAGCAGGTGCTGCTCTACCACGTGGTCCCGGGTGCGACGATCACCTCCCGCCAGGCGCTGCGGTCCGACGATGCGGTGCTGACCACCGCCCAGGGCGCGACGTTCCGGGTGGACGTCCTCAGCCGCCGCCTCCCGCTGGTGCGGCTCGTGGACCAGGACCGCAACGACTTCAACCCGTTCCTCGTCCGGAGCAAGCTCGACATCAACAAGGGCAACCCGCAGATCGCGCACGGGATCAGCGCGGTGCTGCGGCCGCTCGACCTCTGACGGGCTCACCAGGGCCGGCGGCGTCGTGCCCGATCGGTCCCGACGCCGCCGGGACGGCCCCGTCATCCACCGGCCAGCTGGAGAACGCCGCGGCCGACGAGGATGCGGCCGGGGGCCGCCGTCGCGTGCGCAACGGCGGCCCCCGGCCGTTCCCCCGGTTCAGAGAGTGCTCAGCACTCCCCGGCCTTCTCCCACGGACCGTACTGCGACGCCCCCGGTTCCTGGTCGCGCGTCCACCACTGCGCTTCCCAGGACGCGCCGCCCCACACGACCCGGTCGCCGTCGTCGTACACCCCGGACGCCGTCCAGCCGGTGCCGCACTCGCCGGCGAACCCCGCCTCGACCCAGGGGCCGAAGGCAGAGCCCGGCTCCTGGCCGCGGGTCCACCACCGCGCCTCGTAGAGGGCGCCGCCGAACGCCACCTCGTCCCCCGCGGTGTAGGTGGCCGCCGGGTCGAACGTCGGTGCGTCGACGGGACGCTGGACGTAGAGGCGGTTCCCCTCCGGCCCCGTCCACTCCAGCTTCACCACGCCGGCCACCGCCGAGTCGGCGATCCGGGACGGGTCGGACCAGTAGCCACGGTTCGGGTTGCGGAAGAACGTCATCCACACCTGTCCGGACTCGTCGACGAACATGTTGTTGTGCCCGGAACCGACGCCGGCCGTGTAGCGCACCGAGTACGGACCCTCGAAGGAGTCGGCGACCGCGACGATCGCGTCGTACTGGTCCTGCACACCACCGGGGAGGTACGACGAGACCTGTTCGCCGTCCTCCTGCGAGGTCCGGGACCAGGCAGCCTGCATGAGGTAGTACCTGTCGCCGTACTTCGCCACCGTCGCGCCCTCCAGGTAGGGCTCGGGCTGGTACTTCTGCTGGTCGAACGACGGCAGGTCGGTCGGCGTGAGCAGGTTCTCCATGTCCTCCGTGAACTGCGCGTACTCGTGGTTGTGCAGCACCAGGTAGGCGGCGTCACCGTCGTCGAACAGTCCGCCGTCGATGTGGTAGCGCCGATCGTTGTCGGCCCGGACCGGGTCGCCGAGCGGCTTGTCGACGCTCGCCTCGATGTTGCGGTACGGCCCCTCCGGGCCACCCTCGCTGACCAGGACGAAGGACCCGATCTTGCGGGCGTCGTCACCCATCGTTCCCGCGAGGTACCAGGTGCCGTCGATGAGGTGCAGCTCGGGTGCCCAGGCCTGACCCCCGCGGGTGGCCGGGTCGTCCGCGTCGACGTACCGCTGCCAGTCGGCGACGACGGTACGGCCGGGAGCGTTCTCGTCGACGAACTCCGGTGACCACACCTTGCCCTTCGGCTGGTCCGGTCGGATGCCGGTGGTGTCCACGAGCTCCCACGGCCCGTCCATGGACGGTGAGGTCCAGACGTAGTAGCCGTCGTTCCACGGCGCCGCCTTGTCCAGGCCGGGGACCCGCGTCGTCCCGGTGGCGACGTACAGCGGCTCGCCGTCGACCTCGAACCGGTTGACGTACGTGTCCCGGATCCAGACCCGCCCCAGCTCCTCGTCCTGGGGCCGCAGCTCCAGGTCGAGAACCATCGAGTTGTCCTCGCGCGGCGTGATCTCGGACCGCTGGTCGGCGATGCCGTACGGTTCCGGGTCGGGCCAGTTCTCCGGGTAGTCCTCGACGGCGGTCAGGTCGGGCGTCGAGGTGTCCGACGGCGTCACCGCCGCGATCGCCGCCGTCCCTCCGGTGAGCGCCAGAGCGGTACCGAGGGCCAGCACCGTCGTCGTCCTCCAGGTCTTGCGCATGAGCGTCCCTTCGTCCACGGTCCGGCGCGGACGGGCGTCCACGCGACCGGCACGTCGTCGTGCCCGGCCATCGGACCGCGGCCCGATTTATCCGTCAAGAAGGCGTCATAAAGGTCGATGTTCTTCCGCGTCGGCCTGACGAAATGGCAAGGATTCGGCGTCCCGTTCCTGGCGGCTGCGTCACCGGGCACAGCGGAACCCGATGTGGGTCGTGGACGAGTCCGGTGTCTGGGGGGATCGCGCAGCGGGGCGGTAGCGCAGGCAGTACTCCGGGGCGCACAGGTGCGATCCCCCCTTGAGCACGAGGCGTTCCGGCGTCGGCGCCGCTTCTCGCGGCGCCGATCCGGGCGCGGACGCCGTGCGACCGTCGGCCGGGCTGCACCCGCAGGTGCAGGCGTGCGCAGGCTCCGCGGACGCCGCCGCGGTGAGGGCGGACACGTGGCCGTCGGTCCACGCCTCCGACGTCCACTCCCACACGTTCCCCGCCATGTCACGCAGGCCGAAGCCGTTGGGCGGGAAGGACCCCACCGGCGCCGTGCCCACCCAGCGCCCCGAGCCGGCGCCGGTGTTCCGGTACGGGAACCGGCCCTGCCAGGTGTTGGCCCGCATCCCGTCCTGCGGCTCCTCGCCCCAGGTGTACGTGGCGCCGTCGAGGCCGCCGCGGGCGGCGAGCTCCCACTCGGCCTCGGTCGGCAGGCGCAGTCCTGCCCACGCGGCGTACGCGGAGGCGTCCTCGAAGGACACCTGGACCACCGGGTGGTCGTCCAGACCGTCGACGGACGACGTCGGGCCGCTCGGTCGGTGCCAGCAGGCACCCGGCTGCCACCGCCACCACTGCCGCCAGTCGCGCAGGTCCACCGGCCCGGCAGTCGGGGTGAACACCAGCGAACCAGGCTCCAGCATCGCCGGGTCCACACCCGGCATCTCCGCAGGGTCCAGCGGGCGTTCGGCCGTGGTGACGTACCCGGTGTCCGCCACGAACCGCGCGAACTCGGCGTTGGTCACCTGGGTGCGGGCGATCTCGAACGAGGCGACCGACACCTCGACGACGGGGCCTTCCTCGGGGTAGAAGCGTTCCGAACCCATACGGAGAGTCCCGCCGTCGATCGGCACGAGCTCCGCCGTCGGGCCCCGCCCAGAACGTGCCGTCATCGCCAGTTCGCTCCCATCACGTAGACCGCGCAGGCCAGCCCGATCACCAGACCGGTCGCGGTCAGCAGCCCGAGTGCCGTCCCGTCCACCGGGAGGCGGTCTTCCGCCGTCAGACTGTCATGCGCGTGGTGGTAGCGACGAACCGCCACCAGGTAGGCGGCCGACGCCGTGCCGATCCCGACGGCGCCGAGCAGTGCGACCGACGGCCCCAGCACCTCCGCCGCGAAGCGCACCGCGATCGCCGCCGCCACCCCGAGGGCCAGGCAGGTGCGGCGCCAGGCGAGCAGGGTCCGTTCCGGCTGCAGCCCCGGGTCGTACGGGGTGTCGTCCACCGTCATACGAAGACACCCGCCACCAGGAGCAGCATCGCGATCCCGGCCCCCGAGCCCAGCACGACGCCCGTCGACGGCCCCGGCAGCCGCCGATCCTCCCGCAACGCCCGCTCGGTCCGCGCCCAACCACGCCAGGCCTGCACCAGGGCCGACAACCCCAGCAGCACGAACACCCCCGCCGATGCCGCCCGGAACCCCGGCGCCACCGGCACCTCCAACGCCTCCAACGCCACCCCTGCCGCGAACATCGCCAACGACGTGCGCACCCACGCCAGATACGTCCGCTCGTTCGCCAGGCTGAACCGTGGGTCCGGCTCGCTGCCCACCGAGTACACCGACCGGGGGAACCGCTCGCTCACGACGGCCGCCCGGCGATGTCGTCGCCACGTCCCGCCGGGACCGGCTGGCCGGGGTGCGGCTCGTCGCCGACGGCGGCCTGGGCGTCCCAGAGGGCGACCTCGAGGCGGGCGCGGACCTCGGCGTACGCGGGGTCGTCGGCGACGTTGTGCAGCTCGTCCGGGTCGCGCTCGGTGTCGTAGAGCTCCCACTCGCCGGGATACGTGAAGGCGCCGGTGCCCGCCAGGCCCAGGCCGTCGTTGTAGAAGTAGATGAGCTTGTACCGCTCGTCGCGGTAGCCGTAGTGCGCCGGGGCCTTGTGGAACCCGTCGTCGTGCTCCCAGTAGCGGTAGTAGAAGCCGTCGCGTGAAGGCCTGACCTCCCCCGCCAGTGTGCCGCCGTCGGCCGGGGCGCCGCCGTCGTCCCCGACCAGGTCGGGCCAGAAGGACCGGCCCTGCATGCGCGGGTGCGGCTCCACGCCCGCGGCCTCGAGGATCGTCCGCGCGAGGTCGACGTTGGTGACGATGCCGCCGTGCGCTCCCCCCGGGGGCAGGGCCCGGGGGTAGGAGAGCAGCAGCGGCATGCGGATGGACTCCTCGTACATGAACCGCTTGTCGAACCAGCCGTGGTCGCCGAGGAAGAAGCCCTGGTCGGAGCTGTACATCAGCAGCGTGTCGTCGTACTCGCCGCGCTCGCGCAGCCGGTCGACCACCCGGCCCACGTTGTCGTCCACCGAGGCCACGCAGCGCAGGTAGTCCTCCATGTACCGCTGGTACTTCCACAGCGCCAGCTCGTCGTAGGACAGCCCGGCGGGCGGGTCGACCTTGAGGTCCTCGACGGTGAGGTGCTCGGCGATACGCATCGCCGCTCGCCGGGCCGAGGAGCTCCGCGTGGCGTAGTCGTCGGTGAACGTCGCCGGCACCGGGATCGGGTCGGAGTACATCCCGGCATGGGCGTCGTCCGGCTCCCAGGGTCGGTGCGGCGCCTTGTGCCAGATCAGCAGGCACCAGGGGTCGTCACCCTCGAGCGTGTCCAACCAGCCGAGGGCGAGATCGGTGATGACGTCCGTGGCGTACCCGGGTTCGGTGCGCAGGCCGGACGCCGACAGGAACGTCGGGTCGTGGTACTCGCCCTGCTCGATGAGCACGTCCCAGTAGTCGAAGCCCTGCGGGTCGTGCCCCTCGCCGTGACCCATGTGCCACTTGCCGACGACGGCGGTGCGGTAGCCGGCAGCCCGCAGCTGCGTCACGAACGTCGGTTGCGACGCGTCGAGCGGGGTGTCCAAGGTGGTCACCCCGTTGACGTGCGAGTACGTGCCCGTCAGGATCGACGCCCGGCTCGGCGAGCACAGCGAGTTGGTCGCGTAGCAGCGGTCCAGCCGCCGGCCCGCCGAGCCGATCTCGTCGATCCGCGGGGTGGAGTTCACCACCGACCCGTACGCACCGATCGCGTGCGCGGCGTGGTCGTCGGTGAGGATCATCACCACGTTCGGCCTGGTCACGGCGCCGCCGGCTCCGCGCGGTACGTGGTCTCGTCGAGACCCGACTGGGTCGGGTCGTAGTCGACCTCGCCGACGTCGTACATGGTGGTCATCCAGTGGTAGAAGTTGTCCCCACGTTCGCGCAGCAGCTGGTAGAGCCTGCGCATCATCCGCGACCGTGTCCCGGACATCTCCGGGTGCTCGTAGACGTTCATGAGCTCGTCCGGGTCGATGTGCAGGTCGTACAGCTCGTTGGTCGAGTCCGGGTTGACCACCAGCTTGTACCGGTCCTCGCGGAGCATGCGCTGCGGGTACGGGAAGTGGTGACCGTGGAACTCGCAGACGATGTCCTCGGCCCATGGCACCTGCTCGCCCCGTGCCAGCGGTAGGAGGCTGCGCGAGTCCACGGCCGGGGCCGGGTCGATGCCCGCCAGCTCGAGGATGGTGGCCGTGCAGTCCAGCAGGCTGACGAACTCGGTGCGGACCTGTCCCGCCGGACCTCCGGGGACGCGCAGCAGCCCGGGGGTGCGGTAGATGTCCTCGTACATCGCCGGGCCCTTGTCGTGCAGCCGGTGGGCGCCGGTGAACTCGCCGTGGTCGCAGGTGAAGAACACCGCCGTGTCGTCCACCAGGCCGAGGCGTTCGAGTGCGTCCATCACGCGGCCGATCTCCCGGTCGATGAGCGCCACGTAGCCCCAGTAGACGGCGATGAGCTTGCGCGTCACCTCGATCGGCATGGTGTCGAACGTCCAGTGCGCACTGTAGTTCTGCTGCACCGGCGGCTTGCCCGCGAACGTCTCCGCGATGGACTTGGGCAGCTCCACGTCGGCCGGGTCGACCAGGTCGAAGTACTCGTCCGGCACGATGTAGGGCAGGTGCGGCCCGAAGAAGCTCAGCTCGAGGAAGAACGGCCGACGACCGGTGCGGAAGTCGTCCGCGTACCGTTCGAGCAGCTCGATGGTCCGTGTGGCCAGGTAGTGCTCGAACGTCGCCTCGACCGGCTGGTGCAACCGCGCGGCGAGCAGGTTGCCCGGGCCCCCGTTGGGCAGCGTGCCGCGGATGCGGTCGCTGATCTCGTACGGCGGCAGGCCGTGGTCCGCGAGGTACTTCAGGTAGTCGGCGTTGTCCACGGGGTTGTGCCAGCCGGGCAGGTCCGGACCGTCGAACCCGAAGTCGGCGGCGTCCTGCTCCGTCCCGGCGTGCCACTTGCCCACCAGGCCCGTGTTGTAACCCCGCTCGCGCAACGCCTCCACGAACGTGAACGTGCCCGCGGCGAGGTCCTCGCGGTAGCCCACGTTGCGCTCGTGGTTGGCGAGCACCCGGTGGCGGAAGGGTGCCTGCCCGGTCAGCAGGCTGGCGCGCGCCGGCGTGCAGATCGCCGTCGGCGTGTACCAGCGGTCGAACCGGGTGCCGGTGCGTGCCAGCTCGTCGAGCACGGGAGTCGACGCGTGCTGGTTGCCGTAGGCGCCCAGCGTGTCCACCCGGTGCTGGTCCGTCATGAGGAACAGGACGTTCCTCGGGGCGGCCTGCGCGGCGGAGCCGCTGCCGCGCAGGCCGTTCGTCGTCTCGGTCATCGCTCGATCACATACCCGCCTCGAGGAACAGGTCCCCGGTGTAGTACTCGCTCGGGTCCACGGCGCTCTCGAGCTTGCCGGCACCCACGAAGTAGTCGCCCATCACGGTGAGCCAGTCGTTCACCGTGCCGTCCTCGGTCATCGTGTCGATGTCCTCCAGCGACAGGATCTCGACGTTGGCGGCGTCGCCCTCGACGTCCTCGACGGCGAGGTCGTTGTACTCGGCCGTCGCGGCGATCGCCTCGTCCATGTTCTCGGCGCGGTACTCGATGGCCTCGCGCAGCACCGCGAGCACGCGGTCGACCTTCTCGGGGTCGTCGTCGACGAGGTCGTTGCTCGCCACGAACGCGGTCGGGAACGCCATCGTGTCCTCGAAGTCCTTGTTGGAGGCGATCTCGACGAGGTCGGGCACCTGCTCCTTGACGGTCGCCAGCGCCGGGTACCAGAAGCCCGCACCGTCGACCTGCCCGGAAGCCAGGGCCGCGACGATCGCCGACGGCTCCATCGGGACCAGCTCGATGTCGTCCTTGGTCATCCCCGCGGCGTCCAGGGCCAGGGTGAGGATCATGTCTCCCGACGTCCCCTCGGGCACGGCGACCTTCTTGCCCCGCAGGTCCTCCATCGACTCGATGCCGGGCTGGCCGACCACGCGGTCCGCCTGACCGAGCGTGTTCATGGCGACGATCTTGGCCTCGCCGGACGCGGGCAGCCAGAACGCGCCGGGCCCGATGTACCCGAAGTCGAGGTCGCCGGTCCCCAGCGCCTGGATCTGCAGGGGTCCGTTGGTGAAGCTCGGGGTGTTGGCCTCGATGCCGGCGTCCTCCCACATGCCCTGCTCCTCGGCGATGGCCAGCAGGCTCGTCCCGTTGAAGTCCGGGATGTACCCGAAGTTGACCTCGAGGGTCTCCTCGCCGGAGCCACCCTCGGCGGCACCGGTCTCGCCCGAGCACGCGGCGGTGCCCAGCGCGACGGTGGTGGCGACGACGGCGGCGCCCAGTGTCTTGACGGTGATACGCATGGTTGTCCTCTTCGTTGGGGTCGGTCAGGCCGACGGGGTGGGAGACGCGTCGGCGGCGGTGCCGGGCGTCTGGTGGTACACGGAGGTCCACACCCGGTTGCGCAGCTCGGCGAACTCCGGGCTGAGGCGTACGTCCTCGGTACGCGGGTACGGGAGGTCGACGTCGATGACGTCGTAGATCCGGCCCGGGCGGGCCGCCATCACCACCACGCGGTTGGCGAGGAACACGGCCTCGTCGACGTCGTGCGTGATGAACATGACCGTGCGCTTCTCCCGGCTCCACGTCTCCAGCAGCTGCTCCTGGAGCTTGACGCGGGTCAGTGCGTCGAGCGCTCCGAACGGCTCGTCCATGAGCAGGATGGAGGGGTTGACCGCGTAGGCCCGGGCGATGGCACAGCGTTGCTTCATCCCGCCGGAGAGCATCTTGGGCAGGGCGTCGGCGAACTGGTCCAGGCCGACCAGGCGGATGAAGTGGTCGGCCCGCTCGCGGCGCTCGGTCCTGCCGAGCCCGGCGACCTTGAGCCCGAACTCGATGTTCTTGCGGACGGTCAGCCAGGGGAACAGCGCGTACTGCTGGAAGATGACGCCACGTTCCGGGCTGGGCCCGGAGACCTCGCGGCCGTCCACCATCGCGTGCCCGGACGTGGTCTCGTCGAGGCCCGCGAGGATGTTCATCAGGGTGGACTTGCCGCACCCCGACGGTCCGACGACGGTCACGAACTCGTTGTCCGCGATGTCGAGGGAGACGCGGTCGAGGGCCACGAACTCCTCGTTCTTGAGCGGGAACGTCTTGCGGACCTCCTGCACGGAGATCTTGGCGGTCTCCCGCGAGGTGTCGAGGGTGGTCATCGTCGCTCCTGCCATCCGGTGAGCTTGGTCTCCGCCAGCAGCAGCAACCGGTCCATGATCAGACCGAGGATGCCGATGGCGATGATGCCGACGAAGATCGTCGCGAGGTCGTAGTAGAGCTGCGCCTGCTGCATGCGGTAGCCGAGGCCCGCCTGCGCCGCCAGGAGCTCTGCGGCGACGAGGGTCGCCCAGGCGGAGCCGAGACCGACGCGCATGCCGACGAGGATGAACGGGGTCGACGCCGGCACGACGACGCGGGCAAAGATGCGACCGTCCTTCGCACCGAGCACGCGGGCGGCGTTGATGAGCGTCCTGTCGACGCCGACCACGCCCTGGTAGGTCGAGATGACGCAGGCGAGGAACGCGGCGAGGAAGATGACGAAGATCTTCGGCAGCTCGCCGATACCCATGAGCACCAGCACCAGCGGCAGCAGCGCCAGCGGCGGGATGGTGCGGAAGAACTGGATCCAGGGTTCGAACAGGCCGCGGGCCACGGTGTACCAGCCCATGAGGAACCCGACCGGGATCGCGACGGCGGAGCCGATCAGGAAGCCGGTGAGCACCCGTCCGAGGCTGGCCAGGATGTCCTGCTGCAACAGCCCCTCCTGCCAGAGGTCGCCCGCCGTCGCGACGACCTCGGGCGGCGTGGGGAACTGGAAGCCGGCCAGGGCCAGCGCCCACCAGATCCCGATGCCGCCGACGATCGATGTCGCATTGAGCAGGCGGAGCCTGGTGCGCCGGTCGAGCCGGCGCCGTCCAGCGGGGCGGGGTGCTCCCGCCCCGGCCGGCACGGCGGCGTCGACGTCGGGTACCGCGGTGCCCGACGCGATCGCGGCACCGCCGTCCTCGGGACCGTTGCGGGCCACGACGTGTGGTGTGGATGTCGTCACTGTGCGCTCCTTCGCGTGTTGCGCTCATCGGAGGTCTCTGGTTCCGGATACCCGGCGAGCAGCGGGGACTGGTGGAAGATGGCAGCGAGGGCCCCCACGGCGCCGTCGCTGTCCCGGAGGCGTCCCGCACGGACCTGGCAAGGGCCGTCCACGGGGATCGAGTAGAGCTCGTAGCGCAGCGTGCGGGCCGCCTGCTCCACGATGGCGGGGGCGATGTGGGCGATCTCGCCACCGATGACGACCTCGACGGGGTCGAGCGTCATCGCCGCCGCACCCAGGACGTGCCCGACGACGGAACCGACGCGGCGCAGCACCGCGTCGACCACCGGATCGGCCCGCTCCACGGCGGCGGCCAGGTCGGCGAGGTCCGTGACGTCGGCCCCCTGGACCCGGCACGCCGCGAGGATGGCCGGCACCGAGGCGAGCGTCTCGAGGCAGCCGCGCTTGCCGCACCGGCAGACGGTCCCGGCCGGGTCGGCGGTCACGTGGCCGAGCTCGCCGGCGAAGCCGCGCGCGCCGCGGGTCAGGCGGCCGCCGACGACGAGACCTCCGCCCACGCCGTCGGACAACCGCACGTAGACCAGGTCGCTCGCGCCCTCCGGGCTGGACACGGCCTCGGCGAGCGCCGCGAGCCGGGTGTTGTTGTCGACGGTGACGGGTGCGTCGAAACGTGTCGCGAAGGAGCGGTCGACGCCGTCCGGTGTCGCGCCTCGGTTCCACGCGACGACGCTGTGGTCACCGTGACGGCCCGTGTAGGGGCCGGGGACACCGATGCCGACCGCCTGCAGGGCGTTGAGGTGGAGGCCGTGCTCGGAGCTCAGCCGATCGATCGTGTCGAACGCGAGCGAGACCCGTTCGTCCCAGGCGAGCCCGTCGTCGTAGCGTTCGAGGCCCGAGGCGAGGATCTCGTGGGAGGCGTCCGCGATGGCGACCTGGACACGTCGGTGCCCGAAGTCGACTCCCAGGTACTGCCCGGCAGACGGGTCGAGCGCGAGCCGCTCGGCGGGGCGGCCGCTGCCGCGCCGCACGGCGGCGTCGGTGTCGAGCACGACGATGGCGCCGCGGTCGAGGAGCTGTGCGGTGATCTCCGACAGCGTGGTCCGCGAGAGGCCCACGCGCTGGGCGAGCCCGGCCCGGCTGAGGGCGCCCTCGGCTCGCAGCGCGGCGAGCACCCGCTCTTCGTGGGTGCGTCGCACCAGTGCCTGCACCCCGGTCGTCGTCGACATGGCAGGGACTGTAGGCAGGCGGGAATTTTTCCGTCAACGAGGCGACAGAAAGATTCCCCTCCGAGTTCGATTCATTGCCAAAAAGAGATCGTCGGGAAACGGCCGGGGGCCGCCGTCGCGTGCGCGACGACGGCCCCCGGTCGGTCAGGACTGCTCAGGAAGCGCTCACCTCAGCACTCCCCGACCTCCTCCCACGGGCCCCACTCGGAGGCCCCGGGCTCGGAGTTGCGGGTCCACCACTTGGCCTGCCAGACGGTGCCGTCGTGCACGGCCTGGTCGCCCTCGGTGAAGATCCGGCTGGCGGTCCACAGCGCCGCGCACTGCGGCGCCGACCCGTCGGCCGGGCCCATGTCCTGCCAGGCACCCCACGGCGAGGCCCCGGGCACCTGGCCCCTGGTCCACCACAGCGCCTCGAAGACCGACCCGTCGTGCTCCACGACGTCACCCTCGGTGTAGACGGTGTCCTTCGACCACTGCGGGGCGACGACGCCGCCGTCGGATCCCTCGGTGGTGTACGCCAGGCGCGGCGCGTCCGGGGTCTCCATGCCCTCGCCGATGAAGTACGAGGTGTGCGGCGGCTGGTTGTATCCCGTGTTCTGCCAGGCCACGGCCAGGCGGTACTGGGAGTCCGACATGAGCGTGCGCAGGCGGTGCTCGGTCGGGATCACCGTGGTCGCGATCCGCAGCGCGGTCGAGTCCTCGGTGCGGGTGACGATCTCCTCGCGCCAGTCACCGAAGAGGTCCGCCTGGAGCGACGGGGTGCCCTTGGTGCTGTTGTTGGAGTAGGTGCCCTCGGCCCGGTAGATCTCGACCTCGGTCGAGCTCTCGTAGTCCCACTTGGAGATCGTCGGCACGCCGACGCCGGCGTCGGCGTCCCAGTCGTGGTCGCCGATCTCGGACAGCAGGTCGCCGTCCCACAGGGTCGTGAAGTTCGCCGCCGGGATGTCCGAGGCGATCTGCTCCCCCGCGGCCGACATCACCATGCCCACCGGCGAGTTCCAGGCGGCGTCGCCACCGATGACCCAGCCCTCGGCACCCTCGTACCGCGGGTCGATGTCGGCCATCGCGGCCCGGCCCGTGTCCACCTCGGCGGGCGTGGACCACAGGACCTCGCCCGTGGCGGCGTCGCGGAACGTGGACCCCGTACCACCGGAACGGCCGATGTCCTCGTGCGCCGAGTAGACCTCGAGGCCCGGACGCGACGGGTCGAAGTCGGAGACGTGCTGGGCGTCCCCGTGACCGAGCCCGGTGTTGTAGAGCACCGTGCCGTCGTCGTCGATGGTCTCCGACCCGAAGACGATCTCGTCCTTCTGGTCGGCGTCGACGTCCGCGATCGCGAGCGAGTGGTCGCCCTGGCCGCGGTACTCGTCCCCGGCCTCGTCGGTGTCGAACACCCAGCGCTGCTGGATCTCCTCGCCGTCGAAGTCGAAGGCGGCGATGACGATCCGCGTGTAGTAGCCACGGCTGAAGATCATCGACGGGTGCTCACCGTCCAGGTAGGCCGTCCCCGCGAGGAAGCGGTCCACCCGGTTGCCGTAGGTGTCGCCCCACGAACCGACGTCGCCGCGCGGCGGCACGTAGTCGATCGTGTCGAGCGCGACGCCGGAGGCGCCGTCGAACACCGTGAGGTACTCCGGCCCGGACAGCACGTAGCCGCCCGAGGAGCGGAAGTCGGCCCGCGCGTCGCCGATGACGGTCCCGGCGGCGTCGGTGGTGCCGTCGGCCGTCTTCATCGCCACCTCGGCCTTCCCGTCGCCGTCGTAGTCGAACACCTGGAACTGCGTGTAGTGCGCGCCGGAGCGGATGTTGACCCCGAGGTCGATGCGCCACAGCTGGGTGCCGTCGAGCTCGTAGGCGTCCAGGTAGGTGTTGCCCGTGTAGCCGCCCTGCGAGTTGTCCTTCGCGTTGGACGGGTACCACTTGACGACGTACTCGTAGTCGCCGTCCCCGTCGAGGTCCGCCACGGAGGCGTCGTTCGCGGAGTAGGTGTACGGCTGGCCGTCCTTGGTGTAGGCGTCCTCCGGCTTGTTCAGCGGGATGTCCAGCGTCTGGCCGTCCCACACGCCGAACTCGTCGGTGGCCCACCGCTCGGTGCCGTCGACGACGGCGGAGATCCGGTAGGTGGACTCCGCCGTGCCGTCCGCGTCCACCAGGTTGGTGGAGCCGGCCACCGGCTCGTCGGTGATCAGGTCGCCGTCCCGGTACACGTTGAAGACGACTGATTCGGGGTCGTCCCCGGTCATCCGCCAGCCCACGTAGATCCCGTCGGCGGACTGCGCCGCCACGGGCTGCCGGCCGATGCGCTCCGCCTGCCGCGACAGGTTCGTCACGGCGTCCGAGGTCACGGTCTCCGAGAGCTCGGAGACCCCGCCGGCGTTCACCGACGCCACCGCGTAGGTGTACCCGATCGTGGTGAGCACGTCGGTGTCGGTGTACTCCGGGTCGGCGGCGCGGTCGAGCAGCACCAGGTCGCCGTCGGAGTCCTCGCGGTACACGTGGTAGAACAGCGCGTCCTCGACGGGCTCCCAGGAGAGGTCGACGGAACGCTTCGCGATGTCGCCCACGGCCAGGCCCGACGGCGTCGCTGCGGTCGCGACGTCGTCGTCCACCGTGGTGAGCTCGACCGCGTTGGACGCGACCGACTCGTTGCCCGCCGCGTCGAGCCCGACGACGGTGTAGGTGTAGCGCAGGCCGACGTCCGCGGTGGTGTCCACGAACTCCGTCGTCGAGGCGTCCACGTCGCCGAACGCCGTCGGCTCCGCCGCACCCTCGGCGAGGCGGTACACCCGGTAGCCCTCGACCCCCTCGGCGGCGTCCCACGTCAGCGGCACGGACACGTCCGAGCCGTCGATCGTGACGTCACCGGAGGCCAGGTTCGTCGGCGCGTAGAGCAGCGCCGTGATCTCCAGGCCGTTGAGCCACCCCTCGGCCACGACGTCGAGCGTGCCGTCGGTGACGACGACCGGCTGGACGATCTTGCTGGAGGTGGCGCCCCGGCCGGCGTTCGAGGAACCGTAGTCGGTCCCCTCGATCGTCACGCCCAGGCGGGCGGTGCCGATGAGGTCACCCCAGATCACCTCGACGGCGTACGTGCCGTTCGGGACGTCGAAGCGCATCGGCTGGTCGGACCCCGGCAGCAGGAAGTCCCGCTGCAGGTCGTCGAGCGCGCCGTCGCCGGTGCCGCGGTCGCGGCCGCCCGGACCGGAGTCCGAGGTGAAGCCGTAGCCCTGCTCGGCGGTGTAGAGCGTGTTCTGGTCGAACGGCGTGTACCCGTCCTTGGTCGGGTTGCCGGCGAGCTGCATGTCGAACTTCATCAGCGGCGCCTTGGTGACCACGGTGACCGTCGCGGACGGCTCCGAGTCCCCGGCCCCGTTGACCGCCACGACCCGCAGGTCGTAGGAGGTGCCCTCCTCGAGCCCGGTGACGTCCGCCAGGCCGATCGTCGAGGTGGTGACCAGCTCGTAGTCCGCGGCGTCGGAGGCCTTGGCGAACACCTTGTAGATGTCCGCCCCCTCGACCTCGGTCCAGGTCAGCTGGACGCTCGACGCCGAGACGTTGCCCGCCACGACGCCGGCCGGCGGCTCCGGCACGTCGGCCGGCGGCTCGGCGTCCACGACCTCGTCCGCGAGCGGGATCTCCAGCTCGGCGGTGTCGAGGGCGACCAGGCGGGCCATCTGGATGGCGCCGTAGGTCTGGAAGTGGGTGTTGTCGGTCGTGCCGTCCGGCCGGTTCGGGTAGACCCCGGCCGGGACGTGCAGGAACACCGACTCGGCGGCCTCCGGCCCGATCTCGGTCAGGTACTCCCGCGAGGAGGCGGACAGGTCGACGAGCGGGGTGCCCGTCGCGGCGGCGACGTCGGTCGCGGCCTCGACGTAGTCGGGGAACGAGACGTCGAACTCACCCGTGGCCTCGTCGTACGCGAGCCGGGAGACCGGCGTGACGATGATCGGCTGGGCCCCGCGCTGCACGGCGCCCTCGATGTACGTCTGCAGGTAGTAGTAGTAGTCGCCCGCAGCGGCCCAGCGGTCGTCGACGCCGTAGCTGTTGTCGTTGTGACCGAACTGGACGTAGAGGTAGTCCCCCGGGCGGATCTGGTTCAGCACCGTGTCGAGGCGGCCCTGGCTGATGAAGTTCTTCGAGGAGCGCCCGCCGATCGCGTGGTTGTCCACCGTGACGTCGTCGGACAGGAAGCGGTCGATCATCTGACCCCAGCCGGCCTGCGGCGCCCAGTACTCGTCGTAGGTCTGCACCGTCGAGTCGCCGGTGACGAACACCGTCGGCCGGTCGCCCTCGGACCGCTCGTCCTGGCGGGTGATCGTCAGCGCGTTGACGTTCGCCGCGCTCCCGGCGATCTGCAGGTTGAGCTGGGAGTCGACGAGTGCGATGTCGAACGACATCTCCAGGTACTCCCCGGCGGCCTTCTCGGTCTGCTGGACCTTGGCCATCTGCTCGGCGGTGATCGCGACGTCGGTCGCGGCCTCCGCGTCGCCCGCGATGAGGTCGACGGTGTAGTCGCCGTTCGGCAGGTCGACGACGAGCTCGGCGCCACCGGCCGTGACGAGGTCGCCGCGCAGCGCGTTGTCGCCGCCGCGGTCGGTGGCCGTCACCGGCGTGGTGTCGACGAACCCGAGGCGGTTCTCGGCGTCGTAGGCGGTGTCGGCGTCGACGCCCACGGCGTCCGCGGCGACGTCACCCGAGCCCAGGTCGAGCTGCAGGGTGCCGGACTCCGGGAAGTCGGCCTCGCTCGCGAGCGTCCCGACCGCGGGTGCGGACGGATCGGTGGTGCCGTCGGCGGTGAGGGCCCGCACCCGGTAGTAGTTGACGACGGAGGTGTCCACGTCGGTGTCCGCGAAGTAGACCTGGCGGTCGCCGGTCTGCGCGATCTGCGTGTACTCGCCGTCGACGGCGTCGCTGCGGGACAGGACGTAGCCCGTGGCGCCGTCCACCTCGTTCCAGCGCATGACGATCTGGTCGTCGCTCGCGGAGGCGACGCGCAGGTTCGCGGGGCCGGCCGCGCCGGTCTCGTCGGGGTCGGTGGTGCCGCCGTCGTCCCCGCCGTCGCCGGACCCGTCGTCGCCGCCGTCGTCGCCGCCGTCGTCCGCGACCGCGGTGACGACGATGCCGTTCACGTAGCCGTAGCCCTTGCCGGTGATGCCCAGGTCGAGCCGGCCGTCGGAGACCTCTGCGGTCAGTGTGCCGCTGGCCGTCTGCTCGGCGTCTGCGGTGATGTTGGTGCCCTCACCGCCCTCGGGGGCGACGGTGGTGCGCACGGACGAGGTGCCGGCGAGGGTGTCGCCGGTCCAGACCTCGACCTCGTAGGTGCCGTTCGGCAGGTCGACCGCGAACTCCCAGTCGGCGCCGAGGACGAAGTCCCCGGTGAGGGGGTCGACGTCGGTGGAGCGGTCCCGGGAGGCCTGGTCGCCGGTGGTGATGCCGTAGCCGAGCTCCGCGGTGTAGGCCGTGCTCTCGGTCACCTGCTGGAAGCCCTCGGCCACGGGGCTGTCGGCCGTGCCGAAGTCGAAGGACCAGGTCTCGGGGTCCCCCTCGGCGGCGACCGCGGCACCCAGGGCCCCGGGCAGCAACGGCAGCACGAGGGCTGCGGCGGCGGCTCCGGCCACCACGGACCGGGCACGTCGTGGGGGTGGGGTGTCGGATCGGTGCTGGTAAGCGCTTACTCGCGTGGCACGCGAGCGCCTGCTGGGCTGCTGCACAGGTCACCTCGTCGTCTCGTCGTTGAGTCCGGCCGCGGGCCGGGTGACGCGCCCTCGTCGGTGAGGTTTGTTGTATGGATTTAATGAATGGATTCAATCACGCGTCGTCCGTCATCATGCCTGCTCTCGAGGTCGATGTCCAGGGCAGCTCCGCTCTCCCCGGCCGCTCCGGACCGGTAGCGTGAGCGCGACGCCGCAGGCAGAGGCTCGGAGAGGACATCGGTTTGCCGACACCATCACGCCCCACGCTGGCGGCGGTCGCCCGCGCCGCCGGCGTCAGCCTCAAGACGGCCTCCCGGGTCCTGAACGACGAGCCGCACGTGGCCGGCGCGACGCGCGCGAAGGTCCGCGCGGCCGCCCTCGAGCTCGGCTTCCGGCGCAACGCCGCCGCGGCGGACCTCGCCCGCGGTGGGGCCGCCCGGCTCGTCGGCTTCGTCACGGCGGACATCGCCAACCGCTTCTACGCCTCGATCGGCAGCGGCATCGAGCAGAGCCTCCACGGGGACGGCCTGCAGCTGATGTCGGCGAGCTCCCGGGAGGACCCCGCCCGGGAGCGGGACCTCGCCGAGGCGTTCGTCGAGCGCCGGGTCGCGGCGCTGGTCCTGGCTCCGACCGCCGCCGACCACACCTACCTCGCGCCGGAGGTGGCGGCAGGGCTGCCGCTCGTGCTGGTCGACCGCCCGGCCGAGGGCGTCGACGCCGACACCGTGGTCATCGACAACTCGGGCGGGGTCCGGCAGGCGGTCGACCACCTGGCCGCGCACGGCCACACCCGCATCGCGCTGGTCGGCGACCTGCCCCGGGTCTGGACGTTCCAGGAACGGCGCCGGGCCTTCCTCCGGGCGATGGCGGACCACGGCGTCGACGGTGCCGAACGGTGGGTCCGCGACGGGGCGCACGACCCGGCGACGGCGGCACGGTTCGTCACCGAGCTGCTCGCCTCCCCGGACCCGCCCACGGCGGTCCTGGCGGCCAACAACCTCATCACCCGGGGTGCCCTGCACGCGCTGCGGCGCATCGGCGAGCGGGCGGAAGCGCTCCCGGCGCTCGTCGGGTTCGACGACTTCGAGCTGGCGGACCTGCTGGACGTGACCGTCGTGGCCTACGACGCCGAGGAGATCGGCCGGCAGGCCGCACGGTTGGCGCTGGACCGCGCCGCGACCCCGGCGCGGCCGGTGCAGCACCGGGTCGTGCCCACGAGGCTCGTGGCCCGGGGCTCCGGCGAGCGCCCACCGGCCGCCTGACTCCCGCTCACCCGTCGGTCGCCAGCCCCGTCTCCCGGTAGAACCCCCAGATGTGGGCGCTCATGACGGCCTCGGCCCGTTCGACCTCGCCCGCCGCGACGGCGTCCAGGATGGCGCGGTGCTCGGTGCGCAGGCGCGCCGCGGTGTTCTCCCAGGACGGCAGCGCGTCGGCGCCGCGGCGCACGTAAGAGCCGACGGCGCTGCGCAGCCCGGTGAGGATCGCCTCGACGAGCTGGTTGCCGGCCCGCCGCACGATCTCCAGGTGGAACTCCTGGTCCAGCCGCACGAACTCCGCGCTGCTCAGCCCGGGCGTCTCCATCTGGACGACGAGCCGCTCCGCCTCGGCCAGAGCGCCCGGCACCGCGGGTTCCCCCGCGTCGCCGGTGCCCGCGCCGAGCGCCACCAGGGCGGCCGCCTCACGCACGGCCCAGGTCTCCAGCGTCGCGCGCGTGGCGACGACGTCGTGCACCGGCAGCGTCCCCGAGGCCACGTGGAGCCGGACGGCGGCACCCAGCCCGGCGGCCGGCCGGTCGACGACGACGGCCCCGGCGTCAGGCCCGGATCCCACGGAGGTGCGGATGATCCCCATCGCCTCGAGGATGCGGATGGCCTCGCGCACCGACGGGCGGGAGACGCCGAGCTCGTCCGCGAGCGCCCGCTCGGCGGGCAGCCGCTCGCCGAGGGACCAACGGCCGGCGGCCAGGTCGGACTCGATCCGGGCGAGGACCTTCTCGTGGGTGCGCACGCACCGATCCTAGACCGCCGTGGTCTGACCACAGCGGTCTCGTGGGCTACAGTGGTCGGACCACACCCCCGCCAGACCCACCGCCCCCGCCGAAGGAGCCGGACGTGCGCATCGCTCTCGCCGCGACCTGCATCGCGGACACCCTGTTCCCGGGCGCCCCGCGCGCCACCGTCCGACTGCTCGAACGCCTCGGTCACGAGGTGGTCTTCCCTCGGGACCAGGCGTGCTGCGGCCAGATGCACGTCAACACCGGCTACCTGGACGAGGCCGTCCCCGTGGTGCGCAACCACGTCGAGACCTTCGCACCGGTCGCGGACGGCGAGTGGGACGCCGTCGTCGTCCCGTCCGGCTCCTGCACCGGGTCGATACGCCACCAGCAGGCGATGGTCTGCCGCCGCGCCGGGCTCGACGACCTCGCCACCACCGCCGAGGCGGTGTCCGCCAGGACCTACGAGCTCTCCGAGCTGCTGGTCGACGTCCTGGGCGTGACCGACGTCGGCGCCTGGTTCCCGCACCGCGTCACGTACCACCCCACCTGCCACTCGCTGCGCATGCTGCGGGTCGGTGACAGGCCGCTGCAGCTGCTGCGCGCCGTGGCCGGCATCGACCTGGTCGAGCTCCCGGAGGCCGACTCCTGCTGCGGGTTCGGCGGCACGTTCGCCCTGAAGAACGCCGACACCTCCGCCGCGATGCTCGCCGACAAGACGGCGAACGTGCGCGCCACCGGCGCCGAGGTGGTCGCGGCGGGCGACTACTCCTGCCTGATGCACATCGGCGGAGGCCTCTCCCGGCAGCGCACCGGGGTGGGCACCCTGCACCTGGCGGAGGTGCTGGCCTCCACCCACGACGACCCGACGCCGCTCCCCCACGTCCGCTCCGGCGCGGACGCCACGGAGGTGGCCCGATGAGCACCTTCCTCGGCATCCCCGGTATCCGGCGGCGCGGCACGCACGACGACGGCGCCCCGGGCGGGCCCGCGGCCGCCGACCAGCCGTGGGGCCCGGTCCCGCACCCCGACGAGCCGCTGCGCTGGGGCGAGGCGTTCCCCGCCGCCGCGAAGCAGACGCTGCGCGACGACCAGCTGCGCCGCAACCTCGGCCACGCCACCCGCACGATCCGCGCCAAGCGGGCCGCCGTCGTCGGCGAGGTGCCCGACTGGGAGGCCCTGCGGGACACCGGCTCGGCGGTCAAGGAGCAGGTCATGGCGGACCTGCCCGACCTGCTCGCCCAGCTCGAGGAGAACGTCACCGCGCGCGGCGGCGTCGTGCACTGGGCCCGTGACGCCGCCGAGGCCAACCGCATCGTCGCCGACATCGCGAAGGCCAAGGAGGCCGACGAGGTCGTCAAGGTCAAGTCGATGGCCACCCAGGAGATCGGGCTCAACGAGTACCTGGCCGACGAGGGCATCGCCGCGATCGAGACGGACCTGGCCGAGCTCATCGTCCAGCTCGCCGACGACATGCCCTCCCACATCCTCGTGCCGGCGATCCACCGCAACCGGTCCGAGATCCGCGACATCTTCCTCGCCCGCATGGGCGACGCCCCCGAGAACCTCTCCGACGTGCCGCGCGAGCTCGCGATGGCGGCCCGCGCGCACCTGCGCCGCAAGTTCCTCTCGGCGAAGGTCGCCGTCAGCGGCGCCAACTTCGGCGTCGCGGACACCGGGACGCTCGCCGTCGTGGAGTCCGAGGGCAACGGGCGCATGTGCCTGACGCTGCCGGAGACGCTCGTGACGGTCATGGGCATCGAGAAGCTGATCCCCACCTACACCGACCTCGAGGTGTTCCTGCAGCTGCTCCCCCGGTCCTCCACCGGCGAGCGGATGAACCCGTACACCTCGCTGTGGACGGGCGTGACCCCGGGCGACGGCCCGCAGGAGTTCCACCTGGTGCTCCTCGACAACGGTCGCACCGACGTGCTGGCGGACGAGGTCGGGCGCTCTGCCCTGCACTGCATCCGCTGCTCGGCGTGCCTCAACGTGTGCCCGGTGTACGAGCGGGTCGGCGGGCACGCCTACGGCTCGGTCTACCCCGGCCCCATCGGCGCGATCCTCACCCCGCAGCTCACGGCGTCGTCCGGCGGCGTCTCGGGAACCGACGACGTCAACGCCGCCCTGCCGTACGCCTCGACGCTGTGCGGCGCCTGCTACGACGTGTGCCCCGTCAAGATCGACATCCCCTCCATCCTGGTGGACCTGCGGGCGCGCGAGGTCGACGCCGACCGCGGCAGGTCCGGCGTCGACCCGTGGAAGGCGGCCATGAAGGCCGCGTCCTGGGTGATGTCCGACGGCGGGCGGTTCGGCCTCGCCGGGCGTGCGGCCACGCTGGGCCACGGCCTGGGCGGGTCCGACGGCGTGATCTCGACGGCCCCGCCGCCGGCGTCGGCGTGGACCCGGTCGCGCGACCTGCCGGCGCCGCCGAAGCAGACCTTCCGGCAGTGGATGACCGCCCACGAGAAGGACGGAGGCGAGCGATGACCGCGCGCGAGGACGTGCTGAACCGGGTCCGGGCCGCGCTCGGTCGGCCGGGCGTCGGGACGACGGCGGCCGGTGCCGTGGGTGCGGCGCCCGCGGCGGTCGAGGTGCCCCGGGAGTACCGGTCCGCGGGCGCCGACGAGCCCGGGTCCGCTGCGGCCGTCGCACAGCTCGTGGACCGCCTGGTCGACTACCGGGCCCACGTGCACGAGGTGACCGCCGACGAGCTGCCCCGCACGATCGCGACGCTGCTGGGCGACGAGGCGTCCGTCGTCGTACCGCCCGGGATCGACGAGGGGTGGCTCGGCGCGCCGGCGGGCGACGTCGTCGTGCGCCGTGACCTGCCGGAGGCCCCGCTGTCCGCGCTCGCGCTGGACGAGGTGTCCGCCGTGCTCACCGCCGCCCGGGTGGCCTGCTCGGAGACGGGCACGATCGTGCTGGACGGCGAGCCGGACCAGGGCCGGCGCGCCATCTCCCTGGTGCCGGACGTCCACCTGTGCGTGGTGCGCACCGACCAGGTGGTCCAGACGCTGCCCGAGGCCGTGCGGATCCTGGCCGAGCACCCGGCCCGGCCGCAGACGTGGATCTCCGGGCCGAGCGCGACCAGCGACATCGAGCTCGATCGGGTCGAGGGCGTCCACGGCCCGCGCACCCTGCACGTGCTCCTCGTCTCCTGACCCGCCTGTGGGTGCACGACACGCCGTCGAATCCGTCGGCCTCGCGGCGTGTCGTGAGCCCACAGCGCGCGACGGCACAGAATGGACTCCTGTGACCGACAGCAGCCCCGCACCGCGCCCGCGCCCGCACGACGGCGAGCAGCCCGAGACCCTCTTCGACGTCCCGCCGGGCGCCCGGCGCCCGACCGCACGGATCGTGCTGCTCACCGGCCCCTCGGGCTGCGGCAAGTCGGCCCTCACCCGTCGGCTCGGGCTGCCGACGGTGGCCCTCGACGACTTCTACCGCGACCAGGACCACCCCGGGATGCCGCACCGGTACGGGATCGTCGACTGGGACGACCCGGAGAGCTGGGACGCCGACGCCGCCCTGGACGCGCTGCGCGAGCTGGCCACCGTCGGACGCGTCGAGGTCCCGGTGTACGACATCCCGACCTCGCGGCGCACCGGGACGACGGTGCTCGAGACGGCGGGCGCGCCGATCCTCCTGGCCGAGGGCGTCTTCGCCGCCGAGCTGGTGGAGCGCTGCCGCGGCGAGGGGATCCTCGCCGACGCGATCTGCCTCGTCCGCCCCCGCATCGTCACCTACTGGTTCCGCCTCCTGCGGGACGTCGCGGAGGCGCGCAAGCCCGTCCCGACGCTGGTCCGGCGCGGTCTCGGGCTGATGCGCGCCGAGCCGGCGCTCGTCCGGCGGTGGAGGGCGCTCGGTTGCCGGCCGCTGCCTCCCTCGCGCGCCGAGCGGGAGATCCGCGCGCTGGCCTGAGCCACCCTCGCGTCGAGCGTCTCTGCTTCTCCGCGATCAACGCCTGATTCCGGGAGCAACAGAGACGCTCGATCGAGAGTGAGCCGCGAAAGTGTCATGAAGACGTAACACGCAGGTCACCCGCTCCACATCACGCGGCCTCACTCTGAACTCAGGAGGTGGTCCGCATGTTCGAGCACAGCTCTCTTCGTGTCCTGTCCCTGTACGAGGGTTTCTTCTCCGGCGGTGCCCGGGTGCTGCACTCCACGGTCGTCGCCGGGCTGCACGCCCACGGCCACCAGCAGCACTCCGCCCTGAGCATCCACAGCGCCGTACGCCGGGAGACCATGCTGCAGCGGATGGAGGACGACCCGAGGTACCGCGCGCTGCGGGCCGCCGGTGTCCGCACCGCGACCCTGGGTCGCTCCACGGACGACGACCACGACCCGCGCACCTTCACCGACGCGGAGATGGAGATCGCGGCGCGGGAGGCCACCGGGGTCGACGTCGTCATGTCGCTCAAGGAGCAACCGCTCCGGCTGGCGAACCACCCCGGGTTCCCGGACCGCCCGGTCGTGGCGTGCCTGCACCGCAGCGACCCGGAGCACTCCGGCGCCGCGCTGGACGACCTGCGTACCGCCGCCGACACCGGCCGGCTGGTGGCCGCCGTCTGCTGCGCCGAGTCCACCAAGGACGCCTACGCCGCGGCGGGCGTGCCCGAGCACCTGCTGCGGGTGGTGCCCAACGGCATCGACCTGACCCGGTTCCACCCGCAGCGCCGGGTGCGCCGGATGGCGCTGCGCGGCAGCCACGGCATCCCTGCGGACGCCACGCTGGTCGCCTACGCGGCACGGTACGACGCCATGAAGAACCCCCGCCTCTTCCTGGCCGCCGCCCGGGCGTTCCTCGAGCGCGACCCGTCGGGGCAGGTCGTGATGTGCGGCGCCGGCATGACGCTCGACAACCCCGGGCTCGTGGCCGACCTGGACGAGACGTTCGGCGACCGGCCCGACCTGCTCGACCGCGTCCGGCCCTTCGGCGTCCGGCGGGACATGGAGACGGTGTTCGCCATGGCCGACGTCGTCGCCCTCACCTCGGCGTTCGGCGAGGCGGCCCCGCTGTGCCTCATCGAGGGTGCGATGTGCGGGGCGGTACCCGTGACGACGCCGGTCGGTGACAGCGCACGGATCGTGGAGGGCATCGGGTTCGTCACGAGCTTCGACGCCGTCGAGATCGCCGAGACCTGGATCGAGGCGGCCGCCCGGCGCGGTGAGCTGCGCGGGGCGTTGACGGCTGCCCGGCAGCGGTTCAGCCACGTGCGGATGCTGTCCGGTTACGCCCAGGTGCTCGAGCAGGCTTTCCGTGGGACGGGCCTGCGGGTCGCGGCGTAGTCCGTCCGGCACGACGTGGGCCCGAGGGTCCGGCGCGCGGTCGCGCTCACGGTCGCTGCGCGACCTGCGCTTCCCGTCTGACGACTGCGCGCCGGCCCTCCGGGCCCACGTCTGCTACGCCGAGTTCGTCCGTCAGCCTCGGCCCTTGCCGTGGCCACCACCGTGACCATGACCGTGGCCACCGCCGTGACCGTGCCCACCGCCGTGGCCGGGCCGGTCGTCGTCGCCGGCGTTCGGGGGCAGCGGCACCTCGGTGTAGTCGGTGTCCGAGGCCAGGTAGAAGCCCGGGTAGGACGGCTGGTTGTACGCCGTCTGCTGGCGGGCCACCTCGGCGCGGTACTGGGGGTCGTGCAGCAGCGTGTACATCTTGGTGTCGGTCACCTCCGTCGAGGCGTAGAGCCGGATCTCCGAGGAGTCGACCGACCGCACCAGGACCTCCTCCCGCCAGTCACCGAGGACGTCGGCGACGAGCCCCGCGTTGCCCTTGGTGTCGTTGTTGGTGAGGGTGCCGTCGAGCACCTTCTCCGTCCCGCTCGCCCAGTCCACGATCTTCGGCTGCCACTCGCGCACGTCCTCGGAGACGCGGTCGTAGTCGAAGATCTGGGTGGAGCCGTCGGCGGCCCAGCGCACCGACTGGTTGGTGCCCGGCGTCGACGCCGACAGGGTGTTCCAGTCGGAGTCCAGCAGCCCCGACGCGTCGGTGCCCCCGGGCATGGACGACCACATCTCGATCCCCGGCACGTCGGGGCGGACGTCACCGATCATCCCGCGGCCGGTGTCCCGGCCGGAGTACACACCCTGCAGCACCTCACCCGTGGCGGCGTCGAGCAGCGAGGTGCCGAACGGCGCCCACGTGCCGCCCTCGTGCACCATGAAGGCCTCCAGGCCGGGGCGGTCGGGCAGGATGTCCGTGACGTGCATGGCGTCACCGTGACCCAGCCCGGCCTGTGCACCGGGGTTCGACGACTCGGGCGGCAGCTCGGCGAACGCGGTCCACAGCAGCGAGCCGTCGTCGTCGATCGCGGCGGCGCCGTAGAGGATCTCCTGCTTGCCGTCGCCGTCGAGGTCGGCCGAGGACATCGAGTGCTGCCCCTGGGTGGTGATGAGCCCGAACTCGGGGTCCGTGCCGGGGGTTCCGTGCGGGCCGTCGTTGAACGGGTTGTCCATCGGGGTCCAGCCCGAGTCCACGTCCCAGCGCTTGGTCAGGTGGCGGCCGTCCCAGTCGTAGGCCACCAGCGTGGTGCGCGTGTAGTAGCCGCGGGCGAACACGGCGGACGGGTGCTCGCCGTCCAGGTAGCTCACGCCGGCGAGGAACCGGTCGACCCGGTTGCCCGGCTCGATGCGGGACATGGCGTAGTCGCCCCACCGCAGCCCGTCGTCGTACCGGGCGGGTTCGTAGTCGACGGTCTCGAGCGGCGTGCCGCTCGTGCCGTCGAACACGCTGAGGTACTCGGGCCCGGAGATGACGAAGCCCTCGAACGTGCGCAGGTCGTTGCGGCCGCTGCGCGCGGGGGCGTAGACGTCGACGAAGTACTCGGCCGTGGCCCGGGCGTCGGCCTCGGACAGCGGGTAGTCGTAGTCCGGGAGGTAGTCGGGGCTGTCCGGGTCGTCGATGCCGGGCATCGCGTCGGCGAACGCCTCCTTGAGGGTCGCGGGCCACTCGCCCGAGGCGACCTCGGGGTTCTCGGTCCAGCCGGCGAACATGTCGACCACGTGGTCGAAGTAGTCGTCCGCGCTCATGCGGTAGTCGTCGTCGTGGGTGACGCCGGCGCGGCGGTCGTCGCGCGGGATCGAGACGTACCGGGTGGACTTCTCCTTCCCGCTGCGCGTGTACCGGGTGACGTTGGTGCCGGGGGCGGTCTTGACCATGACCTCGGCCGCGCCGTCCCCGTCGAAGTCGTACACCGGGAACTGGGTGTAGTGGGCGCCGGAGCGGATGTTCACCCCGAGGTCGATGCGCCAGAGCTGGGTGCCGTCCATCTCGTAGGCGTCGAGGTAGGTGTTGCCGGTGTACCCCTTCTGGGACACGTCCTTGGCGTTGGAGGGGTACCACTTGACCACGAGCTCCAGCTCGGAGTCCCCGTCCAGGTCCGCCACGCTCAGGTCGTTCGCGGAGTAGGTGTAGTCCTCCCCGACGGGCGTCACGCCGTCGGCGGGCTTGGTCATGGGGATCGACAGGTGGTCCTCGTCCCACGGGGTGACGACGTCGGAGCGGTCGCGCCGCTGTTCCTTGCCGCCGACGACGGGCACCACGCGGTAGCGCGAGCCGGCCGCACCGTCGGTGTCGAGGTAGTTCGTGGAGTCGGTGACGGTGGCGATCCGTTCGCCGTCACGGTAGACGGCGAAGTCGGCGCCGGTCATGCCGGCCTCGGTGGCCCCGGTCACCTCGGTGCCGAGCAGGCGCCAGCCGAGGTAGTTGCCGTCCGCGGTGGGCACGGCGACGAGGCCTCGGTCGAGGTCCTCGAGCTGGGTGGTCGAGCCGGACGGCGTGTGCGCCGCGGTGTGCGCGACGGCGGCCGTCCCGGGGGTCAGGACCAGCGCGCAGGCCGCGGTCGCGGCCCCGAGCAAGGTCGTCCTGCGTGATCTCATCGGATGGCTCCCATGCATCTTTGCATCGATGGACGTGTCGCTCGGCCTGCACCCTCGCAGGACCGCCTCCTGCACCGTCACCGCAGGATGAAGCCGAGGAACCGATTTCTTGTATCGATTCATTCGTTACCCTAGGCCATCATCCGGGCGTCGTCCACGGCAGGGACGGTGGCGCGCTCAGCGCGCGGTGGACTCCCGCAGCACCACGTCGTGACCGACGGCGGCGCTCACCTCGGCGCCCTCCTCGGCCACGGCGGCGGCCACGGCCAGGCGCCCCATCTCCTCCAGCGGGATGGACACCGTGGTGACCCCCGGGACGTGGTCCCGCAGCGTGGGGATGTCGTCGAAGCCCGCCACGGGGACGTCCTGCGGCACCTGGAGCTCGAGGTCGCGCAGACGGGCCACGAGCCCGATGGCCATGACGTCACTGACGGCGAAGACGCAGGGCGGGTCCTCGCCCGCGGACCGCGCGGCCCGCGCGATCTCGGCCACCCGGTCCCCCGCCGCGTATCCGCCGTCGCGGGAGAACTGCTGCTCGACGACCTCGACGACCTCGCCGCCGCCGGAGGCCACGGCCCCGGCGAACGCCCCGGCGCGCTCCTGGGCGGTGACCACCCGTTCCGGCGAGCCGAGCACCACGAAGCGCCGGTGGCCCTGCTCCAGCAGCGCCGCGGCCAGCGCGGCGGCGCCCGCCACGTTCGGCGGACGGATCACGGTGGCGGTCCCGAGCGGCTGTCCGACGACGACGGCGCGCCCGCCGGAGGCCTGGAACGCGGCGAGCTCGTCGGCCACCGGGGCGTCCTCCGGCGCCGACCAGCGGGTGCCGGCCACGACGATGGCGTCCACCCGGTGGGCGGCGAACGCGGCGACGGCGTCCCTCTCGGCGGCCGGGTCGCGTTCGGTGGAGGCCAGCAGCACCATCCGGCCGTGCTCACGGGCCGCGGCCTGCGCCCCCGCGGCGATCGAGGAGAAGTAGGGGTCCGAGATGTCCTGCACCACGAGACCGAGCAGCCCGGTGCGCGACCTGGCCAACGCCTGGGCCTGCGCGTTGACGACGTAACCCAGCTCGGCGGCCGCGGCGCGTACGCGTTCGACCAGCTCCGCCCCGGGCTGGCGCGCGGAGCCGTTGAGCACCCGGGACGCCGTCGCCAGGGACACCCCCGCGCGGTCCGCCACGTCCTGCAGCCGTGCCCTGGCCATCTGCACCTCTTCGTCGATTCCGGTCCCGGCGCAGATCGTAGGTCGCACCGTCCGACGGCTGCTTGACGCAACGCCGCACACACCTTAACGTTAGGACGGAAAGCGCATTCCCCGCACGCCGAGCACGACCCGCACCACACCGGTGCCCTTGACGAAGGAGTCCCTCCGTGAGCACCACCCGCACCCTGCGCATCGCCATGAACGGCGTGACCGGTCGCATGGGCTACCGCCAGCACCTGCTGCGCTCGATCCTGCCGATCCGCGAGCAGGGCGGCGTCGAGCTCCCCGACGGCTCGCGCGTCCAGGTCGAGCCGATCCTCGTGGGCCGCAACGAGGCCAAGCTGGCCGACCTCGCCGCGAAGCACGACATCGCCGAGTACGCGACCGACCTCGACGGCGTCATCCACGCCGAGAGCACCGACATCGTGTTCGACGCCGCGATGACCAACCTGCGCGCCGCCACCCTCAGCACGGCCATGAAGGCCGGCAAGCACGTCTACACCGAGAAGCCGACGGCCGAGACGCTCGCGGAGGCGATCGACCTCGCCAAGCTGCGCGACGAGACCGGCGTCACCGCCGGCGTCGTGCACGACAAGCTCTACCTGCCCGGACTGGTCAAGCTGCGCCGCCTCGTGGACGAGGGCTTCTTCGGCCGCATCCTGTCCCTGCGCGGCGAGTTCGGCTACTGGGTGTTCGAGGGCGAGACCCAGCCCGCGCAGCGCCCGTCGTGGAACTACCGCGCCGAGGACGGCGGCGGCATGACCACCGACATGTTCTGCCACTGGAACTACGTGCTCGAGGGCATCCTCGGCACCGTCAAGACGGTCAACGCCCAGACGGTCACGCACATCCCCACCCGCTGGGACGAGCAGGGCAAGCCCTACGACGCCACCGCCGACGACGCCGCGTACGGCATCTTCGAGATCGCCACCCCCGACGGCGACCCCGTGGTCGCGCAGATCAACTCCTCCTGGGCCGTGCGCGTCCACCGCGACGAGCTCGTCGAGTTCCAGGTGGACGGCACGCACGGCTCGGCCGTCGCCGGGCTGTTCTCCTGCGTCTCCCAGCAGCGCGCCAACACCCCCAAGCCGGTGTGGAACCCGGACCTGCCCACCACCGAGAAGTTCCGCGACCAGTGGGCCGACGTCCCGGCCAACGCCGAGATCGAGAACGGCTTCAAGGCGCAGTGGGAGGAGTTCCTGCGCGACGTCGTCGCCGGGCGCGAGCACCGCTTCGACCTGCTCTCGGCCGCCCGCGGCGTCCAGCTCGCCGAGCTGGGCCTGCGGTCGTCGGCCCAGGGCCGCCGCCTGGACGTCCCGGAGATCTCGCTGTGAGCGCCGCGACCACCTTCCCCGGCGCCCCCGTCCTCGCGGGCTCCGGCGTCACGCTGAGGCTGCCGCGGTTCGACGACGGGGGTCGTCTCGTCGGCACCGAGGTCCGGGAGCTCAACGCACCCGGGCCCTGGCTCGCGCCGTCCGCCCCGATCAGCTCGCGCGTCGCGTTCGCCGCGGCGCACGTGGTCCCGCACGTCGGCGCCGAGAACGTCCCGGGCGCTCCCGCCGTCGTCGACTGGGACGCCACCCTGGCCTACCGGCACGAGATCTGGCGCTACGGGCTCGGCGTCGCCGACGCGATGGACACCGCCCAGCGCGGCATGGGTCTGGACTGGCCGGCCACGCAGGAGCTGATCCGCCGCTCGGCCACCGAGGCGAGGTCCGTCGGCGGGTCGATCGCCTGCGGCGCCGGTACGGACCAGCTCGACCCCGCCGTCGTCGCCGGCTGGCAGCCCGGTGACGAGGCGGCGCTGGCCGCCATCACGGACGCCTACCGCGAGCAGGTGCGCGTGGTCCAGGAGGCCGGCGCCCAAGTCATCGTCATGGCCTCCCGCGCCCTGGCGAAGGTGGCCCGCTCGGCCGAGGACTACGCCCGCGTCTACGACGCCGTGCTGGCCGAGGCCGACGAGCCCGTCGTCCTGCACTGGCTCGGCACCATGTTCGACCCGGCGCTGGCCGGGTACTGGGGCTCGGACTCCGTGGAGACGGCGACCGCCACGTTCCTGGACCTCATCAAGGCCCACCAGGACCAGGTGGACGGCGTGAAGGTCTCGCTGCTGGACGCCCAGCACGAGGTCGGGCTGCGCCGTGCGCTGGCCGCGCTCGACGGCTCGCCCGTGCGGCTGTACACCGGGGACGACTTCAACTACCCCGAGCTCATCGCGGGCGACTCCCAGGGCTACTCCGACGCGCTGCTCGGCATCTTCGCGGCGATCTACCCGGCGGCGTCCACCGCGCTGCAGGCGTTCGACGCCGGTGCCACGGGCGATCCCGAGGGCGCCGCGCGCGGGCACGCCATCCTGGCCTCCACCGAGAAGCTGGGCCGGCACATCTTCGCCGCGCCGACGTACTACTACAAGACGGGCGTGGCGTTCCTGAGCTGGCTCAACGGGTTCCAGCCGGGCTTCCAGCTCGTCGGGGGCCTGCACTCGGGGCGCTCGCTGGCACACCTGGTCACCCTGACCCGGCTGGCCGATGACTGCGGCATGCTGCTCGACCCGGACCTGGCCGCCCAGCGGCTGGGTGCGCTGCTCGTGACGAACGGGGTCGACTCGTGAGCGGGAGGAGCCGCCGCGGAGGGACGCCGAGGAACGAGGTGCACCGCAGCGAGGCACCGCAGCGGTCACGCCAGGAAGGCACATCATGAGCGACCTGAGCCGCTGCTCGCTGAACACCGCGACCGTCAAGCACGCCTCGCTGACCGAGGCCGTCGACGCCGCCGCGGCCGCCGGGATGGGCGGCGTCGGGCTGTGGCGCCACCAGGTCCAGGAGCACGGTGCCGAGGCGGCGCGCAGGATCGTCGAGGACGCCGGGCTGCGCGTGACGTCCCTGTGCCGCGGCGGGTTCCTCACGGCGTCCACCGACGAGGGCGTCCGCGATGCGATCGCGGAGAACACGCGCGCCATCGAGGAGGCCGCCGGGATCGGGACGCGCGAGCTCGTGTTCGTCGTCGGCGGCCTGCCCGGGTCCTCGCCCGAGCAGCCGCCGGCTGCCGGTACGGACCGCGACGTCGTGGCCGCACGGGGTCGGGTCGCCGACCGGCTCGCCGACCTCGCCCCGATCGCCGAGCAGCACGGGGTGCGGATCGTCCTGGAGGCGCTGCACCCGATGTTCGCGGCCGACCGCGCGGTGATCTCCACGCTCGGGCAGGCGCTGGACCTGGCCGCCCCGTTCGCGGCGTCCACCATCGGCGTCGTCGTGGACACCTACCACGTGTGGTGGGACCCGGCGCTGGAAGCATCCGTCCAGCGGGCCGGTCGTGAGGGCCGGATCGCGGGCTATCAGGTCTGCGACTGGAACCTGCCGTTCGCGACGTCCGCGCTGAACTCGCGGGGGCACGTCGGCGACGGCTACATCGACTTCGCGACCGTCTCGCGGTGGGTCGCCGAGGCCGGGTACACCGGCGACGTCGAGACCGAGATCTTCAACGAGGAGATCTGGGCGGTGGACCCGCACGAGACCGCGCGGACCGTCGCGGAGCGCTACGCGGAGCACGTGGCCCCGTACCTGTGAGCGGTGCTCCGGGAACCCTCTCGGACCGCTGTTCGTCGTACTGTGTGGCCCGCCGACGATCCCTTTCCCGTCGGCGGGCCACCAACGTTCCGAGCCGCGAGAAGGTCAGCCATGAGCTCCACCGACACCCCGATCCTGCGCGCCACCGGGCTCGCCGCCGGCTACGGCGGTCGCGACGTCGTGCACGGGATCGACCTCGAGCTGACCCACGGGGCGCCGCCGGTCGGGATCATCGGCTCCTCGGGCGCCGGCAAGTCCACGATCGTCCGGGCGCTCGTCGGGCTGGTGAAGCCGACCCAGGGGCACGTCACCTGGTCCGGCCGCACGGTCACGCGGGTCGGGCTGCGGGACAAGAAGGCGTTCCGGGCTCAGGTGCGCCGGGTCGCCCAGGAGGGCATCGCCGACGTCGATCCCCGGTCGACGGTGGACCGGGTGCTCGGCAAGGCGCTGACCGAGGCCCGTCGCGCCGGCACCCCGAACGGCAGCACCGTCACCGAGCTGCTGGCCGACGTCGCGCTCGAGGGGCGGTTCGCCCCTCGCCAGGTCGGCACGCTCGCCGGCGGGGAGAAGCAGCGGGTCGCTCTGGCGCTGGCGCTGGCCACCCGGCCGGCCGCGCTGCTGCTGGACGAGCCGCTCACCGCCGTCGACCCCGCCATGCGCGGCGAGGTAGTCCGCCGGCTCGGGGAGGCCACCGCCGCCCAGGGCACGGCCGTCCTGCTGGTCACGCACGACCTGGAGCTCGTGGAGCGCCTCTGCCCGACGGTGCACGTCCTGGCCGACGGCACGTTCGTGGCCTCCGGTCCGCTGTCCGCGGTGCTGGCCGACGCCGAGCACCCCGCGGTGCGCGGGCTGGCCGAGGCGGCGCCGCAGGCCGCGCAACGTTTTCGGTGACCACGGCGTCGCGCGGTGCCCGACTCCCCCGCGCGCCGCGGCACCCCGCCGGGTAGTCTCGATCCGGCCCTCGAAGACCCCGCGTCAGGAGTAGCGATGCTCGTCCGGCTTGGCGGTTCGATCACGGTGACCCCGTGACGCCCAGCCCCGGGGCCCCCACCGCAGCGCGCCTCGTGCGGAGCTGGACCTTCCACGACGCCGACGCGCTCGCCTGCGTGCGCGGCCACCTCCAGGAGACGCTGCGTGGGTCCACGGAGCCGTGGTGCGGCTGCAGTGCCGAGGACACGGTGCTCCAGGACATCGTCCTGGTGGCGAGCGAGCTGGCGGCCAACGCCCTCGAGCACGCCGGGACCACCGCCCGCCTGGAGCTGTGGTGCGACGGCACCACCGCGCTGATCTCGGTGACGGATCGGCTGCCGTCCGTGCCGCCCGTCCTCAGTCCCGACCGGGAGCTCGGCGAGGGCGGCTTCGGCCTGCAGCTCGCCCTGCGGGTGGCCGACGACGTCGGCTGGTACCGCACCGCCGGGGAGAAGCACGTCTGGGCGCGGTTCACGCCACGTGACTCGCGTCCGGTCGACCCCACGCTCTGACGAGCGCGGCGTGCCGACGGGGTGACGGGCACCGAGGTGGCGCCGTCGCGTCAGGGCTCGTACCGCACCAGGTCGGCCGAGCGCGCCACCACCCCGCGCAGGGCCGTCAGATCACCGCAGAGCGCGCCGACGGCCCGGGCCTGGACCACGATGTTGCCCAGCGCCGCACCCTCCACCGGCCCGGCGACGACGGGGAGCCCGGTCGCCTGCGCGGTGAGCCGGCACAGCAGCTCGTTCCGGGACCCCCCACCGACGACGTGCACGACGTCGACCTCCCGGCCGGACAGTCGTGTCACCTCGGCCAGGACCCGGCGGTAGGCGTCCGCGAGCGAGTCGAGGATGCACCGCACGATCTGCCCCACGCCGTCCGGGACGGGCTGCCCGGACGCCCGCGCGGCCTCGGCCAACCGGGCGGGCATGTCCCCCGGCGGCAGGAACTCGGGCGCGTCGATGTCGACGACGGTCCGTCCCGGTTCGGCTGCCTCCGCGGCGACGAGTGCGTCGGTGAGCGTGACCTCCTGCCCGGCCTCACGCCAGGTACGAAGGGTCTCGGACAGCACCCACAGCCCCATGACGTTCTTCAGGTACCGCACGGTGCCGTCGACGCCGAGCTCGTTGGTGACGTTCGCGATGCGGCTCTCCTCGGTCAGGACCGGGGAGTCCAGCTCGACGCCGACCAGCGACCAGGTGCCCGAGGAGACGTAGGCGAACCGCTCGTCCTGCGCCGGTACGCCGACGACGGCCGAGGCGGTGTCGTGGGACCCGACCGCCACCAGGGGGACGGCGTCGAGCCCCGTGGCGGCCTGCACGGTGTCGGTGAGGTGCCCGACGACGGTGCCCGGCTCGACCACGTCCGCCAGCCGGGAGCGCAGGTCGCCCAGCCCGGGGTACTCGCGCTGCAGGGCGTCGATCACCGGCTGCGACCACTGCCGCGTCGTGGCGTCCAGCAGCCCGGTGGTCGAGGCGTTGGTGACCTCGGCGACGTTCCTGCCCGTCAGCCACGAGCCGAGCAGGTCGGGGATGAGGCGGATCGACGCGGTGAGCGGCCACACGGCGTCGTCGCGCGCGGCCACGAGCTGGAACTCGGTGTTGAACGGCAGCGTCTGCAGCCCGTTGACCCGGTAGTGCTCGGCGGCGCCGAGGCGGTCGAGGACCTCCTCGGCGATCCCGGCCAGCCGGTGATCACGGTGGTGCCGGGGATTGCCGAGGAGCGCGCCGTCCGCCGCCACGAACCCGTGGTCCACCGCCCAGGAGTCGATCCCGATCGCCGCCACGGGCACGCCACGCTCCCGCGCGGCGAGCCCCGCCGCCCGCAGGCCGTCGAGGATCCCCCGCCACAGGTGCAGCAGGTCCCAGTGCAGGGCGGTACCCGCGCCGGCGGGGACCTCGACGGGTCCGTTGGTGAACCGTGCGACCTCGGACAGCTCGACGCGCTCCGCGCCGGCGTCGCCGTGCACGACGCCGAGCATCACCCGGCCGCTGGTGGCGCCGAGGTCCACCGCCACGAACGCTGTGGGTATGGAATCTGCAGGTTCGGATCGTTCCGAGGCTGCAGATTTCATGCCCACAGCATCGGGGGGTGCGGGGGTCACCGCAGGAACGCCTGCGCCACGCCCGCGTCGACGGGCACGTGCAAACCGGTCGTGTGCGAGAAGTCGGCCGTGCACAGCGCGAAGGCCACGTTGGCGATGTTCTCCGGCAGCACCTCGCGCTTGAGCAGGGTGCGCTGGGCGTAGAACTTGCCGAGGTCCTGCTCCTCGATGCCGTAGGTCTTGGCACGGTTGGCGCCCCACCCGGAGGCGAAGATGCCGGACCCGCGCACCACGCCGTCGGGGTTGATGCCGTTGACCTTGATGCCGTGCTCGCCGAGCTCGGCGGCCAGCAGGCGCACCTGGTGAGCCTGGTCGGCCTTGGTCGCGGAGTAGGCGATGTTGTTCGGCCCGGCGAACACCGAGTTCTTGGACGAGATGTAGATGACGTCGCCGCCGAGCTGCTGGTCCACGAGGATGCGCGCGGCGTTCTTCGCCACGAGGAACGAGCCCTTGGCCATGACGTCGTGCTGCAGGTCCCAGTCGGCCTCGGTGGTCTCGAACAGCGACTTGGACAGCGACAGCCCGGCGTTGTTGACGACGATGTCCACGCCGCCGAACGCGAGCACGGCCTCGTTCAGCGCGGCCTGGACGGCGGCCTCGTCGGCGACGTTCGCCGCGACGCCGATCGCGACGTCGGTGCTGCCGATCTCCGCGGCGACCCCCTGGGCCTTGGCGAGATCGAGGTCCGCCACGACGACGCAGGCGCCCTCGGCGGCCAGTCGCTCGGCGATGGCCTTGCCGATGCCGGACGCCGCGCCGGTGACGAACGCGATGCGCGTGGCCAGCGGCTTCGGCTTCGGCTTGCGCTGCAGCTTGGCCTCCTCCAGCGCCCAGTACTCGATGCGGAACTTCTCCGACTCGTCGATGGGGGCGTAGGTGGACAGGGCCTCGGCGCCACGCATCACGTTGATCGCGTTGACGTAGAACTCGCCGGCCACGCGGGCGGTCTGCTTGTCGGCCCCGTAGGAGAACATGCCGACGCCGGGCACCAGCACGATCAGGGGGTCCGCGCCCCGGATCGCCGGGGGCTCCTCGCCCTTCGCTCGCGCCTCGGCGGCGCCGCGCTCGTAGTAGGCGGTGTAGTCGGCCCGGTAGGCCTCGTGCAGCTCGGGCAGGCGCTCCACGATCTCCTCGACCGTGGCCGTGGCCGGCAGGTCGATCACCAGCGGCTTGACCTTGGTGCGCAGGAAGTGGTCGGGGCACGAGGTGCCCAGGGCGGCGAGCTCGGGGTGCCGCTCGGCGGCGAGGAAGTCCAGCACGACGTCGGAGTCGGTGAAGTGGCCGACCTGCGGCTTGTCCTGGCTCGCGACGGCGCGCAGGTGCGGGGCCAGCGCGGCGGCCTTGGCGCGGCGCTCGTCCTGCGGCAGGGCGCCGAAGCCGTCGAGCGTCGGGCCGAACGGCTCGGGCCGGCCGTGCTCGGCGATGTAGGCCGCCGCCGTGTCGATGATCCACAACGAGTTGGCCTCGGCCTCCTCCGCCGTGTCCCCCCACGCGGTGATGCCGTGGCCGCCCAGCACGGTGCCGATCGCCTCGGGATGCTGCGCCTTGATCTCGGCGATGTCGAGCCCGAGCTGGAAGCCGGGGCGGCGCCACGGCACCCAGACGACCTTGCCCCCGAAGATCTTCTGCGTCAGCTCCGGGCCGTCGGCGGCGGTGGCGATCGCGATCCCGGAGTCCGGGTGCAGGTGGTCCACGTGCTTGGCGTCCACCAGGCCGTGCATGGCGGTGTCGATGCTGGGGGCGGCGCCGCCCTTGCCGTGCAGGCAGTAGTCGAACGCGGCGACCATCTCGTCCTCGCGCTCGACGCCGGGGTAGACGTCCACGAGCGCCCGCATGCGGTCGAGCCGGAGCACGGCCAGGCCCTTCTCGGTCAGGGTGCCGAGGTCGCCCCCGGAGCCCTTGACCCACAGCAGCTCGACGTCCTGGCCGGTGACGGGGTCGGTCTCGACGCCCTTGGCGGACGTGTTGCCCCCGGCGTAGTTGGTGTTCTTCGGGTCGGCGCCCAGGCGGTTGGATCGGGCGACGAGGGATGCGACGGTCTCGTTCGTCATCGGTGGCTCCGGAGTGGTTCGGTTCGGTCGGGTTGCTCGCTGTGCGGCCTGCCGCGGACGGCGGACCGCTCAGGGGGGTGGTTCGTGCGCGGTGCCGACCAGGGCGTCGGCGGTGAGCCAGACGGCGATCCGCGCCAGGCTGCGCGCGCACCCGGGGTCGTCCGGCTGGTTGAGGTGGCCGTGCACGGTGCCGTCCTCGCGCACGACCAGCACGTCGGTGCCGGCGGCGGCGAGCTCGGCCGCGTACGTCTCCCCCGACGAACGCAGCGCGTCGCGGTCGGAGGTGACCACCAGGTGCGGCGGCAGCCCGCGCAGGTCCTGGCCGCCGGGGAACGCATACGGCGAGTCCGGCCCGCCGTCGTGCCCCAGGTAGTTGTCGTTCATGGCCCGCACTGCCGCCGGAGGAAAGTTCCGGTCCGGCGGCAGCGCGGAGATCTTGGCGGCCAGCTCGGGCCACGGGGTGGGCAGCTCGTAGTGCGCCACGGGGTAGGCGAGCACCACGCTGCGGGGCGCGCCCGGGCTGTCGGTGCACGACGGCGTCGCGGGCGTCGCGACGTCGTCCCCGCCGCGGTGGCCCGCCGCGGCGTCGCGCAGGCGCAGCGCCGCACCGGCGGCGAGGTTCCCGCCGGCGCTCGCCCCGCCGAGCGACCAGCGCTCCGCCGGGACGCCGAGGTCGGCCCCGACCGCCCAGCTGAACGCCCACGCCAACTCCTGCGAGGCGACGGGGAAGCGGGCCCCGTCGGCGTCGTCGAGGCCGTCGATGCCGGACGCCGCCCGGAGGCCCACCGGGGGCGCCAGCGCGTAGTCGACGCTGACGACCACCACACCTCGGCCGGCCAGGGTGCGCGCCACGTGGTCGGCCTCGGGCATGTCGAGGTCGCCGTGCACGAACGCCCCGCCGTGCGCCCACACCAGGCCCGCCACGACGGCGACGTCGTCGGCCTCGGGACGGTACACCCGCACGCGCAGATCACCGTGCGGACCGGCCAGCAGGCGGTCGGTCACGGCTGCGGCCGTGGTGGCGGTGCGGGGCATCGGCGGTGGGCTCCTGTGCGGTGGGTCAGAGGTTGGCGGGGATCTGCGTGGACTGCGGGACCTGGCCGCCGTAGCGCTCCGACTCGATCTCCTCGAGCGACCTGCCCTCGGTGTCCGGGGCGAAGATGGTCCCGATCAGCAGCGCAGCCACGAGCAGGCCCAGGATGATCAGCCCGACGCCCTGCAGGCCGATGCCGCTGAGCAGCACCGGGAAGACCAGGCTGAGCAGACCGACCATGACGCGGGCGAGCATGAACAGCACGCCCTGGGCGCTGGCCCGGTACCGGGTGGCGAAGAGCTCGGCCGTCCACAGGCCGTAGAAGGCCTGTGCGCCGAGGCCGGCCGACACGCCCCAGCCGACCGCGAAGAACAGCAGCGAGAACATCCCGGGCGGGGCGTAGATGAGGACGGCCCAGGCGACGACACCCAGCGCGGCACCGCCGAGGTACAGCCAGCGGCGGGACACCCGGTCGCCGTAGCGCATGAACCCGAAGTAGGTCGCCGCCGCGGTAAGAGTCCACACCAGCACCTGCAGGAGGTTCTGCTGGGTCGCGTCGTGCAGCCCGGCGGCGTCGTAGACGCGCGGCTGGAAGATGCCGGCCTGGCCCGCCACGGTGTTCCACAGGCCGTAGACGCCGAGCAGGAACGCCAGGGCGCCCCAGTTCCTGCGGTCGCGCAGGAGCTGGGAGATGCCGTGGAAGAACGACGGGCGCTGCCCGGCGGCGATCGACCTCTCCCGCTCGGACTTCCAGCGGCGGGACTCGGGGAGCCCGCGACGCACCCACCAGGTGATCGCCGCGATGACGAACAGGTGGGCGAAGATCAGCCGCGACCCCAGCAGCCCGAGCGGTTCGACGACGACGGCGAGCAGGAACCCCACGGCCGGACCGATGGACCACGCGAGCTGGGCGGTGCCCACGTGGGCGGCGCGGTGCTCGTTCGGCGCCTCCTCGGCGATGTAGGTCCACGACGCCGGGACACCGGCGCCGACCGCGATCCCCATGAGGATCACGCCGGCCAGCAGCAGGGCCAGGCCGCCGGAGAAGGTCACCAGCAGGCCGCCGACCATGAACACGATGAGGTCGTAGGTGTAGATGAACTTGCGTCCCAGCCGGTCGCACAGCGGACCGCCGATCGCGGCACCGATGGCTGCGCCGAACGCGTTCGCCGACAGGGCTGCGACGACGCCGACCACGCCGTCGTCGAAGCCGAAGGCCTCCTGCCACAGGGCGAGGCTCGTGGCGAGCGCGATGATGGCGCCGGCTTCGATGTAGTTCGACATGGCGACGGCGATCGTCGCCTTCCAGGCGGTGAGCGTGCGCTTCGGGGTGGTCATGCAGGGGTGTCCTTCACGTCGTCGTGCGACCCGGCCGCCGCACCCCGCAGGGGTGGCGCGGGGGCGGCGGGCAGGTCCGGGGTGCGGCGCGGCCGGGGCGTCGTCGGTCTCGGCCTGTCGTCGGGGTCAGGCCCCCCAGCCGGCCTGCTGGCCGCCGACGCGCTCGGCGGCGATCTTCGGCAGGTAGCCGGACTCGGCGAACGCCGCCATGGGGTCGGCGGGCAGGCCGCGCTTCTCGCGGTACTCGGCGAGCAGCGGGCGCACGTCGGTGTAGAAGGCGTCCATGTAGATCGCGTTGGCGGCGAGCACGTCGCCGGACTCCTGGGCCTTCGTCAGGGCGTCGCGGTCGAGCAGCAGCGCGCGGGCCGTCATCTCCTGGACGTTGAGCACCGAGCGGATCTGGCCGGGCACCTTGTCCTCGATGTTGTGGCACTGGTCGAGCATCAGCGCGACCTCGGAGCCCTCGTCGAGGCCGCCACCGCGGATCACCTCGGCCATGATGCGGAAGAGCTGGAACGGGTCGGCGGCGCCGACGATGAGGTCGTCGTCGGCGTAGAACCGCGAGTTGAAGTCGAACGAGCCGAGCTTCCCCAGGCGCAGCAGCTGGGCGACGATGAACTCGATGTTGGTGCCCGGCGCGTGGTGGCCGGTGTCCAGGCAGACGAACGCCTTCTCGCCGAGGGCGGCGACCTGGGCGTAGGAGGTGCCCCAGTCCGGGACGTCCGTGTGGTAGAACGCCGGCTCGAAGAACTTGTACTCGAGCACCATGCGCTGCTCGTCGCCGAGCCGGGCGTAGATCTCGGCGAGGGACTCGTGCAGCAGGTCCTGGCGGGTGCGGAGGTCGGCCTGGCCCGGGTAGTTGGAGCCGTCGGCGAGCCAGATCTTCAGGTCCTTGGACCCGGTGGCGTCCATGATCTCGAGGCACTCGAGGTGGTGGTCGATCGCCTGGCGGCGCACGGCGGGGTCGGTGTGCGTCAGGGAGCCGAACTTGTAGGCGTCGTCCTGGAACGTGTTCGAGTTGATGGTGCCGAGGTCGACGCCCTGGTCGTTCGCGTAGCGGCGCAGCGCGGCGTAGTCGTCGACCTTGTCCCACGGGATGTGCAGCGCGACGGTGGGCGCCAGGCCGGTCAGGCGGTGCACCTGGGCGGCGTCGGCGATCTTCTCCTCGGGGTCGCGGGGCGTGCCCGGCGTGGAGAACACCTTGAAGCGGGTGCCGGAGTTGCCGTAGGCCCAGGACGGGACCTCGATGGCGAGGCGGTCCAGGACGTCGGTGATGTCGTCGAAGCTGGGCATGGTTCCTTCTCTCAGTCCTGGTTCTCCGCGGCGTCGGCCGCGGCGAGCTGCGACTCCAGGTGGAAGACCTGGGTGAGCTCGGTCATGGTCTCGTCGGGGCCGTCGCCGTCGAAGAACTCGGCCATCTCGGCCTGCCAGCGAGCGTTGACCTCGGTCAGGCCCATCCGGGCCCGGGCGGCGTCGGGGTCGTCGCTCTCGAAGTAGCCGACGACCTGCCCGTCGGCGGAGGTGAAGATCGAGTAGTTCTCCCAGCCCGCGTCACGCAGGGCGCGCAGCATCTCGGGCCACACCTCGCCGTGGCGGCGGCCGTACTCCTCCAGCCGGTCGGGGTGGACCCGGAACCGGAACATGACCCGACGCTTGCCGTCGTCGTGCACTCGTCCTCCTCGCATCGTCATCGACGCGCGCGATGAATCGTTTCAACGTCACCAAGGTACCCGGGAGGCGCCGTGGTGCGCAAGATCCATCCTGCCCGACGGCGGGAAGCGGTTTCCACCCGGGCGGCGCGGCAGCCCGCAACCCGACCGACGAACCGATACGATCCCTGCACCGCCGCGCGTCCCGCGGCCACCCGCCCCGGGCCTGTCGACGAGGAGAGGAACCATGCCGCCGCGCACCAAGCGCAGGACGTCCATCGCCGACGTCGCGAAGCTCGCCGAGGTCTCGGTCGGCACGGTCTCCAACGTCCTCAACCGCCCCGACCGGGTCTCCCCCGCCACCCGCGAACGGGTCGAGTCCGCCATCGCCGAGCTGTCGTTCGTGCGCAACGGCTCCGCCCGCCAGCTCCGCGCCGGCACCATCACCACCGCCGGCGCCATCGTCCTCGACATCGCCAACCCGTTCTTCACCGACGTGGCCCGTGGCATCGAGGACCGCCTCGACGAGGCGGGTTACACGCTCATGCTCGCCAGCTCCGACGAGGACCCGGAGCGCGAGGCCCGCTACCTGCGCCTCTTCGAGGAGCACGGGGTCCAGGGACTGATGGTGGTCCCGTCCGGCCCGGACATCGACCACCTGCTCACCCTGCGCGAGCGCGGGCTACGGATCGTGCTCCTCGACCGCCCCTCCCCCGACCCGACCGTCTCCTCCGTCGCCGTCGACGACCGCGCCGGCGCCGCCGCGGCCGCCCGCCACCTGCTGGACCTCGGCCACGAGCACCTTGCGTTCCTCAACGGCCCGCACACCATCCGCCAGTGCGCCGACCGCTCCGCAGGACTCCGGGACGCCCTGACCGAGGCCGGGGTCGACGTCGACGAGGCGCTCGAGGAGATCACGATCACCGCGCTCAACGCCGACGGCGGCCAGGCCGGTACCGAGCAGATCCTGGCCATGGCCCACCGCCCCACGGCCACGATGTGCGTCAACGACCTCACCGCCCTGGGGGCGCTGCGCACCCTGCGCGCCGCCGAGGTCCCCGTCCCCTCCGGCATGGCCGTGGTCGGGTACGACGACGTCACGTTCGCCGGCGAGCTCGCCACGCCGCTGACGTCGGTGCGCCAGCCCATGCACCGACTCGGCCACCGCGCCGCCGACCTGCTCCTGGCCGAGTCCGAGGCACCCGAGCAGGTCGTCTTCCAGCCCGAGCTCGTGGTGCGCGAGTCCACCACCGGGACGGGCTGAGGCGATGCCGACGCGCCCTCCGGACCCCGCGGTCCTCGGCACGGCGAACGCACTGCCGACGCCGCTGTGGCGCGACCCCGTGCACGACGGCGCCACCGACCCGATCGTCGTCCGCCACCCGAGCGGCACCTGGCGCATGCTGTGGACGCAGCGCCGGCCGTCCGCCGTCGGACCGGGCGTGACCTGGGTGCACGGCACCGACCTGGGCGTGGCCGAGTCCGACGACGGCGGAGCCACGTGGCGCTACCTCGGCACCCTGGGCGCCGAGGACGGCCTGCCCGTGACCGGGACCGCGCCGCGGGACACCTACTGGGCGCCGGAGATCATCGAGGTCGACGGCACGTTCCACATGTTCCTGACCGTGGTGCCCGGCGTCCCTGACGGGTGGCCCGGACATCCCCGGTGGATCCACCACCTGACCAGCACCGACCTGGACCGCTGGACCGACCACGGCCCCCTGCCCCTGAGCTCCGAGCGCGCCATCGACGCGTGCGTGCACGCGCTGCCCGACGGCGGATGGCGGCTCTGGTACAAGGACGAGGCCGACGGGTCCACCACGTGGGCGGCCGACTCCGCCGACCTGTGGACCTGGATCGTCGGTGGGCAGGTGATCGGCGGGCGACCGCACGAGGGCGCGAAGGCCTTCCGGCTGTCCGGCTGGTACTGGATGGTGGTCGACGAGTGGCGCGGCCAGATGGTGTACCGGTCGAGCGACCTGGACGCCTGGGACCCGCAGGGCCTGATCCTCGACTCCTCCACGGACCGCCCCGACGACGTCGCACCCGGTCACCACGCGCACGTCGAGGTGCTGTCCTCCGACCCGGACGCCGACGACGCCGTCGCGTGGATCGTCTACTTCACGCACCCCGAGCGGGACACCGCGCCCGCCGAGTCCGCCGCGGCCCGCAGGTCCAGCGTGCTCGTTGCCGAGCTGCAGGTGCGGGACGGCCTGCTCGGGTGCCACCGCGGGGAGATCCGCACCCGGCTGCCGCGCTGAGGCAGCCCCGCACGGCACCACGGCCTGCCGACGACGAAGGGGCCCGCCCGGATCTCTCCGGGCGGGCCCCTTGCTCTTGCGTCAGCCGGTCAGGCCCGACGGCGCAGCCAGAGGACGGCTCCACCGGCACCGATCAGCACGAGGGCACCGATCGCGGCCCACACGACGTTCGAGCCCGTCTGCGGCAGGGCGTCGGTGTCCGCGGCGACCTGCTCCCCGACGACCGGGGACGGCGAGGTGTCGACGACGGTCTCCTGCTCGCGGACCTCGTCGTCCTCCGCCGCCGGGGGGTTGGCGCACTCCGGCGTCGCGTCCGGGTAGCTCAGGTCGACCTGAACCTCCGGGTTGACGACGAGCCGTGCGTCGATGTCGCCTCGGGTCCAGGCGTAGTTCTGGTCGGTCTGCGCCCAGGAGCCGTCGGCGAGCCGGGTCCAACCCGGCCATCCGGTCGCCGTCACGCCGTCCTCGGCCACCGAGGCGCCGGGCCACAGCGCCCGCCCGGTCAGCGTGGCGTCCTCGCCGAGCACACCGAGGGCGATCGTCGCCTCGTTCGTCCCGTCGGTCAGGACCAGGTAGACCGGGTACTGGCCGTTCTCGTCGGCGACCGCCTGGCCCTCGGGGTCGTCGAGGACGATCTCGTAGCCGATCCACGGGGCGTCGGCGACGCACTCCCCGACCGCGACGGAACCGGCGAGGGTGGCCGGCGTGGGCTCCACCGTCGGCTCCTCGGAGGGCTCCGGCGTCGGCTCCGGCTCGCACCCGCTCGGGTCGAGCGTGAAGGTGTACCACTTGACGGACTCGTCGTGCTGGGAGTGGTGGGTCAGGTAGTACCCCTCCTCGGCCACGACCTTCACGCGGACGTCACCGTTGGGCGCGTCCCACATCGAGTAGGTGAGGCCGACGACCTCGGGCAGGACCACCTCGTCGTCCTCGCTGCCGCAGACGTCGATCACCGTCGGCTCGACGGGGGTCGCGGACAGCTCCTCCCAGCAGTCCGCGAGAGGCGCGATCGTGAAGGCGTAGGTCACCGAGCCGTCGCCTACGGCCCAGCCCGCGGGGACGTCCTCGCCCCAGGCGAAGCCTTCCTCGAGCGTCACCTCGACCCGGTAGTCGCCCGCCGGCAGGTCCAGGGGGTCGGCGACGGTCTCACCGGAGGCGCCGGTGACGACGACCGTCAGGCCCTGGGCGTCGGCGACGACGACCCCGCCGGCGGTGGTCTGCTGCCCGAGATGCACGCCTTCCTGCGGCGTGCACTGCGCCTGCGTCACGTCGACCGAGGGCAGCGCGGCCGGCTGCAGGCCGCAGTCCTGCGGCGAGGCGATCGTGAAGTCCCACCGGTACTGGTCCTTGACGGTGCGCGAACCGTCGGAGACGACGCGGTAGTCACCTGGCGGGAGGTCGTCCAGGCTCAGCGTGGCTTCCTCGCCCGCACCGACGTTCGCGAAGACGACGATCTCGCCGGCGTCACCGGTCGTGCCGTCCGCGCGGTAGTAGGTCTCGGCCGTGCCGCCGGTCCCGTCACCGAGACCCTTCACCTGGAAGCTCCGGGTGCCGTGCTCGCTGCCGACGGTCACGGCGTAGGCGAAGGAGCCGCCCTGGATCTCGCCGTCGACGCAGACGGCCGGCTCGACGTCGGCCTCGAAGGACGCCTCGACAGGCTCCTCCACGGGCTCCTCGGGCGCGTCGCACCCGACCTCGACGTACCCCTCCCAGTGGTAGTTGGTGCCGGCGACCTGCGTCCACAGGATCGCCCACGACGTCCAGCCCGTCGGCCACTCGGGCTCGGTCGTCGGGTCGAAGACCTGCTGACCCGACCAGGTACCGCCCTCGCGGTGGATGTTGATCGTGGCGACCTCGCCCGACTCGAGGTTCTGGACCGTGATGTTCACGTCGTTGGCCTGGCCGCTGGGCAGGTCGTCCGGATACGTGACCGTGAGCGTGCCGTCGCAGGTGGGGGCGGGGTACTCCCAGTCCCAGTCGAAGTCGTCGGGCTCCTCGACGAGCGTCACGACGAGGTGGCTGATCGCCTGGGGCTTGCCGCTCTTGTTCGTGGCCGGCGTCTCGATCCGCACGGAGGGCGCGTCGGGGTCGACGTCCTGGGTGAGCTTCTCCCCGGACGCCTTCACGCAGTACGCGTCGATCAGGTAGCCGTCGGGCGCCGTGGCGACGACGGCGATCGGCTCGCCCTCACCCTTCGTCTCGACGACCTCGATCTCGACGTCGGGGCCGGACGAGCCCTCCTTGTGGAAGGTGCCGCCGCTCTCCTCGTACTTCACGCCGCCGGCGGTATCGCAGACGATGTCGTTGCTCGTGCCGCTCGCGACGGCACCGGGCACGCCGACGACGGCGCCGAGCATCAGGAGCGCGAACGCGGCGAGCATCGCCAGTGGGGCTCGCAGACGGGTGAGGGACATGTGGGTGGACTCGCTCTCACACGGGAGGATTCGGGTGGCCGCGGGCAGCCTAGAAGAGCCGTCGGTCCAGGTGGCGACCAGATTTCACCCTCAGGATGCGAGCCGCGGGCAACCGTGCTAGTCAGAACGGCACCAGGTCAACGATCGCGCGCCCAGGTCGATCGGAGACATCACGGACCCCGTGATACAAACGTGATCGAACTTCACCCGTCGCAGCAACCATGTTCCGCGTTTGAATCGGTTCATGCGACACTGGTCCGCATGCGACGACGCACCACCCCCGACTCCTTCGACGCCGCTGCGGTGCGGCCGTGGAACGCGCAGCTCGACGGCCTCGGCTTCGGCGGCGACTACAACCCCGAGCAGTGGCCGGCCGAGGTCCGCGAGGAGGACGTCCGGCTCCTGCAGGAGGCCGGGGTCAACGTGCTGTCCGTCGCCATCTTCTCCTGGGCCACCATCGAGCCCCGGGAGGGTGAGCTCGACTGGACCTTCCTGGACGAGACGATGGACCGCCTGCACGCCGCCGGCATCCGCGTCGCCCTCGCCACGGCCACCGCCTCGCCGCCGCCGTGGCTGACCCGCAAGTACCCGGAGATCCTGCCCCGGCTCGCGGACGGCACCGTCCTGCACCAGGGTGCCCGTCAGTCCTACGCCGTCACCCACCCGGTGCACCGGGAGTACGCCCTGCGCATGGCCGCCCGCATGGCCGAGCGATACGGCGACCACCCGGCGCTCGCGCTGTGGCACGTGGACAACGAGATCGGCTGCCACGTCCCGCGGGACTACTCCGACGCCGCGGCGGCAGCCTTCCGCACCTGGCTCGCCGACCGCTACGGCAGCGTCGAGCACCTCAACACCGCGTGGGGCACCGCCTTCTGGTCCCAGCGCTACGGCTCGTTCGACGACGTGCTGCCGCCGCTGACCGCACCGATGTTCGCCAACCCGACGCAGCAGCTCGACTTCGACCGGTTCAGCTCCGATGCGCTGCTCGAGTACTACCGAGACCTGCGCGACACCCTGCGCGAGATCACCCCGCGGGTGCCGACCACCACGAACCTGATGACGACGTCGGCCACCAAGGGCATGGACTACTTCTCGTGGGCGGACGACCTCGACGTCGTGGCCAACGACCACTACACGATCTCTGCCGATGCCGAGCGGCACGTCGAGCTCGCGCTGTCCGCGGACCTGGCCCGCGGCGTCGCCGGCGGCGAGCCGTGGATGCTCATGGAGCACTCGACGTCGGCGGTGAACTGGCAGCCGCGCAACCGGCCCAAGACCCCCGGGGAGATGCTGCGCAACTCCCTGCAGCACGTGGCCCGCGGGGCCGACGCCGTCATGTTCTTCCAGTGGCGGCAGTCGCAGGCCGGGGCCGAGAAGTACCACTCGGCGATGCTCCCCCACGCCGGCACGGACTCCGCGGTGTGGCGCAGCACCGTCGAGCTCGGGGCCACGCTGGGCCGTCTCGCCGAGGTCCGCGGCTCCCGCGTCGCCGCCCGCGCCGCCCTGGTCGTGGACTACCCCGCCTGGTGGGCGGCCGAGCTGGACTCGCACCCCACCCAGGACCTGCGCTACATGGACGAGGTCCGCGCCTGGTACACGGCGCTGTGGAACCGTGGGGTGACCGTGGACGTCGTGACCCCCCGCACCGACCTCGACGACTACGACCTCGTCGTCGTCCCCACCCTGTACCTCGTCGACGACGCCGGGGCCGCGAACCTCGCGAGCGCGGCCGAGCGGGGCGCCGTCGTCGTCGTCACGTTCTTCTCCGGGATCGTCGACGAGCACGACCACGTCCGCCTCGGGGGCTACCCCGGGGCGTTCCGCGCGCTGCTGGGCGTGCGCACCGAGGAGTTCGCCCCGCTGCAGGCCGGCGAACGGGTTGCCGTGGTCGGCAAGGCCGTCGGCGGTGATGCCACCGCCGACCTGTGGACCGAGCACACCCACGTCGCCGACGGCACGGAGGTCGTCGCCACCTACGACGACGGCACGCTGGCCGGCGGTGCGGCCGTGACCCGCCGCGACGTCGGCTCCGGGTCGGCCTGGTACGTGGGCACCCGCCTCGACCGGGCCGGCCTGGACGCTCTCGTCACGTGCCTGGTCGAGGAGTCGGGCCTCACGCCCGAGGTCGCGGCGCCGGCCGGGGTGGAGATCGTGCGCCGGCAGGCCGGCGACGGCACGACCTGGCTCTTCGCGATCAACCACACCGACGAGGCCGCAGTCCTCGACACGCCGTCCGGCACCGAGCTGCTCACGGGGAGCGCGGTGGACGGGCCGCTCGACGTCCCCGCGGGGGCCGTCCGGGTGCTGCGCACGACCGCCTGACCGCCGCAGGACGCCCGTCGGGGCCGATCGGGCCGTCGACCCTGGGCCGCTGCACCACCGATGAGGCTGACCTGAGCGCTGTGGGCGTGAAATCTACCGGTTTGGACGGGTCCAAGGCGGTAGATTTCACGCCCACAGCGCTCGGGGCGGGGCGGTGATCGGGGCGGGGCGGTGATCGGGGCGGCGCGGCGCTCGGGACCGGGCGGCGCTCGGGGACGCTAGAACGGCCAGGTCTGCAGGCGCCCGCACATCCCGTAGCGCCGGGGGCCGGGTGCGGCGTCGAGTGCCGCGACCCCGCCGTCGGCGAGGGTGACCGCCGAGGCGTCGGCCAGCGCCTCCAGGGCGGCGTCGGTCTGCCCGGAGGCCTGCACCACCGAGCCCTCCCAGGTCTCCCGCCACCCGGCCGTGCGCGGTGCCACCAGACGCGCCGCGGCATCGTACAGACCGTTCAGCGCCGCCGGGCCGTCCTGCTCGACGGCGGTCCGCAGCGCCGCGTACCCGTCCAGCGCGAGGTCCCGCCGCGCCCGGGCGGCCGCGGCGACCTCCGCGTCGGTGGCGCCGTCGTCGAGCCGGGGCAACGCCGCGGCGGACGCGTACCGCGTCGGGTCGCCGACGACGTCGGCCGGGAAGGTGATCACGGCGTCCCCGGCCTCGGGCAGCCCGGCGTTGGACATGAGCACCAGCACCTCGAGCCCCCCGTGGTTCACGGCACGGTGGATCACACCGGGCGAGAACCAGACGACGCGGCCGGGCGTCAGGGCGTGGACGGCGAACCCGTCCGGGCCGAGCGTCTCCACCTGGCCACGCCCGCCCAGCACCACGTAGGCCTCGGTCGAGGTGGTGTGCAGGTGCGGAGAACCGCTGCCGGAGGGGGCGTCGGGAGCGGGCCAGTCGTAGACCTGCAGATGACTGACGGACGTCCCGCCGGGGAACAGCGGTGGCGTCATCGCGCGGCGACGGGTTCGACGTGGCCGACCTCGACCACGTCCTCGCCGCGCAGCACGCGGCGCCCGAGCTCGGCCAGCGAGGCGCCGCGCGCGCCGTCGGAGGCACCGTCCGCGACGACGACGGCGTAGTCGAACGTCAGCGTCTGACCGGCCGCGAACGGGACCTCGGCGCTGAAGAACGGCGCCGGGCAGACGCAGGCGAACGGGTCCGAGCGCACGAACCACTGCGGCGTCCCACCCGGGTTCGTCCCCGGGTCCACCATGAGGACCGTCGACGCACGGGACCCGCCCTGCGGGCCGGGGGCTGCGCCGTCGTGGCGGCCCACGAACCCGAGCCAGTCGGCGCGCAGCCCGCGGGCGTCCTCCGCGTCGGCCAGCTGCCCCTCGCCGTCGGGCCCCGGCAGCAGCACGTCTCCCCCGGTGAAGGACCGCGGACCCCGCCAGAACAGGCCGCCGTACCCGGCGTTCTCCCGACCGTTGGTGGTGGGGCTGCCGATGTCGAGCGGGCCGTCGGAGACGTTCGTCATCACCGACCGGAACGTCAGCACCCAGGCCGTCGGATCGTCGTCGGGCACCACGACCTGCACGGTGCGCTCCTCGCGCACGACGACGTCGCCCGCCGTCCCGCCGGCGCCCGGCGGGGTGCGCCACACGAGGTCCTCGACGAACCCGCAGGGTCCGAGGGCGGTGAACTGGTCGTGCTCCATGGAACCGTCGTTGTCGAGGTCGACGTAGCCGCCCTCGGCGTGCACGTAGTTCGGCCCGCCCCAGAAGTTCCACGGACCGACGTGGGGCAGCGACCAGGCGATGCCCTTGTGCCACACGTGGTCCCACGGGCGGTACTCGCTCACCACGGAACCGGCCCGCGTGCGCAGCGGGTGCAGGTACGGGCGGGGACTCTCGTAGGGGACGTCGGACGGACGGTAGACGTAGGTGAACAGGTCGATGCCGCCACGCCGTCCGGTCATCGCCGCACCGTCGGAGTTCAGCGTCACAGCCACAGTCAGTTCCCCTCGCCGGTGTCCTTGACCGGGGGCCACGGCGCCCCCGTACCCCCCATACTGTCGTAGAACGGGTCATCGGGACAGATCTGTCCGCGGACGACCGGTTCCCCCGTGAAGGCCGACCGGTAGATCGCGGCCGCGAGCTCGAGGGTCCCGCGGGCGTCGGCCACCCCGATCGGCGGGGCCTGGCCCGCGACCAGGGCACGATACGTGGGCACGAGCTGGGCGAGGTGACCGGAGCGGCCCTCGTCGACGGCGTGATGACGCGCAGCGGCGACGTCGTCCGCCCACCACCGCGCGACCTCGTCGTGACCCGGTGCCGGCGTGACGGTCCAGTGCTCGTCGGCGTACCCGTACAGGTGGGTCAGCTCGATCGTGGCGGCCTCGGTGTCGAACCGGAGCGCGGACGTCTGGCGCGGGGACACCAGCGAGTTGGTGATGCTCGCCATCGCCCCGCCGGCGAACCGGACCATCGCCATCGAGACGTCCTCGGTATCGACGTCGCGGGCCAGGCGCCCGGCCATCGCCCGGACCTCGGTCCACTCCCCCAGGATCGACAGCATCAGGTCGAACTGGTGGATGCCGTGGCCCATGGTGGGGCCGCCCCCCTCGGTGTCGAACCGGCCCCGCCACGGCACGTCGAAGTACTCCGGCGGGCGGAACCACATCGTGTCGCAGGTGGCCACGAGCGCCCGGCCGAGTGCGCCGTCGGCGAGCATCCGCCGCAGGCGGATGGCACCCGGGCCGAACCGGTGCTGGACGATCTGCGTGAACGTGGCGCCGTCGGCGGCGGTCCGCTCGGCCTCGGCGAGCGCGTCGACCTGCGCGAGGGACAGCACCGCGGGCTTCTCGACGACGACGTGCACACCGGCCGCCAGCGCGGCACGCGCCTGGTCCAGGTGGAGGGACGGCGGTGTGCACACGTGGAGCACGTCGATCCCGCCGCCGTCGAGCAGCGCCGTCAGGTCGGTCCCGTGCTGGGCGACACCGTGCCGGGCGGCGAACTCCGCCGCACGGTCGGCGTCGATGTCGACGGCGGCGGTCAGCTCGACGTCGGCCAGCCCGTCGAACCCGGCCAGGGCGTTCACGGCGTCGGCGTGGGCGTGGGCGATGGCACCCGTGCCCAGGATGGCAACCTTCATGGGGACACTCTCTCCTGCTCGGACATCGTCAAGGTGAAGGTGGGATGAAGCGGAGCGACGTCGACCGGGCCCGACCGCACGATCACACGGTGCGGCGGCGCACCTCGACGCCGACCACGGCCAGCGCCAGCAGCCCGCCGACCACGAGCGCCAGCGGCACCAGCATCCAGACCAGCACGGCCGCCATCACGACGGCGCTGACCAGGAGCACGGAGCCGGACACGTCGGCCGAGGCGCGCTCCGACGCGACAGCGAGCACGGCGCGCGCCTGCCGCTCGGTGGCGGGCTCGCCGTCGTCGTCGGACCAGGCGCCGGCCGCCCGCAGGACGACGGCGCACGCGGCGGCCGCGCACAGCGCGACGACGAGCGCCACGATCTGCCCGCCCGGCAGGACTCCGGACGTGGCGAGCTGCCAGTCGCCGACGAGCAGCACCGCCAGCGCCGCCAGCCCCAGGCCCAGCGGCCACAGGTCGCGCGTCGCGGCCCACCACTCGGCGGCGAACCGGCGCACCGACGTCGGGCGGCCCGAGACGTCCCGGCGCAGGTGCGCGACGCCCGCCGCCAGGGCGGGGACCGACGTGACCACCGGCAGCGAGCCGATCGCGATCAGCACGCCCGTGATCGCGACCTCGGCGAAGAGGTGCAGGCTGCGCAGCAGGGAGCCGGAGGCGCCCCGGCCCGCCGACCGGGACGCCTGCCTGCCGTCGGTTCGGCGTGCCACGTCAGCCCTTGAGGCCCTGCGTGGCGACACCGTTGATGAGGAAGCGCTGGAACACGACGAAGAAGATCATCACCGGCAGCAGCGCGAGGACAGCCATGGCCATCTGCGCACCGTAGTCCGAGACGGACGTCTGGTCGATGTACTGCCGCAGCGCGATCGGCATCGTGTACAGGCTCGGGTCCTTCAGGTACAGCAGCGGGCCGAGGAAGTCGTTCCACGACCAGATGAAGGTGAAGATCGAGCTGGTCACGATCGCCGGCCGCATGAGGGGCAGGATGATCTTCCAGAACGTGCGCCAGTGCCCGCAGCCGTCGATCCTCGCCGCCTCGTCCAGCGACCGCGGGATACCGCGGATGAACTGGATCATCAGGAACACGAAGAAGGCCTCGGCCGCCAGGAACTTCGGGGCCAGCAGGGGGATGTAGGTGTCCACCAGGCCGAGATTGTTGAACAGGATGTACTGCGGGATGATCGTGACGTGGAACGGCAGCAGCAGCGTGCCGATCATCACGGCGAACAGGGCGTTGCGGCCCGGGAAGCTGATCCGCGCGAACGCGTAGGCCGCCACCGTCGAGGACAGCACCGTGCCGACCACGGACAGCACCGCGAGAAGCAGCGAGTTGTTGAAGAACGTCCAGAAGGACACGCCGCCGATGCCGCTCAGAGCGGTCGTGTAGTGCTCCATCGTCCAGACGTCGGGCAGCAGCTGGGTGTTGCCGATGATGTCGGAGTTCGGCTTCATGGACGCGAAGAGCATCCACGCGGCCGGGTAGAGCACCACGATCGTGGCCGCCACGGCGACCAGGTGGAAGATCGTCGACTTGACCTTCCGGCGGTTGCGCGCCGCGGCTCGCCGGGCGACGGCCGCGTCGTCCACGCGGGGGGTCGGGGTCTCGGTGAGCGTGGTCATCGTTCGTCTCCCGTGTAGTGGACCCAACCCTTGGAGGTGCGGAACAGCAGCAGCGTCAGCAGCGCCACCACCACCACCAGGACCCAGGCCATCGCGGAGGCGTACCCCATCTTGAAGTCCTGGAACCCGCGCAGGTACAGGTACAGCGTGTAGAACATGGTCGAGCCGGCCGGTCCACCGGTACCGCCGGAGATGATGTAGGCCGAGCTGAACACCTGGAAGGCGGCGATCGTCTCCAGCAGCAGGTTGAAGAACAGCACCGGGGACAGCATCGGCAGCGTGATCGCGCGGAACTTGCGCACCGCGCCCGCGCCGTCGCACTCCGCGGCCTCGTACAGCTCGGTCGGGATCTGCTTCAGGCCGGCCAGGAAGATCACCATGGGCGCCCCGAAGCCCCACACCCCGAGCAGGATCAGCATCGGCAGGGAGAAGGCCGGGTTGCCCACCCAGCCGCCGACGTCGATGCCGAAGAGCCGCTGGATGCGGTCCACGATGCCGTCGTCGATGAACATCACCTTCCACACGATCGCGATCGAGACCGAGGCCCCGATGAGCGACGGGGCGTAGAAGATGGAGCGGTAGGCGCCCTGCCCGCGGTGCTTCATGTTGAGCAGCATCGCGACCGCCAGCGCCGACGCGAGCTTGATCGGCGTGCCGAGCAGCACGTAGCCCGCCGTGACCTGGGCCGACTGGATGAACCGCGGGTCGTTGAACAGGTCGACGAAGTTGTCGAACCCGACCCACTCCGGCGCGGTGAAGAGGTTGTAGTCCGTGAACGCCAGGTAGAGCGAGGCGAGCATCGGGAAGGCCGTCAGGCCGACGAACCCGATGAGCCACGGGCTCAGGAAGGCGTAGCCGGCGCGTGTGTCCTCGCGCTTGTACCTGCGCTGGGGCCGGTCCTGCGGGGGGAGCCCGGTCTCGGCGTCCGTCCGCTGCAGATGCTGGGCGGGGACGGCCGGTCCGGGCGCGGCGACCGGCGCACCCGAGTCGATTGAAGCCATGGTGGAACCTCCGGGACGTGCGGTCCCGCGCCAGGAGCGCGGGACCGCACGGGGGACGGGATGCGTCAGGACTGGCCGACGGCGTCAGCGGCGAACGTGAACCACTGCTCGACGAACTCGTCGACGGTGATGTTGCCGTAGCCGAGCTCCTCGGCCAGGCGCTTGTACTCGGCCTCGATGGACCCGAAGCCCTCGACCGGCAGTGGCGCGGACTCGGTGACGTCGGCGGCGACGGACTCCTCGTAGGCGAGGACCGTCTCGTCGATCGAGCCCTCCTCGACGTTCATCGCGTCCCGCTGGGCGGCGACGGCGGGGACACCCTTCGAGGTGCCGAAGATCTCGCCGACGTCGGGGTCGTTCACGAGGAAGCTGATGAGCTCGGCGGCCTCCTCCGGGTGCTCGGAGTTGGCACCCGAGGACAGCAGCATCGACGGCTTCCAGAACTGCTGCGGGCCGCCGTCACCCGACGGCATCGGCAGCATGTGGATGTTCTCGGTGCCGGAGTCGGAGACGTACCCGGCCAGGAAGTTGTCCCAGCTGGCCTCGTTGCCGACCTCGTTGGAGGTGAAGCCGCTCAGCGGCGCGAGCTGCGTGGTCCGCTCCTGCGGGAAGAACTCACCGGCGTCGCGCAGCTCGGAGGCGAGGCCGAGGAACTCGGTCATCTGCGCCTCGTCGAAGTTCAGCGCGCCGTCCTCGGTGAACGGCTGGACGCCCTGCTGGAGCAGCCACTGCAGGAAGAACCAGAAGGTCCCGGTGTAGTCGGCGGAGCCGTAGATGGCGGGGTCCTCGCCGGCGCCGGCCGCGGACGCCTCCGCGATGAACGCGTTGAGGTCGTCCCAGGTGTAGCCCTCCTCCAGCGGCTCGACGCCGATCTTGTCGAGCACGTCGCCGTTGTAGAACATCGCCAGCGTGTTCTGGGAGGTCGGGATCCCGTACTGGGCGCCCTCGATCGCGCCGGAGCTCAGCAGCGCCTCCTCGAACCCGGAGGTGTCGATAGCGCTGCCGGTGTACTCGGACAGGTCGGCGAGCTGGCCGGTGCTGCCGTACTGGCGCAGGTAGGACAGGTCCATCTGGAACACGTCCGGCAGCGAGGAGCCGGCGGCCTCGGTGTTGCGGGCCACCCAGTAGTCGTCCCACGCCTGGAACTGGGTCTGGACGGTGATACCGGGGTTGGCCTCCTCGAAGAGGTCGATCGACTCCTCGTACTTGCTCGCCCGGTCGTCGTCGCCCCACCAGGCGATGGTCAGGGTGACGTCGCCACCGTCGTCACCGTCGCCGGAACCGGTGTCGCCCCCGCCGCACGCGGTCAGGACGAGTGCGATCGCGGCGGTCGCGGATGCCGCACCTGCGGCCTTGCGCGTGATCCTCATCGGAGCCTCCTTGCTCGGAACGTCGACGCCGAGGAGCCCCCTGTGGCTCCTCTGTCCCGCCGACTTGAAACGATACAATACAGGCTGAGGTCATCTTGTAAAGCCCCCGCGGAAAGCGCTTCATCACGATCCGGCAACAACGGGCCCGAGTGACGGGCCGTGACACGCATCACGGGGAGCGTGCGATGTGAGCGTTCACAAGTGGGGATGCTACGTCACCACGAAGCTCCCCGGCCGCCCGGGTAGTGCGAGCGACCTGCGGCGACGACCGCGTCGGGCCGGCCTCGGCCGGGGCGTCGTCCGCCCGGCGGTCGGCCCGGCCCGCCGGGCGGGCCAGGATCGCGACCTGACGATCCCGACGCTCCGCCAGGAGGGCCCCGGCGTCGCGACACGCCGAGGGCACGGCGCGCCGAGGGGTCCTCGCGACGCCGCGGGGCGCCTCAGCCCGCGGCCGGCACCCCGGCGAGCTGGTCGACCTCGGCGGCCACGGCGTCCAGGAGCCGCGGGTCCAGCCCGGATCCCCCGGGCAGCAGGCCCGGCAGCGCCGTGAGCGCGCGGGCCACGTCGGCCGGGGCCGCGTCGTCGACGGACCCCCGGCCCACCGCCCCGACCACACCGCGCAGCTCCTCGGCGCGCGGGTCGTCGACGAGCCGGCCCGCCACGGCCTCGCGGCGCACCACCTCCGACCAGCAGGCCAGCGCGTACGCCGCCCCGTGCGGCACCTCGTCGGCCGCCAGCCGGTCGGCGATCGTGCCGCCCCAGCGGTACGGGATCTTCTGCGTGCCGTCCATCGAGACCTGCACGGTGGTGTGCCCCGTGGCCGGGTTGGCGAACCGCTCCAGCAGCGACTCGCCGTACGCGCTCAGGTCGGCGCCCGCCGGGGCAGTGAGCGTCGGCAGCGCGTCGCTGAACAGCAGCTCGCGGGCCCGTGCGGCGATCGCGGGGTCGGTGACCGCCTCGGCCATCGTGACGTGCCCGGCCAGGCGGCCCGCGTAGGCCAGCAACGAGTGCGTGCCGTTGAGGAGTCGCAGCTTGGCCTGCTCCCACACCGCGACGTCGTCGGTGAGGGTCGCCCCGGCGTCCTCCCACGCGGGGCGCGGCCCGGCGAACCGGTCCTCGATGACCCACTGACGGAACGGCTCACCCACCACGAGACCCTCGTCGCGGACCCCGAGCTCGCGCTCGACGGCGTCGCGCTGCTCCGGCGTCGTGGCCGGAACGATGCGGTCGACCATCGAGCACGGGAACGTCACGTGGGCATCGATCCAGGCGCGCAGACCGGCATCGCCCGGCAGCGCCGCGTCCAGGGCGGCGAGCACGAGCCCCTCGAGCACGCGGCCGTTGTCGACCATGTTGTCGCAGGTCAGCACCGTCAGCGGCAGCGCCTCGCCCACCTCGCAGGCAGCGCGGTAGCGGGCGGCGAGTCCTCGCACGAGCAGACCGATCGCACTGGTCCCGGCCACCGACCCCACCGGACCGCCGTCCGGGTCCGCGGCCCGGCCCGGGGCCTGCTCGGCGACGAGGGCGTCCAGGTCCGGACGCACCCGGACCAGGTCCAGGTTCCCGGACCGGTCCCGGCAGTAGCCCTTCTCAGTGACGGTCAGGGTGACCAGGTGGGTGGTCGACGCCGCGATCGCGTCCAGGACGCGCGGCGTCTCCTCCGCCGGCCACGCCACGTCCAGCACGGAACCGACCAGGTCCAGCGACGACTCGTCGCGCCCCGCCGTGAGCACCGAGTACACCCCGCCCTGCGGCGCGAGCTGGTCGCGGACCGCCGCCGACCGCTGGGTGACACCGAGGATGCCCCAGCGCAGGTCGCCCCGCGAGCGGGCCGCGAGCTCGGTGAACACCGCCTGGTGCGCGCGGTGGAAGGCGCCGATCCCCAGGTGGACGATGCCCACGGACTCGGGGTTCATCGGCGCCCGGGCACCCTCGGGGACGGCGTAGCGGTGCAGACGGTCGGTCACGGGGGTCTCCTCCGGGGTGGCAGGGGTCATGGTGCCGGCGGGGGCGGTGCGGTGGACGACCGCACCACGAGCTCGACGTCGAGCGGCGGGACCGCCGGCACACCCGTGTCGGCCGCCGTGGCGACCAGGTGGTCCACGGCGGCCCGTCCCAGGGCGCGCAGGTCGACGCGGAGCGTGGTCAGGGGCGGGGTGACGAGCGCGGCGACGTAGGAGTCGTCGCAGCCGACGACGGACAGGTCCCGCGGGACCTCGAGGCCGCGGGCACGCAGGCGGTCGACCAGCCCGACGGCGACGAGGTCGTTGAAGGTGACGACGGCGGTGGCGCCGGAGGCGACGACCAGGTCGGCCGCGCTCTGCCCGCCCTCCACCTGCGGACGGAACGCCCCGAGCGGGACGATCTCGACGTCGTCGTACCCCGTCCCGGCGTCGGCGAGCCCGGCCCGACGACGCCGGTCGCTCCAGGAGCTGCGCGGACCGCCCACGTAGGCGACGCGGCGGTGCCCGAGCGCCCGCAGGTGCTCCAGGGCGCGCCGCATCCCGCCGCCGTGGTCGGCCTCCACGGCGGGGACGCCGTCGACCTGGTGGTTGACCAGGACGACCGGCCGCCCGTGCAGAGCCTCCAGCGCCCGGTCGACGGCGCGCGGCGAGCAGAGCACGACCCCGTCGGTCTGGGGGGCGAGGGCCCGCAGGGCCTCGGCCTCCAGGTCGGGGGCCTCGTCGGTGTCGACCACGAACAGACCGGCGCCGTGCTCGCGCGCCCGGGCCTGGGCGCCCTTGGCGACGGCGGCGAAGTAGGGGTTGGCGAGGTCGGGCACGACGAGGCCGTAGGCGCCGGAGCGCCCGGCACGCAGGAACGACGCGGCCCGGTTGGGCCGGTAGCCGAGGGCCCGGGCCGCAGCCTCGACCCGCTCGCGCGTGCCGACCGCGACCTTGTCCGGCGTGGCCAGTGCCCGCGAGACGGTGGAGATCGACACGCCGGCCGAACGCGCGACGTCGTGCACGGTGACCACGGGCGGACCCCCTTCTGCGAACGTTTGCAACCGGTCGATGTGCGACCAGCGTAGCGCCTTCGACGGCTGGCGCGAACGTCTGGACGGCCGTAGGATGCAAACGTTGTCATCTGACTCGACGAGGAGACGTACGTGAGCGAGCCCTGGACCCTGCACCCCGACCGGGCCCTGCCTGCGGACCCGACCACGCGCAACATCGCGCGGGAGGTGTACGGCGCGACCCGCGACCTGCCCGTCGTCTCGATGCACGGGCACGTGCCCGTGGAGTGGTTCGCCGAGGACACCCCGTTCGGCGATCCGGCGCAGCTCTTCGTCGTCCCCGACCACTACCTGACGCGGATGCTGGTCTCGCAGGGCGAGACCCTGCCGCGGCTCGGCGTCGGCTCGACGCCGGACGAGGCCGTCGAGCAGGACCCCCGCCAGATCTGGCGCCGGTTCTGCGCCGGCTGGCAGCACTTCCGCGGCACCCCCACCCGGTACTGGCTCGAGCACGCGTTCGTCGAGATCTTCGGCGTCACGCAGCGCCCGTCGGCCGAGACCGCCGACGCGATCTACGACCAGGTCGCCGCCCGCATCGCCGAGCCGGGGTTCCGCCCTCGTGCGCTGCTGGACACCTTCGGCATCGAGGTCATCGCCACCACCGACGCGGCCTGGGCCTCCCTGGAGGACCACACCCGGCTGGCCAAGGACGGCTACGGCGACCGCGTGCTGCCGACGTTCCGTCCGGACCCGCTGCTGCACCTCGACCGCGCCACCTGGCGGGACGAGGTCGCGCTGCTCGCCCGCGCCGCCGACGTCGAGGTGGACTCCTACGCGAGCTACCTGGAGGCGCTGCGCGTGCAGCGGCGTCGGTTCGTGGAGGCCGGCGCGCGGGCCACGGACCACGGCCACCTCGCCGCGGACACGACGCCGCTGGACGACGCCGAGGCGCGCCGGATCTTCGACGCCGCGCTGGCGGGCGAGGTCACGGCGGCCGAGGCCGAGGCGTTCAGCGGCCACATGCTCTTCGAGATGGCCCGCATGTCCTGCGAGGACGGTCTGGTGATGCAGCTGCACCCCGGGGTCCTGCGCAACCACGCCTCGGGGCCGTTCGCCGCGTTCGGTCCGGACAAGGGGTACGACATCCCCGCCGTCACGGAGTTCACGCGCTCGCTGCGTCCTGTCCTGGACGCGTTCGGGCACCACCCGGACTTCCGGTTCATCGTGTTCACGGTGGACGAGGACGTCTACTCGCGAGAGCTCGCCCCGCTGGCCGGCGTGTACCCCGCGATGAAGCTCGGCGCTCCGTGGTGGTTCCTCGACGCCCCGGACGCGATGCGCCGGTTCCGCGAGTCCGCGACGGAGACGGCCGGCTTCAGCAACATGAGCGGGTTCGTGGACGACACCCGCGCCTTCTGCTCCATCCCCGCCCGGCACGACCTGGCGCGCCGCATCGACGCCGGCTACCTCGCCCGCCTGGTGGCCGAGCACCGTCTGGAGCTGGACGAGGCGGTCGAGACCGCCGTCGACCTCGCCTACCGCTCCGCCCTGAACGCCTACCCTCGACCCTGACGCACGGTCGGTGCGCAGGAGCCGGGCGGGGGCCCGACCGTCCCCGCCCGGGTCCTGCGCCCGGCCCCTCGCTCGAAGGAGAGCACCCATGACCGGCACCCCGCTCGCGGACGGGCAGCTCCCGCCGTTCGAAAACGATTACCACCCCGCCTGGCTCCCGACGGCGGCGTTCGCGCCGGTCGGATGCCGGCGCCTCGCCCTGGCCGCCGAGGACCCCCACGACGACGCCGTGCTGCGCACGCTGGCCGCCGAGCTCGCCGAGGCCTGCGCGACCCACGGGGGCGCCGTCGTCGCGCCGCACGACGACCCCGACCTCCTCCTGCGTCTCGCCACCGGCAGGCTCGATGGCTACCGGGTGGTGCGGCGGCACGGCCGGGTCGTCGTCACGGCCGCCACACCGACCGCCCTGCTGCACGGGTGGTTCCACGTGGTGCGCACCGGCGAGGCGGCGTTCAGCGCCCCCGACGGCAGCCCTGCCGAGGACACCGACGAGCGCCACGCGCCGTCGTCGGACCTGCGGATGCTCGACCACTGGGACAACGTCGACGTCCACCCCGTCATGGGTCAGGTGGAGCGCGGGTACGCCGGCGGCTCGATCTTCTACGACGACGGCGTGGTGCGTGCCGACCTGTCCCGTGTCACCGCCTACGCCCGGCTCCTGGCAGCGATCGGCATCGACCGGGTCTGCCTCAACAACGTCAACGTGCACGCCCGCGAGGCGCGCCTGCTCACCGCCGACCTGCCCGACGTCGCCCGCCTCGCCGCCGCCCTGCGTCCCTACGGGGTGCGCGCCCACCTGGCCGTGAGCTTCGCGGCACCGATGACGCTCGGCGGGCCGGCGACATCGGACCCGCTGGACCCGGACGTGCGGGCCTGGTGGCGCGACGCCGCGGACCGGGTCTGGTCGGCCGTCCCCGACTTCGGCGGGTTCGTGGTCAAGGCCGACTCCGAGGGCCAGCTCGGTCCGTTCGCCTACGGCCGCGACCATGCCGACGGCGCGAACCTGCTGGCCGAGGCCGTCGCCCCTCACGGCGGGCTCGTCCACTGGCGGGCGTTCGTCTACGACCACACCCAGGACTGGCGCGACCGCAGCACCGACCGGGCCCGTGCCGCCCACGACCACTTCGCGCCGCTGGACGGCCGGTTCGCGCCCAACGTGATCGTGCAGGTCAAGCACGGCCCGCTGGACTTCCAGACGCGCGAGGCCGTCTCCCCCGTGCTCGCCGCGATGCCGCGCACCCGCCTCGCGCTCGAGCTCCAGGTCACCCAGGAGTACACCGGCCAGCAGCAGCACGTGTGCTACCTCGGGCCGTGGTGGAGCGAGATCCTGCGGTTCCGCCCGTGGGGCGAGGCTCCGGGGCCCGACGGCGGTGCTCCGGTCACGGTGGCCGACGCCGCCTCCGGGCGGGGGCCCGGCGGGCTGGGCGGCGGGTTCGCGGCGGTCTCCAACGTCGGCGACGACAGGTTCTGGACCGGGCACCCCCTGGCGCAGGCCAACCTGTACGCCTACGGCCGGCTCACGTGGGACCCGGAGCTGGACGCCACCGCGGTGCTGGACGAGTGGATCTCGCTGACCTTCCCGGCGTGCTCGCCACGGCTGCGAGCCGCCCTGCACGCGATCATGGACGACTCGTGGCGCACCTACGAGCGGTACACGGCGCCGCTGGGCGTCGGTTTCATGGTGAGTCCCCTGCGGGCGCACTACGGGCCGGACGTCGACGGCTACGAGTACTCGAAGTGGGGCACCTACCACTTCGCCGACCGCGACGGCGTGGGCGTCGACCGCACCCGGGCCACCGGCACCGGGTACACCGGCCAGTACCCGGCGCCGTGGCGGGACGTCTACGAGTCGCTCGGCACCTGCCCCGACGAGCTGCTCCTGTTCTTCCACCACGTGCCGTACTCCCACGTGCTGCACAGCGGGTCCACGGTGATCCAGCACATCTACGACACGCACTTCGCCGGTGTCGAGGAGGTCGAGGCGATGGCGGCGCGCTGGGAGGAGGTCGTCGACGAGGTGCCCGACGGCGTGGCCGCCCGGGTGCGCGAACGCCTGGCCGAGCAACGTCGGTCGGCCGTGGAGTGGCGCGACCAGGTCAACACCTACTTCTTCCGCAAGTCCGGGGTCCCCGACGCCCGCGGCCGCACGATCTACTGAGGCGGGCCGTCAGTCGGCGTCGACGAACCGCAGGCGCACCTCGGCGAGCATCGGCTTCTCGCAGCGCAGCACGACCGCCACCCACAGCACCCCGAGCAGCGCGAGGAGCGCCACGGAGCTCAGCAGGGCGAACAGCCCGGCCAGGACCACGGCGAGCAGGACCTGGAACGTCACCTTCGGCAGCCGGCCCAGGAAGTAGAGGGCCAGCCGCGCGGTGTCGCGCCCGCGGAACGCGAAGAACGAGGCGATGGCCGTCGCCTGCACCAGCCACAGCAGGATCAGCACGCTCAGGCCGAGGCCGAGGCCGACCACCCACGGGGACGCACCCTGGGCGGCGGCGTCGAGCACCGTGAACGCCACGACGGCGAGGACCAGCAGGGTGGGCACCCACAGCGTCAGCACGTCCAGGGCGTTGAGCCGGTAGCCGCGGCCGAACGCCGCCGCGGGGCCGAGGCCGTCGTCGCGGGCCTTCTCCCCGAGGGCGAAGAAGGCCGCCGAGAGCGCCGGGCCCACGAACACCGCCGCGAGCGTGCCGAGCGCGGCCGGGACCGCCCCGAACCCGAGCAGGGAGACCAGCACGGCGGTCGGGGAGACGGCGAGCGCCAGCAGCACACCCACGACGAGGAGCCGGAGGGCCGGGGAGGTCTCGCGACGCGGCGGGTCGTCGGGGTGCGGGCTGCCGGCGGTCGAGGTCACCCGCTCACGGTACCGGGGTGCGGGGTGCCGCCGGGGCGTCCCAGGGCCGCCCGTGGCTGCTCGCCGCGTCAGTCCTCGGCCAGGAGCACGACGTCGGTGGGCGCCAGGTGCAGCGGCTCGCCGCGGACGACGCGACGCCCCGTCAGCAGGTCGGTGCCCGTGGCGTGCGCCGTGACGGCGACGTCGCCGCCGGAGTGGTTGAGGACGAACGCGAACCGGCGCCCGTCCTTGACCCGCACCGCGAGCTCGACGTCGGGGGCGTCGGCGTAGGGGCCCACCAGCCCGTGGCGGTCCAGGACGCGCCGCACCACCCAGGCGATCCCGGCGTCGTCGAGGCCGGTCGCCACGTACCAGGCCTCACCGGACGTGCCGGCCCCGCCCGCTCCGCCGGGCTCGCGCGGCACGCGGTGCCGGGTCACGGCGGGCGTGCCCGCGTAGAACTCCGCACCGTAGGTACCGACCACCTCGGCCCCCTGCGGCACCAGCACCTCGAACACGAGCGAGCCACCGGCCTCGAGGACGTCGGCCCCGTCCGGGTCGGCCAGGCGCACCGGGTTGACCACCCCGGGCTCGGCCGAGTCCGTCTCCTCCACGCGGATCCCGAACAGGTCGCCGAGCGGGCCCGGGGCGTCCTGGAGCCAGGCGTTCGCGTCCTGGTCGGCGCGGCCGGACCAGAACGAGGTCACCACCGTGCCGCCGCGCGCCGCGACCGCCGCCAGCCGGTCGGCGACGTCGCCGGTCACCACGTGCAGCATCGGCGCGACGACGACGTCGTAGCCGCACAGGTCCGCCGAGGTCGCCACCACGTCGACCTGCGCGCCCGCCTGCCACAGCGCCCGGTAGTAGCCGAGCACGGTGTCCACGTACCGGGCGTGCCGGTTGAAGCCGTCGGTCATCTCGGCGACCCACCACGAGTCCCAGTCGAACAGCAGGGCGACGCGGGCCGGCGTGCGGGCGCCGACGACGGCGTCGCCCAGGTCGCGCAGCTCGGCGCCGAGGGCGGCCACCTCGCGGAACGCGCGGGTGTCGGTCCGCCCGGCGTGATCCAGGACCGCGCCGTGGTACCGCTCGCAGGCACCGCGGGACTGCCGCATCTGGAAGTACAGGACGGCGTCGGCGCCGTGCGCCACGGACTGCCAGGACCACAGCCGCAGCACCCCCGGCCGCTTGACGGGGTTGACGTCCCGCGAGGCGGTGATGGTCGGCGTCTGCTCCATGACCCAGAACGGCGCACCGTCCTTGAGCCCCCGCATCAGGTCGTGGGCGAGCGCCGTGCGGGCGTGCTCGCGCTGCCCGGGCGGGTAGTTGTCCCAGCTCGCGAAGTCCAGGTCGCCGGCCCACCGGTGGTAGTCGAGCGGCCGGAACATGCCCATGAAGTTGGTCGTGACGGGTGTGGCGGCGTCGTGGGCGCGGATCCGCGCCTTCTCGTCGCGGAAGTTCGTCAGCATGGCGTCGGACTGGAACCGCCGGTAGTCCAGCGTGATGCCCTGGAACGCCGTGTGGTCCGGTCCGCGCCAGTGCTCCGAGAGCATGTTGGGCGGGACGACCTGCTCCCAGTCGCTGAACGTGTGCGACCAGAACGTGCCGTTCCAGGCCTCGTTCAGTCGGTCGAGCGTCCGGTAGCGCTCGCGGAGCCAGACCTGGAACGCCGCACCGCAGCGCTCGCAGAAGCAGCCGCCGTCGAACCCGCCGTACTCGTTGCCCACGTGCCAGGCCACCAGGCCGGGCGTGCCGGCGTAGCGCTGCGCGAGCCGTCCGGCGAGCTCGGCGGACAGCCGCCGGTAGACCGGTGAGCTCGGGCAGGCGTTGTGCCGCTGGCCGTACAGGTGCCGGCGCCCCTGGAAGTCGGTGCGGTTGACCTCGGGGTGGGTGTGGGCGAGCCACGGCGGCAGGGCGCCCGTCGACGTCGCCAGCACGACGTCGCGACCGCCGGCCACGGCGCGCTCCACGACGTCGTCGAGCAGCGCGAAGTCGTAGACGTCCTCGGCGGGCTGCAGCGTCGCCCAGGAGAAGACGTTGAGCGTCAGCGTGTCGATCGATGCGAGGTCGAAGGCGGCGTAGTCGGCCTCCCAGACCTCGCGCGGCCACTGCTCGGGGTTGTAGTCGCCCCCGTAGCGGACGGCGGACGACGGCGGCAGGTGGGCGGGCGTGACGGGCATCGGTGTCCTCCGGGTCTCGGGTCAGGCGGTGAAGCGTCGGACGGCGTCGGCCACGACGGGGCGGGTGGTGCGGCGCAGGAAGCCCAGCCAGACGACGGCCAGGACGGCGAGCACCGCCTCGCCGGCGAACCACACGGTCCCGGCCGCCACGACCAGCAGGGCGAGGACGCCGACCGTCACCCCGGGGCGGCGCGCCAGGTAGTACAGCGCCAGCCGCGCGACGTCGCGGGTGCGCAACGAGAGCAGGGTGGCCAGCACCAGGGCCTCCAGGGCCCACAGCGCGACGCCGAGACCCACCGCACCGAGCACGACGGCGTAGGCGCCGCCGATGCCGGCGGCCTCGGGGTGCGCCATCGACGTGGCCACGACCCCCAGCACCGCCAGCGCGGGGACCCACAGCGCCAGCACGTCACGGGTGCCGAGCCGCAGCCCGCGGACGAACGCGCGCGCCGGGGCCGGTCCGTCCGCCGCCGCCCGGGCGTGCAGGGCGAACAGGCCGGCCGACCAGCAGGGCACGGCCGGGACCAGGCACAGCGGGACCAGCAGCGCGTTGCCCGACGACCGGTCCAGCAGCATCAGCAGCACCAGCGTCGGCGCCGTGCCCAGCGTGGTCAGCACACCGGTCGCCGCGTACCAGTACACCCGCTCCGCGACCCGGCTGAGCACGCCCTCGCCGAACCCGGCCCGGCCGGCCCGCGGCACGGAGCCGTCCGGGCCCTGCGCGTGCGCCGTCACGGCGCGGCCTCCCCGGTGGCACGTCCCACGATGCGCGCGTCGTCGATCCAGGCCGGCGTCTCGTCGCGCACGGGGTCCACCTCCACCAGCGTGACCTCGTGGCGCCGCAGCGTCAGCGTCAGCTCCACGCGCCCGTCGACCACGTCGGCGGAGCCGGTCTCGCGCACCGGCTCGGACGCCTCGTGCAGCAGGTCGAGCTGCCGCGCCGTCGGCGAGGCCGGCCGGCCCAGGTGCCGCCACGCCGCGTGCACGTCACCGGTCTCCTGCGCCACCCGCGACCGGTGCACGGACGCGCGCCGGCACGGCCCCCCGGCGGCGCCGGCGACGGGCACCGACAGCCGCAGCTCGTGCCGGTCCGGCTCCTGCGGGGCGTCCGTGCCGCCCACCGGCTGCCAGGCCAGGATCGCGACGCGACCGGCGTCGTCCCGGGTGACCAGGTGGTCCTCGCCGCGGCGCAGCACGTGCCTGCCCAGCCGGGCCATGAACGTGTACAGGTGGAAGACCGGCTTGCGCAGCTGCCGGTGCCCCAGCATGCCGAACCCGCCGTGCAGGATCGACGTGGGGATGCCCTCCTCCTCGAAGACGTCGCAGAACGTCCAGTACGAGAAGGAGTCCACGTGGTCCCCGCCGCCGGCGAGCACCGGCGCGAGCGACGCCGCCTGGTACGGGGTGTCGTGCACGGGGTTGTCCGGGCGGTAGCTGGTCGAGAACTCCGTGACGTGCGTCGGCAGACCCTCCAGGCGTGACCCGGCGAGGAGCCGGGCGGGAGCCGCGAACTGGTCGAGCAGCGCCCGCGGCGGACGCAACGTCTGGTACGTGCCGAACGGGACGGGCTGCGCCGGGCCGGTCGTGTACGCGTGGAAGGACAGGAAGTCGACCGGCACGTCCCGGTCGGTGACGAAGTCCGCGAACGGCACCCACCAGTCGTCCGCGCCCGGGGAGATCGCCGGTCCCCCCACCTGGAGGGAGGGGTCGATCTCCTTGATCGTCGACGCCGTCACCTCGTACAGCCGGAAGTACGCCTCGGCCGACGCGTCCTGCCAGAAGTGCGTGAGGTTCGGCTCGTTCCACACCTCGATCGGCCAGCGACGGACCTCGTCCAGGCCGTAGCGGTCGATCGCGTGCCGGACCACGGCCCGGACCAGGTCGGCCCACTCGCGATGGTCGCGGGGCGGCGTGACGTTGCCGTGCCACCAGAACACCGTCTGGTCGCCCGAAGCCAGCCCCGACGGCATGAAGCCGAGCTCCACGAAGGGCCGGATGCCCAGGTCGAGCCACGCGTCCAGGACCTGGTCGGCGTACGTGAACGCGTACCGCGTCCCGCGGTGCCCGGCGACGTCGTACGGGCGGTGGATGCCGACGTCGTCCGAGAGCAGGCCGTGACCCCGGACGAGGTCGAAGCCGATCTCGGACTGCACCTGGGCGAGCGACGCCTGGTGGTCGGCACGCAGCGCCAGGTTCACGCGGCCGGTGCCGACGCAGCGGCGCCAGGCGTCGGACAGGACGCCGACGGGTGCGGCGGGGACGACGGTCGTGGTCACGGGGGCGCTCCTCGGAGGCTGGTGGGTGGCGGTCGGGACGACGACGTCGCCGCCGGGCCGTAGCGGGCCCGACGGCGACGTCCGGGGATCACTGCTGCCGGTCGAGCGCGGTGTTGTACGTCTCGATCAGCTGCGTGGCGCCCATGCCCTCCATCTCGGCGACGTAGGCGTCCCACTCGTCGAGGGGTCGCTGACCGGTGATGAAGGCCGCGGTCGCCGCGAGCACGGCGTCCTTGAGCTGCGTGTCGAGCAGCGACGCCTGCTCGAGCTCCATCTCGTTCAGCCGCGCGGCCGGTGCCACGGGGGCGGTCTCCTTGCGGTCCAGGACCGCGCGGGTCCACTCCTTGACCTCGTCCGACATCACGGACTCGAGCAGGTCCTGCGTGGACCCGTTGGCCAGCAGGAACACACCGTTGAAGTACCCGAAGTCCGCGTTGAGCTGCTTCGGCGCGTCCGGGTTGAGGGCGTTCCAACCGATCTGCGGGTCGAGGGTCCGGGTGCCGTCGGCGTCCTTGGTGTACGTCTCGCCCTCGACCCCCCAGGCGGCGAACTCCATGCCCTCGTCGGAGTAGTACTGCCAGTCGACGTACTGCAGCAGCGCCTTGAAGTGCGGGTCCTCGGCGGCCTCGCTCGAGAGCATCAGGCCGGACGAGAGCCGGCTCGGGGCCAGGTAGTCGCCCGCCGGGCCGCCGGGGATGACGATCATGCGCAGGTCGGCGTCCTTGCCCGCCTCGTCGAACTTGGTGCGGTAGCTCGTGATCTCCTGCGTGTTGCCCGAGATCGCGGCCGACTTGCCCGAGACGAACTTCTGGATGGCCTGGTCGTCGCTCTGGGTGATCTCAGGATCCATGACACCGGCGTCGACCATGCCGGCGAGGGTCTCCACCATCTGGTGGTAGCCCTCGCGGGCGCCGTTGAACGTGAACTCGCCGGCGTCCTGGTCGTACCAGACGTTGTTGTAGCCCCATCCGCCGGCGGCGTCGAAGTTCGGGCCCATGACGTTCATCAGGGCGCCCAGAGGCTGGCTGTCGGTCCACCGGTCGGAGAACGCGTAGTCCAGGTCGGGATTCGCCTCCTGGACCGTGGCCAGGTCCGCGGCGAACTCGTCCCAGGTGGCCGGGTCCTCGGTGATGCCGGCGGCCTTCCACAGGTCGTCACGGATCACCACCGAGTACTGGACGTCGGGGATCTCCCGCACGCCGGGCAGCAGGTAGAACTTGCCGTCGTCCTGGCGCAGGTTGTCGATCTCCTCCTCCAGGCCCCAGTCCGCGATCTTCTGCTGGAAGTTCGGCATGTAGTCCAGGTAGTCGGAGACCGGGAGCAGCGCGCCGCCCGAGACGAACTGCGTCTCCTGGCCGGGATAGGTGACCGAGATGATCTCGGAGGCCTCCCCCGACCCGATGAGCAGCGACTTCTTCTGGTCCCAGTCGGCCAGCGGCACGTCCGTCCGGCTGAACGTGACGTTCTGGTTCTCCTCGAGCTGCTGGAAGATCGACCAGTCGTCCTGCACCTCGTAGTTGGGGTGGTCGCGGTACATCAGCGTGAAGTCCACCGGCTCGGTCGCCCGGAACGTGGTTCCGGCCCCGAAGTCCTCCATGGCGCCCACGGAGTGCTCGGCGTCGATGGTGGTGCCACCGCCGTCGGCCCCCTCCTCGCTGGGCTCGTCGCCGCCACCGCTGCACGCGGTCAGGGCGAGGGTCAGGGTCGTCAGGGACGCGACCGCCAGGGCGGTGCGCTGTCGGGTGTTCGTCATCTCTCTCCTCGGGTGAGCGTCATTGCTCTCGACGCACGGACTGGCAGGTTTCAGGGTTCGGGGCGGCGACGGGTGCGGGGTCGGGGTGGTGTGCCGGGCGGTCATCCCTTGACCGAGCCGAGCATCACGCCGGACACGAAGTACCTCTGGATGAACGGGTAGAAGCAGATGATCGGCAGCACCGTGAGCAGCATCGTCACCGACTGGATGTTGGCGGCGATCTGGATCGTGTCCTGCCCCGCCTCCGCCGTCGGCGAGGACGCCGCGGCGATCAGGTTGCGCAGGTAGACGGTGACGGGGAAGAGCTCCTTCTGGTCCAGGTACAGGAACGCCTGGAACCAGGAGTTCCACAGGGTGACCGCGTAGAAGAGGGTCATCGTCGCGATGACCGCCTTGGACAGGGGCAGCACGATCCGGAAGAAGATCCCGTACGTCGTCAGGCCGTCGATCGCGGCGGCCTCCTCGAGATCGGCGGGGAAGTTCTCGAAGAACGACTTCATCACCAGCAGGTTGAACACCGAGACGGCGTTGGGCAGGACGATCGCCCACATCGTGTTCCGCATCCCGAGGGTGTCCGCGACCAGGATGTAGTTCGGGATGAGCCCGCCGCTGAAGAACATGGTGAAGACGGCGATCCCGATGAACGCCGTGCGCCCCTTGAGGTGCCGGCGGCTCAGCGCGTAGGCGAACGTGGTGGTCAGGGCCATCGAGACGGCGGTGCCCACCACGGTGTACAGCACCGTGTTGCGGTAGTTGGTCCAGAACAGCGCGTCGCCCATCACCACGCGGAACGTGTCGATGTTGAACCCGCGGGGCAGGAGGTTGACCTCACCGGCAGCGATGAAACCCTCCGACGAGAACGCCTTGGCCACCAGGTTGACGAACGGGTAGAGCGTCACGGCGCAGACGCCCAGCAGGACGACCAGGTTGACCACGCGGAACGTCCGGTAGCCGGCCGTGTCCTTGACCGTGGTGGGTTCGGCGCGGACGCGCGCGAGGTCCGGGGTGGGGGTGTCGGTCACCACAGCGAGGCTCCAACCGTGCGGCGCGAGACGTAGTTCGCGGTCAGGACGAGGACGAGCCCGATGAGGGCTTCGAAGAGGCCGATGGCCGTGCCGTAGGAGAACTGCGCGGACTGGATCCCGACCCGGTAGAGGTAGGTCGAGATGACGTCGGCGGTGGAGTAGATCAGCGGGTTCTGCAGCAGCAGGACCTTCTCGAACCCGACGGCCATGAAGGTGCCGATGTTGAGGATGAGCAGGACCATCATGGTCGGGCGGATGCCGGGCAGGGTGATGTGCCAGGTCTGCTGCCAGCGGTTGGCGCCGTCGATGCGCGTGGCCTCGTAGAGCTGGTCGTCGATGGTGGTCAGCGCGGCGAGGTAGAGGATGGTCCCCCATCCGACGGTCTGCCAGACCTCCGAGCTGACGTAGATCGTGCGGAACCACTCCGGCAGCTGCATGAACGGGATGGCGTCGCCGCCGAACGCCTCGACGACCTGGTTGACGGTGCCGTTGAGCGCGGTGAGCTGCAGCACGAGCCCGGCGACGATGACGATCGACATGAAGTGGGGCAGGTAGGAGATCGTCTGCACGATCTTCTTGAACCGCCGGGACCGCAGCTCGTTGAGCATCAGGGCGAGCACGATCGGCAGCGGGAAGCAGATCGCCAGCGTGAGCAGCCCCAGCATCACGGTGTTCCAGAACACCTGCCAGAACTGCGCGTTGTGGATGAACATCTCGAAGTAGTAGAGGCCCACCCACTCGTCGCCGAACACGCTGCCGCCGGGGCGGAAGCGTCGGAACGCGATGACGTTGCCCGCCATCGGCAGGTACTTGAAGATCGCGAAGAACAGCAGCGGCAGCACGACGAACGTGTAGAGCCGCCAGTCCTTGCGGAGCGCCTGGGCCCAGCTCTGCCGGCCGTCGTTCCCGCCGCGGCGCCGACGCCGCCGGGTGCCCGGGGGCACGTCGCCCAGCCCGGTGAGCGAGGCGTCGGTCGCCGTCGCGTCCACGGGCGCGGTGGCGACCGTGCCGGTGTCTCGTGCCATGGGTGCTCCTGGTCCGTCACGTCGTCGTGCTCGGCGCGGCAGCCGTGCCGCGGTCGAAACTTTCGGCGTCGAAAACGTTTCCGACACTCGGAGGTTAGGACCTGGATCACACGGGGTCAAGCGGGGCGCAGATCACGGTCGGGTCTCATTTCCCGCGACGAGACGCCCGAGATGGTGGCGGTGAGGCGCGAGCCCGGGGCATCCGACCGGATGAAAACGTTGCGATCGCGCCGGTCACAGCCCCTTGGTGGAGTAGGGTCGGTGTCGAAAGTTGCGAAACCCACTCCTCAGCGACGGAACCTGGATGTCATCGATCGCAGGAACTCACCGACCGGACCGGCCCACCACCCCGGAGCGCGCCGGCTCGGCGCCGACCATCGCGCAGATCGCCGAGGAGCTCGGCGTCTCCGTGCCGACGGTCTCCAAGGTCCTCAACGGCCGGTCCGACGTCGCGCCCGCCACGCGCCGGCGGGTCGAGGAGGCGCTGGAGCGGCACCGGTACCGACGGCGGCGCCCCGGAGCGCCGCGTGACGGTGCGGCCCTGATCGACCTGGTCTTCCACCAGCTCGGCTCGACCTGGTCGATGGAGATCATCCGCGGTGTCGAGGAGGCCGCGGCGGCCGCGCGCACCAGCGTCATCCTCTCCGAGCTCGGGGGCCGCCACCGACCCCCGCGCGCATGGCTCGAGACGACCCTGGCCCGTCCCCCGGCGGGCGTGCTGCTGGTCGCCTCCCAGCTCACCGAGGCCCAGCGGCACCGGCTGGTGAGCCGGTCCATCCCGTTCGTCGTCATCGACACCGACGGAGACACCCCGGCGGACGTGCCCACCGTCGGCTCCGACAACTGGAGCGGCGGGCTGGCGGCCACCCGGCACCTGGTCGAGCTCGGGCACCGGCGGATCGCCGCCATCGGCGGCCCCTCCGACATGCTGTGCAGCCGGGCCCGGCTCGACGGCTACCGCAGCGCCCTGGCGGCCGGTGGCATCGCCGTCGACCCGGCGCTCCTCGACTCCGGCAACTTCTACGTCGAGCCGGGGTACGCGGCCGCCCGGCGCCTGCTCGACCGCCCCGACCGGCCGACGGCGATCTTCGCGGGGTCCGACATGCAGGCCATCGGCGTCCTGCGGGCCGCGCAGGAGCTCGGGCTGCGTGTCCCCCACGACGTCTCCGTGGTGGGGTACGACGACCTGCCGCTGGCCCAGTGGACGACGCCGGCGCTCACCACGGTCCGGCAGCCCCTGACGGAGATGGCCGCGACGGCGACCCGGATCCTGCTCGACCTCGCCGCCGGCCGGCAGCCAGAGCTGACCCGCGTGAACCTGGCGACGGAGCTCGTGGTCCGCGAGACCACGGCCCCGCCGCCCGCCCGGGGGTAGTGCCGGCCGGCCCTGCTCAGCGCTGCACGCGCGCGCTGCCGCCCGAGGCGAGCTTGGCCACCTCGGCCAGCGTCGCCGTCGTCGTGTCCCCGGGCGTGGTCATGGCGAGCGCACCGTGCGCGGCGCCGTACTCGACGGCCTCCTGCAGCGAGCCGAGCTCCAGGAGTCCGTAGGCGAGGCCGGAGGCGAACGAGTCGCCACCGCCGACGCGGTCGAAGATCTCGAGGCCCGGGCGGTGCGTGGCCTCGACGAACCCCTCGGCACGCGACCAGGCGACGGCTCCCCAGTCGTTCACCGAGGCGGACGTCACGCCGCGCAGGGTCGTCGCGATCACCTGGAAGTTCGGGTACTCGCCGGCAGCGGTCTCGATCATGGCCCGGAAGGCACCGGTGTCCAGGTCCGTCAGGTTCTCGTCCACGCCCTCGACCTCGAACCCGAGCGAGGCCGTGAAGTCCTCCTCGTTGCCGATCATGACGTCGACGTGGCGCGCGAGCCGGCGGTTGACCTCGCGCGCACGGTCGACTCCCCCGATGTCCTTCCACAGCGAGGGCCGGAAGTTCAGGTCGTAGGACACGATGGTGCCGTGCCGGCGCGCTGCGGACATCGCGGCCTCGGCCACGTCGGCGGCGGACTCGGACAGCGCGGCGAAGATGCCGCCGGTGTGCAGCCAACGGACGCCGGAGGAGAACAGCGCGTCCCAGTCGACGTCGTCGGGACGCATCTGCGAGATCGCCGTGTGCCCGCGGTCGCTGACGCCGGCCGCGCCGCGCACGCCGAACCCCCGCTCGGTGAAGTTCAGCCCGTTGCGCACCTCCCGGCCGATGCCGTCGAAGTCGCGCCACTGGACCCACGAGGTGTCCAGGCCGCCCGTGAGCATGCAGTCCTCGACGAGCCGACCGACGTCGTTGTTCGCCAGCGCCGTGACGATCGCGCCACGCAGGCCGAAGCAGCGACGCAGCCCGCGGGCCACGTTGTACTCGCCACCACCCTCCCAGACGTCGAAGCTGCGGGTGGTGCGGATGCGGCGGTCGCCCGGGTCGAGGCGCAGCATGACCTCGCCGAGGGCGACGACGTCGTAGCGGCAGTCCGCGGCGGGGCGGGTGGTGACGGACGGGTTGCTCATCGGTTCTCCTTCGTGGACGGCGCGGCCAGCGCCACGGCCTCGCCGGTGAGGCGGGTGATCTCGGCCCAGTCGCCGGCGTCGACCAGGGGCTTGGCGACCATCCAGGAGCCGCCGACGGCGAGCACGGGCTTCAGCGCGAGGTAGTCCGGCAGGTTGGTGGCGCTCACCCCGCCGGTGGGGACGAACCGCAGGGCCGGGAACGGCGCGGCGAAGGCCTTGAGCGCGGCGGGTCCACCGACGACGTTCGCCGGGAAGAGCTTGACCGTCTCGACGCCGAGGTCGAGCGCGGCCATGATCTCGGTGGGGGTGGCCACGCCGGGCAGCACGGGCAGCTCGTGGTGGCGTGCTCGCTCGACGACGGCGCGGGACAGGCCGGGCGAGACGACGTAGCGCGCCCCGGCGTCGGCGACGGCGTCCACCTGCGCAGCGGTGGTGACGGTGCCGGCGCCGACGACGACGTCGGGGCGGTCCCGGGCGACGGCCCGGATCGCGTCGAGCCCGCCGGCGGTGCGCAGCGTGATCTCGGCGACGGGCAGACCACCGGCGGTGAGGGCGTCGGCGAGCGCCAGGCCCTGGTCGGCGCCGTCGACGACGACGACGGGCACGAGCCGGTGACCTGCGAGGGTGTCGAGCACCGGGGATGACATACCTACTCCGTTTCGCTATAGTGAACGCCTGTTGTTCACTGCGAAATGCAGCCTACCGGAAGGGCCTCGTGGATCCCAGCCCGCTCGGCAGCGTCGACAAGGCGCTCCTGACCCTCGACGCCCTCGGACGGGCCGGCGCCGCCGGCGTCCCCCTCGCGGAGCTGTCCGCGGACGTCGGGGCCAACAAGTCCACCCTGCACCGCACCCTGGCCGCCCTGCGGCACCGCGGGTACGCCGAGCAGACCGACGACGGCGCCTACCGGCTCGGCCCCGCGATCCTCGCCCTCGGGAGCACCTTCCTCGCCGAGGAGAACCTGCCCGAGCTCCTGCGACCCGCCCTGGACGCCCTGCGCGACGACGTCGACGAGCTGGTCCACCTCGGGGTGCTCGCCGGCCGGGAGGTCGTCTACCTCGACAAGGTCGAGCCGCAGCGTCCCGTGCGGGTGTGGTCCGCCGTCGGGCGCCGGCGCCCGGCCGCCACCACCGCGCTGGGCCGGGCGCTGCTGGCGGCCGGGCCGCTGCGCGAGGTGCCCGACGCCGGTGCCTCCGGCGACGACGTGCTCGCCGGGTACCTGGCCCCCGGGACCACCGCGGACCGGCTGCGCGAGGCCCTGGCCGAGGCCCGCCGCACCGGGGTGGCCACCGAGACCGAGGAGAACGAGACCGGGATCGCGTGCGCGGCCGTCGCGGTGCTGCGGGCCGGCCGACCCGTCGCCGCGGTGTCGATCACCGCCCCGGTGGAACGGATGACCGGAGCCGCCCGCGCCGCGCGGACGCTGGCGCTGCGGGAGGTCGTCCCCCGGCACCTGCCACCCGGCCTGACGCTGGCCGGGCCGCCGGCGGCGTAGCGGTTCCTCAGCCTTCGCAGGCTCCAAGGGTGAGGATTCCCGACGACGCCGAGCGGCCGCGTCGCAGCTCCTCACGCATCAGCGCCCCGACGGCGCGGCCGGACGTCGGGCACGATGGCCTCATGACCCGCAACCCGCTCGACATCCTGTTCATCGGTGGCTCCGGCGTCATCAGCGCGCCGTCCGTGACCCGCGCCGTCGCCCAGGGCCACCGCGTCACCGTCCTCAACCGCGGCCGGTCGACCACCCGCGAGCTGCCCGACGCCGTCGAGCAGCTCACCGCGGACGCCGCCGACGCCGGAGCCGTCGACGCGGTGCTGTCCGGCCGCGACTTCGACGTCGTCGCCCAGTTCCGCGCCTTCTCCCCCGAGCACGTGGCCCGCGACGTCGCGCGGTTCACCGGGCGCACAGGTCAGTACGTGTTCATCTCCAGCGCCTCGGCCTACCAGACGCCGCCGTCGCGGCTGCCCGTCACCGAGTCCACCCCGCTGCGCAACCCGTTCTGGCAGTACTCCCGCGACAAGATCGCCGGGGAGGACCTGCTCGTGCGCGCCCACCGCGAGGACGCGTTCCCGGCCACGATCGTGCGGCCCAGCCACACCTACGACCGCACGCTCCTGCCCACCGCCGGCGGGTGGACCGACGTCGCCCGGATGCGCGCCGGGCGGCCCGTCGTCGTCCACGGGGACGGCACCAGCCTGTGGACGCTCACCCACAGCGAGGACTTCGCCGTCGGGTTCGTCGGGCTGCTCGGACACCCGCACGCCGTCGGCGACACCTTCCAGATCATGGGTACCCACGCCCCCACCTGGGACCAGGTCTACACCTGGCTCGGCGCCGCGGCCGGCGTGCCGGACCCGGAGATCGTGCACGTGCCCTCCGACACGATCGCCCGCGTGCTGCCCGACGTCGGGGACGGGCTGCTCGGGGACAAGGCCCACTCGATGGTCTTCGACTGCGCCAAGGTGCGCGCGCTCGTCCCCGAGTTCGCGCCCACCATCACCTACGACGACGCCGCGCACGAGCAGATCGCCTGGTACGACGCGAACCCCGCGGCACAGCAGGTCGATCCCGGGCTGGACGCGGCGTTCGACCGGCTCGTGGAGCACGCCCGGGCGCTGTGACGCGCCGCCGCGACGACCGTAGGCTCCGGGAGTGACCACACCCCTCGTGCTGCTCGACCTCGACGGCACCCTCATGGACTCCGCACCCGGCATCACCTCCTCGGCGGCGCACGCCTTCCGCGCGCTGGGGCTCCCGGTGCCCGACGCCGCGACGCTGCGCTCGTTCGTCGGCCCGCCGATCACCGACTCCTTCCCTGCCCACGGCGTGCCGCGAGAGCGTGTCGGCGAGGCCGTCGCGGCCTACCGGTCCGCGTTCACCGCCGGCGGCATGTTCGACAACGCCGTGTTCGACGGCGTGCCCGAGGTGCTGCGCTCGTTGCGTGCGGCCGGGTGCACCCTCGCGGTGGCGACGTCCAAGCCCGAGATGTTCGCCCAGCCCATCTGCGACCGCTTCGGCCTGACCGGGCTGGTCGACGCCGTGCACGGCGCCCCGCCGGACGAGGCGCGCTCCACCAAGGCCGACGTCATCGCCGCGGCCCTCGACGGCCTCGGGCGCCGGCCCCCCGGGGATGCGTCCGGAGGCCTCACCGGGTGGCCCGTGCTGATGGTCGGGGACCGCGAGCACGACGTCCACGGCGCCGCCGAGCACGGCATCGACTGCCTCGGGGTCTCGTGGGGTTACGCGGCACCGGGCGAGCTCGAGACGGCGGGCGCCGTCGAGCTGGTCGACGCGGTCCCGGACCTCACCGACGCCGTCCTGCGTCGCCTCGGCCTCGTCCGGGCCTGAGCGTCCGCCTATCCGCGGAAGGTCGGCCTACGCCGCGGAAGGTTCGCCTACGCCGCGGGAGATTGGCCTACCCCGCGGAAGGTTCGCCTGCCCCGCGAAAGGTTCGCCTACCCCGCGGGCACGACGAAGGCCCCGGAGCTCTTGTGAGGAGAGCTCCGGGGCCTTCGTCGTGGCTCAGCGCGAGCGGGTCACTCCGCGCCGGCCTGCATCTGCCCGGTGGGGGGCAGGTCGCTCACCGAGACGCCGGTGGGCGCGTCGAGCGCGGCGGACGCCCCGACGGAGACGGGTCCCCGCTCGTGCTCGGACTTCGGCACCCCGCGGAAGGTGAACTCCCCGAGGATGCCCTCGCCCTCGCCGTCGACCAGGACCATCTGCCCCGGCGACAGCTCGCCGAACAGGATCTTCTCGGACAGCTGGTCCTCGATCTCCCGCTGGATGGCGCGCTTGAGCGGCCGGGCGCCCAGGACCGGGTCGTAGCCCTTCTCCGCCAGCAGGTGCTTCGCGGCGTCGGTGAGCTCGATGGCCATGTCCTTGTCGCGCAGGCGCTTGTCGAGCTTGGCGACCTCCAGGTCGACGATCTCGATGATCTCCTGCTGCGAGAGCTGCGGGAAGACCACCGTGTCGTCGACGCGGTTGAGGAACTCGGGCCGGAAGTGCTGCTTGAGCTCCTCGTTGACCTTCGCCTTCATCCGCTGGTAGTCGGTCACCAGGTCGCCGCCGGCGTTGAAGCCGGTCTGCACGCCCTTGGCGATGTCCCGCGTCCCGAGGTTCGTCGTCATGATGATGACGGTGTTCTTGAAGTCGACCACACGACCCTGGGAGTCGGTGAGGCGACCGTCCTCGAGCACCTGCAGCAGCGAGTTGAAGATGTCCGCGTGGGCCTTCTCCACCTCGTCGAACAGGACCACGGAGAACGGCTTGCGGCGCACCTTCTCGGTGAGCTGGCCGCCCTCGTCGTACCCGACGTAGCCGGGGGGCGAGCCGAACAGCCGCGAGACCGTGTGCTTCTCCGAGAACTCCGACATGTCGAGCTGGATGAGCGCGTCCTCGTCCCCGAAGAGGAACTCGGCGAGCGCCTTGGCCAGCTCGGTCTTCCCGACGCCCGTGGGGCCGGCGAAGATGAACGAGCCACCGGGACGCTTGGGGTCCTTGAGCCCGGCACGGGTACGGCGGATCGCCTGCGAGAGCGCCTTGATCGCGGCCTCCTGGCCGACGACGCGCTTGTGCAGCTCGTCCTCCATGTGCAGGAGCTTGCTGGACTCCTCCTCGGTGAGCTTGACGACCGGGATACCGGTGGACATCGCCAGGACCTCGGCGATCAGCTCGTCGTCGACCTCGGCGACCGTGTCCAGGTCGCCCGACTTCCAGGCCTTCTCCTTGTCGGCGCGCTTCTGCGTGAGCTGCTTCTCGGTGTCACGCAGGCCCGCGGCCTTCTCGAAGTCCTGCTCGTCGATCGCCGACTCCTTCTCGCGGCGTGCCTCGGCGATCTCCTCGTCGAGCTCCTTGAGCTCCGGCGGGGCCGTCATGCGGCGGATCCGCAGGCGGGCACCCGCCTCGTCGATGAGGTCGATCGCCTTGTCCGGCAGGTACCGGTCGTTGATGTACCGGTCGGCGAGCTGGGCGGCCGAGACCAGCGCGGAGTCCGTGATGGACACCCGGTGGTGCGCCTCGTAGCGGTCGCGCAGACCCTTGAGGATCTCGATGGCGTGCTCGAGCGAGGGCTCGTTGACCTGGATCGGCTGGAAGCGACGCTCCAGGGCCGGGTCCTTCTCGACGTGCTTGCGGTACTCGTCGAGCGTGGTGGCACCGATGGTCTGCAGCTCGCCGCGGGCCAGCATCGGCTTGAGGATGCTGGCGGCGTCGATCGCGCCCTCGGCGGCGCCCGCACCGACGAGCGTGTGGATCTCGTCGATGAACAGGATGATGTCGCCGCGGGTGCGGATCTCCTTGAGGACCTTCTTGAGGCGTTCCTCGAAGTCGCCGCGGTAGCGCGAACCGGCCACCAGGGCGCCCAGGTCCAGCGTGTAGAGCTGCTTGTCCTTGAGCGTCTCGGGGACGTCCCCGCGCACGATGTCCTGCGCGAGGCCCTCGACGACGGCCGTCTTGCCGACGCCGGGCTCGCCGATCAGCACGGGGTTGTTCTTGGTGCGGCGCGACAGCACCTGCATGACCCGCTCGACCTCGAGCTTGCGCCCGATGACCGGGTCCAGCTTGCCCTCGCGGGCGGCCTGCGTCAGGTTGCGGCCGAACTGGTCCAGCACGGCCGAGCCGGAGGGCTGCCCCTCCTGCGGACCGCCGGCGGCCACGGGCTCCTTGCCCTGGTAGCCGCTCAGCAGCTGGATGACCTGCTGGCGCACCTTGTTGAGGTCGGCGCCCATCTTGGTGAGCACCTGGGCGGCGACGCCCTCACCCTCGCGGATGAGACCGAGCAGGATGTGCTCGGTGCCGATGTAGTTGTGGCCGAGCTGCAGCGCCTCGCGCAGCGACAGCTCCAGCACCTTCTTGGCGCGCGGCGTGAACGGGATGTGCCCGCTCGGGGCCTGCTGGCCCTCGCCGATGATCTCGGTGACCTGCGCGCGCACGCCGTCGAGCGAGATGCCCAACGACTCCAGCGCCTTGGCCGCCACGCCCTCGCCCTCGTGGATGAGGCCGAGGAGGATGTGCTCGGTGCCGATGTAGTTGTGGTTGAGCATCCGCGCTTCTTCTTGCGCGAGGACGACCACCCGACGGGCTCGGTCCGTAAATCTCTCGAACATGTGCTGCTCCCTCACGAGCGGCGATTCCTGCACCCCGTCGGTATGACGGCGACAGCCTGACCGCTACGACTCTATGCGGTCTGAACCGTCGCAACGGCCTCCGCATGCCCTTGTTCGCCAGGGGCGTGACGGCGCGCCCCGTTGCCGTGGTCCCGTCCGGAGGGGCATTGTCGGTGCAAGAGGTCGCCGCTCGATCGGGAGGACTCCCATGGACGACGTCGGACGCAGCACCGGTCAGGGCGAGCCCGGGGACGGTGAGGCGGTCCCGCACGGCCCCACCGCGGCCGAGCGCCACGGGCTGCCCTCTCCCGAGCACGACGACCACGGCCGGACTCCCGGCGAGAGTGCGGCGAGCGCCGAGGTCGACCCCCGCCTGGCCCAGTTCTCCGGCCACGTGGGTGAGGTCCGGGACCCGCTGACGTGGGGCCTCGACCTGGAGGACGAGGCGTTGACGGGGTGCGACGACGAGGCGGACCCGACGTCGGACCGGTTCGTGCGCACTTATCGCACGTTCGCCGGCGAGGCGTTCGAGGTGGAGACGCTGCGCCGCCGGGTGGCGGACGACGCCGTCGAGGACGTCGTGCGCGCCGCCGCCAGCGGTGCGCTGGCCGCTCCGCTGCACGCCGACATCGCCGCGCCGGTCGAGCCGGACGCCGACTCGGTGCCCCGGCTCGGGAACGACTTCGCGGACGACTACGCCGACTACCGCAGCGCGATGCGGGCGATCGTGGCCGAGGTGGACGCCGTGCCGCTCGAGCAGGCCGAGCTCGCCGTCGACGGCGACGCCCGGGTCGCGACCCGGGTCCGGGTCCGCGAGGTCACGGCGGTCCACGTCGACACGGGCGGCCGCGGCCTGGTCGTGACCGGGCCCACCGACCTCGTCGAGCGCGTGGACGTCGTCACCCGCCCGATCCGGTCCCTGCTCCACCCGCCCGGCCGGCGCTGACCGGCGTGGCGCCGACCGCCCTGCCGGTGCCCGAGGTCGGGCCTATCCTGCGCTCATGGACGGCATCGTGGTCGGCGTCAACGGCACCGTCGAGTCGGACGAGGCCCTGGACTGGGCGCTGGGCGAGGCGCGGGCACGGGAGCTGCCCCTGACCGTTGTGCACGTCGCGCCCGAGCACGACGAGGCCGCGCTCGCCGCGGTGGCCGAGGAACGCCGCGCGGTCGCGTCGGACAGCATCGAGCGGGCCCGGGCGCGCCACGGCCGCATCGTCGAGGTGACCTCCGCCGTCGTGCCCGGTCCGGCGCCCGACGGGCTGCTGGCCCTCGAGGACGGCGCGCAGATGCTCGTGCTGGGCCGACGACGGCGCAGCCGGCTGGGCCGCCGGGTCCTCGGCTCGGTCTCGACGAACGTCGTGGAGAACGCGCGGGTCCCCGTGACGGTGGTCCGGCGCCCGCACGACGGGCAGGCGCCGGGCGGCCCGCCGCCGGACGCCGTGCAGGACGCACCGCGGATCGTGGTGGGTGTGGACACCTCGGTGCCGTCGGTGGCGGCGCTGCGCCACGCGGCGACGATCGCGGCCGGGTCGACGACGGCGGTGGTCGAGCCGGTCTTCGCGTGGCAGATCACCACGCTCGCCCCGCTCCCGGGCTCGTGGGGGTGGGCACCGCCGATCGACGACTACGAGCGCTTCGCCCGCGAGCGCCTCGCCGCCGCCGTGCAGGAGGCCGGCGTCGACCTGCCTGGCGACCGGGTGCGACCGCTGGTGGTGCACGGTGCGGCGGCCAAGGTCCTCATCGAACGCTCCGCGGGCGCCGACCGGCTGGTGGTCGGCGCCCGCGGGCTGGGTGGGTTCGACCGGCTGGTGCTGGGTTCGGTGAGCCGGCAGGTGCTCGACTACGCGAGCTGCCCGGTCACGGTGCTGACCGGGTGACGGCGGGGTCCGGACCGGGCGCGTCCGGAGCAGAGCCGTCCGGAGCGGCGGGCGCCGGGTCCTCGATGCCCCGGTCGTCACGCATGAGCAGCCCGGCCATGGCGGTGACGGCCAGGATCACGGCGCCCATGATCAGGTAGGAGTGGCTGAACCCGATCGCGTCGTAGGACATGCCGAACACCCAGGAGAAGACGACGACGCCGATCTGCTTGGCCGTGTTGAAGCCGATCATGTAGGCCGTGGCGGAGATCCTGACGTCGAACATCCGGGTGAGGTACTTCCACACCGACACGAGCATCAGCGGCATCTCGAGCGCGGCCAGGAGTCGCCACAGGACGAGCAGCTCGGTCGAGGTGAACAGCGCCGACCCGACCACGCGCACCATGAGCACGAGCGCGTAGAGCTGCAGCCCACGCTTCGCGCCGATCTTGTTGATGAGGAACGGCATGGCCACCATGACCAGCGCCTCGAGCAGGATCTGGACGAACACCACCCGCGAGAAGAACACCTGCGGGTCGCCGGCGCCGGAGAAGAAGTCGGCGAAGTAGATCGCGTACTGCTGGTCGAAGACGTCGTAGAGCGCGGCGGTCCCGAACATCAGCACCATGAAGCCGACGAACGACCGGTCGCGCAGCAGCCGCCGCACTGTCGCCGTCGTCACGCGGGGCCTGTCCGGGCCGGCGGGGTCGTCACCGACGGCGGCGTCGTACGCCGCGTCGCCGGGCCTCGGGGTGCGCAGCGTGAACAGCAGGACGCCCAGGACGAGCGCGGAGAAGGTCCCGACCCACCAGACGTTGTCGGGGTTCGCCGCCCAGATGAAGCCGCCGACGAGCGAGGCGGTCGCACCGGCGACGGACCCGAAGAGGCGGACGTGCCCGTACTCGAACCGGTGGGCGCGCGCGGCACGTTCGTTGAACGCCTCGACCACCCCGACGCCGGAGTTCAGCACCAGGGAGAGGTAGATCCCGCCGACGACGGCACCGAGGACCTGGTCGAGGTTCACGATCGGCACGAACACGAACGCGAAGAAGGGCCCCATGAAGGCACCGACGAGGACGACGACGGCGAACAGGTGCTTGCGGAACCCGAGCCGGTCCTGCACGAACCCGTAGAACGGCTGCAGGCACAGCGCTGTCAGCGCCATCACTGAGTTGAGCAGCCCGATGTTCCCGGACGTCATCCCCGCCTGCTCCTCGAGCCAGGGGCCGAGGAACGTGAAGACGAGCTGCCAGATGGCGAAGTAGAAGAAGAACAGCCCACCGACGTTCCAGAAGGCCGTCTGCTTCAGCGAGGCGACGGCGCCGGACCGGGCCGGTCCGGTCTGCTCCTGCCGTGCGGTCGTGGTGGTGCTCACAGGACCGCCTCCTCGACGGCGTCCGCCAGGCCGGAGGGCGGCAGCACCTCGGTCGACGTGGGGGTGGGCCGGGTGTCGGGGACCGGGGTGCCCCAGACGGGGTCGCCGGCGGCGTCGAACGGGAGCACCTGCGCCCGGGCGTGCCGGTTCGGGTCCCACAGCGGGTCGCCGACGATCTCCGTGTAGGTGCGTGCGTGGTACACCAGCACCGTGTCGCCCTCGGGGGTCTCGGTGAACGAGTTGTGCCCCGGGCCGTACTGGCGCACGGACGGGTCGGAGACGAAGACCGGGTCGGCGGACTTGGTCCACGACGCCGGGTCGAGCAGGTCGGCGGCGGCGTCGGCGGTGAGCAGGCCCATCGCGTAGTCGATGCCCGTGGCCGCCCCGGAGTAGGTGAGGAAGACCCGGCCGCCACGGACCAGGACCGACGGGCCCTCGTTGACCCAGAAGCCCCTGGTCTCCCAGTCGTGCTCGGGCCGGGTGAGCTCGACGGCGGGGCCGGCCAGGGTCCAGGGGTTCGCCATCGGCGCGATGTAGAGGTTGGAGTGCCCCCGCACGGCCAGGTCCTGCTGCGCCCAGACCAGGTACTGCTGACCGTCGAGGACGAACGTGGTGGCGTCGAGGGCGAACGACTCCCAGCCGGTGTCGACCTGACCGCGCTCGCGCCACGACCCGGCCAGCGGGTCCTCGTCCGTGCACTCCAGCACGAAGACGCGGTGGTTGAACGTCTCGTCGGCGCCGGGGGCGTCGGCCGTGCCGTGGTCGACCGGCGCGGCGGCGTAGTAGAGGTACCAGGCGCCGCCGACGCGGTGGATCTCGGGGGCCCAGATCAGGTGGGACTGGGGACCGGTGGCGTGGTGCGTCCAGACCGTCACCTCCTCGGCCTGCTGGAGGTCGGCGAGCCGCGCGGCACGGCGCAGCACGATCCGGTCGTAGGCCGGGTACGACCCGGTGAAGTAGTACTGGCCGTCGTGGCGCAGCACGTGCGGGTCCGCGCGCTGCAGGACGATCGGGTTCGGCGCCACCTGAGCGTGGTCCGTCATCGGTGCTCCTCGGGTTTGCTGGCACAGGTGCGCCCGTCCGTCCGGCCGCGCCCGTCGACTCAGGGTAAACGATGTAATCACGTCCTCGGGCATCCGGCCCCGCCGCCCGGAAAACGCTGACCAGGCCCGACGGCACCGGTGACCAACCTCACCGGACGCCGGCGTCCGGCCACCCGCGCCCGCCGCTCCCCGCAGGCCGCCCCTCGCCGGACGAGCTACGCCGTCGTGCACGACACTGGGCGCATGCCCACCACTCCTGCCGGCCTGCTGCTCACCCCCGGCGCCGGGGCCGACCGCGACCACCGCACCCTGAAGGCCGTCGAGGAACGGCTCCGCCTGGCCGAGCCGCCCGTCCCCGTGGAACGCGTCGACTTCCCCTACCGCCAGGCGGGCAAGAAGATCCCCGACCGCGCGCCCGTGGCGGTCGCGTACGTGCGCCAGCAGGCGGAACAGCTCGCCGACCGGCTCGGCGTCGGCACCGAGCGCCTCCTGCTCGGCGGCCGTTCCTACGGCGGGCGCATGTGCTCGATGGCAGTGGCCGACGGTCTGCCCGCGGCCGGGCTGGTGCTGCTCAGCTACCCCCTGCACCCCCCGGGCAAGCCGGAGAAGCTCCGCACGGAGCACCTCCCCGACCTCGACCTCCCGGTGCTGTTCGTCTCCGGCGCCCGCGACCCCTTCGGCACCCCCGACGAGCTGGCCGCGCACACCGCGGCGATCCCCGGCCCCGTCACCCGCATCACGCTGCCCGGGACCCACGAGGTCAAGGACGACGACGCCGTGGCCGCGGCCGTCGCCGACTGGGTCGCCGCGCTCTGAGCCGGCGTCCGGCGCCACGTCCGCGGGGGGCGGCGCCGCAACGGGTGATCCCGACCGGACGAGGTGCCGCCGTCGGGCCCGGGTCGCCTAGCATGTGGTCCGACCGGCCGGACCCGGCCGGCACCTCCGCGTCGGAAGGCCCTGCGTGCCCGTCCCCCACCGTGCCGCCCGAGCCCTGCTGGCCGGCGTCCTGGGATGCGGCACCCTCGTGTGCGGCGCCGGCGCCGCCGTCGCGGACGACGACGACCTGACCGTCACCTCCGACGGCGTCTCCTACTCCGGGCGGGACGACGACCGGGACCGGTGGGACCGGGTCGGCTACTCGATCCGCAGCCTCGAGGGCTGGCAGTTCGAGTGGCTCACCGAGCCGATGGGGCGGGGCCGTGCCGGCCACGTGAGCTTCACCGAGGCGACCGCCGTCATGCCCGACGGGTACTGCGTGGTGTACGTGACCGTGCCGGGTGTCGGCGACTGGTCCGCGGAGGGCGCCGGGCCGCAGTGCACCGGTTCCCCCTCCGACGGCGCGACGCCGTCCCCCGACGACACCGCCGCGAGCAGCCCGACGCCGTCAGCCGACCCGACACCGCACCGCACGCGCCGCCCGAGCCCGTCACCGAGCGCCACGGCCTCCGCCACGCCCGAACCGGCCGAGACCGCCGCCGCGGAGCCCACGCCGACCCCGACGCCGTCCGCGTCCCCCTCGCCGTCACCCTCGGCGTCGCCGTCCCCGTCGCCCTCGCCGTCGGCCACGCCGTCGCCGAAGGCCTCCCCCACGCCGCCGCGGACGGCCGCGGCCGGCAGCGGCGACGAGGATGCCGTCGGCGCGGCCCCGGTCTCCCTCGACGACACCGGAGGCAGCCCGCAGGACGCGATCTTCCACGGCGACACCTGGGCGGCCGTCGGGCTCGTGCTCGCGGCGGCCGGACTCACCGCCGGCGGTGTCGTCGCCTGGCGGGCACGCCGCCCGGTGGGCTGAGCCTCAACGGCCGCCCGCGGGGCGTTCCGGGTAGTCGGCCGGCTTCTTGTCCAGCTCGATAGCGATCTCGCGTCGCTCGGCCAGCACACCCGCACGCTCCTCGTCGCGCTGGCGCAGGGCGTCCCGCTGGTCCTCGGCCGACAGGTGGTCCCAGTACAGCGTGCCGTCCAGGTGCTGGCTCTCGTGGGTCAGGGCCCGGGCGAAGTAGCCCTGCGCCTCGAGCTGCACCGGTCCGCCGTGCTGGTCCACGCCCCGGACCGTCACGGCCGTGCGGCGGGCGAGCGGGACGTACGCGCCGGGGACGGACAGACAGCCCTCCTCGTCGGTGACCGCCTCGCTGGACTCGTCGATCGTCAGGACAGGGTTGACCACGTGACCCACGTGCCGGTCGCCGCGCTCGTCGGTGACGTCGTAGACGAACACCCGCAGGTCCACGCCGATCTGCGGCGCGGCGAGACCCACCCCCTGGGCCACCTCCATGGTGGCGAACAGGTCGTCCACCAGACGGGTCAGCTCCGGCGTCGAGAACCGCTCGACGGCGCGCGCCGGCGTGTGCAGGACGGGCTCGCCGATCTCCGTGATGCGCCGGACGCGGCCGCGCCGCGCCTCCGGCACCTGGGCCGGGTACGGGTCCGCCACCTCGCCGAGGAGGTACGTCGTGGGGCGCCGGCGGCCGAAGGTCCAACCCATGCTCCCGAGGGTACCCGGGCGGGCGTTCATCCCATGGGGGCGATGTGCGCACCCCGGGACGCCTCCACGATGGCCGGGTCCGCCGTCGACCCCCTCAGGAGGAACCATGGCCGAGGCCCCGGACCGGCACGCTCGAGCGATGCTCCCGATCCCCGACCGGGTCGCGCCCGGCCTGACCACCTACGACGCCAAGGACCCCGACACCTCGTACCCGCCGATCCGGGCCCTGCTCCCGCCGTCCGGAGCCCCCAACGTCCTGGTCGTCCTGCTCGACGACGTCGGCTTCGGCGCCCCGAGCGCGTTCGGAGGGCCGTGCCACACCCCGACCGCCGAACGGCTGGCCTCGGGTGGGCTGCGGTACAACCGGTTCCACACGACCGCGCTCTGCGCCCCCACGCGCCAGGCGCTGCTCACCGGCCGCAACCACCACTCGGTCGGGATGGGGAGCATCACCGAGACCGCGACGTCGGCCCCCGGGAACAACGCGCTGCGGCCCAACACCAAGGCCCCGCTGCCGCTGACCCTGCGGCTCAACGGCTACTCGACCGCCCAGTTCGGCAAGTGCCACGAGGTCCCTCCGTGGCAGGCCTCACCGCTCGGCCCGTTCGACGCGTGGCCGTCGGCGGGCGGCGGCTTCGAGAAGTTCTACGGGTTCATCGGCGGCGAGAACAACCAGTGGGACCCGGCGCTGTACGACGGGACCACGCCCATCGACCCGCCGGCGACCCCGGAGGAGGGTTACCACCTCACCGAGGACCTCGTGGACCACACGATCGGCTGGATCCGCCAGCAGAAGGCGTTGATGCCCGATCGGCCGTTCTTCGTCTACCTCGCCCCGGGCGCCACCCACGCACCGCACCACGTCCCCCGCGAGTGGGCCGACAAGTACGCGGGAGCCTTCGACGACGGCTGGGACGTCCAGCGGGAGCGCACCTTCGCCCGGCAGAAGGAGCTCGGGATCATCCCTGCCGACGCCGGGCTGACGGCTCGCCACGAGGAGATCACCGCCTGGGACGACATGCCGGACGACCTCAGACCGGTGCTCGCGCGGGAGATGGAGGTCTACGCCGGCTTCCTGGAGCACACCGACCACCACGTGGGCCGGGTCGTGGACGCGATCGAGGACCTCGGCATCCTCGAGGACACCCTGATCTTCTACATCACGGGCGACAACGGCGCCTCCGCCGAGGGCACGATGAACGGCGCCTTCAACGAGATGGCCAACTTCAACGGCATGGCCGCGCTCGAGACCGCGGAGTTCCTGCGCTCCAAGATGGACGAGTTCGGCTCCCCCACGTCCTACAACCACTACTCGGTGGGCTGGGCGTGGGCGATGAACACCCCGTTCCAGTGGACCAAGCAGGTCGCCTCGCACTGGGGCGGCACCCGCAACGGCACGATCGTGCACTGGCCCCGCACCATCACCGAGCGCGGTGGGCTCCGAGAGCAGTTCACCCACGTCATCGACGTGGCACCCACCATCCTCGAGGCCGTCGGGCTCCCCGAGCCGACGATGGTCAACGGCGTGCTCCAGTCCCCGATGGAGGGCACGAGCATGCTGTACACCTTCGACGAGACCGAGGCACCCGAGCGCCACGACCTGCAGTACTTCGAGATGTTCGGGAACCGGGGCGTCTACCACAAGGGGTGGAGCGCCGTCACCAAGCACAAGACCCCGTGGGACCTGCTCGGCGGAGCGCTCCCCGCCTTCGACGACGACGTCTGGGAGCTCTACGACGGGTCGGACGACTACAGCCAGGCCCACGACCTCGCGGCGCAGCATCCCGACCGGCTGCGTCAGCTCCAGCGGCTGTGGTTGATCGAGGCCGCCAAGTACAACGTGCTGCCGATGGACGACCGCAGCGGCGAGCGTCTCGACCCCGAGCAGGCGGGACGACCCGTCCTCGTCCGGGGCAGCTCGCAGCTGTTCTTCCCGGGGATGGGCAGGCTGTCCGAGAACAGCGTCCTGAACATCAAGAACAAGTCCTTCTCCGTCACCGCCGAGGTGGAGGTGCCGCGGGCCGGCCTCGAGGGCGTCGTCATCGCCCAGGGCGGCGGCTTCGGGGGCTGGGCCGTGTACGCCAAGGACGGCGTGCTGACGTTCGCCTACAACGTGCTCGGGATCCGGGAGTTCGTCGTCAAGGCCGACGGGCCGGTCCCGAGCGGCACCCACCAGGTCCGCATGGAGTTCGCCTACGACGGCGGCGGGCTCGGCAAGGGCGGGACGGTCACGCTGTACCTCGACGGCACCCCCGGCGGCTCCGGCCGCGTCGACGCCACCCAGCCGATGGTCTTCTCCGCGGACGAGACCACCGACATCGGCTACGAGTCCGGCACGACGGTGTCCTCCGAGTACGACACGAGGAGCAGCCGGTGCACGGGGAAGATCCGCTGGGTCCAGCTCGACACCGGGACCGACGACCACGACCACTTCATCGAGCCGGCGGAGCGGCTGCGGGTGGCGATGTCCCGGCAGTAGCCACGTGGTGGCGCCGGGGCCCCCGACCCTTCGTGCCATCAGGGTGATGCGGCGCCACGGACGCGGCGGGATCGTGGCCGGGCGGCCTCGGTCGAGCGAGGTCGTCCGCGACGAGGCACAGGAGGTTTCGCAGATGACCGGCGACACGCACCGGAGGAGCTGGACATGAGTGACCTGCAGGAGGCATCCGCCGGCGACGACGTGACGATGGGCCCGATCGACTACCTCGTCGTCGAGTTCCCCGGCAACCGGATGACCGGTGAGGGCTGGCCGCTCCTCGTCGACCTCGTCGACCGCAGGATCATCCGGGTCCTCGACCTGGCGTTCCTCCGCAAGGACGAGGACGGCTCGGTGACCGGGATCAGCCTGCAGGACCTCGGTGAGGACGGGGCCGAGCTCACCGTCTTCGAGGGCGCCAGGTCCGGCCTGCTCGACGACGACGACCTGGCCGAGGCCGCCGCGGCCGTCGAGCCGGGCTGCTCGGCCGGTGTGCTCCTGTACGAGAACACCTGGGCGGCGCCCTTCGCCGCGGCGATGCGCCGCAGCGGGGCGGAGCTGGTCGCCTTCGGCCGCATCCCCATCAACGCGCTCCTCGCCGCCCTGGACACCGAGGACGACGAGTAGGACGACCCTGAGGAGGACCACCATGCCAGGACTGCTCCGCGGAGTGGCACGGACGGCGGCCATCGCCGGAACCGCCACCGCCGTGTCCAACCGGGTGTCCCGCCGGCAGGCCAACCGGTGGGCCGGACAGGCGGCGGCCGAGCAGCCGCCCCCGCAGTACTACGCCCCACCGCCACCGGCACCGGCCCCCGCAGCCCCCGCGGCTCCTGCCGACGACGTCCTCGCGAGGCTCGAGCGGCTCGGTCAGCTGCGGGATTCCGGCGTCCTGACCGACGCGGAGTTCGCCGCGCAGAAGGCCAGGATCCTCGCCGGCTGACGCGGGCCACGGGTCGCCGGCGGGTGCGTCAGGGCTTCCGGTCGGGCCGCTCGGCCCGGCGGCCCGACCGGTCCGGCCCGTCCGACCGGTCCGGCCCGTCCGGCTCCGGCCGCTCCTGGCGGCGGTCGTGCCGGCGTTCCACGCCGTGCGCGACGGCCGCCACGGTGCCCACCGTGACGGCGGACCGGACCACGGGTGCGCGCACGACGCCGCGCCTGGCGGATCGAGCAGGGCGCAGCGGCATCCGTCATCCCTCCTGCGGTTCCGCGTCCAGCGACGCGGCGATGTCCTGGAACGGGATCCGACCGGTGGCGATGACCTGGCCGCCGGCCCGGCGGGCCGCCGACGCCAACGGCGCGGCCCACAGGTTCTCCCACACCACGACCCCCGCCACGCTGCCCGGCTCCATCGCCGCGGCCAGGTGCTCGACGTCCTCGGCCGCCAGGACCTCGGCGACCTCGGCCTCCAGCCCCCGGGTGCCGTCCACCTCGAAGTCGTCGATCTCGAAGCCCTCCACCGAGCCGTCGTCCGCCTTCTGCAGGACCAGCAGGTCGAGGACACGGACGATCCCCTCGTCCGCGAGCCTGCTCAGCTCCGAGGCCGTCTCGCCGTCGAACGTGCTGCGCCCCGCGGGGAACTCGACGAGGAGGAAGTCGACAGGGCCCATCTCGTCGATCTCGCCGGTCGTCTGGCCCATGTCTGCTCCTGGTCGCTGGTGCGGGTCGGCTTCCTCCCAGCGTGCGCCCCGCGTGCCGGGCGGCGCGTCACCCCGATCGGCCGATACCTGCGGGCCCGCGCACCCGGCCGGCACGGGTCGCTCAGCCGTCGGCAGCGGTCACGCGACCGTGGGACGCCGCCTCCTGCAGGAGGTGGAAGTCCGCCTCGTTCTGGTCCGCGTACCCGGTGGCGAAGTCGGCCAGGGCGCGGTCGAAACGGTCGCTCGACCCCAGGTAGCCCGTGATCGCCGGCGCGTCCCCGGAACGGGCATGGGCCCGGGCCAGCGTCCAGCCGCAGATCTCGGCGTAGACGCCGAACCCGCTGCGGTCCATCTTCTCCAGGTCGGCCGAGACCTTGCCGTCCCACATCTGCCGGACGTAGAAGTCGTGGGGCTCGCCGTCCAGGCCGGTGGCCCGGTTCCAGCCGAGGAGGACGTCCGACGCCTCCTGGATGAGCCGCTGGCCCTCGACGACCCGGCGCCCGTCGTTGTCGTAGACGCTCGCCCCGAGGAAGGGCTCCAGCACGGACGGTCCCGCCTCCTTGATCTGGAGCACCAGGTCGTCCATCGCGTCCTGCCTGCCGACGAGCAGCAGGATCCAGCACCGCGTCCCGACGCTGCCGACGCCGACCACCTTGCGCGCCACTCCGGCGATGCGGTACGCGGACAGCAGGTACCGCTTGTCGTCCGACAGGGTGGCGAGGTAGCGCTCGTAGGCGCCGACGATCGTCTCCCGCCCCCGGGCGAGGCCCGGACCGTCCAGGAGATCCTCGAGCGGGACCACGAGCGGGGGGTCGCTGAGCGGGCGCAGCCGACCGTCCGGTCCCGTCTCGGTGTACCGGGAGAACGCGCGGGCACCGGTCTTGCGCCGGGCCTTGCGCAGGGTCTTGTGGAACCGTGCCAGGGTGTCCCCGCCCGCCGCCCGGCCCCAGCGACGCTCCAGCTCTGCCGCGTCGAGCCGCGCGTACCAGAGGTCGAGGCGCGGCATCCGGGCGAAGTCGGCGATGCTGGTGCGGTAGCTGCGGGCCGCCGACCGCGCCAGGTCCGCGTCGGTGCCCGGTGCGAGGCCCCGGTCACGGGCGGCCACGGCGAAGCTCGCGACGAGACGCTTGACGTCCCACTCGAACGGACCGGGCAGCGTCTCGTCGAAGTCGTTGATGTCGAAGACGATGTTCCGGTCCGGCGCCGCGAAACCGCCGAAGTTGGCCAGGTGCGCGTCCCCGCAGAGCTGCACGGTCAGCCCGGTGGGAGGGACCGTGGCCAGGTCCGCGGCCATGACCGCGGCCGCACCCCGGAAGAAGGCGAACGCGGACCGCAGCATCCGTCCGTACCGGATCGGGACGAGCTCTTGGACACGGTCCGCGGCCTGCCGGTCGAGGATCTCCACCGGGTCCCGGTCCGCGGCGTCCCTCGTCCGCCAGCCGGCGTGCGTGCTGCGGGGGACCCGGGCCCGGACGTCGCGCCCCCGGGCGTGCGCGGCTCGCCAGCCGTCGTCCTCACCCGGGTCGCCCGGAGTCCCGTCCCGTGCCATGCCCTCCAGTAGCGGCCTGCCGGCCCCCGGCGTCATCACCCCGCCGGGGTGAACTCCGGCACGGCGCGCGCAGGGACGGGATCCGACGGCGGCCGTCAGCCGGGCGGCAGCAGGCCGGCCCGCCGCGCCCGCTCGATCGCCTCGCTGCGCGTGTGCACGCCCAGCTTGCGGTAGACGGACATGGCCTGGGTCTTCACCGTGTGCCGGGAGACCACCAGCTCCGCCGCGATCTGCGGGAAGGACAGGTGGGTCGGCAGGTACTGCAGCACGCGCACCTCGGCGCTGGTCAGCGACGACGCCCCGGACACGTGGGTCGCGACCCGGGAGAGCAGGTCCTCCGTCTCGGCCTGCATGCGGTCGATCACCGACGAGGCCGTCGCCGGCGTCCGGGCGTCACCGGCCTCCTCCAGGAGCACGCGCGCCCGTTGCGGGTCGCCGAGGGTCAGGTTGACCCGGGCCAGGGTGAGCCTGCCGACGACGGCCTGGCAGGGGGCCGTGTCGCCCAGGAGGGCGAGGTGACGCAGGGCGCGCGCCGCCTCCCGGCGGGCGTCGGCGTAGCGACCCTCGGCGACGTACCCGGCGGTCGACGTCACGAAGACCGGCGCGGCCGTCACCACGCTGTCGAGCCGGTAGGTGGAGACGATCTCTCGCAGCTCCCGGACGTAGGAGAGCGCCCGGTGCTGGTCGCCCCGCTGCAGGGCGTCGTCGGCGAGGCCGGTCAGGCACAGCGCCCGCACCACGGGGTCGTCGAGGGCCTCGGCCCGTCGCCGTCCGGCGTCGAAGGACGTCACGCCGTCCTGCGACCGGCCGCGCAGGACGAGCGCCAGGCCGAGGTGGTAGCAGGCCAGGGCCTGCCACCGGTCGTCCGTCGCGGTGGTGGCGAGGAACGACCGTGCGACGGCCTCCACGCCCTCGAGACCGTCGCCCCCGATCGTGGCCCGCAGGAGGTCCGCGTGCGGGCGCAGTGCCGCGTTCCGGTCGGCGGCCTCCGAGGCCGCGAGCGCCAGCCGGTTCGCCGTCGTGCCGTCCCCGGACTGGATCGCGGCCCACGCCGCGCTCAGCGCGAGCCCGCAGCTGCCGCGCAGACGCTCCTCGTCGAGGCCCGCCAGCCACCGCGCCACGACGGCCCTGCGTCCGTGGCCGAGCTCCGCGACGACGTGCGGCCACACGAGATCGCCCAGCCGGTCGTCGTCGCCCGCGAGCTTGGCGTGGAGGACCGCGCCGTCGAGGTCGCCCCGCCGCTCCTCCACGAGGCTGGCCGCACGGTGCGCCGCCCGCCAGCCGGCCGGGTCGCGCTCCCGCAGGTCGTCGCCGAGGAACTGGGCGAGCAACCGGTGCATGCGGAACCGGCGCCGGCTCAGGTCCTGCGGGGCGAGGAGATGGTTGCCCGACACGAGTCTCCGCAGGCGGCCCAGGGACTCCTGCTCCCCCGTCAACGCGTCGCATCCCTCGGCGTCGAGGGACGACAGCACGGAGACCCGTCGGAGGAACCTCGCGTCGTCCGGGGACATCCGCCCGAGGATCTCCGTGCGCAGGTATTCCTCGAGGCCGGCCCCACCGGTGGCGTCCGGCATGCCCGTACGGCCGGTCAGGACGGCCAGACCTCCGAGGTAGACGGCCACGGCCCACCCCTCGGTGGTGCGGGCCAGCCGATCGAGCTGGTCGCGCGGCAACCGCACCCCGAGGAGCTCCATCAGCCGTGCGGTCTCCTCGTCGTCGAACGCCAGGACCTCCGGGCCGACGAACCGCACCTGGCCCCGTGCGTGCAGGCGCCAGAGGGTGGTCGGGACGGCTTCCCGCGTGCCGATGGCGAGCGTGGAGCCGTCCGGGAGAGAGGTGGCCAGCGACTCCACGAGACACTCCCACGGGCTGCCGGACAGGGATCCCGCGTCGTCGATGACGACGACGAGAGGCTCGGTCGCCGACGACACCGTCGCCTCGACGACGGGCAGGGTGTGCAGGTGCCACCCGACGGTGTCGACCTGCCCCGGCAGCGGCTCCGACCGTCGGCACAGCCCGGCGTCGTCCAACGCTGCGAGGAGCGTCTGGGCGAGCCAGTGGGGGTCGGCCGCGGCGCGACGCACCCCGAGCCAGACCACGGGGCGGGCCTCGCGGGCCGCCCACTGCGCGAGCGCCGTCGTCTTGCCGTAACCACCCGGGGCCTGCAGGCACAGCACGGCGGCCGGTCCCGTGCCGTCGAGGGCCGCCAGCACGCGAGGGCGGTCCAGCAGACCCCGGGTGGCCGGAGGAGGTGGCAGCATGCGTCCGGTGCGAGGAGCCGCTTCGACCACGTGGCACTCCCTTCGCCACCGATCGACACTAGCGCGGACGCCGCCACCTCACCCGGAGGGGCGGAGGGCTCCTCGGGTGAAAGTGGCCCGGCCCGGGCCACCGGACGACGAAGCCCCCCACCCGCGTCTCCGCTGGTGGGGGGCTTCGTGTGGAGCCGCCTGTCGGAATCGAACCGACGACCTGTTCATTACGAGTGAACCGCTCTACCGACTGAGCTAAGGCGGCGACGCCCGCGCGCGACCGAGCGGATGCTCGTTCAACGGGCGCGCCTACAGTACCCGACGCCGGGCCGGGACTCCAAAAGCCCGGGCCGGGCGCCGTCGTCGGTTCGGTCACAGCCGCTGAGCGCCCCCGCTGGCGGGCACGGCGCGCTCAGCAGGTGAGCCCGTCCTCCGGCACCGTGCCCTCGACGAGGTAGTCCTCGACCGCCGTCACGATGCACCCGTTGCCGTTGAGGTAGGCGGTGTGCCCCTCCCCCTCGTACGTGACCAGCACGGCGGAGTCGAGCGCGTCGGCCATCCCCTCGGCCCAGACGAACGGGGTCGCCGGGTCGTTGGTCGTCCCGATGACGACGATGGGGTCGGCGCCGGGGGCGGCCACGTCGTAGTCCCGCTCGACGGGCGGGTAGGGCCAGTCCGCGCAGGTGATCCCGCCGTAGCCGAAGAACGAGCCGAGCGTCGGCGCCTCGGCCTCGATCTCGGCCGCCTCCTTGCGCATCGTCTCGACGTCGTCGGAGCTGCGCCCGTCGAGGCAGTTCACCGCGGTGAAGACCTCGTTCGAGTTGTCCGCGAACGTGCCGTCGTTGTTGCGGCCGTTGTAGGCGTCGGCGATGTAGAGCAGCATCGTGCCGGTGCCCTGGTCGATGGCCTCGTCGAGGGCCTGCGTCAGCGCCGGCCAGTCCCGCTGGTTGTACAGCGGGTAGATCACGCCGTAGAACGCCAGCGACCGCGTGACGACCCGGTCGCCGTCGGTCGGGTACGGCCGGTCGTAGGCGGCGTCGAGCACGTCCCGCACCTGCTGCATCCCGTCGTCCACCGAACCGGTCAGCGGGCAGTCGGCCCCGCCGAGGCAGTCGGCCACGTACGCCCGCAGCGCGTTCTCGAAGCCGACGGCCTGCCCGGCGGACTGCTCGGCGGCGTCGATCGTCGGGTCGATCGCGCCGTCCAGGACGAGCCGGCCCGCACGCTCGGGGAACAGGCCCGCGTAGGTCGCCCCGAGCGACGTCCCGTACGACATCCCCAGGTAGTACAGCTCGTCGTCGCCCAGGGCGGCGCGGAGCATGTCCATGTCCCGTGCCGCGCTCTGGGTCCCGACCTCGCCGAGCAGCTCGCCGGTGTTGTCCGCGCATGCCTGCGCGTAGGCCGCGGCCCCCTCGCGCGCGTCGGCGATCCCCTCGTCCGTGGACAGGTCGTAGTCCTGGGCGAGGTAGGCGTCCTTCGCGGCGTCGTCCAGGCACGTGACCGGCGTCGAGTCCTCGACGCCGCGCGGGTCGAACCCCACGACGTCGAACGACTCCAGCACCCGGTCACCGAGGATCTCGGCGGCCGAGGCGAGGAAGTCGACGCCGGACCCCCCGGGGCCGCCCGGGTTCACCAGCAGCGACCCGGTCCGCTCGCCCGTGGCCCGGGTCCGCATGACCGAGAGCTCGATGCTGCCCGACTCCGGGTCGCTCCACGACTCCGGCGCGGTCACCGTGGCGCACTCGAACTCGCCGCGGCAGTCGGTCCACGCGATGTCCTGGGTGTAGTAGCTCTCGAAACCCTCCGGTGCGCCGGCGGCGTCCGCCGCCCCCGCGCCGCCGGTCGCGTCCTCGACCGGGGTCGAGACCTTGCCCGGGGCGTCGCCGGTGCAGGCCGACACGGTGAGCAGCAGGGCGGCCACCGCGGCCAGGGCCCCGGTGCGCCTGGCCTGCGGACGGACGGGGAGGGGGCGCGCGCGACGAGCGGGTGAAATCACCCGCTCAACCTACCGGTCTCGCCCGGCCCGGCCGCGCACCCTTCACCGAACCTCCCCGGGCCCGGCGGACGGAGCCCAGGACGGGGTCACGTCAGCCCTGCGGGCGCAGCGCCACCGTCATGGCCTCCAGGGCGAGCAGCGGCGCGACGTTGCCCTCGAGCCGCTCGCGCGCCAGCCCGACGGCGTCCATGCGGCGCACCGTCTGCTGCGGCGTCGAGTCCCGCGCCAGTGCCTCCACCGCGCCGGACTGCTCGTGGTTGACGAGCTCGACGTCGGCCCCGAGCTGGACCACCAGCACGTCGCGGTACAGCGACAGCAGGTCGACCATGGCCCGGTCCAGGACGTCCCGCTGCCGCCGGGTGGCGCGGCGCTTCTGGTCGTCCTCGAGCTGACGCAACTGCGAGCGCAGCTTGGGGGGCAACGTGTCTCCCTCCCCGACGCCCAGCGCCCGCAGCAGCTCGGCCTTCTCGGCGGCGTCCCGCTCGACGGTCGCGGCCGCCGCCTCCGCCTTGGCGACGTCGACCAGCTCGGCGGCGGCGAGCACCGCGTCCGGCACGCCCCGGATGCGGCGGGCGACGTCGAGCACCTCGGCCCGCCGCGCCCTCGCCTCGGGGTCGCGCGCCAGGCGCCGCGCGAGACCGACGTGGGACTGCGCGGCCCGGGCCGCCTGCAGCGCCACGTCGGCGTCGACGGCGTCGCGGCGCACGAGCAGGTCGGCCACGTCCCGCGCCGGCGGCACGCGCAGCACCACGCCCCGGCACCGCGAGCGGATGGTCGGCAGCACGTCCTGGACGCTCGGGGCGCACAGCACCCACACCGTGTGCGACGGCGGCTCCTCGATGGCCTTGAGCAGCACGTTGGTGGTCCGCTCGGCCATCCGGTCGGCGTCCTCGACGACGATGACGCGGTACCGGCCCACCGACGGGGTCCGTGCGGCGGCGGTGATGAGGTCACGCACCTCGTCGATGGCGATGACCACCTTCTCCGTGGCCACGACCGTCAGGTCCGGGTGGGTCCCGGCCAGCGTCGTCGTGCACGCCGGGCACCGCCCGCACCCCGTGCCGGGCGCGCCGCCGTCGGGGTCACCGGTGCACTGCAGCGCGGCGGCGAACGCCCGCGCCGCCACGGACCGCCCCGAGCCCGGGGGGCCGGTCAGCAGCCAGGCGTGCGTCATCGCCTCCGGGTGGGCCGCGGCCCGCTGCAGCAGCGCCACGGCGTCGGGCTGGCCGACGACGTCGTCCCACACGTTCATCGGGACTCCCTGCGAGGCGCGTCGCCCGCGGTCCGCACCGCTTCGGAGACCACGGGCGTGAGGTCGAGGCGGGAGGCGAGGTCGACCCGGATCTGCGCCTGGACGTCGTCGACGTCCCCCGATCCGTCGACGACGAGCCAGCGCCCGGGATCCGCCGCGGCACGGCGCAGGAAGGCGTCCCGGACCCGGCGGTGGAAGTCGTCGCCGGCGCGCTCGAGCCGGTCCGGCTCCCCGCCCCGCCGGGAGGCGGCGACGTCGGGCGGCAGGTCGAGCAGCACGGTGACGTCGGGCAGCAGTCCGTCCGTGCCCCACCGCGACAGGCGTTCGACGTCGTCCTCGGCCAGCTCGCGCCCGCCCGCCTGGTAGGCCACCGACGAGTCGAGGTAGCGGTCCGTGACGACCACGGCGCCGCGTTCGAGGGCGGGTCGGACCAGGGTGGCGACGTGGTGGGCGCGGTCGGCGGCGTAGAGCAGCGCCTCGGCCCGGGGGGCCACGTGGTCGCCGTGCAGGACGAGGCGCCGGATCTCCCGGCCCAGGTCCGTCCCGCCGGGCTCGCGGGTGACGACCACCTCGCGCCCGGTCACGGCGCCCAGCCAGTCGGCGAGCAGGCGGGCCTGCGTCGTCTTGCCGGCGCCGTCGCCGCCCTCGAACGACACGAAGAACCCGGGTGCTGTGCTCACGGCGCCACCCTAGCCGCGGGCGCCCACACGTGATCGCCCGGGGGACCGCGCCGTCGGGCCGCTGTGGTGTTCGTCGCACCGGCCGTGCTCGGCGGGCACGGGGTGCCCGACGGCGGGACGATGGGCTCAGGAGCACGACGAGCCGAGGAGACGACGATGACCGGCGAGGCGACCACGACCACGCTCACCGACGACGAGTGCTGGGAGGTGCTCGCCGCGCAGCCCGTCGGCCGGCTGGCCACGGCCGTCGCGGGCGAGCCCGACATCTTCCCCGTCTCGTTCGCCGTCGCCGAGGGTGCGGTGTTCCTCCTGACCCGGCCCGGCAGCAAGCTCGCCGAGGTCGCCGTGAACGCCCGCGTCGCGTTCGAGACCGACGAGTGGTCCGAGGAGGTCGCCGCGAGCGTGGTGCTCCACGGCACCGCCGAGATCCTCGAGCGGTCCGCCGACGTCGCCGTCGCCGAGGCCACCGGCCTGGTGCCCTACCTCGACGACGGCAAGAACGTCTGGGTGCGCATCACGCCCACCGACATCAGCGGCCGGCGCCTGATCCGCTGAGCGGCCACGCCCGGCGCGCTCACTCGCCGGGGTAGACGACCCCCAGCTCGGCGCGCACGACGTCGAGGATGCCCATCACCTCGAGCGTGTCCGACCACGGCATGCGCGGGCTCTGCGTCGCCCCCGAGGCGAGGAGCCGGGCCACCTCGGCGGCCTCGTAGGCCTTGCCCTCCCCCGCAGGCGAGGTGAAGGTCCAGGAGCTGCCGTCGGCCCGGACGACCTCGATGTCCGCGGGCCCGTTGAAGCCGCGGGGGATCTCGATCCGGCCCCGGGTGCCGATGATGCGCGCTCCCACGCTGCCCGAGGCCCCCGACGAGGTGTGCAGGATCGCCTGCGCACCGCCGTCGTAGGCGAGGATCATGCTGACGTGGTCGTCGACGCCGGTCTCGGCGAGCGTGCCGTGCGCCAGCACGGTGTCCGGGGCGCCCAGCAGGTCGTGGGCGAGCGTGATCGGGTAGATCCCCAGGTCCAGCAGGGCACCGCCGGCCAGCTCGGGGGCGAACAGCCGGTGGGACGGGTCGTAGGCGAACGGGACGTCGAACTCGGCGATCACGGTGCGCACCTCGCCGATCTCTCCGCGGGCGATCGCGCCCCGGATCGCGGCGATGTGCGGCAGGAACCGCGTCCAGACCGCCTCCATGCAGAAGACTCCGGCGGCCTCCGCGGCGTCCAGCAGCGTGCGGGACTCGGTGACCGACCGGGTCAGCGGCTTCTCCACGAGCACGTGCTTGCCCGCCTCGATCGCCAGCAGCGCGTGCTCCAGGTGGTGCGAGTGCGGCGTGGCGACGTAGACGACGTCGATCTCGTCGTCGGTCACCAGGTCCTCGTAGGAGCCGTGCGCCCGGGCTCCGGGGGCGTGGGCGTCGGCGAACGCCTGGGCCTTGTCCACCGAGCGGGACCCGACGGCGGTGACGGACGACGCCGTCCGTTCGCGGACGCCGTCGGCGAAGGAACCGGCGATGTTCCCGGCCCCGAGCACGCCCCAGCGGATCGCCGGCGCGTCCATCAGGTCGGGCACCGAACCGTCCAGGTCGGCGGTGGTCAGGCGGGCGGCGTAGGCGGCCGGGTCGACGGCGGCGGTGTCGGTCATGGGGCCACCGTATCCGTGCCGTCGGAGTAGGCCGCCGCGATGACGGCGTCGGACGCCGTCCGGACGCGTTCGAGCTCCTCCAGGCTCAGGCCGGAGGCCGCGACCACGCGTCCCGGCACCTCGACGGCCTCGGCACGCAGCGCCACCCCGTCGCTGGTGAGGTGCACCTCGACGACGCGACCGTCCGTGGCGGACCGGCGTCGTTCCAGGAGCCCCTGCCGCTCCAGGCGGCTCAGCAGCGGCGAGAGCGTGCCGGGGTCGAGGCGCAGCCGGTCGGCCAGCCCGGTCGCCGTCGTCGTCCGCCCGGCCCCCTGGTCCTGCCACAGCCCGAGCAGGACGAGGTACTGCGGATGGGTGATCCCGAGCGGCTCGAGGACCGGGCGGTAGAGCGCCACCATGGCCCGGGACGCGGCGGACAGGGCGAAGCAGACCTGCGCCTCGAGCGCGAGGGGGTCCTCCGGTCGGTCCATGCGCACAGCCTAGGTCGGCAGCCTCGGAGGACATATAGTTGGTGCACCAAGCATTTCCAGGATCGCTGCCCGAGGAGTCACCCGTGGGACTGTTCCGCCGCCGCCCCGACGACGACCGCACCTGGGGGATGCGGTTCACCGAGACGTTCCTGCCCGTGCTCGGACCCGCCTCGATCCGTCGCACGCCGCCGTCGCCACCGCGACCCGAGGACCTGGCGCGCGAGGCCCACCTGCACCACAGCTACCGGCGCGTCACCGGCGCCGACGGGCACCCCTACGTCGTCGAGCGCCGCCCCGACTGACGTCCCGCCGGCCGGTCGCGACGCCCTCTTCGCGGCGGTCCTACTTCTTGGCCGCCGGCTTCTTCGCCGCCGGCTTCTTGGCCGGGGCCTTCTTCGCGGGGGCCTTGCGCTTCTTCGGACCCTGCGCCCGCTTCTCGGCGAGCAGCTCGATCGCCCGCTCGGCGGTGATCGACTCCGGGGTCGCGTCGCGCGGCAGCGTGCGGTTGGTCTCGCCGTCGGTCACGTACGGGCCGAAGCGGCCGTCCTTGACCACGATCGGCTTGCCGCTGGTCGGGTCGTCGCCCAGCTCACGCAGCGGCGGGGCGGCCGTCCGCCCGCGGCCCCGCTTGGGCTGGGCGTAGAGCTTCAGCGCCTCCTCCAGCGTGATGGTGAAGAGCTGCTCCTCCGACTCGATCGAGCGCGAGTCCGTGCCCTTCTTCAGGTACGGGCCGTAGCGGCCGTTCTGGGCGGTGATCTCGTCGCCGGACTCGGGGTCGGTCCCGACCACGCGCGGCAGGGACAGGATCTTCAGGGCGTCCTCGAGCGTGACCGTGTCCAGCGCCATCGACTTCAGCAGCGACCCGGTGCGCGGCTTCGGCTGGGCGGCCTTGGCCTTCTTCTTCGCCGCGGCAGAGAGCTCCGGGTCGATCTCGGGCAGGTCGAGCACCTCGGTCACGAACGGTCCGTACCGGCCGTTCTTCGCGATGATCTCGTTCCCGGAGGCGGGGTCGACGCCGAGCACGCGGCCGTCGTCGGCGCCCGCGGCCAGGATCTCGCGAGCCTTGGCCACCGTGAGCTCGTCGGGGGCGATGTCCTCGGGCACGGACGCGCGGGGCGCCTTGCCCTCGGAGTCCGGCTCGGCACGCAGGTCCTCCAGGTACGGCCCGTAGCGGCCGACCCGCAGCCGGATCCCCTCCCCGATCTCGACGGAGTTGATCGTCACCGGGTCGATCTCGCCGAGGTCGGCCACGAGGTCGCGCAGCCCCCAGCCCTCGGACTCCCCCGAGCCGTCACCGAAGTAGAACCGCGTCAGCCAGGCGATGCGCTCGCGCTCGCCGGCCGCGATCTGGTCGAGGTCGGCCTCCATCTCGGCGGTGAAGTCGTAGTCGATGAGCCACGTGAAGTGCTCCTCGAGCAGCCGAACCACGGCGAACGCGAGCCAGGTGGGCACCATCGCCTGACCCTTGGTCCGCACGTACCCGCGGTCCTGGACGGTGGAGATCGTCGCCGCGTACGTCGACGGCCGGCCGATCCCGCGCTCCTCGAGCGCCTTGACCAGCGAGGCCTCCGTGTAGCGGGCCGGCGGCGAGGTCGAGTGCCCGTCGGCCGTCAGGTCGTCGCCCGTCAGCGCCTCGCCCTCGGCCATCCGTGGCAGGCGGGTCTCCTTCGGACCCGACGGCGCCGCGCCGCCGCCCTCGGGAGTCTCGACGTCCTTGGACTCCTCGTACGCCGCGAGGAACCCGCGGAACGTGATCACGGTGCCGGAGGCGGAGAACACGGCGTCGGACCCGGCCCGCTCCCCCGCGCCCGAGCCGAGAGTCGCGCCGAGCCGCACGGACGCCGTCGACCCCTTGGCGTCGGCCATCTGCGAGGCGACCGTGCGCTTCCAGATGAGCTCGTAGAGCTTGAACTGGTCGCCGGAGATCTCGCCCGCGACCTGGGCCGGGGTGCGGAACGAGTCACCGGCGGGGCGGATCGCCTCGTGCGCCTCCTGGGCGCCCTTGCTCTTCGAGGCGTACAGCCGGGGCGCGCCGGGGACGTACTCGGGGCCGTACAGCTCGGCGGCCTGGCGACGCGCGGCGTCGGTCGCCTCGGACGACAGCGCCGGCGAGTCGGTCCGCATGTAGGTGATGTAGCCGTTCTCGTACAGCGCCTGCGCGGTCCGCATGGTGGCCCGGGAGGCCATGCGCAGCTTGCGCGACGCCTCCTGCTGCAGCGTCGAGGTGGTGAACGGCGCGGCGGGCTTGCGCGAGTACGGCTTGGTCTCCAGGGAGCGGACCGTGAAGTCGGCCGCGTCCAGGCCGGCGACGACGGCGGTCGCGGCGGCCTCGTCGAGGTGCACGACGCCGGTGCGCACCTTGAGGCGGCCCAGGTCGTCGAAGTCGCGGCCCGCGGCGACCCGGTCACCGCCCAGGCCCGTCAGGCGCGCGCCGAAGGACTGTCCGGCGTCGTCACCGTCCGTGGGCGCGAAGGTGCCCGTGACGTCCCAGTAGTCCGCCGTGACGAACGCCATGCGCTCCCGCTCGCGCTCCACCACCAGACGCGTCGCCACCGACTGCACGCGCCCGGCGGACAGGCCCTGGCGGACCTTGCGCCACAGCACCGGGGAGACCTCGTAGCCGTACAGCCGGTCGAGGATCCGGCGCGTCTCCTGGGCGTCGACCAGGTCCGAGTCCAGCTCGCGCGTGTTCTCCAGCGCCCGGGTGATGGCCTCACGGGTGATCTCGTGGAACACCATGCGGTGCACCGGGACCTTCGGCTTGAGCGCCTCGATGAGGTGCCACGCGATGGCCTCGCCCTCACGGTCCTCGTCCGTGGCGAGGAAGAGCTCGTCGGCGCCCTTGAGCGCCGCCTTGAGCTCGCGCACCTTGGACTTCTTGTCCGCGTAGACCTCGTAGTAGGGATCGAACCCGTTGTCGACGTCGACGGCGAACTTCTTGTACGGCCCCTTCTTCATCTCCGCGGGCAGGTCCGACGGCTGCGGCAGGTCGCGGATGTGGCCCACGCTCGCCTCGACGACGTAGTCGTCGCCGAGGTAGCCCTGGATCTTGCGAGCCTTGGTGGGAGACTCCACGATCACGAGCTTGCGGGCCTGAGGCATCCGTTCCTGCTTTCCGACGGTGTTGGGGGTGCGGCGTCCTGTCACGGTACGACACGGACGCCGACGGCGGCACTCTACTCAGGAGTGCCGCCGTCGGCGCGTGGTCGTCCACAGCCGCTCGCCCCTCCTTCTCAGCTGGTGCGGTACAGCTTGACGTCGTCGACGTTGAGCCAGCTGCCCGCAGCGGCGTCGTCGTAGATCCCGACCTCGACGGTCCCCGAGGTGACCTCGATCCCCTCGATCGTCACGTACTGCCAGTCGTCGGTGCTCACGGGCAGGTCCGCCTGGAGCTCGGACCCGCCATGGTTCTTCGCGTACAGGTAGGCCGCGTCCTGGCCACCCCCGTTGAGCACCCATGCGGACAGGGTGTACGTGCCGTCCGGCACCCCCGAGACGACCTGGTACGCCGAGGTGGTGTACGCCGTCGCCTTCCAGTGGTTCAGGGTGAAGGAGCCGTGCGGCGACCAGGAGTCCGAGGTGAACGTGGCATCCGCGTCGGCCGGGTCCGAGGACCAGACGCCCCAGCCGGTGGGGTCGTTCGTGTAGCCGTCGTCCTCGAAGCTGCCGTTCGTCAGCAGGTTGGTGCGCCCCGGCGCCTCCCCGAAGACGTCGAGCGTCGCGAGCGCGTTCCCGTCCCAGTCGAACAACGTCTGGTTGTCCCACGGGTTGCTCAGCGTCCCGCCGTCGTCGTTGTCCTCCTTGCCGGCCTGGGTCCCCCAGTTCGCCCCGTCCACGGGGAGCCACGTCGGCTCCCACCAGATCAGCCCTCGGCCGCGCTCGTCCGGGACGTCACCGACCAGCTCGCGCAGGTCGCGCAGGTAGTCGGTCTGCCCGGCGACCGAGGCCGGGTAGCCGCCGACCGACTCCTCGGTGAAATAGAACGAATTCCCGAGCCCGTCCCCGTCCCCGGTCGTCCACCCGTACGCCGTCTCGACGATGAGGACGTCCTTGTCGTAGCGCTGGCTGATGTCGTTGAGGTTGGCCTTCAGCTCGCCCATCGTGCCGTGCCAGAACGGGTAGTACGACAGGGCGATGATGTCGAAGTCGACCCCCGCGCCGGTCACGCCGTCGAACCACCACCGGTACAGGGCGTTGTCCCCGCCCATGTCGAGGTGCAGCGCCGTCTCGATGCCGGAGGCCGCGTCGTGGACACCGTCGATACCCGCCGACAGCAGCCCTGCGAGCTGCGTGAAGTCGTCGACGCCGTCGCCGACCTTGCCGTCGTCCCACAGCACGCCCGACGAGATCTCGTTGCCGATCTGGACGATGCTGGGCGTGACGCCGGCCGCCTCCATCGCGTCCACCGAGTCCTCGACGTAGTCGTGGACCGCGTCGACGAGGTCGGCATAGCCCAGGGACTGCCACGCCTTGGGCTTCGTCTGCGTCCCCGGGTCGGCCCACCAGTCCGACAGGTGGATGTCGAGGAGGATGTCCATCCCCTGCGCCTTGGCGCGCTGCGCGACGGCGATGGTCCGGGCGAGGTCGTTCGTCCCGCCTCCGTACGGGTTGCCGTCGGCGTCGTACGGGTCGTTCCACAGCCGCAGACGCACCGTGTCGACCCCGCCGTCCGCGAGGATCTCCAGGGCGTCGCCCTCGACGCCGCCGTCGGAGAACGTCCCGCCGAGGTCCTCGACCTCCGCGAGCATCCCGACGTCGGCGCCCATGATGAAGTCGTCCCGCTCCGCCGAGGCGGGCGCGGCGACCGCGACCGTCCCGGCAACCGCTGCGAGGGCCACGAACCCTGCGATCGTGCGTCTCATGCTGCGCTCCTTTGCGTCGTTGACAGAGAGGTGGTGGTGCGGTCAGGAGGGTCGGCCGGAACTGCCGCCGAGCACCCGCAGCGACTCCAGCGCGGTCCCCGAGAAGTCGAACAGCCCGAGGTTCGCCCAGGGGTTGCCGCCGACCGCGACGTCGTCGCCGTAGGCCATCCCGGCCGGGGAGGCCCAGCTCGTGCCCGCCACGGGCAGCCAGGCCGGTTCCCAGTAGACGAGGCCGAGCCCGCGGTCCTGCGGCACGTCGGCGACCACCTGGGCCAGGTCGGCCAGGAACGCCGACTGGCCCCGGACGTCCGGCGGGTACCCGCCGGCCTCGGCCAGCTCGGCCGAGAAGATGGGGTGGTGCCCCCGCGGCGCCTCGGCGGTGAAGGCGTACGCGGTCTCGGCCACGAGCACGTCCTTGCCGTACCGGTGGCTGATGTCGGCGAGATTGTCCGCGAGCTCTGCGAGGCTTCCGTGCCAGAACGGGTAGTAGGAGAGCGCGATGACGTCGAGGTCGACGTCGCGGGCCGTCATCCGGTCGAACCAGCCGCGGTACAGCGCACCGGCGCCACCGAAGTCCAGGTGCAGCGCCACGCGGGCGTCGGTGGACGCGCGGACGGCGGACGTGCCGGCGCCGAGCAGTGCGGCCAACCGGTCGTCCGCGGCGGGGTCGGCGGGACCGAAGCTCCGCGTCGCGTCGTCGAACCGCACCACGCGCCCCTCGGGCCACAGCAGCCCGTTGGTGATCTCGTTGCCCACCTGGACCATCGACGGAGCCACGTCGGCGGCGGCGAGGGTGTCCAGGACCGACACGGTGTAGGTGTGGACCTGATCGGTGAGCCGGGAGCCCGACATGCCGCGCCAAGCCTTCGGCATCGCCTGCTTCTTCGGGTCGGTCCAGAAGTCGGAGTAGTGCAGGTCCAGCAGCAGGTCGAGACCGGCGTCCCGCGCCCGGCGGGCCAGCCGCACCGTGGTGGCCAGGTCGTTCGTCCCGCCCAGATACGGCCGGCCCTGCTCGTCGTACGGGTCGACCCAGAGCCGCAGGCGCACCGTGTCGAGGCCGGCACCGGCGAGGATCTCGAACAGGTCGCCGGGTGCGCCGTCGGCGTCCCGGTAGAGACCGCCGAGCCGCTCGACCTCCTCGGTCATGGAGACGTCGGCCCCGCGGACCGGGAGGCGCGGGTGCGGACCGGTCATGCTCACTCCTTCTCGGCGCCGGCGGCGGCGCCCGTGATGAGGTACTTCTGCAGCACGATGTAGAGGATCGTGATGGGGACGGCGAGGAACACCGCGCCGGCGGCGAACGTGGTGAAGTCGTTCGAGTACGGGTCGCTGATCATCTGGAAGAGCCCGAGCGCCACGGTCTTCTTCTCGGCGCTCTGCAACAGCAGCGAGGGCAGGATGAAGTCCATCCAGGGGACGGTGAACTGGGTGATGGCGACGAAGGTCAGCATCGGCGTCATGAGCGGCAGGATGATCCGCCGGAAGATCGTCCAGCGGCCGGCGCCGTCGAGCATCGCGGCCTCGTCGAGGCTCGTCGGCAGGTTGTCGGCGTACCCCTTCATCAGCCAGATGTTGTAGGGCAGCGCCGCCGCCACTCCGACCAGCACCAGCCCGGTCAGGGAGTCGAGCAGCCCGAAGTTCAGGAAGAGCATGTACACGGCGATCGCCGTGAGGAAGGTGGGGAACATCTGCAGGATGAGGATCGTCAGCAACCCGGCCTTGCGACCGCGGAACCGCATGCGGGCGAAGACGTAGCCGGTGAGGCTCGCGAGCACGACGCCGCCGATCATGGTCCCGACCGCGACGTAGAAGGTGTTGAGGTACCACCGGCCGTAGTCGGTGTCGGCGAAGAGCGTGACGTAGTTCGTCAGGCTCGCGTCCTCGGGGATCGGGGAGGCGTTGGCCAGCCCGCCGGTGGGGCCCAACGAGGCACCGACGATCCACACGAGCGGGAAGATGACGACCGCGGCCACGGCGGCGAGCTCGAGGTGGACCAGGACGGAGACCCCGCGGCGACGCGCACGGGACGACGCGCTGGACACCTGGCGGGACGCGGTGGTGAGGGCCATGGGTCACAGCTCCCTGATCGCTGTGGAGCGCCGCAGGTTCCAGACCGAGAACGAGGCGACGATGACGAAGATGACCATGCTCATCACGGCACCGATGTTGTAGAGGCGGTTGTCCAGCGTGAGCTTGAACAGCCAGGTGATGAGCAGGTCGGTGCTGCCGGCGAACCGGAAGTCGGGGTTGTCGGGTCCGCCCTCGGTCAGGAAGTAGATGACTCCGAAGTTGTTGAAGTTGTTCACGAAGGCCAGCACCAGCAAGGGGGCGACCGTCTTGTGCACGATCGGCAGGGTGATGTGCCGCAGCCGGTTGAACGCACCGGCACCGTCGAGCCTGGCCGCCTCGTAGTAGCTGGGCGAGATGCTGGTGAGCACACCACCGATCAGCGCCATGAAGAAGGGGAACCCGAGCCACAGGTTGACCAGCAGCGCCACCGCCCGGGCGAGGTTCGGCTGGCTCGGGTCGGTGAACCAGTAGATGCGCTCGTCGGTCAGACCGTGCTCCACGAGGAACGAGCTGATGGGCCCGAACTGACCGTTGAACATGGACCGGAAGACCAGCGCCGACACGATGGCCGGCACGGCCCACGGCAGCAGGTAGATGCTGCGCCAGACCCGGGGGAACCGGACCGTCGGGCTCGCCAGGATCACGGCCTGCAGGAACCCGGCGGCGTAGGTGGTGGCCGTCGCGAGCAGCGCCCAGACGACGGTCCAGGCCAGGACGCCCAGGAACGTCTGTGCCCAGCTCGACACGGAGAAGAGCGTGGCGAAGTTGTCGAACCCCACCCACGACACGAGGTTCTTGGGGGGCAGGTTGTCGCGGTTGTAGTCGGTGAAGGCCACCAGGACGCCGAAGAGGACCGGCAGGACCGACATGAACACGATGAGGACGATCGCGGGCGACAGGGCGATGTACGCGAACGCCGACTGCCAGAGCTCGCGGAAGTACTCGCCCGAACGCTGCGGCGGCAGCCCGGCGTCAAGACGCCGGCGGTAGACCACCGCGTCCCGGACGGACCAGACCCAGACGACCGCGAGCAGCACCAGCACGAGCAGGGCGATGATGCCGTTCGCCATGAGGACGACGGAGTTGTCGCCCTCGGACAGCCCCGTGATGCCCATCGTGCGTGGCTGGGTACCGAGGGTCACCAGTCCCCACAGTCCCTTGACGAAGAACCCGCCGTCCTCCCGCGCGGAGAAGTCCGCCGTCGGGTACCGCCCGGTGGCGAGCTCTCCGGTGACGGTCGCGGCGAAGAACGCGAAGAAGAAGGCCGCCTTGCCCGGCTGCCTGTTGATCAGCTGCCCCGCCCCCCACACCAGTGCCGAGGCGATGCCCGGCACCGGTGCGGGGAGGGGTGCGCGTCGTGCGGTTCTCATCCGGCGCGGCTCACAGGTTTCCGAGGTCCTGGTAGCCGTCGACCGCCTTCTGCGCGGCCTCGTCGGCACCGAGCAGGCCGTCCCAGACGTCGACCACCATCGTGTTGCCCGTCTCCCAGAAGTACTCCGGCACCTGCGGCAGCAGGTCGGCGTTCGCCGACTGGCTGACGATGCCGGCCACGCGATCGTCGTCGGCGAGGCCGGGGATCTGCGCGAGGTACTCCTCGTTCAGCGCCGGGATCTGGCCGGTCGAGGCGTTGATGGCCGCCGCACCCTCCGGGGTGGCGAGGAAGTTCGCGAACACCCGGGCTGCTGCCGGGTACTCGGTGTAGCCCGAGACCGCCGCGACCTGCAGCCCGGCCAGGGACGCGGCGTCGTCCCCGCCCTCGACCCGCGGCAGGGTCGTGACGCCGTACTCGAAGCCCTCGGCCTCGGCGCCCTCGTCGAACGTGCTGAAGCTCCAGGGCCCCGTGATCACGTACGGGGTCCTCCCCTTGGCGAACTCGAGCTCGATCGTGTCCCAGGTGCCGTCGGCGCTGGGCACGTCCCACAGGTCCCGCAGCCCGGCGTAGTACTCCAGGCCCGAGGTCAGCTCCGGCGACTCGAAACCCGGGTCGGCGACGTCGCCGTCCGGGTAGGCGTGCCAACCGAGCGAGGACAGCACCGAGTAGGCGTAGTAGATCTCGCCCGCCAGGAACCGGATGGTCCAGCGGTTGTTCCCCGGGTCGTTGTAGTCCTCGGCGAGGTCGGCGATCTCCTCCCACGTGGTGGCCGGCTCGTCCGACCCGGTCAGCTCCTCGAGCAGCGTCTTGTTGTAGAAGAGCGCGATCGACTCGGTGGTGATCGGCACGCCGAACATCGTGTCGTCGGCGCTGACCACGCCCGTGAACGTCGGGCTCATGCGTTCCTCGAGGCCCGCCTGGTACTCGCCCAGCGGCGCTGCGGTGCCGTCGTCGATGGCTCGGGAGAGCTGGTCGTACGGCGTGACGAACACGTCCGCCCCGTTGCCCGCCTCGCCGGCGAGCGACATCTTCTCGACGGAGTCGACCTTCGCCACGATCTCGTACTCGACGCCGGCATCGGGGTACTTCTCGTGGAACGCCTTGATGACCGCCTTGGCCTCGGCCTCCTCCTCGAACCAGACCTTCAGCGAGTCCGTGCCGGAGGCGATCGCCTCCTCCATGACGTACTCACCCGAGTCGTCGTCCCAGACGACGTCGGACTCCGCCGAGCCCTCGTCCGTCGGCTCCGCCTCCGTGTCGGCGCTGCAACCCGCCAGCAGCAGGGTGGATGCCGCGACCAGTGCTGCCGCCTTGCGACTCGTGGTGGTTCTCATCGTTCCTCCTCGTCGAAGGTCGTCGCATCGGCGCGACGACGTGATTCCGTGGTTCGGGGCTCCGGGCCGGACGGGCCACCGGCTCCGGCCGCTGCCGGCCCGGGTCCCATCCGGACGACGGCGACGTCGCCGGCGGGGACCTTGAGGTCGGGACCGACCGCGCCGCCGTGCAGCAGGTCGGTCCCCTCGACCCCGGACACCGTGGCCGCGGCCTCGGTGTGGTTGATCGCCAGGACGTAGTCCGCGTCGTGGCCGTGCCGTACCACGACCTCGACGTCCTCGGCCGTGTCCGACGGCGCGATCCCGGCGTCCGCGCAGGCGGCGGCGAGGACCGGCGCGAGTCCGTCGACGTCGAGGGGCACGGAGACGTACCACGCGACGCCGTCGCCGTGCTCGTGGCGGGTGACGGCGGGACCGCCCGCGGCACGACCGTCGGCGTGGTGCGCGGCGACCTCCGCGCCGTCCAGGGCGAGGTCCTCGGCCCAGACGGGCGCACCCAGCGCGGTCGTGGCGCCGTCGTACGTCCACGTCACGGTGCCCGACTCCCCCGCGCGCAGCGGCAGGAACTCCTCGACCCGCAGCCCGAGCACGTCGCGCAGCGGGGCGCCGTAGCCGCCCGGGTGCACGGCGTCGTGCTCGTCGACCACGGCGGCGAAGCAGGAGACGACGAGCGTGCCGCCGGCGGCGACGTACCGCGTGAGGTTCGCGGCGGCGTCGGCGGTCAGCAGGTACGACGCCGGTGCCACGACCAGCGCGTAGCGCGAGAGGTCCGCCGTCGGGTGGGCGAAGTCGACCGTCATGCCGTCGCGCCAGAGCCGCTCGTAGTAGGCGCGGGTGCGCTCGCGGTGGCGCAGGTCGTCCGAGGGCCGCCAGGGCAGGTCCTGGGCCCAGAACGACTCGGTGTCCCAGAGCAGCGCCACGCGGGCCTGCACGGTGGAACCCTGCAGCTCGGCCAGGGCGCCCACGTCGGCGCCCAGGGACACCACCTCCTGCCACACCCGCGAGCCGGTACCCGCGTGCGGCAGCATCGCGGAGTGGAACTTCTCGGCGCCGTACCGGGAGGCGCGCCACTGGAAGAACCCGACGACGTCGGCACCCCGGGCGACGTGGGCCAGCGAGTTGCGGGCCATCTCGCCCGGGCGCTTGGCGACGTTGCGACCCTGCCAGTTCACCGCCGAGGTGGAGTGCTCCATGAGGATCCAGGGCCGACCGCCGGCGACGGACCGGGTCAGGTCGGCGGCCAGGGACAGGCCGACGTGGCCGCGGGGGTCGGCGGCGGTCAGGTAGTGGTCGTTGGAGACGACGTCGACCTCGCGTGCCCACGCCCACAGGTCGGTGGTCGGGCACTCGTTGGCCATGAAGTTGGTGGTGACCGGCTTGTCGGAGTGCTCGCGGATCGCGTCCCGCTCGGCCACGAAGAGCGCCCGGAGCTGGTGGTCGGTGAACCGTGCGTAGTCGAGCTGCTGGGCCTGGTTGACGGTGGCCGGCGTCGGGCCCGGCGCCTGCACGTGCTCCCACTCGCCGTAGACCTGGCCCCAGAACCGGGTGCCCCAGGCGTCGTTGAGGGCGTCGAGCGTGCCGTAGCGGTCCGCGAGCCAGGTGCGCCAGGCGGCGACGGCGGCGTCCGAGTAGTCCTCGCCCACCGGGGCGCCGTACTCGTTGTGCACGTGCCACATGACGACGGCGGGGTGGTCGGCGTACCGCTCGGCGATCCGGCTCGCGATGTTCCGTGCGGCCGCCCGGTAGGCGGGGTGCGACGGCGAGCAGGCGCCGCGCGACCCCGGCCCCAGAGGCACGCCGTCGCGGGTCACGACGCGCGCCTCGGGGTAGGTGGCGTAGAACCAGGCGGGCGGGGCGGCGGTCGGGGTGGCGAGGTCGACCGCGATGCCGGCCGCGTGCAGCAGATCGAGCAGCTCGTCCATCCAGGCGAAGTCGTACTCCCCCTCACGGGGCTCCAGCAGGGCCCAGGAGAAGATCCCCACGCTGACGAAGTTCACTCCGGCCTCGGCCATGAGGCGCACGTCCTCGTCCCGGGTCTCGCGGGGCCACTGCTCGGGGTTGTAGTCACCCCCGTAGCCGAGGGTGCGGCCGGTGGGCCAGGTGCCGGTGTCGGCCATGGTGCTGCGTCGCCTCCGTTCGCGCCGCCGTGGCGCGGGTCGTGCTGTGAACGGTCACAGCATAGCGCGCACCGTGACCGGTCCCACAAGGCTGTCCTGGTGTCGTTACGAGACTGTGACCGCGCACGGCCGGTTGGCCGGGAGCGACACAGCCCGCGATCCGCGGTAACTACCGCCGGGTTGCCGGACACTACCTGTCGTGACCACCTCCGCCGGGACGCCCCCGGCCGCCCGCCTCGACGCCCTCTGGGACGCCTGCGCCGGTCGCGTGCAGGCGTACGCCCTGCGGCACACCGATCCGGACACCGCCCAGGACGTCGTCTCCGACACGTTCCTGGTCGCCTGGCGCCGCCTGGACGAGGTACCCGATCCCCCGCTGCCCTGGCTGCTCGTCGTGGCCCGCAACCACCTGCGCAACGCCGAGCGAGCGCACCGGCGCCGCCGGCACCTGGCCGAGACCCTCACCCGCCTCGAGACCGCCACCGCCCAGGGCGTCGGGGTGGACGCCCTGGCAGCCGAGCGGGACGGCCTCCTGCGGGCGCTCGCCACCCTGACCACCCCCGAACGTGAGGCGCTGCTGCTGGTGGCATGGGACGGGCTGACCGCGGCCGAGGCAGCGCAGGTTTCCGGGTGCTCCCGCGCCACCTTCGCCGTCCGCCTGCACCGCGCCCGACGGCGCATGGCAGCCGCGGAGAACAGCGCGGACGAACCCGGCCTCTCGGCACCCGGTCGCGACGGCGCCATCCACCCTGGACGCCGTGGTCAGGCCGACGGCCGCGTCGCCGGTCCCACCCCTTCCCGGAGGTCATCATGAGCACCTCGGACATCGACCGGCGGCTCGCCCGGATCGCCCCGGCCGCCCCGCCCGATCCCGCCCGACTCACGGCGGCACACGCCGAGCTCACCCGGCTCACCCGCCACGAGGCGACCACCGCGATCACGGACCCCCGCGAGGCACACGAGGGAGACGACGTCGGGCCGGACGAGCCGCACGACAGGTTCTCCGTCGTGGTCCCGCTTCCCGGGCCGCGACGACGCCGCCGTCCCGTGCTCGTGGCGGCCGCCGCCGGACTCGTGGTCGTGGCCGCGAGCGTCGTGCTGCCGGGCACGCGGGACGATCGGCCTGTCCCGGTCGAGCAGCCGGACACCGGTGCCGCGGCCGTCGAGGCGTGTCGCACCCGCATCGACGAGGCGTGGCCCGAGGACTCCGGCGCCGCGTACACCACGTCGGCGGTCGAGGTCCGTGGGGACGTCGTCCTGGTGTTCCTCGCCGTCGGTGACGACCCGGACCGGGTCGCCCTGTGCGACGTCGACCTGACCGGCCGCGACATCCCCGGACTCATCGGCATGAGCGACATCGCCCGCCTGCCCGTCCGCGACGACATGATCGACCATGTCGGCTCCGGCGGCGGAGGCACCCGCGGGTATCTCACCGACTGGGGCTACGTCGGCGACGACGTCGTCGGCGTCGAGGTGACCGCCGACGGCGGGACGACTGCGGCGGCCCAGGTGGTGGACGGGTACTGGGTGGCGTCCTGGTCGCCTCAGGACGACGACGACAAGGTCAGCGAGGTCACCTGGCGGCTGAGCGACGGAACCACACGCACAGAACGGGCCGATGATCTGGGCGAGCCGGCGAGCGACGGCCGACGCGACCGCGCCGACCGCGGCTGACGGGCGCGCCCCAGCGGGCTCCGCTCAGCCCCGGGGCCGCGCCGTCGCCTGCCGCAGCAGCAGGAGCAGCGCGAAGGTCACCGCCGTCGCCGCCAGCACGGCGAGCGCCCCCGCGGCGTAGGCACCGACGTCGGGCGCGATCCCGACCGAGCCCGAACCGACGAGCCGCACCCCGGCCGCGGCGGCGACCCCGCCGGCGATGACGGCGGCCAGCAGCAGCAGCCCGGCCACGACGGAGGACCCCGGGGACGCGAAAGCGCCGACCTGCGGAGAACCGGAGGCGGTCCGGTGCCGGCGGGGGGCGACGTCGAGCGAGCTCGCCGGCGTCATCGCGCACACCAGCGCACCCCAGGCCAGCACGACGAGCAGCGCGGCGACGACGTCCGAGGGCCGGTGCCACTGACCGATCAGCGTGGAGACGCCCGTCGCCGCGGTGTACGCCGCACCGGCCAGCGCCACCACCGGCCGCCAGGCCCGCGGTGTGGCCAGCAGCAGCGCCACCGAGACGGAGGCCGCGACCGTGGTGTGCCCGCTGGGCAGCGTGTTGGGGCCGTTCCAACCCTCCAGCAGGTCCGGGCGGTCGAGGATCTGGTGCTTGAGCAGCTGCGTGGTGAGGTTGGCGCCGGCCACCAGGACGACGACCTGCAGCGCGAGGACCCAGCGGCGGCGCACCACCGCGACCGCGACGGCCGCCCCGAGCCCGACGACGACGAACGCGACGGAGACGACGTCGAGCACCGGCTCGGCCACCTGCCACAGCCGGCCCTGCCCGTACTCCGCGCCCGTGAAGGCCAGCTCGTCGAGCCGCTGGCCCACGACGGTCGTGACGAAGAACCGGTACGTGGCCCACACGCCCAGCGCTGCGAGGACCGCGACGACGGCTGCCAGCGCCTGCGCACCGGCCCGGACCTGCTGGCGCGGGGGCGCCGAGACCGACGCGACCCGTCGGCTCCCGGACCGGGCGGGCGCCGGGGCGGACTCGGTGCCGGTCGGGACCTGTTCCGCGCTGCCGGGTGCGGGCCCGTCCGACGGCGGGATCGACGCAGGCCGGACCGGCGCGACACCCGGAGCGGGGACCGCGAGCGGGTTCTCACGAGTGTCGCCGTTCACGCAGGTCACCGTACCCACTCCGTGTGACGTTCAGGTGGACGAGCCGTGGGATCCGAGCGCGAGTCTGCGTCCGGACGGTCCACGCCGCCCCGTCCGGCTCAGCGCGCCAGCTCGTCCGGCAGCCCCGAGGCCCCCACCAGTGCGGGATCGTGCAGGTGGCAGGCCACCCGCCGGGCCGCCTCGACGTCGTCGCGGCCGGCCAGCGCCGTCGGGGTCAGCCCGGGGTGCACCTGGCGGCACACGTCCGTCGCGTGCGGGCAGCGCGGCGCGAACGGGCAGCCGGGCGGCATCTTCTGCATGTCCGGCGGCGCACCCGGGATGCCCGTCAGCTCGCGCCGCTCCCCGCGCAGCGGCGGGAACGAGTGCAGCAGCGCCGACGAGTACGGGTGGCGCGGGCGGCGGTAGACGTCCTGGGCACGGGCGTCCTCGACGATGTCGCCGGCGTACATGATCGCGATCCGGTCGGCGATCTCGATGAGCAGCGACACGTCGTGGGTGATGAAGATGACCGAGAACCCGAGCCGCTCGCGCAGCTCCGCGATCTCCTCGACGATCTGGCGCTGCATCACCACGTCCAGCGCCGTGGTGGGCTCGTCCATGATGAGCACCTGCGGGTCCAGCGCGAGCGCCATGGCGATCATGACCCGCTGCCGCATCCCGCCGGAGAGCTGGTGCGGGTAGTCCCGCAGCCGGTCGGCGTTGATGCCGACCATCTCCAGCAGCGCCGCGGCCTGGTCCAGCGCGTCACGCCGGCTGGTGCGCGGCTGGTGGGCGAGGATGCCGTCCGCGATCTGCCGCCCGATCCGGTACACCGGGTTCAGGGAGTTCATGGCGCCCTGGAACACGATGGCCATGTCCTGCCACCGCGAGGCCCGGAGCTCGGCGTCGGACTGGCGCAGCACGTCGGTGCGCACGCCGTCGCGGCCCGTGAACTGCACGCTGCCGGAGGTGATGAGCCCGGGGGGCGGCAGCAGCCGGGTCGCGGCGTAGGCCAGGGTGGACTTGCCGCAGCCGGACTCCCCCGCCAGACCCAGCACCTCACCGCGGTGCAGGGTCAGCGAGACGTCGCGCAGCACGTGCGTGGCGTCGTCGGTGTAGCCGTAGTCCACGGACAGGTTCTCGATCTCGAGGACCGGTTCCCCGACGCCGGGGCCGGCCTGCGGGACGTGAAGGGTGGAGGCGGTCATGAGCGCTCCTCGGAAGTCGGTCGGGCCATCGGGACGCAGCGGCTCGCGGCGGTCATGAGCGCTCCCCCCGGGTCGGACGGTCGGGATCACCCGGAGGTGTGCGGTGGGCCCCGCCCAGCACCGGGGTGAAGCCGATGCGGGGGCGGATGCGCTTGCGGCGCAGGATCCGGGCGTTCATCCCGGTGCTGCGCAGGCGCGGGTTGACGAACTCGTCGATGCCGAAGTTGACGAGCGTCAGGGCCATGCCGAGCAGCGCGATGCACAGCCCCGCGGGCACGAACCACCACCAGGCACCCCGCTGCAGGGCGAGGTTGTTCTGCGCCCAGAACAGGATCGTGCCCCAGTTCCAGTCGGAGACGGGCGTGATGCCGATGAAGGCCAGCGTCACCTGGGACAGCACGGCGAACGTGACCGTCCCGACGAACCCGGCCGCGATGATGGCGGTGAGGTTGGGCAGCACCTCGGCGAGCACGAGCCGCCAGGTGCGCTCGCCGTTGGCGCGGGCCGCCTCGACGAAGTCACGTTTGCGCAGCGAGAGCGTCTGGGCGCGCAGCACACGCGCGCCCCACGCCCAGCCCGTGATGCCGATGACCAGCGCGACGGTGATGCCCCCGGCCGTCGGGAGCTGGCCCGCGATGATGATGATGAGCGGCAGCTGCGGGATGACGAGGAACACGTTCGACAGCGCCGAGAGCGTCTCGTCGCCCGCGCCCCCGACAAACCCGGCGGTGACACCGATGATCACGCCGAGGATCGTGGCCGAGACACCCGCGATCATGCCCACCACGATCACGCCGCGGGTGCCCACGACGATCTGGGACAGGATGTCGCGACCGGTGTGGTCGGTGCCGAGCCAGTGCGCCGTCGACGGCGGCTGGAGCAGGTCGGTGGAGACCTGGTTCGGGTCGTACGGGGCGATCCAGGGCCCGATCACGGCGAGCACGCCGAAGAACAGCAGGATGCCCAGACCGGTGAGGGCCTTGCCGTTGCGCAGGAAGAGGAACTTCTTGGCCTTGCGGGGGTCGTCGTCGTGCTCGACCGCCATCTCGGCCACGGACTCGGCCTCGGTCAGCGAGGTGTCTTGCGTCATCGGATCAGCCCTCCTGACGGGTGCGCGGGTCGAGCGCCGCGTAGACGAAGTCGGCGATGATGTTGGCCCCGAGCACGGCGAGCGTGATCACCAGGAAGCAGCCCTGCATCAGCGGGTAGTCCTGGGTGTTGACGGCCTGGAAGAGCGTGTAGCCGATGCCCTGGTAGGAGAAGACCATCTCCATGATCAGCGTCCCGCCGACGACGAACCCGAGCGACAGCGCGAAGCTGGACACCTGGGGCAGGATCGCGTTGCGGGCGGCGTAGCCCACCATGACCTTGCGCTCGGGCAGGCCCTTGGCGTGCGCGACGGTGACGTAGTCCTCCGAGGAGACCGTCACCATCATGTTCCGCATCCCGAGGATCCAGCCCGCGATCGAGGACAGCACGACGGTCAGCGCGGGCAGGAACCCGTAGTAGATCACCGAGCCCACGAACTCCCACGACCAGGTGGGCACGAGGCCGCGGTCGTAGCTGCCCGAGGACGGGAACCAGCCGAGCATCACCGAGAAGACGGTGATCGCGATCAGGCCCAGCCAGAAGTACGGCACGGCGGAGAAGAACGTGGTGATGGGCAGCAGGGAGTCCGCCCAGGTGCCGCGCCGCCAGCCGATGGCGGTGCCGATCCCGGTACCGAGCGTGAAGGCGATGATCGTGGCGATGCCGACCAGCCCGACGGTCCACGGCAGCGCCTGCTGCACGATCTCCGTCACCGGCGTCGGGAAGAACGTGAAGGACAGCCCGAGGTCGCCGTGCAGCAGCAGGCCCCAGTAGTCCACGTACTGCTGCCAGATCGAGCTGTCCGTGTCGAGCCCGAACAGCACGCGGATGGACTGCTCCGCGTTGGAGTCGATCCGGCCCTGCATCCGCCCCATGAGCGCGGTGACCGGGTCACCGGGCATCAGCCGCGGGATGAGGAAGTTGATGGTCACGGCGGCCCACGCCGTGATCGCGTAGAAGATGGTGCGTCGGATCGCGAACCTCACCGCGGGCCCTCCTGGTCGGTCGTGGTGCCGTGCGGCGTGGCGCCCTCCGGCGCGCGCGTGCCCGGCGTGGCGCCGGCGCGCTCGCCGTAGGCGTCGAGCACGTCCCCGAGACGGGGCCGGTCCGGGCGGTCGGCGTACCCCCAGCAGGCGACGCCGCGACCGGCGCCGACCTGGATGAGCTCCGGCGTCTCGGTCCGGCACACGTCGGTCGCGAACGGGCAGCGCGGGTTGAACCGGCAGCCGGCGGGCGGGTCGACGAGGCTCGGGGCCTCGCCCCGCGCCCCCCGCGCCCGCGCCTCCAGGTCGTCGGGGTCCGGGGCGGAGCCGATCAGCAGCTGGGTGTACGGGTGCTTGGGGTCCTGCGTCACGGACTCGCTGTCCCCGGTCTCCACGACCCGTCCCGCGTACATGACCGCGGTCCGGTCGGCGAAGTAGCGGGCCGAGGCGATGTCGTGCGTGATGTACAGGATCGCGATGTCGAGGCGGTCGCGCAGGTCCTGCAGCAGGTTGAGGATGCCCAGGCGGATCGACACGTCGAGCATCGAGATCGGTTCGTCCGCGAGCAGCACCTCGGGGTCCGCGGCGAGCGCCCGCGCGATGGCGACGCGCTGGCGCTGACCGCCGGAGAGCTCGTGCGGGAACTTGTCGATGTACCGGTCGGTGGGCGACAGGTGCACCCGCTCCAGCACGCGCCGGATCGCCGCGTCGAGCTCGTCGCCCTTGAGCCGGCCCTGGTGGATGCGCACGCTGCGCGACAGCGTGTACCGCACGGTGTGCACGGGGTTCAGGGAGCCGAAGGGGTCCTGGAAGATCATCTGGACGCGCTTGACGTAGGAGCGGAAGGCCCGCCGGCCGCGGACGGTCGAGTCCTGGCCGTGCAGGCGCAGGTCTCCGCTCGTGCGCGGCATCAGCTGGGCCAGCAGCCGGGCGATGGTCGACTTGCCGGAGCCGGACTCGCCGACGAGCGCGACGACCTCGCCGCGGTGGATCTCGAGGTCGACGCCGTCGACGGCGTGCACGACGGCGCCCCGGCGGCCGCGCACGGGGAAGTGCTTGGTCAGGCCGGCGGTCTGCAGGACGGGCGCTCCGTCCGGCGCGCCGTGGCCGGATCCGTCCGACGGCGGCGCCGTGGCGGGTGAGCCGAGGGCTGGGGTACTCATGCGATCACCTGGGGGTCTGGGGCGGGTGCCGGGCGCCCGCCACCGGTGCGGTGGCGGCGGACGCCCGGCGGGACGGGCCGGGTCGGGTCAGTCCGAGGCCGGCTCGAGGTTCAGCAGGATCTGCGCGGCCTGCGAACCGGTCGGCTGCGGCTGGTTGTACGGGTCCTCCTCGGAGGGCCAGCCGACGTAGTTGAGCGACGAGTACTGCGCCGTCGCGGGACGGGCCCAGACGGCGATCGCCGGGACGTCCTCGACGAAGTGCTGCTGGATGGTGCCCAGCGCCTCGCTGCGCTCCGCGTCGTCGGTCGTCGCGGCATAGGTCGCCAGCGCCTCGGTGACGTCCTCGTCCTGGTACCGGCCGAAGTTCCAGGTGGCCGGCTCACCCAGGGGCTTGTACTGCGCCCCGTCCATGATGTTGGAGTACAGGTCCCAGGGGGTGGCTCCGCCGTCGGTCCAGTGCAGGGTGGCGTCGAAGTTCCCCGGCGGGATGATGTCGGCGAACCAGCCGTCGGCGTTCGCCGGCTGCACGGTGGCCTCGGCGCCGAGCTCGGCCGCCGCGTTCTTGATGAGGTCGAGCGCGGTGAGGTAGTCGTTCCACCCGGCCGGGTTGGTCAGCTCGAACGTGACGGGGTCGCCGTCCGGGTCCATGAGCTTGTCACCCACACCGGTGTACCCGGCGTCGGTGAGCAGCTGCTTGGCGCCCTCGACGTCCACCGAGTACTCCTGCCCGGCGTACTCGTCGGACACGAACTCCTCGCCGGCCGGCAGCGGCAGGCCGGTGACGCTGGTGATGGGCGGGTTCACGCCGGACGTCGCGACGTCGGTGATCGACTGGCGGTCGATCGCCATGTTCAGCGCCTGCCGGAAGGCCAGGTCGTCGAACGGCTTCTCCTCGAGGTTGAGGAAGAGCGCGTCGATGCCGAGCCCCGCGGCCGCGTACTGGTGGTAGTGGTCCGGGTCCTGGGCGATGTAGACGTTCTCGTAGTCGGCGATGAACGTCCAGCCCCACTGCGCCTCACCGGTGGTCAGGGCGGTGGTCAGGGCGTTGTTGTCGTTGTAGGACGAGTACCGCAGCTCCGGCACGGCCAGGTCACCGCCCCAGTAGTCGTCGCGCGCCACGAGGGTGGCCGCCTGCGGGGTCCAGGAGTCCAGGGTGTACGGGCCGGTGCCGACGGGGTCGGTGTTGGTGTACGTCGTCGGGTCCTCGACGTCCGCCCACAGGTGCTCCGGCACGATCAGCATGTCCGCGAGCTTGGCCTGGTTGACGAACTGCGGGGAGTCGAACGTCACGGTGACGGTGGAGCCGTCGGTGTCGACCTTCTTGATCGGCAGGGCGGAGGTGTTGATGCCCTCGAAGTCCTTGCGGAGCTGGATCGAGAACGCGATGTCCTCGGCGTCGAACGCCTCGCCGTCGGACCAGGTGATGCCCTCGTGCGGGGTGATGACGGCCTCGGTGTAGTCCTCGCTCCACTCGATGGAGTCGGCGAGCCACGGGGTGGGCTCCTCGGACGGCCGGGCGTCGTTGAGCATCATCAGCGGCTCGTAGATCACGAACGCGTAGCCCAGGGACAGCGCCGCCGACCCGGTCGCGAACGGCGACTGGTTCTCCGTCTGCGTCCCGTTCGGCATGCCGACGGTCAGGGTCTCCGTGCCGACCGCACCGCCGCTGCTCTCCGCAGCCGGTGTGCCGTCGTCGCCGGACGACTCCGTCCCCCCGCTGCAGCCTGCAGCGAGCAGGGTCACGACGGCGGCGCTCGCCGCCAGCGTGGTGAGCCGGTTCTTCCTCATGGTGTGCCTCCTTGCACTCCCGCACCGCTGCGGGAAGAGTGACGTGGTCAGTATCGGTGGATGGTCAATGCGGTTCGGTCCACGTGCTGTTCACCGGCCGGGGCCGGCGGGTGTCATGCGGGGATCACGAGCTCGACACCTCCCCGCAGGTCGCTCACCGACCGTCCGGCGCGCAGCCGGTACGTGCCGGGCGGCGTCGTCCAGCCCTGCGCGGCGGCGTCCCACACCTGCAGGGCGCGTCGCGGCACGACGACGTCGGCGGTCGCGGTCGCTCCGGGCTCGGCGTCGACGACGGCGAAGCCGCCGAGCCAGCGCACCGGCCGGGAGGGGTCCTGGGCGAGCGCGTCCGCGTCGGGCTCGACGTAGACCTGCACCACCTCGCGGCCGGTCCGGCGGCCGGTGTTGCGCACGCTCACTCGCACGCGCAGGTCCTCGGCGGGCCCACCGCCGTCGGGCGCGGTGCCCGACGCGGCGAGCGTGACGTCCTCGTAGTCCCAGGTGGTCCAGCCCAGCCCGTGGCCGAAAGGGGCGGCCGGCGCCGGCTCGCCGGACCGCCGCAGCCATCCGCGGTAGCCGACGTCCAGTCCTTCGGCGTAGTCGACGACGCCGCCGACGGGGACGGCGTGCGGCACCGGCACGTCCGCGGCGCGGGCGGGCAACGTCCACGGGAGGCGGCCGGAGGGCTCGGTGGCACCGGTGAGGATGTCCGCGAGCGCGTGACCGGTCTCCTGGCCGGCGAGCCAGCCCCACACCACGGTGGGGACGTCGTCGAGCCACGGCAGCAGCACGGGTGCGCCGGCGTTGACGACGACGACGGTGCGCGGGTTGGCGGCGACGACGCGCCGCACGAGCTCGTCCTGGTTGCCGGGCAGGTGCAGGTCGGAGCGGTCGAAGCCCTCGGACTCCACCTCGTGGGTGGTGCCGACCACGACGACCGCGACGTCGGCGGCGCGCGCGGCGTCCTCGGCGGCGGCGAGCTCGGCCTCGGGTGCCGCACCGGGACGGCGGTGCACGAGCTCGGCGCGCACGAACCGGTCGTAGCCGACGGGGTGGACGACCTGGAGCTCGGCGACGAGGCGTGCCGTCGCGCCGTCGACCGGGCGGGTGGCGGCGACGGGGTGGTTGTGGGTCGAGGCGAGGATGACGTCCTCGGTGGCGACGACGTCCCCGGTGGAGACGAGCTCGCCGTCGACGCGGACCCGGTGCACCCCGACGGTGCCGACACCGAGCTCGTGCGTGCCCGGCTCGGGGGTGTCGACGTCGACGCTGATGCGCAGCGTGGCGTCCTGGGCGCCGACCTCGTGGTACCAGCCGTCCCAGGTGGTCGCCGTCATGGTGCGCAGCACCGTTCCGCCGGCGTCGAGGACCTCGACGTGCAGGCCGGGCGCCCCCGTGAGCGGGTCGGTGCAGCGGGACAGGTCCAGCGCGGGCGGGTTGCGCCGGGCCCGCGACCCGGTGACGACGTCGACGGTGGAGCCGGCGGGCAAGGCCTCGGCGAGCGCGTCGGCCGGGTACGACAGGCTGTCCGGCAGCACGAACGACGATCCGCCGCCCTGGAAGAAGGGGTCCACGGCCGAGGCTCCGAGGAGCGCCACCCGCACGGGCTCGCCGGTCTCGGTGCCGGGGAGCGGCAGCAGGTCGGCGGCGTCCTTGAGGACGACGGCGGAGCGCGCGGCCAGGTCGCGCAGCAGGGCGGCGCGGTCCTCGGCGGCGTCGAACGGTCCCGCGGCCGACGCCGTCCCCGTCGCCGCGGCCGACGGGTCGGCCGACTCCGTGGGGAGCTCCAGCCGGCCGACACGGTGCGCGAGGCGCAGGATGCGCCGGACCTTGTCGTCGAGCTCGGCCTCGGTCACCTCGCCTGCGGCGATCGCGGGGAGCAGGCCGTCGCCCCAGGCGCCGTCCGGGCCGGGCATCTGCAGGTCGAGGCCACCGCGGACGGCGGGCGCGACGGACTGCGTGGCGACCCAGTCGGACACGACGAGGCCGTCGAACCCCCATTCCTCCTTGAGCACCCCGGTCAGCAGGGGGCGGTGCTCGAGCGCCGGAGCCGCGGTCTCGCCGTCGTCGACGCCGCTGTAGGCGCCCATCACGCTCCAGGCGCCGGCCTCGACGAGGCGCTCGAACGGGGCGAGGTAGACCTCGCGCAGCGTGCGCGCGTCGACGCGGGCCAGGTAGCGGGTGCGGTCGGTCTCGGAGTCGTTGGCGACGTAGTGCTTGACGCACATCGCCACCCCGTCGCGCTGGGCGGCGGTCACCAGGGCGACGGCGAGCTCCGCCGTGAGGTGCGGGTCCTCGCTGTAGCACTCGAAGTGCCGGCCGCCCACGGGGGTGCGCTGCAGGTTGACCTGGGGCGCCAGGACCATGTGGACACCGTGCCGGCGGGCCTCCGCGGCGAACAGCTCCCCGACGCGCCGGGCGAGCCGGGTGTCCCAGGTGGCGCCGAGCGCGGAGGGCGCGGGCAGCATCGCCGAGGGGCCGCCGTCGTAGGGGTCCCGCACTCCGACCGGACCGTCGGACATCACGACGCGACCGAGCCCGATCCGGGGCACCGCCCGCGTGGCCCACATGTCGCCACCCACCACGAGGGCGGCCTTCTCGTCGAGCGTGAGGGATGCGACGAGCCCGTCGAGCGTGGACTCGACGGCGGTGTCGCGGGGGGCGGTCTGCGTTGACACGCGGTGTCTCCTGTCTGGCGCGGCTGTGCGTCGGCTCACAGTGAACCACACTTACTGACATGTCAGTAAGTGCGGCAGATCACAGTATGGTGACAACATGACGAACGCCCCGCAGCCCCTCCGGGCCCGCCGAGTCTCCCGAGCCGAACGCCGGGAGGAGATCATCGCGGCCGCCGCCCGGGTGTTCGGATCCAAGGGCTACCGCGCCGGCTCGCTCACCGAGGTCGCCGAACAGGTCGGCATCACGCACGCCGGGGTCCTGCACCACTTCGGCAGCAAGGACAAGCTGCTGTGGGAGGTGCTGGAGTACCGCGACCGCGTCGACGTCGAGCACCTGGAGGGTCAGCACATCCCCGGCGGCGCCGACCTCTTCCGCCACCTGCTGCGGACCGCCCGGCTCAACGCCGACCGGCGCGGGATCGTGCAGGCCTACACCGTCATGACCGGCGAGTCCGTCACGGACGGGCACCCGGCGGCCGAGCGGGCCCGACGACGGTTCGAGGTCCTGCGCGGCGACATCACGGCGGCGATCCACGCCGTCGGCGCCGACCGCGGCGTGACCGTCACCGACACCGCCGCGAGCCTCGCCGCGAGCGCCATCATCGGCGTCATGGACGGCCTGCAGACCCAGTGGCTGCTCGAGCCCGAGGTGGTCGACCTGCCCGAGGCGACGACGTTCGCCATCGAGTCGATCCTGGCGACCGCGCTGGGCGGGGTGGAGCACCTTCCCTCCGGTGTGTGAGGGTCGGAGGCGTGAGCGACGTCGCCGCCCTCCTGGAGTCCACCGCCCTGCGAGCCACCCGCCGCCGCGTCGGTCTCGCCCTGGGCTACACCGCGCCGGACGGGCGGGTCACGACGTCCGCGGCCGGGCGCCTGCACCTGCCCGACGGCGCCACCCCGGACGCCGGCAGCCGGTTCGAGATCGGGTCGATCACCAAGACCTTCACCGCCCTGGCCCTGGCTCGCGCCGTGGTGGACGGTGACGTCACGCTCGACACCCCGGTCGGAGAGCTCGTCCCGGAGGTCGCCGGCCTGGGACGCGACGGGCACCCGGTCACGCTCGGCCACCTGGCCACCCACACCTCCGGGCTGCCGCGGGTGCACCTCTCCGCCCTGCGGGGCACCGTGGACGCGCTGCGCGGCATCGACCCGTACCGCGCCCACACCGAGGAGGTGTTCCTGGCCGCCGTCGCCGCAGGTCGCCTGCGACGCACCCCGGGCACCGGTCGGCCCGCCTACTCCAACAGCGGCTTCGGGCTGCTCGGCCTCGCCCTGGCCCGGAGGGCCGGCACGCCGTACGCCGGGCTGATCGGGTCGACGGTGACCGGACCGCTCGGCCTCACCGACACCGGCACCCGGGCCGAGGCGTCGCCGGAGCAGACGGCACGGACCGCCGTCGGGCACTTCCGGCGGCGCACCCCCGCGGCCGCGTGGAACCTCGACGCTCTCCCCGGTGCGGGTGCGCTGCTGTCGACCGTCACCAATCAGCTCACCTGGGCCCGCGCGCACCTGGACCCGCCCTCGGGCGAGCTCGGTGAGGCCGTGCGGCTCGCCCTCACCCCGCACGGCCGGCGCATCGGACTCGCCTGGCAGCTCACCTCGACGGCGACCGAGACGCCGGTCGGCACGGACCACGTCGTCTGGCACAGCGGCGGCACCGGCGGCTTCCGCACGATGCTCTGCCTGCGGCCCGACGTCGGGGACGCCCTGGTGCTGCTGAGCAACCACACCCGCAGCGTCGCGCTCCTCGGCTTCCGGCTGCTCGCCGCGATCCGCTGAGACGGTGGCGGTGGGCCCGGAACTAGGTCGGGCGGGTCGCGGACAGCAGTCGGCAAAGCGTCCGAGCACGTCAGACGAGCCGGGTCTCCAGGAGCGCGCCGGAGTCGTCGCAGGTGAGGTGCCCGAGCGCGCCGTTGACCAGGCTCATGTGCGGCGGGACGTGGCCGCAGTCGACGTCGGCGAGGATCGGCACACCGAGATGCCCGAGCGCGTCGAGCACCGCGGCGTCCTGGGTCAACGTGTCCGCGTCGGGCGCGGTGGTCCGGCCGACGAGGATCGCCGACGCCCCGTCGAAGAACCCGTTCAGCCGCATCCCGTGCAGGCTGCGACAGGTATCGAAGGCGTCGGCCTCGGCCGCCTCCACGTAGACGATCAGTGGCTCGTCCCCCCGGGGCCCCCGCAGGACGGACGTGTCCGCGTAGCGCGTGCCGGCCAGGTGGCACAGGGTCTCGAGGCATCCCCCGACGAGACGCCCCTTGACGTCGACGTCGCCCCCGCCGTCGAGCCGCCGCCAGGGTCCCTCGCCGTTCCAGACGTACCGGGTCGGGGTGGGGTCGTCCTCCCAGCGGTCCCAGGCCGCGACCCGATGCACACCGGCGGGTCGCTGGTGGAAATCACGAGGGGTGCGATCGCTCGCGGTCATGACCTCGAGCGGATGCACCAGGCCGCTCGCCTGCTCGTACGGGAGGTCCATGAGGTTCGGGCCGTGCACCGTCGCCCACCCCGACACCAGCGTCAGCGGGGTCAGCAGCGTGGAGATGTCCGAGAAGCCCACGACCCACGTCGGCTCGACCTCTCGCAAGGCGTCGAGGTCGAGGAGCGGGACCAGGTCGATCGCCGTCTCGCCGCCCCACGGCGGGACGACGGCCCGGACCTGCGGGTCGAGCAGCATGGCCATCAGCTCGTCCGCGCGCTCCCGCGCCGTGCCGCTGACGTGCGACGCCCCGTCCATGCACCGACCCACCTGGACGTCGAAGCCCCGGTCCGCGAGCCACGACACCACGAACCGCAGACGGCCCACCAGGGGCGCGGGGACGCCGCTCGAGGGTGCGTTCACACCGATCCGGTCTCCGGGCTGCAGAGGTCGTGGGTAGCGCATGCGCGCCAGGCTCCCACAGGCCGACGCCCGCGGTGCCCACCAGCACGGCGGGCCGGGAGGACCCGCACGCCCAGCAGTGCCAGACTGTGGACTCGTGCCTCTGCCGTCCCCACGCGACCGGGCGCGCCGCCTCCTGGCAGGTGGGCGCCGGGCCCCCAGCGCCAGCCCGCGCCGCCCCGCTCAGCTCGTCGCGCTCGGGTTCCTCGCGGCCATCGCCGCCGGGACCCTCCTGCTGCTGCTGCCCGTGGCGGCCACGGGCCGGCCCGCCTCGTTCGTCGAGGCGCTCTTCACGGCCGCGTCTGCCGCCTGCGTGACGGGCCTGGTCGTCGTCGACACCGCGACGTTCTGGTCCCCGTTCGGCCAGGGCGTCATCCTGGTGCTGATCCAGATCGGCGGGTTCGGCGTCATGACCGTCGCCTCCCTGCTGGGCCTGGTCCTCACGCGTCGGCTCGGGCTGCGTTCCCGGCTGGTCGCCGCCGAGTCCACGCACGCCGTCGGGCTGGGCGACGTGCGGCGGGTGATGCTCGGCGCCCTGACGTTCACGCTCGTGGCCGAGACGGTCCTCGCCGTCGTGCTGGCCACCCGGTTCCTGGTCACCTACGGCACCGGCCTGCGCGACGCCGTGTGGTCCGGCGTCTTCCACTCGCTGTCCGCGTTCAACAACGCCGGGTTCTCCCTGTACAGCGACTCGTTGATGCAGTTCGTGGGAGACCCCTGGATCTGCCTGCCGATCTGCGCGGCGGTGGTCCTCGGCGGCATCGGCTTCCCGGTGCTGCTCGAGCTGGTGCGCCTGGCCCGTCGCGAGCGGGTCTCCGGCCAGCGCCACCCCCTGCTCGTCCTGCGGCGGTGGAGCGTGCACGCCCGGCTGACCGTCGTCACGACGGCGGTGCTGCTCGTGGTCGGCACCGTCGTCTTCCTCACCGTGGAGTGGGCGAACCCCCGGACCTTCGGGCCGTTGGACGTCCCCGAGAAGGCCCTGGCGGCGTTCACCCAGTCCGTCATGCCCCGCACCGCAGGGTTCAACTCCGTCGACACGTCGGCTCTCAACCACGGCAGCTGGTTCTTCACCGACATCCTCATGTTCATCGGGGGCGGCACGGCCGGGACCGCCGGCGGCGTCAAGGTGGGCACCTTCGCCCTGCTCGCCTTCATCATCTGGGCCGAGCTGCGCGGCGACGCCGACGTCACCGTGTTCGACCGCCGGGTGCGCAGCGCCACGCTGCGCAGCGCGCTGACCGTCGCCCTGCTGGCCCTCGCGCTCGTGGTGCTGGCGACGTTCGCCATCGCTGTCTCGACCTCCCCGGAACGCCTCCCGCTCGATCGCGTCCTGTTCGAGGTGGTCTCGGCGTTCACCACGACCGGTCTGTCGACGGGGATCACCGCCCAGCTCGACTCCTGGCACCAGTGCCTGCTCGCGGCGCTGATGTTCCTGGGCCGCCTGGGCCCGATCACGCTGGCCACCGGCCTGGCCCTGCGCAACCGTCAGCGGGTCTACCGGCGGCCGGAGTCCGCCGTCCTCATCGGCTGAGGCCCGACGGCGCGCGGTCGCGGCGCCCGTCGGACGGCGCCGGTCACCGTCCGAAGACCTGCGTCCACCAGGGCCCGCCGGCACCGTGCACGACGCCGAGGCCGTGCCGGGTGGAGCTGCACGACAGGATGTTGGCCCGGTGCCCCGGGCTGTCCATCCAGGCCCGGACCACCCCCTCGGCGTCCGCCTGCCCGCGCGCGATGTTCTCGGCGGCCAGACCGTCCACGCCGGCGGCCTCCGCACGGTCCCACGGCGTCGCGCCGTCGGGGTCGGTGTGGTCGAAGTACCCCCGCTCGGCCATGTCGGCGGAGTGGCCCTGTGCCAGGGCGTCCAGGGAGGGATCCGCGACCAGCGCGGGGCAGCCGGCCGCGGCGCGCTCGGCGTTCACCAGCTCCAGGACCCGCGCGGCGGCGGTCCCGGCGGCATCGGCAGCACCCGGGTCGCCGACGTCGCCCGTGGGCGTGTCCGCGCCGGACGCCGAGGTCCCGTCGCCGTCACCCGCACCGCCACCGGTCCGCCCGGCCGCGCCCGTCGATCCGGCCTCGGGTGCCGGCTCGACGGCGCCCGCGCGGGCTTCGTCGTCCACGGAGCGTTCGCCCTCGACGACGATTTCGCCGCGGGTGTCGGCGTCGTCCGCGCCCGGGCTGTCGCCGTCCGGGGCCGCCGAGTCGTCGGTGTCGGTCCACGCCACGGCGATCTCGTCGGCGGGAGCCGCCGCCGCGGCACCCGCACGGTCCGGCGGTTCGGCCGGGGTGATCCGCAGCGCCCCGGGCGCGACCAGGACGACCAGGACCACCAGGGCCAGCCCCGCCCCGAACACGCCGAGGAGCACGCCGACCTGGCGCAGCCCCGCGGTCACCTCCCGACGATCCGTCACCCGCGGCACGCTACCGAGACGCGCCGCGACGCGCCCGGGGACACCGACGGATCAGGACGCGGCGCCCGTGGCACGGTCGACGACGGCGGGGTCCACCCCGGCGGCCAGGTACCGCTCGTAGGCTGGCGTGCGGTGCACCGCCTCCGCGTGCGCGTCCAGGGCGGCGCGCCGCACGGCGTCGACGTCGAGGCGGTCGACGGCGTCGCGCCGCCACCCGACGTACTGGGTCCACGACAGCGGCTCACCCTCCAGCGCGACGGGCCGGACGCCGGGCGCGTCCAGCAGCAGCGGCTGGACCAGTCCGACGGCGTGGCCGCCCCGGACCTGCTCGATGGCCGCGGCCCGCTCGGTCTCGCTGACCTCGCGGGGGGTGAACCCCGACCGGACGCAGGCGGCGACGAAGCATCGCTCGAAGCAGCCCTCGCCCGGCGCCGACAACCAGTACTCGTGGGCGAGCTCGCCGAGCGGGACGACGTCGTGGTCGGCGAGCCAGTGGTCGTCGGCGAGGAGCACGAACACGGGGTCGGTGAACAGGCGGCTCCACACGACGTCGCCGTCGGTGGGCAGCACCTCGTTCTCGCAGGCCCCGACCAGGGCCAGGTCGAGCGCACCGCTGGCCAGCCGCCGGGCCGCCTCGTCCGCCGACCACGCGGTGAACGAGGTCAGGGCCACCCCGGGCAGGTCGGCCCGCAACCGATTGAGGAAGATCCCGCCCAGCACGGTCGCCACCGTCCCCACCCGCAGCGAGGTCACGGCGTCGTCCCTGCCGGCGACGTGCCGCCGGACGTCCTCGGCGAACGCGTCCATCGCCGGGAGCAGGACGCGGGCGTGCCGCAGGACCAGGTCCCCCAGCGGGGTGGGCCGCGCGCCGCGGCGGTCCCGGACGAAGACCGAGCCCCCGAGCGCGGCGTCGATCCGGTTGAGCTGAGCGGTGAGCGCGGGCTGGGCCATGCCCAGCGCCGAGGCGGCGCGGGTGACGCTGCCGTGCTCGGCGACGGCCGTCACGAGCCGCAGGTGCCGCAGGTCGATCTCCATATCGAGATGGTATCGCCGTCATCACCTCGGGAGGATGGGTTGCAGCATCCGGGCCGACGCCGTCCGGGTGACGGACCGACCTGCGCGCGAAACACTGCACCTGGGACCAATGGTGCCTCAGGACGGCGAGAGGAGCCACCATGACCGAGCGTGTGACGTTCACCGGCAGCACCGGCCCGCGGCTGGCCGGGATCATCGACGAGCCCGTCGGCGAGGTGCGCGGCTGGGGCGTGTTCGTGCACGGGTTCACGCTGGGCAAGGACTCCCCCGCCGCGGCGCGGATCTGCAAGCAGCTCGCCGCCGAGGGCGTGGGGATGCTGCGGTACGACAACCTGGGCCTCGGCGACTCCGAGGGCGACTGGGGCGACGGGTCGTTCACCGTCAAGGTCGCCGACACCGTCCTGGCGGCCGAGCTGATGGCCGAGCGCGGCACCCCCGTCGACCTGGTGGCCGGTCATTCCTGGGGCGGGGCCGCCGCCATCGCCGCGGCGCCCGGGATCGCCACCGCTCGGGCCGTCGCGACCGTGTGCGCACCCTTCGACCCGAGCCACGCCGAGCACCACTACGACGACCTGGTCGACCAGGTCCTGCAGGAGGGCAACGCCGTGTGGCAGGTGGGAGGCAAGCGGCTCAACCTCAAGCGCGGGATGGTCGAGGACGTGCGTGCCGCGGACCTGGAGCACCGGATCTCCGAGCTCGGCAAGCCGTTGCTGGTCATGCACTCCCCGACCGACAACACCGTGGGGATCGACAACGCCAGCGCGATCTTCCGGGCGGCACGGCACCCGCGCAGCTTCGTGTCCCTGGAGGGCTCCGACCACCTGCTGACACGTCCGGGTCAGGCGCAGCGGGCCGGGCGGATCATCAGCGCGTGGGCGGACCAGTACCTCACGCAGGACTGACGCGCCGGACGACGGCGGCCGCGTGCGCTCAGGACGCGGGGGCGAGGAACCCGTCGCGGACCAGCCCGCGCACCGCGGGCAGCAGCTCAGCCGCGAGGTCCTCGGCGGGCACGGCCAGCAACGCCCCGAGCGCGCCGACGATCTGGCCGGCCGTGAGCTCGCCGTCGCAGGCCCCGACGAACGCCGCCAGCCCGGTCGACGCCTGGATCCCGCGACCGAGGCCGTCGCCCTGCCGCACGATCACCACGTTCGGGTCCGCGGCGCCGGGCGTGAGGTAGCGCTCCTCGGTGACGTCGGCGGCCGCGACGAGGCGTTCGGCGGCCAGCGCGCCGTCCGTGCGCGCAGCCAGCCAGTCGTGCGCGGCCAGCGACGCCGCCAGGTGCGTCCCCAGCGGCTGGCGCAGCGACCCGTGGTGCTCCTCGAGGCGCCGCAGGGTCGCCGAACCCGTGACCGGCCGGCGCAGCGTGACGATGCCGAAGCCGATCGCCTCGACGTCGCGCGAGGCGAAGTCGTCGAGCCAGGCACCGTAGGCGGACCCCCACGCCTCGGGTTCCCGCTCGGCGGTGGTACCGCCGTCGCGGATCCAGGTCTCGGCGTACTCGGCCGGGTCGAGCAGCTCCCGCTCGATCACCCAGCCGTCCAGGCCGGAGGCGTCCAGCCAGGCCCCGACCCTCTCGGTCCACGCCTCGCCGCGCCGGTGCTCCCAGTTGCCCAGGAGCTGCGCGACACCGCCGGGTGCCAGCACCGCCCCGACGCCGGTGATCAGGTCGCGCACGAGGTCGTCGCCGGCACGGCCCCCGTCGCGGTACTCGAACGCGCCGAGCGCCTCGGTCACGGCCGCCCCTGGCGCACCGGTGCGCGGCGTGATGACGAACGGCGGGTTCGAGACCACGAGGTCGAACCGGTCGTCGGACACCGGCTCGAGCAGGGAGCCGTACCGGAGGTCGACGTCCGCGTCCGGGGCGTTGAGCGCCGCGTTGAAGCGGGCGAACTCCAGCGCCCGGCGCGACACGTCGGTGCCGACGACGGCGTCGGCGTGCCGCGCGGCGTGCAGCGCCTGGATGCCGCAGCCGGTGCCGAGGTCCAGGACCCGGCCCACCTGCGGCCGCACGGTGATCTGCGCCAGAGTCGTGGAGGCGCCCCCGGCGCCGAGGACGTGGTCGTTCGCCAGGCGGCGTCCGGTCGCGACCTCCCCCAGGTCGCTGGCCACCCACCACTCGACGGGGCCGCCCGCGTCCGTCGCGGCGTAGGGGCGCAGGTCGACGACGGCACGCACCTCGTCGCCGTCGTCGGCGCCGGCGGCGTCCACCAGCCCGAGGGCGGAGGCGCCGGCCGTGCCGATCCCGGGGAGCGCGGCGTCGAGAGCGCCACGCGACACCGTGTCGCCCAGCAGGAAGAGCCCCGTCAGGGTCGCTCGCGCGTCGTGCCCGTGGGCCGCGACGGCGCGACGGACGGGCACGGTCTGCTCACGCAGCAGCGCGGCCGAGGCGACGTCGCCCAGCAGGTCGGACACGCCGTCGACGGTGTACCCCGCGGCCGACAGGGCCGACCGCAGCGCGGCCGCCCGACCCGCGGGCGCCGCGGGCGGCGGCTGCGGGGCCGAGGATCTCAGCCGCGGCATCCGGACTCGACGTACTCGGTGATCTGGGCGTGCGCCGTCGCCGCCTGCACCGTGTCCGCCTCGGAGAAGGTCAGCGTCATCACGGAGGCGACCTCGTCGGCGTCGTCGCTGTCGACGTCGGCGAGCGCCCCGACCGCCGCGTCCAGGTAGTCGCCCATCTCGGTCCAGCCGTCGACGTCCTCGGGGGCATCGACCGACGTGAACGCTCGCTGCGCCTCCCGGAACCCGGTGACCAGCACCCGGGGGTGGGTCTCGTCGATCGCGGCGAGAGACCGGTTCGTCTCGGCCCACGCCTCCTGCAGCTCGAGGCACGTCTTGCTGATCTGCGGCGACGGGGCGGGACCGTCGCCGTCGCCGTCGCTCATCACGAGCCCGGAGTCGATGGAGATCGCCGGCTGCGGTTCGGTGGCGGCCTCGGTGGTCCCCTCGTCCGCGCTGCACGCGCCGACCGCTGCCGCGCCGACGGCCAGCGCCACGGCGGTGGCGGCTCGGCGGACGCGCAGACGGGTGCTCGGCATCCCACCATGGTGACCCACGTCCGGCGCGGTCGGGAAATCGAGCCGTGCGGGCGTGGCCGATCTCACGGGCGGACCTGCGGACCGGTCAGGGCCGGCAGTCCTCGGCCAGATAGTGCGTGACCTGCTCGGACGCGGTGGTCATCGCGGCGGTGTCCATCCTTGCCAGAGCCGTCGCGATCGCGGACTCGACCTCCCCCTTGCCGGCACCCTCGGCGGCGTCCGCGGCGGCCGTCACGTAGGTCGCCACGGTGTCCCACTCGGCGGCGACGGCGTCCGGCGGCTCGACGGCGGTCAGTGCGGCGCGCGCGGTGGTGAAGCCGGTCCTGAGGGTGGCCGGGGACTCGACGTCCATCTCGACCTGGGCCGCCGCGGCCCGGGACCAGGCGACCTGCGCGGCGGCGCAGGACTCGGGGGAGGCGGTGGCGACCGCCGTGGCGCTCGACGCGTCCGCGCCGGCCCGGGACCCGAGGGTGTCGACGGCCGCACCGGCACCGACGCCCACGACCAGCGCGACGGCTGCCGCGCCGAGCAGGGTGGTGCGGCGGGCCCAGATCCCGGGGGCCGGGCGCCGGGCGATGCCGACGGCGGTGGAACCCGCGGCGAGGCCGGCGGCCCGCAGGTCCGCGGCGCGGGAGGCCATGGCCCGCGGGGTCGAGGCGCGCGGGGCCGAGGCACCGCGGCGCGTGCGGCGGGAACTGCGCTGGAGGGTCCCGGGCGCCGTGGCCCCGGGCGCCGGGGGCACGGGGGACGAGCCGTCGGGTGGGGAGGGCTCGGAGGTACCGGGCTCGGAGGTACCGGGCTGCGGGGCCTCACCGCTCCCGCGCGCCCGCCGGCGCCCCGCACCGGGCCGACGCAGCCCCCGGCCCTTCGTCCTGCGGGTCGCGCGGTCCTTGTCGCGGAAGGTCCCGGGAACGTCGACGCTCCCGTCGATGACGGCGTCCAGCGCCGGGACCTCGGTGCCCACCGCGGGTGGCGCCCAGGGTGCCGCTCCGGCCGTCGCGCCCCATCCCGCAGCGGGGGGAAAACCGTCCGCGGCGTGCGGGTCGGGGCCGGCGCCGTCGTCGGGGGCGTCCCAGGGAAAGCCGTGCCGACCGACCGGACCGCCCGCACCGGCGTCGGGGGGCGACGCGTCGGGACGCGCTGCGGTCGGCCTCATGGGCGAGAAGGGTACCCGGACCAGGTCCGGAAGTGTCCAGATCGTTGCCTTCCTGACCTTGACCTGAGCCGTGATTGACCGCCACATTGTGCACGTGAGCTCGATGACGGCAGGCATGTGGGTAGCGCCCGAGAAGGACCCCCGGACGACCGGAGCAGACCCGGTCGGTGAGAAGGAGACCCTCTGGGAGTACCTGTGCCGCTACCGCATGACGCTCGTCATGAAGTGCGAGGGGCTCGACGCCGAGCAGCTCGCGCGCCGCAGCGTGCCGCCGTCGACGCTGTCCCTGCTGGGCCTGGTCCGGCACCTCGCGAACTCCGAGCACCACTGGTTCGCGCGCGTGCTCGGCGGCTCGTCGGACCTCGGCCCGTTCGAGCGCCCGGGCGTGGACGACCTCGACTTCGAGGACGCCGTCGGCACCGACGACTGCGTCGCCGAGGCGTGGCGCTCCTGGCACGCCGCCGTGGACACCGCCGACGAGATCATGGCGGACGAGCACCTGGACCGAGAGGTGCCGTTCGAGGACGGCACCGTCGAGGTGCGCGACGTCGTCATCCACCTGGTCGAGGAGTACGCCCGGCACATGGGGCACGCCGACCTGCTGCGCGAGTGCCTCGACGGGCGCACCGGCCTCTGATCCGGTAGCGGGCGGGGCCGGCGGTCGCCGCTCCGACCCCGGGCTCCACCCGCGCCGGCCCGTCCCGGAACGTCCCCGCATCGACCGCGAGGCTCTGCGTTCGGGCAGGTCAGCGGATCGGCAGCAGGCGAGGCGGACCGCACACCCTCGGGACGCCGATCCTTCGAAAACGATTGCTACCGCCGCCCATCGCCGCTAGGGTCTCCGTTGAAAACCTTTTCGAAACGACGGACCAACGGCGGTCCGTCGGGGAGGAGCAGGATCAACGATGACCCGAGCACGACTCTCGAGAAGCAGGACCGCACGGAGCACCGCCGCCCTGACCGCCCTCGCTGCCCTGGCGATGACCGCCGGCATCGGCACCGGCCCGGCCCAGGCGGCCGGCTCCACCCTGCAGGACGCCGCGGCCGAGTCCGGCCGCTACTTCGGCACCGCGATCGCGGGCTACAAGCTCTCCGACTCGCAGTACACGACCATCGCGAACCGCGAGTTCGACATGATCACGGCCGAGAACGAGATGAAGCTCGACGCCCTCGAGCCCCAGCAGAACCAGTTCAACTACAGCGGCGGCGACCAGATCGTGAACTGGGCGATCAGCAACGGCAAGCAGGTCAGAGGGCACACGCTGGCGTGGCACTCCCAGCAGCCGGGCTGGATGCAGAACATGGAGGGCTCCCAGCTTCGCCAGGCGATGCTGAACCACGTCACCCAGGTGGCGACGCACTACCGCGGCAAGATCCACACGTGGGACGTGGTCAACGAGGCGTTCGCCGACGGCAGCTCCGGTGCCCGGCGCAACTCCAACCTGCAGCGCACCGGCAACGACTGGATCGAGGCGGCGTTCCGCGCCGCCCGGGCCGCCGACCCGAACGCCCAGCTCTGCTACAACGACTACAACACCGACAACTGGAGCCACGCCAAGACGCGCGCTGTGTACAACATGGTCGCCGACTTCAAGGCCCGCGGCGTGCCCATCGACTGCGTCGGGTTCCAGGCCCACTTCAACTCGGGCAACCCGGTGCCGAGCAACTACCACGAGACCCTGCAGCACTTCGCCGACCTCGGCGTGGACGTGCAGATCACCGAGCTCGACATCGCCGGCTCGGGCACCTCGCAGGCCGACCAGTTCCGCGGCGTGGTCCAGGCCTGCATGGCCGTCGCGCGGTGCCAGGGCATCTCCGTGTGGGGCGTGCGGGACAGCGACTCCTGGCGCGCGTCCGACACGCCGCTGCTGTTCGACGGCAACGGCACCAAGAAGGCCGCCTACTCCGCCGTGCTCGACCAGCTCAACAGCGGCGGCGGCAACGACAACGGCGGCGGGGACGACGGCGGCACCACGGACCCGGGCGACGGCACCTGCTCGGTGGCGGTGACCACAACCGATTCCTGGGGCGACCGGTTCAACACGACGTTCACCGTCAGCGGCGCCGACGACTGGGTCGTGACCATCGCCACCGGCTCCGGCCAGTCGGTGCAGAACTCCTGGAACGCCGACGTCTCCGGCACCTCCGGGACCCTCACGGCCACCCCGAACGGCAACGGCAACAGCTTCGGGATCACGCTGTACTCCCACGGCAACACCGCCACCCCCACGGCCACGTGCTCGTCGTCGTCCGGGGGCGGCACGACCGGCGCCTGCTCGGTCACGGTGACGCGGGGCGAGCAGTGGGGCGACCGGTTCAACGTCACGCTCTCGGTGTCCGGCAGCTCGAGCTGGCGGGTCCGGATCGGCCTGAACGGCTCCCAGAGCCTGCAGAACTCGTGGAACGCCTCGGTCTCGGGGACCACGGGCACGCTGACGGCCACGCCGAACGGGAACGGCAGCTCCTTCGGGATCACCCTGTACTCGAACGGCTCGACCGCGCTGCCGACCGCGAGCTGCACGAGCGCCTGACCCCCGCCCCCCGCTGTGGGTGCACGACACGCCGCTACGTGCCGAACGAGCACGGCGTGTCGTGCACCCACAGCGTGGAGGGGTGGCACGTTCAGCTCGAGGCCCGCACCACCAGGGCCGGTTCCAGCACCTCGTGGACGTCCTCGGTCCGGCCGCCGAGCCGCTCGCGCAGCAGCGCGACCGCCCGTGAGCCCATGACCTCGCGCTGCTGCTGCACGGTGGTCAGGCGGGGCCGCGACCGACGGGCCAGCACCGTGTCGTCGTAGCCGACGACGGCGAGATCGGCCGGGACCCGTAGACCCGCGTCGAGCGCGTGGTCGAGCACGTCGCACGCCTCGACGTCGTTGCGCGCGAACACGGCCGTGGCGCCGGTGGCGGAGAGCTCCGCGAGGTCGGCGGGTGCGGCGACGACCTGCGCGTGGTCGCCGAGCCCGGCCGCTCGCATCGCCTCCTCGTACCCGCGGCGTCGCGCGAGACCCGCCGGGCGCCGCGAGCCGTTGACGTGGGCGATGCGTTCGTGCCCGCGCGCCACCAGGTGCTCGACGACGAGCGCGGCGCCCCGCTCGTCGTCGTTGTTGACCGAGTCGATGCCGGCCACCGGCTCGGCGGTGCGGCCCACCATGACCACGGGTGCCCGGCGCGCAGCGGCGGTCAGCACCTCCTCCGGCACCCAGGACGAGACGACCACCAGCCCGTCGACGCCGAGGTCCCCGAGCTGCTGCACGCGCTCGGCGAGCCGGCCCCGGTCGCGCGAGCCGTGCGCGAGGACGACGGACAGTCCCACGGCCTCGGCCGCCTCCTCCACCGAGGCCACGATCTCGGTGTGGTACGGGTTGTCGAGGCTGGAGATCACCGCCCCGAGCAGCATGGAGCGCCCCTGCTTGAGCGTGCGAGCACTGAGCGAGGGCCGGTAGCCGACCTGGTCGGCGACGGCCACGACACGTTCCCGCGTCCGCGGGGAGACCCCCGGGTCCCCGCGCAGCGCCAGCGACACGAGCGACTTGGACACCCCGGCCGCGGCGGCGACGTCGAGCAGGGTGGGCCGGCGGGACGGGGCGGGAGGCACGGGCTCATCCTGCCCAACCACGGGCTGCGACGCGAGGCGCGGCCGCGAGCGTCACCGCGGCATCGACCGCCCGATCTGGAACGTTCCAGACGTTCCGTCCGCGTTCACCGCCCGGCCACCTCCCGGTCGTCGCCGCGTCGCCGCACCTCCCTACCGTCACCGTCGTGACGATCGCCCCGAACCTCGCGGCGCCGAGCCCCGCGACCACCGCCCCGCTGCCCGGCACCCTCGCCGACGACGACGGCGCCGCCGCCCTGCGGACCCGGCCGGCCGCGCTGCTGCTCGACTTCGGCGGCGTCGTGCTCACCACCCGCAAGCGCCCCGGCGGCATGGAGGCGATGACGCAGCACGTCGCCGACGTCCTGGCGCGCGCCGGGCACCACCGCACCACGGCCGAGCTGCTGCCCGTGCTGCGGGGCGGCAGGACGGCGCTCGCGGACTGGAAGAACGCCTCCTCGCGGCTCCTGGAGCCCGCCGAGCTGGACCATCGCACCATCTGGCGCGAGTTCTACGGCTCCCCGTTGACGGCCCCCGAGCGCGAGGTCCTCGCCGGGTCGGCCGGGTTCCTGCAGGAGACGATGACCCGCACGCTGACCGCGCACAGCGTCCGCCCGGGCGTGCGCGACGTGCTGGCGCAGGCCGCTGCGCTCGGCGTGCGCGTCGGCATCGTGTCCAACGCGCACTCCGGACGCGCGCACCGCGCGATCCTCGCCGAGCACGGCCTGGCCGACGCCTTCGCCGTGCAGGTCTACTCCGACGAGGTCGGCATCCGTAAACCCCATCCCGGCATGATCGAGCTCGCCGCCCGCGCCCTCGGCACGACGCCGGGACGCTGCTGGTACGTCGGCGACACCCTCGACCGCGACGTCGTCGCCGGGCGCCGCGTCGGTGTCGGCGCCGTCGTCCTCACCCGGGACCACCACACCGACCGCCCGCCGTTCCCGGTGGCCGAGCGGCCCGACGTCGTCCTCGACGACCCCCGCGGCCTCGTCGACCTCCTGCGCGACGCCGTCCCGCCGTCGTCCACGACCGAGCCGCCGGCACCCGGGGCGAGCCGTGCCCGCGGCCGGGCCGTCAGCGCGCTGCTGCTCGACCACGGCGGCGTGATCGCCACGTCCCGCCCCGACGAGGACGTCCGCCGCGGCTTCGCGGCCCAGCTCGCGACCCGGCTCACCGCCGCCGGCTACCCCACCGGAGCCGACGAGGCCCTCGACGTCCTCACCGCCGCCCGCGCTGCGCACAAGACGTGGAAGGCCGCGCACGAGGCGGGCACGGCGTCCGACGACGGCACCACCGTCCCCGAGATCGACGCACCGACGTTCTGGGTCGAGCTGGTGGGGCCGCAGCTCGCCCACCACGGCCCCGGCGTCCGCCACTGGCTGCGCGCCGAGGCCCACGCCCTCATGGTCGGGTACGCCCGCACCAAGTCCGTGCCCACCGTCCGGCCGGGCGTCCGCGAGCTGCTCGTCACCGCGAGCGACGCCGGCGTCCCCGTGGGGGTCGTCTCCAACACCGTCTGCGGACGCGCCGTGCGCGAGGAGCTGGTCGAGGCGGGCCTGGACGACCTGATCGGCGCGCACGTCTACTCCGACGAGCTCGGCCGCCGCAAGCCCGACCCCACCACCGTCCGCACCGCCCTGGCCGCCCTCGGCGCCGAGGCCGCGAGCGCCGTGTTCGTCGGCGACAAGCCGCAGCGCGACGTCGCCGCGGCACGCACGGTCGGCGTCGGCACCGTCGTGCTGGTGCGCGGTGGGTCGACGCCGGACGACGTCCTGGACGCGCTGCCGGCCGGCGGCGAGCACACCCCCGACCACCTGCTCGACACCATGACCGACGTCGCCGCCCTGCTGGGCGTACGCGTCGACGTCGTGCAGGGAACCCCCGCCGGCTCCGGCCGGTAGCCCGAGCGAGACCCCACCTCAGGAAGGTCCTCATGTCCAGCGACGTCACCGCGGCGGGTGCGCTCCGCACCCGGCTCGCCGACCCTCGTCCGTTGTCCGGTTCGCAGAAGCTCATGATCCTCGTGCTGTCCATGACCCTGTACGGGGTGGGCGACATCGTCGCCAGCGTGGTGCCGGAGTTCCAGGTCGGGCCGCTCGAGCTGGGCGTGTCCTACTTCTCCTTCATCGCCGTGGTGCTCGCCGCGCTGCTGAACCCGTTCTGGGTCGCCGTCGGCGCACCGCTCGGCGAGCTCGTCTTCTCCGACATGCTGCTCGGCGACTTCTCCGGGTTCGGCGAGCTCGAAGGGTTCCTGCAGACGGCCCTGGCGATCTACGTCGCCGGCTGCCTGGTGCGCAACCCGCTCAACCGCGTCCAGGTCGCCCTGGCCCCGGTCGTCATGGTGCTGGTCGACAAGGTCTCCGGCGGGATCGTCGACATCACCAAGGTCCTCGTCGGGATCGACCCCGAGACCCTCGACGAGGCGGACGGCCTGGTGGGCGCGTTCCTCGTCGCCGAGGGGCTGGACGTCGTGGTGACCGTGGTGTTCTCCGGCATCCTGTTCGGCGCCCTGCCCGCGTTGTGGCTGACGCCGCGCCTGTACGGCAAGCTCGAGCCGATCATGGGGCTGCGTCCGCGCGACCCGGAGCACCCGCCCCGGCTCACGGGCCCGAAGGGGACGCGCTTCTGGCCGGTCGCGGTGCTGGCGCTGGTCGCCGCCGCGGCGCTGGCCCTGCTGTCCCAGTGGGAGGAGTTCGTCGGCCGCGAGGGCGGCATCTCCACGATCGGCGCGTTCGAGCCGGACTTCGTCGACCGGTACGGTGACGTGTGGCTGTGGATCGCCGCCGCGGTCGCGCTGGTCGTCGGTCTCGGCGTCGTCGTGATCGTCGCGGTCGTGCGCCGTCGCCGTGCCGCCGACGCGGCCGACGCCGACACCACCGCCGGCACGCGTCGCTCGGACGACGACGAGGCGTCCTTCTGATGCCCGGCCGCGACGGAGCGCCGGCCGTCGAGGTCCGCGACCTGACGTTCCGGTACCCGGGTGCCTCGCAGGACTCCCTGCGCGGGGTGGACCTGACGATCGAGGCCGGTGACTTCGTCGCGGTCGTGGGCGGCAACGGGTCCGGCAAGACGACTCTGTGCAAGACGTTCAACGGCCTGGTGCCGCACTTCTGGGACGGTGACATCTCCGGGCGGGTCAAGGTGGCCGGGCGATCCACCGCCCGCCGCACGGTCGGCGAGATCGCGCACGACGTGGGCTACGTCTTCCAGGACTTCGGCAACCAGCTCGTGCGGCCCACGGTGCGCGACGACGTCGCCTTCGGGCCGCTGAACTTCGGGCTCGAGGACTGGGAGCCGCGCACGGACGCGGCGCTGCGCGCCCTGGAGATCGACGACGTCGCCGGCACCCACACCTGGCAGCTCTCCGGCGGTCAGCAGCACCTGACGGCGCTGGCGGGCGCGCTCGCCCTGGCCCCGTCGATCCTCGTCGTGGACGAGCCCGCCGCGGAGGTCGACCCGCGCCGGGCCACCCAGGTGTATGAGCACCTGACCCGCCTCAACTCCCAGGGCGTCACGGTGGTCGTCATCGAGCACCACGCCGATCTCATCGCCCGCTACGCGCGCAGCGTCGTGCTGATGGACGCCGGACGGGTGCGCTGGCACCTTCCGGTGGACGAGGCACTGGCCCGCACCGCCGACCTCGCCGAGGCCCACATCCCGGCCCCGCAGGTGGTGGCGCTCGCCCAGGGACTGGTCCCGGACGTGGCCGCCGGACGACGGCGTCCACCGCTGACCGTCGAGGGCTGCGCCGCGCTGCTGCAGGAGGCGGGGCGCTCGGAGCAGCCAGGTGCCGCGCTCCTGCGCACCCCGGAGCACGCCGAGGACGACGGGTCGCCGGCCCCGGACGTGACCCGCGGACGTGCCGACCGGTCCGACGTCGTCGCGCGGCTGGACGACGTGCGGTACGGCTACCGCACGATCTCCGGCGGCAAGCACACCGTGCTCGACGGCTTCGACCTGACGCTGCGCGCCGACGAACGCATCGCCCTGGTCGGCTCCAACGGCGCCGGCAAGTCCACGCTGCTCTCGCTGCTGTCCGGGCTGGCCGTGCCGGAGACCGGCACCGTCGAGGTGGACGGCCGCGACACGGGGAGCGTCAGCGCGGCCGAGCTCTCCTCCCACGTCTGCTATCTGCTGCAGCGCCCCGAGGAGATGTTCCTGACCGACTCCGTGCGGTCCGACGTCGCCATGCACCCGCTCGGACGGCAGGTCCCGGACGCCGACGCACTGGTCGACCAGGTCCTCGACCGCACCCGGCTGACCCACCTGGCCGACCGGGACGGCCGCCTGCTCTCCGGCGGGCAGCAGCGCCGGGCGACGCTCGCCGTCGGGCTGGCGATGCGGCCCCGCCTGCTCCTGCTCGACGAGCCGACGTCGAGCCTGGACCTGCGCTCGCGCGACGACGTCATCGAGATGCTCGCCGCGCTCGCCGAGCACATCCGCTGCACCGTGGTGGCCACCCACGACATGCACCTGGTGGCCGAGTGGGCCGATCGCGTCGTCGTGCTCGACCAGGGCCGGGTGGTCGCCGACACCGACCCCGCGACCCTGTTCGACTCCCCCGACGTGCTGCGTCGCGCCCGCCTCGTGCCGCCGCAGGTCACGCAGGTCGGCCACGCACTCGGGATGGACCCGCTGCCGCTGTCGGTCGGCGAGATGCACCGACGCCTGGCCCCGCTACCGACCGAGGAGCTCGCATGACGACCGTCGACGTCACCGCCCCACCGGCCGGCGCCACCTCCGGTGCCGGCAGCACCACGACCCGCAGGCGCTCCGGCCTGGACCGGATGTCCGTCGAGTGGGTCAAGCTCGAGCTGATGCGCGTCGCGTACGCCACGCGTGGCGGGTTCCTGGCCCGCCGCGACCCGCGGGCGGTGCTCGGCTGGTACGTGCTGTGCGCCCTGGCCCCGTGGTTCACCTACTCCACGCCGATCCTCCTCGCGCTGTTCGTCCTCGCGCTGGGCTGCGCGCTGGCCGCGCGGATCGGCCCGCTGCTGCTGGGGCTGTTCACGCTCGGTCTGGTGGGGCAGGCGGCGTACGTCCTGGTGCTCGTGCTGGTCCTCGGCGGGGACACGACGGCGCTGGACGGCCTGCTGCAGATCTCGCTCAAGCTCGGGGCGGTGTCGCTGGCCAGCATGGCGGCCTTCGTCTCCCTGGATCCGGAGAAGCTGTCCGACGGGCTCCAGGCGATGCGGGCGCCGGCCGTGCTCGGGTTCGCGATCAGCTACGGGTACCGGATGGTGCCGCTGCTCATCGACGAGTTCCACGACATCGTGGACGGGCACCGCCTGCGGGGCGCGCCGCACCGGGGGCACGGGTTCCTCGGCCGGCGGACGATCGGCCGGATCGGCCGGATCGCCGTCCAGGCGTTCTATCCCCTGTTCCTCAACACCGCCCAGCGCACCCGCACCACGGTCGAGGCCATGGAGACCCGCGGGTTCACGAGCGCCGGGCCGTCGGCCGCGGGACGTCGTCTCCGGCTGGCCCACCTGCGCTGGACCGTCGGCGACACGCTGCTGATCGTCGCGACGGCCGCGACGATCGCCGCGGTGTATACCCTCCTGCCGCCACGCTGACACCTCCCGCTGTGGGTGCACGACGCGCCGTCTTCGCCTGGCGAATGACGGCGCGTCGTGCACCCACAGCGGGAGAGGGGGCGGGGACCGTCAGTCGCCGGAGGCGGCCCAGAACGAGGCTGGACGTTTCGCGGATGTGACCTGCGCCACCCGGTCGTGTTGCGTAGCTCAGCGCACCGGTACCGACTCCGCGGGAGACTCCTCGTCGACGCGTGCTGCCCGCAGGCGGGACCACACCACGGCACCCATCGCGATCGCGGCGGCCGCGCAGGCGATGGCGATGCGCAGCACGTGGTTGGCGTCCTGCGGCACGCTGAGCATCACCACGGCCGGCGCGATGAGCAGCGAGACGAGGTTCATCACCTTGATCAGCGGGTTGATCGCCGGCCCCGCGGTGTCCTTGAACGGGTCGCCGACGGTGTCGCCGATGATGGTCGCCTCGTGCGCGGCGGACCCCTTGCCCCCGAACGCGCCGTCCTCGACGATCTTCTTCGCGTTGTCCCAGGCGCCGCCCGAGTTCGCGAGGAAGATCGCCATGAGCACACCCGCGCCGATGGTGCCCGCCAGGAACCCGGCCAGCGGCCCGACGCCGAGACCGAAGCCCACGGCGATCGGTGCGAACGCCGCCAGCAGACCCGGCGTCGCGAGCTCGCGCAACGAGTCCTTGGTGCAGATGTCCACGACCCGCCCGTACTCGGGCCGCTCGTCGAACGTCATGATGCCCGGGTGCTCGCGGAACTGGCGGCGCACCTCGTAGACGATCGCCCCGGCCGCGCGCGTGACGGCGTCGATCGCCAGACCCGAGAAGAGGAACACCGTGGCGGCGCCGAGGATGACGCCGACCAGCGTGATCGGCGAGATGATCTCGTAGCTGAGCATCGCGCCCACGAGCCCGCTGCCGACGGTCGCGACGTCGGCCACCGCCGTCTCGACCGCGTCCGCGTAGGAGCCGAACAGCGCCGTCGCGGCGAGCACCGCCGTCGCGATCGCGATGCCCTTGGTGATCGCCTTGGTGGTGTTCCCGACGGCGTCGAGGTCGGTGAGGATCTGCGCGGCCTCGGGGTCGGCACCCTCGGCGTGCGACATCTCGTAGATGCCCTGGGCGTTGTCGCTGACCGGGCCGAAGGTGTCCATCGCGACGATCACGCCCACGGTGGTCAGCAGACCGCAGCCGGCGAGCGCCACCAGGAACAGCGACAGCCAGATGGACCCGCCCGCCAGGAGGAAGACGCCGCAGATCGCGGCCGCGATGACGCCCGCGGTGTAGACGGCGGACTCGAACCCGACGCCGACGCCGGAGAGCACCACGGTCGCGGCCCCGGTGCGTGACGTCGCGGCGACGTGCTTGGTCGGCTTGGACTCGGTCCCGGTGAAGTAGCCGGTGATCCACAGGATGATGCCGGCCAGGACGATGCCGATGAGCACGGCGAGCGAGGCGACGACGCGCGGGTCGGAGGTGACGCCGTCCAGGTCGGCGGTGCCGCCCATCTCGGCGAACGAGGCGGGCAGGTAGACGAACGCGGCGATCGCGGCGAGGACCGCACCGACGACGGCGGAGACGTAGAAGCCGCGGTTGATCGCGGTGAGTCCGGACTCGCCGGCGCGCGTCCGGGTGATGACGACGCCGAGCAGCGCGACGAACGCTCCGACGGCGGTCACCACGAGGGGGAAGACGAGTCCCTGCTCCCCCATGACGGCCTTGCCGAGGATGAGGGCCGCGACGAGCGTCACCGCGTAGGACTCGAAGAGGTCGGCCGCCATGCCGGCGCAGTCGCCGACGTTGTCGCCCACGTTGTCCGCGATCGTGGCGGCGTTGCGGGGGTCGTCCTCGGGGATGCCCTGCTCCACCTTGCCGACCAGGTCGGCGCCGACGTCGGCGGCCTTGGTGAAGATGCCGCCGCCGACCCGCATGAACATCGCGAGCAGCGCGGCCCCGAACCCGAAGCCCTCGAGCACGGCGGGTGCGTCGCCCTTGTAGACGAGGACGACGCCCGCGGCACCGAGCAGGCCCAGCCCCACCACGGACATGCCGACGACGCCGCCGGTGCGGAACGCGATGCGCGCCCCGGCCCGGCGTCCGTCCGCCTGGGTGGCCGCCGCCGCGACGCGCACGTTGGCGCGCACGGCGAGCCACATCCCCAGGTAGCCGATCGCGGCGGAGAACCCGGCCCCGACGAGGAACGCGATCGACCGTCCGATCCGGACGCCGCCGTCGCCGGGCAGCAGGAAGAGCAGCGCGAACACGACGACGGCGAACAGCGCGAGCGTGCGGAACTGACGGCTGAGGTAGGCCGAGGCCCCCTCCTGGACGCCGCGGGCGATGTCCTGCATCCCGGCGGTGCCCTCGTCGGCGGCCAGGACCTGACGGCGCAGGGTTCCCGCGCAGATCAGGGCGGCCAGGGCGATCACGGCGATGACCGCGACGATCGTGATGCTGTCGGAACCGAGTGTGAGCATCCGTCCTCCTCGACGTGTGCCACGCACCGCGTCCCGGGTCGCCGTCGAACCGGGCGGAGCGCCTGCTGGATGACCCCGCCGTCGCCGTTGACGACGGGATGCGCGTGATTCTACTCACGTGTGACGGGTGTCACGAACCGACGGGTGCCCTGGGCACCGGCCCGGCGTCCCGGGACTGCCACGGACGGGTCGTAGACTCCCCGGGCACGACGTCGACGACGACTGGAACGGAGCGGACCGTGAACTCCCTGGTGCTGATGCTGGTGGGCCTGGCCATGGTGCTGGCCGGGTACTTCCTCTACTCGAAGTTCCTGGCCCAGCGCATCTACCGGCTCGACGCGGACTTCCGGACCCCCTCGCACGAGATGCGCGACGGCGTCGACTACGTGCCGACCAACAAGTTCGTCCTGTGGGGCCACCACTTCACCTCCGTGGCGGGCGCGGCGCCGATCGTCGGCCCGGCGGTCGCGGTGATCTGGGGGTGGCTGCCCGCGTTCCTGTGGGTCACGCTCGGCACCGTCTTCTTCGCCGGGATGCACGACCTGGGCGCCCTGTGGGCCTCCGTGCGCAACAAGGGGCGCTCGATGGGGATGCTCTCGGGCCGCTACATCGGCGCTCGCGGGCGGGCCCTGTTCCTCGTGGTGATCTTCCTGCTGCTGCTCATGGTGATCGCCGCGTTCGCGACCGTCATCAAGAACCTGCTGATCTCGACGCCGTCGAGCGTCATCCCCGTGTGGGGCGCGATCCTCGTGGCCCTGGTGATCGGCCAGATGATCTACCGCTGGAAGATCAATCTGCTGGTCACCACCGTCATCGGCGTGGTCGCACTGTACGCGCTGATCATCGTCGGCGACCGGTTCCCGGTCGAGCTGCCCGACCCGATCCTCGGGATGTCGCCCGCGACGTTCTGGATCGTGGCCCTGTTCGTGTACGCCGGGATCGCCTCGCTGCTGCCGGTGTGGGTGCTGCTGCAGCCGCGCGACTACATCAACGGCGTCCAGCTCTTCATCGGGCTGGGCATCCTGTACGTCTCCGTGCTCCTGGCGAGCCCCTCCGTCGTCGCCCCCGCGATCAACCACGACGTCCCCGCCGGGACGCCGAGCATGGTGCCCCTGCTGTTCGTGACGATCGCGTGCGGCGCCATCTCCGGGTTCCACGGCATGGTCGCCTCCGGCACCTCGGCCAAGCAGCTCGACCGCGAGACCGACGCCCGGTTCGTCGGCTACTTCGGCGCCGTCGGCGAGGGCATGCTGGCCCTCGGCGCGATCATCGCCGCGACCGCCGGCTACCGGACCCTGGCCGACTGGGAGGCCGTCTACTCGGCGTTCAACGAGGGCGGCGTCACCGCGTTCATCGACGGTGGTGCCACGATCGTCAACGACGGCCTGGGGATCCCGGCGTCGCTGTCCGCCACGATCCTCGCCACGATGGCCGTCCTCTTCGCCGCGACGACGATGGACACCGGCGTGCGGCTGCAGCGGTTCGTGGTCCAGGAGGCTGGGGAGATCATGGGCGTCACCGTCCGCAAGGGCCTCGCCACGGTGATCGTGCTGGTGGTGGCCGTGGGCCTGACCTTCAGCGCGGGGGGCGACGGCGCCGGCGGGCTGCTCATCTGGCCGCTGTTCGGCACCACCAACCAGCTCCTGGCCTCGCTCACCCTGTCGATCGTGGCCGTCATGCTGCTGCGCCGCCGGCGCAACCCCGTCGTGGTGCTCGTCCCGCTGGTGTTCGTACTGGTGATGTCCGTGTACGCGCTGATCGTGCAGCTCGGCACGTTCTACAGCGACCAGAACTGGTTCCTGCTGGCGCTCGACCTCGTCATCCTGGTGGCCTCCGCCTGGGTCGCCGTCGAGGCTGCTGCCGCGATGAACGCCGCCCGCAAGGGCACGTTCGACCCCGAGACCGACGAACCCGTGCCCAGCGGGTCCGCGGGCCGCGGAGCGGACGCCACGACCTCCACGGAACCGTGACGGGCGGCGTCGCGAGCGCCCTGACGGCCCTGTCGGCCGGGCTGCGCGAGCTCTACGAGGCGCCCTACCGGCGCACGATGGCTCGCGCCCGGCGCGACGAGGACGACCTGTTCACCCTCGTCGTCCTGGCCGAGGCGCTCGGGGTGCCCAACCCCGCCTCCTACTACACCGTGGAGATGCTCCCCCTGGTGGCCGACCGCGTGCACGAGTGGCACACCCGCCTGGGCATGGACCGGTCCCCGCTGGAGCACGTGTCGTGCTGCTAGACCTCGCCGCCCGACGCCGCGTCCTCTTCCTCGGGGGCAAGGGCGGGGTGGGCAAGACGACGGTCGCCTCCGCCGTCGCGCTGGACCAGGCCCGTGCCGGGCGGCGGGTGCTCGTGGTCTCCACGGACCCGGCCCACAACCTGGGCCACCTGTGGCAGCGCTCCGTGGGGGACGACGTCGTGCGGCTCGCGGGTGCGCCCGGCAGCGGGTCCGGCAGCTCCGGGGCCGACGACGGCGCGTGGCCCGGTGCCGGCCACGTCGACGGCGTCGAGGTGGATCCGGAGCGCACGACGGCGGCCCACCTGGCCGCGGTCCGGGCCACCCTGCGCCGGCTGATGCCGGAGCACCTGGGCGGTGAGGTCGACAAGCATCTCGACCTGGCCCGCGACGCGCCGGGCATGCACGAGGCGGCGGTGCTCGAGCGCGTGGCCGACCTGGTCGTCCTCGGCACCACGGAGTACGACCTGGTCGTGCTCGACACGGCGCCGTCGGGCCACACCGCCCGGCTGCTCTCCCTGCCGGAGACCATGAGCGCCTGGACGGACGGGCTGCTGCGCCGGCGCGACCGGTCGGAGCGGTTCGGCGGCGCCGCGCAGATGCTCGGCGGCCGGGCCGAGGCCACCGCCCGCCGCGACGCCGAGATCCGGTCGGTGCTGACCCGGCGCCAGGAACGCTTCACGCTGCTGCGCGAGGTGCTCACCGACGCCGGTCGCTGCTCGTTCGTCATCGTGCTCGCCGCCGAACGGCTGCCCGTGCTGGAGTCGATCGAGCTGGCCGGGCAGCTCGGCACGCTCGGGATCGACGTCGGGGGGCTGGTGGTCAACAAGCGCTCCCCCGCGGACGCCGGGGAGCTGCTGGCGTCCCGGCACGCCGCCGAGACCGGACACCTGACCGCGCTGCGGACGGCGCTCGGGCACCTGGACGTCGACGAGGTGCCGCTGGTGCCGGGGGACGTCGTCGGCGCCGCGGCCCTGGGCCGGTTCGCCGACCACCTGTCCTGACGCGCCGTCCCGACCCCCCGCGGCGGCTCCGTGCGAGGATTCCCCCATGCCGGAGCACACCCCCGCCACCGCTGCCCCGTCCCGCACCGAGGTGCCTGCCGCGGCCCGGGACCACACCGAGGACCTGGGCCGGTTCGTCACCGCCGCGCCGTCGTCGTACCACGCGGCCGCCGAGCTGGCCCGCCGCGCCGAGGCCGTCGGCTTCGTGCGGCTGGACGAGACCGACGCGTGGGACGTCGCCCCCGGTGGGCGCTACGTCGTCGTGCGCGACGGCTCGGCCATCGCGTTCGCCGTCCCGCCGTCGGCCGGGCCGACCACGCCGTTCACGGTGCTCGGCACCCACACCGACTCCCCCGGGTTCAAGCTCAAGCCGCGGCCCACCACCGGCCGCGACGGCTGGGTCCAGGCCGGCGTCGAGGTCTACGGCGGTCCGCTGCTCAACTCCTGGCTCGACCGCGAGCTCGAGCTCGCCGGCCGTCTCGTGCTGCGCGACGGCTCCGAGCACCTCGTGCGCACCGGACCGTTCGCGCGCATCCCGCAGCTCGCCGTCCACCTCGACCGCGCCGTCAACGACGGCCTCACGCTCGACAAGCAGCGGCACACGCAACCTGTCATCGGTCTGGGCGAGGTCAGCGACGCCGACGTGCTCGCCGAGCTCGCTGCACCGCTCGACCCTGCCGACGTCGTCGGCTACGACGTCGTCGTCGCGGACACCCAGGCACCGCGGGCCTTCGGCGTCGGCGGGGCGCTGTGGGCCTCCGGCCGCCTGGACAACCTGCTGTCCACGCACGCGGCCCTGACCGCGCTGCTCGCCGCCGACGCGGACGCCCTGACCGGGACCGCCGTCGTGGCTGCGTTCGACCACGAGGAGATCGGCTCGGCGTCCCGCTCGGGGGCCGAGGGCACGTTCCTGCCCGACGTCATCGGGCGTGTCTCCCGAGCGCTCGGCGCCGGGGGCGAGGACCGTCGCCGGGCACTGGCCGCGTCGCTGTGCGTCAGCTCCGACGTCGGGCACGCCGTGCACCCGAACTACCCCGAGCGTCACGACCCGGCCAACCACCCGGTGGCGGGCGGTGGACCGATCCTCAAGATCAACGCCAACCAGCGCTACGCCACCGACGCCCACGGCGCGGCCGCATGGCAGGCGGCCTGCGCGGCGGCCGGCGTGCCGAGCCAGGAGTTCGTCTCGAACAACGCGATCCCGTGCGGGTCGACGATCGGCCCGGCCACCGCCACACGGCTCGGGATGCGCGTCGTCGACGTCGGCGTGCCGATCCTGTCGATGCACTCCGCGCGCGAGCTGACCACCGTCGTCGACCCCTGGTACCTGACGCGGGCGATGGGCGCTGCGCTGGTGCGCTGAGGCGCGAGCCGGTCAGCGCAGGCCGAGCTTGCTGGTGCAGTGGGGCCACTGCCCCCAGCCGGCGCGGGCCTGCAGGATCTGCGCGCGCTTGGTCTGCTCCCGGGCGCCGTGGTGGTGCGGCAGCCCGGACCCGCCGACGGCGCGCCAGGTGCTCGCCGTGAACTGGTACATGCCGTAGTACCCGTTGCCGGTGGCGATGTGGACGCGCCCACCGGACTCGCACTGCGCGAGCTGACCCCACACGTCACGCGTGGTCAGGCGCTTCGCGGCGACCCAGCCGGTGCGGCCGCCGGGCAGCTTGACCTTCACCTTCGTGGTGGGGCGTTCCGTGGTGCGCGCGAGCCGCTTCGTCGTGGTGCCCAGCGCGGCGTAGGCGACCGTCCTCGACGAGGCGTTGATCCCCGCCGTCACGCGGACGCGCTGGGTGGTGTGACGCGTGCCGGTGAGGTCCCGCAGCGGGACGCCGGTCACCTTCTGCTTCGACACCCAGCCCTTGCGCCCACCGGGCAGGCGGACCTTCAGCCGGTTCGGTGACCGGTCGAGCACGACCAGCCGCGTGCCGTCGTCGGGCCGCGCCACCGTGCGGCTCGTCGCGAAGCGCTTGGTGACGCGGGCCCGGTCCGCCTTGACCCACCGCACGGCGGGCGACGTGCCGGTGCGCACGGCCCCGCCCAGCGCCGAGGTGGACACGGTGGCCGTCGTACCGGCCGCCGTCGGCGCCGGTGCGGCGCTCGCGGGCGCGACGGTCAGGGGGAGGATCGCGGCGGCAGCGACGGCCGCGACGACGGCATGCAGCCGCCGGGAAGAGGTGAGGGGCATGTCCCCAGGGAACGATGTCACGGAATGATCACGGAACCCGCGCCGGAGAGTTTCACGGAACATCCATCGGTGCTCGACGGCTTGCGCAGACCATTCCTGGCATCGCTCCCAAGCCCGCCGAACGGTCGATCGTGCGCGAACGCGGTCACGTGGGGTCAAGCCAGGCAGGGGCGTCCTCGCGGCCCCGCCGCGAGTCCCCGCGACGCCGGTGCGACACTGTCCGACGTGCCCGCCAGCCCCGCCCCGCCCACCGACCCGGACGGCCCCCACCCGCTGCTCGACGTGCTGACCGCGCACGGGGCGCGCGCGGACCGGCTGACGCACGTGCGCACCCTGCCCGCCCGCGTCGCGGAGCACGCCGACTGGCCGGCCTGGGCCGACCCGGACCTCGTCGCCGGTGCCCGCGCGCTCGGGGCGGACCGCCCGTGGACGCACCAGGTCGTCGCGGCCGAGGCCGTCCGCCGCGGCGACCACGTCGCCCTGGCCAGCTCCACCGGGTCGGGCAAGTCCCTCGCGTTCTGGCTGCCCGCCCTCACCACGGTCCGTGAGACGAGCGCCGCGCGGTCGGTCTCCCGGCAGGAGGCCGGGCGCATCGAGTCCGTCGGCCGGCACGGCACCGTGCTGTACCTGTCCCCCACCAAGGCTCTGGCCGCCGACCAGCTCACCGCGCTGACCCGCCTCCTGGATGCGTCCGGGGTCCGTGACGTGCGCGCCGCGACGTGCGACGGCGACACCCCCGCCGAGGAACGTCGCTGGATCGTCGACCACGCCGACGTCGTCCTGACGAACCCCGACTTCCTGCACTTCGCGCTCCTGCCGGGCCACCGGCGCTGGGCGCGGCTGCTGCGCGGGCTGCGCCACGTCGTCGTCGACGAGGGGCACGCCTACCGCGGCGTCTTCGGCGCCCACGTCTCGCTCGTGCTGCGACGGCTGACCCGGCTGGTCGAGCACCACGGGGGCGCCGCGCCGAGCGTCGTGGTGGCCAGCGCGACCAGTGCGGAACCCGCTGCCAGCGCCGCGCGGCTCATCGGCACCACGCCCGACGCCGTCACCGCGGTCACGCAGGACACCTCGCCGTCGGGCCGGCGCACCGTCGCCCTGTGGCGGCCGCCCGAGATCGCGTCGTACGGCCTGGAACGGCTCGGGAGCGACGACGTCGGGCCCGGTGGAGCACGCGGTGCCGCCGAGGACCCGTGGATGCTGCCCGACCCGCTGGAGCCGCACGCCGCCGAGGACGACCAGGTCCTGACCGTCGCGGGCGCCGCCGACCACCCCCGCCGGTCGGCGACGGCCGAGGTGGCCGACCTGCTCGCCGACCTGGCCGCGCAGGGTGCGCGCACCCTCGCCTTCACCCGGTCGCGCCGGGGTGCGGAGTCCGTGGCGCAGCAGGCGCGCGACCACCTGCGGCCCGTGGCCGGCGAGCTGGTCGGGCGCATCGCCGCCTACCGGGGCGGCTACCTGCCCGAGGAGCGGCGCGCCCTGGAGCAGGCGCTGCGCAGCGGGGAGCTGCTGGGCCTGGCCACCACCAACGCGCTCGAGCTCGGCGTCGACATCTCCGGCCTGGACGCCGTGCTCGTGGCGGGGTGGCCCGGGACCCGGATGTCCCTGTGGCAGCAGGCCGGGCGGGCCGGGCGGGCGGGGGCCGACGGCCTGGTCGCCTTCGTGGCCCGCGAGGACCCGCTGGACACCTACCTGGTGACGCATCCCGAGGCCGTGTTCGACGCGCCGCTGGAGGCGATCGTCTTCGACCCCACCAACCCCTACGTGCTCGCGCCCCAGCTCTGTGCGGCGGCCCAGGAGATCCCGCTGCGCACCGAGGACCTGGCCCGGTTCGGCTCCCCGGAGCAGGTGCGCGACGTGCTGGGCGTCCTGGTCGCCCGCGGCCTGCTGCGCCGTCGCCCGTCGGGCTGGTACTGGACGCACGCGCAGCCGGCGGCCGGGATGGCCGACCTGCGCGGTGCGGGCGGGCAGCCGGTCCGCGTCGTGGAGGCCACCACGGGCAGGCTGCTCGGGACCGTCGACGCCGGGTCCGCGGACGGGCAGGTGCACGACGGCGCGGTGTACGTCCACCAGGGTGTCACGTTCGTCGTGGACCGGCTCGACCTGGCCGACCACGTCGCCCTCGTGGTGCGGCGCGACGTCGACCACGCCACCTGGTCGCGCGAGGTCATGGAGATCGGCGTGGCCCGGCCGGGCGACGACGAGCACCCCGCGCCCGAGGGCTCGGCGCCGCCCCGCGAGCGCGAGTGGGGTCCCGTGACCTGGGGGCTCGGGCCGGTGGAGGTCACCAGCCAGGTCGTCAGCTTCCAGCGCCGCCGGATCCCCGACATGCAGGTGCTGGACACCGAGGCCCTGGATCTTCCCGCCCGGACGCTCGGGACCACCGCCGTGTGGTGGTCGGTGCCGGACCACGTGCTGCGGGCCGCCGGGGTCGACGCCGACGCGGCGCCGGGCGCGCTGCACGCCGCGGAGCACGCCGCCATCGGCATGCTGCCGCTGCTGGCGACGTGCGACCGGTGGGACCTGGGCGGGGTCTCCACCGATCTGCACCCCGACACCGGCGAGGCCACCGTCTTCGTCTACGACGCCTACCCGGGCGGGGCGGGCTTCGCCGAGCGGGGCTACGAGCTGGGCGAGAGCTGGCTGCGGGCGGTCCGGGACGCGGTGCAGGCCTGCGGCTGCGCCGACGGGTGCCCCGCCTGCGTCCAGTCGCCCAAGTGCGGCAACGACAACTCCCCGCTGGACAAGGCCGGTGCGGTGCGCGTCCTGGACGCGGTGCTCGCCCACGCGCCCACGGCTTCGGAGGTCACGGGGTCCTAGGATCGGGGAGTGACCATCGAGGACGACATCACCACGCTCCGCAGCACCCGCGAGTCCGCCCGTGTGGACCCCGCCAACGCCCGCTCCTGGCTGCTGCTGTCGGCCCTGCGCAGCGCCGACTTCGACGCCGCCCAGCTCTCCCGGGCCGACCAGCTCGTGCTCGACTGCGAGGACGCCGTCGACGACTCCCGCAAGGACGAGGCGCGCCGGCTGGTGCTGGACTGGTTCTCCACGGGCGGCCGCGCCTGGGTACGCATCAACGAGCGCACCGCGGACGCGTGGGCCGACGACGTCGAGGCGTTCCGGGGCGCGGCCGGCCTCCTCGGGGTCGTCCTCGCCAAGACCGAGACGCCGGAGCAGGTCGTGGACACCGTGCAGCGCCTCGGCGGGAACGTACCGGTGATCCCGCTGGTCGAGTCCGCGCTGGGCATCGAGGAGGCCGTGCGGATCGCCGCCGCACCGGGCGCCTTCCGGCTGGCGTTCGGCTCGGGCGACTACCGCCGCGACACGGGCGCCGCCAACGAGCCGCTCGCGATGGCCTACCCGCGCTCGCGGCTCGTGGTGGCCAGCCGCATCGGAGGACTGCCGGGTCCGATCGACGGACCGACGGTCGGGTCGGCCCACCCGCTGCTGCGCGAGCAGTCGAGCGACGCCGTCGCGCTCGGCATGACCGGACGGATCTGCCTGGACCTGGAGCAGCCGGCCGTCGTCAACGAGGTGCTCTCCCCCGCGCCGGCCGACGTCGCCTGGGCGCTGGACTTCCTGGCCGAGTTCGAGGCGGCCGGTGCGGTGATCCGTGACGGTTCGGACAAGCCCCGGCTGGCGCGCGCCCGGCTCATCACCGAACGCTCGAGGCTGTTCCGCGTCGAGCCCTCCTGAGGTGCCGGCGGGCCGGTCGAGCTGACCCGCCGAGCCGTCCCGGGTGGTGCACTCGCTTGACGCCAGTGCAACACCAGGGGTATGCCCACGAGCCTGCACCGGCATCAGGTGACCGAGACCGACGAGGTACACGATGCCTTGGAGGTGGCGCGCGCCGTGTCCTGGCGTCGGCTGCGGCGACCGGCTCGCCGGTGCTGACGTTGGACGAGCGGGTCACCCGGGTAGCCCAGGCCCTGAACCTGTCGGTGGCGGACCTCGTCGAACCGGAGTAGTTCTCGTCGACCTGTTCGCCGGCGACCCGGTATGCACCGAAGGCCGGAAGTGTCCTGATGCTGGACGAACCCTGGACGCCGCAGTCCGCAGCCGCTACGTTGCTCCTCGACAAAAGGTCATACGACCGTCAATCTCACGTCAAGGATAGTGACAGCACATGTGGTACCTGCCTGACCTCTTCGACGCCGACCCCGTCTTCGCGGCCTATCTGGTCGGCCTGATCCTGGCGGGTCTCGCCACGGTCGTGACCGCGGTGGTCACGACCGCCATGAAGGTCTGGGTCCGACTCCTGTCGACGCTGGCCGGGATCGCGTTGCTCGGTTACGGCATCTACCTCTACCTCTTCCTGCCCGTGGAGTACATCTTCTTCTGGTACGTCGTCCTGCTGCCCGTGGCGCTGCTCAGCCAGGCGATCAAGCTCACGCTCGCGCGACGTCGTGAAGCCGCCGAGACCGCCGAGACCGCCGGGACCGCCGGGACCGCCGCACCGGAGGCGACGGCGTCGACGGGGACGGCGACCACGGCGTCGACGGGGACGGCGAGCACGGCGTCGACGGGCACGGCGACCACGGCCGGCACCGGCGCACAGGCCGAGGCCGACCCGCCCGGCATCACCTCCGGGCGCTGACCCACGGCACGGCGGGCCTGCCGCAGGGCCGACCCGCTCCACGGCCGGCCTGCGACCTCGCCCGACCGGTCACACCGTCACTCGCGCACCCCGGCGGGCCCGGCGCGGGCCGTGGCCTCGGCGTCCCCCACCGCCGGGGGATGCCCGACGGTGCCGGTCAGGGCCCGAGCCACGGTGACCGTCACGACGCCACCGTCACCGGCCTCGCACGCCACCAGCCGAGCACCGTTGCGCTCGACGGCGCGCTGCGCCGTCGGACACGGCTCGAGGCCCCACCGCGCCGCCGAGGCTCCGGCGAGCGCGCCCAGGTCCGCGGCCGTGCGGGCGGAGGCGCGGGCCTGCTGCGCGGCGCCGAGCGTCGCGAGCGCCGTGCAGCAGAGCACGACCACCGCCGCGACGGCGAGCACGAGGACGGTCCCGGCCCCTCGCTCGCCGTCGCGGCGTCCTGTGCTCACGGCTCGACCCAGGCGACCGCCTCGGCCGAGGCCCGCAACGGCAGGTCGCTGAACCACCCGCCGGCCACCGGACGCGTGACGGTCACCCGGACCCACTCCCCCTCGTGCACCACGGTGGCGTCGGCGTCGGACCCGCCGACCCGGACCACCGCGGCCCGGATCGCGGCCGAGTCCTCGCCGACGGCCACCTGACGCGCCCCCGCCCGGGCCGCGTCCGCCGCGCGCAGCTGCGCGGAGGACGCGGCCACGAGCGTGAGCACCGCGACCAGGAGCAGGACCACCACCGGCATCCCGACGGCCAGCTCGGCCGTCACCGATCCCCGGTCCGACCGGTCGCGGCCGGTCACACCGACAGCGCCGAGCCGATGATCGACTCCAGCATCCCGCGCACGGTGTCGCTCTGGAGCACCAGGATCAGCAGCCCGGCGAACCCGACCGCGGCGATCGTGGCGATCGCGTACTCGGCCGTCGCCATGCCGGCCTCCGGGTCCCGGTCCACCGTCTGCGCGCTGACCTCCGTCTGCGCGGCACCCGTCGGCTCCTCGCACACCTCTCGTCCCTGGTCGTCGTTCATGCGATCTCCTCTCCTGACCGGGCCTGCGCCCGGTGACGAACCGCGACCGGTCGGCCACGGTGTTCCCCGGCGCGAGCGCCGGAGGCACGCTCACCCGGACAGCAGGTCCAGGCCGAGCGCGAGCAGCACGGGCGCGAGCCCGACCAGCACGAAGGCCGGCAGATAGCAGAGGCCCAGGGGAAGCACGAGGCGGACCGCGAGGCGCGCCGCGGCGGTCCGGCCGGCGGCCCGCCGTTCGTGCAGCAGGTCGGCGCCGGCCGCACGCAGGGCCTCGCCGGGGGACGCGCCGTCGGACCAGGCTCCGCGCAGCGCGCGTCGCACCGGGTCCAGGTGGGCCCCGCCCGGCCCGGCCGCCTCGTCCCACGCCGACTCCCAGTCGGCGCCGAGCCGCAGGCCGGCCGACACGGCGCCCAGCGCCCGGCCGTCGTCCCCGCCGACGGCCGACCCGACCGCGTCCAGGGCGCGCGGGACGCCCGCTCCGGAGCGCACGGCGGCCGCGACGAGCTCCAGGAGCACGACGACGTCGACCCGGTCTCCCGCGGACGACGCCGAACCGGGCCCCGCGGCCGGTGCGCTCCCCGGGTGCGTCGCACCCAGACGGCGTCGTGCTGCGGCGTGCGCCCACCACCAGGGCAGCCCGGCGAGCAGAACGAGCCCGGTCACCAGCACGAAGGTCATGGCACCTCCCCTGCCGCGCGTGCCGCGGTGACGAGCCGGCCCGTCCACCAGCGTCCGGCCAGCAGAGCCATCAGACCCAGGACGACGGCCGCCGTGCCGAACCCACCGTCCGTGGCCGTGGCCAGCGGGTCGGCACCGAGCGCCGCGCCGAACACCACACCCAGGGCCGGCAGCCACAGCAGGACCCTCGCCGTCGCGCGCGGACCGGCGAGGGAGGCCTCGCGGTCGGCACGGGCCTCGGCCCGGGCGACCAGCGCGGCACCGACGGCCTCGAGCACACCCCCGAGCGGTGCGCCGACGTCCCGGGACAGCCGCGCGGCCGCCACCACGGCCGCTGCGCCGGACCGGTCACCCACGACGCGGGTGAGCGTCTCGATCTCCGGGACGCCGTCGTGCGCGGTGGGCACCCGCAGCGCCCGGGACCACGCCGCCCCGGGCGGTGTGCCCGACCGCAGCAGACCCACGACGAGGGCGACGGCGACGCGCACCGGGTCCTCGCCGCCGCGGCGGTTCCCCCGCTTCCGCCACGTGGGCAGGCGGCGTCGGACGACGGGTCGGGCCGAGCGGTCCGCGAGCTCCTCGGCCCTGCGCCCGGGAGGCGCGGTGGCGCACCAGACCGCAGCCCCGACCAGCGCTCCCGCGGCGAGCACGCTCATGGCGCCCACCGCGCCTCGGTCCGCTCCCACGCCGGACCGGCAGAGGGCGGCGGCCCGAGCGGCCCCTCCCAGGTCGCGACGGGGCGCACCTCGAGCTCTCCCTCGTCCGACCGGTCCACGGTGGCGATCTGCGCCAGGTGCCGGACGTCCCGACGGCGCCGCAGGTGGAGCACGACGTCGAGCGCGGCCGCTGCCTGCCCGGCGACGGCCTGGCGCGGCATCCCCGCGAGCGCCGCCAGGGCCTCGAGGCGGGCCGGGACGTGCTCGGCGGCGTTCGCGTGCACGGTGGCCATCCCGCCGTCGTGCCCGGTGTTGAGCGCGAGGAGGAGCTCGCGCACCTCGGCCCCGCGGCACTCGCCGAGCACGATGCGGTCGGGGCGCATCCGCAGGGCGCCCCGGACGAGGTCGGTCAGCGTGACCTCCCCGACCCCCTCGACGTTGGCCCGACGGGCGGCGAGTCCCACGACGTGGGGATGCCGCGGCGCCAGCTCGCGCGCCTCCTCGACGGTCAGCAGACGCTCGTCCGGGGGCACGAGTGCGAGCAGAGCGGCCAGGAGCGTGGTCTTGCCGGTCCCGGTCCCACCCGTGATCAGCACGTTGGCCCGCCCCTGGACCAGTCCGTGCAGGAGCGGCGTCCATACGGGCGGGACCGCGCCGCCCGCGGTCAACGCGGCCAGGTCGAGCGTGGCCTGACGCAGCACGCGCAGGGCGACGACGGCGCCGCACGGGGCGACGGGCTCGACGGCGGCGTGCAGGCGTGTCCCGTCGGGCAACCGGGCGTCGACGACAGGGCTCGCGTCGTCGAGCCGCTGCCCGGTCACGGCCGCCATCCGCACGGCCAGTGCTCGCACGTCGGCCGGGGTCCCCAGGTGCAGATCGACCCGGTGCAAGCCGTCGCCCTGGTCGACCCAGACCTGGTCCGGGGCGTTGACGAGCACGTCGGTCACGCCGGGGAGCTCGAGCAGGGGTTGCAGCGGTCCGGCGCCGGTGAGCTCGGCGCGGGCGGCGCGGGTCAGGTCGGCCAGGGCGTCCGAGCCGAGCACCCGTCCGCTGGCCCGCAGCGCCTCGGCGACGTCCGCGTCGTCGGGCGCCTCGGCCGCGCCGACCGAGCGCAGCCGGGCCCGGACCCCGTCGAGGAGGGCAGGGTCGACGGCCGTCATGCGTCAGCCCCGACGCCGGCTCCGACCGTGGCACCAGCCGTGGCGCGCCGGGCGCTCGCCGGGGTGCCGGGTACGGCGGGCAGGGCGGCGAGCACCTGCGCCGCGGCGCGGCCCGCCGCGGTACGACGGCCGGTGCGCGGGCCGTCCCCGCGCTCGACGGCGGTGGGCTGCCGGGCGTCGCGGGCCACGGTGGCCACGACCGGGCGGCCCAGCGCCCGGCCGACCTCGGCGGCGTCGACCCGGCCCGGCCCCGGGGGCCCCGCCACGAGGTGCACGTCCGCAACGTCGAGGGCCGCGAGCGTCCCGAGGCAGGCGAGCGCACCGGCGACGCCGCAGGCGGACGGCGGCACGAGGAGCACGACGGCGTCGCACGCGGCCAGCAGGGACCGGATGGCCGGCCCCCATGCCGGGGCGCCGGGCAGATCGACCACCACGCGTTGCCCGGCCCGGACGAGCGCGGTGGTGACGTCGAGGACGACGGCGTCCTGCGGCGGGGTCGGGGCGTGCCGGGAGGCGGACAGCACGGGCACGGCCGACCAGCGGGGCAGCGCCGCCAGCAGGCCGGCGCCCTCCACCGTCCCGCGGGCGTCGGAGAGATCGGGCCAGCGGGCGCCGGGCATCCCCTCGACGCCGAGCAGCACGTCGATCCCCGGACCCGGCACGTCGAGGTCGACCAGGGTGGCCTCGCCGGTGGTCCGCCGCAGCGTGCGGGCCAGGGCCGCGGCGAACGTCGAGCTCCCGCACCCGCCGGTGGCTCCGACGACGGCGATCATCCGTGCGGGCCGCGGCGCCGCCGTCGTGCCCTGCTGCGAGGTGTGCATGCCGGCCACCCTGGCCCGACCGTGCCGGGCCGTGGAGCAGGTGACGTGCGCCCTGTGGACGGCTGCCCTCTGGGGGTGGCCGAGCACGCGGTCATTGCGCCGCGACGCCCTGTCCGGCCGTGCTACTAGGCTCGTCGTCGTGACTGTCTCACCGCAGGGCTCGTCGCGGCCCGCCGAGGAGCCGGTGGCCCGTACCAGGCAGCGGGTCGCGGCGTTCTTCGACCTCGACAAGACGATCATCGCGACGAGCTCGACCGCCGCGTTCTCCCAGTCCTTCCTCGCCGGGGGCCTCATCACCCGCGGGGACGTGCTGCGCAGCGCGTACGCGCACTTCCTCTACCTGATGGGCAACGCCGACGCCGACCAGACGGAGCGGATGCGTCAGCACCTCTCGGAGCTGGCCACCGGGTGGGACGTGGCCAGGGTCAGCGAGATCGTGGCCGAGACGTTGCACCAGCACATCGACCCGTACGTGTACGCCGAGGCGGTGGACCTGATCGCCGAGCACCACGCGCAGGGCCACGACGTGGTGGTGGTCTCGGCGTCGGGCACGGAGCTGGTGGAGCCGATCGCGGCGATGCTCGGTGCGGACCACGTGGTGGCCACCCGGATGTCGGTGGTCGAGGGGCGGTTCACCGGCGAGATCGACTTCTACGCCTACGGGGAGAACAAGGCGACGGCGATCCGTGACCTGGCCGCCGCGCGCGGGTACGACCTGGAGCGGTGCTACGCGTACTCGGACTCGATCACGGACGCACCGATGCTCGCGGCGGTGGGGCACGGCCACGCCGTCAACCCGGACCGAGCGCTGCGGCGGCTGGCCGCCGAGAACGGGTGGAGCACCCTGACGTTCGACCGGCCCGTGGCGCTGCGCCCCACCCTGCGCCCGGTCCCGGTGCTCGCCGTCGTGGGCACGCTCGCCGCGGCGGGGTCCGCCTGGCTCCTGTGGCGCCGGTGGCGGGCCCGCCTGCGGGCGGCGGAGGCCGGCACGGCGACCTGACCGGCGGCGTCGTGCGGACACCGCGGTCCTCTTGCGCACGGGCGCCGGCGGGCGTTCCATGGAAGCACGAGGACGGGACACGGGACCCACGCACAGACAGTCCACTGAGGACTCGTCGAGCGGGCTGGACCCGGTACGACGACGCGAGGACCACGCGCCTGCTACCCGCGCACCGTCCGGCGAGGACGGCGCTCGGTGGCAGGTTCCCGGGCGCCGGTCTCGTGTCCGCGAACGGCGTCGTCCACGCGTCCCCCTCCGGCGTCGCCGACCGCCGGGGCGGCGGTCGCGACCGTTCGGCCGGGCGAACCCACCGCCCGCGGGACGACGGGTTCCGGGCTGCCGTCGAGGCGGTTTGTCATCTCCCCTTACTATGACTCCTGGCGGCGTGATCCGGCTCACGGTCCGGGTCTAGACTCGCCACGGAGCGGCCCCTGCGGCACGCCCGACGGACGGAACGCGACGACGCGGAGGAACCAGTGACCGACAACCAGTCCACCAGCCCGAGCCTGGAGAACCTGCTCCACGAGACCCGGACCTTCCCGCCGAGTCCCGAGTTCGCCGCCCAGGCCAACGCCCAGGCCTCGCTGTACGACGAGGCCTCCGCGGACCGACTGGAGTTCTGGGCCCGCCAGGCCCGCGAGCTCGTGTCGTGGAAGACCCCGTTCACCGAGACGCTCGACTGGTCCGGCGCCCCCGTCGCCCGGTGGTTCGCCGACGGCACGCTCAACGCCGCCTACAACGCCGTCGACCGCCACGTCGAGGCCGGTCGGGGCGACCGCGTCGCGATCCACTTCGAGGGCGAGCCCGGCGACACCCGCACGGTGACGTACGCCGACCTGCAGCGCGAGGTTTCCCGGGCCGCCAACGCCCTGGCCTCGCTCGGCGTCGCCTCCGGGGACCGTGTGGTCATCTACCTGCCGATGCTCGTCGAGTCGGTCGTGGCCATGCTCGCCTGCGCCCGCCTCGGCGCGGCGCACTCCGTCGTCTTCGGCGGCTTCAGCGCGGACGCCCTGCGCAGCCGGATCGCCGACGCCGAGGCCAAGCTGGTCATCACGGCCGACGGCGGCTACCGGCGCGGTGCGCCCAGCGCGCTCAAGCCCGCCGTCGACGAGGCCCTCGCCCCGAAGGAGGGCGCCCCCGCCACCACCGTCGAGCACGTGCTCGTGGTGCGCCGCACCGAGCAGGACGTCGAGTGGACCGAGGGCCGCGACGTCTGGTGGCACGACGCCGTCGAGGGCGCGGACACCTTCCACGAGCCCGAGTGGGTCGAGGCGGAGCACCCGCTGTTCATCCTCTACACCTCCGGCACCACCGGGAAGCCGAAGGGCATCCTGCACACCACCGGCGGCTACCTCACCCAGGCCGCCTACACGCACAAGAACGTGTTCGACCTCAAGGCCGAGTCCGACGTCTACTGGTGCTCCGCCGACATCGGCTGGGTCACCGGCCACACCTACATCGTCTACGGTCCGCTGCTCAACGGCGCCACCCAGGTGATCTACGAGGGCACACCCGACTCGCCGCACAAGGGCCGCTGGTGGGAGATCGTCGAGAAGTACCAGGTGTCGATCTTCTACACGGCGCCGACGGCCATCCGGGCCTGCATGAAGTGGGGCGAGGAGATCCCCGCGAAGTTCGACCTGTCGTCGCTGCGCGTCCTCGGCTCCGTGGGCGAACCCATCAACCCCGAGGCGTGGATGTGGTACCGCCGGGTCATCGGTGGCGACCGCACGCCGATCGTCGACACCTGGTGGCAGACCGAGACCGGAGCCATCATGATCAGCCCGCTGCCGGGTGTCACGGAGGCCAAGCCCGGCTCCGCCCAGGTGCCGCTGCCCGGCATCAGCGCCGACGTCGTCGACGACGAGGCCCACCCCGTGCCCGACGGCGGTGGCGGATACCTGGTGCTCTCGGAGCCGTGGCCGTCCATGCTGCGCGGCATCTGGGGCGACCTGCAGCGGTTCAAGGACACCTACTGGTCCCGGTTCGAGGGGCTGTACTTCGCCGGCGACGGCGCCAAGAAGGACGACGACGGCGACATCTGGCTGCTCGGGCGCGTGGACGACGTCATGAACGTCTCCGGCCACCGGCTGTCCACCACCGAGATCGAGTCGGCCCTGGTCTCCAACGACCTGGTGGCCGAGGCCGCCGTCGTCGGCGCCGCCGACGAGGTCTCCGGGCAGGCCGTCGTCGCGTTCGTCATCCTCCGCGGCGAGCACGCCGACGAGGCGTCGACCGACGAGGGGTCGGCGCGCATCGAGAAGACGTTGCGCGACCACGTCGCCAAGGAGATCGGCCCGATCGCCAAGCCGCGCAAGATCCTCGTGGTGGCCGAGCTGCCCAAGACGCGGTCCGGCAAGATCATGCGCCGCCTGCTGCGCGACGTCGCCGAGAACCGTGAGGTCGGGGACGCCACGACGCTGGCGGACTCGTCGGTGATGAACCTGATCCAGGCGGGCCTGTCCTCCGGGAAGTCGGAGGACTGACCCGCAGCGAGCCCGCGAGCGCACCCTCGCCGAGATCGACCCACCCGTACCGAGATCGACGTACCGTCCGTCGATCTCGGTACGGGTGGGTCGATCTCGCGGTCGTGACGGAGAGTCAGTCGGCGGCGAGCGCCCGCCCCTTGCGCCGGTAGACGGACGGCGTCTCCCCCGTGAGGCGGACGAACGTGCGGGTGAAGGACGGCTGGTCGTAGAACCCCGACCGCACCGCCACCTCGGCGAGCGCCAGGTCGCTCCGGGTCAGCAGGGTGGTGGCGTGGTCAACCCGGGCCCGCAGCACGAACTGCTTGGGCGTCAGGCCGAAGACCCGCCGCATCCGCCGTTCGAGCGACCCGGTGGCGCAGCCCGCGGCGGCGGCCATGTCGGCGAGGGTCACCGCACCGTCCAGGTGACCCTCGACGAGCTGGACGACGCGCGCGAGCGAGCCGATGACCTGGTCGTCGACGTCCTGGGTGGCGAGGTCGCGGGAGGTGGAGACCAGCCCGACCACGACGCCGTCGCGCTGCACCGGGAGCTTGGTGGTCAGGTACCACCCCGGCGCACCGCCGTGCCGGCGGATGAGCTCGAGCTCGTTGCGCAGCGGCCACACCTTCTGCAGCACGTAGTCGTCCTGCTCCTCGTACCGCTCGGCGAGCTCCGGGGCGAAGAGCTCGGCAGAGGTCCGGCCGACGACGTCGCGCGGGGAGCGACGGTGGGCCCGGTCGACGAACGTGCGGTTGACCAGCACGTAGCGTCCGGTGACGTCCTTGGCGCAGAACATCGTGGTGGACAGGTCGTCCAGCAGGGCGACGAGCTCGGGAGAGAGCGCGTCCAGCAGCCGCTCCCCCTCCGGCCACAGGTCGACGGCGGACGTCGCCCGTCCTGTGCCTCGCGCCGCTGTCGCCATGGCGCGGGACGCTATCACCCGCCGGGGGCCACAATGGGAGCCGTGCGCCCTGACCTCCCGATCCAGATCGGCCCCCTGTCCCCGTCCGCCCAGGACGCCGTGCGCTCCCTCGCGGAGGCCGCCGCGGCGTCCGACGGCGTCGCCCCGTTGTCCGAGGAGCCGCTGCTGCACCTGGGCGACGCCGGTGCGGACCGCACCCACGTCGTCGTGCGCGCCACCGACGGCGCGGCGGCCGGGTACCTGCAGGTCGACCGTAGCGGCGACGTCGCGAGCGCCGAGCTGGTGGTCCACCCCGAGCACCGCCGCACCGGCGTCGGCACCCTGCTGCTGGGCACCGCCGAGCGGGACGCCCGTCTGCCCGAGCGGTCCGGCGCCCCGGACCAGCGCGGCAAGGCGCTGCGCCTGTGGGCGCACGGCGACCTGCCGGCGGCTCGCGCGTTCGCTGCCGCGCGCGGACTGCACAGCGTGCGCGAGCTGCTGTTCCTGGCGCGCCCCCTGACCGACGACGCCGCCGCGGTGGCCGCCCTCGAGGGGCTCGTGCTGCGCCCGTTCCGGCCGGGGGACGACGACGAGGCGTGGGTCGCGCTCAACGCCCGCGCGTTCGCCACCCACCCCGAGCAGGGTCGGCTCACGGTGGCCGACCTGCACGCGCGGATGCGGGAGCCGTGGTTCGACGCGGCGGGGCTCCTGCTGCTGGCGGACCCGCAGGGCCGGCTCGTCGGCTCGGTGTGGACCAAGATCGAGACCGACCAGCCGGACGGCACCCGCGACGGCGAGATCTACGCCGTCGGCATCGACCCCGACGCCCGGGGGCAGGGGCTGGGGCGGCTGCTCACCGAGGTCGGTCTGGCGCACCTCGCGGAGGCGGGCTGCACCAGGGCGGTGCTCTACGTCGACGGCGACAACGCCGCGGCACTGGCCACCTACGAGCGGACCGGGTTCACCCGGGCGGCGGTCGACGTCCAGTACGCCCGGGACTGAGGCGCGGGCGGGCGCCAGGACGGGGCCCGTGGATGTCGCGCACGTCACCCACCGTTCACCTTTCGGTGCCAGGATGGGCGCATGACGTCGTCCAGCACCGACCGGTCGGCACCGGCCCGGCCCCGCTCCGCCCGCCAGCGTGACGACCGCGGCCGGTTCGTCGCCGCCGCGACCACCACCACGTCCGAGACGCGCGCGACCGCCAAGGCGACGCCGCGCCGCATGGATCCCGAGCTCGCCGCGCACATCGCCGAGCACATCGCGGAGGACGTCGGCGACCGGCAGGTCGTGGCCGCCCCGGCCGACCTGGAGCCGCTGCCCCGGGACCGGTTCGCCGACCGGGAGCTGAGCTGGCTGACGTTCAACGAGCGGGTGCTCGAGCTGGCCGAGGACACCCGCCTGCCGCTGCTGGAGCGGGTGCGGTTCCTGGCGATCTTCGCCTCGAACCTGGACGAGTTCTTCATGGTGCGGGTCGCCGGGCTCAAGCGGCGCATGGCCACCGGCATCGCCGTCACGGCGGCCTCGGGCCTCAGCCCGCGCCGGGTGCTCGAGGGCATCGGTGAGGGCGCGCAGAACCTCATGGCGCGGCACGCCGAGGTCTTCCACCGCGACGTGCAGCCGCAGCTCGCCGACGAGGGCATCACGATCGTGCACTGGGACGAGCTGGCGGACAAGGAGCAGCAGCGCCTGCACAAGTTCTTCCGCAAGCAGATCTTCCCGGTGCTGACGCCGCTCGCCGTGGACCCGGCGCACCCGTTCCCGTACATCTCGGGGCTCTCGCTCAACCTGGCGGTGGTGGTGCTCAACCCGATCACGGGCAAGGAGCACTTCGCGCGGGTCAAGGTGCCGCCGCTGCTGCCGCGGTTCATCGCGGTGGACGACCGCGGCCGGCCCAGCGCGCCGACGCCGACCCAGAAGGGTGGGACCCAGAAGTCCTTCGTGCCGCTGGAGGAGGTCATCGCACAGCACCTGGACCACCTCTTCCCCGGGATGGAGGTGCGCGAGCACCACACCTTCCGCGTGACCCGCAACGAGGACGTGGAGGTCGAGGAGGACGACGCCGAGAACCTCCTGCAGGCCATGGAGAAGGAGCTGCTGCGCCGTCGCTTCGGCCCGCCGGTGCGGCTCGAGCTGGCCGAGGGGATCTCCCCGCGCATCCGCGAGCTCCTCGTGCGCGAGCTCGGCGTCGTCGAGGAGGAGGTCTACGAGCTGCCGGCGCCCCTGGACCTGACCGGCCTCAACGTCATCGCGGACATCGACCGGGCCGAGCTCCACTACCCGCCGTTCGTCCCGACGACGCACCGCCAGCTCGCCGAGGTGGAGTCCGCGATGCCGGGCGACGTCTTCGCGGCGATCCGCGAGCGCGACGTGCTGCTGCACCACCCGTACGACTCGTTCTCCACCTCGGTGCAGACCTTCCTCGAGCAGGCCGCCACCGACCCGAAGGTGCTCGCGATCAAGCAGACGCTGTACCGCACCTCGGGCGACTCCCCGATCGTGGACGCCCTCATCGACGCCGCGGACGCCGGCAAGCAGGTGCTGGCCCTGGTGGAGATCAAGGCGCGGTTCGACGAGCAGGCGAACATCTCCTGGGCGCGCAAGCTCGAGGAGGCGGGCGTGCACGTCGTCTACGGCATCGTCGGGCTCAAGACCCACTGCAAGCTCTCGCTGGTGGTGCGCCAGGAGAGCGACGGCCTGCGCCGCTACTGCCACGTCGGCACGGGCAACTACCACCCGAAGACGGCGCGCCTGTACACCGACCACGGCCTGCTGACCTGCGACCCGGACGTCGGCCAGGACCTGACCCGCCTGTTCAACCAGCTGTCCGGGTACGCGCCGCAGTCGCGGTTCCACCGGCTGCTGGTCGCGCCCCGCACCGTGCGCAGCGGGCTGGTCGAACGGATCGACCGGGAGGCGGCCGCGGCCCGCGCCGGGCACGAGGCGTGGGTCAAGATCAAGGTGAACTCCGCCGTCGACGAGGCCACGATCGACGCCCTGTACCGCGCCTCGCAGGCGGGCGTGTCCGTCGATCTCGTGGTCCGCGGCATCTGCGCGCTGCGCCCCGGTGTCCCCGGCCTGAGCGAGAACATCCGGGTGCGGTCGATCCTGGGCCGGTTCCTGGAGCACTCGCGCATCTACGCGTTCGCCAACTCGGCCGGTCCGGCCATCGGCGAGGGGCCCGAGACCGGTCCGGAGGTGTTCATCGGTTCGGCCGACCTCATGCACCGCAACCTCGACCGCCGGGTCGAGGCGCTGGTCCGCATCGTCGACCCCGGTCAGATCGCCGAGCTGCTGGACCTCGTCGACGCCTCGATGTCCCCGGACACCGCGACCTGGATCCTGCAGCCCGACGGCACCTGGGAGCGTCACGACGTCACCGCCGACGGCGAGCCGGCGGCGGACCTGCAGGCGGTGCTCGTGGATCGTCACCGGCGTCGTCCCCCGGGTGCCGGCGCACAGGTATGACCTCGACCCCGTCCTCGCCGCGCCCGCTGCGGACCGCCACGCCGTTCGTCGACCCGCTCGGCGCGACGTCCGTACAGCACACCCCGGTCATCGAGACCGCGGGTGCGCTGGTGTGGCGCGTGCGGCACTCCCGGCTGCAGGTGCAGCTCGTGCACCGTCCGCGGTACGACGACTGGTCATGGCCCAAGGGCAAGCACGAGACCGGCGAGTCGCTGGCCGCCACGGCGGTGCGCGAGGTCGCCGAGGAGACCGGCAAGCCGATCGTGCTCGGGCTGCCGCTGCCCGGGCTGCAGTACCTCACGCCCGAGGGCCGCGTGAAGCGGGTGCACTACTGGGCGGCGCGCCGTGCGTCGGCGACGCGGGACGCCCGCGCGCTGGCGGCCCGGTCGCCCGTGGCGCCGGTGGACAAGAAGGAGATCGACCGGTGCGAGTGGCTCGACGTGGAGGACGCGGCGGAACGCCTCACCCGCGCCACCGACCGCGGCCCGCTCGACGCGCTCGTCGAGGCCCACCGTGACGACCTGCTGGGCACGCACGCCGTGACCATCGTCCGGCACGGCCGCGCGCTGAGCCGCAGCACCTGGCACGGCGCCGAGCAGGACCGTCCCCTGACCCCGCTCGGCCACGCCGAGGCCGCGGCGCTCGTACCGGTGCTGGCGGCGTACGGCGTCGGGACCGTCGTCTCCAGCCGGTGGGAGCGGTGCGCGACGACGATGGACCCGTTCGTCCGGGCGGCCGGCCTGCGCCCGGAGTACAGCGACAACCTGGGTGAGGCCCAGCACGAGCGGTCCCCCGCCCGGGTCGCCGCCGCGGTGCGCGACCTGCTGGAGGCCCCCCGCGCGTCCGTGCTGTGCACCCACCGCCCGGTGCTGCCCACCGTGCTCGACGTGCTCGGCCAGCACTCGCGACGGAGCGTGGCCACGGCCCTGCCCCGCCGGGACCCCTACCTGGAGACGGGTGAGGCCCTCGTCGCGCACGTCGCGCCGACGCCCAGGGGCCCGCGCGTCGTGGCCGCCGAGCGGGTCGCTCCCCCGGTCTTCTGAGGCGCCGCGCCCCCACCCGGCAGGACGACGGCGCGACGGCGCGACCGCGGTGGCCGGCGTGGAGCCGGCTGACCGGTCAGCCGGCCAGCGGGAGCAGCAGGAGCGTCACGACCGCGGCGACGGCGGCCGCCGCCGGGGCGGTGAGCACCCAGAAGACGGCGATGCTGCGGGCCACGCCCCAGCGCACGGCCGACATCCGCCGCGTGGCGCCGACGCCCACGATCGCCGAGGTGATGGTGTGGGTGGTGGACACCGGGGCGTACAGGACGATCGCGTTGGCGTACAGCACCAGCGAGGCCACGGTCTCGGCGACGAACCCGCGGGCCGGGTCGAGCTCGATGATCCGCCGGCCGAGGGTGCGCACGATCCGCCAGCCTCCCGCGTACGTGCCGGCGGCCATCGCCGCGGCGGCCGAGATCTTCACCCACCACGGGATGCCGGCGTCGGCTGCCACGGCCCCGACGGTGAGCAGCGCGAGCCAGACGACGCCCATCGTCTTCTGGGCCGCCTGCAGCCCGTGACCGAGCGCCATCGCGGCGGCCGACGCCGTCTGCGCGATCCGGAAGCGGCGGTTGACGCGCGCCGGGGCGGCGTTCCGGAAGGCCCACAGCAGCGCCACCATCAGGACGAACGCCAGGGCGAACCCGACGACGGGCGAGACGAGCATCGGCAGCACGACCTTGTCGACGATCTCACCGCCGTCGACGGTCGCCCCACCGGCGAGCCCGGCCCCGAGCAGCCCACCGATGAGGGAGTGCGTGGAGGACGACGGCATGCCGAACGACCACGCCAGCAGGTTCCAGGCGATGGCACCCACCAGGGCGCCGAGCAGCACGATCAGCGCCTGGACCGGCCCCTCGCCGTCGAGGTTCACGATGGAGGTCGCGATGGTCTCGGCCACGGCGGTCCCGAGGAGCGCTCCGACGAAGTTCATCACCGCCGCCATCGCGACGGCGATCCGCGGGGTCAGGGCGCGGGTCGAGACCGAGGTCGCCACCGCGTTCGCCGCGTCGAGGAAGCCGTTGGTGCCGGCGAACGCGAGGGCCAGCGCCACGACCACGACGAGGAGCGCGAACTCCACGGTCAGGACTCCTTGAGGGCGATCGTCTCGACGAGGTTGGCGACCCGCTCGAAGGCGTCCGTGGCCTCCTCCAGGACGTCCACGACCTCCTTGAGCTTGATGAGCGTGACGGGGTCGGTGACCCGGTCGAAGAGGTGCCCGAGCAGGGAGCGGTGCAGCGTGTCGCCCTGGTTCTCGAGGCGGTTGATCTCGACGCAGTACTCGGAGAGCTGTTCGAGCCGGCGCAGCCGCGGCATGGCGTCGGCGGTGAGCTCGGCGCACCGCTGCAGGACCTGCACCTGCTCGGAGACCGCCATCGGCAGCTCCTCGATCCGGTACAGCACGATGAGCTGGCCGGCCTCGTCCATGGCGTCCATGCAGTCGTCGAGCGCCGAGGCCAGACCGTAGATGTCGTCCCGGTCGAACGGGGTCACGAACGACCTGTTGAGCCGCTTCATGATCGAGTGGGCGACGTCGTCGGCCAGGTGCTCGACCTCGGTCAGCCGCGTGACCACGCCCTCCCGCTCGAGGCGCGTGGCCCCGAGGAGCTCGGCGAGGAGGCTCGCGCCGGTGACCGTGTGACGGGCCAGCGCCGCCAGCAGGTCGAAGTAGGTCGAGTCGCGCGGGGTCAGACGCAGGCGCACGTGGGGCTCCCGAGGAGGAAGGACGGCAAGTCAGTCACAGGGTAGGGCCCGGGCGGGCCCACTCGGTGAATCCGTTCACGGAGCGGCACGTCCTTCGGGCTCGGGCACGAGGTGCGACGCCGGACCGGGAGCGCCTCTCGGCGCGTGGCCGCTCGTAGCGGCTGAAGATGGAGCCCGGGGCTACCGCGGCCCGACGCCGCGCCACCATCGTAAGGGCGGGGAGGCTAGTCGAGCGAACCCGCACGCCACAGCGCGGCGGCGTGCTCGAGCTCCCCGGCGGTGCCGACCAGGTCGGCCGCGCCCCGGGTCATCCGGGCGGCCGACCCGGGGTCGGCGACCTCGCGGGCATCGGCGTCGTAGGCGGCGCCGGTCGCGAGGATGCGGCAGAACGCGCCGGCCCGCTCCAGGGCGACGTCGAGGTCCGCGGAGTAGACGCCCGAGAGGACGGTGTCGGCGAGCGCCCGCAGGTCCTCGGGCGTGGGGGGCCGCGGGACCCCGGCCACGACCTCGTCCACGGGTGCGGCATCGACGCCCAGGCGGTAGCGCAGGCCCACGGTGCGCGGGTCCCGGCGGACCCACTCCCGCAGGGCGTACAGCCGCCACAGGGCACCGGGCAGCGTCGCGGGGGCGGCGTCGGCCCACAGCCCCGCGACGACGTCGAGCCCTTCGTCCTCGACGAGCCGCACGAGGCGGCCGACGATCTCCGGGTCCTCGGCCGCACGGGCGGCGTGGACGACGGCGTGCGCCGTGGTGTGCGCGATCTCGTCGCGCCGGGCAGGGTCGATCGAACCCGGGATCTGCTCCACGTCGCGCGGGTCGAGCATGGCCGGGCGCCGGTAACGGGGACGGTCGTTCACCCCACCAGTCTCGCAGGCCGACCGCGCGACCTGGTGCTCGCCGTGCCCGGACCGACGAGCGGACCTAGCATCGCCGACAGACGTCCCCCCGCGGGACACCTGACGGAAGGACCTGGCATGACACCCACCGGACCCAGCACGACCGGGGCGCGTGCGGCGCACCGCAAGGCGATCGGCCTGGCGGTCGCCGCCGCCGTCGGCGGCTTCCTCTTCGGCTTCGACTCGTCCGTGATCAACGGCGCCGTCGATGCCGTCGAGGGGCAGTTCGACCTGAGCTCCACGGTCACGGGGCTCGTGGTCGCGATCGCCCTGCTGGGCTGTGCCCTGGGCGCCTGGGGCGGGGGGCGGCTGGCCGACCACTGGGGCCGCACCCGGGTCATGGTGCTCGGCGCGGGCCTGTTCTTCGTCTCCTCGATCCTGTCGGCGGCGGCATGGAGCGCCCTGGACCTGGCCGCGTGGCGGTTCATGGCCGGCGTCGGGATCGGCATCGCCTCCGTGATCGCGCCGGCGTACATCGCCGAGATCTCTCCCGCCGCGATCCGTGGCCGCCTGGGGTCGCTGCAGCAGCTCGCGATCACCATCGGCATCTTCGCCGCGCTGCTGTCCGACCAGCTCATCGCCGAGGGCGCCGGCGGCGCGGACGGCACGCTGTGGTTCGGCTGGGACGCGTGGCGGTGGATGTTCCTGGTGGCCGTGGTGCCGGCGGCGGTCTACGGCCTCCTCGCGCTGGCCATGCCGGAGTCGCCGCGCTACCTGGTGGGCAAGGGCCGTGAGGACGACGCCCTGCGGGTCCTCGACTCCGTCCTGGGACCGGAGGAGTCCGCCGAGGACCGGCTGGCCGACATCAAGCGCCGCATCGCCGAGGACGCGAAGGACGAGGCCCACGGCTCGCTCAAGGGTTCGGCCCTCGGACTCAAGCCGATCGTGTGGGTCGGCGTGTTCCTCGCGATCTTCCAGCAGTTCGTCGGGATCAACGTGATCTTCTACTACTCGACGACGCTGTGGCAGGCGGTCGGGTTCGACGAGTCGCAGGCGTTCCTGGTGTCCACCATCACGTCCGTGACGAACATCGCGGTGACGTTCATCGCGATCGCCCTGATCGACAAGGTCGGACGGCGGCCGCTGCTGCTCATCGGCTCGGTCGGGATGGCGGTGACCCTGCTGCTCATGGCGCTGGCCTTCACCCAGGGGCACACCGTCACGGACTCCTCCGGCGCCGAGACCCTCGCCCTCGACGGCGCGTGGGCGACGATCGCCCTGATCTGCGCCAACCTGTTCGTGGTGTTCTTCGGCGCCACCTGGGGCCCGCTGATGTGGGTGATGCTCGGGGAGATGTTCCCCAACTCGATCCGGGCCGCCGCTCTCGGCGTGGCCGCGGCCGTGAACTGGCTGGCGAACTTCGCGATCACCCTGACGTTCCCGCCGATGCTGGACACGTTCGGCCCCTCGATCCCGTACCTCTTCTACGGGATCTGCGCGGCGCTGTCCTTCTTCTTCGTGCTGTGGAAGGTCGACGAGACCAACGGCAAGCAGCTCGAGGACATGAGCGAGGCCGTGCGGCACCGCTCCTGAGGGGGCTCACCCCTCCGGTCCGACGGCGGTCCGCCCCCTGCCCGGGGCGGGCCGCCGTCGTCGTGGGCGTGTGACCGAGACCACCGCCCGGACATTTGCTTGATGCAAGCATCTACCCTATCGTTGCGCAGAGCAACGAAAGGGAGTCGTCGTGTCCGAAGCCGCAGCCGCGCTGGTCGGCGCCCTCGAGTCCCTGTCCCGGGCGCAGCGCGACGCCGCGAGCCGCGTGGCACGCGAGCTCGACTGGCCGCGGTCCGGGCTCGGCATCGTCCGGACGCTCCGCTCGCGCGGCGCCGTCCAGCTCTGCGAGGTGTCGGAGACCCTGCGGGTCGACGCCTCCGTCGCCAGCCGGCAGGTCAGCGCGCTGGTCGACGCCGGCTACGTCCGCCGCACCGTCGACGAGACGGACCGGCGGGCACGCACGCTCGAGCTCACCGAGGCCGGGGAGCGGCTCGCCACCGAGTCCGACCGGTACTTCGACGACTTCCTCGGCGAGGCGTTCGCGGACTGGTCCGCCGACGCCCTCGACGACGCCATCGCCCAGATCCGCAACGTCGCGGCCGCCATCAGCTCCGTCCACCAGGAGGCCACGCACCGATGACCGACACCACCAGATCCCGCCAGGACACCGCGGGCTCCCCCGCCGCGGCGGTCGCCGCCGTCCCGGCCGAGCCGCTCGCCGCGTCCGGGACGCCCGACACCAAGCCCGCCATGACGCGCCGCGAGACCCTCGAGGCGCTGTCCGGCATCCTGCTCGGCGTCCTCGTCTCCCTGCTCGCCACGACCATCGTCTCCACGTCGCTGCCCCGCATCGTCGCCGACCTCGAGGGCTCGCAGCACTCCTACACGTGGGTCGTCACCGCGATGCTGCTGACGATGACCATCTCCACCCCGCTGTGGGGCAAGCTCGCCGACCTGACGAACCGCAAGGTCCTCATGCAGGTCGCCCTGATCATCACCGTGCTGTCCGCCGCGGCGGCCGGGCTGTCCCAGGACATCGAGTGGCTCATCGCCTGCCGCGCCCTGCAGGGCATCGGCGCCGGCGGCGTCATGTCGATGGCCACCGTCCTCATGGCCGACATCATCAGCCCGCGCGAGCGCGGCAAGTACATGGGCCTCATGGGTGCGGTCATGGCCGTCGCCCAGATCGGCGGCCCCCTGCTGGGCGGCGTCATCACCGACGCGGCCAGCTGGCGCTGGACGTTCTTCGTCGGCGTGCCGTTCGGCATCGCCGCGCTCATCACGCTGCAGCGCACCCTGCACCTGCCGAAGCGCGAGCGCCGCGACGTCAAGATCGACTACTGGGGCGCCTCGCTCATCGCCGTCGCGGTGGCCCTGCTGCTGCTGTGGGTCACGTTCGCCGGCGACCAGTTCGACTGGGCCTCCTGGCAGACCGCCGCGATGGTCGGCGGTGCCGTCCTCGCCCTGGTCGCCGTGATCTTCGTCGAGCGGGCCGTGTCCGAGCCGATCCTCCCGCTGCACCTATTCCGCAACCGCACGTTCGTGCTGGCCATCGTCGCCTCCGCCTCCGTCGGCGTGGCCATGTTCGGTACCGCCGTGTTCCTGGCCCAGTACTTCCAGCTCGCCCGCGGCAAGACGCCGACCGAGTCGGGTCTGCTCACCATCCCGATGGTCGTGGGCACGATGCTCGCCGGCGTCGTGCTGGGCCGCATCATCAGCGCGACCGGCCGGTACAAGGCGATCATGATCGGCGGGGCCGCGGTGCTGTCCCTGTCGCTGTTCGGTCTGTCCACCATCGCGGTCGACACCAGCTTCGTGGTGATCGGGGCCTACCTGTTCGGGCTGGGTCTGTCCGTGGGTGCGCTCATGCAGAACCTCGTGCTCGCCACGCAGAACACCCTGGACGTCCGCGAGATGGGCGCCGGCACCTCCGGCGTCGCGTTCTTCCGCTCGCTCGGTGGCGCGATCGGCGTCTCCGTGCTCGGCGCGATCATGGCCTCCACGGTCAAGACCGACCTGGCGTCCGGGCTCGCCGACCTCGGCGTCCCCGCCTCGGCGCTCGGCGGGAGCACCGGCTCGGTCCCGGACCTGTCCCAGGTCCCCGAGCCCGTGCGCGCGGTCATCGAGCAGTCCTACTCGAACGGGATCACGGAGATCTTCCTGTACGCCGTCCCCATGGCCGTCGTCTCGCTGATCGCCGTGCTGTTCATCAAGGAGATCCCGCTCGGCGAGCGGTCCGGCATCGAGCAGGCCCGCGACGTCGTGGCGCAGAACCCCAGCGCCCCCGCCGCCACGGAGATCGCCCTGGAGGCGGACGAGGCCCTGGTCGGCAGCGCCGGAGCGGGCGCCTCGGAGCGGCCGCGGGAGGTCACCCCGGAGCGCGACAACGCCTGAGGCTCCTGAGAGCTCCGCTGCCCGGCCCCGCAGGCCTGGCCCGACGCCGGTCACGCGCCGTCGAGCCAGGCCTGCGGGCCGGGCAGCAGCATCAGGACCGTCTCGATGGCGGTGGCGCCGTCGTCACCGTCATCAAATGACCCCAGCGGGCGGTTTTCACCCGCTCTGAGGCCCGGATCACCCACATTGTGACCCCGGAAGGGTCCCGGAAAGTTCTCGGGGCGACCATCATGGGTCCATGTACGCCGATGCTTCCCGCTCCACGTCACCGGACCCGCAGACCGACCCGTTCGGTGCGCTCGAACGCGAGGTGCGGGTCCTCATCCGCCGTGCGCAGTCGACCTCGGCGCAGACGGCACGCATCATCCATCCGGAGCTCGACGCGTCGGCCTACCCCCTGCTGGCGCACATCGCCGCGAACCCCGGCACGCGCGGGTCCGACCTCGCCGCGCACTTCGGCGTCGGGCGCGCCACCGTCTCGCGGCAGCTCAGCAGGCTCCACGAGCTCGGCCTGGTGCACCGCGAGACGGACCCGGAGGACACGCGCGGCCAGCAGATCACCCTCACCGAGCACGGGGCGAGCCGGTTCCGCCACGCCCGCGACGCCCGCATCACGATGCTCGAGGGGGCGCTGTCCGACTGGGAGAAGGACGACGTCGCCGAGCTCGCCCGGCTGCTCCACCACTACTCCGCCGACGTGGTGACGTGGCTCGGGTCCCAGCACGGGACCGAGGCGGTCAGCGCAGCAGCCGGTCCCGCAACGACCTGAGCGTCGCCACGTCACCGCCGTGGGCGGTGAACCAGCCGGCCGCGCCGCCGTCGTGCGCCGCCAACGCGGCCAGCACCGCCTCAATCGCGTGCGCCGGCGCCGTCAGCAGCTCCGGGGGCAGCGCGGCGACCACGTGCGCGTCCTTCCGGGGCGTCCGCGCCGTGGCCCGCGCCCGGACGATCACCGCCGGCATGTTCGCGTCGGTCCGCACGTAGTCGGCGACGATGTCGCGACGGTCCACCCCGACCAGCGCCAGCACGACGGCGACGAGCACCCCCGTGCGGTCCTTCCCGGCGGTGCAGTGCACCAGCACGGGTGCTGGGTCGGAGGCGACCGCCTCCGCACCGGCGACCAGGTGCCGCGCCCCCGGGCCGTCGAGCATCTCCAGGTAGAGGCGGCCGAGGTCGAAGGGGACGACGTCGCCCCCGGACCCTGCGCGCGTCGTCGCGCCCGTCAGGACCGGCAACGAGCGGACCTCGGCCTCCCCGGCCAGCGGGTGGGCCTCGGCGCCCTCGTCGGGGTCCCGCAGGTCCAGGACCGTCCGTGGCGGCCACGCGACGCCGTCGGGTTCGACGTCGCCCGCGCGCGGCGCGTCGGAGCGCAGGAGCACGTCCGTGCGCAGCAGGGCCGACGCCGCACCGACGTCGCGCAGGTTGACGAGGTGGTCCGGCACGGCAGAGGTCTCGACGCTCATGGGGTGACCGTAGCGGTGGTCCGCGCCGTGCGAGGGCCGGACCCGGTGTCAGGACGCCGCGGGCTCGAACGCCAGGCTCACCGAGTTCATGCAGAACCGGTCCCCGGTCGGGGTCTGCGGGGCGTCCTTGAACACGTGCCCGAGGTGGGATCCGCAGCGGGCGCATCGCACCTCGGTGCGCACCATGCCCAGCGACCGGTCCTCGATCAGCTCGACACGGTCCCCGGCCAGCGGCGTGAAGAACGACGGCCAGCCGCAGTGCGAGTCGAACTTGGTGTCGCTGCGGAACAGCTCGTTGCTGCACGCCCGGCACCGGTAGACACCCTCGCGCCGCTCGTCCAGCAGCTCACCGGTCCAGGCGCGTTCGGTGCCCGCCTGGCGCAGCACGCTGAACTCCTGCGGCGACAGCTCGACCCGCCACTCGTCCTCGCTCTTCGCGACCTCGTACGTCATGGCCACGGCAACGCCCGGCGTCCGGATGCTGTTCCCGGACGCCGGGCGTGATGGTCGGTGAGGCTCAGCGCTGGCCACGGGCCGACGGCTGGCGTCCACCCTGCGAGCGGCCGCCCTGCTGGCCCGCGCGCGCGCCGCCGGTGCCCTGACCGCCGCCCTGGCCGCCCCGGCCGCGACGACGGCGGTTGCGCCCGCCACCCGAACCCGCGGCGCCGCCGCCCTGCGAGCCGCCCTGGGAGCCCCGGCCACCCTGGCCCTGACCGCCGGAGCGCTGGCCCTGCGGCTTCTTGCGCGCAGGCTGCTGCTGCTGGACGACGGGCGCCGGCTTCACGTACGGCGCGACCTCGCCCACCAGCCCGGTCACGACCGCGTCACCCGGCGCGACCTGCTGCGGGCGCGCGGTGATCCGGGCCTTGCGGGTCAGGTCACGCACGTCGCCGCGCTCCTCGGGGAGCATGACGGTGACGACGTCGCCGACCGATCCGGCCCGCGCGGTGCGACCCGACCGGTGCAGGTACGCCTTGTGCTCGGCCGGCGGGTCGACGTGGACCACGAGCTCGACCTCGTCGACGTGGATGCCGCGGGCCGCGATGTCGGTCGCGACCATGACCTTGACGTCGCCGGAGGAGAACGCCGCGAGGTTGCGCTCGCGCGCGCCCTGGCCGAGGTTGCCGTGCAGGTCGACGGCGGGCACCCCGGCGGCGGTGAGCTGCTTGGCCAGCTTCTTGGCCTGGTGCTTGGTGCGCATGAACAGCACGCGGCGGCCGGTGCCCTGGGCGAGCTGGTGCACGACCTGCTTCTTCGCCTCCTTGTCGGCGACGGCGAGGATGTGGTGCGTCATCTGCGGCGGCGGGGCCGCGGCGTCGTCCACCGAGTGCGTGACCGGGTTCTTCAGGTAGCGCTTGACCAGCACGTCCACGCCGTTGTCCAGCGTGGCCGAGAAGAGCAGCCGCTGCCCGGTGCGCGGGGTGCGGTCCATGATCCGCTTCACGCCGGGCAGGAACCCGAGGTCGGCCATGTGGTCGGCCTCGTCGAGGATCGTGATCGCCACGTCGTCGAGCGTGAGGAGCTTCTGGTTGAGCAGGTCCTCGAGGCGGCCGGGGCAGGCGATGACGATGTCCACGCCCTGGTTGAGCGCAGTCACCTGACGCGACTGCGCGACGCCGCCGAAGATCGTCGTCGTCCGCAGGCCGAGGGCCTCGGCGAGCGGCTTCATGGTGGCGTCGATCTGGTTGGCGAGCTCACGGGTGGGGCAGAGCACCAGGGCCCGCGGGGCGGCGGCGCGCAGCGCGCGCCGGCCGGCGGCCTTGGCCGCGGCCTTCTGCCGGGCGAGCTCGGTGACGGTCGGCAGGGAGAACGCGAGGGTCTTGCCCGATCCGGTGCGGCCGCGGCCGAGCACGTCCTTGCCGGCGAGCGTGTCCGGCAGCGACGCGGACTGGATCGGGAAGGGGGTGGTGATGCCGGCGTCCGTCAGGTGCTTCACGACAGGGGCGGGCAGGCCGAAATCGGCGAAGGAAGTCAAGGAAGTGCCTCTCTGGGACGTCGGACGACGCCCTGGTCGGGGTCCGCCGCACGCAATCCGGGGGGATCTCCACGACGTGGGGCGCGCGGGATCGCGCTGCCCTCTCCCGGACATTCTCGCACGTCCGGGGCCGCGGGGGCCGCGGAGTGCCCAGCGTCACATGGTGGAATGGCCCGCGTGGACGACTTCTTCGCGACCGCCGGTGACGTGCTCGGGCAGATCTGGACGGCGGCCACCACCCCGGTGGACCCGCCCGACCAGACCGTCGTGCTCGCCGTCGCACTGGTCGCCCTGGCCGTCGTCGTGGTCACCCCCGTGTGGCGGGTGGCCCGGCACGTCGTCACGATCGCGCACGAGGGGGCGCACGCCGTCGTCGCGATGCTCACCGGCCGGCGCCTCGACGGCATCCGGCTGCACTCGGACACCTCCGGCCTGACCGTGACGGCCGGCCGTCCCCGCGGGCTCGGCATGATCCTCACGGCGTTCGCCGGCTACGTGGGGCCGGGGATCGTGGGTCTCGGGGCCGCCTGGTTGCTGCGCGCGGGCTACGCCGTCGGGCTGCTGTGGCTCCTGGTCGTGCTGCTGGCGCTGCTCCTGCTGAAGATCCGCAACTGGTTCGGCCTGTGGTCGGTGCTGGTCAGCGGCGCCGCCCTGGTCGGGGTCTCCTGGTGGCTGGACCCCGCGGCGCAGTCCGCCGTGGCGTACACCGTGACGTGGTTCCTGCTCCTGGGCGCCGTGCGCCCGGTCGTCGAGCTGCAGTCGCAGCGTGCCCGCGGCCGGGCCGGCACGTCCGACGCCGACCAGCTCGGCCGGCTCACCGGCGTGCCGGGACTCGTGTGGGTCGTGGTCTTCTTCCTGGTGACCGTGGGCTGCCTCGTGCTCGGCGCCGGGTGGATCGTCGGTCCGGTGCCCGCCTGACGACCCACCCGGGACGGCACCTCAGAGCCGGGCGTACCGGGCCCGGGCGAACGAGTACACGCCGTAGGCGGCGATGCCCACGCCGGTGACGACGAGCAGAACCGTGCCGAACGGCTGCTCCCGGATGGTGTGCAACGCGTCGTCGAGGCCTCCGGCCTTGTCGGCGTCGTGGGTGACGGCCGCGGCGACGAACAGTCCGCCGAGCACCGCGAGCGCCAGCCCCTTGGCGACGTAGCCCACCTGGCCGAGGCGCACGACGGCGGTGCCCACCGCCCCGCCGCCGGTGCCCTGCAGGTCCTCGAGGAACTTCTTGCGCCACCCCTTGACGACGTGGAAGACGCCCACACCCACGATGACGAGGCCGACGGCCCCGACCAGCCACTGGCCCGCCGTCGACTTCATGACGTCCGCGGTGAGGCTCTCCTGCTGGTTGCCGCCGCCCCCGGACCCGCCGCCGACGGCGAACTGCGCGGCGGTCCAGGCGAGCACCCCGTAGAGCACCGCCTTCGCGGCAGCCTTGAGACGGGCACCGACCTCCTTGGCGGAGTCCGTGCCGGGCACCCCGAGCAGGGCCTCGAGGAGCTGCCAGAGCGCCAGCGCGGCGAACCCGATCGTGACGACCCACAGGATGGCCGCACCGCCGGGAGCCTGTGCCAGCTGCCGGAAGGCACCGGACTGGTCGGCGCTGCCGGAGGACGAGCCGAACGCCAGCTGCACGGCGAGCACGCCGATCAGCAGGTGCAGGACGCCGGACGCCACGTAGCCCGCTCGGGCCAGCAGCTGCAGCGCGGTGCTGTGGCGTGCGCTGCGGGCTGCTCCCTCGGCCATGTGGGTCGGTGTGGAAGACAAGTGGTCACCTCCGTGTGCGCCACGACCGTCGCGGCGTGCCGGACACCATCCCGCAGATCCCACTTCTGCGCCACAGGGCGCGCAGCACGCCGTCCGGCGCGACACTGGAGTCCGGCCCGAGCGCAGGAGACCGTCATGTCATTCGTCACCCGAGGGTTCGGCGGGCGTCGTCCCGGCGGCGACCGTCCGTTGCCACCCGGGCAGTACCTCACCGAGGACTTCCCGGTGCTGTCGTTCGGCCCCACCCCGCAGGTCGACACCGCGGGCTGGGAGCTCACGGTGCGGACCGAGTCCGGCGCGGACCACCGCTGGGACTGGGCGGAGCTGCAGGCCATGGAGGCGCAGGACGTGACGGTGGACATCCACTGCGTGACACGCTGGTCCAAGCAGGACACCCGGTGGCGGGGCGTCCCGGTGGACGCGTTCCTCGAGGAGGTCGAGACCGCCGCGGACTTCGTCGTCGCCCACTCCTACGGTGGGTACACGACGAACCTGCCGCTCGACGACCTCCTCGACGGGCGGGCGTGGGTCGCATTCGCGTACGAGGACGAGCCGTTGGCGCCCGTCCACGGCGGCCCGGTCCGGCTGCTGGTCCCGCACCTGTACTTCTGGAAGTCGGCCAAGTGGTTGCGCGGTCTGACGCTGCACCTCGAGGACGAGCCGGGCTTCTGGGAGCAGAACGGCTACCACCTCTACGGCGACCCCTGGTCCGAGCAGCGGTACTCGTGAGCGCCTGGCACGCCGCCCAGGTGGTCGCGACCGAGCGCGTCACCGCGAGCGCCCGGGCCCTGACCCTCGCGGCGCCGGGGTTCGCCGGCGCGCTCGCGGGGCAGCACGTCGACCTCCGGCTCACGGCCCCGGACGGCTACCAGGCGGTGCGGTCCTACTCGCTGGCGCGGGTCGGCCGGGACGAGGTCGTGGAGATCGCGGTCGACGAGGTGCCCGGCGGCGAGGTGTCGCCGTACCTGGTCCGGGAGGCCCGGCCGGGCGACCGGATGGAGGTGCGCGGGCCGCTCGGCGGGTTCTTCGTGTGGCGTCCGGCGGACGCCGGTCCGGTCCAGCTCGTCGCCGGCGGGTCCGGGATCGTCCCCCTGGCCGCGATGGCGCGGGCGCGGGGGGCGTCGCCGTCGACGGCGGAGTTCCGCCTGCTGGCGTCGGTCCGCACACCTGCCGACGCGTTCTGGGCGGACGAGCTGGCCGCGACCGACGGCCTGACGACGACCTGGCTCTACAGCCGTGAGGCTCCGGCCGGTGCCGCCCGTCCGCCGGGTCGCCTGACGCGCGACGACGTGGTCGCCCACGCCGTCGGGCCCGACGCCGGGGCACGGGTGTTCGTGTGCGGACCCACCGGGTTCGTGGAGGCGGCCGCGGGACTCCTGCTCGACGTCGGCCACGACCCGGCGCACGTCCTGACCGAACGCTTCGGAGGTGGCTGATGGGCGCCGACGCCGATCCCGTGCCGCTCGACGGCAACTGCCTGGCCGGGCCGCTGGCCGGGCTCCTCGCGGTGGACGTCACCACGACGGCGGGGCGCTGCACGCACTGCGGTGACGTGGCGATGCTGGCACGTGCCGCGGTGTGGGCCCACCCGATGGGGTACGTGGGGCGGTGCCGCGTCTGCGGGCAGGTGCTGCTCGTCGTCGTCGAGCACCCGGACGGTGTCCGGGTCGCCGCCCGGGGGCTGTCCTGGTGGGGGCTCGGTGGCGGGGACGACGACGGCGGGCCGCCCTCGTGAGAGGACGACCCGCCGTCGGAAAGCTGTGGGGGCTGCTCAGGCCTGCTGGGGCGTGAGCACGAATCCCGGGCCCTCGGTGGAGGGCTCGGCGTCGAGCTGCAGCGTCGCCAGGGCGGTGGCTGCCTCGTTGTCGACGAAGACCTTGGTCTCGCCGGAGTCGTCGACGACGGAGTCGTCGGGCTGCGGGGCGGGGACGAGCGCGAGCTCGAAGTTCCCCGGCTGACCGGAGGACTGGGCGATGCGCAGGCCTCCCTCGCTGGGGACACCGGCCTGCTGGACCAGCGATTCGACGGCGGTGCGGGCGTTGTCCGTCACGGTGAGCACGATTGCTCCTCTCGTCGGGTACGCGACCAGTCCACCGAAACAGCACGCGGGGGCGCCGCGCAACGGTGAGACGGAATCTTCCCCATACCTCTCGCCCTTTGAGACGGCGCATGACACGGGGAGACGATCCGGCGTAGTTTGCCCTCCGGGCAGCCCGGGGAGGGGCGCAGGTCACAGCACGCTCCCCGGAGCCACCGGCACCCGTGCGGCCCCGCCCGCGTAGGCTGGCCCGCAGCCCCGTGCCCTCGTCGGGACGGCGGCGGGCCTCTAGCTCAACTGGCAGAGCAGCGGACTTTTAATCCGCGGGTTCCGGGTTCGATCCCCGGGGGGCCCACCTCGCTCGTCGAACCCGGTCAGCCATCTTGCCGGCCGGGCGCGGACACCGGTGCCGGCTCCGGCCGGTGGACGCCCCGCGGCCGGAAGCCGAGCTCCTCGCTCACTCCCACGAGGTCCGCGAGGTACCAGACGATGGCCAGCCACATCTCGGTCCCCTGCAGCCCGGGGGACGTCCCGCGGGCTCCGGCGGTGGTGGCGTGCGGGGCCCGGAAGGCGAACCCCTCGCCCGGTGTCCAGCACCGCAGCACGTCACCGAGGAGCCCCCGCGCGACGTCGACCACCTCGTCGCCGCGGTGCCCGCAGCGCCGGGTCAGCCAGAGCGGATGGGCGACGTCGAGCACGGTGCAGGCGTCCCGACGCTCGGGCCGGAACCAGCGCGGGTCGCGGACGTGCTCCAGGACGGTGTCCACGACCCGGTCGGCGTACGGCACCGGCACCCCGTGCTGGGCGAAGGTGCCGCGCGTGGTGCGGTAGTACCCGTTGACGGTCCGCAGCAGTCCCCCGGTCGGGTCGGGGGCGCCCCACATCCCGGTGCGGGGGTCGGCGTTCGTCAGCAGCCAGCCGAACAGCGCCTCGCCGGCCCCGGGGCGCCCGGGGCTCCCGAGCCGGCGGTTCTGGAGCAGCGCGGTCCCCAGGGCGTCGACGAGGTGTCCGCACGCCCAGGCGTCGCCCTGCCAGTCGAGGCCCGCGAGCAGCTCGACCACCCCGTCGGCGCCCGTCTGCGCCGCGACGGCGACCAGGTGCTCGAACCGGCTGCCCAGCAGGTCGAGGGCATAGCCGACGGCGAGCACGTGGTACGCGGCGACCGGGTCGTGCAGCGACGGCCCCGGTGCGGTGGGCAGGCCGTCGGGTCCCAGCTCACCGACGAGCCCCGTGCCCGGGTCCTGCCAGGACCGCAGCAGGGCGGCGAGGTCGTCGCCCGGCCGCTGCGGCGGCGGCCCGCCGAGGAGCAGGTCGGCGATCTCGACGGCGTCGCACTGCGCCCGGACGGTCGCCGCCGCGCCCGGGGAGTCGACGAAGAGTCCCGCACCGGCGTCCCAGCACCGGTCCAGGACGTCACCCACCTGCTCCCGCGCCGTGTCGGCGAGCTCGGCCACGGCTCCCGCCAGGTCCCGCGGGTGCCCGGTCCCCCTCGCGGCGGGTCCGGTCCGCCAGCGGATCACGCGTGCCGGGTTGCCGCCGACGACGGCCCCGGCCGGCACGTCCTTGGTGACCACCGCCCCGGCCGCCAGGACCGCGCCGTCGCCCACCTCGACGCCGTCGAGCACCACGACGTGCGAACCGATCCAGACGTCGTCGCCCACGGTGATCCCCTCGCTGACGAGCGGCTGGCGGAAGATCTCCACGGTCGGGTCGTCCATCGTGTGGTTGAAGCCCAGCAACGACGTGTGGGCGCCGATACGCACCGCGGCCCCGAGCCGGACGTCTCCCCGCACCACCGTGTACGGGTTGATCGAACAGTCCCGGCCGGTGACGAGGGTGCCGGTCAGGTAGGCGCCCGCGGCCACGTAGGACCGGTCGCCGAGCTCGAGGTGCTCGTCGGTCACCGACGCGAGCTCCGAGAGGAAGCAGTCCTGCCCGAACCGGAACCCCCGTCCGGTGGCCAACCCTTCCTGGAGCACGCGCTGACGCTCCCGCTGCTCCGGCGTCGCCGACGCGACGTAGATCCAGGGGGTGTGGTCGACCGCGGTCGGGTCCGGTCCGGTCGTCGCCTCGTGGCCCATCGCTCTCCTTCGTGGTGGGGACCTCGAGTCTCGAGCACCGCGGACGGACCGCCCACCCGGGCCACGCGGACGATCAGAACCGGTCAGGTCGGCCCCGCGGCGGCGAGCACCCGCTGGTGGCCGTGCCGCCGTCCCCGCGCCAGGATGGCCGGGTGACCACGCTCCTGCCCGCCAGCCCGGATCCCGACCACCCCGTCGTCGTCGCCCACCGCGGTTACGGCGCCGTGGCGCCGCAGAACACCCTCGCGGCGTTCGAGGCGGCGTGGCGTGCCGGGGCGCCGGCCGTCGAGCTCGACCTCCGGCTCACGCGCGACGGCACGGCGGTGGTGATCCACGACCCCGACGTCGACCAGGTCACCGACGGCTCGGGGGCCGTGGCGGACCTCGACGCCGCCACCGTGCGCGGCCTCGACGCCGGAGCGCGCTTCTCCCCCGCGTTCGCCGGACAGCGCGTCCCCGTCCTCGACGAGGTGCTGGACCTGCTCGCCGCCCGCCCCGGCACCGACCTGCTGTGCGAGTACAAGGGGGTCTGGTCGCCCGAGCAGGTCGCGAGGACGACGGCGGCGCTCGACGCCGCGGGGCTGGCCGGCCGCGTGCTGGTCCAGGGGTTCTCCCGCGAGACGGTCGCGGCCCAGCGCGAGGCCGCTCCCCACCTGCCGCGCGGGCTCCTGTGCGATGCGGCACCGGACGACCTCCTCGAGGCCGCCGGGGCGCTCGGCGCCGTGACCGTGAACCCCGCGGTGGCCGCGGTCCTGGCCGACCCCGGGCTCGTGGACCGGGCGCACGACCTCGGCCTGCGCGTCATGCCCTGGACGGCGAACGAACCGGCCGTGTGGGCGCCGCTCGTGGACGCCGGCGTGGACGCGATCATCACCGACAGGCCGGGTGAGCTCCGCGGCTGGCTGGCCGGACGCTCCGGCACCGGTCTGCGCTGACCGGCTAGAACCCGCTGTCACCACCGCCGCCGTCGCCGTGGCCACCGTCACCGGTCGGCCCGCCGTCGCCGGAGTCGGGTGCCAACCGGTGGCGGCTCGCCCCCTGCTTCTCCCGCTCCGCGGCGGACTCCTCGTCGTCGACGGCCACCTCCCCGGTCAGCCGGCGCTCGGCCCACTCCTCGCGTTCCTCGATGGCGTCCTGCCCCGGACCCTCGAAGTTCTCGCGGCGGGCCTCGGCCTCCTCGCTGCCGGTGTAGAGGCCGGCCGGCTGGACGACGGGCGGGGCGTCGGGCCGGCCGTCGGGCTCGGCGGCGGGCACCAGCACGGTCTCGTCCGCTCCGCGCCGCGGTGCGGGGACGTCACCGAGCACGACGGTCGCGTCCTGGGTCCCTGCCCCGGTCTCCGCGCCGGTCCGCCGGGACTGCCGCCCCAGCACCGACGGACGGCGGGGCCGGCCGATGCGGGAACGGCCCGGCACCACCACGGGCTCGTCCTCGGGCCGGTCGGCCCGCGGTCCCGAGGCGGAGGCCGCGGACGCGGCCGACGTGGCGCTCGACGGCGGCTCGACGGCCACGGACGGCTTCCTGCGTGCGCTGCCCGCGGGTTCGGGCTCGGCCGGCGACTCCACGGCCGGCGACTCCACGGCCGGTTCCTGCGTCGGAACCGCGCCGCCGCCCTCCGGGAGCGCGGCGGCCCGGTCGTACCGGCGCACCGGCATGGCGTACGGGGCCTCGTGCTGCAGCCAGGCCACCAGCCCCTCACGGACGTGGCAGCGCAGGTCCCACAGCGTGCCGGCGTCGGCCGCGCTGACGAGCGCCCGCGCCTGGATCCTGCCACCCGTCGCGTCCGTCACCTGCAGGATGCCGAGACGTTCGTCCCACAGCGGCGACGCGGCCAGGAGCCGGTCGAGCTCGGCACGCATCGCCGGCAGGGGGACGGTGAAGTCGACGTCGACCTCGACGGTCCCCAGCAGGTCCGCGGCCCGGCGGGTCCAGTTCTCGAACGGCGTGGTGGTGAAGTAGGTGCTGGGCAGGATGAGGCGGCGGTCGTCCCAGGCGTGCACGACGACGTAGGTGAGGGTGATCTCCTCGATGCGGCCGAACTCGCCGTCCAGCACCACGACGTCGTCCACGCGGATCGCGTCGGTGAACGCGATCTGCATCCCGGCGAACATGTTCGCCAGGCTCGACTGCGCCGCGAGCCCGGCCACGATCGACACCAGACCGGCCGAGGCCAGGATGGAGGCACCGGCCGTGCGCATCGCGGGGAAGGTGAGCAGCACGGCCGCGATCGCGATGACCACGATGACCGCGACCGTGACCCGCCGGACGATGGAGATCTGCGTCTGGACCCGGCGGGCGTGCCGGTCGTCGGCCGCGCCGGCCATCCGGGCGAGCGTGCGGTCCTCGACGACGAACGCCATGGCGCCGATCAGCCACGCCCCCGCGATGATCGTCGCGATGAGCAGGCAGTGCTCCAGGAACCCGTACCAGGCCTCGCCCTTGTGCGCCGAGAGCCGGAACGCCACCCAGACCGCGACGGTCATGACGAGGACGCGCAGGGGGTGCCGCAGCCGGGTGGCCATGTCGCTGAGCAGCGGCCGGCGGCGGGCCAGCCTGCGGACGAGGACCGAGATCAACGTGACCACGACGTAGGCAGCGACGAGCGCCGCCGCGGCCCAGACGAGCGTGACGGTCAGGGACACGGTCGACTCGACCGTGTTCGGATCGATCGTGGGGTCCTCGCCGTCCAGGAACATGCCTCCACCCTAGGGTCGCCGACCTGGGTGTGCGCTGGGTGCTCGAGCGGGACCGGCTACCCGGCGCGGCGCGGCGGGGCGTGCAGCCAGCTCCGCAGCCGGCCGGTGACGAACGGCAGCACCCAGAACGACATGATCGGCGTCAGCACCAGCGTGGAGACCAGGACGCCGAGCACCAGGGGCAGGTCGTCGAACGCGGGCAGCAGCCAGGCCACCAGTGCCGTGAAGGTCAGGTTCACCGGGAAGAAGCCCAGCCAGATCGCGACGGACTGCTTCCAGCGGGGCGGCGCGGGCAGCAGCGACGTCCCGTCGGGCTCGTCCTGGCGCACCGGCGGGTCGAACCAGCCCTCGATGCCGGTGCGCCGCGTCACGCCGTGCTCGGCCACCAGCCCCTCGCCGCGGGCCAACCAGTCGCGCCGCTCGGCCGACGTCTCCCAGGCCTCCAGACGCCCGGCGTCGGCGAAACGGTAGAGCATCACCCAGTCGGCGGACCCCTCGGCCGCGCGGATCCAGCCGGAGCCCAGGAATCCCGGCCACCGGTTCGCCAGCCGCACGCCGGCCTGCACCCAGGCCGTCACCTCGACCTCGTTCTCGGGCTCGACGACGCGATGGATCGACACGGTCACGGGTGGCGGGTTCATGCCTGCCAGTGTTGGGGGCGCAGCGCCGGCGTGCTGGCGGGGCGGCCACGCCGGGACCCGGCGTCCCACCATCCGGACCGGCGTCAGCCCCGTGCCCGCACCCACGATGTCCGGTCTTCACGGGCTGGTCGCGAACCCTCCGCCGGATGCCTGTCCGATCGGCGCGCCGTCGTCAGGGGACGCCCACATCCGCCGGTCATCCTGGACGACGGCCCCGAGACCCGAGGACTCCCCTGTGAACCGACCCCGCTTCGTGCTGCCCCGGCACCGCCAGACCCGGCCCGCCGACGGCACATCCCCCGCCCCGCGCCGCACCGGCAGGAGCCGCCGCGGCGCGCACGCGGCCGAGCGTGCACCCCGCGCGACCTCCGTGCGCGGCCCCCGTGCCGCCGTCGCCGGTGCCATGGCCCTGCTGACGATCACGGCCGGCGCCGCGACCGCCCTGTCCCCCGACGTCGCCGACGCGGAGACGTCGGCCACCGCCACGGCCGACCCGGAACCCGTCGCGACACTCGCCGCCGAGGCGGTGATGTCCGCCGACCCCGCCGTCGTCCGGGCGGCCAGCGCGCTCCAGGCGGCCGAGCAGGTGACGTCCGAGTCCACGACGATCACCCGCTCCGAGCGGCGCAGAATCGAGCAGAAGGCCGACGACGTCGTGGCGATCATGGACGCGCGGGACGACGCCCCGGCATCCCGCGCGTCGGACCGCACCCCGCTGGTGGAGGAGACCGCCGAGGCGCTCTCCGACGACGACGACGACGCCGACGCCGACGCCGACGGGCAGGGTGCGGACACGTCCGAGGAGGCCTCGCTCGCCCGCGCCACCAAGCAGCTCGACCGGCTCGTGACCCGCGCCGGGTCCGCGCCGATCGACGTCGAGGCCGCGCCGGACACGCCGGCCGAGATCACCGCCGCCGAGGCGGCCGAGGCTGCCGACGCCGCCGATCACCTGGCCGACGAGGCCGACTCGGTGGACGCCTACGCCAACGGCCAGATCCCGTCCGACGCGCTGTGCGAGCTGTCCTTCGCGCCGGGCGAGACCCTGCGGTGCGACGCCGGCGAGCAGCTCGAGCGTCTCGACGTCGCCTACCGTGCGCAGTTCGGCGAGCACCTGGATCTCACCGACTCCTACCGGTCCTACGCCTCGCAGGTCGCCACGCGGGCCACCAGGGGCTACCTGGCCGCCGTGCCCGGGTACTCCAACCACGGTCTGGGCGTGGCCGTGGACCTGGGCGGCGGGGTCGAGTCGTTCGGGACGGCCCGCTACGACTGGCTGCGTGCGAACGCCCCGAAGTTCGGTTGGGACAACCCCGGCTGGGCGCGCTCGGACGGTTCCAAGCCTGAGGCCTGGCACTGGGAGTACGACGGCCTGTAGTCCCCCCCCCCCCCCCCGGACCGACGCCTTCGGCCCCGGCGGGCGAGTCCCCGGGGACCGGCGGTCGTGAGGCTCTCCCACGGTCACACCCTCAGGTCTGGGGCGAGGGCCTGAGGACAGGGGCGAGCGCTTCCCGCAGCCCATCGGCGGAGCGATACAGCACCGTCGTCATGCCGAGCTCGGCTGCCGCTCCGACGTTCTCCTCCCGGTCGTCCACGAAGAGGCAACGGTCGGCGGGGACGCCGGCCCGTTCGGCCGCAACCTCGTAGATGCGACGGTCCGGCTTGGCCGCACCGACCAGCGCGCTGTTGACGACGTCGATCGCGAGGTCGCCCAGGCCGAGGAGCTCCAGGTCGTCGTCCAGCCACGCCGTCGCATTGCTCACGAGGACGAGCGGACAGCGCGACCGGACCTGGCGAAGAAGACCGACGACGGCCTCGTCGGCCCGGGACCCCCTTTCGGCGAACGCCACGGCCAGCTCCTGCGCCACGGCGAGGGACACCTCGGGGACCAAGCCCTGGACGATCGAGTCCGCCCACTGCTGCCTGGTGATCTGCCCGAGCAGCAGCGGCAGGTCGTTCTCCGGCGCGAACCCGATGGCCGCCGTGGTGCCCGTCGGCAGACCGGCCCGCTCCTCCAGGGAGGACACCAGGTCGTCGTCGTAGAAGCGGATCACGCCGTCGATGTCGCACAGGACGGCGTCGAAGGACCGGCCGTGGATGTCTGCTGCGGACGTCACACGCCATCACTACCACTGCCGCGCCGTGAGCACCCACGCCCACGCTGGGCCACCGGCCCGGTCCCTGCTCCACGCGCCGAGCCCGGGGCGTCCGGGCCCGGCGCGGCCCGGTGGCCGGCAGGTCAGCCCCAGCCGAGCTCGTGCAGCCGGTCGTCCTCGATGCCGAAGTGGTGGGCGATCTCGTGCACCACGGTGATCGCCACCTCCTCGGCGACCTCGTCGGTGGAGTCGCAGATCGCCAGCGTCGGGTGCCGGTAGATGGTGATGCGGTCCGGGAGCGACCCGGCCGCCCAGGCGTCTCCGCGCTCGGTGAGGGGGACGCCCTCGTACAGGCCCAGCAGGTCCGGGTCGTCGGTGGGCGCGACGTCCTCCACGAGCACGACGACGTTGTCCATCAACCGCGTCAGCTCGGCGGGCACCCTGTCGAGGCCGTCGGACACGGCCGCCTCGAACTCCTCGCGCGACATCTCCACCACGCGGCCCATCCTCTCCCACGGGCGGCGCGGCCCGGGGCGCTCCCCGGGCCGCGGACCCCACCGGTTGGGGGATGCTCGCGGCGGGCCGGTATGCTGGCCCGGCCCGCCCCCATCGTCTAGCGGCCTAGGACCCCGCCCTTTCACGGCGGTAGCACGGGTTCGAATCCCGTTGGGGGTACTGCACGGTCGCACTGCCGGATCGCGACCGTTCCGGGACGACGACGGCGCGCGGACGTCGCTCGTTCCGCCCGGGTATCGCCCTGACGCCTCGGGACGAGGTATCGCTGCTGGTCAGGAGACGATTTCAGGATCAGGCCCAGCATGAGGTACGCTTCTTCTCGGCTCGAAACGAGCCTCTCGGTCGGGAGATCCACCGATCATGGCCCTGTAGCGCAGTTGGTTAGCGCGCCGCCCTGTCACGGCGGAGGTCGCGGGTTCAAGTCCCGTCAGGGTCGCGCATGAAGCGCCCGGTTCGTCGGCAACGGCGCCCCGGGCTTTCGTGTCACGGCACGGCTCTGTAGCTCAGTTGGTAGAGCGTTCGACTGAAAATCGAAAGGTCACCGGATCGACGCCGGTCGGAGCCACTCCCTCGGAAGACCCCTGGACCACGGTCCGGGGGTCTTCTGCGTGTCCCACCGGCGGCGCCGCGACGACTCGCCGGGCCTCTGGAATTGCCTGGACCGGCGCAGACGGGTTGAGTGGGGGCACACAGACTTCGTCGAGGATCGGAGCATCCGATGACCGACTGGGACGACGGGCGGACACCGCCTGCCGATCGACCCCCCAGCATGGGCCGGCTCATGGAGCAGGTCTCCGAGCAGGCCACCCGCCTGGCGCGCGCCGAGATCGCCCTCGCCAAGGCCGAGCTGGCCGAGAAGGCCAAGAGATCCGGAGCAGGGGTCGGGCTGCTCTTCGGGGCGCTCGTCATCGTGCTCTACGCGGTGGGAGTCCTGATCTGGGCGGCCGTCTTCGGCCTGGCCGACATCTTCGGCCCGTCCGTGGCCTGGATGTGGCTCTCGGCGGTGATCATCGGCGTCGCGATGCTGCTGCTCGCCGGCCTGCTCGTGTGGGTCGCCGTCGGCCAGCTCAAGAAGGCGGCCGCGAAGCCGGAGACGATCGACCGGGTGAAGGACGACGTCGCCACGGTCAAGGAGGGGATGAAGCGGTGAGCCAGTCCACGACGAACGCGGCCTCGCCCGAGGGCGGTCCCGCCCCCACGAAGCGCGAGCTTGAGGCCGAGGTCACCCGGGCGCGCCGCGAGCTGTCCGAGGCGCTCGACGAGCTGAGCACCCGACTCTCCCCCGCCTACCAGGCGTCCCAGCTGGCTCGCGGCACCAAGCAGGCGGCGGCGGACGCCGGCGGGCTGCTCAGCGGCCAGGGCGTGCCGGACGACGGGACCCACCGGGCGCGGAACGCGAAGATTCTCCTGGGTGCGGTGCTCACGGGAGTCGTCGTGGCGACGGTGGTCGTGGTGCGCGCCGTGCGGCACTGAGCCACGACGACGCCGGTCCGGTCACCGTCGGAGGGCGCGCCCCGTCCGTCGGTGGTGTCCGGTCCGGTGCCAGGCACCACCGCGGGACGGCGGAGCCTAGTGCCGGCTCCCCGGACGCTCCGGGTCGTGGGCCGCGGCGTTCGCGGCGGCCTCGACCTCGGCGGCCTCGGACGCGGCACCGAGCAGCGCTCGGACCTCCGACTCCTTGTAGCGGCGGTGGCCGCCGAGCGTCCGGATGGACGAGAGCTTGCCTGCCTTGGCCCAACGCGTCACCGTCTTCGGGTCCACGCGAAAGAGGCTCGCCACCTCGGCAGGCGTCAACAGGACCTCGGAGTCACTGTGGAACGACATCCCCTGCACCTCCTGGCACGCGACCGCTCCGGACGGCTCCGGAGACGTGACGGCCGTGTCCTGCCATTGTGTGCAGAAATGGGGATTGAGGCGACTTGAACCGGCAGGCCCGCCCGTGAGCGGGACGCCCGGCGCGCGCAACGCCACACCGAGCCGAGTAGAGGGAATACCGCTGCAGCATGTACCGTTAGAGCCTGAACAGACGAAACTTCACCCGGGGCCGCACGTTCGCGACGTCGCCGCCCCGCTCTTACGTTGAGGGGGTCGAGCCATGGGCCGGGGCCGTCAGAAGGCTAAGCACACCAAGGTTGCTCGCGAGCTGAAGTACTACAGCCCCGAGACGAACTACCACGCCCTCGAACAAGAGCTCAAGGGCAACCAGACCGACGTCGTCACCGAGGACCGCTGGTCGGACAGTGCGGACTCCGCGTACGACAACACCTACAGCCGTTGGGACGACGACTCCCAGCGCTGACGGTCCCGGCCTGGCACGGTCGCAGGCTCAGCACCAGCTCCGAAGGGCCGGACGGCAACTGCCGTCCGGCCCTTCGTCGTGCCATGACCGGCGCGCAGCGGTCACGCCGGTTCAGCGGTAGTCGCCCACCAGGCGCACGGCGCCCGCGTGCACACCCTTGGTGCCCACCACGAGGTCGGCACCGGCGTCGGCCGGGTCGAGGTCGGCGACGCCTCCCAGCGTCCACGCCTCCACGCCCCGCGCGCGCAGCGCCGCCAGGGTCGCGTCCGCGCCCTCGGCCCCGACCACGGCGACCATCCCGACACCGAGGTTGAGGGTGTTCTCCAGGTCCCCGCGGGGCACGCCGCCCAGGTCCCGGACCGTGCGGAACACCGGCGGGACCTCCCAGGAGGACCGGTCCACCGTCGCCACGACGCCGGCCGGCAGCACCCGGGCGAGGTTCGCGGCCAGCCCGCCACCGGTGACGTGCGTGAAGGCGTGCACCTGCGCAGCCTCGTCCCGGGCCAGCGCCAGGCAGTCGGCGGCGTAGACACGGGTCGGCTCCAGCAGCTCCTCGCCGAGGGTGCGGCCGAACTCCTCGACGTGGCGGTCCAGCTCCCACCCGGCGTGCCGCACGACCGCACGCACCAGCGAGTACCCGTTGGAGTGGATGCCGCTGGAGGCCATCGCGATCAGCACGTCCCCCGCACGCACCTTGTCCGGACCCAGGACGTCGTCGGCCTCGACGATGCCCGTCGCGGCGCCGGCGACGTCGTACTCGTCCGGTGCGAGCAGCCCGGGGTGCTCCGCGGTCTCCCCGCCCACCAGGGCGGTGCCGGCCACCTCGCAGGCCTGCGCGATGCCCCGCACGATGTCGGCCACGCGCTCGGGCACCACCTTGCCGGTGGCGATGTAGTCGGTCATGAACAGCGGCTCGGCGCCGACCACGACGATGTCGTCGACCACCATGCCGACCAGGTCGAACCCGATCGTGTCGTGCATGTCGAGCGCCTGGGCGATCGCCACCTTGGTGCCGACGCCGTCGGTCGAGGTGGCCAGCAGCGGCCTGCGGTACCGCTGGAACGCGGAGACGTCGTAGAGCCCGGCGAACCCTCCGACGCCGCCCAGCACGGCCGGCCCCTGGGTGCGCCGGACCGCGTCCTTCATCAGCTCGACCGCCTTGTCGCCGGCCTCGGTGTCGACGCCGGCAGCGGCATACGTCAGGGGTTCGCTCACAGGTGGTGCTCCAGGTGGTCCGGGCGCGACGGCGTGCGCCGCAGGGGGTGGATCAGGGGTGGTCGAGCGCCGTCTGGCCGCCGACGCCGACGGAGAGCTGGGACAGCCCGTCCTCGGGCGCGCCCAGCGGCAGCTCGGCCTGCTCCAGCAGGTGCTTGCCCAGGCGCTCCTCCTCGGGCAGCTCGATCGGGTACTCGCCGGTGAAGCAGGCCGCGCAGAGCTGCGAGGCGGGCTGCTCGGTCGCGGCGATCATGCCCTCGGTGGAGATGTAGCCGAGCGAGTCGGCGCCGAGGGACTGGCCGATCTCCTCCGGCGTCAGGCCGTTGGCGATGAGCTCGGCCCGCGAGGCGAAGTCGATGCCGTAGAAGCAGGGCCACTTCACCGGGGGCGAGGAGATCCGCACGTGCACCTCGGCCGCGCCGGCCTCGCGCAGCATGCGGATGAGGGCGCGCTGGGTGTTGCCCCGCACGATCGAGTCGTCCACGACGACGAGCCGCTTGCCGCGGATGACCTCCCGCAGCGGGTTGAGCTTGAGCCGGATGCCGAGCTGGCGCAGGGTGTCCGAGGGCTGGATGAACGTGCGCCCCACGTAGGCGTTCTTCATCAGCCCCTGGCCGAACGGGATCCCCGACTCCGCGGCGTAGCCGGTGGCGGCCGGGGTGCCCGACTCCGGGACCGGCATGACCATGTCGGCGTCCACCGGGTGCTCGCGAGCGAGCTGGCGGCCCATCTCGACACGGGCGGCGTGCACCGGCCGACCCTTGATCGACGTGTCCGGGCGGGCGAGGTAGACGTACTCGAACACGCACCCGGCCCGCTCGACCGGTGCGAACCGGGTGGAGCGCAGGCCGTCGTCGTCGATGCAGATCAGCTCACCCGGCTCGACCTCGCGGACGTACGAGGCGCCGACGATGTCGAGCGCCGGCGTCTCGGAGGCGACGACCCAGCCACGCTGCGTCCTGCCGAGCACCAACGGACGCACGCCCTGCGGGTCGCGGGCGGCGTACAGCGTGCGCTCGTCCATGAAGACCAGGGAGAAGGCGCCGCGCAGCTGCGGCAGCACCTCCAGCGCGGTCTGCTCGAGCGTGTGGTCGTCGTCCCCGGTCAGGAGCGCCGTCACCAGCGCCGTGTCCGTCGTGTTGCCCCGGGCGAGCTCGCCGCGGCGCTGCGCCCCGTAGCGCTCGGCGACGAGGTCGACCAGGTCGGCGGAGTTCGTCAGGTTGCCGTTGTGCCCCAGGGCGACGGTGCCGCCGGCGGTCGCGCCGAGGGTCGGCTGCGCGTTCTCCCACGTCACGCCGCCCGTGGTCGAGTAACGGCAGTGCCCGACGGCGAGGTGTCCGGTCAGGGCGTTGAGGGCGGTCTCGTCGAAGACCTGCGAGACCAGACCCATGTCCTTGTAGACGAGGATCTGCTCACCGTTGCTGGTGGCGATGCCGGCGGACTCCTGGCCCCGGTGCTGCAGGGCGTAGAGGCCGAAGTACGCGAGCTTCGCGACCTCCTCGCCGGGGGCCCAGACCCCGAAGACGCCGCAGGCGTCCTGGGGCCCCTTCTCGCCGGGCATCAGGTCGTGGTTGAGACGGCCGTCAGGACGCAGGGGCATGCCCCGAGTATCCCACAGTGCCGCGACGACGACGGGCGCGGACCGCTGCGGTCAGCGCCGCCGCAGGCTCCGCCGGTCGGCCCAGACCGCGAGCGCCCCGGCGAGCAGGACGGTCAGGGTCGTGGTGCCCAGCGTGATCACCGAGACGAACACGCCCGGCTTGAGCAGGACGGGGCCGTCCTGGGAGGCGATGCCGGAGAGCCAGCTGCCGAGCCACAGACCGGCGACGACGCCGACGACGGCCCCCACGGTGAAGAAGGCCCGCAGCTTGGGCGCACGACGCACCCGCGTCGGGTCGACCAGCAGGTGCTCCTCGGGCTCGGTCGGGGGATCCGTCTCCGTCCCGTTCCCTGCCGGCGACTCGGCGGACTGCTCGTGCTGGGTGCTGCTCACCCGCCGAGCCTACCGTTCCTGCCCGAGGTGACGGTCGGCGGTGATCCGCCGGGACGACGCCGGGGGTGCCCGCGAGGTCGGTCTCGCGGGCACCCCCGGGGTGTCAGGTCAGCCGAGCTGCTCCCACGGCCCGTACGGGTCGCCCGGGGCCTGGTTGCGGGTCCACCAGCGCGCCCGCCACAGCTCGCCGTCGTGGACCACCGTCTCGCCGCCGGTGTACACGGTCGACGCCGTCCAGGCGCGGAACGTGCCCTCCGGCGTCGAGACCTCGGCGCCGATCTCGGCCCAGGCGCCCCACGGGCTCGCCCCCGGCACCTCACCTCGGGTCCACCACAGCGCCTCGAAGGTGCGTCCGTCGGACGTCACCACGTCACCCGCGGTGTAGACCACGTCCCGCTCCCACGGCGCGGCCGACGGCTCCTCCGTCAGCTCCAGGCCGACGAGGATCGGGTCGTGGTCGGAGGACCGGAACGGCGTCGTGTCGTACAGGTCCGTGACGTTGTAGTCGTACCGGCTGTACTCGTTCGCCACCGGCTCGTAGGCGTTGATGTTCCAGATGTCGACGCCGGACACGGCCTCCGCGGCGGCCGTGGAGGCGAGCACGTGGTCGAGCGAACCGACCTGGCCGCCGTAGGAGTACGTGTACTCCCCCGTGGTCGGGCCGAGGTCGGTGTACCCGGCATCGGTCAGCACGACGATCGGGTCCTCCTGCTCGTAGGCGTTGAAGTCGCCGACCAGCAGCACCTTGTCCGTCCCGGCCTCGGCCGCGACGTCGTCGGCGAACTCCACCAGCGCCGTCGCCTGGCGCACCCGGGACTCGTTGGAGCTCCCCTGCCCGTCGCCGGCGTCCTCGTCGCCGGGCCACGGCCCCGCCGAGCCCTTCGACTTGAAGTGGTTGGACACCACGACGACGTCGTCACCCGCGCCGTCGACGTCCCCGCCGGCGGGCTGGAACACCTGCGCGAGCGGCTCGCGGGCGTTGCCGAACGCCTCCGACCCGAGCAGGATCTGCGAGGCTCCCACCGGTTCGGCCGTGGCCGTGCGGTAGACGAACGCGTTGCGGATCACGTCCTCGTCGGACGGGACCTGCGCCGGGGAGTCCACGAACGCCCACGTGCCGGCGCCGTCCGCGTCGTTCAGGGCGTCGACCAGGTCGGACAGCGCCTGGTCGCGGTCCTTGCCGAACGCCGCCGAGTTCTCGATCTCCTCCAGCGACACGACGTCGGCGCCCAGCGCGCTGATCGCGGCGACGATCTTGGTCTCCTGCCGCTGAAGGTTCTCGGCGTCGGCGGCGCCGCGTGCCAGGCAGCCGCCACTCACGCTGATCGGGTCGCCGTCGCGGTCCGTGTAGTACGAGCAGCCCTCGAGCTGGTCACCGGTGGTGGTGAAGTAGTTGAGCACGTTGAACGTCGCGACCGTGAGGTCGCCGCCGACGTCCTGCGGGGCGGCCTCGCGCGTGTCCTCGAACGTGGCCGGCTGGGTCTCGCCGGCGTTCGACCCGGTGAGCTGGGTGGTCGGCTGGAAGCCCCAGGCGCTGTAGCGGTAGTCGAGCACCACCGGGCCGGTGAACGTCACCGAGGCGCCGACCCGTACGGGGTCGGTGCCGTTCAGCCAGGGCAGCGGGGTGCTCGAGCGCGACGCGGAGGTGTAGTCCCAGGACGACCCGTCGTCGAGCAGCACACCGCGGGCCGCGTTGTCGGCCTCCTGGGCGGCCGCCTCGTCCGACCCGGGCCGTCCCGCCGTCGTCGGCTGGACGAGCGGCGTGTCCCCGGACGCGAGCCCGACGGTCCCGTAGCGGTTGGTGGAGTAGGTGTCGGTGACGGTGAAGTCTCCGGTCGGCGCCAGGAGCATGTTCTCCAGCGCCTCACGCTCCGGCTCGGTCGCCGGCCAGGAGGTCGTGGTGGGCTTCACGGCCGGGGCGGGCTCGTCCAGCACCGTCCAGGAGGCGGCGGAGACCTCGGTGAGGCCGTAGTACTCGGTGACCTCACCCGTGACCTCGACGTGGTCGCCGACGGCGACCTCCTGCGCCGCGGCCGCGGAGTAGACGAACACGGCGTCGGACGCTCCCGGGGTGGCGTCGTCGGCCGGGTCCCCGCCGGTCCCGGCGGTCTGCAGCACGAACCCGTCGAACCCGCCGGTCGGGTAGGTGGCCGTCACCACACCGCGCGTGGTGACGTCCTGGCCGGCCAGCGGCGAGGCGTCGCCGGTGCCCTGGATCTCGGCGATCGTCGCGGTCGCGGGCTCCGGGTCCTCGGACGGCGACGGGGTCGGGGTGGGCGTCGGGGTCGGCGCCGCACCGCTGTTGGTCGGCGTGGGAGCCCCGGCCACGAAGTCCGCGGCGTTGTCGACGGTGTGGGCGTGGTCGACGCGCGCGACCGACGTGGCGTTGCCCGTGCCCGGCGCCGGACCCGATCCGAGGAACGTGTTCGTCGAGGAACCCCACCCGACGAGGTCGACGACGTCGGCGGCCGTCGCGCAGTCGGCGCCCAGGCAGGTCAGGCGGTCGGTGGAGGACACGAGCGCGACCTTGGCCCCGGAGCCCGACATGAAGATGCCGCCCTCGACGTCGGGCGTCGGCAGGTCGGGCTGGTCGGTGTCGCTGCCGTACGCCTGGGCCACGAGGAAGGAGCCCCCGGCAGGGATCTGGCCGGTGAGGTCCGTCTGGCTCGACCACGTGCTGCCGCCCGCGGAGCCGTACTGCACCGACCAGCCGTCCAGGGAGACCGCCTCGGGACCGGGGTTGTACAGCTCGACGAAGTCGCGGTCGTACGCCCCGCCGTTGTTGCCCCCTCCCCCGTAGACCTCGTCGACGAGCACGGTGGCGTCCACGGACGGCGCGGCGGCGGCGGGGGCGGCCGGCATCGCGGCCGCCGGGACGAGCAACGCCGCCAGTGCCGCGGTGTACGCGGCCGGCCGGCGGCGCGGGGTCGGTGACGTGGTGGTCACGCTGGTCCTCCTCGATCAGGGTCGACAGGGTGTGCCCAGCCAAGCACCACCGTGTGAACCACGGTTGAACCGCAGGTCACGAACGTGCTGCCGGCGCGAGGCCGCTGCGCGCGACGCTAGCCGCACCCACCGACGGGCGCACCAGGAGCGTGCGTCAGACGTCCCGCAGGAGTCCGACGACGCCGAGGATGCTCCCCCAGAACGCCAACGAGACGCCCAGGGCGATCGCCAGGCCGTGAGCGCCGGTCGCCGATCCCGCCCGGCGTGCCGTCCACGCCGCCCGGACCGCGAGCCCCGATCCCACCGCCACGAGGACGCACCCCCACCACTGCATCGGTCCATGCTGCGCGACAACCGTTGCCCGTGCCATTCGTCGCCCCGGGACATGGTTCGCGCAGCGCGTCCGCACCGTCAGCGAGGTCGCGCCGCCTGCAGGGGGAGCCAGCCGGACAGGTCGGCCCGTTCCCCCGAGGCGTGGACCCGGCCCGCGTCGACGGCGGCGGACCACGTCAGCGCGCCGGTGGCGAGCCCCAGCCAGGTCTCGACGTCCGTCTCGACCACGTTCGGCGGCGTGCCGCGGGTGTGCCGCGGTCCGGAGACCGCCTGCACGGCGCCCGCCGGGGGCACGCGCACCTCCACGGCGTTGCCGGGGGCGACGTCGGCCAGCTCCTCCAGCGTGAAGCGGACCGCCGTGGTCGTGGCCGCCCTGTCGGCGTCGCCGGCGACCCATGCGGCCACCGCGGCACGACCGGCCGCCGGATCCGTCCGTCGTCTCCCAGGCATGGGACCAGGCTAGGCGCCGCGATCAGGGGAGGGTGAACAGCACCCTGCGCTCGGCCACCGACGCCGCGGAGAGCGTCACCTTGACCCGCTCCCCCAGCGGCAGCGGCGAGCCCTCGACCCGCGCCCGCACCGCCGGCTCCCGCAGCATCACCTCGCCGCGCTGCACGCCGTCCGGCCCCGGGTCCGAGGCGTCGACCACGACACCCTCGAACCGCCGTCCGACCTTCGACGCCAGCAGCGCCGCCTCGACGATGTCGACGCACGCCCGCTCGAACGCGGCCGCCCGTGCGCTCGCCGCATGCATCGTGGCCGGCAGTCCCGGGAGCGCCGCCAGGACCCAGGCCGGCACGTCCCGGCCCGCCGACTGCGCCAGGCAGATCTCGGTGGCGTACCGGTCGGCGAGCCGGCGCAGCGGCGCGGTCACATGGGCGTACTCGGCCCCGACCGCGGCGTGCCGGGCGTCCGCCGGGACCGGCACCCGCGCGCCGCCGCCGGGCCCGGGCACGCCGAACGCGAGGTAGCCCGCCCCCCGGAACAGCGTCGTCGCCTCGCTCAGGAACGCGGCGTGGGCAGCGCGACGCGACTCGACGTGGCCGAGCAGATCGGCGTAGGAGACGTCGTCGGCCCAGTCGATGCCCAGCGCCGCGGCCGTGCGCCGCAACCGGTCCACGTCGGCCTGCTCCGGCGGCGGCAGCGTCCGCAGGATGCCCACCCCCGCGTCGCGCATCAGCCGCGCCGCCGCGATGCCGGTCAGCTGCGAGATCTGGGCGTTCCACGACTCGATCGGCAGCGTCCGGCGCAGCTCCAGCGTGAAGGTCCCGTCGGGATGGCGCAGCACCTCCTGCTCGGGGACCGCGAGCGAGATCCCGCCCCGCTCCAGCTCCCGGGCCTGCCGCAGCCTGCCGACGTCGGCCAGCAGCATCAGCGGCTCCGGGGCCGCGCCGGAGTCGAGCGCCGTCTGGGCCTCCCCGTACGTGAGCCGTGCCCTCGAGCGCACGACGGCGCGGGTCACGGCCACGCTGGTCAGCTCGCCCGAGGAGTCGAGCGACATCGTCCACAGCACAGCGGGGCGGTCCTGGTCCGGCAGCAGGCTGGCGGCGCCCTCGCCGAGCACCGCGGGGTGCAGCGGGGTCCGCGTGTCCGGGCCGTAGAACGTCACCCCGCGCCGGTGCACCTCGGCGTCCAGCGGTCCGCCCGGGGAGACGAACGACGCGACGTCCGCGATGGCGTAGCGCACCACGTACCCGTGGCCCGACGTCGTCACGTGCACGGCCTGGTCGAGGTCCATCGACCCCGGCGGGTCGATCGTGACGAAGTCGAGGTCGCGGCGGTCCTGACGGAAGTCCTTGAGGTCGCCGAGGGAGGCCACCTGCGCCTCGGCCCGGGCCTCGGCCGGGTACATCGCCGGGATGCCGATCTCGGCGCGCAGGGAGGCGAGCGCACCCGCGACGTCCTCCGGCGCTGCCGGGGCGAGGCGAAGATCTCGGATGGGCACGCCACGACCGTAGTTGCGCCAGGTCCGGGGCGCGCGGGGAGCGTGACGCGGGGCCACTCGGCCGCGGCCGACCGGGGGTGGCGCGTGCGCCGGCGCCGACGACGCGAGACGCTGTTTCGACAGGGCCGCGCACGGCAAAGTATCTTGATATCAAACCATCTTGGCGTCCTCTTCCGTCGTCCCATCTCGTCGTCCACAGGAGCACCCGCGCATGACCACCGAGTCCCGTCCCGCCGCCGGCAAGATCGTCTACACCTACACCGACGAGGCGCCGCTGCTGGCGACCTACTCGTTCCTCCCGATCGTCCAGGCGTACGCGAAGCAGGCCGGCGTCGAGGTCGGCACGCGGGACATCTCCCTGGCCGGACGCATCCTCGCCCAGTTCCCGGACCACCTCACGGAGTCCCAGCGGATCGACGACGACCTCGCCGAGCTCGGCCGGCTCGCGACCACCCCCGAGGCGAACATCATCAAGCTGCCGAACATCTCGGCGTCCGTGCCGCAGCTCAAGGCCGCGATCGCCGAGCTCCAGGCCGCCGGCTACGCCGTCCCGGACTACGTCGAGGAGCCCACCACCGACGCCGAGCGCGAGGCCCGCGCCCGGTACGACAAGGTCAAGGGCTCGGCCGTCAACCCCGTCCTGCGGGAGGGCAACTCCGACCGCCGCGCTCCGGCGCCCGTGAAGAACTACGCCAAGGCCCACCCGCACCGCATGGGCGAGTGGACCGCCGACTCGAAGACCCAGGTCGCCACCATGGGCGCCGACGACTTCTTCTCCAACGAGAAGTCCGTGACGATGCCCGCCGCCGACACCCTGACGATCCGTCTGCGCACCGCCGAGGGCACCACGGTGCTCAAGGACGGGCTGGCCGTCGAGGCCGGTGAGGTCGTGGACGCCACCTACCTCTCCGTCTCCGCCCTGCACACGTTCCTCGCCGAGCAGATCGAGCGGGCCAAGGCCGAGGGCGTGCTGTTCTCGGCACACCTCAAGGCCACGATGATGAAGGTCTCCGACCCGATCATCTTCGGCCACGTCGTCGAGGCGTTCCTGCCCCAGGTGTTCGAGCGCTACGGCGCCCGCCTCAAGGCCGCCGGGCTGTCCACCCGCGACGGGCTGGGCGGCATCCTCGCAGGGCTGGACGCTCTCGACGACGGCGCCGAGATCAAGGCCGCGATCACCCAGGGCCTCCAGGACGGTCCCGCCCTGGCGATGGTGGACTCCGACAAGGGCATCACCAACCTGCACGTGCCCTCCGACGTGATCATCGACGCCTCGATGCCGGCGATGATCCGCAACGGCGGGCACATGTGGGGTCCGGACGGCGCCGAGCACGACACCCTCGCCGTCATCCCCGACTCCTCCTACGCCGGCGTCTACCAGGCCGTCGTCGACGACTGCCGCACCAAGGGTGCCCTCGACCCCGCCACGATGGGCTCGGTGCCGAACGTGGGCCTCATGGCCCGCAAGGCCGAGGAGTACGGCTCGCACGACAAGACCTTCGAGATCCCGGCGGACGGCACCGTCGAGGTCGTCGACGGCGCCGGCGAGGTCCTGATCTCCCACGACGTCGCGGCCGGCGACATCTGGCGTGCCTGCCAGACCAAGGACGCCCCGATCCGTGACTGGGTGGCCCTCGCCGTGCGCCGCGCCCGCGAGTCCGGGACGCCCGCGGTGTTCTGGCTGGACGCCCGCCGTGCCCACGACGCCCAGCTCATCGCCAAGGTCGAGCAGTACCTGCCCGAGCACGACACGGACGGGCTCGAGATCCTGGTGATGGCACCCGCCGAGGCCACGCGGTACTCCCTGGACCGCATCCGCGAGGGACTGGACACCATCTCGGTCACGGGCAACGTGCTGCGGGACTACAACACCGACCTGTTCCCCATCCTCGAGGTCGGCACGTCGGCCAAGATGCTCTCGATCGTGCCGCTCATGAACGGCGGCGGTCTGTTCGAGACCGGCGCCGGCGGGTCCGCCCCGAAGCACGTCCAGCAGCTCCTGGCGGAGAACTACCTGCGCTGGGACTCCCTGGGCGAGTTCTTCGCGCTGGCCGCCTCGTTCGAGCACCTGGCCCGCGTCGAGGACAACGCCCGCGCGACGGTGCTGGCCGAGACCCTGGACCGCGCCACGGAGACGTTCCTCAACGAGGACAAGTCCCCGACCCGTCGCATCGGCGGGATCGACAACCGCGGCTCGCACTTCTACCTGGCTCTCTACTGGGCCCAGGAGCTGGCCGCCCAGTCCCAGGACGCCGAGCTGGCCGCGGTGTTCGGTCCGCTGGCCGAGAAGCTCACGGCCGAGGAGTCCGTGATCGTCGACGAGCTCCTGGCCGCCCAGGGCAACCCGGTCGACGTCGGCGGGTACTACTGGCCGGACGGGGACAAGGCCGCGGCCGTCATGCGGCCCTCGAAGACGCTGAACGCCGCGATCGACTCGCTCTGACCCTCCCCGTCACGCGAGGTAGGCAACCTTCCCGCGAGGTAGGCCACGGCATCGTGGCCTACCTCGCGCCGTTGTTGCCTACCTCGCGGGAAGGTTGCCTACCTCGCGGGACTCACCAGTTCCAGCCGCGCGAGCTCAGCTCGAGCTCCTCGCGCAGCCGCTCGTCCTCGCTGACGTGCGCGTCGGCGGTGAGCGGCGCGTCGGCGACGGCGAGCCCGGCGACGCGGCACGCGTCCCGCAGCATCGCGTCGTACGCGCCCTGCACCGCACGCCAGTGGTGCGCCCGGGCGTAGAGGGACGGGTCGTCGTCGACGGCGCGCAGCTCGTGGGCGAGCTGACCGAGTCGGATCTGGATCGCCAGGGTCTCCAGGGGGTCCGGGCCCGCCCGGCGACGACGTCGGCGCGCGACCGCCTCCCGGTGGGCGTCCGAGCGCAGCCAGGACCGGACGGCCAGGCCGGCCACGACCAGCCCGATCGCCGACAGGTACACCGCAAGCCACGACATCGTGCCCCCTCGGCACCATTCTAGTGACCTGCGTCACTGTCCGGCGACCCGTCCCGCACGACCGGACGAGCGGTGGGACGAAGGTTCGCCTGGCCTTGCTGGCGGGACCGCGCGCGACTCCCTAGAATGGAACTATTCCAGACAAGCACCACGGAAGACCCGCGGTGACCGCCACCGGGCGATCCCCGAGAGAGCGAGGAGCACCATGACCACCACCCCCAGCATCCACCGCAGCACCGAGCGAGCCGTCGCCTCGGAGACGCTCCACGCGAACCTGCAGCGTGTCCTCGTCGCGCTCGTCGACCTGCACCTCCAGGGCAAGCAGGCCCACTGGAACGTGACCGGCCGCGGGTTCCGCGACCTGCACCTCCAGCTCGACGAGCTCGTCGACGCCGCGCGCGAGCACAGCGACACGATCGCGGAGCGCCTCCGCGCCCTCCAGGTCGTGCCCGACGGGCGCGCCGAGACCGTCGCCACCAAGACCGACCTGTCCCCGTACCCGGACGGGCTCGTCACCGTCGGCGACACCGTGGACGCGATCGTCGAGCGCACCGCGCAGACCGTCGAGGTCGTCCGCACGGTGCACGACGACGTCGACGCCGAGGACCCGACGTCCGCGGACCTCCTGCACGAGATCATCCACGACCTCGAGAAGCAGGCCTGGATGATCTCCTCGGAGAACACCGAGGCCTGAGCGCCCCGGCCACGCACGACGACGGCGCCCCCTCCCGCGGGAGGGGGCGCCGTCGTCGTCTCCGGTCCCCGTCCACCGCTCCGGCGGCGGACAGGGACGTGCGGCGTCAGCCGAAGAGGCGGGGCAGGGTGCCCTCGTGGGCCTCGCGGGCCTCGTCGAGCGAGACCTCGAACGACTCCTGGCCGAACGCGACCGCGACGCTGTCGCCTCCGGTCTCGCCGACCGGCACGACCGGCACGCCGGCCCGGGTCGCCGCGGCGACCACCTCGGCCGCGCGGGCCGGCTCGACGGCCACGAGCGCCCGCGCCGTCGACTCGCTGAAGAGCGCCGCGAACGGGGTCACCCCGTCGCGGGACGTCATGCCGTCGAGCGACACGGACACGCCGACCCCGTAGCGCAGCGACGCCTCGAGCAGGGACTGCACCAGACCGCCCTCGGAGAGGTCGTGGGCGGCGACGGCGGCACCCGAACGCCGGGCCTCGACCAGCACGCCGGCCAGCGCACGCTCGGCGGCCAGGTCGACGCGCGGCGGCAGACCGCCCAGGTGCTGGTGCTCGACCTCGGCCCACGCCGACCCGTCCAGCTCGTCGGCCGTGGCACCGAGGAGCAGCACCGTCAGCCCGTCCGCCCGCCAGCCGGAGGGCAGTGCCGTGCGCACGTCCTCGATGACGCCGAGCACGCCCACCACCGGCGTCGGGTGGATCGAGGAGTCGATCTGACCCGGCTCCCCCGAGCCGTTGTACAACGAGACGTTGCCGCCGGTCACGGGCACGCCGAGCTCCTGGCAGGCGTCCGCCAGACCTTCGATCGCCTCGACGAGCTGCCACATCGAGTCGGGGTGCTCCGGGGAGCCGAAGTTGAGGCAGTCGGTCACCGCGAGCGGCGTCGCGCCCGTCGTGGCCACGTTGCGGTAGGCCTCCGCCAGGGCGAGCTGCGCCCCGGTGCGCGGGTCGAGCTTGCCGAAGCGGCCGTTGGCGTCCGTGGCCAGGGCCACGCCGAGCCCGGTGGACTCGTCGACGCGCACCACACCGCCGTCGTCGGGCTGGGACAGCGCCGTGTTGCCCTGGACGTACCGGTCGTACTGGTCGGTGACCCAGGCCGCGGAGGCGAGGTTGGGCGAGGCGAGCAGTCGGAGCGCGGTGCCGCGCAGCTCGGCCGCCGACGCCGGTCGTCCCAGCGCCAGTCCGTCGACGGAGGCGCGCTGCAGCTCGTCCTGCCAGGCCGGCCGGGCGTAGGGACGGTCGTAGACGGGGCCCTCGTGCGCGACAGTCTTCGGGTCGACGTCGACGATGCGCTGGCCGTGGTGGTCGATGGTCAGGCGGCCGGAGCCGTTGACCTCGCCGATGACGGAGGTCTCGACGTCCCAGCGGTCGGTGATCGCGAGGAACGCGTCGAGCTTGTCGGGCGTGACGACCGCCATCATGCGCTCCTGCGACTCCGACATGAGGATCTCGCCCGCGTTGAGCGACGGGTCGCGCAGCAGGACGTCGTCGAGGTCCACGTGCATGCCGCCGTCGCCGTTGGAGGCAAGCTCGGAGGTGGCGCAGGAGATGCCGGCCGCCCCGAGGTCCTGGATCCCCTCGACGACCTTCGCGGCGTACAGGTCGAGGCAGCACTCGATGAGCACCTTCTCCATGAACGGGTCGCCGACCTGCACCGACGGGCGCTTGGCGGGCACGCCGTCCTCGAAGGTCTCCGAGGCGAGGATGGAGGCGCCGCCGATCCCGTCGCCGCCGGTGCGCGCCCCGAAGAGGATCACCTTGTTGCCGGTGCCCGAGGCGTTGGCCAGGTGGATGTCCTCGTGCCGCAGCACGCCGAGGCAGAGGGCGTTGACCAGCGGGTTGCCCTGGTAGCAGGAGTCGAAGACGAGCTCGCCGCCGATGTTCGGCAGGCCGAGGGAGTTGCCGTAGCCGCCGACGCCGGACACGACGCCGTGCACGACGCGTGCGGTGTCCGGGTGGTCCACGGCGCCGAAGCGGAGCTGGTCCATGACGGCCACGGGGCGCGCACCCATCGAGATGATGTCGCGCACGATGCCGCCGACGCCGGTCGCGGCGCCCTGGTACGGCTCGACGTAGCTGGGGTGGTTGTGCGACTCGACCTTGAACGTCACGGCCCAGCCGTCGCCGATGTCGACGACCCCCGCGTTCTCCCCGATGCCCACGAGCAGGTGCTCGGTCATCTCGGGGGTGACGCGCTCCCCGAACCGGCGCAGGTGGTTCTTCGAGGACTTGTAGGAGCAGTGCTCGGACCACATCACGGAGTACATCGCGAGCTCCGCGGCCGTCGGACGGCGCCCGAGGATGTCGCGGATGCGCTGGTACTCGTCCGGCTTGAGCCCGAGCGCCGCGTACGGCTGGGTCTCGTCGGGGGTCGAGGCGGCGTTCTCGACGGTGTCGAGGGTCGGGCGCGGGGTCGGCACGGTCTCGGCGCGGTCGGCAGCGGCGGTCATCAGGTTCCCTCGGGTCGCACGGGGTGCCGGACCGGGTGATCACCGCGCGTGCGGCGGCCGCCGCACACCCGCAGCATCCGGCGTCGGTCCGGGCCAGGTTCGCACGCGACCCCGGTGCCCGACGTCGCGGGCCGGGCGGGGTGGCGCGCGGTCAGTCTACCGGGGCGGGGCGGGCGCCGGACCACCCGCGGCGGGGTCGGCGGCGTCGTCGACGGCGACCGTGCCCGCGGCGCCGTCGGGGGTCTCCTCGACGGAGTCGGCCATCGCGAGCAGGAACGCGCGCACGGCAGGTCGGCAGTGCTCGGGGACCTCGCGGGCGACGGCGAGCATGCGGTCGTGCACCCCGGTCAGGCGCTCGCGCACCTCGGCGTGCGCGGCGTCGGTGGCGACGACGACGACGGAGCGTCGGTCGCGCGGGTGGGGACGCCGCTCGAGCCGCCCGGAGTCGCTGAGCCGGTCCAGGAGCTTGGTGGTCGAGGCGGTGGAGATCTCGAGGTCGCTCGCCAGGCTGCGGGGGGTGACCGCCTCCCCGTGGCGCTGCGCGGCGATGACGTGGCGCAGGGCGCGCAGGTCGGTGAGGTTCATGTCCATGTCGCGCCCGGCGCGGCGTCGCATCGTCTCGTCGGCGCGGCGGAACGTCCGCAGCGCCTGCAGGAGGCGCCGCGGCCCCTCGTCGTCCTGCTCCTCGTACCAGTAGGGCTCCCCCGCCCGGTCGCTGTCGTCCGCCACGTCCGCCATGATACCTAGTTAGGCGAACTAGTTGCTTGCTAGGCTAGATATATCCAGAAGGAGGTTGGCGTGGAGGGCTCGAACGAACCAGCACGGCCACAGCACGGCGCGACGCTGCGCGAGGCGGCGAACGAGGCCTCGGGAGGCGGCAAGCGCGTCCGCCCACGCCTCCTGCTCGCCACCTACGACGCCCTCGCGGGACCGGGCTCCCCCGAGCCGCGGGAGGTCGCCGCCGTCCTCGCGGACGCCGTCGAGATGCTGCACACGGCGTTCCTGGCGCACGACGACGTCATCGACGACGACCAGACCCGGCGCGGCCGACCCAACGTGGCCGGCGTCTACGCCGCGAGCGCCCGCGAGTCCGGCGCACCGGCCACCGCCGCGCACGGCTACGGAGCCGCCGCCGGGCTGCTCGCCGGCGACCTCGCGCTGGCCTCCGCCTTCCGGGACGTGGCCCTGTGCGGCGCCACGACCGCCACGACCGCCCGCCTGCTCGACCTGTTCGACGACTCCCTGCTCGTCACCGCGGAGGGTGAGCTGCGCGACGTCTGGCACAGCATCCACCGCTCGGCCGAGCTGGACGACGTCCTGGTCACCGCCGAGCTCAAGACGGCCGCCTACTCGTTCGGGCTCCCCCTGCGCGTCGCCGCGCTGCTCGCCGGACGTGACGACCTCGACGAGCCGCTGTCCCGGCTCGGCCGCAGCCTGGGCGTGGCGTTCCAGCTCCGCGACGACGTCCTCGGCACCTTCGGCGACCCCGCGGTGACCGGCAAGCCCGTCACCTCCGACCTGCGCGCCGGTCGGTGCACGGCGCTCGTGGCGTTCGCCCGCACCACGTCCGCCTGGACCCGGATCGCCCCCCTCCTGGGGCGCCCCGACGTCGACGAGGACGACCTCGAGCGGGTCCGGGAGCTGCTGGAGGCCTGCGGTGCGCGCCAGGAGACCGAGGACCTCGCGGCGCGGTTCGAGCTCGAGGCGGTCGAGCTCGCCGAGCAGGTCGGCCTCGCCGAGCTGGTCGAGCACGTGCTCGCCCTCGGCGACGCCTCCGGTCGCCGGGACGACGCGACGAGGGCAGCATGACGCTCGTGCGGAACACGCCATCGGGCACCGGCGCCCCCTCGGCGAGCGCCTACGACGTCGCGGCGACGCGCAGCGCCGCGACCGTCGTCGACGAGTACTCCACGTCGTTCGGATGGGCCTGCCGGCTCCTCGGGCCGGAGATCCGCGACCACGTCCGCGCCGTGTACGCCCTCGTGCGGATCGCCGACGAGATCGTCGACGACATGGCGGCCGACCTGTCGACCGCCGAGCGGGACCGCGTGCTCACCGAGCTCGAGCAGGAGACGGGCGCCGCCCTGCGGCGCGGCCGCAGCGCCAACCTCGTGGTGCACGCGTTCGCCCGCACGGCCCGCCGCTTCGGCATCGGGCACGAGCTCGTGGACCCGTTCTTCGCCTCCATGCGCGCCGACCTGTCGGTGACCGAGCACGACGAGGCCAGCTTCCGCACGTACGTGCACGGCTCGGCCGAGGTGGTCGGCCTGATGTGCCTGCGCGTCTTCACCGGCGGGGACGAGGCCGCCTACGCCCGGCTGAGCCCCGGCGCCGCCCGGCTCGGTGCGGCGTTCCAGAAGGTCAACTTCCTGCGGGACCTGGCCGACGACGTCGACGAGCGCGGCCGGTCCTACTTCCCCGGTCTCGACGTCGCCACGTTCGGCGACGCCGAGCGGGACGCGCTCCTGGACGACATCGACGCCGACCTCGCGGCGGCGTCGGCCGCGATCGCGGTGCTGCCCCGCAGCAGCCGGGTCGCGGTGCGGACGGCCCACGACCTGTTCGCGGAGCTGTCGCGGCGCCTGCGCGCCACCCCCGCCGAGCGGCTGCGCCAGGAGCGCGTGCGCGTGCCCGACCCCGTCAAGGTCCGCCTGGTGCTCGCCGCCGTGGCGCGGGAGACCGCCGCCCGGAGGTGGTCATGAGGGTCGTCGTCGTCGGCGGCGGGATCGCCGGGCTGGCCACCGCCGGGCTGCTGGCGCGCGACGGGCACGAGGTCGAGCTGCTCGAGCGGCACGAGGCCCTCGGCGGCCGCGCCGGGTCCTGGGAGCATGCCGGGTTCCGGTTCGACACCGGCCCGTCCTGGTACCTCATGCCGGAGGTCTTCGACCACTGGTTCCGTCTCATGGGCACCTCGGCGGCCGCCGAGCTCGACCTGGTGCCGCCGGAGCCGGCCTACCGGGTGTTCTTCGAGGGGCACGCCGGGGCGTTGGACGTCGCCCGCTCCCGCGCCGCGAACGTCGCCGCCTTCGAGGCGATCGAGCCCGGAGCGGGCCGGCGCCTCGAGGCGTACCTGGACTCCTCCCGCGAGGCGTACGACCTGGCGCTGCGGCACTTCCTGTACACGTCCTTCGACTCCCTGCGCCCGCTCGCGCGCCGGGAGATTCTCGCGCGAGTCCACCGGCTCGCCCCCCTGCTGACGCGGTCCCTGGCGGCCCACACGGCGTCCCGGTTCGCCGACCGGCGGCTGCGCCAGCTCCTCGGGTACCCGGCGGTGTTCCTGGGCTCCTCCCCCGACCGCGCACCGGCCCTGTACCACCTCATGAGCTCGCTGGACCTCGACGACGGCGTGCGCTACCCGATGGGCGGGTTCACCCACCTCGTCGACCGCGTCGCCCGGCTCGCCGAGCAGGCGGGCGCCACGCTGCGCACCTCGGCCCGGGTGACGTCGATCAGCACCACCGGGGCCGCCGCGGGCTCCCGTGGTGCGGACGACGGCGGGGCGCGGGTCCCCGGACCGCGCCGCCCGCGCGCACGGGTCACCGGGGTGCGCTGGGAGGACGCCGACGGCACGCCGCACCGCAGCGCGGCCGACGTCGTGGTGACCGCGGCCGACCTGCACCACGTCGAGACCGAGCTGCTGTCGCCCCGCCTGCGCAGCCACGGCGCCGACCGGTGGGACCGCCTCGACCCCGGTCCGGGGGGCGTGCTGGCCATGCTGGGCGTGCGCGGCCGGGTCCCCCAGCTCGCCCACCACTCGCTGTTCTTCACCGCCGACTGGGACCGCAACTTCGGCGACATCGCGGCCGGCCGCGTGCCGGACCCGGCGTCGCTGTACGTCTGCGCCCCCTCACGCACCGATCCTTCGGTGGCGCCCGCCGGCCACGAGAACCTGTTCCTCCTGGTCCCCGTGCCCGCCGACCCGTCCCTGGGCCGCGGGGGCACGGACGGACGCGGTGACGTCGCCGTGGAGCGGGTCGTGGACGCCGCGATCGACCGCGTGGCGTCCGCCGCCGGCGTGCCGGACCTGGCCGAGCGGGTCGTCGTGCGCCGCAGCGTGGGGCCGGGCGACTTCGCCGCCGACCTGTCCGCCTTCTCCGGCAGCATGCTGGGGCCGGCGCACACGCTGCGCCAGAGCGCCATGTTCCGCGACGGCAACCTCTCGCGCCGGGTGACGGGCCTGCTGCACGCCGGCGGATCCACCGTCCCGGGCGTCGGCCTGCCGATGTGCCTCATCAGCGCCGAGCTGGTGGCCAAGCGCCTGCGCGGGGACACGAGCGCGGACCCGCTGCCCGTCCGCTCCGGTGCGGCTCTCGACCCGACGGCGTCCGACGTCGCATGATCGAGTCGTGACCTCCTTCCTCTACCTCGGGCTCCTGGTCGGCGCCCTGGCCTGCATGGCGCTGGTCGACCACCGGGCCCGGCTCGTGCTGTGGTCCGGCCGGCCGTGGCGCGCCGCGGTGGTCCTGGTGGTGGGCGCCGCGCTGTTCCTCGGGTGGGACGTCGTCGCGATCGGCGCGGGTTTCTACTCCCGCGGCGGCGCGGCCATGACCGGCGTCGAGCTGCGGCCGCACCTGCCCCTCGAGGAGCTGTTCTTCATCGTCTTCCTCTGCTACGTCACCCTCGTCCTGCACGGCGTGGCCGGCCACCTCCTCGGGCGCCGGCAGGGCGGCGCCCGCGCCCGGGACGACGCCGCGGCACCGCTGGAGGCGCCATGACGTACGCGGGCCTGGGGGTCGCCGTCGTCGCCGCGTCGGTGCTGCTCGCCGTCGTGGCCGCCGTCGTGCGGCGTCCCGGCGGGCGGTGGTGGGCGACGACGGCCGTGACCGCCCTCGTGCTGGTGGTCCTGACGGTGGTCTTCGACTCCCTGATGATCGCCGCGGACCTGTTCCGCTACGACGACGCCGAGCTGCTGGGGGTCCACCTGTGGCTGACCCCGGTGGAGGACCTCGCCTGGTCCGTCGTGGCCGCGCTGGCGCTGCCGGCGCTGTGGCTGCTGCTCACCCCGCCCGCCGCGACCGTGGAGACCGCATGACCACGTCCGAACGGTCCGGGGTGCGCACCGCCGTCGGGCAGCTGGTGGGTTCCTCCCGCCCCGTGAGCTGGATCAACACGGCCTACCCGTTCGCCGCGGCGTATCTCCTGGCCGGCGGGCTCGCCGACGACGACGGCCCCGGCCTGGTGGGGCTCGTGCTGGGCACGCTGTACTTCCTGATCCCCTACAACCTGCTCATGTACGGGCTCAACGACGTCTGGGACTACGAGTCGGACCTGCGCAACCCTCGCAAGGGCGGTATCGAGGGCGTGGTGCTGTCGCGGCGCTGGCACCGCCTGACCGTGTGGTCGGCCGTGCTGACCAACGTCCCGTTCCTGGTCTACCTCGTCGCGGTCGGCGACCCGGCGTCGACGGCGGTGCTCGCCGTGAGCGTGTTCGCCGTCGTGGCCTACTCGGCGCCGCGGCTGCGGTTCAAGGAGCGCCCTCTGCTGGACTCCGCGACGTCCAGCACCCACTTCGTCAGCCCGGCCGTGTTCGGCCTGGTGCTGGCCGACGGCCGGCTCACCGGTGCGGTGCTGGCCGCCCTGGTGGCGTTCTTCTGCTGGGGCATGGCCTCGCAGGCCTTCGGTGCCGTGCAGGACGTCGAGGCCGACCGCGCGGCGGGCATCGGGTCGGTCGCCACCCGGCTGGGCGCCGCGCGGACCGTCCGGGCGGCCATGGTCTTCTACGCCCTGGCCGGGGTGGTCCTCCTGCTCGCGGGCCCGCCCGCGGCGCTGGCGGCGGTGCTGGTGGTCCCGTACATCATCAACATCGCGAGGTTCCGCCACCTGGACGACGCCGACTGCGAGCGGGCGAACGCGGGGTGGCGGCGGTTCCTCTGGCTGAACCTCGTCACCGGCTTCCTCGTGACCCAGCTGTTCATCGCCCTGTGGATGACCGGCTGAGCACAGGCTGCCTGGCGGCCGTTGAACAAGGCTTGGACCGAGTGACCCCGGCCCGTGAAACGGGTCACATGTTGTTCACCTGGGACGCGGGGTTCCACTTATCTGTCGACCGTGCTTTGATGCGCGCGTGGAACACCTCCGACCTTTCGACCCCGGCTCCTTCTCCTACGGGCTGGCGGCATGGTCGTGGCTGGACCTGGCCGGGAAGACCCCGCGGTTCGCGACGGTCTTCGGCGACGTCATCCTGGAGTCGCTGGAGGGGTGGTGGTTCCTCGACACCGTCGAGGGCACGCTCGAGGCCCGGTGGCCCACCGCCGTCGACCTCTCCGCCGAGCTCGACTCGCCCGAGGGACGCCAGGACCTCCTGCTCGAGGACCTCGTGCTGGAGGTGGCCCGCCGCGGCGGGCTGCCCGCGGCGGACGAGGTGCTGACCTTCATGCCGCACCCCGCCCTCGGCGGCCGTCTCAGCGCCGAGACCGCCGTCCCTGTCCGCCTCGAGCTGGCCCTGCGTCTCAGCGGTGAGGTGCACCGCCAGATCGCGTCGCGACCGCAGCAGCCGCCGTCGCCCCTGCTCCTCGGTCACAGCCTGGCCGGGTACACGCCGTCCCACGCCCGCTGAGACGCCGCGACCGCTTCGTCGCGGCACCGCCGGCGCACCCGGGCGGGGCCGGCGCCGGGTTGAGCGCGCCCTGAGGTTCCGACCCAGTCGGTATCGAGTTGTGACCCGATCCGCGGCTCCTGCGGATGCGACACGGCCGTCGATGACGTGTGCTGGAAGCAACACGGAAGAGGCGGACCGTGGAGGTCACCACATGAGACGAGTACTCCTGGCGGGCGGGGCCGTCGCCCTCGGCGACGGCATGCTGCTCGGCACCACCGTCGCGCTCGGCTGGACGCTGCTGGCGGTCGTCACCGTCGTCGTCGGCGCCGCGGGCGCGGCGCTGGTCGCCGTGGCGGTCCCCGCCCCGCGGGCGCCCGCCCGCGGCGCCATGGTCACGCTGGGCCTGCCCCTGCGCGAGATCACGACGGTCGTCGACCCGGACGACCGGGCCGAGCCGCCGGTCGAGGCACGGCCCGGCACCGACCCGGACCGGGCCAGGCTGTCCGGCGTCGAACCCGACACCGGACAGCCGGCACCCGCCGCGGCCTGAGGTCCCTCAGCGGCGCGACGCCCGCAGCGACTTCTCGCTGACCGGGGCGTCGCCCGACGCCCGCAGCGCGGCGTAGTACGCCCGGGCCTCGTCCTGCCGCTCGGCCTCGGCGCCCGTGGCGATCTTGGCCCGCAGGTGCTCGGGGCCGTAACCCCAGGCGTCGACCAGGTCGAGGGCGTGCGGGCGCAGGCGGCGCAGCAGCCGGTCCACGTAGCCGGTCACGGTCCGCGCCCGCTGGTCGGACAACCGGCCGTGCAGCAGGTACCAGGCCAGGTTCCGCTCGATGACCGTCAGCCCGTAGACGTCGCGCACCCACGTCATGACCAGGCGCGTGCCCGTGTCCTCGATCTCGGCGATGGCGTCGGTGAACGCCTCCCAGCGCAGCAGGTCGGCGTGGGCCTTCGCGGCCTCCACCAGCGCCACCTGGTTCTCGTCGAGGATCCGTGCGGCGACGGCGGGCTCGGCCTTCAGCGCCGGTCGCATCGCCGTCGCGACCTCCTCGACCATCGTCGCGACCCGGTCGGCGAGCAGCTCACGCTGCGTCTCGGCGTCCCGCAGGTGCCCGGCGGCGCGGCGCGGGTCGCCGACGTCGGCGATCGCCTGGGTGACCCGGCGCAGCCCCGTGCGGTGCAGCGCGGCGTCGGTGGCGCGCTCGACGACGAACCGCGCCATCCCGGCAGGCGTCCTCGTGGCGCCCTTGACCTCGCGGCCGTAGTCGGCCACGAGCCGCCGGGCCACCAGCTGCTGCAGCACCGTGTTGTCGCCCTCGAAGGTCGCGTACACGTCCATGTCGGCACGCAGGGAGGTGATGCGGTTCTCCGTGAGGAAGCCCGCACCGCCGCACGCCTCCCGGCACTCCTGCAGCGTGTCCAGCGCGAACGCCGTAGACGTCGACTTCAGGGCGGCCGCCGTCGTCTCCAGGTCCTCGCGCCGCTCCGGGGTGTCCTGCTCGCCGGAGAAGACGTCGTCGAACAGGTCGAGCAGGCGCTCGTTGGCGAAGTGCCCCGCGTAGGCCTCCGCGATGCGCGGGAAGAGGCGGCGCCGGTGCGTCGCGTAGTCCAGCACGACCATCTCGTCGACACCCGGCCCGCCGAACTGACGGCGCTCCGCGGCGTACCTCACCGCGATGGCCAGACCGATCTTGGCGGAGTTCACCGCCGAGCCGTCCAGGGACACGCGCCCCTGCACGAGGGAGCCGAGCATCGTGAAGAACCGCCGGCCCGGGCTCTCGATCGGCGAGCTGTAGGTGCCGTCGGCGGCCACCGAACCGTAGCGGGCCAGGAGATCGGCCCGCGGGACCCGCACGCCGGTGAAGTGCAGGCGCCCGTTGTCGATGCCGCGCAGGCCGCCCTTGAGGCCGTCGTCCTCGCCGCCGACGCCGGGCAGGAAGTCCCCCGCCGTGCCGTCCGGCAGCGTCTCGCGGATCGGCACGTAGAAGCAGTGCACGCCGTGGTCCACGCCGTTCGTGACGAGCCGGGCGAACACCGTCGCCGCGGTCGCGTGCTGGGCGGCGTTGCCCAGGTAGTCCTTCCAGGCCCCCCGGAACGGGGTGTCGATGACGAACTCCTCGGTGTCCGGGTCGTACGTGGCCGTGGTGCCGATGGACTGCACGTCGGAGCCGTGCCCCGTCTCGGTCATCGCGAACGCACCCGGCACCGTGAGGTCCATCGCGCCGGGGAGCAGGCGGTCCTGCTGCTCGGGCGTGCCCAGGTGCAGGATCGCCGCGCCGAACAGGCCCCACTGGACGCCGGACTTGATCTGCAGCGACGGGTCGGCCGCCACCAGCTCGGAGAAGCACGCGAGGTTCGCACCCGGCTGGTCGCCACCGCCCAGCCGCTCGGGGTAGGCGAGCCACGCGATCTTGTCGTCGCCGGCGACCATCTGGCGCATCTGCTCGAGCGTGCGCTCGCGGTGCTCGGCCGGGGTGAGGGACTCGTCCTTGTGGTACTGCGCCTCACCGGCACGGGCGCGTGCGGTGCGCCGCAGCTCGGGCCACCGGCCCAGCAGCAGCTCGGACAGGGCGGGCACGTCGACGTGCGCGGTCGCGGCGTCGTCGGCCGAGGGCACGGACGTGGCGGTGCCGTCGGGGGAGGTCGTCGTCATCGGGACTCCTGATTCTCGGGGGTGCCAGGGGTGTCGGGGTGCCGGCCGGCCGGCGTCGCGTCGTGGTGGAGCACGCCGACCGGGCCGTTCCAGAGCCAGGTGGTCACCTGGTCGGTGAGCTCGTCGCGGGTCAGTCCCTCGGCGCGGGTGTGGCCGAGCCACCACTCGCCGGTGCCCCGCACGAACCCGACGGCGCCGGCCGCCCAGGCGGCGGCGGTTCGGGCGGGGACGTGCACGGCCTGGGCGAACGGCTCGGCCACCAGCGTGATGACCGAGTCGAGGTACGCGCCGAGCGCCTCCACCCGGCCGGGAGCGGCGTCGTCGGGGCCGTTGCCGCCGATGGCGGTGCGGGTGACGAACCAGTACACCTGCGGCGAGCTCTCGATGGTGTGCAGGTAGGTCCGCACCATGGCGCGCAGCGCGGCGTGCGGCGTGGGCGCGTCGTGCGCGGCCTCCGCGAGCCGGCGGTGCATGCCGCGGACCACGTTCTCGGCCACCGCCAGCCGCAGCCCCGACTTGTCGTCGAAGTAGCGGTAGTAGATGGACTTGGACGTGCCGGCGACGGCGGCGATCTCGTCCATGGAGGCGCCGGGGCCCAGCTCGTGGATGGCCCGGCGCGCGTCGCGGACGAGCGACGCCCGCCGTTGCGCGCGATGATCGTCCCAGCGGGTCGACCGGCCGTCCGGCCTCGCGCGGGCGCTCTCGGGGTTCGTCGTGGCCGTCATCGGCCACCACCTGCGGCTCGTCTCACGAGACTCAGAGTATCAGGTACTGTGAGTACTACCTGAAGTTCCCTCGATGTGTAAGGAAGCACGCAGTGGCCACTCGTCAGACCACCCGCACCGCAGCGGCTGCCGGCACGGCAGCAGGCCGGCAGGGCGTCCGGGACGCCGTCGTCGTCGGCGGCAACCGCATCCCCTTCTCCCGTGCCGGCAAGAAGTACGCCGACGCGTCCAACTCCGAGATGTTCACCGCCGCCCTCGACGGGCTCGTCGCCCGGTTCGGGCTGCAGGGCGAGCGCCTCGGCGAGGTCGTCGGCGGCGCCGTGCTCAAGCACTCGCGCGACTTCAACCTCGTCCGCGAGGCCGTCCTCGGCTCCTCGCTGGCCCCCACGACCCCGGCGTTCGACCTCCAGCAGGCCTGCGCCACCGGGCTCGAGGCCACCATCACCGTGGCGAACAAGATCCGGCTCGGCCAGATCGACTCCGGCGTCGCCGGCGGCACCGACACGATCTCCGACGCGCCGATCGCCGTCGGCGAGGGCCTGCGCCGCGCCCTGCTCGAGGCGCAGCACGCCAAGACCTGGCAGGCGCGCGCCAAGGCGCTCGCCAAGGTCCGCCCCGCCGACCTCAAGCCGCTGACGCCCGCCACCGACGAGCCCCGCACCGGCCTGTCCATGGGTGAGCACCAGGCGATCACGACCGCGCGCTGGGACATCAGCCGCGAGGCGCAGGACGAGCTGGCGCTGGCCAGCCACCAGCACCTCGCCGCCGCCTGGGAGGCCGGGTTCTTCGACGACCTGGTCACGCCGTTCCGCGGCCTGACCCGCGACGACAACCTGCGTCCCGACACCTCGCTGGAGAAGCTCGCCGGGCTCAAGCCCGTCTTCGGCCGCTCGCTCGGCACCCCGGCCACCATGACCGCCGGCAACTCCACCCCGCTCACCGACGGCGCCTCGACGGTCCTGCTCGGCTCGGCCGAGTGGGCCGAGTCCCACGACCTGCCGGTCCTGGCGCGGTTCGTCGACGCCGAGACCGCGGCCGTGGACTTCGTGCACGGTCACGAGGGGCTGCTGATGGCCCCCGTGCACGCCGTGCCCCGGCTGCTCGCGCGCAACGGTCTGACGCTGGAGGACTTCGACTTCTTCGAGATCCACGAGGCGTTCGCCGCCACGGTGCTCAGCGCGCTGGCCGCCTGGGAGGACGTCGACTACGGCAAGAACGAGCTCGGGCTGCCCGGCGCGTTCGGCAGCGTCGACCGCGCCAAGATCAACGTCAACGGCTCCTCGGTCGCGGCCGGTCACCCGTTCGCCGCCACCGGCGGGCGCATCGTGGCCACGGCCGCCAAGCTCGTCGCCGCCCGCGCCGCCGAGACCGGCAAGCCGTCCCGCGCCCTCATCTCCGTGTGCGCCGCCGGGGGCCTCGGGGCCACCGCCGTCGTCGAGTCCGTCTGAACGCCGAAGGGATCCTGATGACCGACCGCTACACCCAGGCCGTCAACTCCGGGTTCACCAAGACCCTCGCGACCAGGCTCGGCCTGCCCCGGCCCGCCCTGCTGCGCCGCTACCGCGCCGGCGACCCGCTCACCGTCGGGCCGGTGCTGGTGCTGTCCGACGGCGCGTCCAAGGCCGACGCCGACGAGCTCGCCCAGGTGCTCCTCGGCTGGGACGTCGACGTGCGCCGCGAGCCCTCGGGCGACCACCGTTGGGGCGCCGTCCTGCTCGTGCTCACGGAGGCCGCGCAGCCCACCGACGTCGCCGAGCCCGTGCTCGCCGCAGGGTCGGTGCTGCGGCGCCTGGCCGGCAACGGCCGCGTCGTGACGGTCTCGCGGGCCGCCGCCGACGGCGACTCCCCCGCGCTGGCCGCGACCCGGAACGGCGTCGACGGGTTCCTGCGTTCCGTGGCCAAGGAGCTGCGCGCCGGGGCCACCGGCAACGGCGTCGTCCTCAACGACGGCGTCGCCGTCAGCCACCCCTCCGCGCTCGCGACGCTGCGGTTCTTCCTGTCCGCCAAGAGCGCCTACGTCGACGGTCAGCTGCTGCCCGTCGGCGGCGCGGACACGGCGGTCGTGGACGGTCCCGGCTCCTGGGAGCGCCCGCTGGCGGGCAAGGTCGCCGTCGTCACCGGTGCCGCCCGCGGCATCGGCGCGGCCATCGCGAAGACCCTGGCACGCGACGGCGCCACCGTGGTCTGCGTCGACGTCCCCGCCGCCGGCGAGGGGCTGGCCGCCACCGCCAACGCGATCGGCGGCACCGCCCTGCAGCTGGACGTCACCGCGCCGGACGCCGGGCAGCGGATCCTGGACCACGCCCGCACCCGGCACGGCGGCCTCGACGTCGTCGTGCACAACGCGGGCATCCTGCGCGACAAGCTGCTGGCCAACATGAAGCCGGCGCAGTGGGAGGCCGTGGTCGCGGTGAACCTCGCCGCCCAGCTGCGGATCAACGAGACGCTGCTGGCAGCCGGCCTCGACGGACTGCACATCGTCTCGCTGGCCTCGACGTCGGGCATCGCCGGGAACAAGGGCCAGTCCAACTACGCGTTCTCCAAGGCCGGCGTCATCGGCCACACCCGGGCCACGGCGGCACTGCTGGCGCCGCAGGGCGGCACCGCGAACGCCGTCGCGCCGGGCTTCATCGAGACCGACATGACGTCGTCCATCCCGTTCGCGACCCGCGAGGTGGCGCGGCGCCTGCCCACGCTCGCCCAGGGCGGGCAGCCGATCGACGTGGCCGAGGCGATCGCGTTCCTCGCCTCCCCCTCCGCGACCGGTGTCAACGGTCAGGTCCTGCGGGTGTGCGGTCAGCACATGGTGGGCCGATGACGGCGGTCCCGCTGCGCACCAGCGACGGCACGACGCTCCGCGTCGAGACCCGGACGAGCCTCCCGGCGCTCGGCGGGCTGTACGCGCGCGGGGCGGCGTCGTCGGGCCGGATCGCCGCGGGGCGCGCCCTGCCGTCGCTGCCGGTGGTGGGCTCCGGACGCTCCGGCGGCACGGAGGAACCGGCCGCTGACCAGGTCCTGACGCTTCCCGACGTCGCGTACCGCGTGACGGGGGTGGCGACGGACGGCCTCGGGCGGCACCTGCACGACTACCAGCGGCTGCTGCACGAGCCCGTCGGCGACGTGCTGCCCGCCGGCTACCTGCACGTCCTGGCGTTCCCCCTGGCCACCGCCGTCATGGTGCGCCCCGACTTCCCGCTGCCGCTGCTCGGGCTGGTGCACCTGGCCAACGCCGTCGAGCTGCGCGGCCCCGTCCGGCTCGGTGACACCCTCGAGGTGCGCGCCTGGGCCGAGAACCTGCGCCCCCACCGGCGCGGCGTCCAGGTGGACCTGGTCGCCGAGGTGCGGGCCGACCGGCCAGGCTTCGACGGGTCGCCGACGACGCCGCTGTGGCGGGGCGTGTCGACCTACCTCGCCAAGGGGTTCAGCCTGTCCGTCTCCGAGGACGTCCCCGGCGGGGACGACGCCGCGGCGGAGGCGACGGCCTCCCGGTCGCAGGACTGGCAGCCGCCGCTGCCGACCGGCCGCTGGGCGCTCGGCCCGGGCACCGGCCGTGCCTACGGGGCGGTCTCGGGGGACCGCAACCCGATCCACCTGTCGGCGCTGTCAGCCAAGGCCTTCGGCTTCCCCCGCGCGATCGCGCACGGGATGTACACCGCCGCGCGGGCGCTGGCGGACGTCGGGCATGCCCGCGGCGACGCCTACCGCTGGACCGTCGAGTTCGCCAAGCCGGTGCTGCTGCCCGGCACGGTGGACGTCGCGGTGACACCCGCAGGGGCCGACGGGGGCGGCTTCGCCTACGTGGGCTGGAACGGCCGGCGGTCGCAGCGACACTTCTCCGGGGCGGTCACCCCGCTCTGAGCTCTCGGCCCACCACCGCGGACCGGGTCCCGCGGCGTAGCCTCGGGGCCATGGACGCCCTGCACGAGCTGACCGCCCTCGAGCTCCGGGACAGGCTTCGTTCCGGAGACCTCACCCCGACCGAGGTGACCGAGCACTTCCTGAGCCGCATCGCCGAGCGCAACGACGAGCTGGGGGCGTTCAGCACGGTGACCCCGGACCTCGCCCGCGCCCGCGCCGCGACGCTCGGACCGCCGTCGGGCCTCCTGTGGGGCGTGCCCACGGGCGACAAGGACCTGTGGAACCGGGCCGGGGTGCCGACGGGCTTCGGGTCGCGCGCGATGCAGGGGTTCGTCCCCGAGGAGTCCGACGAGGTGGTCCAGCACCTCGACGCCGCCGGCGTGGTCAGCCTCGGCAAGACCAACGCCCCCGAGCTCGGGTTCCCGGCCTACACCGAGCCGGTCGTCGGCCCGGTCACGCGCAACCCGTGGGACCTGACGCGTGGCGCCGGCGGGTCGAGCGGCGGGGCGGCCGCGGCGGTCGCGGCCGGGCTGGTGCCGTTCGCCGCCGGGTCCGACGGCGGTGGTTCCGTCCGGATCCCGGCCGCCGCGTGCGGCGTGGTCGGGCTGAAGCCGTCGCGCGGGCTGCTGCCGGCCGGGTCCGGGATCGAGGCGCCCGGAGGGCTGGTCGTCGACGGGCCGCTGGCCCGCACCACGGCCGACACGGCGCTGCTGCTGGAGGGGATGCTCGCGCGGCACCGCGACGGGAGCGCGCGGCACCCGTACACCCTGCGCACCCCCGTCGCGCCGGAGGGGGCGTACCTGGCGGCCGCGCAGCGCGGGGCGGCCCCGGGGCGGGACAGCGGGCGGTTCCGGATCGGCGTCACCACCTGGTCCGCCTGGGAGGACTACTACGACATCACCGTCGCTCCCGAGGCCCGCGCCGCCCTGGACGCCGGGATGTCGGCGCTGGCGGGGCTCGGCCACGACGTCGAGGACCACACCTGGGCGCCGGCGCCCGAGTACGGCGACGCGTTCCGCAGCCTGTGGATGGCGGGGGCCTCGGCGGTGCCGATCGACGACGACGACGTGCTGGACCGGCTGGAGCCGCTCACGTCCTGGCTGATCCGCCGCGGCCGGCAGGTGCCGGCCCGCGAGCTGGTCGAGGCGCTGCGCACCCTGACCGCGTTCGAGCGGCGCCTCATCGCCGGGTTCGGCGACCTCGACGTCGTCGTCACGCCGGCGCTCGCGATGACGCCGCGGCCGCTGGGCTGGTTCGACGCCGAGGACCCGGACCACAACTTCGCCCAGCAGTGCCGGTACACACCGTTCACGTCGTGGCTCAACGTGGCGGGGCTGCCGGCGATCACGGTACCGACGCACTGGACGGACGACGGCCTGCCGATGGGGATCCAGGTCATCGGGCGCCCGGGCGGTGAGCTCACGCTGCTGGCGGTCGCCGCGCAGCTCGAGGACGTGCTGCGCTGGCCGGACCGGCGCCCCCCGGTCTGGTGACTCTGGGGCGGGCGCTTCGGCAGCTCCGTGACAGCGCGCGTCGACATGTCAGCCAGCCGCGTCGTCGATCTCGCCGACGAGCCAGAGCTGGTCGACTGCGGATCCCTCGGACCAGACGTCCTCGCCGAGCGCGTATTCGCCGCCGGTCACCGAGTAGGCAGAACCCACCGACGCCACGAGGTCCCCGGACGCATCGAGGACCCCCTCACCATCCTGCGTGGCGGACCAGCCGGAGGGAAAGACCAGCCCGGTGACGAAACCGTCGCCCTCGTCGAGCGTGAAGTGGACCGGGCCGTCGCTGACGGGCGTCTCGGCCTGGAGGGTGCCCACGATCTCAGCGGTGGCCATGTCGGTCATCTCGTGGGACGTCGTGGCCGTCGGGCGGCCAGGATCGCCGTTCCCGCACCCGCTCAGCGTCGCGAGGAGCACCAGGGGAAGGAGGCAGTTCCGCATGTACTTCATGGTTTCATCCGATTTGAGGGTGTAGCAGCGGTCTGAAGCCACCGGCCGCAGCGGAGCATCGCGACCACAGTGGTCGCCGCGACGGCGAAGGGAGCGGCTCAGGCGCCCTCGGGCAGGCAGCCGAAGACCTCGTCGCCGCCCGGGCCGGCGGTGGCGAGCAGGCCGTCCAGGCCGGAGCCCTCGGGCACGGGGCGCGGGTCGTCGACGACGATCCACAGCCCGTCGACGACGTCGTACCGCGCCCGCGGGCCGTCGGCCACCAGGGCCGCGACGGCCTCGACCAGGCGCTCGACCTCCTCGCCGGAGGTCCCGACGCCCACCGAGGAGCGCACCGCGCCGGCGCCGTACCCCAGCCGCGCGAGCAGCGGGTGGGCGCAGAACCGTCCGTCGCGCACCCCGATGCCGTGCTCGGCGGACAGGTAGGCGGCGACCTGGCCCGGCTCGTACCCGGCCACGGCGAAGGTCACGACCCCGACGGCGTCGGCGGCGTCGGCCCAGAGCTGGACGACCTGGACGCCGTCGATCTCCCCGAGGCCGTCGACGAGCCGGCGTCGCAGCGCGTCCTCGTGCTCGCGCAGCGCCACCGGGTCGATCCCGGCGAGCGTCTCACAGGCGGCCGCGAGCGCCACCGCGCCGAGCACGTTGGGCGACCCGGCCTCGTGCCGGGCGGGGCCGTCGTGCCAGTCGGTGTGGTCGGTGCGCACGCTGCGCACGGCCCCGCCACCGGCGAGGTAGGGCGTGCCGGCGTCGAGCCAGTCGCGCCGGCCGACGAGCGCGCCGGCCCCGAACGGGGCGTAGGTCTTGTGCCCGGAGAACGCCAGGTAGTCGATGCCGGTCGCGGCCAGCGACACGCGGCGGTGCGGCACGAGCTGGGCGCCGTCGACGAGGATCCGGGCGCCGGCGGCGTGCGCCGTCGCGACCAGGTCGTCCAGGGGCAGCGACTCCCCCGTGACGTTCGAGGCGCCGGTCACGGCGAGCAGCGCGTAGGGGCGACCGGCGGCACGGGCCGCGGCGAGCTCGTCGCGCAGCGCGGTCACGGTCGCGGCCGCGGTGGCCCGGCCGACGACGACGGTCGCGTCGGCGGAGCGCTGCCAGGGCAGGAGGTTCGCGTGGTGCTCGACGTCGAGGACGAGCACGCGCCCGGGGGTGCCGTCGTCGGACGCGGGCACGCAGCCGGCCAGGAGGTTGAGCGCGTCGGTGGTGTTGCGCACGACGAGCGTGACGTCGTCGTCGCGGGCCCCGACGAACTCGCCGATGGAGCGCCGCGCCGTCTCGTACAGGGAGGTGGACACCTGGGAGAGGTAGCCGGCTCCCCGGTGCACGGAGGCGTACAGCGGCAGGGTGCGGGTGATCGCGTCGGCGACGCTCTGCAGCGCGGGGGCGGAGGCCGCGACGTCGAGGTTCGCGTAGGGCACGCGGCGGCCGTCGACGAGCGGTGCCGGGGTGTCGTGCCCGACCACGGGCAGCACGGGCGCGAGGGCGGCCACGGTGCCGGCCGGACAGGCAGGGGTCTCGGTGATGGCGGTCATGCGGTCCTCCTCAGTGTCCCGGGGAGGCTGCTCCCCGCGCTTGCCCGACGCCGGACGGCGCGGGGCCAGGTCGTCACCCGGGGCACCCCGCCGCGAGGGGAGGGTTGCCGGCCAGCGAGCCGGGGCTTCGCGCTGGCGCTCATGACCTGGGCACCATGCTGCGGTCGACCCCCGCCGCCGTCAAGTTCTGGGACGGTGGTCTCACGATGCGGTCAGAGCTGTCCGGATGGACGCGAACTGCTCACTGGTCGAGACGGCCGTCCCGTTCCGCGGACGCCGTGTCGTACGATCGCGGTGACCATCCCGAGCGGCCGAGTGACGTGGCACGTCGACGCCGCAGCAACCCCGCGGGACCGGGCCGCCGTCGTCGGGCAACCGCACGACGTCGCGGCACGGGACCGGGCGCGGGTGCTACCGCCACGACCGATGGGAGGAGCGACATGACCGCACCCGTGCAGGCCGCACCCGCCGAGGGCTACGCCGGAGACCTGACCCCGCAGCAGGCGTGGGACCTGCTCGCCGCCGATCCCGACGCCGTCCTGGTGGACGTGCGCACCGACGGCGAGTGGCGCGCCGTCGGCGTCCCCGACGTCGCGGAGCTCGGCAAGGACGCCGTGCTCACCCCGTGGGTGACCTCCGACGGCCGTCCCAACCCCGCGTTCCTCGCCGAGATCCAGGCCGCCGGCGTGACCACGGGCCGCCCCGTGGTCTTCCTGTGCCGGTCCGGGCAGCGCTCGATCGGTGCCGCCCGGCTCGCCACCTCGGCCGGGATCGGCCCCTCGTACAACGTGCTCGAGGGCTTCGAGGGCGCGCCCGGGTTCGGTGGCGTCCGCGACCAGGCCGGCTGGAAGGTCCGGGGCCTGCCGTGCACCACCTGGGCGGAGCGCAGCGCGTGACCCGCGCGGAGATCCCCACCGGCCCCGGCGCGAACCCCGAGCTGCTCGGCGGGGCCGGCCGCGGCCCGCTGCCCGCCACGGCCCGTCCGGCCACGCTCGCCGTGCGCGGCGGGCACCGCCGCTCCGACTTCAACGAGACCTCCGAGGGCCTGTTCCTCACCCAGGGCTACACCTACGACTCCGCGGCCGACGCCGAGGCGGCGTTCACGGGCGAGCACTCCCGGTTCGTGTACTCCCGCTACGGCAACCCCACGGTGCGGACCTTCGAGGAGCGGCTGCGCCTCGTCGAGGGGGCCGAGGCCTGCTACGCCACCACCACCGGCATGTCGGCCGTGTTCACCACCCTGGCCGCGCTGGTGCGCAGCGGCTCGCGCATCGTCTCCGCCCGCGCGCTGTTCGGCTCCACCAACGTCATCTACGACGAGATCCTGGCCAAGTGGGACGTGCAGGTCGACCTCGTGGACGGCCACCACCTGGATCAGTGGGAGGCAGCCCTCGCCACGCCCGCGGACGTCGTCTTCTTCGAGACGCCGTCCAACCCCATGCAGGACCTCGTCGACGTGCGCCGCGTGTGCGAGCTCGCCCACGCCGCGGGCGCCGTCGTCGTCGTGGACAACGTGTTCGCCACGCCGATCCTGCAGAAGCCGCTCGAGCTCGGCGCCGACGTCGTCGTGTACTCGGCCACCAAGCACATCGACGGCCAGGGCCGCGTGCTGGGCGGAGCGATCCTGGGCCCGCAGGAGTTCCTGTCCGGGCCCGTCGAGACGTTCCTGCGGCACACCGGCCCGTCGCTCAGCCCGTTCAACGCCTGGGTCCTGCTCAAGGGGCTGGAGACCCTCGACGTGCGGGTCCGTGCGCAGAACGCCGCGGCGCTGCAGGTCGCGCAGTTCCTCGAGACCGCCGACGGCGTGACCGGGGTCCGCTACCCGTTCCTGACCTCCCACCCCCAGCACGAGCTGGCGCTGTCCCAGCAGAGCGGCGGCGGCACCGTCGTCACGTTCGACCTGTTCGCCGACGACGGCGCGGGTCCCCACGAGGCCAAGAAGCGCACCTTCGCGTTCCTCGACGCCCTGCAGATCGTGGACATCTCCAACAACCTCGGTGACGCGAAGTCGCTGATCACCCATCCGGCCACGACCACCCACCGCCGGCTGGGCCCCGAACGACGGGCAGCCATCGGGATCAACGAGACCACCGTGCGGCTCTCGGTCGGGCTCGAGGACCCGCTGGACCTCGTCGAGGACGTGGCCCAGGCGCTGCACGCCTGACGGCGACCGGGCCACCGGGGGTACCGGGCCGACGGCCGGAGCCCGTCCCGACGGGCGGGAGGTGCCGAACCTCGCTACGTTCGTGTCCGACAGAGCCGACATTCGTGATCGGAGCGCCTGATGGCCATGGACCGTCCTCGACACGTCAGCGGCACGGCGCTCCGGGTGCGGCCCCGGGCCTGGATCGGCATCGCCCTCTGGGTGGTGTACGTCGCCGTCATCCTCCTGGTGCAGGGCACCAGCGGTGTGCCGTACACCGAGCTCGCCGACACCGTCGGGAACATCTGGCGCAACGGCGTGCTGTCGATCGTGCTCGCCGCGGCGGCGGTCGTCCTCATCGGCTGGCGCCTCGGCTGGCTGCGTGCCGCGATCGTGGAGCGTCCCCGGTCCCGCGCCCGGTGGACCCTCCTGGCCCCGCTGCTGTACCTGGCGATCGCGATCGGCAACGCCGTCGCCACCGACTGGTCGGCGCTCTCGGTCGGATTCGTCCTGTCCGCAGTCGTGCTCGGGGTGGTCGTCGGCTTCGGTGAGGAGATCACGTGCCGCGGTCTGCTGCTCGTCGGGTTGCGCGGCAGCACCCGCGAGGTGTTCGTGTGGCTCCTCACGTGCGTGCTCTTCGGCCTCATGCACGGGCTGAACATCGTGCTCGGCGCGGCCGTGGGAGACACGGTCCAACAAGTCGTGCTCGCCGCGATGCAGGGCAGCGCCTTCTACGTGCTGCGCCGCGTGACCGGCTCGCTCGTCTGGGCCATGGCGCTGCACGGGTTCTGGGACTTCTCGATCTTCACGCAGTCGACCTCCGGTGCCGACCAGTCGTCCCTCGGCATCCTGATGGTCCCGGCGGCCCTGCTCTCCGTGGTCGCCGCGTTCTTCGTGACCCGGGACGCCGGGCGGGAACGGGACCGGGACGAGGCGCTGACGGGCGGCTGACGTCGTCGAGGAGGAGGCCACCCCGGCCGGCGGATGAAACGTCGCGGCCGGGTGGTTGCCCACGGCGATGACTACCTCACCGCACCTCTCCGTCCTCGACCTGGTGCCGGTGCGCACCGGCCAGTCCAGCGCCCAGGCCCTCGCCTCCTCGATGGCGCTGGTGCAGCGCGCCGACGAGCTCGGGTACCGCCGCTACTGGTTCGCCGAGCACCACAACATGCCGGCGGTGGCGGCGTCGACCCCTCCGGTGATGATCGCCGCCGCCGCCGCACGCACCTCCCGCATCCGCATCGGCTCGGGCGGGGTCATGCTGCCGAACCACGCCCCGCTCGTCGTGGCCGAGCAGTTCGCCGCCCTCGAGGCGCTCGCCCCCGGCCGGATCGACCTCGGGCTGGGCCGCGCCCCGGGGTCCGACCCCGTGGTCACGGCACTGCTGCGCTCGTCCGGCCCGACGTCGGACGTGGAACGATTCCCCCAGCACGTGCGCGACATCACGGCCCTGATGCAGCCCGACGGCGCCCGCCTGCGGCTGACCGACGGCCAGGTCTACGACGTCCGGGCCACCCCCGCCGCCACGGCGCCCCCGACGGTGTGGCTGCTCGGGTCGAGCGACTACTCGGCGCGGCTGGCCGCCGAGCTCGGGCTGCCGTACGTGTTCGCGAACCACTTCTCGGGCGCCGGCATCGACCAGGTGCTCGCCCTGTACCGCGACGGTTACACCCCGAGCGAGGCCCACCCCGAGCCCCGCACGTTCCTCACCGTCAACGCCGTCGTCGCACCGACCGCCACGGAGGCCGAGGAGCGGGCGCTGCCCCAGCTCCGGGCGATGGCGCGCCTACGTACCGGCAAACCGATGGGCCGCTCCGAGACGGTCGAGGAGGCGCTGGCGAGCCCGCTCGACAGCCTGGGCGGCCAGATGGTCGCCGACATGCGCTCCCGGTGGCTGATCGGCGAGCCCGACGAGGCCCGCGCCGAGGTGGCGCGCCTCGCGGCACGCCACGACGTCGACGAGGTGATGGTGGTCCCCGTCGCCGGCACCTACGCCGGGGAGCCGCTCGAGGAGACGCCGGGCCGGGTGCAGACCCTGGAGCTGCTCGCCGGCTGACGGGCGCAGGCTCCGCCCCGGAGTGCTGCGAGGATGCCCCCATGTCCGCCGTACGCCTGGTGCGTTCCTCGAACCTGTCCCCCGCCGTCGACTACGCGTACGCGTCCGTGGTGCCCGCGGGCACGCGGCTGATCCACCTGGCGGGTGCGTGCCCGCTCGACGCGGACGGCCGGACGGTCGCACCCGGCGATACCGTCGCGCAGTCGCGCCAGGCGGTGGCGAACCTCGTGCAGGCACTGGCCGACGCCGGGGCGAGGCTCCAGGACGTGGCGTACACGCGGGTGCTGGTGGCCTCGACGGACCGGGAGGACCTGGTGGCGGCGTGGCGCGTGGTGCGGGACGCGTTCGCGGACCACGACGTGCCGAGCACGCTGCTGGGCGTGACGGTGCTGGGCTACCCCGAGCTCGTCGAGGTGGAGGCCGTCGCCGCGGTGCCGGAGGCAGTGGACGACTGACGTCGTCGTCGCTGCTCCTGGACCCGGTGGACTGGACGGCCCTGGGGCCGATCCGGCTCGTGGGCCGACCGTGCCAGGATGACGGCATGACGCCACACCCGTTGACCGCGTCGGTGTCCGTCCTGCGGGCGGACAACCCCGGGCCGATGACGCTCGACGGCACCCGCTCGGCGGTGCTTCGCGCGCCGGGCGCGCCGTCGTGCGTGGTGGTGGACCCCGGGCCGGACGACGCCGCGCACCTGGACGCGCTGGCCGCGGCCGGTCCGGTGGGCCTCGTTCTGATCACCCACCGGCACGCGGACCACACCGCCGGGTCGCCCGGGCTGCGGGATCGGACCGGAGCCCCGGTACGGGCCGCCGACCCGGAGCACTGCCACGGTGGCGACCCGCTGCGCGACGGCGAGGTGATCGAGGCGGCCGGGGTGCGGATCGAGGTGCTGGCGACCCCGGGACACACCGCGGACTCGGTCTCCCTGGTGGTCACCGCCCCCGGGGAGAACCCCGTGGTGCTGACCGGGGACACCGTGCTGGGCCGGGGCACCACCGTCATCGCGGCGCCGGACGGTTCCCTGCGCGACTACCTGGCCGCGCTGGACACGCTCGAACGGGTCGGCGGCGGCCGGCTCGGCGTCCCCGCCCACGGCCCGGAGATCCCCGACCTCGGCGTGGCGGTCCGCGGCTACCGGGCGCACCGGCTGGAACGGCTCGACCAGGTGCGCGTCGCCCTCGCGGTGCTCGGTGACGACGCCGGTACCGACGCCGTCGTCGCGCACGTGTACGCCGACGTCGACCCGTCGGTGCGGGGTGCGGCCGGCCAGTCCGTGGCGGCCCAGCTCGCCTACCTGCGCGACGACGCGCCCTGACGCCCTGGCCCGGGCGGCGGCCCCACCGGGCATGATGCCCCTATGACCGACCTCCGCCTGGGCGTGGCCCACGTACCCACCCACCCGCCCGAGAGCCTGCGCACGCTCGCGACGGCCGCCGAGGAGGCCGGCCTGGACGACCTGTGGGTCTGGGAGGACTGCTTCAAGCAGAGCGGGCTCGCCGCGGCGGCGGCCGCCCTGGCCTGGACGAGCACGATCCGGGTCGGGCTCGGGCTCATGCCCGCTCCCCTGCGCAGCACGGCGATCACCGCGATGGAGATCGCCACGCTCGCCCGGCTCTTCCCCGACCGGTTCGTCCCCGCCATCGGGCACGGCGTCCAGGAGTGGATGGCGCAGTCCGGGGTCCGGGCCGACTCCCCCCTGACCCTGCTGCGCGAGCACACGGTCGCGCTGCGCACCCTGCTCGCGGGCGAGGAGGCGACGACGTCGGGCCGCTACGTCACCCTGGACGCCGTCCGCCTCGACTGGCCGCCGCTGACCCCGGTACCGCTCTGGGTGGGCGGCGTCGGGCCGCGCACGCTCGCCCTGGCCGGCGAGCTGGGCGACGGGCTCATCCTCGCCAACGCCCTGACGCCCACCGACGTCCGCGCCGCCGTCGCCACGGCCCGCGACGCCGCCCGCGTCGCGGGCCGGGACCTGACCGACGTCCACGCCACGCTCGTCGTGGCGACGGGCCCGCGGGCGCAGGAGCGGCTCGACGCCGAGCTCCCGCAGTGGGGTGCGGAGACCGGGCGGGGCATCGGTGCGGCCGGTGACGCCGAGACGGTCGCGGCCGGGGTGCGGGCCCTGGCGGACGCCGGCGCCACCGCCGTCGCGGTCCAGCCGACGGCGGACGAGCCGGACCTGGCCGGCCTGGTGGCGTTCCTCGGCTCGGAGGTCCGGCCCCTCCTGCGCTGACCGCCCGGGCCGCCGGCAGCGCGACCTGCAGCGGCGGTGTCGGTGGCTCGATCTAGCGTGGGCGATGTCCACCCGTCGCCGAGGGAGGCCGTCATGGACTGGAAGATCGAGCTCGTCTTCGTCCCCGTCACGGACGTCGACCGTGCCAAGGAGTTCTACGAGCGGATCGGCTTCCACGCCGACCACGACCAGCGGGTCGGCGCCGACCTGCGGTTCGTACAGATGACGCCGCCCGGGTCGGCCTGCTCGATCGCCTTCGGCGAGGGCCTGGGCGTCGACCTCGAGCCCGGACGGCAGAACACGATCCAGGTGGTCGTGCCGGACGCGGACGAGGCGCTGGCGCACCTGCACGCGGTCGGTGCCGCGGCGGAGGGGGTGGACGAGCAGGCGTGGGGCCGGTTCGTCACGTTCCGGGACCCGGACGGCAACCGCTGGACGCTGCAGCAGCTCCCGCCGCGCCCCTGAACGGGACGGGACGGTCGGGCCGTCAGAGGCGCTTGCCGAAGCAGCGCTGATCGTCCTCGGCCGCGTACCGACCGTAGGACTCGATCGGCTCGTACCCGAGCGCGGCGTACATCGCCATCGCCTCGGGCTGCTCCGTGCCCGTCTCCAGCACGAACCGGCGGAACCCGACCTGGCGCGCGACCCGTTCGAGCTCACCCATGAGCCGGCGGGCGACGCCGCGGCCGCGGTACTCCTCGGCGACCCAGACCCGCTTGACCTCCGCCGTCGCGGCCGGGTGCGCGCTGCCGCGGCCCCGGCCGTCGTCGACGCCGGAGACGTCCCGCACGCTGCCGCAGCCGACCGGCACCCCGCCGACGCGCGCCACCAGCGTCACGACCACCGTCGCGGGGTCGATGACCTCCTGGGCGTCCGCGTCCCCGCCGTAGCGGCGTCCGAGCTCGGCCACCGCCTCGGCCCGCAACGCCACCGCGTCGGCGTCCTCCCAGGGCACCTCCACCACCTCGGCGGCGGCCGGCGCGTCGGTGTCCGCGACGGTGTGCAGGTCGATGCTCATGCGGCCACGAGCGAGGCGAGCACCGACGTGAAGAAGCCGAGCCCGTCCGTGCCGGCGCGCTGCCCTGCGGCGCTGTCCGGGCCGAACCCGGCCTCGACGGCGTGCTCGGGGTGCGGCATGAGCCCGACGACGTTGCCGGCGGCGTTGGTGATGCCGGCGATGTCGCGGCGCGACCCGTTCGGGTTGGTGCCGACGTAGCGGAAGGCCACCCGGCCCTCGCCCTCGAGCTCGTCGAGGGTGCGCTCGTCCGCGACGAACTGACCGTCCTGGTTCTTCAGCGGGATCGTGATGTGCTGACCCTGCTCGTACCGGTTGGTCCAGGCGGTGCCGGCGTTCTCCACCGCGAGCACCTGCTCGCGGCAGACGAAGTGCAGGTGCTCGTTCTTGATCATCGAGCCCGGCAGCAGGTGCGCCTCGGTGAGGACCTGGAACCCGTTGCAGATGCCGAGCACCGGCATCCCGCCCTTCGCGGCATCGATCACCGCGTCCATCGCGGGAGCGAACCGGGAGATCGCGCCGGCGCGCAGGTAGTCGCCGTAGGAGAACCCGCCGGGCAGCACGACGGCGTCGACGCCCTGCAGGTCGCCGTCGGCGTGGAAGAGGGCGACGGGCTCGCCGCCGGCGAGCCGGACGGCCCGCGCTGCGTCGCGGTCGTCCAGCGTGCCCGGGAAGGTGATGACGCCGATCCGCGCGGAGCTCAGCGTGGCGCTGGAGGGGCCGGCGCTCATCAGGCCACCGCTCCGGCCGACTCCTCGGAGGCGTCCGCGACCCGCACGACGTCCTCGATGATCGGGTTGGACAGCAGCGTCTCGGCGGCCTGGCGGGCGGCCTCGAGCACCTCGGGCGTCACCTCGCCGTCGACCTCGAGCTCGAACCGCTTGCCCTGACGGGCCCCGGTGAACTGGGTGAAGCCGAGGCGCGGCAGCGCCCCGACCACGGCCTTGCCCTGGGGGTCCAGGATCTCGGGCTTCGGCATGACCTCGACGACGACGCGTCCCACTTCGGGCTCCTCGGGTGCTGGGCAGCGGGCCGTCGCTCCGGGTTCCCGCTGCCGACGGCGGCACGACGGACGCGCGGGGGCAGCAGGCGGGAGCACGACGGCGGGATTCCGTCGCCGAGTCTACCGGCGTCCGGCGGTGGACCCGTCGTCCTGACCAGTTCGTGGCGCAGGCCTTCCTCGGTGTTGGTCCCGGCCGCTAGTCTGCCTCCACCACACCAAGACTGCCTGCAGGAGCACCCGTGACGTCGCCGACGCCTCCCCCCGACCCGTACCAGCCGCCCGCCTCTCCTGCCGCTCCGGCCGGGGTGGCGCCGCCCGTCCCTCCGGAGCCGGGTTCCGCGCCGTCCCCGTACGCCGAACCGGGCGCCGAGACACCGCCGGGCCCGTACCTCGGGCCGCCCGGGCAGGCCGACCCGTCGAACCCCTACGGCCTGCCGCAGGACCCCGGGACCGACGGCGTCTCGATCGCGGCGCTGGTCACGGGCATCCTCACGCTCGGCCCGGTCGCCCTCGGCCTGGGGATCGCCGGCGTCGTGCGGACCAGGAGGTCCGGCCGCCGCGGCACGGGGTTCGCCGTCACGGGGATCGTGCTCGGCACGCTGTCGACCCTGTGCTGGGCCGGCCTGATCGGCCTGATCGCGTTCGCCGTGAACAGCGACGAGTTCCAGGAAAGCTTCCAGGAGAGCTTCAACGACAGCTACAACGACTCGATGGGCCTCGACATGACGGTGGGCCAGTGCTTCGACACCCCCGAGGACCTGGTCGGCGGCGAGCCCATGGTGCCCGCAGATTGCGCCGAGCCCCACGACTCCGAGGTCTTCGCCGTCCAGGACTTCGACGACGAGCAGTACCCGGGTGACGTCGCCGTCCAGACCCGCTCCCGGGACCTGTGCATGGACGCCTTCGCCGAGTACGTCGGCACCCCGTACGCCGACTCCGAGCTGGACTTCATCTACTTCTACCCGACGGCGCCGTCGTGGAAGCTGGGCGACCGTCAGATGCTCTGCAGCGTGACCACCCTGGACGGCTCCCCGCTCACCGGCAGCATGGCCGGCGCCGGGATCTAGGACCGCTCGAGCGCCGTGCCCGTGATCCGTTCGTACGCCTCGAGGTAGCGCTCGCGGGTGCGGCGCACGACGTCGGCCGGGAGCGCGGGCGGGGGTTCCTCGCCCGCGCGGTCCCAGCCGGAGGCGTCCGAGGTGAGCCAGTCCCGCACGAACTGCTTGTCGAAGCTCGGCTGGGCCCGGCCCGGCTCCCAGTCGTCGGCGGGCCAGAAGCGCGAGCTGTCCGGGGTGAGGACCTCGTCGCCGAGCACGATGCGCCCGGTGCCCGGGCTGCCGTCGGCCGCGGCGTGGGGCACCACGCCGAACTCCAGCTTGGTGTCCGCGAGGATCACGCCGCGCTCGCGCGCGATCTCCTCGGCGCGTGCGTACACGGCCAGCGTGAGGTCGCGCAGCCGCGCGGCGTCGTCGTCCCCGAGGCGGCGCGCCACCTCCTCGAACGTGACGTTCTCGTCGTGCTCGCCCACCTCCGCCTTGGTGGCCGGGGTGAAGATCGGCTCCGGGAGCCGGGAGCCGTCCACGAGTCCGGCGGGCAGCGGGATGCCCGTGACCTCGCCGCCGGCCCGGTACTCCGCGAGCCCGGAGCCGGTGAGGTAGCCGCGCGCGACGCACTCGACCGGGAACATGTCCAGCCGTCGGCAGATCATCGCCCGGCCGGCCACGACGTCGGGCACCAGGCCGTCACCCGGCTCGGCGCTCGGCTCGACGGACACCACGTGGTTGTCCACGAGGTCCGCGAGCTGGTCGAACCACCACAGGCTGAGCTGGGTGAGCACCACGCCCTTGTCCGGGATGCCGGGGCTGAGCACGTGATCGTAGGCGGACACCCGGTCCGAGGCGACGACGAGGACGACGTCGCCCAGCGGGTGCACGCCACCGAGCGTCGGCAGGTCCGGGGCGTACAGGTCGCGGACCTTGCCGGAGTAGACGTGCCGCCAGCCGGGCAGGTCGAGCGGGCCGCCGGCGAAGGCGTCGGGCGTGAGGTCGGGGGCGTCGGTCACGGCACCTGCACCTCGCCCCGCTCGGCAGCCAGCGCGATGTCGCTGCGGTGGTGGGACCCGGGCAGGTGGATCTCGGCGACGCCCGCGTACGACGCCGCCCGTGCGGCCGCGAGGTCCGCCCCGCGGCCCACCACGGACAGGACCCGTCCTCCGGCGCTCACCAGACCGCCGTCGGACTCCGCCGTCCCGGCGTGCAGGACGTGCACGCCGTCGAGGGCCTCGGCGGCCTCGATCCCCGTGACCGGGTCGCCCCGGCGCGGCGAGGCCGGGTAGCCCTGCGAGGCGACCACGACGTTGACGACGGCGTCGTCGGACCAGTGCAACGGGGGCAGGTCGCTCAGCTCGCCCCGCGCCGCGGCGAGCAGCACCCCGGACAACGGGGTCCGCAGGCGGGCCAGCACGGCCTGGATCTCCGGGTCGCCGAACCGGACGTTGAACTCGACGACGCGCGTGCCGCGCGACGTCAGCGCGAGCCCCACGTACAGCACCCCGGAGAACGGGGTGCCTCGCCGCGCCATCTCGTCGACGGTGGGCTGGGCGATCCGGTCGACGACCTCGCCGACCAGCCCGGCCGGCGCCCACTCCAGCGGCGTGTAGGCGCCCATGCCGCCCGTGTTGGGGCCGGCGTCGTCGTCGCCCACCCGTTTGAAGTCCTGGGCCGCGACCAGCGGCACCACCGTGGTGCCGTCGCAGATGCAGAACAGCGAGACCTCGGGTCCGTCGAGGAACTCCTCGACCACCACGCGGCCGTCGGCGCCCCGGGCCTCCAGTGCGGCGGCGGCGTGGTCCAGCGCGGCGTCGCGGTCCGAGGTCACCACGACGCCCTTGCCCGCCGCGAGGCCGTCGTCCTTGACCACGTGGGGCGGGCCGAACGCGTCGAGCGCCGCCGCGACCTCGTCGGTGGTGGTGCACACGTGCGCCATCGCGGTGGGGACGCCGGCCTGCGCCATGACCTCCTTGGCGAACGCCTTCGACCCCTCGAGGCGGGCGGCCTCGGCCGACGGCCCGAACACGGGGACACCGGCGGCCCGCACCGCGTCGGCCACGCCGGCCACCAGCGGGGCCTCGGGGCCGACGACGACCAGGTCGACGCCGAGCGCCGTCGCCAGGGCGGCCACCGCCGCGCCGTCCTCGGCGTCGACGCGGTGCAGGACCGCCTGCCGCGCGATACCCGGGTTGCCGGGGGCCGCGTGCAGCTCGTGCAGCGGGGCGTCCTGCGGCCCACCGCCCGTCTCCGCGGCCAGGGAGTGGACGATGGCGTGCTCGCGAGCACCGTTCCCGACGACGAGGATCTTCACGGTCCCACAGTCTAGGCGTCCCCGGCCCGGACGCGGCGGCGTCTCAGGCCGGGACGGTGGCGTCCTGGCCCGAGGCGGCCAGGGACGTGGCGACGAACCCGGTGGTCACCAGCTCGGCGACGGTCTCGCGCAGCCAGTCCACGGCGCGCGGCGCGCGGTCCCGCCCGGTCGCGACGGCCTGGCGGATCTCGGTGAACCGCGGCTCGACGACGCGTACACCGCCGCGCTCGGCGGCCCAGCGGGTCAGGGGCTGGCGGATGCCTGCCGCCACCTCGAGCCTCTGGGCGTCGAACACGGCCGTGCCCTCGGTCCCGCGCACGACCTCGGCGTGCCGCAGGGTGCGGCTGAGGTAGAGGTCGTACGCCGACCCCTCCTTGACGCCGATCCGCACGCCGGGCGCGTCGACGTCGTCGGCGGCCCGCAGCGACGAGGCCTCCGGCACGGCGAAGACCCCCTCGATGAGCACGTACGGGTCGGTGAACGCCACCTGCTCGGCACGCTGCGGCTCCACGGCGAGGAACCCGACGTCGGCCCGGCCCTCGGCGAGCGCCGCGAAGGAGTCGCGGGCCGCGTCCACGCACGTCAGCCCGGCCGGGACACCGAGCCGGTCGGCGAGCTCCCGGGCGAGGTCGACGGTCACGCCGGCGGGCGCGTCGGGCGTGCCCTGCGCCAGCACCGGGTTGCCCAGGTTGACCACCGCCCGCAGCACCCCCGTCGGGGCCAGCGCGGCGACGACGCCCGGCGCCGTCATGCGCGCGGGTGGACCAGGTCGTGGATCGGGATGATCTCGTCGCGGCGCGGCCCGACGCCGACCGCGGAGATCCGGCAGCCGGACAGCTCCTCGAGGGCCTCGAGGTAGGACCGCGCGTTCGCGGGGAGCTCCTCGATCGTGCGGCAGCCGGAGATGTCCTCCCACCAGCCGGGGAACTCCTCGTAGATCGGCGTCGCGTGGTGGAAGGCCGACTGGTCGTCCGGCATCTCGTCGTACCGGGTGCCGTCGACGTCGTAGGCCACGCACACCGGCACCTTCTCCAGGCCGGTGAGCACGTCGAGCTTGGTCACCACCAGGTCGGTCAGGCCGTTCACCCGCGCCGAGTAGCGCGCGATCACCGCGTCGTACCAGCCGCAGCGCCGGGCCCGGCCGGTCGTGACGCCGTACTCGCCGCCGGTCTTGAGCAGGTACTCGCCGTTCGCGTCGAACAGCTCGGTGGGGAACGGTCCCTCCCCCACGCGGGTCGTGTAGGCCTTGATGACGCCGATGATCGAGTCGATCCGGGTCGGACCGACGCCGGATCCCGTCACGGCCCCACCGGCGGTGGCGTTCGACGACGTCACGAACGGGTAGGTGCCGTGGTCGACGTCGAGCATGGTCGCCTGGCCGCCCTCGAACAGCACCGTGTCCCCGGCGTCCAGGGCCCGGTTCAGCGCCAGCCCGGTGTCCGCCACCATCGGCTGCAGCCGCTCGGCGTGCGCGAGCAGCTCGTCGACGACCTCGTCGACCTCGACGGCGCGGCGGTTGTAGACCTTGACCAGCAGGTGGTTCTTCTGGTCCAGCGCCCCTTCGACCTTCTCCCGCAGGATCTTGGGGTCGAACAGGTCGGCGACGCGGATGCCGACCCGGTTGATCTTGTCGGCGTACGCCGGGCCGATACCGCGGCCGGTGGTCCCGATGCGGCGCTTGCCGAGGAACCGCTCGGTGACCTTGTCGACCGTGCGGTGGTAGCTGGCGATGACGTGAGCCCCCGACGAGACGAGCAGCCTGGACGTGTCCACGCCGCGGGCGTCCAGCGCGTCCAGCTCCTCGAACAGCACGTCGATGTCGACGACGACGCCGTTGGCGATCACCGGGGTCACGCCGGACGAGAGGATCCCCGACGGCAGCAGGTGCAGGGCGTACTTCTCGTCACCGATGACGACGGTGTGCCCGGCGTTGTTCCCGCCGTTGAACTTGACCACGTAGTCGACACGGTCGCCGAGGAGGTCCGTCGCCTTCCCCTTGCCCTCATCGCCCCACTGGGCGCCGACGAGCACCACGGCTGGCATGGATCAACTCTCCTCGTATCTGGGTGGGACCGGCACAGCCGCCGGGCCACGCCAGAGTTTACCCGGCCATGACCTGGCGCTTCGAACGGCGTGCCGGGTCGGTCCGTTCCGGGAGACGCCGGCTCAGGCGGGTCGGGGCCGCTGGGGCAGCTGCACGGGCGTGGCCCCCGACGTCGGCGAGGACTGCTCGCAGCGGTGGTCGGTGTCCACCCGGAACAGGTCGAGCGCCCCGCACACCTCCAGGACGAACAGGTCGCGCTCGTCCGCGCCCCGCAGCACCGTCGCGCCCCCACGCTTGCGCCCGGAGTCGGCCAGGGAGATGAGGAACGCCGCGCCCGTGGAGTCCATGAACGTCACCCGGCACATGTCGATGACGAGCAGCTGCCGGCGCAGCCCGACCACGCGCGCCGCGATCTCTGGAAACTGGTCCCGCTCGGCGAGGTCGAGATCACCCGCGACCACGAGCGTCGTCGTCGTCGAGGACGTCGCGATCTCGATCATGCGCACGAGCCTACCCGCGCACGGACGCCGGTGGGCGCCGATCCGGCGCAGCGGGGGTGCGCGGGACGCGCCACCTGGGAGGATGTCCCCATGACGCCCACCTCACCCGGGGAGAACCTGCTCGGCGGCCCCCCGCCCACCCTCCTGCCCGACGACCACGCGGAGGCCCGCGAGGGCCTCGAGACCGGCCAGGACCCCGCGCGCCTGGCCGCCGACCACCCCTCGGCCAGCCTCGTGTGGGCCGTGCTCGCCGAGCAGACGCTGACCGGCGAGGACGACGTCGTGCACTCCGTGACCGCGTACGCCTACGCCCGCACCGGGTACCACCGCGGCCTGGACGCGTTGCGCCGCGCCGGCTGGCGGGGCCAGGGCCCGGTGCCTGCCGACCACGTGCCGAACCAGGGGTTCCTGCGCGCGGTGCTCGCACTGTCCGAGGCGGCGCGGCGCATCGCCGAGGACGCCGAGGCCGAGCGCTGCCGGCAGCTCCTCGTGGACTCGGGCACGTCGTCCGAGGCGGTGGCCGCGCTGCGCTGACCGCCGCCGCGCGCTCACTCCTCGGCAGGGTTCGGCCGCAGCCGCGCCCAGACCAGCTTGCCGGTGCCCGAGGGACGCCATCCCCAGTCCGCCAGCCGTTCCACGATCTGCATGCCGAACCCGCCCAGGCGGTTCGGGTGTCCGTCCGTGGCCACCGGCGGCGCCGGGTTGGCGTCCTCCACCTCGATGCGCAGGCCGTCCCCGGTGTCGAAGAGGCGCAGCGCGATGTTGCCCCAGCCGTGCAGCACGCCGTTGGCCACGAGCTCGGACACGACGAGCTCGGCCGCGGCCGAGTCCGTCAGCCCCCAGGCCTGGCAGGTGCGCAGCACCGCGTGCCGCGCCCGACCGATCGAGGCCGGCTCGCTCGGCAGCAGCCAGCGGCGCGAGCGCGGGCTCAGGGCCGTCACCTGGTGGTCGGCCTCCGGATCGGGGACCCGCACGACGACGATCGCGACGTCGTCCTCCGGGGCGTCGGCGAGCCGGGAGAGCAGCTCCTCCCCCACTCCCGCCGCGTCGCGGGCGGTGATGCGCCCCGAGATCTCCACCAGGGTGTCGAGACCCTTCTTGAGCGACCGGTCGCGCCGCTCGATGAGACCGTCGGTGTAGAAGAGCAGGACGTCGCCGCGGCGCAGCACCTCGCGACTGGTGGCCCGCGGGTCGGAGCCGAACCCGACCAGCGACCCGCCCGCCCCGGAGAGCTGGTGCGCGGCGCCGTCGCGCAGCAGCAGCGCCGGCAGGTGGCCGGCACGCGTGTACTCCACCGACCAGGTGTCGTCCTCGGTCACGTGGTGCAGCGTGGCGTAGACCATCGACGCCGGCCGCGGCACCCGCATCCCCGCCACGAGCTGGTCGACACGGTCCAGGACGGTGCCGGGGGTGGTGAGCTCGTAGGCGTAGGCGCGCACCACGGACCGCAGCTGGCCCATCGCGGCCGCGGCCTCGACGTCGTGCCCGACCACGTCGCCGATCACCAGGCCCACCGTGCCGTCGGAGATCTGCAGGACGTCGTACCAGTCCCCGCCGACCTGCGCGTGCTCGGCGTTGGGGGCGTAGTACGTCCACACGTCCAGGCCGGTGACGTCGGCCTGCTCGGGGAGCATGGCGCGCTGCAGCGCCTCGGCGAGCCGGTGCTCGCGGGCGTACAGCCGGGCGTTGTCGACCGCGGTGCCGGCGCGGCGCGCGACGACCTCCACCACCGTCTCGACGTGCTCGGGGTCCGGCTGCGGCGGTGGCTCGCCCAGGTCGCCGCCCGCGTCCCCGTGCCAGGTCACCAGCAGCCCCAGCACACGGCGGCGTCCCGCGACGGCGTGCACCACGACCGAGCGTGGGATCGCTCCCGACTCGTCCACGACCCGGCGGACCAGGTCGCGGCGGAGCCAGCCCGAGGCCGACTGCGCCGGGTACACCCGCTCCAGGTCCAGGCGGACCGGGCCGTCCACCGTGCCGTCGAGCAGGTCCTGGACGTGGTCGGAGCCCACGCCGACCCCCTCGAGCCCGAGGTCGTCGACCAGGTCGCCCTCGAGCCGGTCCCCCTGCCAGGCCTCGGGCACGTAGCGGGCGTGCCGACGGCCGCGGCCCGAGGGCGGGGAGGCCACGTCGACGCCCTCGGCGTAGAGCAGCCCGTCGTCGTTCAGGTAGAACCCCGACCACGGCACCAGCGACCGCAGCAGGTCGGCGATGTCCCGCAGCGCGAGCGGGTACTCCAGGTCACCGAGGAGCTCGGTGGTCTGGGCGATGAGGTCCAGGTCCGCGCGCTGCTGCCGCTCGATCTCCAGCGACGCCAGCTGGGCGGCCTGCCGGTCGACGTACTCGGAGACGTCCGTGGTCAGGCCCACCCAGTAGGTCGGCTCGCCCTCCCCGGCGGGCAGCGGGTTGAAGTCCACCTGGAGCCAGGTGATCCCGCCGTCACGCCGGCGGGCGCTGACGATCCGCTGCATCGACCGACCGGCGACGATGTCCGCCTGCGCCTCCGCCCGGCTCGGGTCGTCGTTCACCAGCGCGAGCAGGGAGTGCGGGCCGAGCAGCGCGAGGTCGTCGACGCCGACCCCACCGAGCCGCTCGAACGCGGCGTTGACCCAGAGCACCGGCATGCCCTGCTCCCAGGGGCCGGTGATGAACGCCGGCACCGTCGTCGAGGCGAGACCTGCCGCCAGCTGCGTCGCCGAGACCGGCATGACGGTCGGCGACGGAGGCGGCAAATCGGTCATAACCCCTCCATCTTCGTCCAGTCTCGGCCAGGTTGGTGCAATCGCTGCACATTCAACCGTAGATTGGTGTCCGCCGAGATACGAGGTGAGCATCGAGCTCGAGGAAGGAGCACCGTGCAGGACGGATCGAACACGGCCCCGCACCGCCCGACGAACGGGGACGGCGCGGACCCCACGGCGCCCCGGATCGGTGACCCCGCCAGCGTCCACGTCATCCAGGGGACCTCGCGCGCCCGCGTCGTGCTCTCGGGAGAGATCGACGCGGACATCAGCGCGGAGCTCGGCGACGCGATCTCCGACGCCGAGGCCTCGGGGCTCCCGGTCGAGATCGACGCCCACCACGTCACCTTCATGGACTCGTCCGGGGTCGCGTTCCTCGCACGCCTGGCCACCCGCAGCCCGCACCGGGTCCGGGTGCTGCGCGCGCCGCCCACGGTCCGGTTCCTCCTCGAGGTCACGCGCATCGGCGAGCTGCTGGAGATCGTCGACGAGGACCCCGGCGTCGACCTGGACGTCACGACCACGCAGAACTGACGACGCCCCCCGGCCCGGCAGGGCAGGAGGGCGTCGCGTCGGCGCGGAGCGCTGATCACATCTGGTGACCGGCCGAGCGCAGCCACTGGCAGGCCTCGACGATGCGGGCGGCCATGCCGGCCTCGGCCAGCTTGCCCCAGGCGCGCGGGTCGTAGGCCTTCTTGTTGCCGACCTCGCCGTCGACCTTCAGGACGCCGTCGTAGTTGGTGAAGAAGTGCCCGGCGACCGGACGCGAGAACGCGTACTGGGTGTCGGTGTCGATGTTCATCTTGATCACGCCGTTGTCGACCGCCTCGGCGACCTCCTCGGCGGTGGAGCCGGAGCCACCGTGGAACACGAGGTCGAACGGGTTCTCCTGGCCGATCTCGTCACCGACGGCCTTCTGGATCTCACCGAGGATCGCCGGGCGCAGCTTGACGGCGCCGGGCTTGTAGACACCGTGCACGTTGCCGAAGGTGAGCGCCGTCAGGTAGCGGCCCTTCTCCCCCGCGCCGAGCGCGCGGACGGTCTTCAGGCCGTCCTCGGGCGTGGTGTACAGCTTCTCGTTGATCTCGGCGACGTGGCCGTCCTCCTCGCCGCCGACGACGCCGATCTCGACCTCGAGGAGGGTGCGGGCGGCCTGCGAGAGCTCGAGCAGCTCCTCGGCGATGACGAGGTTCTCCTCCAGCGGGATGTCCGAGCCGTCGAACATGTGCGACTGGAAGGTCGGGTTCTTGCCGGCCTTGACCTGCTCGGCCTCGAGGGCCAGCAGCGGGCGGACCCAGGAGTCCAGGTTCTTCTTGACGCAGTGGTCGGTGTGGATCGCGATGTTGACCGGGTAGTTCTTCGCGACCTCGGTGGCGTACGCGGCCAGCGCGAGCGAGCCGGACACGCGGTCCTTGATCGTGGACCCCGAGGCGTACTCCCCGCCGCCCACGGAGACCTGGATGATGCCGTCCGACTCGGCCTCGGCGAAGCCCTGCAGGGCGGCGGTGACGGTCTGCGACGACGTGATGTTGACGGCGGGGTAGGCGAACTTGCCGGCCTTCGCCCGGTCGATCATCTCGGCGTAGACCTCGGGGGTTGCGATAGGCATCTGCGGTACTCCAATGAGGGGACGTACGAGGGACGCAGCGGGCGGCGACGTCGCACGGGCGGGTCGGCCCGCATGCACCCGGATTTTCTCACGTCCGGGTCATGGCCGTCACATCTCGGCGCCACAGAGTGAGACGGCCGGGTGCTCGCCGTCGGCCCGGTGCGCTCCTCACAGGTGCTGCAGGCCCCAGGTGTGCATCGCGATCGCGGCCGCCGCGCCCGCGTTCAGCGAGCGGGTGGACCCGTGCTGCGTGATGTGCACGACGACGTCGCTCGCCTCCTGGGCGGCCGGGGTCAGCCCGCTGGACTCCTGCCCGAACAGCAGCACGCACCGGGCCGGCAGCTCCCGGCGCTCCAGCGGGACGGAACCGGGCACGTTGTCGACGCCGACGATCGGCAGGCGGGCACCGTCGTCGTCCCCGCCGGCCGCGGCCCACGCCGCCAGGGCCGCCGCGTCGGGATGGTGGTGGACGTGCAGGTAGCGGTCGGTGACCATCGCGCCGCGGCGGTTCCACCGCCGTCGTCCGACCACGTGCACGCCGGCGGCGTTGAACGCGTTGGCGGTGCGCACCACGGAGCCGATGTTGAGGTCGTGGGCCCAGTTCTCGACGGCCACGTGCAGCACCCGGCCGGGCGGGCGGCGCGCGTCCATGTCGGCGACCACCGCCCCGACGGTCCAGTACCGGTAGCGGTCGACGACGTTGCGCCGGTCCCCGTGCTCCAGCAGCTCGGGGTCGTAGCGCGGGTCGAGCCCGCCGTCGTCCCCGCGCGGCCAGGACCCGGCGCCGCCCGGCCAGGGACCGACCCCCACCTCGGGCGCCGGTGGCTCACTCATCGAGCTCGGCGCTCCGTGACGCCTCCCACCAGATCGCGGCGCCGACGACGGCGGCACCCGCCACCGCGAGCAGCAGCGGCCCGACGACGCCGACCGCGTCCGGCGGTGCCTGCAGGACGTGGTCGTCGTCCTGCCAGGGCCACAACGCCCGCAGGGAGCCGAGCATCAGGCCGGCCAGGGCCGCCATCGTCACCTGGCGGCGATGGTCGAGCAGCCAGTGCAGGAGCTTGACGAACGAGGCGAGCCCCGCGACGGCACCGAGCGCGAACGTGCCCAGGAACACCAGGTCGCGGTCGCTGACCGCCTCCTGGACCGGGATGTACAGGCCCATCACGACGAGCAGCGTGGAGCCGGAGACTCCCGGGAGCACCAGGGCGTTGATGGCGATCGCAGCGCCGACCAGCACCAGGAGCAGCGGCGGGTCGCTCGACTCGGCGGGCGGCAGGCCGACCAGGAAGAACGCGGCCACGGCGCCCGCGGCGAGCACGAGCAGGTCCAGCGGCCGGACGCGGTGCGGCAGCATGCGCAGCGGGACGATCACCGAGACCGCGATCATGCCGAAGAAGATCGAGCGCATGGTCACGGGCTCGGACTCCAGCAGCGGGGCGACGACGCTGAGGGAGGCGAACAGCACCACCACCATGCCCAGCAGGACCGGCACCAGGAACCGCCACTCGACGGCCCGCAGGGCGCGGAGGGCAGGGCGCAGACCGCGCCGCTGCGCCACGCCCTGGACCAGCTCGCGGCCGGAGTGCACCACCTGGTTCGCGGCGTTCAGGAGCCGGTCGTAGAGCCCGACGACCAGCGCGACGGTGCCCCCCGAGATGCCGGGGACCGACTCGGCCATGCCGACCAGCCCGCCCCGCAGCGCCAGTCCGAGGGTCTGCGACCACGGCTGCCTGCGGCGCGGCGGCGCGTGGCGGCGGACCGCCCCGGTGTTCGTCGTCGGTTCGGGTGGCTCGTGGGTCACGGGTGGCAGCCTACGACGCCGGTCACGTGCGGTGGCGGGCCGTCCGCCGCGATGTTGCACGGGCCCTGCGGGGGCCGTGTGGCGATACCGTGTGCACCGTGACGGAGCGCAGGATCGAGTGCTGGCTGACCGACATGGACGGCGTCCTGGTGCACGAGGACGAGGCCGTCCCGGGCGCGGCCGAGTTCGTCGCGGCGCTGCGCGCGGCGGGCCGGCCCTTCCTGGTCCTGACGAACAACTCGATCTTCACGGCCCGCGACCTCTCCGCACGGCTGGCGCGCTCCGGCATCGACGTCCCCGAGGGGTCGATCTGGACCTCCGCCCTCGCGACGGCGACCTTCCTCACCGAGCAGGTGCCGGGCGGGTCCGCGTACGTCATCGGCGAGGCGGGCCTGACCACCGCGATGCACGAGGCGGGGTACACGCTCACGGAGACGGACCCGGACTACGTGGTCCTGGGTGAGACCCGCACCTACTCGTTCGAGGCGATCACCAAGGCGATCCGCCTCATCAAGGCCGGGGCGCGGTTCATCGCGACCAACCCGGACACGACCGGGCCCTCGGCCGAGGGCCCGCTGCCCGCCACCGGGTCGGTCGCGGCGATGATCACCGCCGCCACGGGCCGCTCCCCCTACTACGTGGGCAAGCCCAACCCGATGATGTTCCGCTCGGCGCTCAACCGGATCGACGCGCACTCGGAGACGACGGCGATGATCGGCGACCGCATGGACACCGACGTCGTGGCGGGGATCGAGGCGGGCCTGGAGACGTTCCTGGTGCTCACCGGCTCGACGGCGCCCGACGAGGTGGACCACCACCCGTTCCGCCCCTCGCACGTGGTCGACTCGGTCGCGGACCTCGTCGAGCGCATCTGAGGACCGCCGCACACCCTCCGCCCGACCCGACCCGCCGTTGTGGGCGTGAAATATGCCGCCCCGAACCGCGCAGACCTGCAGATTTCATGCCCACAACGGGCACGGTTCGCGTCAGGGGGCACGGTTCGCGTCAGGGGGCACGGTTCGCGTCAGGGGGCACGGTTCGCGTCAGGGGGCGCGGTTCGCGTCAGGCGAGGCCGAGGTCGTCCAGGTCGAAGAGGTAGTGGTACGGCACCCCGAGGGCCTCGATCTTCTCCCCCGCCCCCGTGGCGCGGTCGACGATGGTGGCGCAGCCGAGCACCTCGGCGCCGGCGGCGCGCAGCGCCTCGATGGCGGTGATCGGTGACCCGCCCGTGGTGGTGGTGTCCTCGAGCACGACGACCTTGCGCCCCGTGACGTCGGGCCCCTCGATCTGGCGCTGCATGCCGTGCGCCTTGGCCGCCTTGCGGACCACGAACGCGTCGAGGTCCTGCCCGCGCGAGGCCGCGGCGTGCAGGAGCGCGTCGGCGATGGGGTCGGCGCCGAGCGTGAGCCCGCCGACGGCGTCGACCTCGGCCGTGCCGAGCCCCGCCTCCTCGAGGTGGTCCAGCAGCACGTGCCCGACCAGCGGCGCGGCGCGGTGGTGCAGCGTGATGCGCCGCAGGTCGACGTAGTAGTCGGCCTCCTTGCCGGAGGAGAGCGTCACCCTCCCGTGCACGACGGCGAGCTCCTTGACGAGCTCGAGCAGCTGCTCACGGGGGGTCGGGGAGAAGTCGGCGTGGGTCACGGGGTCAGCCTACGGCGCGCACCGGACGGGTGCGTGGAGCGCCCGCGACCGCTCAGCGGTAGTGGCCGATCGCCCGGACGGCGGACCGCGGCAGGGCCCGCAGCAGCGCCGAGCCCGCCTTGTACCGCAGCGAGGGTGTGGACAGCACGACGCCGCGGCGGACGTCGGCGAGCGCCTGGGAGACCACGAACGGGGCGTCCAGCCACCCGATCTCCGGGACGGACGTCATGTCCAGCCCTGCGCGGTCGTGGAACTCGGTGTGGACGAACCCCGGGCAGAGCGCGGTGGCGGTGACCCCCGTGCCCTTCAGCTCGACGGCGAGCGCCTCGGTGAAGGTGCGCACGTAGGCCTTGGCGGCGGCGTAGGTACCGCCGGCGGTGAGCGCCGCCACGGAGGCGACGTTGAGGACGGCCCCGCGCCCGCGGGCCGTCATCTGCCCGGTGGCGGCGTGCGTGAGCTGGACGACGGCGCGCACCATGACGTCGACCGCGGCGAGCTCCACGTCGAGCTCGCCCCCGACGAACCGTTGCGCGGTGGCGAACCCGGCGTTGTTGACCAGGAGGCCCACGGGGCGGCGCGCCTCGCCGGGCTCGTCACCGGCCACCGCCAGGCGTTCGGCGACCACGGCGACGTCGTCGGCCACCGCGAGGTCGGCCGGCAGCACCTCGACCCTCACCCCTGCGGCGGCGCGGACCTGGCCCGCGACCTGGTCGAGCCGCTCGGCGTCGCGCGCCACGAGCACGAGGTCGTGGCGGGCGGTCGCGAGCTGCCAGACGAACTCCAGTCCGAGGCCGGCGGTGGCGCCGGTGACGAGCGCGGTTCCCATGACGGCACTCTATGGCCCTAGGGTGCTTCGCGTGCGCATCGCCACGTGGAACGTGAACTCGATCCGGAGCCGGCTCGACCGGGTGCTCGCCTTCCTGGAACGCTCCGGGACCGACGTGCTGGCGATCCAGGAGACCAAGTGCCGTCAGGACCAGTTCCCGGTGGCGGCGTTCGAGGCCGCCGGGTACGAGGTGGCCGCGTCCGGCTACCACCAGTGGAACGGCGTGGCGATCGTCTCGCGCGCCGGGATCGACGACGTCGAGACGCAGTTCGCGGGCCAGCCGGCGTTCGGCACGCCGGACCAGGAGCCGCGCGTCGAGGCCCGCGCGCTGGGCGCCGTCTGCGGCGGGGTGCGCGTGTGGTCGCTGTACGTGCCGCACGGCCGGGCGCTGGACGACCCGCACTACGCCTACAAGCTGGCCTGGCTCGAGGCGCTGCGTGCCGACGCCGCCGCGCGGCTGCGGGCGGAGCCCGGTGCCCAGATCGCGCTCCTCGGGGACTGGAACGTCATCCCCCGCGACTCCGACGTCTGGGACGTGACGGCGTTCGAGGGCAGGACGCACGTCTCGACGCCCGAGCGGGAGGCGTTCGCCGCGTTCGAGCAGGCGGGGTTCGTCGAGGTGACGCGCGAGCACCTCCCGGCACCCGGCACGTACACCTACTGGGACTACCAGCAACTCGCGTTCCCGCGGGACAAGGGGCTGCGGATCGACTTCGCGTACGCCTCACCCGCCCTGGCGGACCGGGTCACCGGCGCCGCCGTCGACCGCGAGGAGCGCAAGGGCAAGGGAGCGAGCGACCACGTGCCGGTCGTGCTCGACCTCGCCTGAACCCTGTCACGACCCTGCCGTCCGGCGCCGAGAGGTTGACCCCCATGACCGACCGTCCCGAGGATCCCGAGGACCTGTCGTTCGCCACGCCCGGTCCGGGTGCGGACCCGCACGCCCGGGACGGCGTCGACGGTACGCAGCGTCCGTCCTCCGCCGCCGGAGCGCACGGCGCACGGCCGACGGCGGACGTCCGGCCGGCGGGCGACGGCGTCGCCGCTCCCGTGGACGACCCGGCGGTCTACGGGGCCCGCTGGGGAGCGCCGGGCGGGCCGACCCCGGCCGAACGCGCCGAGGCGCGACGTCGCGCGCGACGGTGGGTGGCGGGGACGCTGGGCGCGATCGTGCTGGTGGTGGCCGTCGCCGCAGGCGTCTCGTCCGTGACGACGCGGGCGCACGACGACGCCTGGGTCCCGCTGGCCGCGGACGTCACCGAACCGACCACCGCCAACGCGGTCCAGCTCGTGCTGGGTTCGTGCGTCGCCGAGGTGCCGCCCGACGCCGAGGTGGGGGTGGTGCAGGTGGTCCCGTGCACCTCCGAGCACTCGGCGCAGGTCGTGGGACGCACGGACTCCGCCCCGGACGAGGTCTGGCCCGGCGACGACGTCGTGGCCGCGCGCGCGGCACGGATCTGCACGCCGGACCTCCTGGGACCCCGGGCCGCGGGGGCGGGCGACGGCGTGGCGCTGGTCGTCTGGGCCCCCAGCGAGGCGTCCTGGGAGGCCGGCGACCGGACCGGGCTCTGCGTGGCGACCACCACAGCGCCGGCCACGGGTTCGCTGCTGGAGTGAGCCCGGTCACCCCGGTTGTGAAGGAAGCCGCGCGACCTGCACGGACGTCCCGCTCGGGCGCCTCGGTGCGCACGCTCCCATCGCACTTTCCGGGACACATCGGACAGCGTTTCCGGGCCTGATATCCGTGTTTCACCGGATATCACCGTGCAGTCGGACATCGTCTCGCCGACGAGATCCTCCACACCTCCTTCACCAGGAGGTCCGGGACTCGCCGTTATCTGATTGTGATCAGCCGTCGGGGCGCCGTTAACGTCGCTCCGTCGCCGGGAGACTCTCGGTGGCGGCCGGTCCGCAGCCGAGTGCTGCCGGCGGACCGGCGTCCTGATCAGCACCACGGCAGCAGCGGGAGAACCACTTTCGGGCGACACCATCGTCGTCCTCGGGGTTAAGCCGCCACCTGGCGGCGGGCCACTACTTCTCGGCCTCATCCGACAGCTCATCTCGCAGGCTCGAGAGGTACCCGATGCACTCCACCTCGATCGATCCTGCGCGCCCCGGCGCGGCAGTCGTCGCGAAAGCACCCTTCGTGCGCCGAGCGGTCGTCGCGATGACCCTCACCGGCGCGCTCGCCGGCGGCACCCTCGTCGCCGGTGCCGGCGCCGCCTCGGCGACGACCGACACAGCCACCACGACCACGACGGGCACGGTCGCCGCCGAGCAGACGCCGACGGTCCGCCTCGATCGGACCCGCAACAGTGCCCGCCAGGGCAAGGGCAGCACCAAGCCGAAGTTCACCGTCACCGTCCGCTCGGACGGCGCTGCGGTGAAGGGCAGAGCGGCCCTCTACATCCACGGCAGCAAGGTCGCCGCCAAGAAGCTCGGCGCCGACGGGACGACCAGCTTCCGGCCGCTGCTGAGGAACTACAAGCTCGGCCGGAACAAGGTCGTCGTCAAGGTCGCCCCGGCAGCCGTCACCGGGCTCGGCGACGTGACCAAGGTGCGCTTCGTCCAGCTCAAGGCCAAGGCAGCGCCGAACGTCGCCATTAAGCAGTCCCGCAAGTCCGGGACCAAGGGCAAGAGCGCGACCCGCCCCAAGTTCACCGTCAAGGCCGCCCGGTGGGGTGACCCCGTGCGCGGCCGGGTCGCGATCTCCGTCAAGGGCAAGCACGTCGCGACGAGGAAGCTCCACCACGGCAAGGCCACGTTCCGCCCCGGGTGGAACCACTACCGCGTCGGGAGGAACAAGGTCCGCGTCGCCGTCCTGCCGGCAGGCGGACAGGGTCTGCACAAGGTCGCCAAGGCCCGCTGGGTGAAGGCCAAGAAGAAGATCACCCGCGGGCAGAAGGTCGTTCGCGTCGCCAACCGCTACGTGGGCTACCGCTACACCTACGGCGGCACCTCGCCCAGCAGCGGGTTCGACTGCTCGGGCTTCACGTCCTATGTGTACAAGAAGGCGATCGGCAAGACACTGCCGCGCTCGTCCTCCGCGCAGCGGTCGGTCGGGCACCGCGTCGCCCGCAGCCACGCCAAGAAGGGCGACATCGTCTACACGCCCGGCCACGTGGCCATCTACGCCGGCAACGGTCGGGTCATCGAGGCGGCTCGCCCCGGCGTCGGCGTCGTCAAGCGCAGCATGTGGCAGGACAGCCCGACGTTCATCCGCGTCTGATCCGTCCCGCACCACCACGAGCGGCCCGCCCGTACCTGTCCGGTACGGGCGGGTCGCTCTCGTTCAGGAGAGCTCGAGCCCCTCGCCGCCGTCGGCGCGGTCGACGACGACCGTGCCGCCGTCGGGCACCTCCCCCGCCAGCAGCTTCCGGGCGAGCCGGTCGCCGATCTCGCGCTGCACGAGCCGCCGCAGCGGCCGCGCCCCGTAGGCGGGGTCGAATCCCTCGAGCGCCAACCACTCGCGTGCGGCGTCGGTGACGTCGAGCGTGATCCGTCGGTCGGCGAGCCGCCGTGCGAGCGCCTCGACCTGCAGGTCGACGATGCGTCCCAGCTCGGCGACGCTCAGCGCGTCGAACAGCACGACGTCGTCGAGCCGGTTGAGGAACTCCGGCTTGAAGGCGGCACGCACCGCCGTCATCACGCTCTCGCGCCGGGCCGCCTCGTCCAGCGTCGGGTCCACCAGGAACTGCGAACCCAGGTTCGAGGTCAGCACCAGGATGGTGTTGCGGAAGTCCACGGTGCGGCCCTGGCCGTCGGTGAGCCGGCCGTCGTCGAGCACCTGCAGCAGGATGTCGAAGACCTCGGGGTGGGCCTTCTCGACCTCGTCGAGCAGCACCACGGTGTAGGGCCGACGGCGGACCGCCTCGGTGAGCTGGCCGCCCTCCTCGTAGCCCACGTACCCCGGAGGAGCACCGACCAGCCGCGCCACCGAGTGCTTCTCGGAGTACTCGGACATGTCGATGCGCACCATGGCCCGCTCGTCGTCGAAGAGGAACTCCGCGAGCGACTTGGCGAGCTCGGTCTTGCCGACGCCGGTCGGTCCGAGGAACAGGAACGACCCGGTGGGCCGGTCGGGGTCGGCGACGCCGGCCCGCGAGCGCCGCACCGCGTCGGACACGGAGCGCACGGCGGCCTGCTGGCCGATGAGGCGGTGCCCGAGCATGTCCTCCATGCCGAGCAGCTTCTCGGTCTCGCCCTGCAGCATCCGGCCGGCGGGGATGCCGGTCCAGGCCGAGACGACCTCGGCCACCTCGTCCGCCCCGACCTTGTCGGCGATCATCGGTGCCTCCTGGGCGGTCTCCTCGGCGGCAGCCTCGGAGGCCTCGGCCTGCTCGGCCTCGACGAGCTCGCGCTCGACCGACGGGATCTCCCCGTACAGGAGCCGGGCGGCGGCCTCGAGGTCGCCCTCGCGCTGCAGGCGGTCGGCCTCGGTGCGCAGCTCGTCGATGCGGGCGCGCAGTTCACCGACGCGGTTGTGGCCGGCCTTCTCGGCCTCCCAGCGGGCCGTGAGCGCGGCGAGCTCCTCGCGGCGGTCGGCGAGGTCGGCGCGCAGCTTCTCGAGCCGCTCGCGCGCGGCGGCGTCCGCCGAACCCTCGGCGTCCTTGAGCACGACCTCCTCCATCTCGAGGCGTGTCACGGCACGCTGCAGCTCGTCGATCTCGACGGGTGAGGAGTCCATCTCCATGCGCAGCCGCGAGGCGGCCTCGTCGACGAGGTCGATGGCCTTGTCGGGGAGCTGGCGGCCGGTGATGTACCGGTCGGACAGCGCCGCGGCCGCCACGAGCGCGGAGTCGGCGATGGTCACCTTGTGGTGCGCCTCGTACCGCTCCTTGAGCCCGCGCAGGATCGCGACGGTGTCCTCCACGGACGGCTCGCCGACGAACACCTGCTGGAAGCGGCGCTCGAGGGCCGGGTCCTTCTCGATGTTCTCGCGGAACTCGTCGAGCGTCGTGGCGCCCACCATGCGCAGCTCGCCGCGGGCGAGCATGGGCTTGAGCATGTTGCCGGCGTCCATGGCGCCCTCGCTGCCCGCTCCGGCCCCGACGACGGTGTGCAGCTCGTCGATGAAGGTGATGACCTCGCCGTCGGAGGCGGTGATCTCCTCCAGGACGGCCTTGAGGCGCTCCTCGAACTCGCCGCGGTACTTGGCGCCGGCGACCATGCCGGCCAGGTCGAGGGCGACGAGCCGCTTGCCCTGCAGGGAGGTGGGCACGTCCCCGGCGACGATGCGCTGGGCGAGACCTTCGACGACGGCGGTCTTGCCGACGCCGGGCTCGCCGATGAGCACGGGGTTGTTCTTGGTGCGCCGGGACAGCACCTGCACGACGCGCCGGATCTCGGCGTCGCGGCCGATCACGGGGTCCAGGCGACCGTCGCGGGCCCGCTGGGTGAGGTCGCTGCCGTACTGCTCCAGCGCCTTGTAGGTGCCCTCGGGGTTCGGGCTGGCGACCCGGCCGTTCCCGCGGACGGCGGGCAGCGCGGAGCGGAGCGCGTCGGCGGTGGCGCCCGCGGCGGTCAGGGCCTGCGCGGCGGCGGACTGCCCGGCGGCGATCGCGATGAGCAGGTGCTCGGTGGAGACGTACTCGTCGCCGAGGGCTTCGGCCTCCTGGCCCGCGGCGGTCAGCACGGTCTGCATGGCGCGGGACGGCGTCGGCTGGGCGACGCCGCCACCGCTGGCCGCGGGCAGCGCCACGAGCGCGGCCCGCGTCTTCTGCCCGACCTGCTGGGGGTCGGCACCCACGGCCTCGAGCAGCCCGACGGCGACGCCCCCGGTCTGCTGCAGCAGCGCGGCCAGGAGGTGGACGGGTTCGAGCTGGGGGTTACCGGCCGCCGACGCCGACTGCACGGCGTCGCCGATGGCCTGCTGCGACATGGTCGTGAACTTGGTGTCCATGGATCCTCCGGGTCCGTCTGTGGGGTCTGACCGTGCCAACCTCGGCAAAGTTGAGTCTATTCCACTCAACTTCGGGCTGCCAGCCTGCGGGGTGCCAGGATCCGCGCGGTGGGTGATGCTGGTGGGGTGACCACCATCACGGACCTCCAGCCGCGGGCCCCGCAGCAGCCGGCCGACCGGCGGCACCGCCGGCCACGCGCCGTCGCTGCCGCGCTCGCGGCCCTCGTCGTGCTCGCGCTGGCGGGCTGCATGAAGATCGACATGGAGTTCACGCTGTCCGAGGAGGACACGGTCTCCGGGTCGATCGTCATGGCGATCTCGAACGACTTCGCCGACTCCGTCGGCATGGACCCGCAGGACCTGTGGGACTCGGCGAACCAGGGTGACGACTCGCTCACCGACGAGCTGCCCGAGGGATCGAGCGAGGAGCCGTACTCCGACGGCGAGTACACCGGCACGAGGATCACCTACGCCGACCAGCCGATCGAGTCGATGAGCACCGGCACCGACGAGCTCTCGATCACGCGCGAGGGGGACGAGTACGTCGTCCAGGGCGTCATGGACATGTCCGGGGCGGCGGAGGACGCCGAGGAGCTGGGCGACATGCCCGCCGACATGATGGAGGGCTTCGACATCCGCATCGCCGTGACCTTCCCCGGTGAGGTCGGCGAGACCAACGGCGAGGTCGACGGCACCACGGTGTCCTGGCACCCGCAGTTCGGTGAGAGCACCGAGATCCTCGCCCGGGGATCGGCCGTGGCCGGCGCCTCCGCGGGAGGGTCCGAGGACACCGACGAGGCCGCACCCGGCCAGGACGAGGCGACCGGCGGGAGCGCGGACGGCGACGACACCTCGGCCACCGACACGGCCGAGGTGTCCGACGAGTCAGGTTTTCCCTGGTGGATGGTCGGCCTGGTCCTCGGCCTGGCGATCCTCGGCGGCATCGTCGCGCTCGTGGTGCGCAACAACCGCGACCCGCGCCCGCCGTCGTCGGACCCGCAGGACGTGTTCGGACCGGGCGCACCCCGGGCGGACTACGGCCAGCCGCAGTCGCCCGCACCGCCGGTGATCCCGCCCCAGCAAGGACCTGCCGACCCGTACCGGCCGCCCGCCGACCCGAACAGCACCCCGCACGAACCGCGCTGACGTCCGGGTCGGTAGCCTCCCACCATGACGCAGCAGGACGCCGGCACCGACGCCGCGCCGAGCACCCCCTGGCACGACGACCTCCTCGGCCCGGGCTTCGAGGCCCGCACCCTCGACCTGCCCGACGGCGCGGAGGCCACCCTGGTGCGCCTCGCGCCGTCCGTCGCTCCGGGCGGTGAACCCGCACGGGTCGCGGTCCTGGCCGTCCACGGGTTTGTGGACTACTTCTTCCACCCGCACGTGGCGCACACGCTGGCCGACGCCGGGTACGCCTCCTACGCCGTCGACCTGCGTGGGCACGGACGCTCGTGGGACGCCCACGTCGCCGCGGACCGTGACCCGAACCAGGTGCCCGACATCTCCGTCTACGCCCAGGACCTCGACGTGGCGGCCGCGACGATCCGTGCCGCGGGCCACGAGCGCCTCGTCGTCCTGGGCCACTCCACGGGCGGCCTCGTCGCTCCCCTGTGGGCCGCGGGCCGCCCGGGGCGGGCCGACGCCCTGGTCCTCAACAGCCCGTGGTTCCGGCTCAACGAGCCCCGCCTCACGCGCTGGGCGGCGACCGCGCTGGTGGAGGCCGTCGCGCCCGTGGCCCCTCGCGCCGTCGTGAGCCACCTCGGCCCCGACTACGCGGCGGCCCTGCACGCCGACCACGGCGGGGAGTGGCAGTTCGACCCCGCGTGGAAGTGGCACACGCCGTTCGCGGTCCACGCCGCGTGGCTGCGCTCGGTCCTGCGGTCGCAACGTCGGCTGGCCCGCGGGTTGGACCTCGAGGTACCGGTGCTGGTGCTCGCCTCGGACCGGTCCAGCCGCGACGAGCACCTGGCCACGGACAGCGTGCTCGACGTGGCGGACATCCGCGCGCTGGCTCCGCGGCTCGGTGACGACGTCAGCTTCGTCACGATCCGCGGGGGCGTGCACGACCTGGCGCTGTCCCCCGCCGCCGCGCGCGCCGAGTACCTGCGGGCCGTGACGGACTGGCTGGGTGCGAGCGTCTGACGCCGCCCGCACCGCCGTGTCCGATTCCCGCTAGGCGCCGCTCGCCGCACGGTCCAGGATGGGTGGCATGACCACGACCGCCCCGATCGCCACGGAGCCCCGGCGCGCGCGGCGCCCGGCGCCCGTGCGACCCGGCCCGGCCGACGCCGCGTTCACCGAGCGCTACCGCGCCATCGCCGCCCGGGACACCCGGTTCGACGGCCAGTTCGTCACGGCCGTGCGCAGCACCGGCATCTACTGCCGCCCGTCCTGCCCCGCCCGCACCCCGAAGCCCGAGAACGTCACGTTCTTCCTGACCGGTGCCGCCGCCCACGACGCCGGGTACCGGGCGTGCAAGCGCTGCCTGCCGGAGGCCACGCCCGGGACCCCCGCGTGGGACCTGCGCGGTGACGTCACCGGCCGCGCGATGCGCCTCGTCACCGACGGCGTCGTGGACCGCGAGGGCGTCGACGGGCTCGCCCGTCGTCTCGGGTACAGCCCGCGTCACCTGCACCGGCTGCTCCGCGACGAGCTCGGTGCCGGTCCCCTGGCCCTGGCCCGCGCGCACCGGGCCCAGACGGCCCGCACCCTGCTGACCGGGACCGACCTGTCGGTGGCCGACGTCGCGTTCGCCGCCGGGTTCGGCAGCATCCGCCAGCTCAACGACACCGTGCGCGCCGTCTTCGCCACCACCCCGACGGAGCTGCGGTCCCGGCGTCAGGGCGGCTCCCGCGACGGTGCTCACCGGGTCGCCGGCGGCTCCACGGTCCGGCCGTCGGGGGTGCCGCACGGTGACGGTGCCGGCCCGACGCCGGAGGGGCCCGTGCGCCTCGACGTCACGCTGCCGGTGCGCGAACCGTTCGACGCGCGCGGCACCGTGGCGTTCCTCGCGGCCCGCGCCGTCGAGGGGGTGGAGACCGCGAACCTGCGGGACCCCGACGTCGTGCGATATGCGCGCACCCTCCGCCTGCCCCACGGCCCCGGCGCCGTCGAGCTGCGCGCCGGTGCCGGCGTCGGGCCCGGTCGGGTGGCCCTGCACCTGGAGCTCGCCGCGCTGCAGGACGTCGCCACCGCCGTCGCGCGCGTGCGGCGGCTGCTGGACCTCGACGCGGACCCCGTCGCCGTCGACGAGACGCTCGGCACCGACCCTGTGCTCGGCCCTCTCGTCAGGGCCACCCCCGGGCTGCGCATGCCCGGCACCGTGGACCCCCACGAGCTCGTGACGCGGGCGATCGTCGGCCAGCAGATCGCCGTCGCCGCGGCACGCACCCACCTGTCCCGCCTGACAGCGAGCGCCGGTGAGCCGTACACCGGCGGCATCGTCGGCCTGAGCCGGCTCTTCCCCACGGCGGACCGGACCGCCGACGCCGCACCCACGGTGCGGCTGCCGTCCCGGCAGCGGGCCGCGCTCGGCGCGGTCGCACGAGCCCTGGCCGACGGCGACCTCCTGGTCGACGTGGCCCAGGACGCGGAGGCACTGAGCGCCGCCCTGACGGCCTTCCGCGGCATCGGCCCGTGGACCGCCGCGTACGTGCGGATGCGCGTCCTGGGCGACCCCGACGTCTGGCTGCCCGGCGACGCCGCGCTGCGCCCCTGCACCCCCGACGACGCCGCAGCCTGGGCGCCCTGGCGGTCCTACGCCGTCGGGCACCTGTGGCGTCGCACCACCCGCACCGAGAGGACCGCACCATGAGCTCCGCCGTCACGATTGACACCCCGGACGGACCGTTCACGATCGTCGCCGAGGACGGCGTGGTGCTCGCCTCCGGGTGGACCGACGACGTCGCCGGGCTGGTCGCGCTGGTCCACCCCGACCTGCGGCCGGCCGGCCCGGTACCCGCGGTGGAGCCCGACGACGAGGACGTGGCCGGGCCCGTGCGGGCGGTGCGCGCCTACTACGCGGGCGAGGTGTCCGCCGTCGGGCAGGTCCCCGTGCGCCAGCGGTCCGGCCCGTTCCGGGAGCATGCCTGGCAGGTGCTGCGCGACGTCGCCCCCGGCGACCCGGTCACGTACGCCGAGTACGCCGACCGGGCGGGCCGGCCGGCCGCCGTCCGCGCCGCCGCCGGGGCGTGCGCCCGCAACGCGGCGGCGCTGTTCGTGCCGTGCCACCGGGTGCTGCGCAGCGACGGCACGCTGGGCGGCTTCCGCTACGGGATCGAGGTCAAGGCGTCCCTGCTGGACCGGGAGCGCGCGGCCTGAGCGTGCCGGTCGGCGTCGGGCCCGGCACCGGGCCCGACGCCGGACTCAGCGCAGGTCTTCCGGGGCGAGCAGGAACTCGGCCTCGTCGGCGATCTCACCGCCCACGGCCGCGTGGATCGCCGCCGCCGCGCGACCCACCAGGTCGGCGGCCCGCTTGCGCGCCACCACCAGGGCCGGCTGGGGGAACTCCCGCTGCGCCTCGTGCTGGTCCGGCGGGTCCCAGACGACCCGGTAGCAGATCGCTCCGCCGGCGGCCCAGGGCAGCTCCTTGACCAGCAGCGGCAGCACCTCGTCGCCGTTGACCTCGACCGTCACGTAGCCGTCGTGGCCGAGGTCGATCGTCAGCCCGTAGCCGTCCAGCACGACCGGCGCCTGCAGCGCCGCGATGTCGTAGTCGTCGGCGCGGGCGTGCAGCTCGCGCCGCAGCGCGGGATCCATCGTCTCGCCGGGGTAGAGCGGCTTCTCCGCGATGCCCTCCGGCGGCCCCTGGTAGTCGGCGCCCTGCGTGGCCAGCACGACGCGCGGGTGCACCCCCTGCAGCACGCGGTGGGCCGCCTGCGGGTCGAGCCAGACGTCGGACCAGACGGTCAGGTCGACGGCGGCACCCGGGTCGGGGCTCAGCACGACGCCGGCCCCCGCCCCGCGGCGCTCCGCCTCCGCCGGGTCCCACAGACCGGCGACGTCGAACCGGGCCGACCCGCCGAGGCGACGGGCCGCGGCGATCAGCCACCGCACGACCCGCTCCTCCTCCCGGTTCGGCAGCCCGCCCGGGAAGGACCGTGCCAGGCCGTCGCGGTCCCCGCCGTCGGGCGGCGGCGGGTCCGGCCAGCGCTCCCGCGGCGTGACGACGTCGAACACCATCGCCGTGCCAGACGGGAGACCGAGGTCGAACCCGTCCCCGGCCGGCGCGTACGGGCCGTGGACATGGCTGTGCCGCGTCAGCCGCAGCACGCCGGGCTCCCCCGGGCCGGCGATCCGACCTGCGGGCAGGTCCGCACCGGGCAGGTCCGTCGGGACGACGTCCCATCGGGTCCCGCCGAACCGGGACAGGGCCAGCACCTCCACCTCGTCGACGACGACGTCGTCCGGGACGGCGAGCAGGTGGCGCGCCTGGTGCCCCTTCGTGGTGGCGCGCGGCAGCCGTGGCAGGCGCGGGGGCGTGGTCTGGGCCATCTGGCGCAGCTCCTTCCGGGTCCGTGGCGCGGCAGGAGGGGACCCCGTGCCGTCGCGGCGGGACCGAGCGTACCGACGTCGCCCCCCGCGGTCGTCGGGGCTCATACCTCGGTGCGGTGGAAGGACTGCCAGGACCGGCTCGCCGTGGGCCCGCGCTGGCCCTGGTAGCGCGACCCGTACGTCGAGGACCCGTAGGGGTGCTCCGCCGGGGAGGAGAGCCGGAAGAAGCAGAGCTGACCGATCTTCATCCCCGGCCACAGCGTGATGGGCAGGGTGGCGACGTTGCTCAGCTCGAGCGTGACGTGGCCCGAGAAGCCCGGGTCGATGAACCCCGCCGTGCTGTGCGTCAGCAGGCCCAACCGTCCCAGGGACGACTTGCCCTCCAGTCGCGCGGCGACGTCGTCGGGCAGCGTGACCGTCTCGTAGGTGGACCCGAGGACGAACTCGCCGGGGTGCAGCACCAGGGGCTCGGCGCCGTCGACCTCGACCAGCCGGGTGAGCTCGGGCTGCTCCTGCGACGGGTCGATGAACGGGTAGCGGTGGTTGTCGAACAGCCGGAAGTAACGGTCCAGGCGCACGTCGATGCTCGACGGCTGGATCATCACCGGCTCGTACGGGTCCAGGACGACGCGTCCGGCGTCCACCTCGGCGCGGATGTCGCGGTCGGAGAGCAGCACCAGCACACGGTAGCCCGCCGACGGCGCTCGCGCGGTCCCGCCCGACCGGCTCGGCGCCCTCCAGGGGCCGGTTTCGGCATGGGCGGGTGAGTTCGGTATGATCGGCAGCGCGTCGACGCGAACGGCCCCCTCAGGGGGCCGCGAGCACGATCGTGCGGGTGTAGTTCAATGGTAGAACTTCAGCTTCCCAAGCTGACAGCGCGGGTTCGATTCCCGTCACCCGCTCCACAGCACGAAGGGCCCGGCCGATCATGCGGCCGGGCCCTTCGCCGTTCACCCTCCACCGGTGGTCTTCGGCCGGACGCTGCTCCCTCCTCGCGCGCTCCGGGCAACCGCTGGTTAGGCTCCGGAGAAGGTCGACGCCGACAGCCCGGGGGCCCTGCATGTCGTTCCGAACTCCCCTCGTCGCCGCGATGGTCGGCGCCCTGCTCATGGTGGACGCCACCGCGGCCGTCGCCGCACCCGACCCCGTCGACCGCGACGACACGGTCGGCTGGCAGTCCACCGTGGACTCTCCCGACCCGGCGCGTTCCGTCGTGGACGGCAGGTTGCGTACGGCGACGTCCTCGGTCGCCGCACGGAAGAAGGTCCACACCGTGCAGGTCGTGGTGGCCACACCCCGAGGCGTCTCCGAGGCCCGGGTCCGCCGGTGGATCCGTGACCGCGACGTCGACAAGCTGCTGCGCCGTGTCTCGGGCTACTGGTCGGAACAGTCCGGCGGGAAGATCACCGTGGTCCGGTCGGGCGCGGTCCGGCGCAGCACGATCTCCGACCCCGCGTGCCGCACGACGAAGCAGACGATCCGACAGGTCAAGAGGGCCGGGTCGAAGCACTACGGCGCCGGTTGGTACCACGCCGCGGACCGGGGACCGGGCCCCCGGTCCCACCTCGTCGTGCTGCACCCGTACGTCAAGGGTGACTATCCCGGCGGGAAGCGCTGGGGCACCACCTGCGACGGGACGATCGGGCTGGGCTCGCTGCCGTCGAAGGCCGGACGCAATTCTCCCGGCGGATGGACGTTCTCGTTGTTCGGAGGGCCGAACGGCTCTGCGAAGGCGGACCGTTGGACGAACGCCCAGTACCGGCGCGGCGTGGCCACGCTCGCGCACGAGCTCGGGCACAACATGGGTCTCGAGCACTCGGGGGCCGGCTGGTGCGCGGACAAGCGGGACGGCTACTTCCGCAGCTCGCGCTGCCATGCCCTCGAGGGCATGGACCAGCTCGACCTCATGGGTGCCGACTTCGTCTCCCGCGGCGTGACGTCCCTGTCCGGGGCGCAGAAGCGCCGCCTCGGAGTCCTGCCGTCGTCGAAGCAGCGCTACGTCACGGCGAAGGGCGGCGCCCGCACGGTGTGGATCTCCGCAAGGGACCGCACGTCGTCCCGTCCGACCCTTCTGAGGGTGCGCGACCCGCGCAGCAACCAGGTCTACTTCGTGGAGCTGCGGCGCAACGAGCCCGGGGTCAGCTACCCGTGGGCCCCGCTGCCGTTCCGCGCGGCCTCGGGCTTCACGATGCACTACGGGGTGACGGTGAGCCGGGTCGCCGGCGGCCGGTCGACCTGGGCCTACCGCGGCGAGCACCTGATCGTCCCGCTGGGGACGTCGACCAGACGGCGGTCGACGCTCCGGGAGGGCGCGAGCTTCACCACGCGCACGGGTCGGCTGCGCATCAAGGTCGTCGACGTGACGGCCGGCAAGAAGAGCGCCAAGATCCGCATCACGTTCCCGCGCCGCTGACCGACGGGCGCAGGCCGCCGGGAGGACCGGGCCGACGACGCCCGGAGGCGCTTCAGCGGCCGGGCCGGCGCCGGGGTCGCAACCGGACGTCGGGCAGCTCCGGGGCCCGCAGCGGTCCCGTCGCGTACCCCTCGACCTGCCCGAACCGGCGCCCGGCGGCGCCACGGGCGTACGCCGTCGTACCGTCGGCCTGCTCGGCGACCTGCTCCGTCCACGCCCGTCGCGCGGCGACGATCTCCTCGTGGTCGCGGCCCACGAAGTTCCACCACATCACGACGTCCTCGTCGAACGGGACACCGCCGATCAGCAGGGCCCGCACGGGCGCGGCGCCGGCGGTGAGGCGCAGGCCCCTGCGGCCCGCCGGGACGTAGGCGAGGTCCGACGGCGGGACGGGGGTCCCGGCGACGGTCGCCTCGCCGCTGTCGACGAGCACGCCGTGCTCGAAGCCGGGGTCGGTCTCCAGGTCGAGGACGGTGTGCGGCGGGAGGTCGAGCTGGGCACCGACGAGCGGGCTGAAGGTCCGCGCCGGGGACGCGAGCCGGGTGCCGGCCACGCGCAGGGAACCCATCAGCACTCGGACCCGCGCACCGTCGAGGACGGCCGTGGGCAGCTCGCCGTGGTGCTCGAACTCGGGGCGCGCGTCCTTCGCGGCGGCGGGCAGCACGGTCCACAGCTGGACGCCGTGCAGGGTCGGGGGCCGCGGGTGGGCCGCCGTGTCCGCGGGGGACTCCTCGGAGTGCGAGATCCCGTGGCCCGCGGTCATGAGGTTCAGCTCCCCGGGCCGGACCCGCTGGGAGGTCCCCAGGGAGTCGCGGTGCAGGATCTCGCCGGCGAACAGCCACGTCACGGTCTGCAGTCCGATGTGCGGGTGCGGCGGGACCTGCATGCCGCCCGCCGCCGCGACGTCGTCGGGTCCGTAGTGGTCGCAGAAGCACCAGGCTCCGATCAGCGAGCGGCGCCGCTGCGGGACGGTGCGCCGCACGGTCAGGGCGCGCGGCCCGCCGAGCGGGACCTCCCGGGAGCCGAGCAGCTCCACCCCGGTGCCGGAGCCGGCGCCGCAGACCTGTTCGGAGGGCCGGGTCTCGAGGTTGCTCATGGGCGGAGCGTAGGACGAACGGGCCCGGTACGCCGCCGAGGCCCCCCGGGGCGGCCGGGGGGCCTCGGCGTCACCGCGTTCCCCACGCGATCGCTGGCGGGGCGCCGTGTCGACGTCACGGCTCCGGACGCTCCTGTCGGGTCGGTGGGGCCTGGTGCGTCGTCACCCCGACCGGCCCGTTCTCCCCAGGAGCCCCGGACGCGGGTGGTCTTCCGGCCCCGCCGAACACCCGCGTCGTCACCCGCGGCCCGTACGTCGGTACGGATCGGTCCGTCGTTCTCCGGTCGACCGTCGTCCTGCCGTCGCGTCGTCGCGACCCGCTTCTCCGCGTGCCGGTGGCTCCCCGACGTCAAGACTGTTACCGACGTTTCTAGACCTGCATCCCGACGACTGCAAGGGGTTCGCAGGAGGTCTTGGTCGGCCACAGGTTCGTCCACAACTCGATCCGCGGAATCCCCACACCGTCCACAACGCTGTGGACAAAATCTGTGGACAGTACTCGCCTCGTGACGTTTCGCACACGAGTCCGACGAGGTCCCGCCCGGCCAGGTGGATCGGGTGCGAACACCGGGAGAACCGCCGAGAATCCGCAGGATTCCGCGGATCCTCTCCCCGGGCATCCGTCGACGGGCGCGTCACGCACGGCTGCCGACCATGCCGGACACCGGCGGTTCACCGGGATCGTCGCAGGTCGGCGGCACCGCGAGCCGCGATCCACACACCTGTGGACAACTCTGACGACGCCCCGGCCCCCTCGCCCCGGGCGACGCCCCTCAGACCCAGGCGCGCGCCGTCGTGCGGCGCTCGTCCGTCCGCCCCTCGATCTCCGCCGTCGAGGCCACGAACGCGCCGTCGTCGACCACCACGCCGCCGAGCCGCGTCTGGAGCAGCAGCATGAGACGGGCGACGAGCGCCCGCATCCTGGACCGGGCGATGACGTGGACGCCCGAGGCCTGCTCGAGCTGCAGCTCCACGGGGTCCTGCGGCGACCAGCCGACGCGGAACGCGTGCGGGCCGTACTCCCTCCAGTCGAGCCCTGCCAGGGCGCGCGGCACCCGGTCCACCCGCTCGGCGTCGACGGTGATGGCGCCGTCGTACGGGGTGGCGGCCACGAGCCGGTACGCGCCGTCGGCGGCACCCGGGGACGGCGCGTCAGCGGTGGCCACCAGGGACCTCAGGAGTCCGAGCAGGTCCGCCGACGCCATCGGCTGCGGCGAGTAGAGCGTGAGATCGACGGCGGAGGCCGGGTCGGGCCGCAGGAGCTGGCGGCCGTCCGCGAGCAGCGCGCCGGCCCGCTTGCGGGCGACCGCGACGCCGAACTGCACCAGGCGCAGCTCCTCCCCCTCGGGAAGGCCGGCGGCGAAGGCACGGGCGATCCCGTCGCGGTCCTCGAGGGACGCCGGGCGTGCGCCGCGCCGGTCGAACATGCCGTCCACGCGACCCAGGGCGTAGGCGGACGCGGGACCTTCGATGCCGACCTGCGGCGCGACCTGCGCAGCCACCGGGAACGGACCGGCCGCACCGTGCTCGGTACCGATGCCCAGCACGCCGGGCCCGGGCCGCAGGTCCTCCTGGGGGGCGGCCATGCCCCGGAACCGGGCGCCCCGCATCGGGCGCGCGGCCGCCGCGGCCTGCGGTTCCTTGAGCCACCGCACGTCCGCGAACCATGCCTCGGCCTGCTCCGTCAGCGGAGGGTGCCCGGGAGCCTCCGGCAGCACCAGCACATGGTTCGAGGCGTGCTCCGAGGGGACGAGCGCCTGCACGTACGACATGTCGCGCAACGTACTCCTCCCGGTGGCACGGGGGCACCCTCCCGTGTTACGGGCGTGTGACAGAGCCCGCGCGGCGCCTCCCGGAGCGGCTCAGGCGCCGACGTCGTGGAGGTGGTGGACGACGTCGTGCACGAAGTACCGCCCGAACGTCCGCACCGTGAACCGCGAGCCGTTCGAACGCACGCCGGTACGCCCGAGCTGCGCGGCCCCGACGGTGTCGAAGCGGGCGGAGACGATCACCCCGGCGTCGACCAGCTCGCCGGCGACGGTCGAGGGGTCCAGCCGGGCGTAGCCGCCCTCGAGGGCGGCGGCGTCCTGGTCCCAGTTCGCGAACTCGGCACCGTCGTTGCTCAGCATCAGGGACAGCCGGGCGTCGAAGACACGGAACACGTCCCGCACGTGCGCCCCGTACTCCAGCGTCGACCACACCTGCGGTGCGGGACGACGGCGGGCGTCCGGCCGCATCAGCGCGGCCCGCCACCGGGGCAGCGTGGCACGGACGGCATCGCCCACGGCGAGAGGGTCGAGCCCGTCCGGCTCGAACCCGCACTCGGGGCAGGGGCGCTCGATCACCCAGGTCCAGTCCTTGGTGTCGGGTGCGACGGCCTCGGGGACGACGCCGTCAGGCCCTGCGGACGGCGTCTCGCGCGCGGTGTCATCAGTCACACGGCGACGATACCGGCGAGTGTCCTGACAGGGGCTGCCTATGATGTCAGCATGCCCAAGATCATCGGCAACAGTTTGCACGAGCACCGCCAGATGACCCGGCACAAGCTGTTCGCGGCCCTCTCCACGCTCATGGCCGAGCGCGGGTTCGACTCGATCACGCTGGCCGACATCGCCCAGGCGGCCGACGTCGGCCGCACGGCCGTGTACAACCACTTCTCCGACAAGGAGACCCTCCTGCTCGGGTTCATCACCCACGAGACGGAGCAGTACGCCCTCACGCTGGAGCGGGCGCTGGCCGAGGTCGACGACCCCGTCGGTCAGCTGCGCACCTACATCCGCCAGCAGGCCCAGCTCACCCGCGTCTTCCACCTGGCCCCCGGCCCGGACCTGCGCACGGTGCTGTCCCGCTCGACCCAGGCACGACTGCGGGAGCACGCCGAGATCGTCGAGTCGATCCTCAAGCGCATCCTGCTCGAGGGCATCGACCGGGGCTCGTTCCCGCCCCAGGACATCGAGCCCACCGTGCAGCTCGTCAACGCCTGCCTGTCCGGGCGGCTCGTGCCCGACGAGCCCGAGGAGCGCGAACGCGTGGTCCGCGCCGCCGAGACGTTCGTCCTGCGGGCCGTCGGCGCCCGGCCCTCGATGGCGGCCTGAGTCCCGAGGGCTGCGTGCCCTCGGTCCCGGCCGAACAGCTCACCAGGCGTCGGCGGGCAGGTGGTGGTGCTCAGGCGCCGGCGGCAGGTACGGGACGGGGACCGGGGCGAGGTAGGCCCGCGCGAACTCGAGGGCGGCCACGAGGTCGCTGTGGCGCTCGTGGGCGTCCCGCGCCTTGCGCGTCGAGATCTCCAGCACGACGTCGCCGGTGAACCCGCTGTGGACGAGCTCGGTCAGCACCTTGTCGCAGTGCATGTCTCCCCGACCGGGCACCAGGTGCTCGTCGCGGACGTTGAACGTGCCGTCGGCGAGGTGGAGGTGACGCAGCCGGTCGCCGAACTCGTGCACCAGGTCGAGGCCGTCCTGCTGCGCGATGGCGGCGTGCGACAGGTCGAGCGTGACGGCGTCGTAGCCGTGCTCGGACGGGTCCCAGCCGGGCAGGTACGCCTTGAGCTCACGGTCCAGCCGGGAGTGGGGACGCCACGGGTACATGTTCTCCACCGCGACCGTGACCTCACCCTGCTGGTTGAGCTCACGCACCTGCTCCTCGAACCCGCGCGCGTACTTGTACTGCCAGCGGAACGGGGGGTGGACGACGACGGTCCTCGCGCCGAGCTCCCCGGCCATGTCCACGGCACGCGCCAGCTTGTCCGCGGGCGATCGCCCCCACACCCGTTGGCTGACCAGCAGCGTGGGGGCGTGGATGGAGCGGATGGGCATGCCGGTGTCGGAGGCCAGCCGCGAGAGCGCCTTCGGGTCCTGCGTCACCGGGTCGGACCAGACCATGACCTCGACGCCGTCGTAACCGATCTCAGCAGCCGCCTCGAAGGCGAACGCCGCGCGGCGCGGGTACACGGACGCGGTCGACAGGGTCACGGGTATCGCCGATTCGGCCATGCCACCACCTTAGTTCTCGGACCTGAACGGACGCTGAACACGCTACCCCTGGCGCCCGACCAGCGCCCGTCCCTGCGATGCGGGCCGGGCAGTCCAGGCAGTCCGGACGGGCAGTCCGGGCAGGCAACCCGGGCGTCGAAGCAAGGCCGTCGGGCAGAGCCGCCGGACAGAGCCGTCGGGCACGGACGTGCACCCCGTCGAGCACGAGGACGCTATAGAACACATGTTCGATTTCTGCTAGGGTCGGGGGCATGGCGACGGCGACGGACAGCGAGACGCGGCAGGCTCCTGCCCCGGGCGGCGCCACGAGTCGCGCGGCCGCCCCGGGTCGGACCCGTGTCCGCGTCGCGGAAGGCGCCGTGGGCGCCCTCGGCCCCGGGGACGTCCTCGCGCAGATCGACGTGCTGCTGGACGCACTCGCCGAGGTGCAGGCGGCGATCGGTGCGCTGGAGGGGCGGCGGGCCGCAGTGCTGGCGCAGCTCGTCGATGCAGCCGAGCGTTCCGAGAGCGCCGTGCTCGCCCCGACCGACCCGAGGGTTCGGCGCACCTCGTCCGCACGCCGTCGCGAGCTGGCGCGGCGCGCGGTCGTGGCGGAGGTGGCCACCACGCTGCACGTGGGTGAGCACGCGGCGGGCACGTTGTGCGACCACGCGCAGACGCTGACCACCAAGGCGCCGCAGTCGTTGGCGGCGCTGGCTCAGGGGCGTTGCTCGTGGGCGCACGCGTCCCGGGTCGCGCGTCAGGTGGCCGACCTGGCACCGCAGGACGCCCGGCGGGTGGACGCCACCGTGGCCACCGAGCTCGCTGCCGCCACTCCGGGACAGGTCGAGGCCCGGGTACGACGAACGCGCGAGTCCGTCCACCCCGAGCCGTTGGAGGTGCGCCACGAGCGTGCGGCGTCCGAGCGGGCGGTCTTCCTGGACGACGACCGCGACGGCATGGCCTGGCTCTCGGCCCGTCTGCCCGCCTCGCTCGCCCACGCCGCCTACGACCGGCTGTGCCGCGCGGCGGTCTCGCTGCGCACCACCGGCGACCCGCGCACCGCGGGCCAGGGCCGGGCCGATGCGATGGCCGCGCTGCTCCTCGACGACGGGACGCTGGAGCGATCGACCCCGCCCGCAGCCCTCCGGGGCGCCGCCGACCCGACCGGACAGGCCTCACCGACAGGTTCGGCACCTGCCGCCGTCGGCGAGGATTTCCCCACGGTTCCCGTCCCCGGCGCCGGTCTGGGCAGTCTCGCCGTGCTGGCGCGATCGCTCCGTCCGCGGGTGACCGTGACGGTGCCCGTCCTGACCCTGCTGGGCGGAGCGGACATCCCGGCAGACCTCGAGGGTTACGGGCCCGTGGACGCAAACACCGCCCGCGAGCTGGTCGCGCTGGCACCCTCGCTGCGTCGCGTCCTGACGCATCCCGAGACTGGCGTGGTGCTCTCGGTGGGCCGCGACTCCTACACGGTCCCGTCGTCGTTGAAGGCAGCGCTCGTCCGCCGCGACGCGACGTGCCGGTTCCCCGGCTGCACCGCTCCGGCCCGACGCGCCGACCTGGACCACACCCGCGCCTGGGCCGACGGAGGCAGGACGGACGCCGACAACCTCGCCCACCTGTGCCGGCACCATCACGTGCTCAAGCATCAGTCGGCCTGGACGGTGCGGACCGCCCCTCGGACACCTCCCGCACGGGGCGGCCCGACGGGCGAGCCTCCGTGGGGCGGCACCCTCGAATGGACCTCTCCGACCGGCAGGCGTCACCTCACCACCCCCGACGGCTCGCTACCCGCGAGCCTGCACCGGGAGCTGCCCGAGTCGCCCCTGCCCGCCGGCCGGGCTGGTGTCGGCTCCGATCCCCCGGACGGCGACCCGCCCTTCTGACCCGCCAGTCCGCACCACTTCTGGCCGAGGGTCGTGGCACGCGCATGCCTCGACCGGACCAGGAGCGACTCAGACCAGGATCTGCCAGACCAGGAACGACTCGCTCCTGGCAACGCGTCCCTCCGTCACCGCGACGGCGGGCCGGGTCACCCGGCTACAGTCGCCCCATGGTGCGCGCGGTGGTGTTCGACGTCGGAGAGACCCTGATCGACGAGACCCGGATCTTCTCCCGCTGGGCCGACCGCCTGGGCGTCCCGCGGGGCACGTTCCTCGGTCTGATCGGAGCCTGCGCCGCCACCGACCGCCCCCTGAGCGACGCGTTCCGCATCGCCCGCCCCGGCATCGACCTCGACGTCGAGATCCCCCGATGGGCGGCCGAGGACCCCCACGGGCTGCGGGAGAACTTCGACGTCGACGATCTCTACCCCGATGTCCGCCCGGCCCTGGCCGCGCTGCGCGACGTCGGGCTCGCCGTCGTCGTCGCCGGCAACCAGCCCCCGCAGGCCCGCGCGGCCCTGGAGGCGATGGACCTGCCGGTCGACGCGATCCGCACCTCCGACGAGTGGGGGGTCGAGAAGCCCGACCCCGCGTTCTTCGCACGCGTCGCCGACCTCACCGGGCTGGCACCGTCGGACACGGCCTACGTGGGCGACCGTCTCGACAATGACGTGCTGCCCGCCGCCGACGCCGGGATGCGGCCCGTGCTGATCCGCCGCGGTCCGTGGGGCTTCCTGCACGCCGAGCGGCCCGAGGCCGCGCGCACCGACGTCGTCGACTCCCTGCTCGAGCTGCCCGCGCTGCTCGCGTGACCGGCGCGCGCAGACGGCAGGGGCCCGGTGTCACGGCCGGCGGCACCGGCGGCTGCGGGCGGCCCCGTCATCCGAGCCGGCCGAGGGCGTCGAGCGCCAGCAGCACGCCGACGATCCCCAGGACCCATCCCGTCATCTCCTCCGCGTTCCTGGACAACCAACCCTCCAGCCGGCGCAGCACCGGGTCCACGCGGCGCGCCGCCACCAGTCGCGCGCCGAGCAGGAGCAGCGCGGGCAGCACCATGACCACGCAGTAGGCGGCCAGGACGGCCACCGATGACGCCGCGGGCAGACCCGTCGCTGTCAGCAGACCGATCGCCGCGAGATACGGCAGCATGGTGGCCACCTCGAGGGCGACCGCACCGAGCGCGAGGCCCACGACCGGCAGCGCCGAGGTGGCCGTGCCGGCCGCCGGCGCGGTGCCGCCGGCCGGTGACGCGGGACCCAGCACACGCTCGCGCCACCGGACGAGCCGACCCGGTCGGCCCCCCGGACGCTCGGCGCGGCGCGCCGCCTGTTTGCCGCCGAACCGGAAGCTGAGGACGAGCAGGCCGACCCCGACCACGAGCTGGGCCACCACCACCGGCCGCGCGTCGAGCACCTCGCCGAAGCGGTCGAGGACCGCCCCCGCCCCCAGCAGCACCGCCACACCCACCACCAGGTACGCACCGGCCACCGTCCCGAGGTAGGCCAGGAGGCGGCCGGGCCGAGGTCGGCCGGCAGCGAGCAGCAGCCAGACGGGGATCAGCAACGTGCCGAAGCTGGTGGAGTCCACCAGCGCCAGCACGACGAGCACCCCGGCCAGCGCCGGCAGTCCGCCGTCGAGGGTCGACGGGTCGACGGGGAGGTCCATGGGACGAGTCTTGCCGGGAACGGGCGGCCGGACATCCGCCACACGGATGACTCCGGCGCCACGCGGACGGTCAGCGGTCCGGGTCTGCGGGGTCTTCCGAGCCGGGAGGTCGTTCCAGGGCCGCGGGCTCGTCCTGGCCGGCCTGCTCGTCGGCGGGATCCATCTGGTTCGGGGCCAGCTCGGACTCGTCGACCTTGCCGGTGCGGAACCCCGCCCGGCTGACCAGGTGCGCGGCCACCGGCGCAGTGGCGAGCTGGAAGACCACGACCAGCGCGAGCATCGCCACGGCCTGCCAGCTCCGCACCCGCAGGGCAAGGCCGATCAGCAGCAGCACCAGGCCCAGGACCTGCGGCTTGGTCACCGCGTGCATGCGGGCGAGCAACGAGCCGAACCGCACCGCTCCGACGCCCGCGGCGAAGGTCAGGAACGCCCCCGCGAGCAGGCAGACGGCAGCCACCACGTCGGCGACGGAGGTCCAGAAGCCGGGGTCGACGCCGTTCATCGCTCCCCCTCACGGCCGGGCCGGTCGGCAGGCCCGTCGTCGGGCGCAGGGTCGTGCGCGGGGCGATCTGTCGGGCCCTGCGCGGTGCCGTCAGCGGGGCCGTCAGCGGGGCCGCCCCGTGGGGCGGTGTCCCCGGAGAGCGGCGCGGGCAACGACTCCGGCGCGGGCGGCGGGTCGTCCCGGTCCGACGGCGCGACACCGGGCTCGCCGGGGGCGTCGTCGCGACGGCGCGGCGCCGCGGGCTCCCGGGCGGCGAACCGCGCGATCGCCACCGACCCCACGAACCCGACCAGGGACAGCGCCACGAGGATCGGTATCGTCTCGGTCCGACGCAGCCAGGCGGCCTCGATCGCGATCACCCCGACCAGGGCGGCGGCAAGCAGGTCCAGGCCGATGGCACGGTCCAGCATCGACGGGCCGCGCTCGACCCGCACGAGCGCGAGCACCGCCGCGGCGGCGACCAGCACGGCCGCCGCGGCGACCACGACCGTCATCACGACGTCCATCACCCCTCCTCCCCCGTGGCCCGGGAGACCCCCGGCGCTCCCCGGCGCGCCGTCAGGCCGCACCGGGCCAGCACGTCCGCCGGGGCCAGCGCACGCAGCACCCGCTCCTCCAGGTCGAGCACGTCCGCCCGCACAGCCTCCGGACCACCGGAGTGCTCGATGTCCAGCACGTGCAGGAAGACCTGCCCGGTCCGGCGTCGCGCCTCCACGACGAGCGACCCGGGGACGAGCGTGGACAGCACCGCGGTCAGCGTGAGGAACACGTCGTCGGGGTTGCGCAGCCGGACCTCGACCACGGCGCCCCGGGGCAGCGGGCCAGGACGCAGGGCCATCCACGCGACCTCGAACGAGGCGACGACCAGGTCCGTGACGAACCGCCGCATCAACGCCGCCAGCGCCAGGGGCCGCAGCGTGGCGCGGGTCTCGATGCGGGGCAGCGGGAACACCAGGACCACGAGCGCCGCCAGCAGCGCACCGCCGACGACGTTCCCCCAGCTGAGGTCCCCCCACAGCAGCACCCACACCACGGTCAGGGCGACGACGGCGGGCCACTGCCAGGTGAACCGGTGCAGGCGGCGTCCGAGACGGCGTCGTCGGGTGTCGCTCACGGCTGCCCCCCTCCTGCGGCGTCGCCGTCGCCGGCGTCCTCGGTGACGTCGACGGACTCACCGGTGCCACGGTCCGAACCGCCGGGGAAGACGGCCTCGATGTACGTGTACCCGTCCATCGTGGTGGCCGCGGACCGTTCGGCGTACCCGTACAGCGGTCCGGCGGCCACGGTCAGCCCGAGTCCGAAGGCGACGAGCGCCCCGGCGGGCCAGGCCATGTTCCGCGGCAGCCGCATCTCCGGCTCGATCTCCGGCGGCGCCGTCTGCCAGAACGCCTTGTTCCACGCCTTGACCACGGCGTACAGGGTCAGCAACGACGTCAGCACGGCGCCGACCACGAGCGCCCAGGCCAGCGCGGAGCCGTCCTCCACCCCGGCGGTCAGCAGGCCCACCTTGCCCAGGAACCCCGACAGCGGCGGGATGCCGGCCAGGTTGATCGCGGGGACGAAGAACAGCACGGCGAGCACGGGCGCGAGCCGGGCCAGCCCGCCCAGCCGGTCCAACGACGTTGATCCGCCCCGCCACTCCACCAGCCCGACCACCAGGAACAACGCCGTCTGGACGGAGATGTGGTGGACCACGTAGAAGACGGCAGCGGCGGTGCCGGCCTCGGAGGCGAGCGAGACACCGAAGATCATGAACCCGATGTGACTGACCAGCGTGAACGACAGCAGCCGTTTGACGTCGTTCTGCGCCACGGCGCCCAGGATGCCGATCACCATCGTGGCGAGCGCGACGACGGCCAGGATCCGGTCGACCCGCACGTCGTCGGGGAAGATCAACGTCTGGGTGCGCAGGATCGAGTAGACGCCGACCTTCGTGAGCAGGCCGGCGAACACGGCGGTGACCGGGGCGGGGGCCGTCGGGTAGGAGTCCGGCAGCCAGAAGGACAGCGGGAAGATCGCCGCCTTGATCCCGAACGCCAGCAGGAGCAGCAGCTGCAGGGAGAGCCGGACCGTGGGGTCGATCTCGCCCAGCCGCACGGCGAGCTGGGCCATGTTGACGGTGCCCGTGGCGGCGTAGATCAGGGCGATCGCCGACAGGAACAGTACCGAGGAGGCCAGCGCCATGATCACGTAGACCGACCCGGCGCGGATCCGTTCGGCGGTGCCGCCCAGGGTGAGCAGCACGGCCGAGGCCGCGAGCAGGATCTCGAACCCCACGTAGAGGTTGAACAGGTCGCCGGTCAGGAACGCGTTGGCCACGCCCGCGGCGAGCACCAGGTAGGTGGGGTGGAAGATCGCCACGGGGATCGCCCCGCCGACGCGCGCCTCGTCGGAGTCGAGCTCGGCGGTGGACTCGGCTTCCCCCTCGGGGATGCCCTGGCCGAGCGAGTACAGCAGGACGCACAGCAGCATGACGCCGCTGACGGTGAGCATCAGGGCCGCGAGCCGGTCCGCCACGAGCGGGATGCCGACGGGCGCGGCCCACCCCCCGACGTCCACGACGACGGGACCCGACTCCGCGGCGACCATCAGCCCGGCCGAGGCGGCGGTCGTGGCCACGAGCGCCACGACGCTGATGATGCGCTGCGCGGTGGCGTACCTGTGCAGAGCGAGGGTGAGCCCGGCCGCGAAGAGCGGCAGCAGGACGGGCAGCGGGACGAGGGTCTCCGCGGACCACAGCGTGGGACCGGTCATCCGTCCGCCCTCCGTCCCGGCTCGGTGTCGTCGGAGTCGACCTCGTCGTGCACCTCGGCGGCCTGCTCGTCGAGCGTCTCGTCGGTCTCGTCGGCGTCGGTGTCGGTGTAGGCGGGGGCGTTGAGCGCGGCGGCGCGGGCCACCCGACGGTCCTCGACGTCGTCGGCGACCTCGTCGTGCCCGTGCAGCTGCCACGACCGGTAGGACAGCGCGAGGATGAACGCCGTCAGCCCGAGCGTGATGACGATCGAGGTGAGGATCATGGCCTGCGCCAGCGGGTCGCTCATCGGCTCGTCGGCCGGGGCGCTGCCGACGATCGGCGACGCGCCCGCCCGGCCCCCGGCCACGAGCAGCATGAGGTTGACGCCGTTGCTGAGCAGGATGAACCCCAGCAGGATCCGGGTCAGCGGCCGTTCCAGCATGAGGTAGACGCCCGTCCCGCTCAGGACCCCGACGGCGAGCACGAGGACCGCCGAGGGGACGTTCTCCAGGACGATCACCGGTCCTCACCCCCGGAGGCCGCGGCGCTCAGCTCGCGCTCGGAGAGCTCGCCCTGACGGTCGATCTCGGCGCCGAGGGTGCGCAGCACGTCGAGCACGAGGCCCACGACCAGCAGCATCACCCCGACGTCGAAGAACAGCGACGTCACGAGGTGGACGTCCCCCAGCAGCGGGACGTGGACGTCGTACGTGAAGCTCTGCAGCACCTGGTTCCCCGTGAGCAGCGCGACCAGTCCGACGCCGGCCGACAGGAACAGCCCCGTGCCGAGCAGCAGACCCGGCGGGACGGGCATCGCCTCGCCCAGCTCGTACCGGCCGCCGGCCAGGTAGCGCACCGCCAGCGCGATGCCCACCATGAGACCCGCGGCGAACCCCCCGCCGGGGGCGTTGTGCCCGCTGAACAGCAGGAAGAGCGCGAACAGCACCATGGCGTGGAAGACCAGCCGCGTCACCACCTCGAACATCACCGAGCGGCGCTCCGGGGCGAGGGTCCGCCCCGCGACCAGCCACACGCGGCCGCGCGGCGCCTGCTGCTGCTCGGACGGCGCCCGGGACATCCGCAGCACCTCGCCGCTGCGCTGCCGCAGGAACACCAGGGAGGCGACGCCGGTCGCCGCCACGAGCAGCACGGACAGCTCGCCGACGGTGTCCCACGCGCGGATGTCCACCAGCGTGACGTTGACGATGTTGCGCCCGCTGCCGTAGTCGACGGACTCGGCCGGGAAGTCGACGCTGATGGGGTCGTGCACGCGCGCCAGCGGTGCGGCCAGGGTCAGGGCCATCATCGCCACCCCGGTGGTGACGCCGACGCCGAGCCGCACCCACCGGCTGGCGGCCAGCGGGCGGTCGGTGAAGTAGGGCGGCAGCCTCCGCAGGACGAGCACCAGCACGACGATCGTCACGGTCTCGCACAGCACCTGGGTCAGCGCCAGGTCCGGGGCGCCGTGCAGCAGGAACAGCGCGCCGTTGCCGTACCCGGCCACACCGACCAGCACGACGGCCTTCAGCCGCCGCCGGGCACGCGCGGCCAGCACCGCGGCGACGGCGACGATCAGCACCACGGCCGCCTGGGCCGGCTCGTCCCACGGGACGGCGTCGGGGGCGACCGTGGTGCCGCCAAGCAGCCCGGAGAACATCACGGCGCCGGGAGCCACCGCGAGGACCACCAGGACGATGCCGAGGTAGAAGGGCAGCGAACCGCGTTGCGTGGCGGCGGTGACGTCGGCGGCCAGGTCGTCCAGGCGACGCATCCCGCGCCGGTAGACCTGGTCGGCACCGCGTGGCGACCACCGTGCCGCCTGCCACCGCTCCACGCGGACCCGCTGCTGGAACAGCAGCGCGCCGGACAGCAGGATCAGCGCGGACAGGCCGAGAGCCGGGGTGAGACCGGCCCAGAGCGTCAGGTGCCCGGCGTCGCCCGCCGGGTAGGTGTCGGCGTACGGGGCGAGCAGGCGCTCGCCGACCGACGGCGCCACCGCCACCGCGAGGCCGCCCAGGGCCAGGACCGCGGGCGGCGCGACCAGGAGCAGCGGCTGGCGGCGGACGTGCGTGACCGGGGCGACGCCGTCGGGCAGGTCGCTCTTGGTGGCGAACGCGCCCCAGACGAACCGCAGGCCGTAGGTGACCGTGAGGGCGGAGCCGACGACGACGGCCACCAGCGTCACGATCTCCAGCGCGCCCGCGCCGTGGGTGACGTCGTGCCAGAGGCCCTCCAGAGCGGCCTCCTTGGCCACGTAGCCGGCCAGCGGCGGCAGGCCGATCATGGAGGCGGTCGCCAGCGCGCCGGCGGCCGCGGTCACCGGCATGGTCCGCCACAGCCCGGACAGCCGCCGCAGGTCACGCGTCCCGGTGGCGACGTCGATCGCACCGACCACGAGGAACAGCGCCGCCTTGAACATCGCGTGGGCGCCGAGCAGCGCCAGCCCGGCCAGGGCCGCGGCACGGCTGCCCAGCCCGAGCAGGAGCACCAGCAGGCCGAGCTGGGAGACGGTGCCGAAGGCGAGCACGAGCTTGAGGTCGTGCTGTCGCAGCGCCCGGTACCCGCCGAGCAGCAGGGTGCCGCTGCCGAGCAGGACGACGATCCAGCGCCACACGGGCAGGTCGGACAGCCCGGGCGCGAACCGCGCCACGAGGTAGACCCCGGCCTTCACCATCGCGGCCGCGTGCAGGTAGGCGGAGACCGGCGTCGGGGCCGCCATGGCGGCCGGCAGCCAGAAGTGGAACGGGATCAGCGCCGACTTCGTGGCGGCCCCGGCGAGCAGGCACACGGCGGCGACGACGGCGGGGGTCCCGCTGGGCGGGTCGGCCACGACCTGGGAGACCTGCCACGTGCCCGTGGAGACCCCGAGCACGATCAGCCCGACGAGCATCACCAGGCCGCCGGCCGTGGTCACGACGATGGCCTGCATCGCGGCCCGGCGCGAGGCCTTGCGGTCGGCGTAGTGGCCGATGAGCAGGTAGGAGAAGACCGTGGTCAGCTCCCAGAACACGAAGAGCAGCAGCAGGTCGTCGGCGGTGACGAGGCCGATCATCGCGCCGGCGAACGCGGTCAGGACGCCCGCGAACCGGCCGGTCCCGGCGGCGCCGTGCTTGAAGTACGCCGAGCAGTACAGCAGCACCAGCGCCCCGATGCCGCCGACCACGAGCAGCATGAGCCACGACAGCGTGTCCAGGCGCAGGTCGATCGAGAGCTCGAGCCCCGGCACCCAGGGGATGCGGGTGACCGGGTCCGCACCGTCCAGGACCGTCGACGTGCTCGCCAGGGCGTACCCGACCGCTGCCGCGGGGCCGAGCGCGAGGACCCAGAAGGCGCGCCGACCGAGCCAGACCACCAGCGCCGGCGCCGCGAGGGCCAGCGTGAAGGTGAGGAGCAGGATCGGCAGCACGGCACTCCGTCCGGTCGACAGGCTGGGCGGGTGGAGGCCTTACTCTATCCGGCCGGTCGGGATGCGCGGGGCGAGACGCTCCGACGCTCCGGTGTGATCTCCGCCGGTCAGCCGCGCAGGGGCAGCGTCAGGCTCGTGGCGCCGTCGGCGGTGACACGGACCGGGATCCCCCAGTCCTGCTGGGCCAGGTGGCAGGCGGGGAACACCTCCGGGTCCGGCGCGCCGTCCGGGCCCAGGGGCACCTGGTCGCACGAGGCCGCCTTGGCGGTCACGTGCAGCACGCCCTCGCCGTCGCCGGGCGCGAGCCGCAGGGTCCGGGACAGGTCGGTGCCCGTGCCGCCGCCGTCGAGCAGCAGCTCGGCGGGGGTCGCGCTGATCGTGAGCTCGGTCGACGGACCGAACCGGTCGTCGAGCTTCTGGCCGGGCGCCGGCGTGAACGGCACCTCGAGGCGCAGCGTGCCGGGAGCGACGTCGGTGGCCGAGCGGACGACGCGGTGGGCCCCGGCGTCGAGCACCTCGCCCGCGAGGTCGCCGGGCAGCGCGACGCGCGTGAGGCGGTGGGCGGCGGACTCGACGACGAGCAGGTGGACCGCACCGGAGGCGGCGTCGGCCTGCACGACGACGTCGCTCGGCTCGGCCAGGCCCGTCGCCAGGGTGGTGACCTCGCCGGCCGCCCCCGAGGGGCCGGGGGTGAAGCGGCGCAGCGCGCCGTTGTAGGTGTCGGCCACGACGACGGATCCGTCGGGCAGCGTGGCCACGCCCAACGGGTGCTGCAGCAGCGCCTGGTCAGCTGTCCCGTCCCGGTGCCCGAAGTCGTACAGACCCTGGCCGACGGCGGTGCTCACGGTGAACCCGGCCGGTCCGGCCTGGACGTGACGCAGCGCCGAGGTCTCGGCGTCGGCGAGCCAGAGACAGCCGTCGGGGGTGCCGTCCGCGCCGAGCGAGGCGGTCAGACCCGAGGGCTGGGCGAACCAGGCGATGGCGCCGTCGCCGTCCTCCAGGCCCTCGTTCATGGTGCCGGCCAGCAGCCGCAGCTCGGCCCCGACCGGGTCGAACGCCCACAGGGCGTGGTGACCCGCCATCGCGACGACGAACGCGGACAGCGGCTCGGACCAGGCCACGTCCCACGGGGAGGAGAGGTTGACCCCGGTGGCCGGGTAGGTGCGGTCCGGACCGAACGGCGCGCTCGTGCCCGCCACGTTGTCCGCGGCCCCGACCATGAACTGCTCGCCCGTCCCCGCCACGGTGTACACCTGGCCGGAGTCCAGGTGTACACCGCGCAGCGCGTGGTTCACGGTGTCCGCGACGAGCACGTCGTAGCCGAGTCGCTCGCGCAGGGCCGCCGGCACCAGGCACAGTCCGTTCGGCTCGCTGAACCGCGCCTCGTGCTCGCCCGGGGACGCCGGTCCGCCGTCGACCGGCCCGCCGTCGCGCAACCCGCGCTCGCCGGAGCCGATCCGCCGGACCAGCGTCTCGCCGTCGGGCGCCAGCTCCGCCAGCGAGTGGTGCCCGGCGTCCGCGACCAGCAGGTTGCCTCCCGGCAGCGCCACGGCCTTGGCCGGGAACCGCAGGGTGCCCGACGACGGTTCCGGCGGGACGTACGGCCCCTCGCCCCGGTGCAGGGTCCCCTTCGCCTCGTGCTCGGCCACCAGCTCGGCCACCAGCGCCGCGAGCGCCGAGGCGTGCCCCTCGCCGGCCATCTGCGCCACGACGTACCCCTCCGGGTCGATCACCACGAGCGTGGGCCAGGCGCGCGCGGTGTAGGCGTCCCAGGTGACCAGGTCGGGGTCGTCGAGCACCGGGTGGCGCACGTCGTACCGTTCCACGGCGGCGGCCAACGCGTCGGGGTCGGCCTCGTGCGCGAACTTCGGGGAGTGCACCCCGACGATCACGAGCTCGTCGCGGTGCGCCTCCTCCAGCTCGCGCAGCTCGTCGAGGACGTGCAGACAGTTGATGCAGCAGAACGTCCAGAAGTCGAGGACGACGACACGGCCGCGCAGGTCGGCCAGCGACAGGTCGCGGTCGCCCGTGTTCAGCCAGCCCCGGCCGGTCAGGGCGGACGCGCGGACCTTGGGCAGCGAGGAGAGGGTGCTCACCGCACCATTCTCACAGCGCCTCGACGGCGCCCACGACGCGGACCGTGACGGGGACGCCCTCGACGGCGGGCGGCACGTCCTTGCGCGCCTGGACGCTGGCCACGTTGACCTGCAGCACCCAGTCGCGCGCGTCGCCGCGCTGCGTCAGACCGACGCCCTGCACGCCGTCGACGTGCTCCAGAGTCCGGCGCAGCGCGCTCTTGGCGGACCGCGCCTCGTCCCTCGTGACCATCGCCATGACCTCCCGGGTGCTGCTTCCATTGTGCCCCCGCCGTCCAGGGGCCGCCGCGACGTGGATCACCGCCCGCCGGGGTCGCGCCCGGCGGGCAGGTGTGGTCACGATGGGGAGATGAGCACCGAGACAGTCCCGAACCTTCTCCTCAACAGCGGCGTGTCGATCCCGCAGCTCGGCTTCGGCACGTTCCAGATCCCGCCGGAGCAGACGCGGGAGACGGTCGCCCGGGCCCTCGACGTCGGCTACCGGCACATCGACACCGCGCAGATGTACCGCAACGAGCGTCAGGTCGGCGAGGCGCTGGCCGAGTCCGGCCTGGACCGCGACGACGTGTTCGTCACGAGCAAGCTCAACAACGCGTTCCACGCGCACGACGACGCGCTGGCGGCGTTCGACCAGACGCTCAAGGAGCTGCACCTCGACCACGTGGACCTGTTCCTCATCCACTGGCCCCTGCCGGCGGTGGACAAGTACGTCGAGGCATGGGGTGCGCTGGAGGAGATCTACCGCTCCGGTCGCGCGCGGGCGATCGGGGTGTCGAACTTCGAGCCGCACCACCTGCGACGCCTCCTGGACTCCAGCACCGTGGTGCCGGCGGTCAATCAGATCGAGGTGCACCCGTGGCTCGGCAACGAGGAGGTCCGCGCCGTGGACGCCGAGCACGGCATCGTCACCGAGGCGTGGTCGCCGCTCGGCCGCGGCCAGGTCCTCGAGGACCCGACCGTGGTCCGCATCGCCGGCAACCTCGGCAGGACGCCCGCCCAGGTGGTGCTGCGCTGGCACCTCGAGCGAGGGGACGTCATCTTCCCCAAGTCGGTCACCCCGGCCCGCATCCAGGAGAATTTCGAGCTGTTCGACTTCGAGCTCTCCGAGGCGGACATGGCCGACATCACCGCCCTGGACCGCGGCGAGCGCATCGGTTCGCACCCGGACGAGATGAACGACACCGGGCGCTGACGGCCCACCACCCCGCGTTGTGGGTATGAGATCGACGGCTATGAACCGGTACAGGGCCGTCGATTTCATACCCACAACGCATGCGCCGCGCCCGCACCCGCTGCCGTGTCCGCGGGAGCGACGGTTGGCAGAATGTCGTCATGGAACGCCACACCGTGGTCGCGATCCCCGAGGGGCTGCACGCGCGCACCGCCGCCCGCTTCGCACGCCTCGCCGCCGACCAGCCCGTCGCCGTCCGCATCTCCCGCGAGGGCGCCGACCCCGTCGACGCCGCCAGCATCCTGGCGGTCATGACGCTCGGTGCCGACGCCGGCACGCCCGTCACGCTGCACGCCGGCGGCGCAGCGGGTGCCGACGGCGACGATCAGACGGACGACGCCGCCGCGAGCGCCGCGCTCGACGTCCTGGAGGAGTTCCTCACAGACCCAGGTCGGTGAGCACCGGCCGGATCGCGTCGCGGACGGCGGAACGGGCCGCGATCGGGTCGTCCTCGCTCAGGGCGAGACGGGCCAGCTCCTGACACTCGTCGAGGTCCACGCGGGCCAGCACCGCGGCGACGTCGGCCAGCGCGCGCGGGGTCATCGACAGCGACCGCACCCCGAGCCCGACCAGCACGGGCGCCAGGGTGGCGTCGGCGGCGGCCTCACCGCACACCCCGACCGGCCGGTCGTGGACGGCGGCACCGCGGCAGGTGGCGCGCACCAGCTCCAGCACCGCCGGCTGCCACGGGGTGGAGAGCGTCGCGAGCTCGCCGAGCATGCGGTCCGCGGCCATCGTGTACTGGATGAGGTCGTTGGTGCCGATGCTGCCGAAGGCCGCGTGGGCGAAGACCTCCTCGGCCCGCAGGGCCGCGGCGGGCACCTCGATCATCACGCCCGCGGTGCGCAGCCCGTGCCGGGCGCAGGAGGCCACGAACTCCGCGGTCTCCCCGGCCGTGGCGACCATCGGCGCCATGACCCACACGTCGGCGTTCTCCGCCTCGGCGGCGCGGGCGATCGCCTGGAGCTGGCGGTCCAGCACCCCGGGGCGCAGGGTCGCGGTCCGCAGCCCGCGCACGCCGAGCGCCGGGTTGGGCTCGCTGTCCGAGGTGACGAACGGCAGGGGCTTGTCGGCGCCGGCGTCGAGGGTGCGCACCACCACCTTGCGGCCCGGGAACGCCGCGAGCACCCGGCGGTAGGCCGCGACCTGTTCGGAGACGGCGGGCTCGTTCGCCCGGCCGAGGAACGAGAACTCCGTGCGGAACAGCCCCACGCCCTCCGCGGCGGCCTCGATCGCCGCCTGGGCACCGGCGGGGTCCGCCACGTTCGCCAGCAGCTCCACCCGCGTGCCGTCGGCGGTCCGCCCCGTGCCGTCGAAGGCCCGCCGCGTGGACTCGTGCTGCTGGGCGGCGGCCACCGTCTCGGGATCCGGGTCGCGCACCACGATCCCGGCCCCGCCGTCGAGCAGCACGGTCTCCCCGTCGGTGATGTCGGCCGCGCCCCGCACCGCGACGACGGCGGGGATGCCGAGCGCCCGCGCGAGGATGGCCGTGTGCGACGTCGGGCCCCCGCCGCTGGTCACGATCCCCAGGACCACCGCCGGGTCGAGCGATGCCGTGTCGGCGGGGGCGAGGTCGTCGGCGACCAGGACGAACGGATGGTCGGGGCTCGGCACGCCGGGCGGGCGCACGCCGATGAGCTCGGCGACGATCCGGTCGCGGACGTCGCGCACGTCCCGCGCACGCTCCGACAGGGGCGGGCCGATCTTCTCGAGCTGGCGCGCCATCGTCCGGGCGGCGTCCCAGATGGCCCGCTCCGGGGTGAGCCGGTCGCTGCGGATGCGGCGCTCCGCGTCGGAGGTCAGGGCCGGGTCGGCCGCCATCGCGGCCGTGACGGCGAGGAGGTCCGCGGCCGTCCCGGCCGCCCGGCCGGCGCGGTCGGTGAGCTCGTCGCGCACGGAGGCCGCAGCGCGCGTGAGCTGGACGACGGCGTCCTCGACGTCGTCACCCGCCAGCCGTGTGGTGCGCGGTTCCGGCACGCGGTCCGGCATGGTGACGGCCGGACCTGCGGCGCGCCCCGGGCTGACCGGTGCCCCGGTGAGTGTCGTGCTCATGGCTCTCGACCTCCGTACCCTGCGTACCACGTAGCCTGGGCACCACGCATCGACACGCACCGAACCGTTCGTCGCAGACTGGTGGATGCACCCGGTGGTGTCAACATCCGCCACGCGCCCGACCTGCAAGGAGACCCGATGCCGCTGACCGTCGTCGCCCCCGTGGCCGGACGGGTGGTCGCCGTGACCGACGTCCCCGACCCGGTGTTCGCCGAGGGGATCGTGGGCCCCGGCACCGCCGTGGAGCCGACGGGCTCCGACGCCGTCGCCCCGGTGGCGGGGCGACTGGTCAAGCTGCACCCGCACGCCTTCGTGGTGCAGGCGTCCGAGGGTCCGGCGGTGCTGGTGCACCTGGGCATCGACACCGTCGAGCTGCGCGGCACGGGGTTCACCCTGCACGCGGCCGAGGGCGACCAGGTCCGCACCGGTCAGCGGATCGTCTCGTGGGACCCGCAGGCGGTGCGGGACGGCGGGCGGTCGGCGGTGTGCCCTGTCGTCGTCCTGGAGGCGTCCCCGGACGCCGTCGCACTCCTCGCCGACCCCGGCACCGACGTCGGACCGGGCACGCCGCTGCTCAGCGCAGGCTGACCCCGAACGTGGCGAGCACGGCGTCGATCGGGTTGACGTAGGTCAGGCCGCTGCCGTCCGCCCCGCCCGTCTCCGAGCCGGCGAACAGCAGGCCGACCGCCACGCCGTCGGACCGGTAGACCAGTGAGCCCGAGTCGCCCCCGCGGGAGAACGGGCCGGGCGCCGTGGACTCCACCTCGATCTGCCCGTCGAAGGCCAGGACGCCGAGCTCGGGGCCGTAGCCGACCAGGACGTCGTCCATCTCGATCGCGGAGACCCGGCCGTGCGTGTGCCCGGTGGTGCGGCCGATCTTCTCCACCGTGTCGCCGGGCGCGGCCTCCGCGGTGGTCGTCACTCGCCCGACGGGGTACTCGAGGTCCACCTGCGGGTCGTCGAGCAGCGCGACGGCGGCGTCGACGGTCGCGCGCTCCCCCGCCGTCAACGGCACCACGGCCGCGACCGTCCCCACCCTGTCGGCGGGGTCCGTCCCGCCGTCCGCGGGCCCCGGCTGCAGGACGCCGTCCCCCGGGACGCCGTCGAGCACGTGGCGGTTCGACAGGGCGTACAGGGCGTCGGGGCCGCCGGGCAGGTCGTGTCCCTCCGAGCGGGCGGGGTCGACGACGACGAACCCGCCCAGGGTCCCGGCCGTGACGTCCACGTGCGCGATCGAGACGCCGGGACGCAGCGGGCGGACCCGGCCCGTCTCGCCGGCGGCCTGCGCGGTCGCCACCGGGGGCTGCGGTTCCAGCATCCCCCCGGCGGTGCTCCCGCGGCGGCCGGGTCCGAGCCGGCGGATGCGCCCCGTGCGGCGGACGTCGGGCGAGGATCCCGCCTCCGCGGCGACCCGGCGCACGACGGCACGCGCGGCGGGGACGCCGAGCCGGTAGCGCACCGCGATCTGGTAGCCGCCCGGTTCGTCCGACGGCGCCAGACCGATCGCCAGGGTGGGGGCCCGCACCGCCTCGGCGGGGGCGCACGGTGCGGCCGCAGCCTGCGGGGTGACGGCGACGCCGTAGCGTTCGGCCAGGTCACGGGCGTACGTGGCGAGGTGCGCCTTGGTCTCGCGGGCTTGCGTCAGATCCATGCGGCGAGTCTGACGGACCCGTCGGAGATCGGCGCGGCGGCACGCGGCGGCCGGACGAACCGGCGGCTCCCCCGGATCTGAGCAGGCTCTGAGCAAGACGCCGGATCCGGGGCGGTGGCCACGTCACGATCCCGGGCCGGCGGCCTCCCCACCGGCGATGAGGAATCCGACGGTCGACGACACGCGCGCCGCGGTCCGGTGGGCCCTGAACCACGACCTGCCGGCGCTGCTGGACTATCGCCAGGTGGCCCATCTCGACAGAGGCGGGCGCCGGCAGGCGGACGCGACCCTCGTCGCGCGCTGGCAGGCCGCCACCGGCCGGCGCGTACGGCCGCCCCTCGCGACGGAGCACAGCACGCCGCTCCCGCGGCGGGTGCGGGCCTGAGCCGGCCGACCCGGGGCCGGCCGACCCGGAGCCGGCCGACCCGCTGCGCCGTCGTCAGGCCCGCAGCAGCGCACCGACCCGGGTGCGGCGGGCCCGGGCCGCGGCGCCGACGCCGAGGCCGATCCCGACCAGACCCCACAGCACGACCCACGTCAGCGCCCCGGCGAGCCCACCCACCTCCGGCACGACGGCGGCGGTCAGCGCGTCGCGCGCGGCCCCGGTGGGCAGCAGGTCGCCCACGGAGACGAGCACCTGCGGGACCGTCGCGACCACACCGGTGCCGATCATGAGCACGGCGACCAGGATGCTGATCGCGCGCCCGACGTTCCCGAGCCAGGCCAGGAAGCCGAGGTGCACGGCGACGAACGAGACGGAGACCAGCGCACCGAGCAGGATCGTGCCGACCCACCCGAGGGGTGACATCCCCTCGACACCGGCGAGGATCGCGCCGACCGCGGCGCCGGTGCCGGCACCGACCGCCGCGGGGGTGGCGAGCACGGCGAGGGTCTGCCGCAGCGCCGAACGGGTCGAGCCGAGGGCCCGGGCGGCGACCGGCGGGAAGAGGGTCAGCAGCCCGAGCGCGCCGAGCCACAGCGCCACGACGGCGAACAGCGGCCCGGTGGCCCCCGTGGACAGCCCGTCCACGCCCGGCGCGGCGACCGGGTCGGACACCACGGAGGAGAGGTTCTCCCGCTGACCCTGGGTGTAGGTCGGGATCTGGTCCACGGCGTCGTCGAGGCCGCCCGCGAGGTCGTCCGCGCCGCCGGCGAGCTGCTGCACGCCGTCGGCCAGCCCGTCGGTGCCGTCAACCAGGCCGTCCGCCCCGGTGCGGAGCTGCTGCGCCCCCGTGTCGAGCCCGCCGACGCCGTCGGCCAGCGCGGAGACCCCGGACGCGAGCTCGTCCGCCCCGGAGTCGAGCCGGTCGACACCGTCCGCGAACGTGGAGACGCCGTCCGCGAGACCCGCCGCACCGTCGGCGAGGTCGCCGGCGCCACCGGCCAGTTCGGCGGTGCCGTCGGCCACGCCGTCGGCTCCGGTGGCGACCTGGTCGTTGCCGGTCGCGAGCGTCCGCAGACCGTCGGCGAGCTCCGCGTTGCCGTCGGCGATGCCGTGGGTCCCGGTGGCGACCTTCCCGGCGGCGTCGGCGAGGTCCGCGGTCCCGTCCGCGAGCGCGGTCAGCTGGCCACGCGCCGTCAACAGGTCCTCGGAGACCTGCGCGAAACCGGCCGTGAGGTCGGTGTCCGCACCCGCCAGCGTGTCCTCGACGGCGGCGAGCTGTCGGCAGGCCTCGGTGTCCGGGTCGGCGTCGCACCCGAGCGCCGCGGAGGCGTCGCCGAGGGCCGCGGCGACGGCCTCCTGGTTCTGCGTGAAACCGGCCGCGACGTCGTCCAGGCCTGCCTGGATCTCGTCCTGCGTGGGCGCCTGCGCGTCGATCTCGCCGGCCTGGTCGGCGAGCACCTGGACGCCCGCGGCGACCTGGTCCGCGCCGTCGGCCAGTTCCTCGCCGCTGTCGGCGAGGTCGTCGGCGCCGTCGGCGCTCTCCCGGATACCGGCGGAGACCCCCGTGACACCGTCGGCGACCTGACGGGCGCCGTCGGCGAGCGGCTCCGCGCCGTCGGCCACGCCGGCCGCACCGTCGGCGACCTGACGGGCGCCGCTCACCAGGGCGTCCGTCCCGGCCGCGGCCGCACCGACGCCGTCGGCGACCTGGGCGGCACCGGTGCGCAGCTCGGACGCCCCGGCCGCCGCCTCGCCCACGCCGTCGGCGTACTGCTCGACGCCGGTGGCGTACTGCCCGGCACCGGCGGCCAGGTCGTCCGCGCCGTCTGCGGCGTCGCCGGCGCCGGAGGCGAGCTCGTCCGCGCCGTCGGCAGCCTGGCCGACGCCGTCGGCGATGGTGTTGAAGCCGACCAGGACGTTGTCCACGTAGGTCTCGGTGAGGGTGGCACCCATCACGGAGGTCGCCGTGGTCGCCACGACCCGGGCCAGGGCGTCGTCGACCACGCGGCCGCCGGGCGGCGTGGCGATGTCGATCGTGGCCTGCTCGGCGTCGGCCGGGTCGTCAGCACCGGCGGAGGTGGCCGCCGCGGAGAACCCCTCGGGGATCGTCACCACGGCCGCGTAGGTGCCGTCGGCCAGGCCGTCGGCGGCGTGGTCGGCGTCCGTGACCGTCCAGTCGTAGTTGACGTCGGATCCCTCGGCACCCTCGACCAGCCCGGCGGCCAGCTGCCGCCCCAGGGGCGCCGTCTGACCGTTCACCTGGACGGGCTCGTCGTCGTTCACGATCGCCGCGGGCACGGTGTCCAGGCGGTCCAGGGGGTTCCACAGGGCGGCCAGCAGGATGCCGAGCACCAGCACGGGCAGCAGGGCGACCGCGACGATCGCCCAGGGGTTCTGGCGGACGCGGTTCATGCCCGCACCTCCGTCGAGGAGTCGTGGGTGGGTTCGGTGGGGGTCGCCGCGGAGCCGTCCGCCGCGGAGTCCTCGGGAGCGGAGTCCTCGGGAGTGGCGGTCCCGTGGTCCGCGGCCCCGGGGTCACCGGGTGGCGCGTGCTCGGGCACCGGGGGCGGCACCTCGCCCCCGTGCAGCGCGGCCGGGGCGCCCCACCCGGCGCCCACGTCGAGCACCGGGGTGCCCTGCGGCAGCAGGTCCGTGGCGGCGACGCCGGTCGCCCCGACGAGCAGCGTGACGCCGGTGGCGTGCGCGGTGGCGAAGGCCCCGGCCAGCGCCTCCCGGTCGGATCGGTCGGCCACCACGTCGGTGCGGTCGACCACCACGACGGTCGCGCCCTGGCGCACCGCGTCGGTCACGGCGCCGGCCGGGTGGCCGCCTTCGGTGACGGCGTCGACGACGGCCACCCGGGAGCGCACGGAGGCCGCACGCTCGGGCAGCACCAGACCGGTGACCTTCACCGCGCCGGCGTCCGGCGGGATCCGGCCGGCCAGGGCCAGCAGCACGGCGTTGACCGGGGCCGCGGAGTCGCCGTGGACGGCCAGCGCACCGCCGTCGGGCAGGCGCACGCTCAGCGGGCCGACCAGCGGCGGCTCACCGAGACCGGGCCCGCGCGGGCCGGCCACCTCCAGGTCGCGGGCCACGACGGCGTCGGCCCGGCCGTCGGACCGGTGGCCGGGCCACGCGGCGAGGCGCAGCTCCTTGGCGAGCCCCTCCCCCTCGACGTCGAACGTCGGCAGGAGCCGGTCCAACCAGCGCGGCATCCACCAGGCGTGGTCGCCGAGCAGCGCGAGGACGGCGGGCACCAGCACCATGCGGACGACGAAGGCGTCCACGGCGACGCCGACGGCGAGCCCGAGCGCGATGGGTTTGAGCGTCATGTCGCCCTCGGGCACGAACGCCACGAAGACGCTGAACATGATGACGGCGGCCGCGGTGACGACCTTCGCCGACCCCTGGAAGCCCGTGAGGATCGCCTGGCGGGCGCGACCGCCGTTGTGGACGTAGTCCTCCCGGATGCGGGAGACGAGGAACACCTCGTAGTCCATCGCGAGCCCGAAGAGCACACCCATGAGGATGATCGGCATGAAACTGATGACGGGGCCGAGCCGGGTGACGTTCAGCGCGTCGGCGAAAACACCGTCCTCGAAGACCAGGGTCACGGCACCGAACGCCGCCCCCACGCTCAGCAGGTAGCCGAGCGTCGCCTTGACCGGCACCCAGACCGACCGGAACACCATCGTCAGCAGCACCAACGAGAGGCCCACGACGACGAGCCCGAACGGCAGCAGCGCCGCGCCGAGCTTGTCCGAGACGTCGATCCCCACGGCGGTGAACCCGGTGACGGACAGGTCCACCCCGTAGGTGTCGAGGAAGTGGTCGTGCATGCTGCGCAGCTCGGTGACCAGCGCCTTGGTCTCCTCGGAGTCGGGTGCGCCGGTGGGGATCACCTGGATGATGCCGGTGTCGGCGGTCGCGTTCGGCGTGGCCAGCGGCACGTCGGCGACGCCGGGCAGGTCCGCGATCTCCTTCTTCAGGTCGTTCATCAGCCCGACGGGGTCGTCGCTGGTGATGATCGACCCGGTGACGATGAGGGGCCCGTTGAAGCCCTCCCCGAAGTGCTCGCTGACCAGGTCGTACGTCTGCCGCGCGGACGAGTCCTCGGGCAACGACCCGGCGTCGGGCAGCGCGAGACGCAGGTTCGTGGCGGGCAGCGCCAGGGCCCCCAGGGCGATGACCACGACCGCGATCGTCACGGCCGGTGCCCTGGTGACGCCCCGGACCCAGCCGGCGAAGAATCGGTTGCGGTGGGTGGCCGCCTCGGGCGCGGAAGGTGCCGCAGCGGCGCCGGCCGCACGCCGGCCGCGGGTGCGAGCCCGCCCCCGGCGTCGTCGCTCGCGCGGCCGCAGCCGCTCCCCGGCGATCGCCAGCAGCGCGGGCAGGAGGGTGAGCGAGACGAGGACGGCGACGCCGACGGCGCCCGCGGCGGCCACGCCCATGACCGTGAGGAACGGGATGCCCGCGACGCCGAGGCCGACCAGCGCGATCATGACGGTGAGCCCGGCGAAGATCACCGCGGACCCGGCGGTGCCCGTCGCGCGGGCGATGGACTCGCGCACCTCGATGCCCTCGCGCAGCTGCTCCTGGTGCCGCGAGACGATGAACAGGGCGTAGTCGATGCCCACGGCGAGGCCGAGCATGAGCCCGAGCATCGGCGTCGTGGAGTTGATGGGACCGAACACCGTGGCCGCCAGCAGCAGCAGCATCGAGACCCCGACCCCGAGCAGGGCGTTGACCAGCGGGAGCCCCGCGGCCACGAACGAGCCCAGGGTGAAGAGCAGCACGACCAGCGCGACGACGACGCCGACCGCCTCGACGAGGCTCAGGTGCGGGAGCTCGGTGGCGAAGAGCTCGCCGCCGAGGGACGCCTGGGAGCCCGCGGGCAGAGCCTGCGCGAGCTCGTCGGTGATCTCGGCGAGGTCGTCCTTGGTCGCGTCGCTGATCGACATCGAGTCGCCGTCGAGCTGGACCGTCACGATGGCGGCGGTGTCGTCGTCGCTGACCGGCGAGGCGCCCTGGTCGTCGTAGGGCGTGGCGACGGCAGCGACCTCGTCCAGGTCGCCGATCCGGTCGGCCGCGTCCTCGACGGGCTCGCGGACCGCGTCGTCGGTGACGACGGCGCCGTCGGGAGCGACGACCACGATCTGCGCGGAGGAACCGCTCACCTCGGGGAACGTGGCCGAGAGCTGGTCCAGGGCGTTCTGCGACTCGGTGCCGGGGATGGTGATCGAGTTGTCGAAGCCCTGGAACACGAAGGCGCCGGCCGCTCCGGTGACCACCAGGATGCCGAGCCACGCGATGACGACGAGGCGGCGCGCGGCGACGGCCCAGCGGCCGAGCGAGTACAGGACGGAGGACACGGGGGCTCCTGAGGGAGGACGACGGGCGGGAGGACTGCCGATACGTCACTGTATCCGATACAGCAATGTATCGGATCCGCCGCGACCTGGCTAGAGTGAGGTCACCGACCGACCCAGGAGGACCCCGTGACCACCGACGTGACCGCCGCTCACGCCACCAGCGTGCGCTCCCCGCGCCGGGAACGCACGCGCGAGCGCCTCCTGGACGCCGCCTTCGGGCTCTTCTCCGCCCACGGCATCCAGGGCACGTCGATCGAGGCCATCTGCGAGGCCGCCGGGTTCACGCGTGGCGCCTTCTACTCGAACTTCGAGTCCAAGGAAGAGCTCTTCCACGCCCTCGTGGACCGCAAGGCCCGCGGTCACCTGGCGGCGATCGAGTCGGCGGGGACCGGCATCGACGCCGCGGCCGTCGCCACCCCGGAAGGGCTGCGCGACGCCGTCCGCGGCATCGTGTCCTCGGTGGGTCTGGACGGGCCCGACCACCGCGACTGGTGCCTGATGCACGCCGAGTTCGAGCTGCTCGCCATGCGTGACCCGCAGGTGGCACCGCGGTACCGCGCCGAGCAGGAACGGCTGCGCCGGGAGGTGGGTCGCGTGCTCGAGGCGCTGCTGGACCGTGTCGGCCTGCGCTTCACGGTGGACACCCCCACCGCGGTCGAGCTGCTCATGGAGGTCGAGTCCGCCGGCACGCGCGACGCGGTGCTCAGCGGTCAGGACGAGGCACCGGCGCTGCGACGCATCGAGCGGGTCGTCGACCTCCTCGTCGTGGCCCGCTGACCACGACGTCGGCACCTTCTCCGCGAGGTAGGCCCGGGCCCTGCCTACCTCGCGGAGAAGCTGCCTACCTCGCGGAGAGGTGGCCTACCTCACGGGACGGGGTCAGCCGAGCACCTCGGGCAGCACCGTGTCACCCTCGCCGGCCGGCACCTCCAGCACGTGCTCGGCCAGGAACGCCAGCACCCCGGCGTACCAGACCTTCGCGTGCTGCGGCGTGAGCACCCAGTGGTTCTCCTCGGGGAAGTACAGGAACCGGTGCACCGTCGTGCCGTCGTCGGCGGCGGGCAGCCCCGAGTCGCTCAGCAGCTCGCGCCACAGGCGCAGGCCCTCCCCGATCGGCACCCGGTAGTCCTTGTCGCCGTGGACCACCAGCATCGGCGTGCGGATCTGGCCCACGAACCGGTGCGGGCTGTTGGCCGCGGCCATCTCGGCCGTCATCTCGCGCGCCCAGTACCAGGCCGCGTCCGTCGTCGGGCCGAACTGGTCCAGCGCCCACAGCGAGGCGTGGGTGACGATCGCGCGGAACCGGTCGGTGTGCCCGGCCACCCAGTTGGCCATGTACCCGCCGAACGATCCGCCCATCGCCGCCGTGCGGGTCGCGTCGATCTCCTCGCGCGCCTCGGCGGCGTCGGTGATCGCCAGGAGGTCGGTGTAGGGCGCGTCGCCCCAGGCACCCCACCCGCGCTGGACGAACTCCTGGCCGTACCCGGTGGACAACGCCGGGTCCGGCAGCAGCACCGCGTACCCGCGGGCCACCATCAGCCACGGGTTCCAGCGCCACGACCAGGCGTTCCACGAGCCGAGCGGGCCGCCGTGGATCCACAGCAGCAGCGGGGCCGGGTCCGACGGCGAGGCGTCCGCGGGCAGCGCCAGCCAGGCGCGCACGCGGGTCCCGTCGGACGCCGTGGTCTCCACCTCGGTCAGGGTGCCGGGCAGCTCCGGGGCCGCCACCGGCGAGGGCAGCACGACGGCGGGCACCGGCTCGCGCTCTCCGGGCGCCCCGGAGGCGACGAACGCCGCCAGGTCGACGCGCACGGGCTCCGACGGCGCCGCGTACGAGGTGCGCAGCGCGTACAGCGCCGCACCGTCCGGGGCGACGGCGACGTCGGTGAACGTCGCGTCGTCGGCCGTGACCTGCTCGACCGTCACCGGCCCCCGCCCGGAGCCGCCGTCGAGGGTGAGCAGGAAGACCGGGCCGCGGCCGTCGTCGTCCGCCGTCACCAGCAGCCCGGAGGAGTCCGGGAGCCAGGTCAGCGCGGAGGGCCAGCGGTCCCAGTCGTCCGCCACGACCTCGGGCTCCCCCGAGCCGTCCAGGGCGACCAGGCCGGTGCGGACCACCGGCGCCTCGTCGGGCGAGGTGATCGTCTCGGTGACGTAGGCGACGTGGCGACCGTCCGGGGAGACCACGGGCCCGGCGACCTCGGCGTCCGGGTCGTCCACCAGCGTGCGCCGCTCCCCCGTGGCGGTGTCGACCGCCACGAGGATCGTGCGGCGCGCCGCGCCGGGGTCGGCCACGCCCCACGTCGTCACGAGGGTGGCGCCGTCGGGCGACAGCGCGGCCTCGTGCTCGTCGAGCTGGCGGCCGGGGCCGGTGAGGCCGCGCAGCTCGGCCCGCTCGGACTCGCCCAGGCCGGCGAGGCTCGTGGCGAACCGGCGGTCGGCGTCCGGGCCCAGGTCGTGGTCCCAGTGCCGCACCGGGTACCCGGTGTGCCAGATGGCGTTCACCGTGCGGTCCTTGCGGGTCTTGCGCAGCGCGGCGTCGGCCTCGAGGTCGGCCGCGGACGGCAGCAGCGGCGCCGCGACCGACACGACGTCGGCGTCGCGTGCGGTGAGGATGCCGCCCAGACCCCCCGGCGCCGTCGCGACCGGGCGGGCCTCGCCACCGGGCGGCAGCAGCCACAGCGCGGACCTCGGTTCACCGGCGTCGGCGGTGGCGTCCGGGTCCGGACGGGCCGAGGTGAACAGCAGGTCACCGTCCGCGGTGAACGCCGCGGACGACTCGCCCTTGGCGCTGCGGGTCAGGCGGCGCGCGGGGGCCGACCCGGTGGGGTCCACCTCCCACAGCGCGGAGACGTAGCCCGTGCGCTCGGGATCGAGCGTCTGCACGGTGGTCACCAGCCGGGTGCCGTCGCGGCTCAGCGCCAGTCCGCCGAGGCGTCCGAGGGCGATGTAGTCGTCGAGGTCGTGGAACGGGGTGGGCGGGTTCGGGGTGGGTCCCGCGGCCGTGTCGTCAGTCACCCGTCCGGGTCTACCACACCGTGCCGGGACGAGCCTCGCCGGAGCCCGGCACGACCCCTCGGGAACGCCGGGCCGAACCGCAGGTGAACAGTGGCCGAACACCTCGTCCACAGGCAATCCTCGCCTTGAACAGAGTCTCGGGACTGCGGCAGATTCTGGACGTGAACCACCGCAGCGCCCCGACGCCCCTGCCCGCGAAGGCCGACCTCGTCGTCGTCGGCGCCGGTGCGGTCGGGCTGGGGCACGCCGTCGAGGCCCACGCCCGGGGCCTGTCGGTGCTCGTCGTGGACGCCGCGGAACGCCCCGACGGCGCCACCGCCCGGCGCGGCGGGCACGTCGCCGTCACCACGCAGGACTCGACCGCGCTCGCCTGCGCGCTGGCCGCCCGGGAGCGCTGGCTCAAGCTCGGCCGCGACGCCGGGTTCGGCGTCCACGAGACCGGTGCTGTCGTCGTGGCCCGGCACGCCGACGAGCTCGCCGTCCTCGACGACCTCGTGGCCGCCCGCGCCGGCGACGCCGTCCTGCTCGACGCCCGCAACGTCGCCGACCGCACGGCCGTCCCCGACGCCGTCGGCGGAGCCTTCCTGCCCCTGGACCTGCGGGTGCACCCCGCCTCCGCCCTCACCGCGATCGCCGACTGGCTCGGGTCCCGGCCGCAGGCCCGGGTGGCCTGGCGCACCGCCGCCCAGACCTTCGACGCCGGCAGCGGCTGCACCCTGGTGCGCACCACCCGCGGCGAGGTCGTCGCCAAGAAGGTCGTGGTGGCGGTGGGACACACCGTCGGCCGCCTCTTCGACGACGTCGGCGCGCAGCTCGTCCGGGTCGACCGGCAGATGCTGCGGGTCGCCGCACCGCGGCCCGACGACGTCGGTGCGGACCTGCGGCTGGGCTCCGGACCCGTCGTGGTGGGCCCCAGCACGGTGCTGCGTGACGCCGCCTACCGCCACTCCCGCGCGCTCGGGCAGGTCCGCGAACGCCTGCGCGCCACCCGCCCGGACCTGCTGGCCGCCGACGTACACCTCACGCTCGTGGCCCAGCCCGACGGATCCGTGATCGTCGGGGACGGCCGCGCGCCCGCACCCGGTCCGGGGCGCGCGGAGACCGTCGACGAGGGCCTCCTCGCCGAGGCGCGCGAGCTGCTGGGGGTCGAGCGGCTGACCGTCCTGGGGCGGTGGACGGCGCCCGAGGTCGTCCGGGTGCCGGGCCCGGACGCGGGTTCGCCGTTCCTGGTCCGCGAGCCGCTGCCCGGGGTGCGCACGGTGACGGTGGCCGACGGTCTGGCGACGACGACGGCGCTCGGGCTGGCGCCGCGGGTGCTCGACGAGCTGCTCTGAGCCGGACGGGCACCTCGGCGCCGCCCGGTCACCGCGCCGCGACGTGCTCCTGCTGACGCCGCCGCAGCAGCGTGTCGATGGAGACGGCGGCCGCGAGGACCACGCCGGTGACGATGTTGCGGGTCGCCGCGTCCAGGTCGAGCAGCGTGAGGCCGTTGGCGATGGACTGGATGACCAGCACGCCCAGCAGCGCCGACCAGGCCGAGCCGCGGCCGCCGTAGAGGCTGGTCCCGCCGATCACGGCGGCGGCGATGGCCGTGAGGAACAGCTCGCCACCGCCCGTGCCCTGGTTCGCCGCGGCGAGCCGGCCCGCGGCGAGCACCCCGCCGAGCGCGGCGAGCGTCGAGCAGGCGACGAACACGCTGGTCAGGACGGCACGCACGGGGACGCCGGCGAGCCGGGCGGTGCGCGCGCTGCCGCCCACGGCCCGCACGCCGCGTCCCCACCGGGTGCGGCGCAGCAGGATGTCCGCGACGGCGACCAGTGCCACCAGGAGCACCACGGACCACCCGATGCCGCGGGCCTGACCGAGGTAGGCCACCGCGCCCCCGAGCACCACGGCGGGGACGGCCGCCCGCAGCGCGACGACGGCGTAGGTCGGGGCGGGCAGGTCGGCGTGCAGGCGGCGTGCCCGCTCCACGAGCCCGACGGCGGCGGTCGCCACCACGATCAGCCCGACGCCGGCCCACGCGAGCGGTGCGGGGACGAACCAGGCCTGGGCGAACTTCACGAGCCAGGACTCGAAGGGCAGGTTGACCGAACCGTCCGGCCCGAGGACGCGCCACTGGATGCCGGCGATGACGAGCAGCCCGGCGAGCGTGAGGATGAACGCGGGCAGCCCGGCCCGCGCCACGAGCAGCCCGTACAGCAGCCCGACGGCGGCGCCCGCCGCGAGCGCCACCAGCACGCACACGGCGACCGGCAGGCCGCCGTTGACCGACCCGACGGCGACGATCGCCGCCGCGAGCCCGCCGACCGACCCCACCGACAGGTCGATCTGGCCGGCCATGAGCACCAGCACGACGCCGAGCGCGATGACGCCGATCGCGACGGACTGCAGGGACAGGTTGACGAGGTTCTCCGGGGAGAAGAACGTGGGGTCGGCCAGCCCGAACGCCACCCAGATGACGACGAGGGCGGCGACGATCGCGAGCAGCGGGTGCTCCCCGGCGCGGACGGACCGCCACAGGTCGGCGACGGTCATGGTCGGCTCCTTCGCGCGGAGATCCCGCTGACGGGTCCGGCACCGGTGATGGCGGCGAGCAGGTCCTCGGAGGTGGCGGTGGTCGCGTCGAACTCGCCGACGACGTGCCCCAGCCGGAGCACCACGATGCGGTCGGCGACGGCCTGGACGTCAGTGATGGAGTGGCTGATCAGCACCACGGCGTGATCGCCGGCCCGCAGCCGGCCGATGAGCTTGAGCACCTGGGCGGTCTGCCGCACCCCGAGCGCGGCGGTGGGTTCGTCGAGCACGACGACGCGGGGGTCGCCGAGCAGCACGCGGGCGATGGCGACGGCCCGGCGCTGCCCGCCGGACAGGGCGTGCACCGGCAGGCGGACGCTGGGGACGCGCGCGCCGAGCCGGTCGAGCAGCTCCCATGCCTGGCGTTCCATCGTGACCTCGTCGAGGAACGGCCCGATCCGGGGCTCGTGGCCGAGGAACAGGTTCTCCACGACGTCGAGGTTCTCGGCGAGCGCCAGCTCCTGCTGGACGCCCGCGATGCCGAGGGCCCGGGCGGCGGCCGGGGAGGTCAGGGTCACGGCGTCGCCGTCCACCCGCACCTGCCCGGCGTCGGGCAGGTGCACCCCGGTCAGGACCCCGGCCAGCGTGGACTTGCCGGCCCCGTTGTCGCCGACGACGGCGACCACCTCCCCGGGGTGCAGGTCGAGGTCGATGTCGGCGAGGGCCTGGGCGGCGCCGAAGCTCTTGGCGACGCCGGCGAGACGGACGACGGCTGTCACGGCGCTCCTTCCTCGGTGAGGCCGAGCCGCGCGCACGACGCGGCGTAGGCGGGGGTGCAGATCTCCTCGACCGTGTGGACCCGGCCGTCGACGATGACGCGCTGGACGTCGTCGGCCCACACGGGGGTGGGGGCGAGCACGAAGCTCTTGATGCCCCCGATGGTCGACGACGCCACGGGGGTCTCGCCGCGCAGCAGTCGCACGGCCACCTCTGCGGCGGTGCGGGCCTGCTGGTCGTGGGCCTTGGCGACGGTCATGAGCTGGTCACCGTCGACGACGCGCTGCACGGCCGCGAGCTCGGCGTCCTGCCCGGTGACCGGGGGGACCGGGTCGGCACCCGCCGCCTTGAGCGCGGCGATCGCGCCGCCGGCCAGGGCGTCGTTGGCGGCCGCGACCCCGTGCACGTGGCCGCCGAACTGGGTGTACTGCCCGCTGACCCACTCCTGGGCGCGGGTCGGGCTCCAGCCGGGGGTGTCGTACTCGGCGAGGATCTCGACGTCGGTGCCGTCCAGCGCACGGTGCACCCCGGCGGAGAGCTCGGCGGCGTTGGGGTCGGTGGGCGAGCCGTTGACGAGCAGGATCCCCGGCCTCGATGCCGACCCGGGGCCGAGGTCGGGCTCGTCCCCGTCGTCCACGAGCGATGCGAGCAGGGCGCGGCCCTGCTGGTAGCCGATCACCTCGTAGTCGAAGGTGACGTAGTAGTCGACGCGCGGGTCGTCGATGAACCGGTCGTAGGCGACGACGCCGACGCCGTGGCGCTCGGCCTCCGCGACGATGCTCACCGCGGCCGTCGCGTCGACGGCGTCCAGGACGAGCACGTCGGCACCCCGGGCGATCATGGCGTCCGCCTGCTCCTGCTGGCGGGCGGCGTCCTCGCCGGCGTTGGCGTACAGCAGCGTGCAGCCCGGGCAGCGGCGGCCGGCGACGTCCTCGAACGTCGGCCGGTCGGTGGTCTCGTACCGCGCCGTCTGCGCCTCCGGCAGCAGCAGGGCGACGGTGCCGTCGGCGTCGGCGTCGTCGGCGCCGGTGGTGCCGCACGCGGTCAGGACGGCGGCGAGCACGCCCGCAGCGACGACGGCGGACGCGGCCCGGCGGGACCGGATGCTCATGCGCCCACCCCCAGCAGCCCGGCGGCCCGGGCGTGGTCGAGCGCGACGGCGAGCGCTCCGCGCAGCTCGGCCTCGGCGCCGAACTCGGCGACGGCGACCAGGGGCGGTCCGGCCTCCGAGGGGACGGTACGCTGCTCGACCGCGGCCCGCAGCGGACCCAGCAGGATCTCCCCGGCGTCGGCGAGCCGACCCCCCACGACCAGCACCTCGGGGTCGACGAGGTTGGCGAGGTTGGCCGCGGCGGCGCCCAGGTGCGCCCCGGCGTCGGACAGCACCCGGCGGCACCCCGGGTCGCCGTCGTGCGCCCGGGCGATGACATCGGCCAGGGTGAGGTGACCGTGGCTGGCGCTCAGCATCCCGAGCAGCACCGTCGCGCCCACGAACGTCTCGAGGCAGCCTCGGTTGCCGCACCGGCAGATCGGGCCGTTCTCGTCGATGGTGACGTGGCCGATCTCCCCGGCGGCCCCGCCGCGGCCGTGCAGCACGCGCCCGCCGAGAACGATCCCGCCGCCGAGGCCGTGGGACGCGCGGACGTAGACCACCGGGTCGTGGCCGACCCCGGCGCCGTACCGGGCCTCGGCCAGGGCTCCGAGGTTGGCGTCGTTGTCGACGGTCACGGGGACGTCCAGGGCGGCGGTCAGGGCGGCGGCGACGGCGGCCCCGTCCCACCCGCGCAGCAACCCGGAGGAGGTGACGGCGCCCGAGGCGACGTCGACCGGCGCGGGCACGCCGACGCCCACGGCCAGCAGCTCACCGGCCTCGGCCCCGACGGAGGCCGCCATCTCCTGGATGAGCAGCGCGGCACGGTGCAGACCCATGTCGGCGCGGTGGTCGGGAGCGAGCGGGAGCTCCTCGCTGGCGATGATCTGCAGGGAGGCGTCGGCCAGGGCCACCCGCAGGGTCCGCGCGGAGAAGTCGACGCCGCCCACGAGCCCGAGGCTGCGGGCGAGGGTCACGAGCCGGGCACGACGTCCCGAGCGGGTGGAGGGGCTCGTGTCGAGCACCCCGGCGGCCGTGAGCTCCTTGACGATGTTGGAGACGCTGGCGGGAGACAGGCCGGTGATGCCCGCCAGCTCGACCTGGGTCAGCGAGCCGTGCTGCTGGACCGCGTTGACGATGCGGGCGCGGTTGGCCTCACGCAGTGAAGTCTGAGACCCCGGAGTCTCCCGCGTCGCTCGCACGTGACGAAGGATACCGCCCGGCATTCGGCCCGAGTCGGGCCCGCTGGTCCGCGGAAAACGGTCTCTGCGTTCACGAGATAACGCAACGGTTACGGTTCGCCGGTTCTTGAGTTCATTTCTTGACACCAAGTCCGCAGGCGCCGTTGGATGTGCTGCAGGGAGGACGGGTGCACCGACGCACCCGGTCGCGGGACGGACCGCGATCCCACATCACGGCAACGAAGGCGATGGGGAGCATGCGCAACTCACGACTCATGGCAGCGACGGCGGCAGCGGCCGTCCTGGCGCTCGGGCTGACAGCCTGCAGCGGCGACGACTCCGAGGGATCCGGCGACGACAGCACCATGTCCGAGGGCGACGGCGGCGGCGAGGTCGAGGTCTTCACCTGGTGGGCCGCCGGCTCCGAGAAGGCCGGTCTGGACGCGCTCGTCGGCGTGTTCGACGAGCAGAACCCGGACTACACGTTCGTCAACGGCGCGGTCGCCGGTGGCGCCGGGTCCGCGGCCAAGGACCTGCTGCAGTCCCGCCTGCAGGCCGGCGACCCGCCGGACACGTTCCAGGCGCACGCCGGTGCCGAGCTCCAGGACTACATCGACGCCGCACAGATCGAGGACGTCTCCGACCTGTACGACGAGTTCGGGCTCACCGAGGCGTTCCCGTCCGACCTGGTCGACCGCCTCAGCACCGAGGACGGCGCGATCTACTCCGTCCCGTCGAACATCCACCGGGCGAACGTCGTCTGGGCCAACCCGACCGTGCTCGAGGACGCCGGGCTCGACCCCGAGGCCGAGTACGCCGACATGGACGCCTGGTTCGAGGCGCTCGACGCCGTCGAGGAGTCGGGCAAGACGGCCCTGTCGATCGCCACCACGTGGACCCAGGTCCACCTGCTGGAGACCGTGCTCCTCTCCGACCTGGGTGCCGAGGCCTACAACGGTCTGTGGGACGGGTCCACCGACTGGGAGGGCGCCGAGGTCACGGCCGCCCTCGAGGACTTCGAGAAGCTGATGGGCTACACCAACACCGACCGTGACGGTCTGGACTGGCCCGACGCCACCCAGCAGGTCATCGACGGCCAGGCGGCGTTCAACGTCATGGGCGACTGGGCCGAGGCCGCGTTCCAGGAGGCCGGTTCCGAGGCCCCCGGGGACTACATCTACTTCCCGGTGCCCGGCACGGACGGCACGTTCGACTTCCTGGCCGACTCGTTCACCATGCCGGTCGGTGCCCCGAACCCCGACGGCACCAAGGCGTGGCTCGAGACCGTCGGCTCCGCCGAGGGTCAGGAGGCCTTCAACAAGGCCAAGGGCTCCATCCCGGCCCGCACGGACGCCGACACCTCGGACTTCTCCGAGTACCAGCAGACGGCCGTCGAGTCGTTCGCGAACGACACGATCGTCTCGTCCCTCGCCCACGGCGCCGCGGCCCCGGTCGCGACGCTGAACTCCATCTCGGACGCCACCAGCAAGTTCACCACCGGCGCCTCGGACCTGGCCACGTTCCAGTCCGAGCTCGCCGCGGCGAACATGTGATCGACCGGCACGACGAGGGGCCGGCCCGCCACGGGCCGGCCCCCTGCCGTGGCCGGGCCGCGCGCCCGGCCGGACCACCGCCGCCCACGCTTCCCGGAGCACCCCGGAGGGACCCATGAGACACCGCCTGCGACGGCTCGGACCGCCGCTCCTGCTCCTCGCCCCGTCGCTGATCCTGCTCGCCGTGTTCGTCTACGGCCTGATCGCGGCGAACTTCCAGACCTCGATCACGGACAACCACACCGCCGCGCAGGCGACCGGTCAGCAGCCCGTGGTGGTCGTGTGGTTCGACAACTACGTCGACCTGCTCGCCAGCGACGACTTCCAGCACTCGCTGATCAACCTGCTGCTGTTCACCGTCGTGTTCCTCGGCGGGACGATGATCATGGGCTTCGGCTGGGCCTGGCTGCTCGACAAGCCGTCCCGCGGCGAGGGCGTGTTCCGCTCGATCTACCTGTTCCCCATGGCGGTGTCGTTCGTGGCCTCCGGCGTGGTGTGGCGGTGGCTGCTCAACTCGAACCAGGGCGAGAGCGCCAGCGGCCTCAACCGGCTGTTCCAGATGATCGGCCTGGACTTCCTGCAGAACAACTGGTGGAACAACATCACGTTCGGCATCGTGGCCATCGCCATCCCGGCGATCTGGCAGCTGTCCGGCTACGTGATGGCGCTGTTCCTCGCCGGGTTCCGCGGCATCCCCGAGGAGCTGCGCGAGGCCGCGCGCATGGACGGCGCCAGCGAGTGGAAGCTCTACCGGCACGTGCTGTTCCCCCAGCTCACCCCGATCGCGCTCTCGGCGCTGATCATCATCGGCCACATGTCGTTGAAGTCGTTCGACCTCATCATGTCGATCTCCAAGCCGGCCAACTACCAGACGAAGGTCCCGGCGGTGGACATGTACCTGTTCAAGTCGAGCTTCGACTACGCGAGCGCCGCCGCGGTGGGCACGATCCTGCTGGTGATCGTCGCCGTCGTCGTCGTGCCCTACCTGGTCCGCACCAACAAGGGGAGCCACCGATGAGCGCCCACGTGGGCACCCCGGTGCCCCCCACCGACGTGGCCGGCGAACCCGTCGAGCTGCGCCGCGACACCCGGTCCCGCTTCACCGTCGGCAGGACCACCCGCTACGCCGTGATGATCCTGTTCGTCCTGATCGTGCTGGTCCCGGTCTACGTGCTGTTCGTGACGAGCTTCAAGGGTGCCGGCGACGCCTCCCCCGCCCGCGCGTGGAACCTGCCCACGGACTGGACCCTGGACAACTGGGTGGGTGCCTGGGAGGCGCTGTCGCCGTCCATCTGGCGCACGTTCCAGATGGTGATCCCCGCGGCGATCATCTCGGCCGTGCTGGGCTCCATGAACGGGTTCGTGCTGTCGCGCTGGTCCTTCCGCGGGGCCGACGTGGTGTTCACGCTGATCCTGTTCGGCATGTTCATCCCGTACCAGGCGGTGATGATCCCGCTGCTCGAGCTGATGCTGGGCGCCGGCGTCCCCAGCGGCGTGCCGTCGCTGATCATCCTGCACGTGATCTACGGGATCCCGATCACGACGCTGATCTTCCGCAACTACTACCAGACGATTCCGCACGAGCTCATCGAGGCCGGTCGCGTCGACGGTGCGGGCATGCTGCGCACCTACTGGTCGATCATCCTGCCGATCTCCGTGCCGAGCTTCGTCGTCGTGCTCATCTGGCAGTTCACGAACGCCTGGAACGACTACCTGTTCGCCGTGTTCTTCTCCTCGAGCCAGAACGGCCCGGTCACCCTGGCGCTGAACAACCTGGCCAACGGTGCCCTGCTGCAGGACTACGGCGTCTCGATGGCCGGCGCGCTGCTGGCCTCCCTGCCGCCGCTGCTGGTGTACATCCTGCTCGGCAAGTACTTCGTCGGCGGTCTGATGTCCGGCTCCGTCAAGGGCTGAGCCGGGCCGGGGGCAGCGACTCAGTCCGCCGGAGCGGGCCGGGTCGCTGCCCCGTCCAGCCAGAGCGTGTCGGACGCGTCGCGGTGCGAGCCGCTCGACCCGACGTGCTTGTCGCCGATCTGCGGCCCCTTCGTGACCACGTGCACCATCGCCATGCCGTGCCCGCGGCCGAGGCCGTAGTCCGCCTTCAGCCACTCGAGGATCGGCGCCGCCTTCGTGCCCGGACCGAACCCCCGCCCGGTCGCCTCGTCGAGCAGCTCGCGGGGCGTCTTGCCGGTCTTGCGCTCGACGGCGTCGAGATAGGCCTGGAACGACACGGGTACCTCCGTCTCCCGGACCGCCTCGTGCGGTCACGGCAGGTCAGACGGCGCGCACGCCGCGAACTCATCGCCGGCCGGGGCCCTCGCGCTCGGCCATCTTCGCGAGCATGTCGTTGTACGCGGTGAGCTCGGCGTCCCCGTCGCGCGCGGCCTGCCGGTCGCGCCGTCGGGCCTCCCGCTCGTCGGAGCGGGTCCACTGGATCGCGACGGTGATGGCCAGCGCGAGGGTGGGCAGCTCGCCGATCCCCCAGGCGATGCCGCCGCCGTGCTGCTGGTCCGCGATGGCGCTCAGGCCCCACACCCGACCCATGTTGCCGAACCAGTCGGCCACCAGCAGCGACGTGCCCGTGGTGAGCACGACGCCGAAGAACGCGTGGAACACCATGGTGGCGAACAGCAGCACCAGCCGCATCGGGTAGGTGGGTCGCTGCGGGCCGGGGTCGATGCCGACCAGGGCGTTGGCGAAGAGGTACCCCACGAGCGTGAAGTGCACGATCATCCACATGTGCCCGAGGTGGTTGGTCAGCGCGAACCCGAACAGCGGCGTGTAGTAGAACGCGATCATCCCGCCGGCGAACAGGACGGCGGCGATCACGGGCCGGGCGAGCAGCTCACCCACCCGCGAGTGCACGAGCGCCAGCACCCACTCGCGCGGCCCGCGCGAGCCGTCCTTGCGGGCCGGCACCGCGCGCAGCAGCAGCGTCACCGGCGCGGCGAGGACGAGCAGCAGCGGCACCAGCATCGCCAGCGTCATGTGCTGGACCATGTGCCCGCTGAAGGTCACGCGTCCGTAGACCGCCGCGGCGCCGTTCGTGGTCCACAGCAGCACCAGCATGCCCGCGCACCAGGACAGCGTCCGGCCGACGGGCCAGCGGTCGCCGCGACGGCGCAGCCGCACCGCCCAGCGTACGTAGACGACGATGCCCGCCAGGCAGGCGAGGCCGAACACCGGCTCCAGCGCCCACTCGGTGAGCCATCGCGACGCCGTCGGCTCCGGCGGCATCGGGTACCCGGTGAGGCGGAAGGCCGGCGAGGCGTCCACCGGGACGTCGTCGGGCACCGGCGGCGCGCTGGAACCGAGGCCCACGGCGACGCCGGAGACGGCGCCGATGACCAGCAGCTCCACGGCCAGCAGCTGCCAGAACAGGCGGCGGGCGAGCGACGGCTGCGCCGGGCCGGCGGGGGTGCTGCGCCCGGTCCCCTGCAACCTGTCGATCACCCAGGTCCGATAGCCCCAGCCGATCAGGCCGAGCACGCCCAGCAGGACCGTCTTGGTCAGGACCAGCACCCCGTAGGGCGTCAGCAGGTCGGACAGGTGCTCCATGCGGATCCACGTGTTCGCCACCCCGGACAGGGCCACCGTCACCAGGCACCAGGCGGCGATCGGCGAGTACCGCCGGACCGCGCGGGCCGCGACGTCGTCGAACCGGCCCACCACCAGCACGAACAGCGCGGCCAGCCCGCCGACCCACAGCGCGGCGCCGACCAGGTGCAGCCACATCGCACCCATCGCCAGGTAGTGGTCGGCGGCGCCCGACGCGTGGCCCGTCGTCGACTGGGCCGTCAGGGCCGCCACGGGGAGCAGCGCGGTCCACATCGCCCCCACCGGGCCGCGCACCGCCAGCGCGACCCCCGAGGTCAGCGCGGCCAGGGCGACGATGGCCACGAGGATCTTGCCGAGATCGACGTCCGCGACGAACTGCCCCAGCCCCGTGCCGAACGAGTCGGCGGCCGGGGACAACGCCGAGACCACCGAGTACTGCAGCACCAGCTCCACCACCGCCGCGACCGCCCATGCCGCCGCGGCCCACCCGGCGACGTCGAGCAGACGCCGCTGCGCCGCCCCGGGCGGGACCAGGCAGGCCGCCGCCACGAGGCAGCCGAGGGTGACCGAGACGCCGACCTCCGCCAGGACCGTGGCGACGGGCAGGCCCCAGCGGGCGAGGGCGCCCGGGTCGGAGAACGTGCCCAGCGCGTCGAACGCGTCCGAGAACGTCCCCGCGGCGAGGAGCGCGAGCACGGCGACGACGACGGCGCCCGGTCCGGCGGCCACGACCCACCAGGGGCGTGGTTCCGCGGAGACGGGCGCGGCGTCCCGGGCGCGCGGCGCGGTGGCTGTCACGTCATCCAGGGTAGGCGTCGCTCGGCGGTGCCCCGACCCCGGGGGCTGTGAGGTACGCGGCGCGCCACCGGTCAGGCGGTGGTCGCCAGGTGCTCGGCCCGGACCGGGTGGGCGACCTCCAGACCAGCGGCGAGACGTTCGAGCTCGGCGACGGCGCTGGCACCCAGGCGGTACAGCTCGTTGCCGAGCGACCCGGCGACGTGCGGTGTCAGCAGGACGCCCTCGGCGGAGTAGAGGGGGTGGCCGTGGGGCAGCGGCTCGGGGTCCGTGACGTCGAGGACCGCCCGCAACCGCCCGGTGAGGATCTCGGCCGTCAGGGCCGCGGTGTCCACGAGGGCGCCGCGGGCGGTGTTCAGCAGGGTGCTGCCGTCGGCCATGAGCGCGAGCTCGCGAGCACCGATCATGCGGTAGGTCTCCGGCAGAGAGGGGGCGTGCAGCGAGACGACGTCGGAGTCCCGCAGGAGGTCGTCCAGGGCGACCTTCACGGCACCGAGGGCCCCGGCGCCCGCCCTGTCCACGAAGGGGTCGTGGAGCAGGACGTCGACGTCGAAGGGCCGCAGCAGCTCGATCACCTGCCGACCGGTCCGCGAGGCACCGACGATCCCCACCGTCAGCCCGTTGTTGCCGCAGGCCGACGCCGGTGCTGCGGCGGCCAGGGACCCGAGGCGTCGGTAGGCGGCGGTCGCCTCGAAGACCCTCTTGCCGGCCAGGAGCACCATCGCGAGGGTGTACTCGGCCACGGGTCGGGCGTTGGCCTCGGCCGCGCTGGAGACCTGGATGCCGCGGGACCAGACCGCCTCCGTGACGAACGACTTCACGGTGCCCGCGGTGTGCACCACGGCACGCAGCCGGGGTGCGTGGGCCAGCGTCGCCTCGTCGAGGCGGGGTGCCCCCCACCCGGTGATCAGGACCTCCACCTCGCCCAGCGCGCGGAGCCCGCGGCCGTCGTCCAGATCGGTCACGACCTCGGGGTCGAGGTCGACCAGCTCCTCCAGGCGTGCCCGTGCGGGCCCGTCGAACAGCCGGTCGAGCAGGGCGGGGTCGTGCAGCGCGAACGCCGCCCGCAGCCGGTTCATGCGCCGGCCCCCGCCCGGTCCTGCGCCACGACGTCGACCTGCCCGTCACGCCAGACGACCCGGACCTGCGAGCCCTGCGGGCCGACGTCGTGCGCGACCTCCGTGACCGCGTCCACGTCCCGGACCCACGCGGATCCGCGTCCGCACAGCACCACGAGCGCCGCGACCACGTCCCCCGGGGCCAGCGCCGCCTGGCCGCGCGCCCACGGGATCACCGAGGACACGCCGAACGGGTCCGCCCCGGTGCGCCACGTCGTGCCGGCCCGCTCGAGGCCGCGCAGCCCGCGGACCAGGGACGTCAGACCGTCGGAACGGACGATCCGGACCCAGTCCGCGTCGGTCTCGACGTGGAGCGCGCGCGCATCCTGGCCCGCGAGCGCCCATCCGCCGACGTGCGCGGTCCAGGGCCCCGGGTCGGCGGGCCAGGCGGCCTCGGCGTCGAGCACCTCGGGCTCGGCGTCGCGCGCGCCCGCCGGCGGCCCGTCCGGCACCCCGGGGGCCGGCTCCCACCAGGCGAGCCTGACCTCGAACCGCCCGCGGACCACCGACGCCGTCGTGAGGACCGGACCGCGGCGGAGCGCCGACCAGCCGGCAGCGTCGGCGCTCGACGCGCCGCCTGCGGCGTCGAGCCAGTGCACCCGGGAGCGGGAGACGGCCGTGTGCCCGCCGGCGTGGACGCGGGTGATCCCGTCGCGGTGGGACGGTGCGCCGGAGCCGTCGAGCAGCGCGACGTGCGAGTCGACCGGAGCGGCGACGTCGGGACCGGACAGCTGGGGCGAGGTGACGTTGGAGTATCCGACCCTGCGGTAGAAGGGGTCGTCGGCGCGGGGGGCGACGGCGGGGTCGAGGAGCCGGTCCGAGCCGTGGTTCAGGACGCGGACGACGCCGTCACCCGTGGTGGCGGCGACGACCCAGCCCGGTGCGGGCAGGCAGGTCACGGCGTCCTCGGTCCACGCGGTCGGCACCTCGGGCGGGTCCGTCCACACCGGGTGGTCGGGGGGCAGGAGAAGTCCGAGAAAGCCCTTGCTCGCCCAGTACGGGGAGGACCCTCCGCTGTAGAGCTGTCGCACGCGGTCGAACCGGCCGTGCCAGCCCGTGGGCAGCAGGCCCTGCTCGTCGACCGCGCCCGCACGGGCGAAGTGGTCCGCGACGGCCGACGTCAGCGACCGGGTCTGGCCCGGACGCAGGGGTGTGACCCCGGCGAGAGCGCCCGCCCAGAACGGGGCCAGCATGGCGAACCGATAGGTGACCGACCGTCCCTGCAGCACCGGCGCGCCGTCGGACCCGACGAGGTGCTGGGCCTGCTCGAGGTACGCGCGGAGCCGGTCCGCGTGCCGGGTCTCGAGCGGGCGCCCGGCGATCCGGGCGCGCAGCAGCGGGTAGAGGTGCCACGCCCAGCCGGTGTAGTAGTCGTACGACTGGAGCCGACCGTCCCGGCCCCGTCCGTCGGAGTACCAGCCGTCCCCGACGTAGAGCGCCTCGGTCAGCTCGTCGTTGCGGTCGAGGTCCGCCTGGTCCCAGGGGCCGCCGACGGAGGCGAGGAAGGCTTCGACGACGTTCTGGAACCAGATCCAGTTGTTGCGGTAACCCGTCGTCCCGACGATCTCGGACAGCCAGTCCACGACACGCGCCTGGACCGCACCGTCGAGGCGGTCCCACAGCCACGGCCGGGTCTCGGCGAGCCCGATCGCGACCGAGGCCGACTCGACGACGGCCTGCCGACGCTCACCGATCCGCGGCCAGCGCTCCGGGCTGCGCGGGTCCGTCCCGTGGCGCAGGCCCTCGGCGTACCGCTCGAGCAGACCGGCCGGGTCGTCGCCCTGCTGGCCCCGGACCCGGAACGCGGCGAGCAGGAAGGTCCGGGCGAACCCTTCGAGGCCGTCGCTCCAGGCTCCGGACGCGCTGACCGGGCCCGGCAGGCGGAGCAGGCTCTGTCCGGGCGACGCGTACGGCCGGGTCGCGGCGAGCAGGTCGTCGGCGGACCTCAGCCAGTCGTCACGGCTCCAACGCCGTGTCACCTCGAGCAGGTCCGGAGGGGCAGCGGTGCACGTCACCCGTGCATCCTCGCGGGTGCCCCGCACGATCCGGCACGATCAGACATTTTCGATCATCGGCGGACGGGCTCGGTTAGGGTCGCGTCGATGGAGGTCGACGACGACGGGATCATGATGCCTCTTCCCCGAGCACGCCACGAGTACCTCCTGCGCGAGGTCGAGCTGCGCGGCAGCGTGCGCTCCGCCGAGGTGGCGGCCCACCTGGGCGTCTCGGAGGTCACGGTCCGCCGGGACATCATCGAGCTCGAGCGCGCCGGCCGGCTGGGACGCGTGCACGGAGGTGCCATCGCCCTCGGCGGAGCGCGCGGTCCGCAGGCGGCGAACGCACTCGTCGGGCTCGTGGTCCCCAGCACCGCCACCCACTTCCCGCAGGTCGTCCGCGGGATGGAGGCGCTGGCACCGTCGCTGCGCGTCCGGCTGGTCCTGGGGGTCTCGCACTACCGGCCCGACGTCGAGGTCGCCCAGGTCGACCGTCTGGTCGCCCTCGGCGTGCAGGGTCTGGTCGTCGCGCCGACGATGCGCGACCGCACGCCGGCGGAGCTGTCCGACTGGCTGCGGTCGATCCCCGTCCCGGTCGTCCTCGTGGAACGCCGCATGGACGCCACGTCACGGCTCCACGAGCTCGACGTGGCCCGGACCGACCACGCGCACGGCGCGGTCCTGGCCGTGGAGCACCTGTACGGGCTGGGCCACCGCAGGATCGCGCTCGCTGTCTACGACAGGACCCCGACGGCACGCCACGTGCGCGAGGGCTTCGCGACCGCCGTCGGACGTCTCGGGCTGGACCCGGGACCCGACGTCTCCCTGTCCAAGGGGGAGGACGACCCCGACCGGCTCGCCGCCGAGCTCGGCGAGCTCCTGGACCGGTGCCTCGCCACCGGGACGCGCGCCGTCCTCGCGCACACCGACGACCACGCGGCGCGGCTGGTCGAGGCGGCGCTCGACCACGGGCTGTCGGTCCCGGACGACCTGGCCGTGGTCGCGTACGACGACGAGAACGCCGACCTCGCCGTCGTCCCCCTGACGTCGGTCACACCGCCGCGGCGCGAGCTGGGGCGCGAGGCGCTGCGGATGCTCGTGGACCGGGTCGCCGACGGCGTCGACGGCAACGACCGGTCGCGACCTCCCCGTCACGTCGACCTGCTGCCGCGGTTGACCGTCCGCGCGTCGTGCGGCGCCTCGGGCTGACCGGTGGTCGGTCGGGACGAGGAGGACCCCGGCCGGCGGGATCAGGGCCCGCCGACCGGGGCAGGGCGACCCGGGCTGTCCGTGCCGGCTACTCCATGAGGTCGGCGGCGTTCGTGAAGAACAGCTCGACACCCTCGTCCAGGGTCGTGGCGCCGAACGCGATGTCCTGCGCGATGCGCGTGAACTCCGCCTCCACGGACCCGGCGCCCTCGGGCGGCGGCGCCGGGGCGTCGATCGCGATCTCCTCGACCTGTTCCCAGTACTCGAGGATCTCGGCGTCCATGCCCTCCGCCTGGACCGCGTCCCGGGCCGACTCGGACGTCGGCACGCCGCGCGACATGCCGAAGATCTCCCCGACCTGCGGGTCGTTGGTGATGAAGTCGATGAACTCCGCGGCTTCCTCGGGGTGCTCGCTCTGTGCGGACATCGACAGCTGCAGGCCGGGCTTGAGGTAGAGACCTCGCTGGTCCGCGGAGTCGGCGGGCGGCATGACCATCGAGAACTCGTCACCCCCGGACCCCTCGGAGAACCGCACCAAGAAGTTGTAGAAGCTGATCTCGCTGGCGCTGTAGCGGGCGCTCAGCGCGTCGCTCTCGAGCGACTCGGCCCGGTCCGGCGCCAGGAAGCCGCCGTCCTCGAACAACGGCGTCGCCCGCTCCCACCAGGCCGTCAGGTCGGCCTCGGTGAAGCCGAGCCCGCCGTCCGGGCCGTAGAGGGACTTGCCCTGCTGCAGCAACCAGATCTCGAAGACCGACCAGATCTGGGTGTACTGGTTCGACCCGCTCACGGCGGGATCGTGGTCCGCGCCCGCGGCGCCCACCTCGGACAGGAAGGCGTCGTACTCGTCCCAGGTCTGCGCCTCGGTCGGCGGTTCCACACCGATCTCGGCGAGCAGGTCGTCGTTGAAGAACGTGCCGAAGGTGGTCGTCTGCGTCGGGACGCCGAAGGTCTGCCCGTCGATCTGCGTGGCCGGCAGGATCGACTCGGGGAACGACGAGATGTCGATCGTGTCGCCGAGGTAGTCGTCGAGGGGCTGGATCTGTCCCGACGCGCCGTACTGGCGCAGGTAGGCGACGTCCATCTGGAAGACGTCCGGCAGCGAACCGCCGGCGGCCTCGGTGTTGCGCGCCGTCCAGTAGTCGCCCCAGCCGCCGTAGGAGGACTGGATCGTGACCCCGGGGTTCTGGTCCTCGTAGAGGGCGATGACCTGCTCGTAGCGGTCGGCACGGCTGGCGTCGCCCCACCAGGCGAACGTCAGGGTGACGTCTCCGTCCGCGCCCCCGGACCCGGTGCCCCCGGAGCACCCCGTGAGCACCAGGGCGGCCGCGGCCACGACCGCACCCGCGGCGCGTCGTCGCGTCCTCGTCGTCGAATTCATGTGAGCCTCCTCGCGCACGTGTACCGCCGGTCGACGGCCTGCTACCGGCAGATGCTGCCAGCGCACGGACATGCGCGAGGACGAACGGACAAAAACGTGCAACGGCTGCCGCGCGCCGGGCGTCAGCCCCAGACCAGCCCGCGTGCGGGATCCTCCAGCACCGTGGCGACGTCGGCGAGGAACTGCGAGCCGAGAGCGCCGTCGACCAGTCGGTGGTCGAAGCTCAGGGCGAGCTGGGTGACCCAGCGCGGCTTGATCTTGCCCTGGTGCACCCAGGGCTGCTGCCGGATCGCCCCGAACGCGAGGATCCCGGCCTCGCCGGGGTTGAGGATCGGGGTACCGGTGTCGATGCCGAACACGCCCACGTTCGTGATCGTGAACGTGCCGCCCGACATGGCGGCCGGCGTGGTCCGGCCGGCCCGTGCCGTCGCGGTGAGCTCCCCGAGGGCCTCGGCCAGGCCGAGCAGCTCGAGCCGGTGGGCGTCCTTGACGTTGGGGACCACGAGCCCGCGCGGCGTCGCGGCGGCGATCCCCAGGTTCACGTAGTGGTGGTAGACGATCTCCTGGGCGGCGTCGTCCCACGCGGCGTTGATCTCCGGGTGCCGCTTGATGGCCAGCAGCGCGGCCTTGGCGGCGATCAGCAGCGGCGTGACCCGCACGTCGGCGAAGTCCCGGTCGCCCTTGAGCCGGTCGACGAGCTTCATGGTCCGCGTGACGTCGACCGTGTGGAAGACGGTGACGTGGGGCGCCGTGAACGCGCTCGCCACCATCGCCTCGGCCGTGCGCTTGCGCACGCTCTTGACCGGCACGCGGGTGGTGCGGCCGTCGTCGGACACGCTGCCCGACGCCAGCCACGGCTGGTCGTCGTCCGGGTAGGTGGCCAGCGCGCGCGGTTCGGCCGAGGCCGCGTGGGCGGTCACGTCCTCGCGGGTGACGATGCCGCCCGGTCCCGTGGGATGCACCGAGGCGAGGTCGACGCCGAGGTCCTTGGCGAGCTTGCGCACCGGCGGCTTGGCCAGGACCCGCACCCGCCGGCCCGATCCGCCGCCCGACGTCGGCGCGTCCGCCGGCGAGGCGGCCGTGGGCACGCTCACCATCGGCTTGGCGAGGGACGGGCGCGCTGCGGGCTCGGGCGCAGCGGGGGCAGCGGGTGCAGCGGGCGTCGCAGGCCCGGGCGCGGCGGGCGTCGCGGGAGCGTCGGCCGGGGCCGCTGGGACCGCTGGGGCCGCCGGTTCGGAGTTCGCGGACCGGCGACGACGGCGGCACCCGCCGGCCGCCTCGCCGGCGGTGCCGTAGCCCACCAGCACCGACCCGGAGCCGGAGCTCGTCCCGTCCTGGGCCGCGGTGTCCGCGGCCGGTGCGGCGTCCTGCTCCGGCGCGGAGACCTCCCCCGGGACGGGCGCGTCCGCCCCGTCACCGGACCCGCCGATCTCGATGATCGGGGTGCCGACGTCGACGGTCGTGCCCTCCTCGGCGAGCAGCCCCGTCACGGTGCCCGCCCAGGGCGAGGGCAGCTCCACCAGGGACTTGGCGGTCTCGATCTCGACGATGACCTGGTTGACCGCGACGGAGTCGCCGACGGCGACCCGCCACTCGACGATCTCGGCCTCGGTCAGCCCCTCGCCGACGTCCGGGAGAGGGAAACGCTGGGTGCTCATTCGATCCTCCGGGTCAGTGGGCCAGCACGCGGTCGACGGCGTCGCAGACCCGGTCGACGTTCGGCAGGTAGTCGTGCTCGATCTTCGCCACCGGGTACGGCGCGTGGAACCCGCCGACCCGCAGCACCGGAGCCTCCAGGGAGTAGAAGCACTCCTCGGTCACCCGGGCGGCGAGCTCGCCGCCCGCGCCCAGGAACGTCGGCGCCTCGTGCACGACGACGCAGCGCCCGGTGCGGCGCACCGAGGCGGCCACGGTCGGCACGTCCAGCGGGGACACCGACCGCAGGTCGACGACCTCGGCGCTGGTGCCCTCGGCGGCCAGGGCGTCGGCCGCCGACAGCGCGGTGGCGACCGTCGGCCCGTAGGCGACCAGGGTCACGTCCGTGCCGGCCCGTGCGACGCGGGCCGTGCCCAGCGGGTCCGGTGCTCCGGCGTCGGACAGGATGGGTACCGGGCTGCTCAGGTCCACCTCGCCCTTGGACCAGTAGCGGCCCTTGGGCTCGAAGAAGATCACCGGGTCCGGTGAGACGACGGCCGCGCGGATCATGTCGTAGGCGTCCTGCGGCGTCGACGGCGAGACGACGCGCAGGCCGGGGGTGTGCGCGAACAGCGCCTCGGGCGACTCGGAGTGGTGCTCGATCGCGCCGATGCCGCCGCCGTAGGGGATGCGGATCACCACGGGGACCTGCACCGTCCCGCGGGAGCGGTAGTGCAGCCGGGAGAGCTGGGTGGTGATCTGGTCGTAGGCCGGGAACACGAACCCGTCGAACTGGATCTCGCACACCGGCCGGTAGCCGCGCATCGCCAGGCCGATCGCGGTGCCGACGATCCCCGACTCCGCGAGCGGGGTGTCCACCACGCGGTGCTCGCCGAAGTCCTTCTGCAGGCCGTCGGTCACGCGGAACACGCCACCCAGGCGGCCGATGTCCTCGCCCATGAGCAGGACCTTGTCGTCGGCGTCCAGCGCCGAGCGCAGACCCTCGGTGAGCGCCTTGGCGAACGGCATCGTCTGCGTGCTCATCGGGTGGCCTCCACGGTCTCGGAGCTCTGGGCGGTCTCGTCCTGGAAGGAACGGAACCACTCGCGGTCGGCCGCCACCTGCGCCTGCGGCGTGGCGTACACGTGGTCGAACATCGACTCGGCGGGCGGGGCGCCCAGGTCCCGGACCCCGGCGCGCAGCGACTCGCCGAGCGCCTCGGCCTCTGCGTCGACGCCCGCGGCCCAGGCGTCGTCCCAGCGGCCCTCGGCACGCAGCAGCGCCGCGAGGCGGTCGATCGGGTCACGCTGCCGCCAGTACTCCTCCTCGGCGCGCTCGCGGTAGCGCGTCGGGTCGTCGGAGGTGGTGTGGGCGCCCATCCGGTAGGTGTACGCCTCGACGAACGTGGGGCCGTGCCCGGCGTGCGCCCGCTCGAGCGCCTCCGCCATGACGGCGTAGCAGGCCAGCACGTCGTTGCCGTCCACGCGCACGCTCGGGATGCCGAACCCCTCGCCGCGGCGGTACAGCGGGACGCGCGACTGGCGGGTGGTGGGCTCGGAGATCGCCCACTGGTTGTTCTGGCACCAGAAGACGACCGGGGCGTCGTTGACGCCGGCGAACACCAGCGCCTCGTTGACGTCGCCCTGGCTGGTGGCCCCGTCGCCGAAGCAGGTCACGACGGCGGTGTCCCGCTCCGGGTCGCCGGTCCCGACCGCACCGTCGCGCTGGATGCCCATCGCGTACCCGGTGGCGTGCAGCGTGTGGGAGCCGATGACCAGGGTGTAGAGGTTCACGCGGTGCTCGGCCGGGTCCCAGCCGCCGTGGTCGGTGCCGCGGTAGAGCCGCAGCCGGTCCACCGGGTCGACGCCGCGGACGTGCAGCATGCCGTGCTCACGGTAGGAGGGGAAGATCCAGTCCTGCGGGGCCAGCGCGTGGGCCGGACCGACCTGGGCGGCCTCCTGACCCGTCGACTGCGCGTAGAGGCCGAGCTCGCCCTGGCGCTGCAGCGCGGTGGCCTCGTCGTCGAACCGGCGGGTCAGCACCATGTCGCGGTACATCAGGCGCAGCGCGTCGGTGCCGAGGTGACCCACCCGGTCGCGGTACGCGGCGGTCTGCGGGCCGTCGGTACGGCTGCCGTCCGGGGCGACGAGCTGCACGAGGTCCTCGACGGCTGCGCCCGCCGTCCGCGAGCTCGGGTCCGTCTGCGGACCCTGGTCCGTCCGGAGGCCCTGCTCCTGGTCCGGGGCGTCGGTGTGCACACGGTCTCCTTCCCTGCCGGGCGGCTGCGCCACGTCGAGGTCCGGTGCCCGGGTCTCGGGCGGGGAGCCGAACCTACGCCTTCGTAGCCTACGCAAGCGTAGGTTGACGGCACCCCGTCCTGGCCCCCGGCGCGGCGGCCAACACTCGACGCCGCCTTTTGGAGGATTCCTCCAACGGGGTGGATCGCGCCGCTCAGCCCGGGTAGCCGACCCCGCGGCCGCTGCGCAGCGTGTCCCGCTCACGCAGCACCGGCCAGCGGGAGAACGCGAAGACGAAGAACATGACCACGTTGACGATCGGGACCAGCCCGATGAGCACCCACCAGCCGGAGTACCCGGCCTTCTGGATGATCCGGACGTAGGCGATGAGCACGAGCAGCGCGAACAGCAGGTAGACCACGAGTGCGGCGCCGCCCACGAGCCATCCGTAGTCGTCGGCGAGCTGGTCGTAGGAGACGTCGTCCATGATCAGCAGTGTCCTCCGCCGGGTCGCCCCGGCAACCGGAGGACGGACCGACCGGTGGCGCCGTCGACGTCGCGACTACCGCCGCGCGGCCAGGAACTCCGCGATCCGGCCGATCGCCTCCTCCAGGACCTCGACGTCGGGCAGCGTGACGAGCCGGAAGTGGTCCGGCGCCGTCCAGTTGAAGCCCGTGCCGTGGGTGACCAGGATCTTCTTGGCCCGCAGCAGCTCGATGACGAACTCCTCGTCGTCGTCGATGGGGTACACCTCGGGGTCGAGGCGCGGGAAGCAGTACAGGGCACCGCGGGGCCGCACCGACGTGACCCCGGGGATCTCGTTGAGGAGCCGGTCGGCGAGCACCGTCTGCTCGTAGAACCGTCCACCGGGCACGATGAGCTCGTCGATCGACTGGTAGCCGCCGAGCGCCGTCTGGATCGCGTGCTGCGCCGGCACGTTGGAGCACATGCGCATGTTGGCCAGCAGCGTCAGCCCCTCGAGGAACTCGGAGGCGGTGTCCTTGGGCCCGGAGACCATCACCCAGCCGGCGCGGTACCCGCACACCCGATAGGCCTTCGACAGGCCGCTGAACGTCAGGCACAGCACGTCGTCGCCGGCGGCCGTGGCCGCGTGATGGTGCTCGGCGCCGTCGTACAGGATCTTCTCGTAGATCTCGTCCGCCATGATCACCAGGTCGTGGCGGCGCGCGATGTCGACCAGCGCCTCGACCATCTCCTTGCTGTACACCGCGCCCGTGGGGTTGTTCGGGTTGATGAGCACCAGGGCGTGGGTGTTCTCGGTGATCTTGGACTCGATGTCCGCCAGGTCCGGCATCCACCCGTTCGACTCGTCGCAGGCGTAGTGCACGGCCGTGCCGCCGCACAGCGTCACCGCGCCGGTCCACAGGGGGTAGTCCGGCGTGGGCACCAGGATCTCGTTGCCGTCGTCGACGAACGCCTGCAGCACCATCGAGATGAGCTCGGAGACGCCGTTGCCGATGAACACGTCCTCGACCATGACGTCGCGCAACCCGTGGGACTGGTAGTACTGCGCCACCGCGGTGCGCGCCTCGTAGATCCCGCGCGAGTCGCTGTACCCCTGCGCCTCCGGCAGGTGGTGGATGACGTCGGCCTGGATCGCCTCGGGTGCGGCGAACCCGAACGGGGCGGTGTTGCCCACGTTCAGCTTGAGGATGCGGTGCCCCTCCGCCTCGAGGCGCTGGGCCTCGACGAGGATGGGGCCGCGGACGTCGTAGCGGACGCCGCGGAGCTTCTGGGACTGCCGGATGGTGCGCACCGCCACATCCTCTCAGGGAGCGGCGGCGGGCGACACGGCCGATCCGCGACGAATGGCCCTCTGCTGCAGCCGGGAGACCGCGGCCAGGACCGACGGCGGGACGGGAGCGCCGATCGACAGCGGGCTGGGCTCGGGGTCGCCGGCCGTGACCGCCAGCGGCAGCACGCCCGCCCACACGCCGTGGTCCTCGCCGTCCCCCGGGTCCTCGCCCGCCCCGCCGGCGCGCACCTTGACGCTGACCCGGTCGAGCGGGACCTGCAGCACCTGCGTGGCGGCGACCTCCTTGGCCGTCATCTCGCGCACCTCGGCGCGGCGTCCGGGCATGAGGTGGTCGCCGATCTGCCACAGCGCCTCCGTCCGGAGCGCGCGGGGCACCACGGTGGCGCGACCGGCGATCATCACCGAGCGGTAGTCGGCCGAGCTGTCGTGCAGCGACCGGGCGTAGACGAGCGCGTCGAGGTGGGTGATCGCCACCGACACCGGTACGCCGTCGGCCCCGGCGTCGAGGAACAGCCCGCCGCCCGTGGAGCCGTGCAGCAGCAGGCGCCGGCCGAGCCCGTCGCCCAGGTCCCCGACCCCGTAGAGGTACGGCAGCACCACCGGGAAGCCGTCGCGGACCAGCGCGACGTGGGCCACGGCCCCGTCGGCGAGGATGCCGTCGAGGACGGCGGCGTCGTCCGTCTGCCGCTCCGGCTTGCGGCGCACGGCCAGGCTCGGTCCGGTCGGGTGCTGCGGGTCGAAGGCGGCGGACGCCGCGGTCTCGATGCTCACGGCACCGACCGTAGGGACCCCACTGGACTATCCTGTAGTCCAGTTCGGAGCAGATGGGATGGACCAGTTTGAGGACGGGGCAGCAGACCAAGGTGGCACGCGTCGCCGACCTGGTCCGCGGCACGATCCACGACGGCCATCTGCGCGAGGGCGACCCGCTGCGCTCGACCCGCGCGCTGGCCGCCGAGCTCGGCGTGTCGCGCGGCACCGTCACCGCGGCCTACGAACAGCTCGACGGCGAGGGATACGTGGTGCTGCGGCACGGCGCCGTGCCCCGGGTCGCGGCCACCCTGACCACCGGGCCGCCCGGCAGCACCCGGCGCGTGCCCGACGGCGCCCGGCCCGGACGCGCGGACCGGGCCGGCGTCGTCGTCGACCTGCGCCCCGGTGTCCCGTCGGTCGCCACCGTGTCGGGACGCGACTGGCGGGCCGCCTGGCGGCACGCGGCCGCCGCCCCGCTCGAGGCCCGCTACCCCGATCCCGCCGGCGAGTCGGCCCTGCGCGGCCAGGTCGCGGCCCAGCTCGCATTGAGCCGGGGGTTCGGCCCCGACGCCGCACGCGTCGTGATCACCGGCGGCACGGCCGAGGCTCTCTCGCTCGTGACCGAGTCGCTGGGACCCCGCGCGAGGGTCGCCGTCGAGAACCCCGGCTACCGTGCGGGCCGAGCCGCCGTCACGTCCGCGGGCGGCGCCGTCGTCCCCGTGCCCGTCGGGGACCGCGGCCTGGACCTCGACGCCCTGCGGTCCGCGCACGCCCTCGGCCGGCTCGACGCGGTGCTCGTCACGCCGTCCCACCAGTACCCGCTGGGCGGGGCGATGCCGGTGGCCCGGCGGCACGAGCTCCTCGCCTGGGCCGCCGCCGAGGGGGTGCTGGTGGTCGAGGACGACTACGACTCCGAGTTCCGCCACCGCGGCGACCCCCTGCCCGCCCTGGCGGCGCTGGACGCGGCCGGCGTCGTCGTGCACGTCGGGTCGTTCTCCAAGGTGCTCGACCCGCGGTTGCGCTGCGGCTACCTCGTGCTGCCCGCGGGGGCCGCGGGCGGGAGTCCGGGCGGTGCGTCCGACGGCGGCACCCCGGCGGGAGCGGCCGTCCTGGCGGCACGGCGGGCCCGCGGGGCGAGCGTGGCGACGGTGACCCAGCTCGCGCTGGCCCACCTGATGTCGACCGGGGCGCTGCGGCGGCACGTGGCCCGCTGCCGCCGCGACTACCGGGTCAAGCGCCGCCTGGTGGCCGAGACCTTCGCCGACCTGCCCGGGGTGCGGGTCCGCGGCCTGGACGGCGGGCTCCACGCGGTGCTGGAGCTCGAGGACATGACGGGCGCGAACCTGGTCACGCGGGCGGCCGCTCGCGGCGTCGGGATCAGCGACCTGCAGGACTACGTGGTCGACGGGTCCGGGCTGCGGCTGGACGGCGTCGTGCTCGGGTACGCCCCGCCGTCGGCCACGGTGCTGCGCGACGCGCTGCGCACCGTCCGGGGCGCGCTGACCACGGCCGAGGAGCGGCCGACGTCGCAGAACCTCACGCTTGGGACGCCTCATGCGTGAGGTTCCGCGACACGGGACGGCTCACGCGGCGAGCAGCGTGCGGACCCGCCCGCGCACCCCGGCGGCGTCGAGCCCGTGGGCGGCCGCATGGTCGCGCGGCGTGCCGTAACGACGCAGCTCGGCGTCCCGCGGCACACCCACGTGCTCCACCCGGGCCGGGCGGTCCCCCAGAGCCGCCGCCACGGCCGCGGCGCTGGTGCCCTCGAGGTACGGCTCGACGACGGCGAGCCGCGGCGTCGGACCGGCCAGCGCCCGCAGCCCGTCGGCGTCGAGCGGGTGCGGGGTGGAGGTGTGGGCCACGCGCACCGGCAGGTCGCGCGTGGCGTCCAGGACGACGTCGAGCATCGGTCCGACGGCGAGCACGAGGGGTGCACCCGCGGCACCGTCCCGCTCCAGGTGGATCCGCCCGTCCACGGGACGCGGCCTGTCGTTGCGCTGCGTGGACAGCCGCACGTAGACGCGCCGGCCGGTGGCCGCCTCGGCGTGCAGGATCGCCGTGACCTCGTCGGCATGGCCCGGCACGTGCACGGTCCAGCCGGGCAGCGCGGCGACGAGCCCGACGTCCGCCGGCGCCTGGTGGGTGCGGCCCTCGGCGCTCGCGTCGTAGGAGGCGCCGATGCTGACGAGGATCGCCCCCACGTCCTGGTGGCCGAGCGAGATCTTGAGCTGCTCGTAGGGCCGTTCCACGAGGAACGGCGCGTAGGAGTGCAGGATCGGCCGACGACCGGTCAGGGCGAGCCCGCCGGCGACGCCGACCATCGCCTGCTCGCGGATCCCGACGTCGATCACGCGGCCGGGGTGCCGGGCGGTCGCGGCGGCCACCGGGGCGGTGCCGATCGCGGCGAGCACGACATCGACGTCCGGGTGGGCGTCGAGCACGGGGCCGAGCTCGGCGTAGAACCGCGTACGCAGGTCGAGGCTGTGCAGGCCGGGGCTGCGACGGTCCGGGCCGCTCATGCCGCCACCTCCCGGTCCGTCGTGATGGGAGCCTCGTCGGCGGCCCGGAGCGTGGGGTCGACGACGACGGCGCTCGGTCGGCCCGGTGCGATGCGCCCGAGCGCCGCGGCGAGGCGGTCGTCGGAGCGCGTGTCGACCTCCGCCGTCGCCCACCCCTCGACGCCGAGGCGTGCGGCGATGCCGCCGGGCCATCCGTGACCGTCGCTGTGGTTGTCCACGACGACGCACGTCAGGGTGTCCAGCCCGAACCGGCCGGCGACCTGGATCGCCTCGGCGTTGCTGCCCTCGTCCAGCTCGGCGTCGCCCGCGAGCACCACGACGCGGGCCGGCGAGCGCCCGCGCAGACCGAGGGCCATGCCGACGGCGAGCGGCAACCCGTGGCCGAGGGACCCGCTGCCGATCTCGATCCCCGGCACCAGGACCCGGTCGGGATGGTGGCCGAGCGGGGAACCCCAGGAGGCGAGGTCGTCGAGCCAGGCGGGCGGGAAGAACCCGTGGGCGGCCAGGACGGCATAGGTGGACGCGGGCCCGTGGCCCTTCGACAGCACGAACCGGTCCCGGTCCGGGTCGGTGGGATCTGTCGGGTCGACGCGCAGCACCCGGTCGTACAGCACGCGCACGACGTCGAGGGTGGAGTGGGCGCTGGGATCGTGCTTCTCGTCCCCGGTGACGCGAGCGACGAGGGTGCGCACGGTCTCCCGGTCGAGGGCTGTCGTCGTCATGCGACCAGCATGTAAGTTGAAGTTCACTTGAGGTCAAGGGAGGCCGGGATGGCTGTCGAGCGGTACCTGACGATCGGCGAGGTGGCACGCCGCAGCGGGGTGGCGCCGTCGGCCCTGCGCTTCTACGAGCAGCGCGGGCTGATCGAGGCACAGCGCACCGGCGGCAACCAGCGCCGCTACGAGCGCACCGTGCTGCGCCGGGTCGCGTTCGTCCGGACCGCGTCGCGGCTGGGCCTCACCCTCGAGCAGATCGCCGCCGCCCTGGCCACGCTGCCCGACGCGCGCACACCGACCGCCGAGGACTGGCGCCGGCTGTCGCAGTCGTGGCGCGGCCTGCTGGACGAGCGCATCTCCGTCCTCGAACGTCTCCGCGACGACCTCGAGGACTGCATCGGCTGCGGCTGCCTGTCCCTGGAGCGCTGCACGCTGCAGAACCCGGAGGACCGCGCCGCCGCCCTGGGACCCGGACCCCGCTACCTCGAGGGGGACAGCCCGTCCGACGTCGTCGGCCGGCCCTGACGCCTCACTCCGGGGTGTGCTGGTGGACCAGGAGGTGCCACCCGCCGACGGCCGTCACGTACGTGCTGGCCAGGGTCGCGGTGTAGGTCTCCTGGCCGCGGCGCCCCGTGAACGGGTAGACGACGGTGGCCGTGTCCTTGCTGCGCACGAGCCGCGCGTCGCCGAGGTCCACCTCGTCCCAGCCCGGTGAGGAGTCCATCGCCGCCACGCACCCGGCCTTGTCCAGGACCGCGCCGGGGACGACGACGACGGCGTCCTCGTGCAGCACCTCGGCGTAGTCGTCCCCGCTGCCGTTCGCGAGGACCTCCTCGATCGTCATGAGCTCGTCGATGATCGGGTCCATGCCTCGACCGTAGACGGGTGTGATCTCCCGCGCAGGACTGGCACCGGGACGCTCGGTGCGCGACGGTGGAGGGAGCATCCCCGACGTCACGGAGGTCCGTCATGAAGGTCGTCGTCATCGGCGCGCTCGGCAGGGTCGCCCAGCTCCTCGTCCCGCTCCTGGCCGACGGCGGCAGCGGCCCGGCCGTCGACGTGGTCGGCGCCGTGCGCAAGCCCGAGCAGGTCGACCGCGTGGCCGACCTCGGCGGCGAGCCCCTGCTGCTCGACGTCGAGAACGCCACCACCGACGAGATCGCCACGGCACTCGACGGCGCGGACGCCGTGGTGTGGGCCGCCGGGGCCGGGGGCGGGAACCCCGACCGCACCTACGCCGTCGACCGGGACGCCGCGTCGCGGTCCATGGACGCCGCCGCGCTCGCCGGCGTGCGGCGGTACGTCATGGTGTCGTGGATCGGGTCCGTCCCGGACCACGGTGTCCCGACCGACTCGAGCTTCTACCCGTACGCGGACGCCAAGCTGGCCGCCGACGACCACCTGCGCGGCACCGACCTGGACTGGACGATCCTCGGTCCGGGGACGCTCACCGACGGCCCGCCGACCGGGCGCATCCGGGTCCTCGGCGCGGACGAGTCGGTCGAGCGCGGCGGACCGTCCGAGGTCCCCCGCGCCGACGTCGCGCAGGCCGCGGCCGCGGCCCTGCGGATCGACGAGACGATCGGGCAGTTCGTGCGCTTCACGAGCGGCGACGAGACGATCCCGGCGGCGCTGCGGGCGTAGCCACTGGTCATCCGGCCAGGCACCCTCGACCGGGCGCAGCAGTACTGTCGGATCACCACCGGGGGCTCGGGGCGGTGCAGTCATCCAGATCGTCCGGTCGCGCAGGATCTCTACCGCGGCCCTATCCGACCGACGGTCACCGACAGCGCCGCGACTCCGGCCGCAGGGAGGGTCGAACCTGCGCCCCACGATCCGCTCGCCCCCGGGTTGATCGTGCTGGACCCGGGAGTTCGCACGGCAGTCGATCGACTCGACGAAGAGCGCTGAAGCTGCCGCGCAGAGGTGCTCGTCGAGCAGGAGCACGTCGTATCGCCAGTTCAGTCCGACGTGGACCCCGCTGCCCGTCGCGAGCAGTGTCGAACTCGTAGCCGGCTGGTCGTGCAGTCCTACCGCCGGCGGGCGACGAGATCGAGGTGATGGCGCGTCCCGGGATCGGCACGGCGACGGTGTCCGACGACGTCGAACCCGGCCGCTTCCAGCCGCGAGACCGCACCGTCCACCGACCACGTGAAGGCGGGTGCGACCTGGTGGTCGAACATGGACAGATCGGCGCCGTCGAACAAGCCCAGCAGAAGGCTGCCACCCTCGGCCAGGCACCGTGCGAACTCGGCCAGCACACCGTCGATCTCGGCCGGGGGCAGATGAATGAGCGAGTACCAGGCGAGGATGCCGTCGAGACTCCCGTCTGGCATACCGAGGGAGTCGAGCATCGCGACCCGGAACGGCACCTCGGGCCAGGTAGCCCTCGCATGCTCGACGAACCTCTCCGCGCCGTCGACCCCCTCGATGACGTTCCCCCGCGATGCCAACCACGCCGTCCAGTGCCCTGGTCCGCAACCGGCGTCGAGCAACGGCCCACGCCGCTCGTCTGCCCAACGAGCCACGAGCGCGCGGTCTTGCACGTGGGTCGCCGCCATCGCCCCGAACCGCTCGATGTATTCCGCGGACCTTCGTCCGTAGGCAGCAGCCGCACCACCGGCCTTCGCCTGTGCCGCGACCACCTCGACCTTGAACCCGGCGGCGTTCTCGAGCCAGCCGGCGTAGTGGTCCGGTCCCCCGGCGTGCGGGTAGCGCTCCGCGTAGAGCGGGGCCCAGCCGTGCGCGGGGGCTGCGTCCATCAGGGCGTCCACGTCGGCGGGGGCGCCGCCGTCGAACGCCACGTGGTTCATGCCGGCACGACGGCGGTCGTGGCGGCCCGATGTCAGGTTCGGCGAGGCGGTCAGCGTCAGGTAGGTGCCGCCGTCGGACCAGGTGCGCCCCTCGGGCCACTCCTGGACGAGCCGGAAGCCGAGACGGGGCAGCAGCCATCCCCAGTCCGCGGCTGTCTCCCCGTCCTCCGCGACCCAGATCTCGAGGTGGTGGATGCCCGGCATCCGCTCATCCCACCACACCGTGACGCGCCCCACCGCCGCCCGGCGCGCGGCCGCGGACCACCTGGGGCAGCATCGCAAGGGACCGACGTCCCCACCCGCAGGAGGTCCCCGCCATGGCTCGCACCGTCGCCGAACACCTGGTCGACCAGCTCGTCGCCGCCGGCGTCGAACGCGTCTACGGCATCGTCGGGGACTCGCTGAACCCCGTCGTCGACGCCGTCCGCCGCACCGACGGCATCGACTGGGTGCACGTGCGCCACGAGGAGGCGGCCGCCTTCGCCGCGGCCGCCGAGGCGGAGGTGACCGGGAAGCTCGCGGTGTGCGCCGGGTCGTGCGGGCCGGGCAACCTGCACCTCATCAACGGCCTGTACGACGCGAACCGCTCCGGCGTCCCGGTCCTGGCGATCGCCTCGCACATCCCCAGCGCGCAGATCGGGACCAGGTTCTTCCAGGAGACGCACCCGGACCGCCTGTTCAACGAGGCGTCGGTCTTCTCGGAGATGATCTCCACGGCCGCCCAGCTCCCCCGCGTCACCCGCTCGGCGATCCAGCACGCCCTGGCCGCTCCCGGCGTGGCGGTGCTCACGCTGCCCGGCGACGTGGCGGACGAGCACGTGCCCGACGACGACGCGCCCATCCTCATCCCCGGTGCCTGCCCGGCGCGCGTCGTCCCGCACGACGCCGACGTCGCCGCGCTGGCCGAGGCGATCAACAGCGCCCGCAAGGTCACGCTGTTCGTCGGGGCCGGTGCCCGCGACGCCCGCGCCGAGGTGCTGGAGCTCGCCGACCTCGCGGCGGCACCGGTCGGCCACTCGCTGCGCGGCAAGGAGATCATCCAGTACGACAATCCCCACGACGTCGGTATGTCCGGGCTCCTCGGGTACGGCGCCTGCCACGAGGCGATCCACGACGCCGACCTGCTGATCCTGGTGGGCACCGACTTCCCCTACGACTCGTTCCTGCCCGACGACGTCCCCACCGCGCAGATCGACATCGACGCCTCGCACCTGGGCCGGCGCACCCGCCTCGACATCCCGGTGCACGGCGACGTCGGGGAGACGCTGCGGCTGCTCACACCGCGCGTCGAGCGCAAGGACGACCGCAGATTCCTGCGATCGATGGTCGACAAGCACGCGAAGCTCATGAACAAGGTCGTGGGCGCCTACACCCGCAAGGTGGAGAAGTACACCCCGATCCACCCCGAGTACGCGGCCGTGCAGCTCGACGAGGCCGCGGCCGACGACGCCGTGTTCACCGTGGACACCGGCATGAACAACGTGTGGGCGGCGCGCTACCTCACGCCGAACGGCAAGCGCCGCGTCATCGGGTCCTTCATCCACGGCTCGATGGCGAACGCGCTGCCGCACGCGATCGGCGTCGCGTTCTCGCAGCCGGAGCGGCAGGTCGTGGCCCTGGCCGGCGACGGCGGCCTGTCGATGCTGCTCGGCGAGCTCATCACCGTGCGTGCCTACGACCTGCCGGTCAAGGTCGTCGTGTTCAACAACGCCACGCTCGGCATGGTCAAGCTGGAGATGATCGTCGAGGGCCTGCCCTCGCACGGCACCGACTCCCCCGAGGTCGACTACAGCGCGATCGGCACCGCCGTCGGCATCCCGTCACAGCGGGTGACCCGGCCCAAGGACCTGGCCAAGGCCTTCTCGACCGCCCTGGACGCCGAGGGGCCGGCGCTGGTGGAGGTCATGACCGACCCGAACGCGCTGTCGATCCCGCCGTCGATCACCTCCGGTCAGATCCGCGGCTTCACCACGGCCATGACGAAGGAGATCTTCGGCGGCGGCATGGGCGAGGTCATGTCGATGGCCCGCTCGAACCTGCGCAACCTGCCGCGCTGACGGCGCCCACGGCCGACCGACGCCGTCAGCGCCAGTCGGCGGCCAGCCCGAGGAACGCGTCGTTGGCCGCCACCTCGCCGATGCTGACCCGCATGCCCTCGGCGCCGAACGGCCGCACGAGGACCCCGGCGGCCGCGGCCTGCGCGGCCAGCTCGGCGGTCCGGTCCCCCGTGGCCAGCCAGACGAAGTTGGCGTGCGTGTCCGGCACCTGCCAGCCCTGCTCGCGCAGCGCGTCGACGACCCGGGTGCGCTCGGCGACGAGCGCGTCCACGTGCTCGAGCAGCTCGGCCTGCACCGCGGGTTGCAGCGTGGCCACGGCCGCCCGCTGGGCGAGGTGGTTGACGCCGAACGGTGTGGACGTCGAGCGGATGCCGGCAGCCAGGCGCGGCGCGGCGACGGCGTAGCCGACACGCAGCCCCGCGAGGCCGGACGCCTTGGACAGCGTGCGCACGACGACGGCGTTGGGGTACCGGCGCAGCACGTCGAGCGCGTCGGGCACCTCCGGGTCGCGGACGAACTCGAGGTAGGCCTCGTCGATCACCACGAGGACGTCCTTCGGCACGTCGGCCAGGAAGGTCTCGAGCTCACCGGAGCGGACCACGGGCCCGGTGGGGTTGTTCGGGGTGCACACCAGCACCGCGCGGGTCCGCGGCGTGACGGCGGCCGCCATGGCCGGCAGGTCGAGCCGACCGTCGTCGCGCACCGGCACGGTGACGGCGGCACCACCGGCCACGGCCACGACGATCGGGTACGCCTCGAAGGAGCGCCACGGGAAGACGACCTCGTCCCCCGGTTCGACGACGGCCTCCAGCACGTGCTGCAGCACCGCGACCGACCCGTTGCCCACCACGACCTGGTCCGCCGCCACGCCGTTGTGCTCCGCCAGCGCCGTGACGAGCTCGGTGGCGTACATGTCGGGGTACCGGTTGACCTCCCGCGCGGCCTCGGTGATCGCCGAGACCACGGCCGCGGCCGGCGGGAACGGGTTCTCGTTGGAGGAGAGCTTCCATGCCTGGCCGTCCGGTCGGGCGCCCGGCACGTATGCGGGCAGGGCGGCGACGGCGGCACGCAGCGGGACGGTGGTCTCGGCAGGCGGGGTGGTGTTCGACGTGTTCGGCACGGCCCCAGGATCTCATCACGCCGGGCCGTCGCCCGCTCTGTCCCTGGCGGGGCCGACGTGCCACGATGTCGGCCATGACCTTCTTCCTGCGGTTCGTCGTGACGTCGCTGGCCCTGTGGATCTGTGACCTCATCTTCTCCAGCTTCGAGATCTTCGGCGGGGACGACGCCCTCGGGCGCATCCTCGCCATCGCCGGCGTGGGCCTGATCTTCACGCTGGTGAGCTCGATTGTGAAGCCGATCGTCAGCTTCCTGTCGATCCCGCTGCTCATCCTCACGCTCGGCCTGTTCTACCTGATCATCAACGCGGCGATGCTGTGGCTGACCGAGTGGCTGACCAGCCAGAACTGGCTGGGCGACTGGGGGCTGGAGATCACCGGCGGCTTCTGGTGGTACCTGTGGATCGCGCTGATCCTCGCGATCCTGCAGGCCCTCATCGGCTGGGTCGTGCCGGGCGACAAGAAGTAGCTCACCCCGCTGCGTCGCTCTGGCCCGAGGGTCGCCGCACCGTGTAGTAGCGCGTCTCGGCGTGCTCGCCGGCCAGGAGGTCGTCCAGCCGGTCCACCACGCCGTCCACCTGCACGCTGCCGAGCGCCGTGGCCTGCTCCAGCGTCCGCAGGTGCGTGGGGACGGAGTGGGCGCGCGCGATGCTGCTCGATGCCGCGCGGTCGGCCGGGTCCCGCGAGTCGCCCAGGTCGCGGCTGACGGTGACCCGGTCGGCGGTGGCCGGGTTCTCCGCGCCGGACCGCCCGTCGAGCGGCGAGACCAGCTCCTCGGTGTTCTCCAGGTGCAGGACCGGGACGCCGGGCGGGGTGCGGAAGGTCGCCGTCGGCGCCCCCGCGGTAACGACGCCCCCCACAGGGTGACGACGGCGGAACACGGGTGAGCACGCGAGCGCCGTCGCCGTGAGGCCGCCGAGGGAGTGGCCCACCAGCACCACGGGCTCGCCGGGAGCGGCACCGGCGGCGGCCAGCGCCTGGACCACGCCCTCGGCGACGTCCGCCGTCGCGCCCGCCATGAGGTCGAGGTCGGTGGAACCGTCGAACGGGTTGGTCCGGGACAGCAGGGCCTGCGTGCCGGGGACGAGCACCGTCCAGGAGGTGCTCCCGTCGGCGTGCGTGACCTCCTGCACCGCGATGGTGCCGGCCGGCGGGGCCGGGGCGGGCCGTCCGGGGACCCCGCTGCCGTGGGGGTACAGGTCCGCGGTGGCGGCGAGCGCCTCGGCGACGTCGCCGGCCGGCCGGTCGTCCCAGGGAGGGGTGCCGCCGGCGAACCCGGCGGGGTCGATCTGCTCCACGAGCACCTGCCGGGTGCCGAGCACGGCCCGCACCACCTCGGAGAGCACCCGGGCGCCACCGGTCACGGACAGGTCGCCCCCGGAGAGCAACGGCGCCCCGAGCGCCACCCCGGTCCCGGCACCGGCCACGGCCTCGTCGGCGTACGGCGAGACGGTGCGCCACAGCCACCCGACCGGGCCGCCGTCGTCCCCCGGGGGTGCGCCGAGCGGGACCGGTGCCGGAGCGTCCCGCGGTGCGTCCGGGTCCGGACCGCCGTCGGCCACCGCGGCGACGCCGAACCGGAGGCTCTGGGCGACCGGCCACCCCGCGGGCGACCCCACGAACGAGGTGAGGCCGAACCCCAGGACACCGGCGGTCACGCCGACGCCCGCGCCGACCGCCCGTTCGACGATCGACTCCACCTGCGTGTAGAGCCCGGCGGCCCGCAGCAACCGGTCCCCCACCCCCGCACCGTCGTCCGCGGCGCGCCCCAGCACCTGTGCGACGTCCTCGGCCAGGGCCAGGGCCCACCGCACGCGGGTGTGCCACCCCGGGTCGAGCTCCCCGAGCGGGGCGGGCGACCACCGGGCGCGGTCGAGCGCGAGCCGTGCCGCGGCACACCCGCCCCCGGCGGCCCGCAGCCGGTCGGCCGCTGCCGCGAGGCGCGCCGCTGCGGCGCGCACGGAGTCCGCGTCGACCGACGTCACGGAGCGGCCGCCGACGATGACGAGGGTGTTGCGCGGGTCGGCGCCGCGCGGGTCGGCGCTGCTCGGGATCGTGCTCACGACTCCTCGCACCCCGTGGCGACCAGCACCGCCTGGTCCACCGTGGCCGCGGCGGAGTCGAGCGTGCCGAGCAGCGCGGCGACGTCGGCGCGACCCGCCTCGGCGGCGGCCGAGTCCCAGTCGACGCGACTGGCGAGGCGGAGCTGGGCGACGGCGTCGTCCAGGGCGGTGCGGGCGGACCGCAGGTGGTCGGTGGCGACGGCGACGTCGGAGAGGGGCAGGCGCATGGCCGGGACGCTAGGCGCGGGTCGCCCCGGGCCGTCGGCTGCCCGCCGGGGCCTGTGGAGAGCGCGTCGCTGTGGGCGGGTCCCGGACCCTGGGCGCCCGGCCGCGCGACCCGGCGCCCGTGGGAGAATGCGAGGCGTGACCTCCACCGCGCAGCCCCACGTGACCGACCAGCCCGACGCGCCCCGTGTGAACCTCGCCGACGTCACCCCGCCGATCGCGCTGGGACCGCTCGACGGGCGCTACCGCGGGGCCGTGGCACCGCTGGTGGACCACCTCAGCGAGGCGGCGCTCAACCGGGCGCGCCTCCACGTCGAGGTGGAGTGGCTGATCGTGCTGTGCAACGGCACGGGTGACGTCGCCGGTCCCGTCGTCCCGGGCGCGCCCACCCTGACCGCCGCGGAGGTCGCCTACCTGCGGCAGATCCCCGCCACCTTCGGCGCGGACGAGATCGCCGAGCTCGGCGCCATCGAGCGCGAGACGGTGCACGACGTCAAGGCCGTCGAGTACTTCATCAAGCGCCGCCTCGCCGCCGACGTCGCGGCGCCCGTCCTCGGCGACACCTCGCTGCCCGCGGCGAGCGAGCTCGTGCACTTCGCCTGCACGTCCGAGGACGTCAACAACCTGTCGTACGCGCTCATGGTGCGCGGCGCCGTCGTCGACGTGTGGCAGCCCGCCGCCGAGGCGCTGTCGGACCAGCTCGCCGACATGGCCCGCGAGCACGCCGCCGTGCCGATGCTCAGCCGCACCCACGGCCAGCCCGCGACACCCACCACGATGGGCAAGGAGCTCGCGGTGCTCGCCCACCGCCTGCGCCGGCAGCTGCGCCGCATCGGCGGGGCGGAGTTCCTCGGCAAGCTGAACGGCGCCACCGGCACCTACGGCGCGCACAGCGTGGCCGTCCCCGGTGCCGACTGGCCGGCCGTCTCCCGCGCGTTCGTGGAGCACCTCGGCCTGACCTGGAACCCGCTGACCACCCAGATCGAGTCGCACGACTGGCAGGCCGAGGTCTACGCGGACGTCGCCCGGTTCAACCGGATCCTGCACAACCTCGCCACCGACGTGTGGACGTACATCTCGCTCGGGTTCTTCCGGCAGATCCCCGTCGCGGGCGCCACCGGGTCCTCCACGATGCCGCACAAGGTCAACCCGATCCGGTTCGAGAACGCCGAGGCCAACCTCGAGATCTCCTGCTCCCTGCTCGACACCCTGTCGGCGACCCTGGTCACCAGCCGCCTGCAGCGCGACCTCACCGACTCGACCACGCAGCGCAACATCGGCCCCGCGTTCGGTCACTCGCTGCTCGCGATCGACAACGTGCGCCGCGGGCTGCGGGCCCTGGCGGTGGACGCCGACCTCATGGCCGACGACCTCGACCACAACTGGGAGGTCCTCGGCGAGCCGGTGCAGTCGGCCATGCGGGCCGCGTCCGTGGCCGGCGTCGAGGGCATGGAGAACCCGTACGAGCGCCTCAAGGAGCTCACCCGCGGCCAGCGCGTCGACGGGCCGGCCATGCGGGAGTTCGTCGCCGGGCTCGGCCTGCCCGACGACGTCGCGGCGCGGCTGGCCGAGCTGACCCCGGCGTCGTACGTGGGACTCGCCGAGAGCCTCGTCGCGACGTACCTGGACTGATCGCCGGGGCCGGGCGCCGCCGCACGCCCGGCCCCGGCGACGTCGTCTACGTCGACGACCGCAGATAGCTCGCGGCGACGTACCCCGTCCGGCCGTCGTGGCGCACCTTGACCCAGCCGTTCGTCACCCGTGACAGCTGCCGGACACGTTCGTCCCGGCGCAGCTTCAGCTTCACCGACGTCGAGGTCGACGGGCCCTTGCGCAGGTTGAGCGTGGAGGTGTCGACCCACGCGTAGGTGGGCCGCGAGGACCACGGCACCACCTGGGCGCCGTCCCGCGTCAGCGCGATGTACCGGGCCGAGACCCAGCCGTTCGTCCCGCCGTACCGCACCCGCTGCCAGACGCCGTCGAGCTCGCCGCGCAGCACCATGAGACGCGCGTCGCGCGGCAGGGAACGCCGCACGCTCGACGACGTCGACGCCTTCGAGCGCAGGTTCAGCGACCCGGGCAGCACGTACCGCGTGCCCTTCGAGGTGTAGCCGGGCGAGACGTAGTTCCGGTGGATCCACCCGGTCCGCCCCGACCGGGTGACCTTGCGCCACTCACGGGTCCCGGCGCCCGGCTTCGCCGTGAGCTTCACGTTCGGCTGGAGGGTGCGGATCCTGCTGTAGCTCGTACCGGGCCCCGTACGGAAGTTGACCTTGTCGGTGGTGTAGTACGTGCACGACGACGGCACCGTGCGCGCGTAGTTCCGCGCCGACCGCGCCTTGAGGTCGACCCCGCGGTTGCGCAGGAACGTCAGCGGGTCCACCGTCGACCCGCTGCCGTAGCCGCCCTTCCAGATCTCCAGGTGCAGGTGCGGGCTCGTGGACGTGCCGGACGAGCCGACGTCGGCGATGTGCTGCCCCTTCTTGACTTTCTGCCCCTTCTTGACCCGCTGGTCACCGTCGATCACGTGGGCGTAGAGCGAGGAGAACGTCACGCCGTCGACCCGGTGGTCGATCACCACCCACTGGCCGAACCCGGACACCGCGCCGGCGGCCCGGACCGTGCCACCGGCGACGGCACGGACGTCCGTACCGCGCGCGGCGCCCATGTCCTGGCCGAGATGGAAGGCCGACGACGCGCGTACCGGCATGCACCGGGGCCCGTAGTAGGACGAGAGCACGTACGTGTCGTTCTTCAACGGCGCGGCCAGGCGTGTCGCGGCCGCGGCCGGCGGTGCGGACGCCACCTGCACGAACGTCGGTGCGAGGACGACGGCGGCGGCCACCAGCACCGCCACGAGCACTCGTCCGACCCGACCCCTGCTGCTTGCTCCGAGCTGTTCCATGCGATCCGTCCCCCCACGACCCGTCACGGTGCGAGCGTCGTCACCCGCCTCCACGACGGTAAGTCGCCTCGCGCAACAGCGCGCGCCGGGATGCCGGGAGACCCGCACCGCCCTACCGTCGGTCCCACCGTCGCGACACCGGAGGCGAGCCGTGACCGAGAGCTATCCGATCCTCACGCTGGTCCCGCCCGTGCTCGCGATCGCGCTGGTCATCGCGACCAAGAAGGTGCTGATCAGCCTCGGCGCCGGGGTGCTCGCCGCCGCGCTGCTGGTGGCGGACCTCGACCCGGTCGAGACGCTGCGGCTCGTGGGGGACTCGTTCGCCGCGATCTTCTGGACCGAGGGCGCGGTCAACACCTGGTACGTGTACATCCTGGCGTTCACGCTCATGCTGGGCGTCATCGCGGCGTTCATCATGATGTCCGGCGGCACGGGGGCGTTCGCCGACTGGGCCGTCGAACGGATCCGCACCCGCCGCGGCGCGCAGGTCCTGCCCGCCGTGATGGGCATCGTCATCTTCATCGACGACTACTTCAACGCGCTCGCCGTCGGTCAGGTCGCACGGCCGGTGACCGACCGGCACCGGGTCTCGCGCGCCAAGCTGGCCTACATCATCGACTCCACCTCGGCCCCCGTGGCGGTGCTGGCACCGTTCTCGAGCTGGGGCGCCTACATCATGGGGATCCTGGCGCCGATCGTCGCGGCGTCGACCCTGGGGATCTCCAGCGTCCAGGCGTTCCTGGGTGCCGCGGCGTCGAACTACTACGCGATCGCCGCCGCGCTCGCCGTCTGGTTCGCGGTGCTCCTGCGGCTCGACGTCGGTCCCATGCGCCGCGAGGAACGGCGCGCCGTGCACGACGGGCGGACCTACGCCGAGGACGCCACGGTGCCCGGACAGCTCGCCGACGACCTGCCCGTGCACGAGCCCGGGGCCAAGCGGGCGCTCTTCGTGCCGTTCGCGCTGCTCGTCCTGGGGGTGTTCGCGGGCATCGTGTGGACGGGGTACGCGGCCGCGGGCACCTGGTCGGTGGTGGACATCCTGGCCGCGACCGACACCAGCGCCGCTCTCATGGTGGGCGGCACGCTGGGGCTCGTCGCGGCCGTCTACTACTACCTGCGGTACACGTCCTCGAACCCCCGGTTCTCCGCCGGGCACTTCGGCCGCGGCTGGGTCGAGGGGGTGCGAGCCATGTGGCCGGCCGTCAGCATCCTCGTCCTGGCCTGGATGCTCACCGGCCTGATCGAGCAGCTCGGTACCGGGGAGTACCTCGGCGGGCTGGTGCAGGACACCGACCTGTCCCCCGCCTGGCTGATCCCCGTGACGTTCGTGCTGGCCGGCGCCATGGCGTTCTCCACCGGCACCTCGTGGGGCTCCTTCGCCCTCCTGCTGCCCCTGGTGGGCGGCATCATGAACAGCGTCGGCGAGCCCGACCTGCTGCTGCCCGCACTCGGCGCGGTCCTCGCCGGGGCCGTCCTGGGGGACCACATCAGCCCCATCTCCGACACGACGATCCTGTCCTCGACGGGGGCCGGATCGGACGTCATCGTGCACGTCGTCACCCAGCTGCCGTACGCGGGGGCGGCGGCCGTAGCAGCGCTCGTCGGCTACGTGGCGGTCGCCCTGGGTGCGGGCACCGCGCTCGGGCTCCTGGTCACGCTCGTCGTGCTCGTGGGGGTCGCGTTCGCGGCGCGGGTCTCGAGCCGGTCCGTCGAGGAGGACGTGCCCGCGGCGGGGTAGCGGCCGACCCGAGGCTCAGTCGAACAGCCGCTGGGTGAGCGCGTGCCAGGTGATCGGCCCGATCACGCCGTCCGACGGCGGGGCGAACATCGACTGGAACTCCCGCGTGGCCGCGTCGGTCAGGGGCCCGAAGCTCCCGTCGACGGCCAGCCCGCCGGGCAGCAGGATCTGGGCGGCACGCACCGCCTGCCCCGTGTCCCCCAGGCGCACCGTGACGATCAGCTCGGGCCAGTCGAGCTGGCCCACCGTGGTGCTGATGAAGCGGGCGCGCAGGGTCTGCTGGAAGGTCCGGATCGCGTCACCGCTGAGCGGGCCGAACACGCCGTCGACGGTGAGGGTCGCACCGTGCGCGCGCAGCAGGTGCTGCGCGGCGCGCACGCGCCAGTTGTCCGACTGACGCGCACCCACCTTCACCAGCGGCCAGGGCCGCGGGTGCGCCGACGACCCGCTGAGGAACGACCAGGTCTCCCGACCCGCGATCCCGTCGATGGTCAGTCCCCAGGACTCCTGGAAGAACCGCACCCGCTCGGCGGTGAGGGGACCGTACGCGCCGTCGACCACGAGCGCCGGGTCCCCCGGGAACCGGACGAGGCCGAACTGCTGCACGGCCCGCACCGCCTCGCCGCTGTCGCCCTGGCGCGTGGTCACCACGAGGTGCGGCCACGTCTGCGGGCCGACGACGCCGTCGCTGGTCAGGCCCTCGGCGGTCTGGAGCGACGCGACGGCGGCCGCGGTGACCGTGCCGTACACGCCGTCGGCGGCCAGGACGTGGCCGCGGTGCCGCAGCAGGTGCTGGATGCCCGTCACGATCGGTCCGGTGTCCCCGGTCCCGTGCGTGCGCCACGCCTCGACGTTCATGGTCCGCTCCCTCGCGTCGTCGCGGTGCCGACCGCCCGGTCCGGCGCCGACCCTCCCGCACCTGCAGGGAGCGCCGAGCAGTTCCCTCTGATACCGCGCGACGGGGGCGACACACCCCGCAGGTGCTGGCAGGATCGAGGTATGCACCCCCGCGCCGGCCAGGTAGCCCTCCCCGAAGACCTCATCGACGTCGACCAGGTGGTCGGCGCCTACTACGACCGCACCCCCGACGTGGACGATCCCTCCCAGCAGGTCGTCTTCGGTACCTCGGGGCACCGCGGCTCGTCCCTGGACTCCGCGTTCAACGAGGCCCACATCGCGGCGATCACGCAGGCCATCGTCGAGTACCGGGCCGCGCAGGGAACGGACGGCCCGCTGTTCATCGGCCGCGACACGCACGCGCTGTCGCTGCCGGCCTGGCAGACCGCGCTGGAGGTGCTCGCCGGGGCCGGCGTCACCGTGATGATCGACGCCCGGGACTCCTTCACCCCGACGCCGGCGGTCTCGCAGTCGATCCTCATCCACAACGGTGCCGCCTCCGAGGAGGGCGTGCGCACCTCGGGGCCGGGGGTCGCGGACGGCATCGTCGTCACGCCGTCGCACAACCCCCCGCGGGACGGGGGCTTCAAGTACAACCCGCCGCACGGCGGCCCGGCCGGGTCCGAGGCCACGGGCTGGATCGCGGACCGCGCCAACGAGATCCTGCGCGACGGCGGTCTGAGCCGCGTCCACCGCGTCTCGCTCGAGAACGCGCTCGCGGCCGGCACCACCCACAAGCACGACTACCTGTCCACCTACGTGGACGACCTGGCGAACGTCCTCGACCTGGAGGCGATCCGCACCTCCGGCGTCCGCATCGGCGCGGACCCGCTGGGCGGTGCGTCCGTCGAGTACTGGGGAGCGATCGGCGAGCGCTACGGGCTCGACCTGACCGTGGTGAACCCGCAGGTGGACCCGCGCTGGGCGTTCATGACGCTGGACTGGGACGGCAAGATCCGCATGGACTGCTCGTCCCCGCACGCGATGGCCTCGCTCGTCACGGCGATGCGGGCGGACGGCGGCAGCGCACCGTACGACGTCGCCACGGGCAACGACGCCGACTCCGACCGGCACGGCATCGTCACCCCGGACGCGGGGCTGATGAACCCGAACCACTACCTCGCCGTGGCCATCCAGTACCTGTGCTCGGGCGCCCGGCCCGCCTGGCCGGACACGGCGGCGATCGGCAAGACGCTCGTGTCCTCCGCCCTCATCGACCGTGTGGCGGCCGGCCTGGGCCGCCGCCTCACGGAGGTCCCGGTGGGCTTCAAGTGGTTCGTGCCGGGGCTGCTCACCGGAGACGTGGTGTTCGGCGGCGAGGAGTCCGCCGGTGCGTCGTTCCTCCGCCAGGACGGCCGGGTGTGGTCCACCGACAAGGACGGCATCCTCCTGGCTCTGCTGGCCTCCGAGATCCTCGCGACCACGGGCAGGTCCCCGTCGCAGCACCACGCCGAGCTCGTCGCACAGCACGGCGAGTCCTGGTACGCCCGGGTCGACGCCCCGGCCACCCGTGAGGAGAAGGCCCGCCTCGCGGCGCTGTCGCCGGAGCAGGTGTCCTCGACGACGCTGGCGGGCTCCGACATCACGGCCAAGCTCACGGAGGCCCCGGGCAACGGGGCGAAGATCGGCGGCCTGAAGGTGACGACGGCGGACGCCTGGTTCGCGGCGCGCCCCTCCGGCACCGAGGACGTCTACAAGATCTACGCCGAGTCGTTCGTCTCCGCCGAGCACCTGAGCCAGGTGCAGGCCGCCGCGAAGGACGTCGTGGGTGACGCGCTGGCCTGAAGCGCGCCGTCAGGCGATCAGGTCCTGGTACTCGGGGTGCCGGGCGAGGTACGCCTCGACGAACGGGCACTGCGCCACGACCCGGTCGCCGTCGGCCCGCACCTGCTGCAGCGCACCGGCGACGAGCGCGGAGCCGACGCCCCGGCCCTCGAACTCGGGCGAGACCTCGGTGTGCGTGAAGGTCACCGTGCCGTCCTCGGCGCGGTAGTAGGCCCCGCCGGCCTCGACGGTCCCGCCGTCGCCGTCGTCGACGAGGGCGAGAAAGACGTGCCTGCCGGTGTCGTCCCGGACGGTGACGGGAAGAGGTGCGTCGCTCATCGGTCCATCGTGGCGCCCGACGGCGGTGCCTGCCATCGCAGGTCCGCGTACTGCGGGTGGTCGGCGATCCACTCGCTGACGTACCAGCAGCGCGGTTCGACCCGCAGCCCCTCGGCCCGCACGTCGTCGAGCGCTCGCCGCACCAGGGCGGAGGCCACGCCACGGTGGCGGTGCGCCGGCAGGACGACGGTGCTGGTGACCTGCACGACGTCGCCGTGCCGCTCGTACCGCAGGACGCCGACGACGGCGGCCTCGTGCGCGGTCACGACTCGCGCCTCGTAGCGGCTCTGCCCGAGGTCGCGGGTGATCTCGAGATCGAGGGGGTCGGACACCCGAGGGAATCTACCCGATGGTCGCCGCGGGCACCCGGAAAGATCTGCCGTCCGCGCGGCAACCGAGCCCCCTGCGCCCTGCTGCCGCGACCGCACCTCGACATTGACGGCAGCGCCGCGCCGCGGCAAGCCACCGGGGGCGATTTCACCCCGCCCGCGACCGGGCCGACGCCTCTCCGCTGCGGCCCCGGTCAGGCGATCGAGGTCCCGAAGGCCAGCCCGAGAAGATAGGTCACGCCCGCCGCTCCGAACCCGATGAGGAGCTGGCGCAGGGCCCGCGTCACGGGAGAGGTGCCGGACAGCAGACCCGTCACCGCCCCGGTCACCGCGAGGCAGACGCCGACCAGGGCACAGGCGACGACGACCGCGACGGCGCCGCTCATGCCGACCAGGTACGGCAGGACCGGCACGATCGCCCCGGAGGCGAAGAAGCAGAAGCTCGAGATCGCCGCGCCCCAGGCGGTCCCGTGGGACTCGAGCTCGTCGACCTCCGGCGCGTCCGCGGAGGCGGCGCCCCCGAGCCCGTCGCCCGGGACCGCCCCGTCACCCGCGACGACCGGACCGCCGGCGGTCCGTAGCCGAGCGAGGACACCGTCCGCCCGTTCCTCGGCGGCGTCGGCGTCCATGCCGCGCGCCCGGTAGACCAGGGCCAGCTCGTTCGCGTCCACGTCCAGGTGCGGCAGAGCCTTGACGGCCTCCGGGTCGGGTGTGGAGGCATCGAGCAGCTCCCGCTGGGAGCGCACCGACACGTACTCCCCCGCTCCCATCGACAGGGCGCCCGCCAGCAGGCCGGCGACGCCGGTGACCAGGATGGTCCCGGTCGCGACGCCGGAGGCGCCGATGCCGAGCACGAGGGCGAGGTTGGACACCAGACCGTCGTTCGCCCCGAAGACGGCGGCCCGGAAGGAGCCCGACAGGCGGTTGCGGCCGCGGGTGGCCAGGCTGCGCACGACCTCCTCGTGGATCTGCTCGTCGGCAGCCATCCGGGCGGTGGCGTGCTCGTCGCTGTCGTAGTCGGACCGGGACTCCGCCCGCTGCACGAGCGCCAGGACGAACACCCCGCCGAACCGCCGCGCGAGGAACGCCAGGAAGCGGGTCCGCAGGTCTCCCTGGAGCGGCATCCCGACGTCGTCGCCGAGCAGGTCGACCCAGTGCTGCTCGTGGCGCTTCTCCGCCGCGGCGAGCGCCAGCAGGATCGACCGCTCCTCGCCGGTGCGGCGGGAGGCGAGGTCCCGGTAGACGGCGGCCTCGGCGCGCTCGGCCGCGAGGTGGCGGCGCCACCGACGGATCTGGGCGGGCGTGCGGGCGGAAGGGGGCGCGTCCATGCGCTCATCATCGCGTCCGACGGCGGGCTGCGGGTTCCGGGACGCGGCCAGGACGGTTCCGGGAGCCGGGAGACGAGGTTTCGCAGATCCGTATGCTGCGGGTTCACCCGAATGTCACCGGTACAGGGCACAATGTTCCCGTCGCCCCCTGTGGCGAGGCGAGAATCCGCGGACTCCGAGGGACAACCGGCGTGATCATTGTCAGCACCGACGGCTCCAGCCTGAGCGACTCCGGCGGAGCGATCGGCTGGGCGTGGGTCGCCCACGGCTCCGGTCGCTTCGACGCCGGGGGCGCGGCCGACGGCTCGGCGCAGGTCGCCGAGCTGACGGCGCTGCGTCGCGCCGTCGAGGCCCACCCGGGCGACGAGCCGCTCTTCGTCGAGTCCGGTTCGCAGTACGCGATCCGCTGCGCCTCGGAGTGGCTGGACGCCTGGAAGGCCAACGGCTGGCGGACGGCGACGGGTGGCGCGGTGCAGCACCTCGACGCCGTGCAGAGCCTGGACCGCGTGATCGAGGGCCGCTCAGGTCCCGTGCGCTTCCGGTGGGTGCGTGGACATGTGGACAGCCCGTTCACCGAACGCGCCCGTGAGCTGGCCTGGCTGGCCGCCGAGGACTGGGCCGCCGGACGCGGCGAGACGGACGGTCAGCTGCTCGAGGAGCCGGACGCCGGCGAGCAGACCGGCGCCCGGCACCCCGAGGCCGGTGAGCCGGAGCCCGTCGGCGCCCGCCGTCATCAGCCCGTGCCGACCAGCGGCCCCGGCTGGGAGCTCGACACCCTCTTCGACTGAACCCGGACCCGGGCCCCGCGCGCCGGCGGGGCCCCGCGGCATGGAGCCGCGGGGCCGCCGACCCTTCGTCAGTTCGCCGTGCTGCCGTGGGTGACCGAAGCGCCCTTCACCGCACCCGGCTGCTCCGTCAGGCCGGCGATGAGCTGGTTGATGTCGATGCCGGTCAGCTCCTTGACGACGGCCTGCCCCTCGCCGAGGACGCTGCTGACGTTCTTGGTGATCGCGGACGCGCCGTCGGTGGAGACCACCGTCATGCCCTGGATCGAGGCGATCGGCTCGGCGGCGGCACGCACGATCTCGGGCAGACGCTCGATGAGCTCCTGGACGAGCGCGGCCTCGCCGTACTTCTTGAGCGCCTCGGCCTTGGCGTCGGTGGCCGACGCCTCGGCGCGACCCTCGGCCTCGGTCGCGGCCGCGCGGGCCTCACCCTCGGCCCGGATGCCGGCGGCGAGCGCCACCTGGCGGTCGCGCTCGGCCTCACCGGCGCGGCGCACGCTCTCGGCCGCGGCCTCGGCGTCCTGGATCGCGGCGGTCTTGTTGGCCTCGGCGATCGTCTTGCGCTTGAACGCCTCCGCCTCGGTGGCGGCGTTCTCGGAGTCGCGCCGCGCGGTGGCCTCCTGGACCTCGGCGTAGGCCTTGGCCTCGGAGGGCTTGCGGACCTCGATGTCGAGCCGCTCCTGCTCCACGCGCGCCTTCTCGGACAGCGCCTCGCGCTCCTGCTGGGCGACGATGCGGTCCTGCTCGGCCCGGGCGAGCTGGCCCGAGGCGTCCGCCTCGGCCTGGGCCCGGTCCGTCTCCGCCTTGATCGACGCCTTCTTGAGGTCGAGCGCCTTCTGCCGCTCGGCGATCTGTTCCGCGGCCTCGATGACGGCGAACTCCGAGGCGCGCTGCGCCTCGGCCTCGGAGACCTCGGCGACCTGCCGGGCGCGGGCCGACTCGGCGCGACCGAGGTTGGCGAGGTAGTCCGACCCCGGTGTCGAGATGTCGGAGATGTTGAGGATGTCGACCTGCAGACCCTGCTCGGCGAGGTCCTTCTTGGTGGACTCCACGACCCGGTCGGACAGGCCCTTGCGGTCGGAGATGATCTCCTCGATCGACATGTCGCCGACGATGGAGCGCAGCGACCCCTCCAGCGACTCCGCGATGATCTCGGTGAGGAGCTCCTGCTGGGACAGGAAGCGCTGCGCGGCCCGGCGCACGCCCTCCTCGTCACCGCGGACCTTGAAGTTGATCGACGCCTTGATGGCGATCTTGATCCGGTTGGAGTCCACGCCCTCGACGGTCATGCCGATCTGGCGCTGCTCCAGGGAGATCGCGAAGCCCTGCTGCAGGATGGGCCAGACGAACGTGCGGCCGCCGATGACGACCTTCTGGCCGGAGACGTCCTTGCGTCCGGCGCCCCGGCCGACGATGACGAGGGCCTGGTTCGGCGGGACCCGGCGGATGCGCTGGGCGACGAAGATCCCGACCGCGAGGAACGCGATCACGACGGCGACCACGGCGAGGGTGGTCACGAAGCTGGGGTTGTCCATGATGTGCGCCGGAGCGCCGATCCCTTCGGGTTGGTGTGCTGGTGCTAGTCGACCGGGCGGTACGGCCCGACCCGGACGCTGTGGGGCTGGTGCTCGAGCACGACGATGCGGGTCCCGGCCTCGATCGGCTCGAGGGACCACGCCAGGCGGCGCTCGAGCTCGCTCACGGCGTCGAGCGACACCTCGCCCGAGGCCGACGAGATGTCGGTCGTGGCGGTGCCCTGCACCCCGACGAGGTCGACGCTCGCGTTGTCCTCGGTGGCACTGAGGCGTCGGATCATGAGCTGGGCCACCAGGGCGGCCAGGAGACCGACGGCGGCCGAGGCGACGTACGCGACCCAGACCGGAAGGTCGTTGACCACGACGATCGCACCGACGGCGCCGAACACGACCGCGCCGACGCCGAGGGACGTCCCCGACAGGGCGCCGTCACCGAGGTCGACCATCTCTCCCACGACGAGCGAGATCAGCAGCAGGACGAGACCGGCGGCACCGATCAGGGCGAAGACGAGCACGACGGCCTCCGGGGTCAAAGCGTGACGAACGTGTGAAGAATGCCATATCTCGCACCCCCGCGGCGGAGCCGGCCGTCCTGCGGGACGATCGACGCATGGAGCTGCCCGCCACCGACTCGCCGCGACTCGTGCTGCTCCGGCACGGCGACACCGCCTGGGCCGCCGCGGGACGTCACACGGGCCGCACCGACGTCCCGCTCACCGACGCCGGCGAGGCCGAGGCTCGTCGCGCGGGCCGGCGGCTCGCCGGCCTCGACCCGGCCGTCGTGCTCTGCTCACCCCTGGCGCGGGCCCGCCGCACCGCGGAGCTCGCGGGGTTCGGTGAGGTCGTGGTCGACGACGACCTCGTGGAGTGGGACTACGGACCGGCCGAGGGACGCACCTCGGCCGAGATCGGCGCCGTGCTGGGCCGGCCCTACGAGATCTTCCGCGACGGCGTCGACGTCCCTCGGCCCGACGGCGCCGACCCGGGTCCGCCGGGCGAGACGCTTGCCGCCGTCCGCGCCCGCGCCGACGCGGTCGTCACCCGGGTGCAGCCGGTGATGGCCGACGGCGGGACCGTCCTCGCCGTCGCCCACGGCCACCTGCTGCGGGTCCTGGCGACCGCGTGGCTCGACGTCGACCCGACGTTCGGGGCCCACCTGGAGCTCGGCTGCGCCGCGATCTGCGCCCTGGGGTACTCCCATCAGCTGCCGACGATCCACGCCTGGAACATGGTGGACCCCGGCTGAGCGGGTGCGAGGATGGCCGCATGGCGCTGAACGAGCGGAACCTCACCGACGGCGAGCACGTCGTCCTCGAGCTGCACGAGCACCCGAAGGCCCTCGTCTGGCCCACCGTGCTCCTGGTCGCGCTGCTGGTCGGCGCCGTCGCCGTGATGATGCTCGTCCCCGAGGGCCCCGCCCGCTGGGCCGGCCTCGGACTGCTCGCCCTGGTCGGTGTGGTGTGGGTGCTCCTGCCGTGGATGCGGTGGCGGTCCACGTCGTTCTCCGTCACCAACCAGCGCATCGCGATGCGCACCGGGCTGGTGACGCGGGTCGGCCGGGACATCCCGCTGTACCGCATCAACGACATCGGCATCGAGATGGGCCTCGTGGACCGGATGTTCGGCTGCGGCACCCTCATCGTCTCCGACGCCACCGAGAAGGCGGGCATGCGGCTGCCGGACGTCCCCGACGTCGACGCGGTCCACCGGACGATCCAGGAGCTGCTGTTCGACGCCGACGACGGGTCGGACGACGGCGAGTGGCCGCCCACCGAGCCGCCTCGCGTCGGGCGCCGTTCCCCGCGCCGGTAGCCGGCTCGGGTCAGAACGGGGGCGGACCGCCGTCCCGGCGCGGTGAGAGCGACGGGTCCGCGATGCACGGCGGGCGCTCGTACCGCCCGCCGCTCGGCGCGGTCCACCGTGTCGTCCCGGTCGCCGCGTCCCGGGACACCGACCAGCCGCCGAGGGTCTTGGCCCGATGGTGGGTGCGGCAGAGGGCCTGCAGGTTGTCGCCGTGGGTCTGTGGACCCGACGCCGCCGGGTCGTAGGGCTCGACGTGGTCGAGGTCCGCACGCCGCGCCGGTACCTGACATCCGGGGAAGGTGCAGGTCACGTCGCGGGCCACCACGGCGGCGCGCAGCCGCGGGCTCGGCCGGTAGGAACGCGACGAGCGGTCCGTCAGGACGCCCGTGACCGGGTCGGTGAGGATGCGCTGCCACGTGGCGTCGGGATCGGTCGCCAGGCACCGCGCCATCGGTGCGGGTATCGGTCCGTGCCCGGCGAGGATCGCCGGCAGGTCGTCCGTGCCGAGCAAGGTCGAGGCGGCGATGGTGACCTGCACGGGCGCCGGTGCGACCGGGACCGCGGGACTCGACGTTCCGTCGCACTCGCACGCGGGGATCCCAGCGCGCGGCGTCAGCCTCAGGTCCCGCTCAGCGGTCACGTTCCGCTCAGCGGTCACGTTCCGCTCGGCGGTCAGGTCCCGCTCGGCGGTCAGGTCCCGCCGCGCGCTGCCCGTCGCCAGGCGGCCCTGCACCAGGGCCACGAGCGCGTCGGCCCGGCACTCGTCGAGCCGGCGATCCTCGCCGGGAACCCGATGCTGCGCCGCCGCGACGCCGTCGATCACGGCGAACGCCAGCGCGGCATCGTCCGCGGGCAGGTACGCCGTCAGGTAGGCCATCGCGTCGTCCACCGGCTCGAGGACGACGGACCGTCCGCGCCGCGCCTCCCGGTGCCGCTCCTGCGCCCCCTGCGGGTCGGCAGCGATCTCGGCGCGGCGCAACCGCTCACGGATCTGCCGGACCGTGAGCCGTTCGAGCTCGGGTCGCAGGTCGGCCACCACACCCCGCCGGACGGCGTCGGGCATCCGCCCCGTGGAGACCAGGGCCTCGGCCTTGCGTCGGTCCACCACCCCGGCCACCATCGCGTCGGCGACCTCGGGCATCGATCGGGCACCGTGGGCAACGGTGACGTGCTGCGCGGCCGCGTGCCGGCTCAGGCCCAGGCGTGCGGCGACCTCGTCGACGACGAACTCGTGCTCCGCCGATCCGCGCGCACGCTCCAGGAGCTCACCGAGCACCTCGGCCGACCGCGCCTGAGCCCACGCCGCCGTGCGCTCCCAGGCCGCCAGGAGGTCCACGAGGTCCCCGACGTCCAGGTCGGCCGGTTCCAGGCCGGCCAGCCCCGACACGGCATCCGGTCCCGGGGTGGCGTCCAGCAGCGCGTCGTGCTGGTCACGCGACCGCGGGACGGGCCGCGCGGCACGTGGTGCGTCGGGCACCGCGGCACGTGGTGCGTCGGGCACCGCGCGCGCCGAGGACGAGGGACGTGATCGCGAGTGCTCCGCCACCACCGCCCGGTGGTCCTGCTCGTGGCCGACGAGCCCCGTCCAGCGCGCCACGGTCCTCGCCGCGAGCGCCAGGAAGGTGCGCTCCAACGGACTCCCGTGGTCAGCCGTCGGCGACCCTGGCCGAAGCCCGGGGAAGGCCGGGTCCGGTGCGGCCGGGGCACTGGCCGCACCGGATCCCGAGGTCCGAGCACGACGAGGCCCGGCGGCGTGCGTCGCCGGGTGGGAAGCGTCGGTCTCGAACATGTGTTCGACAGTAGCGGTCGCCGCCGGACCGCGCAACGGGTTCCGGCGACGGATCGGCCGGCACCGGGCGAGCGGTGGACGACCGGCGTCAGGACGTGGCTGTGGGCGGGCGGAGGAGGAACCGTGGCCACGGCCCCGCCAGGCACCGCCAGGCACCGCCAGGCACCGCCAGGCACCGCCAGGCACCGCCAGGGAGATGCTCGCCCCGGCCCTCAGCCGCGGGGCCGGTCCAACCCCAGCGCGTCGGTCAGGACCCGGGCGCCGTCGGTGCGCTGCGCGGCCGGCACCGCCGCGACATCGGCGAGCTGACGCACCATCCACGGGCTGAACGCCCACGGGGTCGCCTCCACCGCGGCACGGACGCGGTCCGCCGGCGCCCACACGTGCTCGGAGACCTCGTCCGGGTTCGGCGCCACGTCACCGACCACCCGCGCGACGAACACGGGGCAGATCTCGTTCTCCACGACCCCGGAGGCGTCCACGGCCCGGTACCGGAACTCCGGGAGCACGACCTGGATGTCCGACACCTCGGCCCCCAGCTCGTGCTCCGCGTGCCGTACCAGCGAGTCCGGCTCGGACTCGGTCCACCGCAGGTGCCCGCAGAACGAGTTCGTCCACACCCCGGGCCAGGTGCGCTTGACCAGGGCGCGCCGCGTGACGAGGAGTCGGTCCTCGGCGTCGAGCAGGTAGCAGGAGAACGCCAGGTGCAGGGGGGTGTCCGTCGTGTGGACCTCGGCCCGCGGGACCGTGCCGAGCCGGTTCCCGGCCTCGTCGCAGGTCACCACGTGGTCGGCGACGGCGGGGATGTGCTCGCTCATCGAGTCATCGTGTCATGGTCCGGCCGGGCGGAGGACCGGACCGGACCACGCGCCCCGCGCGGGCGCCGTCAGGACGAGGCGGCGGTCCGGGCGACGGCCTTCTCGGCGCGGGACCGCATGTCCGTGCTCAGGTCGAGCTCGCCGTCGTCGGCGGACCGCACCAGCGCGGCGCCGAGCCGCGCGCCCTCGGCGAACCCCGAGGGTCCGGCGTTCCAGGCCCGGAACCAGCCGGCCACCGAGACGCCGTGGGACGGCCGTGCCACGACCTCGACGGCGTCGCCGGCCGCGAGGTCGCCCGGCTCGACGACCCGCAGGTAGGCGCCGGTCCGTCCGACCTCGGTGAACCGCCGCACCCAGCGGGGCGGGGAGCCGAGCCGGCGGGCGAAGGTGCCACAGGGCGTACGCGGCTGCGTCACCTCCAGCACGGCCGAACCGACCCGCCAGCGCTCCCCGATGAGTGCCCCCGAGACGTCCAGGCCCCCGGTGCGCAGGTTCTCCCCGAAGAGCCCCGGGGTGACCTCCCGCTCGAGCTCCGGCTCGAAGAACGCCGCGTCCTCGGCGGCGTAGGCGTAGACCGCCTGCTCCTCGCCGCCGTGGTTCTGGCGGTCGGCCTGGACGTCGGCGTAGAGGCCGTACCGCCCGGCCCGCACGCGGCCGTCGACGGGCCGCTTGTCGATGGCGGTGATCCCGACGGTCCCGGCGTCGGGCAGCAGCTGGTGGACACGGCACACGGCGAGGAGCTCTCCCATGGCGCTCATGCTCCCACCTGCGGGCCGGCGACGGCGGCGCGCCGAGCAGCCATGCGCCGCCGGACGAGGTAGGCGCCCAGGATGACGACCACCAGACCTGCCGTCGCCAGGAGCTGGGCGCGAGCCGCGGCGTCGGACAGCATGAGCACGGCCAGGCCGACGAGCGCAGCGAGCGTGGCCCAGGTGAGCCACGGGTAGGCCCACATCCGCAACCGCATCGGTTCGCCCGTCCGGGCGGCCGCTGCCTCCAGACGGGGCCGCAGCCGCAGCTGCGAGACGGCGATGAGGAACCAGACCACGATCAGCGCGGAGCCGACGGCGTTGAGCAGCACCGACAGCAGCGCGTCGGGCAGCAGCCAGTTGAGCAGCACCGCCACGACCCCGAAGAACACCGACACCAGCACCGACACCCACGGCACGTCGCGCCGCGACACCCACGTCACCGGTGCGGGTGCGTCACGCCGCTCGCCGAGGGAGAACAGCATCCGCGAGGTGCCGTAGACCTGCGCGTTGAAGGCGCTCAGCAGCGCCAGCACCACCACGACCTCCATCAGCCGCGCGGCGCCGTCCAGCCCGGCCAGCTCCAGCACCGCGACGAACGGCGACGTCAGCGCGTCGGCGTCGTCCCACGGGACGAGCGCCACGACGACCGCGACGGACCCGAGGTAGAAGAACAGGATGCGCCACAGGATGGTGCGGGTGGCGCGCGCGACGGCGTCGCGCGGGTCGTGCGCCTCGGCGGCGGCGATCGCCACGATCTCGACGCCGCCGAACGCGAAGGCGACGGCGAGCAGGCCGGCGGCCACCCCGGGGACGCCCGCGGGGGCGAACCCGCCGTGCGCGGCCCAGTCCCCCAGCACCGACCCCGCGACGGGGATCACGCCCAGGACGATGAGCAGCCCGACGGCGAGGAACGCCACGATGGCGCCGACCTTGACCAGGGCGAACCAGAACTCTGCCTCGCCGAACTGCCGCACACCGACCAGGTTGATACCGCCGAGCACCGCCACGACCGCCGCGGCGACGGCCCACTGCGGCACGACCGGCCACCAGCCGGACACGATCTCCGCGACGCCGGTGACCTCCACGCCGAGCACCATGATGAGCATGAACCAGTACAGCCAGCCCAGCAGGAACCCGGCCCAGCGGCCGAGCGCCATCTCGGCGTAGACGGAGAACGAGCCGGAGGCGGGCGTGGCCGACGCCATCTCGGCGAGCATGCGCATCACGGCCACCACGATCGCGCCGGCGACGGCGTAGCTGACGAGGACCGCGGGCCCGGCGGTGGCGATCGCCTCGCCCGAGCCGAGGAACAACCCCGCACCGATCGCCGAGCCGAGCCCCATCATCGTCAGGTGGCGGGGCCGGAGCCCGTGGGCGAGCGGCTCGGCGGGAGCCGTGACGGCGTCGCGGGGACCGTCGTCGGGAGTCGTGGTCACCGGGTCACGCTAGCCCGCGTCCGACGACGGCGCCCCGGGCGGGACGGCACCGAGGGCCGGGACGGACCCGGCGGGCGGCGCGAGCCCGCGCAGGCAGAGCGCGACCGTGGCGTCGAGGACCTCGCGGACGTCGGCGCCGTCGAGGAGATCGCCGGCGGCGAGCTGGACGACCCCGTGCACGGCGGCGAAGAGCACCGTCCCCAGCTCGTCCGCGTCACCCTCGACCACCTCTCCGGCCCGCTGACCGGAGCGCAGGGTGTCGCGCAGCAGCGTCCGGCCGCGGCCGGCTTCGGCCCGCAGCGCCTCGGTGGCGTCGGGGTGGTGCTTGACGTCGTACATCGCGGCAAGCAGGGCGGGGTGCGCGGTAGCGAAGTCGACGTAGGTGCGCGCCAGCCCGCGCAGCCGCTCCTGCCACGTGCCGCCGGTGGTGGCCAGCGCCGCGTCGAGCCGCTCGAACCCGCGCAGCGCCAGGGCGTCCAGGAGCGCCTGCCGGTCGCGGAAGTGTCGCGCCGGCGCGCCGTGGCTGACGCCGAGGTCACGGGCCAGGGCCCGCAACGACAGCCCGTCGACGCCGTCGTCGGCCAGCACCTCCTCCGCGCGGTCGAGCAGGGAGGCACGGAGGTTGCCGTGGTGGTAGGCGCGGGTCACCCACCCAGGGTACCGCCGATGTAGGCGTTGACAACATCGGTAGGCACTGCCTACATTGAGACCCCGGCACCTCGACCCAGGAGAACGCCATGACTCTCGGCCTGCACGGATCGTCCGCCGTGGTGACCGGCGCCAGCTCCGGCATCGGCGCCGTCGTCGCCGCCCGCCTCGCCGCCCGGGGCGCCGACCTCGTGCTCGTGGCACGCCGGACCGACCGCCTCGAGGAGCTCGCCACCCGCCTGCGTGCCGAGCACGGCGTCGCGGCCGACGTCGTCCCGGCCGACCTGACCACGCCCGACGGCGTCACCGAGGTCGTCAAGGCCGCCCGCGCGGCCACGAAGCCTGTCGGGACCCTCGTGAACAACGCCGGGTTCGGCACCCACGGAGTGTTCCTCGAGGAGGACCCCGGACGCGTCGACGCCGAGATCGCCCTCAACGTGGCGGCCCTGACGAACCTGACCCGCGCCCTGCTGCCCGACCTGCTCGAGCACGGCAGCGGCGCCGTCGTGAACGTGGCGAGCGTGGCCGGCTTTGCCCCGATCCCCCGCATGGCCGTCTACGGCGCCACCAAGGCGTACGTCCTCAGCTTCACCGAGGCCCTGTCGGTCGAGCTGCGCGGCACCGGCGTGCACGCGATCACGCTGTGCCCCGGGCCGACCCGCACCGAGTTCTTCGACGTCGTCGGCACCGACGACGCCGCCGTCGGGCGTTTCGAGACCCCCGAGCAGGTCGCCGACACGCTCTTCCGCGCGCTGGACCGCCGCCGGCCGCCGGCCACGGTCGTCTCGGGCCAGGGCAACCGAGCGACGGCGGCCCTGGCCGGGATCGCGCCCCGACGCCTGGTGCTCGCCGCAGCGGCCCGCCTCACGGCCGGCTGAGGCGGACCGGGGCGGTCCGGCTGGTCAGGCTGCCCCGGCCGAGCCGCTACCCCGTGGCGAGGTCGCGGCGGCGGAACCCGACGAACCCCAGGACCCCGAGCGCGACGGCGACCGCCCACAGGATCGCGACGTCACCGGCGTACGGCTCGCTCGAGAACACCTCCGGCACCCAGTCGAACGGCGAGACGCGGTAGACCCAGTCCGGCAGGTCGAAGACCTGGCCGAACATCCCGACGACGAAGGTGTAGGCCACCAGGGCCCACCCGAGACCGGCGAGACGCGGCGCCCAGCCGTACAGCGCGACGACGAGCCCGAGGAACACCGCGAGCGCCGGCAGGTGCGTCCACACGACCACGCTGTAGTCGCCGAAGCCCTGGTCGTCCCACCCGGCGACCACGGCGCCGAGCCACAGCCCGTAGACGCTGACGGCGAGCAGGACAGCGGTGCCGAGCCCGGCGACGGCGAGCTGCGCACCGAGCCAGCCGTGCCGGGAGACGGGGTGAGAAAAGACCACCTCGGCGCGCCCCGAGGACTCCTCGGCCTTGGGCCGCTGCGCCATGACGACGGCGTAGGCGGCGCAGCACACCGCGGCGTACAGCACCAGCACGCTGATGAACCCGACGGCGAGCTGGGACGGGTCGGCCCCGAAGAGCTGGGCGAGCACCGGGTTGTCGACGACCATGTCGCCGATCATGTCGCCGATGCCCGGCAGCATGGTGCCGGAGGCGAACCACATCAGTCCCAGTCCGAGGCAGCTCCACAGCAGCGCCCAGCGTTGCTGCAGCCACGCCATCGCCAGGGGTCCGCGCAGCGTGACGGCGGCGTCGGCACGGCCGGCACGGGTCTGGACCATGCTCCCGCCGAAGTCCCGGCGGGAGGCGAGCACCGCCGCCAGCACGAGGAGGGCGATGATCGCGAAGACGCTCAGCGTGACGGGCCACCAGCGCAGGTCGACGAAGGCACGCATCTGCTGGGCCCACGCGATCGGCGAGAACCAGGACAGCGTCGACCCGCCGAGCTCGCGGATGTCCCCGACGGCCCGGACGACGAACGCGGCGCCGAAGAAGGCGAGGCTGATCCCGGTCGCGGTGCGGGCGTGCCCGACCACCTGGCACACGACGAGCGCGAGGGCCCCGAAGACGAGCGCGCTGAGACCTGACCCGACGGTCATGGCGAACGAGTCCGCCACGGCGAGGTCGCCCACGGCCACCATGGCCAGGGCCGACAGCACGGCGATGACCGCCTGCACGAGCACGAGCGTGATCATCGCCGCCACGGCCGGGGCGTGGCGGCCGACGACGGCAGCCCGCACCAGCTCCGAGCGGCTCGACTCCTCCTCGGCACGGGTGTGGCGCACCACGTGCAGGATCGACAGGATCGCGAGCGCGAGCACCATCCAGGTGATGCCCTCGTTCGACATGGCGACCCCGGTCGAGTAGTCGTCCAGGCCGTACCCGGGGCCGCCCATGACGATGCCGGCGGGCGTCTCCATGAGCGCGGCCCGTCCCTGCATCGCGGCGGTGTCGTCGAAGAACAGGTTCAGCGCGAAGGTGAAGTAGGTGTAGAAGAACACGACCGAGGCCGTCCACACGGTCAGACGTACCCGGTCCTGACGCAGCATGAACCGCACGAGCGCCCCGGTGCCGGTCAGGGTCGCCCCGCGGGCGGGCCCCGCGGTCCGGACGGCGGGCGGAGCGACGGCGGTGCTCATCGCACACCCGCCTCGCTCGTCGTGGCCGCGGCGTGCCGTCCGGCGCCGGTCCGGCCGGCCACCTGGCCGTCGTCGGACACGTCGTCGCCGTAGTGGCGCAGGAAGAGCTCCTCCAGCGACGGCGGCGCCGCCGTGAAGGAACGCACGCCGAGACCGGAGAGGGTCGTCAGCACGTCGCCCATCGCGGTGTTGTCGACGTCGAAGGTGAGCCGGGTGCCCTCGGGATCCCCGGCGGTGACGGCGTCGTGCACCCCGTCGATCCGGGCCACGGCAGCCGGGTCGCCCTCGACGACGGCGGTCACGCTGGAGCGGGTCAGGTGCCGGAGCTCGTCGAGGGTGCCGGACTCCACGGCGCGCCCCGCGCGGATGATCGTCACGGTGTCGCAGACCTTCTCGACCTCAGACAGGATGTGGCTGCTCAGCAGCACCGAGGTCCCGTTCGCCGCGGCCTCGCGCACCCGCTCGGTGAAGACGGCCTCCATGAGCGGGTCGAGCCCGGAGGTCGGCTCGTCCAGGATGAGCAGCGGCACCTCCGCGCAGAAGGCGGCGACGAGGGCCACCTTCTGCCGGTTGCCCTTGGAGTAGGTACGGGCTTTCTTGGTGGGATCGAGCTCGAAGGCCTCCAGCAGCTCGGCCTTGCGCCGCGGATCCGGCCTGCCGCGCAGCCGGGACAGGAAGTCGATCGCCTCGCCGCCGGTGAGGTGGGGCCACAGCGTCACGTCCCCGGGGACGTAGGCGAGCCGGCGGTGCAGCGCGACGGCGTCGGACCAGGGGTCGGCGCCGAACAGCCGCGCGGTGCCGGACGTCGCGCGCAGCAGGCCGAGCAGCACCCGGATCGCGGTGGACTTCCCGGCGCCGTTGGGGCCGAGGAACCCGGCGACCTCGCCCTCGTGGACGGTCAGGTCCAGACCGTCCAGGGCGCGGGTGGAGCCGAAGTGCTTGTGCAGGTCACGGATCTCGATGGGGAGCGTCCCGGCACTGCGGGTGCCGGTCGGTGCGGTGGTGGTCATGGTTCCTCGTTCGTCGTGGCGAGTGGGTCGTCGGGCGCGGCTGCGGTGCCGTCCGACGGCGGCGGGTCGCCGACGTAGAGCAGGTAGTCGTCGAGCATGCGGCGGCTCGTGAGGAACCCCTGGCTGAAGAGCTCGATCATCGGCAGGTACTGCCGGGTGAGGAACGACTGCACGGTGGCGTGGAAGTCGTCGGGGTCGTCCGGGGGGTCGAGCGTGAGGGACAGGGACAGCGTCCCGAGCGCCGACAGCGTGAGGTAGCGGACCCGTGCGGGCTCGTCCACGGACGGTTTGGCGATGCCGGCCGCGACGGCCTCGCGGGTGTAGACCTCGGCGTCGGCGACCATGTGCTCGACGAACGCGCGGGCGACGTCGCCGCCGGCCTGCAGCGACCGCATGACGTAGCCGAGCAGCGGCGCGTACTCCTCGACCTCGGCCATCACCTGGAGAAGCTGCCCGCCGGTGGCGCGGCCCATGTTCTGACGCTTGGAGGCCACGATCCAGGCGAGCACGTGCTCGTCACAGGCACGGTGCAGCGCGCCCTTGGAGCCGAAGTGGTGGATGACCAGCGCTGCGCTCACGTCGGCGTCGGCGGCGATGGTGCGCACGGACGCGGTGAAGCCGGAACGTGCGAACCGCAGCACCGCGGCGTCGCGGATGCGGTCGCGGGTGCTGCCGTCCGACGCCGGACGAGCGGCCGGCAGCTCCGTCCCGGACTCGACTGAACTCATGTTCAACAGACTAAACAGGTGTTCAGTCGGTGCGCAAGAGGCCACCGGCTGGACGGCTGCATCGATATCTATCTATATTGAAGAGGATCGATCTACCGAGGAGACCCGTGTCGCCCACCCCGACGGACGCCCCCGTCCGCGCCCGTCTGTCCACCCTCGACCGCTGGCTCCCGCTGTGGATCGGCCTGGCGATGGTGGGCGGCCTGCTGCTCGGCCGGTTCGTCCCCGGGCTGGGCGGCGCGCTCGAGGCGCTCGAGGTCGGCGGCATCTCGCTGCCCATCGCCCTAGGCCTCCTGGTGATGATGTACCCCGTGCTCGCCGGCGTGCGCTACGACCGCCTGGCCGCCGTCACCGGCGACGCCCGGCTGCTCGTCAGCTCGCTGCTGCTCAACTGGGTCCTCGGCCCCGCGCTGATGTTCGCCCTCGCCTGGATCTTCCTGCCCGACCTGCCCGCGTACCGCACCGGGCTCGTCGTCGTCGGGCTGGCCCGCTGCATCGCCATGGTCGTCATCTGGAACGACCTCGCCTGCGGTGACCGCGAGGCCGCCGCCGTGCTCGTGGCGATCAACTCCGTGTTCCAGGTCGTCATGTTCGCCGTGCTCGGCTGGTTCTACCTGGTCGCCCTGCCGCAGTGGCTCGGGCTCGGCGACGGCACCGGGCTCGGGGTGTCCACCGGACTGATCGCCCTCAACGTGCTCGTCTTCCTCGGCATCCCGCTGGCCGCCGGGTTCGCCTCCCGCGCCGTCGGCGAGCGCACCCGCGGCCGCGACTGGTACGAGGGCACGTTCCTGCCGCGCGTCGGCCCCTGGGCGCTGTACGGCCTGCTGTTCACCATCGCGCTGCTCTTCGCGCTCCAGGGCGAGCAGATCGCCGACAACCCCGCGGACGTGGCCCGGATCGCCCTCCCGCTCCTGGTCTACTTCGCCGTCATGTGGGGTCTCGGCATGGTCGTCGGCAAGGCGCTCGGCCTCGGCTACGCCCGGACCACGACGCTCGCGTTCACGGGAGCCGGCAACAACTTCGAGCTGGCCATCGCCGTCGCCGTCGCGACCTTCGGCGCCACCTCCGGCGAGGCCCTCGCCGGCGTCGTCGGGCCACTCATCGAGGTCCCCGTCCTGGTGGGCCTCGTCTACGTCACCCTGTGGACCGGCCGCCGGTGGTTCGGCGTCGACCCGCGCGCCGACCCGCCCGGACAGGAGCCGCACCCATGACCGTCTCCCCCGCACCCCTCCCGGCGGACCGGCGCGCCCTGGGACCCGACGTGGCCGAGGCCGTCGCCGCCGTCCTGAAGTCGCTCGCCGACCCGCTGCGGCTGCGCATGCTGTCCGCCATCGCGACCGCGCCGGCCGGCGAGGCGCACGTCGGCGACCTGGCCGAGCTCGCCGAGGTCTCCCAGCCGACCGTCTCCCACCACCTCAAGGTGCTGCGCGACGTCGGGGTCCTGCGTGCCGACCGCCGGGGCACGTCGGTCTTCTACCGGGTCTCTCCGGTGTACCGCACGGCCGTCACCACGCTGCTCGACCGGTTCGCCCCCGCCGTCGCCGACGCCGGGACGCCCGCCGCCCCCACGCCGGGCGACCCGGGAGCGGGTCGACCGACCGACCTGCACGGCCTGGCCGACGTCGACCGCGAGCTGGGCCGGCTCGCCACGTCGCTCGCCGCACGCGTCCCGGACACCACGGAGGCCGAGGCGCTGCGAGTGGTGCGCGAGTCCTACACCGCGCTCGCCCGCCGCGGTGGGATCCCCGTGCACCTCGTCGGGCTCACCGAGCACTTCGCCCGCCAGCGCCTGGTCGACGCCGCCAAGAACCGCGACGCGGGCGTGGCGGAGGACCGCGCCGGCCACGCCCCGCAGGTCTTGTTCGTCTGCGTCGGCAACGCCGGCCGGTCCCAGCTCGCCGCGGCGCTGCTGGCCCGCCACGCCGGGGACCGCGTCGTCGTGCGCTCGGCCGGGTCCGTCCCGGCAGGCGACGTGCACGACGCCGTCCGCCCGCTGCTCGAGGAGCTCGGCGCGGCCGACGACGTCTTCTACCCCAAGCCCCTGACCGACGACGCCGTGCGCGCCGCGGACGTCGTGGTGACCATGGGCTGCGGCGACTCGGTCCCCGTGCTGCCCGGAACGCGGTACGAGGACTGGGTCGTGGGCGACCCGGCGCTCGCCTCCCCGGCGGGCGTGCGGGCCATCCGCGACGAGCTCGACGCCCGTGTCCACCGCCTGCTCGCCGAGATCCTCTGAGAGGAACGCCCCCATGCCGATGCCCACACCCACGGTCCTGTTCGTCTGCGTCCACAACGCCGGCCGCTCCCAGATGGCCGCCGGGTTCCTGCGCGCCCTCGGCGGCGGCGCCGTCGAGGTGCGCTCCGCGGGTTCCGCACCGAAGGACTCGATCAACCCCGTGGCCGTCGAGGCGATGGCCGAGCGCGGGATCGACATCGCGTCCGAGCAGCCCAAGGTGCTCACCGACGACGCCGTCCAGGCGTCGGACGTCGTGATCACCATGGGATGCGGCGACGCCTGCCCGATCTACCCCGGCACGCGCTACGAGGACTGGGAGCTCGACGACCCGGCAGGCCAGGGCATCGAGGCGGTCCGGCCCATCCGGGACCAGATCGAGCGGCGCGTGCGCGCCCTGCTGGCCTCGCTCGACGTCGAGGCGGTGGCCTGATGGCCGAGCGGCTCAAGATCGTCGTCGTCGGGTCGGTGGCCGCCGGGACGTCGGCCGCGGCCAAGGCCCGCCGCGGGTCGGAGGACGCCGAGATCGTCGTCTACGAGCGCGACACCGACATCTCCTACTCCGGCTGCGGCCTGCCGTACTACCTGGGCGGGCAGGTCGAGACGATCGACGAGCTCACCCCGCGCGACGCCGCCTGGTTCGCGCAGCGCTACGGCATCGACGTGCGCACGGGGCACGAGGTCACCGCCGTGGACGCCGCGGCCCGGACCGTCACCGTGCGCGACCTCGCCTCGGGCGAGATCTTCGACGACGACTACGACGAGCTCGTCCTCGCCACCGGGGTCTCCCCCGTCGTGCCCCCGCTGCCCGGCGCCGACGCCGACGGCGTGTTCACGCTGCGCACCCCGTCGGACGCGACCGCGATCCGGGGGTGGATCGAGACCCGGGACGCCCGGCGGGCGGTGATCGTCGGCGCCGGGTACATCGGCCTGGAGACCGCCGAGCAGCTCACCCAGCGCGGCCTCGACGTCACCGTGGTGGAGAGGGAGGCGCACTCCATGCCCCGGATGGACGCCGACGTCGCCGACCGGGTCGACGACGAGCTGCGCGCCCACGGCGTCGACCTGCTCACCGGCACCCGGGTCACCGCGATCGAGACGTCCGACGACGGCGCGGCGCGGGCCGTGCGCGTCGAGGCCGGCGCCGGGCCGGGGTCGGGGTCGGGTGACGCTGAACGCACCGTGGAGACCGACCTCGTGGTCGTGGCCGTGGGGGTCCGGCCGAACCTGGACCTGGCCCGGGCCGCCGGGGTGCGCGTCGGCCGGACCGGCGCGATCGCCGTCGACCGGGCGGGCCGCACCTCCGTGGCGCACGTGTGGGCCGTCGGGGACGTCGCCGAGAGCTTCGACCTGATCACCGGCGAGCCGGCCTGGGTGCCGCTCGGGTCCACGGCCAACAAGATGGGCCGCATCGCCGGGGACGCGCTGACCGGCGGGGACCTGGAGCACCGCGGGATCCTCGGCACCTCGATCGTGCGGGTCTTCGACCTGGCCGTCGCCCAGACCGGGCTCACCGAGGACCGGGCCCGAGCGGCCGGGTTCGACCCCGTCGTCGTGCACCACCTCAAGCCCGACCGCCCCGCCTACCTCGGTGGGCAGGAGATGCTCATCAAGGCCGTCGCCGACCGGGGCACCGGGCGCCTGCTCGGGGCGCAGATCGTCGGGCCGTCGGGCGTCGACAAGCGGATCGACGTGCTCGCCACCGCCATCACCTTCGGGGCGAAGGCCTCCGACCTGTTCCACCTCGACCTCGCCTACGCCCCCACCTACGCGACCACCAAGGACCCGGTGCACTACACGGGGATGGCGCTCGACGGCGCGATCAGCGGCCGAGCGGCGCTCGTCTCCGCCGCCGAGCTGGATCGCCGCCGCGACGGTGGGGAACAGGTCCAGGTCGTGGACGTGCGGTCGGCCAAGGACCGCGCGAAGTCCGCCGTCGACGACTCCGTCCACATCCCCCTGGCCGAGCTGCGGGCCCGCGCCGACGAGCTCGACCCCGCCCTGCCCACGGTGACCTACTGCAACAAGGGCGTCACCGGCAACGCCGGGCAGAACGTGCTGCGGGGCCGCGGGTTCGCCGACGTCGCGAACCTCTCCGGCGGGAACACGACCTACCAGCGTCACGTGCGGGGCCGCGCGGCGGAGGGTCGATGACGCAGCTCGCCCGCCGGCTCGGCACGCGGGACGCCGTCGCGATCGGGCTCGGCTCGATGGTCGGCGCCGGCGTCTTCGCCGCCTTCTCCCCCGCCGCACGGGCCGTGCTCCCCGCCGGGACGGGCTGGGCGCTGCTCGGGGCGCTGGCGCTGGCCGCGTTCGTGGCGTACGCCAACGCGACGTCGTCGGCGCAGCTCGCCGCGCAGTACCCGGTGGCCGGCGGCACCTACGTCTACGGTCGCGAACGACTCGGGCCCTGGTGGGGGTACCTCGCCGGGTGGGGTTTCGTGATCGGCAAGACGGCGAGCTGTGCCGCGATGGCGCTGACCTTCGCCGCCTACGCCGCACCACCCGGATGGGAGCGTCCGGTCGCGGCGTCGGCGGTCGTGGCGTTGGCGGCGGTGAACTACCGGGGCGTGACGCGCACCGCGCGGCTGACCCGGTGGATCGTGGCGCTCGTCCTGCTCGTGCTGGCGACGTGGACGGCGGTGGTGTGGTCGGGTGCGGCCGGCGCGGGGATGTCGGCGTCCGGGTCCGACGGCGGCCCGTCCGCCGCGGTGGCCGGGTCCGGGTGGGCCGTGGGGTACGGGGTGCTGCAGGCCGCCGGGCTGCTGTTCTTCGCGTTCGCCGGGTACGCGCGCATCGCCACGATGGGCGAGGAGGTCCGCGACCCGCGGCGGACGATCCCGCGGGCGATCCTGCTCGCGCTCGCGGGCGCCGTCGTCGTGTACACGCTGGTCGCGGTGACGCTGCTGGCGTCGCTGGGACTGGACGGGATCGCGGGGACGACGGCGCCGCTCGCGGCGGTCGTCGAGGGCTCGGCCTGGGCCGGGGTCGTCGTGCGGGTGGGCGCGGCGGCCGCCTCGCTCGGGGCGCTCCTGGCCCTGGTGGCGGGGATCGGGCGGACGTCGTTGGCGATGGCCCGGGAGGGTGACCTGCCGCGGTGGCTGTCCGCGGTGCACCCGCGGTTCGGCGTGCCGCACCGGGCGGAGGTGACGCTCGCCGCGGTCCTGGTGGTGCTCGTGCTGACCGTCGACCTGCGGGGTGCGATCGGGTTCTCGAGCGTGGGGGTGCTGGTGTACTACGCGGTCGCGAACGCCGCGGCGTGGACGCAGCAGGGGGCGGACCGGCTCTACCCGCGGGCGCTGCAGGCGTTCGGGCTGACGGCCTGCCTGCTGCTCGTCGTCACGCTGCCGGTGGCTGCCGTGCTGACCGGGCTCGGCGTGCTCGCGCTGGGGGTGCTCGTCCGGGTGGTGCGACGGAGCCGGGACGGGGAGCGCCACCGCCGCGCGCGGTAGGAGTGCCCAGCCCGGCGCGGTAGTGCACTGCCCCCCCCCCGCGGCAGGCGCCCCGCGTCAGCGTCGCGCGCGGCTGGCGCCGAACGGCCCGCCGAACACCAGCGAGATCCCCAGCACGTACCCGACGTCGTACCAGTTGCCGCTGTTGTGCACCTCGTAGACCGACACGGAGTCGGTGAACAGCGAGATCACGAACGTGACGGGCAGGATCATCCCCTGCCACAGCCCGTACCAGAATCCGGCCGGTTCGGACAGGCCGGGCGGCGCGGTGTCGAGGCCCGGGTTCGGGCCCGCCGCGCACGCCGTCAGCGCCAGGAGCACGACGGCCGCGGCGAGCCACGCCGTCGTGCGCCGCCGGGCCGGCGTGCGCCGGGCCGAGGTCCGAGGAGCCGCGGTCGAGGCCATGCCACCACTGTGGCACCGCCGCGGGGGCGTGGCGCGCGGAGGGCTGCGTTGGCGCGCGGATGCCTCAGACGTCGCCGGCGCGCGCACCGACGAGCGTCACCGGCTGAGGTCCCGACGACCCTCCGCAGCAGGAGCCGGCGTCGTCCTCCAGGTCGGTCGAGCAGACCCCCGTCTCCGGCAGCGCGAGCTCCACGGCGTCGGCCGCCGCGCGGTCGCCCGCCAGCGCGGCCGCGATCGAGCGGACCTGCTCGTAGCCGGTGGCCAGCAGGAAGGTCGGCGCACGGCCGTAGGACTTCATGCCCGCCAGGTAGAACCCGGTGTCCGGGTGAGCCAGGACCGCCTCCCCGTGCGGCTCCACGGTGCCGCACGAGTGCAGGTTCGGGTCGATGAGCGGCGCCAACCGGGCGGGAGCCTCGACGACGGGGTCGAGGTCGAGCCGGACCTCGCGCAGCATCTCCAGGTCGGGCCGGAACCCGGTCGCGGCGGAGACCACGGCGACGTCCACGTCGAACGGGCCCTCGGTCCGGGCGCCCGGCGCCCGCCCGAAGCCCGTGACCCGGACCCCGCCCCCGACGACGTCGAGCCGCTCGATCCCCACCCGGGTCCACAGGTCCAGGCGGCCGGCGTCGACCGCCTCGCGCAGCCGGGTCCCGAGCAAGCCACGGGCAGGGAGCTCGTCGTCGGCGCCACCGCCGAAGAGGCGGCGCGGGGAGCCACCCCGGATCGCCCAGACGATCCGGGTGCCGGGCGCGTCCTCGGCCAGTCGGGTGAGCGCCAGCAGCGTGTTCGCCGCCGAGTGGCCCATCCCGACCACGAGCACACGGCGACCGGCGAACCGCTCGCGGTCACGCCCCAGCACGTCGGGCAGGGGCCCCGCGAGGTGCGGTGCCGCGTCCGCCTCCCCGAGCGCGGGAAGCCCGCTGCCGCCGAGCGGGTTGGGCTGTCCGTAGGTGCCCGAGGCATCGACGACCGCAGCGGCCCGCAGGTCGCGCGTCCCGGCGTCGGACTCCGTGCGGACCAGCCAGCCCCGGCGTTCCCTGCCCAGGGAGCGGGTGCGGTCGGCGCCGTCGCGGGCGACGGCGGTCACGCGGGTGCCGTAGCGCACGCGATCGCGCACGGCGAGGGTCCCGGCGAGCGGGGTGAGGTAGTCACGCACCAGGTCGGCGCCCGTCGGCAACGCGTCCAGGTCGGGCACCTGCCAGGTTCCGGTGGACTCGAGGAGGTGCCGGGCGGCGGCGTCGAGGCAGTACCGCCAGGGCGAGAAGAGCCGGACGTGACCCCAGTCGGCGACGGCGGCGCCCGGGCCGGGCCCGGCCTCCAGGACGAGCGGCTCGAGGCCGCGCTCGAGCAGATGGGCGGCGGCCGCGAGGCCCACCGGCCCCGCCCCGATCACCACGACCGGTGGTGGCGTCGTCGGCTCCATGCCGAATCTCCTATCGAAGTTCTTCGATGCGTGAGGGCCAACGTATCCACAAACTTCGATGCGTGACAAGATGGCGGCATGACGACCACGCGTCCCGACGCGGCAGCCGACTGCTGCGGCCCGCAGCCGGCCGCGCTGGACGGCGTCGAGGCGCAGCAGATCGCCCGCACCTTCAAGGCGCTCGGCGACCCCACGCGCGTCACCCTGCTCTCCACCGTCATGGCAGCACCCCAGGGCGAGGCGTGCGTCTGCGACCTCACCGCGCCGGTCGGCCTCAGCCAGCCGACCGTCAGCCACCACCTGAAGATCCTCGTCGAGGCCGGGCTGCTCACCCGGACCCAGCGGGGACGGTGGGCGTACTACGCCGCGGTGCCCGGAGCGCTCGAGGCGCTCGCGGACACCGTGCGCAGGCAGGCACGCCCGGCCCGGGCCTGAGCAGCGGCCCGGACCCGAGCCGAGCGTGGTGCGGTCGTGGGGCGCCCCCCTGCGACGCCCCACGACCGCGCCTCAGCGGTTCCTGCCGTCAGCCGGCACGGGGCACCGCGAGGGCGCCGACCCGAGCACGGCGACGCACGCCCACCAGGACCAGCCCCGCCGCCACGAGCAGCGCCGCCAGGCCACCGAGCAGCATGTCCTCGGCGCCGGTCGCCGCCAGGGAGCCGACCGACGAGGAGCCGAAGATCGGACCGGAGGTCCAGGACGTCCAGCCCGGGGCCCCGCCCTGGGTGGTCATCGGGCCGTCGACCCCGCCACCGGCGGGACCGGAGACCGTGCCGCCGCCGGAGCCGCCGCCGGTCCCCGGCGCACCGGGTCCGCCGGCACCGTCGGTGCCGTCGGTGCCGTCGGTGCCGTCGGTGCCGTCGCTACCGTCCGAGCCGTCCGACCCGTCCGAGCCGTCAGACCCGTCGCTACCGTCCGAGCCGTCCGAGCCGTCCGACCCGTCCGAGCCGTCCGAGCCGTCAGACCCGTCCGAGCCGTCCGAGCCGTCGGAACCGTCCGAACCGTCTCCGTCGCCGTCTCCGTCGCCGTCGCCGCCGTTCTCGAGCACGTCGTCGACGATGCCGTCCTCGGCCAGGACCGAGTCGACGACGCCGACCAGGTCACCCTCGAGCACCTCGGTGACCGTCTCGTTCAGGTCGTTGCGCAGCTCGTCGAGGAGGCCGTCGGTGACGCCGTCCTCCGGCTCGTCCGGACCGACGACGTCGTCGACCAGCCCGTCCTCACCGAGCAGCCCGTCCACGGTGCCCCCCACGGTGTCGCCCGTGCCGAGCAGGTCGTCGACGGCGTCGGTCGCGTCGACCACGTCGGCCACGACCGTGTCGACGCCGCCGTTCTCGAGCACGTCGTCGACCACACCGTCCTCGTCGAGGACGTCCCGGACGACGCCGTCGAGGTCTCCGGCCAGGACGTCGTCGGTCGTGGTGTCCACGTCGTCGAGCACGACCTCGACGACCTCGTCGGTGACGCCGTCCGAGGGCTCGTCCGCCCCCACGACGTCGTCCACCACGCCGTCGGCGCCGACCAGCACGTCGGCCGTCCCGGCCAGCGCACCGTCCGTGCCCAGCGTGCCGTCGAGCTCGGTCAGGATGGCGTCGACCTCGTCGAGTGCGGCGTCCACGCCACGGTCCTCGAGCGCGTCGTCCACCACCCCCTCGTCGGCCACGACGTCGTCCACGGCTGCGTCGACGTCACCGGACAGGGCGTCGTCGACCGTCTTCTCGACGTCGTCGAGGGCTTCCTGCACGACGTCGTCGGTGACGCCGTCCGAGGGCTCGTCCGCCCCCAGCACGTCGTCCACCACGCCGTCCTCACCGAGGACGCCCGTCACCACGGAATCGGCCGCGCCGCCCGGCACGGCGTCGTCCACGGCCTCCTCGGCTCCTCCACCGGCGCCTTCTGCCGGCTCGGCGGGCGTCTCCGCCGGCTCGGCGGGCTCGGCGTCGCCGTTCCCGCCGTCCTCGATCACGTCGTCGACGATCCCGTCGTCACCGGCGACGTCCTCCACGACCGCCTCGACGTCACCGGAGGTGGCGTCCTCGACGGTCTGGCTGACGTCCTCGGCCACCGTGTCCACGACGTCGTCCGTGGTGGTCGCGGTCGGCTCGTCCGCACCGAGGACGTCGTCCACCGGCCCGTCCTCGCCGACGAGGTCGTCGACGAGCTGCTCGACCGGCTCGGTGTCGACCTCGGGCAGGTCGACCGGGGTGTCGAGCGAGGCGTCGGACGCCTCCTCGGTGACCTCGGACAGGTTCAGCTCGACCGAGGTGTCCTCGCCGAGGTCGACGTCGACGACGTCCCCCTCGGCAGCGTGGGCCGCGAAGGCCCCGGCGACCACCAGGCCGCCCGTGGCGAGTGCCGTCTGCAGCACTCTGCGCGCGTTGATACGCATGATGTCTCTCCTGTTGTCTGACGTGGTGGGCGGGCGGCTTCTGCAGCCCGCGGCATGTCGCGCTCAGCGGCGCGACGCGGCCACGTCAGGCAGGAGAGACAGGAATCTCGAAGTCCGGCACCGGGAGCGGTGCGTCGAGGTCGTGGGCCGGCACCAGCCAGAGGCGGGCCGAGGCGTGAGGTCCGGCGGGGAAGGCGGCAGCGAGGTCGCCCGAGCCGGAGGCGGTCCGCACCGTGCTCGTGGCGGCCGGCGCGCCGGTGGAGGCCACGGCGGGGCTGTTCGAGGGAGCCGACGACGACGTCGCGCTCGCGAGGTCCTCCACCGGGGCCGAGACGGCGCTCAGGGTCTCGGTGGTCCCGGTGCCGAGGGCACCGTCGGCGGCGGGTGCGAGCGGTGCGCGGGGCGCGGCCACGGCATCCGTCGCTGCGGGCGAGCCGCCCGCAGCGGGCTTCTCCGCTGCCTCCGTCGCCGATCCACCGGCAGGACGTCCCGCACCGGGTGCCGGAGCGCCGCCACGCGGGTCCAGGACCGGCGGGGCGACGGTCGGGTCCGCGGTGCCTCCCTGTCCGCCGGAGCCGTCAGGGGTCTGGTCCGGGCCCGGGGGCGCGTCCGGCAGGACCGGGTCCAGCACTCCGGGCAGCGCCGGGTCCAGGACGTCGATCACCGGGTCGGTCACCGGACTCACAGCGTCCAGGACGGGGCCCGTCACCGGATCCAGCGCGCCGAGCACCGGGTCCGTCACCGGTCGGAGGGAGTCGGTGACCGGCCGCAGCACCGGCCCGACGGCGCCGGTCACCGGCGCGAGGACCGGGTCGAGCACGTCGGTCACGGGCGTGAGCACCGGAGACACGCCGTCCGCCACGGGTGCGAGCCCGGCGGCCACCGGTTCGAGGACGGGGCCGACGGCGCCCGTCACCGGTTCGACGGCTTCGGCGACCGGTCCGAGCAGGCCTCCGACCGCACCGGTGACCGGCTCGACCGCGGTGGCGACCTGCTCGGTCACCCCGCCGAGGGGCCGGGAGGGCGTGTCCGCGTCGTCGGCGGGCGCGTCCGCGGTCTGGTCGGACGACGGGGCGGGCTTCTCGGAGCCCTTCGAGTGCTTTCCGGAGGCCTGGTCGCGCTTCGTCGCGGGGGCGGTGGACGTCGTGGGTTCCTGCACCGGCTCGGCAGGCTTCGTGTCGGGCTTCTCGGCCGGCGCGGGCTTCGACGGCTCGTCGGCCGGCTCCGGCGCGGGCTTGGTCGGCTTCTCGGCGGGCTCCGATGCAGGCTTGGCCGGCTCCGGCGCGGGCTTGGTCGGCTTCTCGGCGGGCTCCGGCGCGGGCTTGGCGGGCTCCGGCGCAGGCTTCTGCGCCTCGGCGGTTCGGTCCGCCGTCTTCTCGACGACCTTCGCGACGGGCTCGGTGACCTTCTCCACCGTCTCGACCACGGGGTCGGTCACCTTCTGCACGACCTTCCCGGTCGTCGAGAGCACCGGGTCGGTGACCTTCCCGGCGGTCTCGACCACGCCGGACAGCAGCCCACCGCGCGCCTCGTCGTCGCCGGCGCCACCGCCGTCGTCCGCGGCCGCGCCGGTGGCCAGGCAGATGCTGGTGGCGGCGGTCCCGAGGAAGAGCGCCAGGGAGCGCCAGGCGGCACGCCGGAGGTTGCCCTCCGTGCCGCTGCTCCCCCGCGTCATGTCTCCCCCTGGATCGTCCGACGCGCCGTCGGGCGCCTGCCCTGTGACCTGTACCACTGTGGAACAGTTGCCTGGGGAGCGCAACCGGAGGAGCGGTCGCGATGTCAGCGGGTCATCAGCGGCGCCCGTTCCGGCAGCGAGGCCACACGGTTCGCCGTGGTGATGGCGCAGCCCGCGAGCTCACGGGCGATCTGCTGACTGAGCCCCAGGTAGGCGGCCGGGTCGATGAGGCCGCGCAGCTCGTCCACGGTGAAGGCGCCGCCCACCACCGGGTCGGCCCGGAGCATCTGCAGGAACGGCACCCCGCTGGCCGGCGCGGCCTGCGCGACCTCGAAGACGACGTCGTGCGCCTTCTGCCGCCCGATCTTCTCCCCGAGCGCGAGCATCAGCGCCTCCGAGCCGATCATGCCCTCGGACAGCTTGATGTTCTCCCGCATGCGCGCCGGGTTCAGCTCGAGCCCGGACATGATGACCTCGAGCCGGGCCAGCATGTCGCCCGCCAGCACCGCTGCCGACGCCGACACGTCCTCCAGCAGCGCCGTCATCGCGCCGTTCGCCTCCTGGTCGTGCAGCATCGACTCCAGTGCGGGGGCCGCCAGGGCCCGCAGCTCGGCCGACATGGTCAGCATGTCCAGCGCGAGCTGCGGGTTGCGCTTGTGCGGCATGGTCGACGACCCGACCGTGCCCTCGGGGACCGGCTCGAACGCCTCGGCGAACTCCGGCTGCATCAGGGCGTAGACGTCCTTGCCGATCTTGCCGATGGTCCCGGCGAGCTGGGCCAGCACGAGCACCAGCTCGACGATCCCGTCGTTGACCGACCGTGACGGCACGCGCATGGGGTGCAGCCCGAGGCGGTGCGCCACGCCCGCCTCGATGACGCGCCCCGCGTCGCCGAAGGAGGCGAACGTGCCGGCGGCGCCGCCCATGAGCACGCAGAACAGGCGGTCGTCGAGCCGTTCGAGCCGTTCGGTGTGCGCGACGAGCTGGTCGATCCACACGGCCACCTTGAAGCCGAACGTCACCGGCACGGCGTGCTGGGAGTGCGTCCGGCCCGCCATCGGCAGGTCGGCGGAGTCGTCGGCGAGCACGGCGGCCGCCCGCAGCACCCGCCCGAGCTGCTGCAGGATCGTCCGGTGGGCGTCGCGCAGCACCAGCACGTCCGCGGTCTGGGTGATGTTCTGGGTGGTCGCACCCCAGTGCACCCAGCCGCCGTGCTTGGACCCCACGGTGCGGGCGAACTCCTCGATCAGCGGGACCAAGGGGTGGCTCGCCGACGCCGTCGCGGTGAGCACCCGCTTGATGTCCAGCTTCTCGATCCGGGCCGTCAGGGCGATGGCGCGGGCGGACTCCTTGGGGATGAGGCCGGCGTCGGCCTCGGCGAGGGCCAGGGCGGCCTCGACGTCGAGCCTGGCCTGCCAGCGGTTCTCGCGCGTGAACAGCGCGGCGATGCCGGGGTCGGGCACGCGACCCTCGGTGAAGCGTCCGAACGGGGCGACGATCATGCGACCTCCCGGGTGCACGAGGCAGTGCCCAGCATTGTGCCGCAGCCATGTTGCGGCCGTGTTCACAGGCCGGTTCCCCGGCCGGTGTCGGTGTCCCACGTCACACTGGAACGGTCCGACGCAGGACCGGGACCACCGACAGGAGCACCACCATGACCGACGACGTCTCGCCCGGCGACGAGTCCGCCGGCGTCCCCCGCGTGGCGGTGCTGGACGCCCTCGTGCTGGACACCCCCGATCCCCGCGCCTCCGCCACGTTCTGGCGCGAGCTGACCGGCGCGACCGTCGAGCAGGACGACGACGACGGCTGGATCACCCTCGACCTGCCCGGCGGCTGGTCGCTGGCCTTCCAGCCCGCACCGGACCTCGTGCCCCCGCAGTGGCCCGGGCAGGAGCACCCGCAGCAGCTGCACCTGGACCTGCGCGTGCCCGACGTCGCGGCGTCCGTCGAGCGCGCCGTCGCCCTCGGCGCGTCCGTGCTGCGCGGCAACGAGGCCTGGACCACGCTCGCCGACCCGGCCGGGCACCCGTTCGACCTGTGCCGCGCCCCCGACGTGGAGTCGCTGACCGTGATGGGCGTGACCTTCGACGTGCCCGACGCCTCGGCGGCGGCCGCCTTCTGGGCGCGCCTCCTCGGCGAGGAGGTCACCTACGACGCCGACGGCATGGCGATGCTCGGTGGTGACCGCCCGCTGCTGTTCCAGCAGGTGGAGAACTACCGCCCGCCGAGCTGGCCGGACCCGGCCGAGCCCCAGCAGGGCCACCTGGACCTGGCGATCGGGCCGCAGAGCCTCGACGAGGCGGAGGCCGCAGCGCTCGCGGTCGGCGCCACGCGGCTGCCGGGCCAGGGCGAGTCGTTCCGGGTGTTCGCCGACCCGGCCGGGCACCCGTTCTGCCTCTGCCGGTTCTGAGATCCCGCCGGACCGGTCCTGGCGAGGCTCGTCACTGCCGCAGCAGCGCCGGGCGGTCGGGGTGGTCGAGGCGGACGACGACGTCGGCGCGCCGCTCCGGAGCGGCCTCGCGCCGGTAGCGGCCGTACGCGGCGAGCTGCCAGGCGTCCGTCAGGTCGGTGCGGCGCGTCTCGGTCGCGGGGCTCAGGGCGAGGTGCACCACCAGGTCGACGTCGAGCCCGCGGCCGACGGCGAGCGAACCGTCGAGCAGGGCGACGGTGCCGGGCGGCGCATCCCGGTAGGGCGCGCGGGTCGACCGCCCGGTGTCGGGGTCGCGCAGGCTCGGGAGCCAGCGGCCGCGGTCCACGACGGAGCGCAGCACCTCGCGATTGAGTCCACCGACGTCGATCCAGGTGTCCAGCAGGGCGTCGGGGTCGCGTCGACCGGTCTCGAGGCGCAGCGACCGCGCCAGCAGGAAGTCGCGGACGGCGACCCGGGCGACCGGTCGGCCGGCCACCCGCAGCGGGCCGGCCACCGCGTCGGCGAACCGTCCGGGTCCGGCGGAGGGGTGGCCGTCGACCAGCACCCGCACGGTGCCGTCGGTGGTCAGCACCCGCTCGACGACGTGCGCGACCGCGCCGTCGTAGGTCACCGGCTCCACCCGCATCCGCCCATGCTCACACGGCGCCATCGGATGTTCACCGAGGGTTTCGTTCGGGGTACGGCGGTCTCGTAATTCGCGGACACCTGGGCGCGGTGTGATTCCGGCATCGCCAGTCGCGATACCTCGTCCCGCCCTCGCGGCACCCGTTCGAAAGGACCCGCCATGCGCGCCCGCGCCCTGCCCGCCCTCGTCCTCCTCGGCCTCGGATCCCTGGTCCTGACCGCCTGCTCGGCCGACGCCGAGGCCGACGACGCCGTCGCGGCGTCGGATCCCGACGCGCCGATCACGTTCGCGACGACGCCGCTCGGGGACGACCCGGGCGCGGAGAACCCCATCGACGCGTTCGCCGAGCTCGTCACCGCCGAGACCGGCCGCGAGGTCGAGATCGTCGACGTCCCCGACTACACGGCCGTGGTGGAGGCGCTGCGCAACCACCACGTCGACATCGGCTTCATGAGCGGCTTCCCCTCGGCGCTGGCCGTGAACACCGGCGAGGTCGACTCCCTGGTCGCCTGGCCCGGCAACGACGACCCGGTCTCCACCTGCCTGGTGATGGACGACTCCGCGCTGCAGTCCCTGGAGGACGTCACGCCGGAGACGGTCGTGGCCTTCGCCGACCCGGCGTCGAGCTCCGGGTACTTCATGCCCGTGGCGATGCTCGACGCGGCCGGTCTGGAGAAGGACGTCGACTACACGTCGATGTTCTCCGGCGGGCACGACATGAGCTTCGTGGCGCTGCAGGAGGGTCAGGTCGACGTGGCCTGCACCTCGACGATCTTCCCGACGATGGCCGGGCAGGACAACCCGATGTTCCCGTTCGACGAGGGCGAGACCCGGTCCATCGGCGTCAGCGACTCGATGCCCGTCGCCGTCACCGTGCTCGCCGACCAGCAGCTCGCGGACGACAAGCGCGCCGAGCTGCTCGACGCGCTGCCGACCGTGTTCACCGAGGAGAACGCCGACCAGCTCGGCGCCATGCTCGAGGCGATGCAGGGCACCGACCCGATCCTCGAGCCCGACGACGAGATCTTCCAGCCGTTCGTGGACATCGCCGCGATCGCCGGCGTCGACATCTCGGACCTGGGCTGATGACCACGACGATCCACCGACCCGGCAGGACCACCGCGCCTCCGGGGCTCGTTGCCACCACCGCGAGCGCGGCGTCGTCGGCCGACTCCCTCGTCACCGTCCGCGGGCTGCGCGTCGCCTACGGCGACGGACCGGTGGTGCTCGACGGCGTCGACCTCGACCTCGCCCCCGGCGAGACGGTCGCGCTGCTCGGGTCCTCGGGCTCCGGCAAGTCGACCCTCATGCGGGCGCTGACGGGCTTCGCGCCGGTCGTCGCGGGCAGCGTCGACGTCGCCGGTCACGACCTGACCCGGCTGCGCCGGGGCGAGCTGCGGCGCGTGCGTGCCGACGTCGGGCAGGTGTTCCAGCAGTTCAACCTGGTCGGGCGGCTGTCCGTGCTCACCAACGTGCTCACCGGCGCCCTGCACGACGCCGGTCCCCTGAACTGGGTGGGCGGGTTCGGCTCGGCGCACCGCCGGCGGGCGATGGCCCTGCTCGACCGCGTCGGCATCGCGCACAAGGCGAACGACCAGGCCCGCACCCTCTCCGGCGGGCAGCAGCAGCGCGTGGCGATCGCCCGCGCGCTGATGCAGCAGCCGCGGGTCGTCCTCGCCGACGAACCGGTCGCGTCCCTCGACCCCAGGATGTCGCACTCGGTGCTCGAGCTGCTGCAGGAGATCGCGCGCGAGGACGGCATCCCCGTGCTGGTGAGCCTGCACGTGCTGCCGCTCGCGCTGGAGCACTCCGACCGCGTCGTCGGGCTGCGCCACGGCGAGGTCCTCGTCTCCGCCCCGACGGCGTCCCTGGACGCCGAGGCGCTCGCCGTCGTCTACGAGGGCGTCGAGGAGGCGACCGATGACCAGCACTGACACCCGCCCGCGCCCCGGTGGCGGGCACCGCGAGCACGCCGCCGAACCGTTGTCAACGGCGGAGCGGGACCGGCTCGAGCGGGCGTTCACCGTCCCCCGCGCCCGGTTCCTGCTGGGCGTGCCGGTCGCCCTGGCGATCCTGTACTGGTCCGCCGTCGGCGCCCAGTTCGACGTCGCGAAGCTCGGCGAGGGCGCGGCCAACATGGCCGAGTTCCTCGCCCGGATGTTCCCGCCGTCCTGGGACAAGCTCGACGTGATCGTCGACCAGCTCGTCGAGACGTTGCAGATGGCGATCGTCGGCACCGCCCTGGGAGCTGTGCTCTCGCTGTTCATGGCGTTCGGCGCGGCGTCGAACATCGCCCCGCGCTGGGTGTACTACCCGTGCCGCTGGACCATGAACGTCATCCGGTCCCTGCCGGACCTGGTGTTCGCCCTCATGTTCGTCTCCGCCGTCGGGCTCGGGCCGTTCGCCGGCATCCTCGCCATGACGATCGGCTCGGTCGGATCCATCGGCAAGGTGTTCGCCGAGGCCATGGAGGCCGTCGACACCGGCCCCGTCACCGCCATGCAGTCCGTCGGCGCCTCGAAGCGCCAGATCGTGCAGTACGGGATCTTGCCGCAGGCCGGCCCGCTGCTCGTGTCCTACACGCTCCTGCTGTTCGAGGGCAACGTCCGCGGCGCCACCATCCTGGGGATGGTAGGCGCGGGCGGCATCGGCCTCGAGCTCACCACCGCCATGAAGATGTACGACTACGGACACCTGTCCGCGATCGTCATCTGCATCATCGTGCTGGTCACGGTCATCGACCAGATCAGCGCCGTCATCCGGAGGAAGATCACGTGACCACGCTCGACACCACCCTGCCCGACTCCCCCACCGCCCCGCGGATCCCCCTGACCGTGCCGGTCAATCTGCGCGACCTCGGCGGGATCGCCGTCGACGGCGGCGTGGTGCGCACCGGCGTCGCCCTGCGGGCCGACGACCTGTCCACCGCGGACCAGCACACCGTCGACGCGCTGGTGGCCGGCGGGCTGCGCGCCGTCGTCGACCTGCGCTCCGCCGACGAGGTCGCCGTCACCGGCCGCGGCCCGCTCGCCACGCGATCCGAGGTGACCTACCACCACGTGCCGTTCCTGGCCGACATCGGCCACGCCGCCGTCGGTGCCGACGGCACCGACGGTGCACTCGACCCGGCCGAGATGATGGACCAGTCCCGGTTCGGTGCGATGTACCTGCGGATGTTCGAGGGCGCCGCGGCACAGATCGTCACCGCGCTGGCCGTCGTCGCCCACTCCCCCGGGGCGGTCGCGTTCCACTGCGCGGCCGGGCAGGACCGCACCGGCGTCCTCGCCGCCGCCCTGCTGCTCGCCCTCGGCGCGGACGAGGCGGCGATCGTGGCGGACTACGCCCGCACGGGCGAGAGCTCCGGCGCGATCCAGGAGCGGCTCGCGCCGGTCATGGGTCCGCTGCTGGCGAGGTTCGGGTTCGACCTCGACGACGCCGCCCGGGCCGCGCTGCGCACCGGGTTCTCCCGCGAGCCGATGCGCGAGCTGCTCGCCGCGCTGGCCGAGCGGCACGGCGACCCGCTCACCCCGCTGCGCGCGGCCGGGCTGACCGACGGCCTCGTGGCGCGGTTGCGCGAGCGTGCCCTGGTCGGCCCGGGGGCGGCGTGACGACCACGACCACCCGGCCTGCGCCGCCGGCCGGTGCCGTGCAGCGTCGCGGCACCGGCCGGCGGCCCGGTCGTCCCCGGGCCGCCGGGCACGACGAGAAGATCCTCGCCGCCGCCGTGGAGCTGCTGGAGCGCGGCCAGGACGTCACCGTGTCCCGCGTCGTCGAGGTCAGCGGGGTGTCACGGGCCGCGATCTACCGGCGCTGGCCGTCGATGACGGACCTCGTCGCCGCCGCGCTGGACGTGGGGCGCGAGCCGTACACCATCTCGCTCGAGGGCGACCTGCTCACGAACCTCCTGGCCGCTCTGTCCCCCGACACGAGGGCGGCCGGCCGGGACTACCCGGAACGGCGCTTCCGCCTGCGGCTGCGCCTGGCCCTGTCCGACCGGCGGCTCGCCCAGGCGTACTGGCGCTCCCACGTGGCCCGACGCCGGTCCGGGCTCGTCGCCGTGCTGCGCGAGGGCATCGCACGGGGCGAGCTGCGCGAGAACCTGGACCTCGAGGCGAGCATGGACCTGATCACCGGCGTCTTCTACTACCAGTACGTGGTGCGCGGGGAGTCCCTCACCGACCCCGTGGTAGTCGACCGGTGCCGGGAAGCGGTGCGGACGGCCTGGCGAGGGATGACGCGGGGGACGACAGCACCGCGGACCTGAGGGGAGCCTCAACCCTCCCCGACCATCTGTCGAGCAGAGACCCGGCTGCTTGCCAGATAGAAGTGTCGCTATTTGTTAGATAGAGAGGCGGCCATCTGTTCGATCCGCGACCTGAACTGGTTGCACGATCAGCTCGGCGACCGTGTCCTCGAACGTGTCGTGGTCACGACGGGACCGTACGCCTACTGCCACAGGGACGGCGTCGCCGTCGTGCCGCTGGCGCCGCTCGGGCCGTAGCACCCGCTCTCTCAGCCCGTGTGCTCGACGCACCTGGTGGCGGTCGGCCGAGCCTCCAACCGCGCAGCCGGGATGGCACGCCCGCACGCCTCGCACCGGCCGTAGGTGCCGGCGTCGACCCGGTCCAGCGCGGCACGCACCGCGTCGCGTTCCGCCTGCGCCTCGGCGAGCAGCGCCCCGGCCTGCTGCCGTTCCCACGCGAGCGTCGCCCCTTCGGGATCGTGCTCGTCGTCCACGTTCTCGCCCCGTACCGAGTCGACGATCCCGTCGACGACGGCGCGCTGCCGGGCGATCCGCTCGTCCGCCGCTGCCAAGCGCTCCCGCAGCGTGGCCAGCGGACCGGCACCACCGTCGTCGGACACCTCTGATCCTCCTGTCGGGACACCCTGGGACACGGAACCCTCGTCTATCTGCATAATAACGGCCCGGCAGTTTGCCTAGTAGAAGCGCGGCAGGCTTCCTAGTAGAATCTCGGCGATCTGCTAGATTGACGATCATGGTCTACCGACGGCGCCTCGTCGACGACGCGCTCGACGAGCTCTTCCCGCACCTCGCTGCGATCGCGCTGGAGGGCGCCAAGGGGGTCGGCAAGACCGCGACCGCGAGCCAGCGCGCCACGACGGTCGTGTCCCTGAACGTCCCCCGGCAACGTGAGATCCTCGCCGGTGACCTCGACTACGTCGTCCAGGTAGAGCCACCGGTACTGATCGACGAGTGGCAGCTCGAGCCGTCAGTCTGGGATCGCGTACGCACAGCGGTTGACGACGACCGCACCGGTGGCAGATTCCTCCTGGCAGGTTCGGCCGACGTCGCACCCGGCGTCCGTATCCATTCGGGCGCCGGTCGCATCGTCAGCCTCACGATGCGACCGCTCTCGATGGCCGAACGTGGGCTGAGCGAGCCGACCGTCTCGCTCAGCAAACTGCTGTCCGGGAGCAGACCGACCATCGGGGGACGGTCTGACGTCAGGCTCGCGGCGTACACCGACGAGATCCTGAGATCCGGATTCCCTGGCATCCGAGACCTTCCGGACCGAGCGCGCAGAGTCCAGCTCGACAGCTACCTCACCCGGATCGTCAACAAGGAACTGCCGGAGAACGGCGCGGTCGTCCGCCGCCCCGAGACGGTGCGAAGCTGGTTGGCGGCCTACGGATCAGCCACCTCGACCGACGCCGCATACACGAAGATCCTCACCGCCGCGACGGCGGAGCACGTGAACAAGCCCGCCCGCGCGACGGTGGACGGCTACCGGGACCACCTGTCGCGGATCTTCGTCCTCGATCCGATCGAGGCATGGGTCCCGGTCTTCAATCCGCTCAAGCGCCTCACCCACGCACCCAAGCACCACCTCGTCGATCCTGCGCTGGCAGCTCGGCTGGTCGGCGTGGGCAAGCAGGGCCTGCTGCGGGGCGACGGCAACCGGGTCGCCGGAGCAACCGGAACGTGGCTCGGCGCCCTGTTCGAGTCTCTCGCCGCACAGAGCGTGCGGGTCTACGCCGAGGCTGCCTTCGCACGAGTCGGACACCTCCGGACGAGGGACACGGAACGCGAGATCGACCTGATCGTCGAAGGCGAGGACCGCCGCGTCGTCGCGATCGAGGTCAAGTTGAGCGAGACCGTCTCTGACAAGGACGTTCGCCACCTCAACTGGCTGCACGACAAGCTGGGAGTCCGCCTGGCCGACCGTGTCCTGATCACGACCGGCGAGTTCGCCTATCGGCGCAAGGACGGGGTTGCCGTCGTCCCGCTGGCGCTGCTCGGTCCGTGACACCGTTCCCGGCGTGCGTGCGCCGAGTTCGACGTCATGTGCTTCGAACGGCTCGTCGACTACTGACGACGCCGCTCAGAGCTCCCGGTGCGTCCACCGGCCGGCCACGAGCGTCCCGGCCACCGGCAGGTCGCGCAGCGCCTCGGCGAGCGTCGCCGCCCCGGCCGGGGTGCCGTCGTCGGACAGCGACAGCGGGTCGACGTCGAGCACCGCCAGGTCCGCGGGCCCACCCGGCCGCACCTGCGTGCCCCGTCCGTCGGTGGAGGCCGCGAGCGCCGTCGCGACGTCGATGCGCTGCTCGGGGTGCCACGGGTCGCGGCCGTCGCGGCACCGGGTGACGGCCGAGGCGATGGCGAACCAGGGGTCGAGCGGCGCGACGGGCGCGTCGGACCCGAGAGCGAGCGGCACCCCGGCGGCGTGCAGGTCGGCGAGACGGAAGGCCCGGTCGGTGCGGCCCGCCCACAGCTCGTCGGAGGCGTCGCGGTCGTCCATGGCGTGCTCGGGCTGCACGCTGGCGGTGATGCCGAGCGCGGCGAACCGGGCGACGTCGGCGGCGTGCAGCATCTGGGCGTGCTCCATGGAGCCGCGGGCGCCGGACGCGGCGAAGGCGTCGAGGGCGAGGGCGTTGGCGTGGTCGCCGATGGCGTGGATGGCGCACCGCAGCCCGACCTCGTGCGCGCGGGACATCAGCGGCACGAGCTGGTCGGTGGCGACGTTGAGGATGCCGTGCGCGTCGGGCCCGTGGAAGCCGACGTAGTCGTCGAAGCAGAACGCGGTGAGCGTGTTGAGGGAGCCGTCCGAGATGACCTTGAGCGGGCCCTGGGTGACGAGGGCCGGGTCGTGCCCGGCGAGCGCGTCGCCGTGCCGCAGTCCGGCGTCGATCACGGCGTCCAGGTGCTGCTCCCACACGGCGGCGCGCACCCGCAGGCCGTCCCAGCCGGCAGCGGCGCGGCGGCGCCAGGAGGTGAGGTTGTCGGCGACCTCGAAGTCGACGACGCCGACCACGCCCCGGGCGGCCGCGGCTCCGGCGGCGTCGGCGACGAGCTCGTCGGTCTCGGCGTCGGTGGCGGTGACGATCGCGGGCGAGGCAGGCATCCACTCCTCCTCGCGCAGCAGCCCGCTGGGGTGGTACTGGATCCCCAGGTAGCGCAGGCCGGCGGTGGAGGCCCAGGCGGAGTGCAGGTCCCCGGAGAGCAGGATGACCGGGATCTCGCCGGCGACGGCGTCCAGCACGTCGGAGGTGGGTTCGTCGTCCCAGGTGGCCCAGCGGAAGCCGAACCCGACGAACGGGCGTCCGGGCGCCGGGTGGCGGGCAGGGTCCATGAGCGCGGCACCGACCAGGGCGGCGGCGTGCGCCGGGCTGGTGGCCGCCGAGACGTCGAGGCGGCGGCGCACCATCGCCCACTGCGTGAGGTGGGTGTGCGCGTCCCACAGCCCGGGGATCAGGGTGCGGCCGTCCAGGTCGACCCGTTCGAGGGCGCCCGACGGCGTGGCTGCGGCGTCCAGGGCCGCGCCGGCGGGTCCCACGGCCGCCACCCGGCCGGCATCGAGCAGCACGTCGACCGGACGGTCGGGGCGCCCGGCCAGGCGGGCGTTCGCGAGGTGCAGGACGGTCACGACCACACCGTAATCGGTGGGGCCACGGGCGGTCAGACGTTCTGCCCCGCGAACGCGCGCAGCGCCTCGACGACGAGGGCGTGGTCGTCGCCCTGCGCGAGCCCCGAGACGACGGCGGCACCGACGATCCCCACGCCGGCGACCCGGATCGGGAACGCGCCGCCGTGGGCGGCGTACTCCTGCAGGGGCAGCTGGTGCGCGTCGTTGAAGTCGCGACCCCTCGCGGCCGCCCGCAGGCCCACCAGGTACGAGGACGCCCCGAAGCGGTACACGACCCGCACCTTGCGCTCCACCCAGGAGTCGTTGTCCGACGTCGTGCCCTCCCGGGCGGCGTGGAACACCTGCTGGCTCGCCTTGCGCACGTCGATCGTGACGGGCAGCTCCCGCTCGGTCGCGAGCTCGACGAGCAGGCAGCCGAGACGCCAGGCGTCGTCGTGGGTGAAGCGGGGCAGCACGAGCGCACGCTCCTGCTCCTCGATCTCGGCGACCAGTGCGGCGGCGTCCTCAGGTGTCATGGGGACAGCCTGGCACGCCGCGGCCGCGGACGGGTGTCGTCGCTCACAGCGGGAATACCGCCGTCGACCGTTTCCGTTGCCGCCCCTGAGCATCGTGACCATCGATGCGACCGATCGATCTGGCCGATACGTCCAGCCGGGTCGTCCACGCCTGCGGCACACACCGCCGTCGGGCACGCGCACCACACAGGAGATCCCGCATGCGACGCCACCGCGCCCTGCTCACCATCGCCACGGCCACCCTGACCGCACTGGCGCTCGCGGCGTGCGGCACGTCCGACGACGGCACGAGCGACGCCACCTCCGCCGACGGTTCCGGAGACCTGAACCTGGTCAGCGACGGCACCCTGACCGTCGCCACCGAGGGCACCTATCGGCCGTTCACCTTCCACGACTCCACGGGCGAGCTGGTCGGGTACGACGTGGAGGTCGCCGAGGCCGTCGCCGACGAGCTCGGTCTGGAGATCGAGTTCGCCGAGACCCAGTGGGACGCCATCTTCGCCGGGCTGGACGCCGGCCGCTTCGACACCATCGCCAACCAGGTGTCCATGACTCCGGAGCGCCTCGAGGACTACGAGTTCTCCCAGCCGTACACCGTCTCCCGCGGCGCCGTCGTCGTGCCCGAGGGCGACACCTCGATCACGAGCTTCGCCGACCTGGACGGCAAGACCGCCGCGCAGTCGCTGACCAGCAACTGGCGCACGCTCGCCGAGGAGTCCGGCGCGCAGATCGAGGCCGTCGAGGGCTGGGCCCAGTCCGTCGAGCTGCTCGGCACCGGCCGCGTCGACGCCACGATCAACGACACGCTGACCGTGCTCGACTACCAGGCCGAGCACCCGGACGCGCCGATCGAGATCGCCGCCGAGACCGAGGAGACCTCCGAGATGGGGTTCGTCGTCACCCCCGAGCGGGCGGCGCTGGCCGAGGCGATCGACGGCGCGCTGGACACCCTGCGTGAGGACGGCACGCTCGCCGAGCTGTCCGAGAAGTACTTCGGGGCCGACGTCACGAGCTGATGGATCTTCAGCTCTTCGCCGACTCGTTCTGGCCCCTCGTCCGCGGGGGGCTCACCGGAACGATCCCGCTCGCGCTCTCCTCGTTCGCGATCGGGCTCGTCCTCGCCCTCGGCGTCGCGATGCTGCGCCTCTCGGCCCACCCGGTGCTCGCCTGGGTGGGCCGGGCGTACGTCTCGGCGATCCGCGGCACGCCCCTGCTCGTGCAGCTCTTCGTCATCTTCTACGGGCTGCCGTCGATCGGGCTCACCATCGACCCGTGGCCGAGCGCCGTCGTCGCGTTCTCGCTCAACGTCGGCGGGTACGCCGCCGAGGTGATCCGCGCCGCGATCCTCTCGGTGCCCACGGGCCAGTGGGAGGCCGGGTACGTCGTCGGGATGTCCCGCCGTCGGACGCTGCGACGCATCATCCTGCCGCAGGCCGCCCGCGTGTCCGTGCCGCCGCTGTCCAACACGTTCATCTCCCTGGTCAAGGACACCTCGCTCGCCTCGCTGATCCTGGTCACCGAGCTGTTCCGCGAGGCCCAGGAGATCGCCGCGTTCACCAACGACTTCCTGCTGATCTACACCGAGGCGGCGCTCGTGTACTGGATCTTCTGTACGGTGCTGTCGTTCGGACAGTCCCGCCTCGAGAGGAAGCTGGAGCAGTATGTCTGAGGCCCCGCTGCTGTCCGCCACCGGGATCCACCTGTCCTTCGGCGACAACCACGTGCTGCGCGGCGTCGACCTGTCGGTGCGCCGCGGCGAGGTCGTCGCGCTCATCGGCCCCTCCGGGTCCGGCAAGACCACCCTGCTGCGCTCGCTGAACGGCCTGGCCACGCCCGACGCCGGCACGGTCGCGTTCGACGGCGGCCCGTCCGTCACGTTCGACGGCGGCCCGCGGCGTGCGTGGGGCCGCGCGGGACGGCGCGCCCTGGCCGAGCGGGAGTCGCTGCGCGACCGGTCCGCGATGGTGTTCCAGCACCACCACCTGTTCCCGCACCTGACCGTGCTGCAGAACGTCGTCGAGGGACCGGTGCAGACCCGGGGCGTGCCGCGCGCCGAGGCCGAGTCCCGGGCGCTGGCCCTGCTGGACCGGGTGGGGCTCGCCGACAAGCGCGACGCCTACCCCCGCGAGCTGTCCGGCGGGCAGCAGCAGCGTGTCGGGATCGTGCGGGCGCTCGCCCTGCAGCCCGACCTGCTGCTCTTCGACGAGCCCACGTCGTCTCTCGACCCGGAGCTCGTCGGCGAGGTGCTGGGCGTGATGAAGGAGCTCGCCGAGGAGGGCTGGACGATGGTCGTGGTGACCCACGAGCTCGAGTTCGCCCGCGCCGTGGCCGACGAGGTGCTGTTCCTCGACGGTGGCGTGGTGGCCGAGCGCGGGGCGCCGTCGCAGATGTTCTCCGCGCCGCGCGAGGCCCGGACCCGGGAGTTCCTGCACCGGATCCTGCACCCGCTCGACTGAGGCGGAGGTGCAGCGCAGGGTGGGAGCCGCACCCGAGCGATCCTCCGGAGCGAGCGTGCGAGCGCAGGAGGATCGCGACCGAAGACACCGAGCAAGGCACCCGCCCGCAGCGGAACCGCAGCCTCGGTCGACGACAACTCGACTGAGGCGGAGGTGCAGCGCAGGGTGGGGGCGGATCCAACACCGGGACGCTGCGAATCCACCACCAGAGAGCTTCTGGCAGACTCGCGCGCATGGCGGACGTGACGGTGGTCGGGGCCGGGGTCATGGGTCTGACCTGCGCGGTCCGGCTCCTCGAGGCCGGGCACCGGGTCGAGATCCTCGCCCGCGACCTGCCGCAAGACACCACCTCGGCGGTCTCGGCCGCCCTCTGGTATCCGTACCTCGCGTTCCCGCAGGACCGGGTCACCGCCTGGTCGGCCCGCTCGTTCGAGGTCTTCGCGGAACTCGCCGCGACGGATCCCGGCATCGGAGTCCGGATGCGTGCCGGCACCGAGGTCTTCACGGAGCGACCGACCGACCCGTGGTGGCGCGACGCCGTCGGTGAGCTGACGCGCACGGCCGACGTGCCGCCGTCGTACACCGACGGCTGGACCTTCACGGCGCCGGTGGTCGACATGCCCGTCTACCTGGCCTGGCTGACCGAGCGTGTCGCCGCGTCGGGCGGCACCATCACCCAGCGCGACCTGGCCGCGTTGCCCGCCGGCGTCGTGGTCAACACGACGGGCCTCGGGTCGCGGGACCTGGTCGGCGACCACACCGTGCACCCGGTCCGCGGGCAGGTCGTGGTGCTGGAGCAGTGGGGGCTGGACCGCTGGTGGCTCGACGCGGCCGGGCCGACCTACGTGGTGCCCCGGCTGGGTGAGGTGGTGGTCGGCGGCACCGACGACGACGGCGCCTGGTCGCGCGAGCCGTCGCCGGCCACGGCGTCGGACATCCTCGACCGCGCCGCCCGGCTCGTCCCCGCGGTGCGCGACGCGCGGGTGCTGCGGCACGCCGTCGGGCTGCGGCCGGCACGTCCGGCCGTGCGCGTCGAGCGGGACGGCGGCGTGGTGCACTGCTACGGGCACGGCGGCGCGGGCCTCACGCTGAGCTGGGGCTGCGCCGACGAGGTGGCCGACCTGGTGGGTGCCGCATGACGAACCTGGTCCTGCTGCACGGCCGGGACGCCGGCGGACGCGACCCCGAGGCGGCCGAGGCGCGCTGGCTCGACGCCTTGAACGCCGGGCTGGCCGCCGCCGGGTCGGCACGCCGGCTCGGCGACGACGACGCCACGTTCGTGTTCTACGGCGACGCGCTCGACGCCGTCGTCGGCGGGGTCGATCCGCCGCCGATCACCACGCACGGCCTGCCCGGGATGACCGAGGACGCCGGGCGGTTCGCGCTCGGTGTGGCACGCGAGGTGCTCGGCGGCGCCGGAGCGCAGACCGCACCGCCCGCCGTCGCGCCCGCGGCACTCGGCGGCGGGTCGTTGTGGGCGGCGCTCGCCGCCGCGCTGGCCGCGATCGACCGGTTCGTGCCCGGGCTCAGCAGCGCGGTGCTGCTGCTGTTCGTGCGGGACGTGTACGTCTACCTGCACGACGCCGAGGCTCGGGCCGCGCTCGACGCCGGCGTGGCCGCGGGGTTCCGCGGCGACGGACCGGCCGTCGTCGTCGCGCACTCGTTGGGATCGGTGATCGCCTACGACGTGCTGCGGTCCGCGAACCCGGGCGCCGACGACGTCCCCCTGCTGGCCACGCTCGGCTCGCCGCTGGCGATCACGGCGGTCCGCGACGCGGTCGAGGCGATCGCCCCGTTGACCTGGCCGGCGCCCGTGCAGCGCTGGGTAGCGCTGCGCGATCCTCGCGATCTGCTGACGCTGCGGGACCTCGACGCCGACGGGTTCCCGCTGCCGGGGCCGCTGACCATCGAGAACGCGCACGTGGACAACCCGGTCCCCGGACACCACGCCGCGGCGACGGTGCTCGACGGCGTGCCCGCGGGCTACGCCGCCGTCGTCGAGGTCGGGCGGCTGCTCGACGAGGCGCTGCGACCGTGAGGACGTTCGCGCGCCACGAAGTCACCGTGGCGGACGGCACGACGATCAGCTACCTCGACTCCGGCGGCGCCGGCTCCCCCGTGGTCGTACTGCACGGGCTGGCGGGCAGCAGCACCGAGCTCCTGCCGACGGCCGAGGCGCTGGGCGGTCACCGGGTGGTGCTCGTCGACCAGCGTGGCCACGGCCACAGCACGCGGCGCCCCGCCGACACCTCACGCGAGGCCTTCGTCGGGGACGTCGTCGCGCTGCTGGAGACGCTGGACCGCGGCCCGGCGGTCCTGGTGGGCCAGTCGATGGGCGCCCACACGGCGATGCTCGTCGCCGCGGCGCGTCCCGACCTGGTGGAGCGACTGGTGCTGCTCGAGTGCGACGCCGGCAGCGGGACGCCGCAGGAGCACCGCCGGCTCGGCGAGTTCTTCACGTCCTGGCCGGTGCCGTTCCCCGACCGGGAGGCGGCAGCGCAGTTCCTCGGCGACTCCCCGCTCGCGACGGCCTGGGTGGCCGATCTCGAGGAGACGCCGGACGGCCTGAACCCGCGCTTCGACCCGGACGTCCTGGTCGCGACGATCGCGACCGTAGCCACGCCCCGGTGGCACGAGTGGGAGAACCTGCAGGTCCCGGCCGTCGTGGTCTACGCCGCCCACGGGATGTTCGGCGAGGCGCAGCGGGCCGAGTTCGTCGCACGCGGTCGCGACGTCGTCCGGATCGATCTTCCCCGGGGCTCGCACGACGCGCACCTGGACGCGTTCGAGGACTGGATCGCCGTCCTCCGCGACTCTCTGGGACCACGACGCATCAGGTGATACCACGCAGAGGTATCGTAGTGGCGTGGCACACCGAGAACTGCGCGAGGACTACGGGGCATGGGTGCGCGCCCGGCGCACCCTGCTCGGGATGTCCCAGCGCGACCTCGCCCGGGATTCCGGGGTCCCGCAACCACACGTGTCCGCGATCGAGTCGGGCAAGCGTCCGGCCGGTGCGTCCGTGCGAGCACGCCTCGACGAGGCACTCGCGATGTACCCGTCCTACGCTCTCGAACGGCGCCGGGCCGACGTCGTCGGCGCCTTCACGCGGCGTGGCCACCAGTCGCCGCGGGTCTTCGGCTCGATCGCCCGCGGCGAGGACACCAAGACGTCGGACGTCGACCTCATCGCGGAGCTGCGGCACCCGTTCGGCTACCTGGCCCTGAGTGAGCTGCTGGACGAGCTCGAAGCGCTCCTGACGTTTCCTGTGGACGTCGCCGACGACTCACCCCGCGTCTCCTCCCGCACCCTTGATCAAGCCCGGCGCGAGGCGGTTCCGCTGTGAACGACACCGATCCTCGGGAACGCCGCGGACGGTTCGAGCACGCCGCTGCACCGGTCGCTGCTGACGCCGGCACGGACGCCGAGCAACGACGCACCGACCGCTACCTGCACGACCTCGCCGAACGGGCCGAGGACGCCGCGTTCACCGCGTCCATGGGCAGGGAAGCCTTCCTCGCCGAGGGCACGGCAGGACGACAGACCCGCCGAAGCGCACGGATGCTGATCGTCGAGGTCTCGACGATCCTCAACGAGAGACTGCCGCAGACGTATCGCGACGCCCACCCCGACGTGCCGTGGCGGGAGATCGCAGGCATGCGCAACCGGGCCACCCACGTCTATGACGGCATCGACGACGAGATCGTCTGGGACGTCCTCACCGTGGAGATCCCGGCGCTCGTGCGACTACTAGGAATCCCCGGCTGAACCCTGCAGAGCGTCCCAGCCGGGCAGCAACCGCTCCAGGGCGTCGACCAGGTCGATCGAGTCCCCGTCCTTGCCCCCGGCACCGAGCACCAGCGGCGGACGCTTCACCGCGGGGCGCACCCCGCGGACCCGGTCGAGCAGACTCAGCGGCGCGGTGAGGACGAAGAAGTCGCCGTCGGTGGACACCGCCGCCGTGCGGTCCGCCCGGAGATACCAGCCGTGCAGCGGAGTCCGGGCGGTCCCGCGGCCTCCGTAGCCCTTGACCTGCAACGCCTCGGCCGGCAGGTCCGCGGCGCCGGCCGCCTCGACGAACCGCGCGAGCAGCTCCTCGGCCTGCCGGTGCTCGGCGTCCTGCCGGGCGGCCAGCCGGGCGGCGTGCTCGTGGGCGGCCTCGGTGCGCTGCCGGGCCCAGTCGTCGTTCATCCCGGCCAGTCTCACACGTCGTTCGATCGGCACCCGCGGTCTCGGTCGGCACCTCGGGAGTGCCGACCGAGACCGGGGGTGCCGATCGAGGTTCGCGACGCCGCTACAGCTCGCGCTCGGCGTAGGCCGTCAGCGCGTCGCGCACGAACGTCGCACCCTCGACGCCGCCGTAGTTCGCGGCGAACCGTTCGTCGGCGACGTACATCTCCGCCAGCCCGACGACGTACTCCCGAGGTGGACGGCCGACGTCGGACCCGGGCGTCCCGGGGATCGACCCGAGCCACTCGGCGTGCCGCGCCGCCAGCGCCTGGGCCTCGTCCGACGTCGGGTCCACGCCGCGCCCGGCGGCCTCCGCCCAGGCCCGGCTCAGCGCGGAGGTGCGGGCCTTCCAGTCGGCCTGCCCCTCGGCGCCGAGCCCGCGCCACCAGACGTCGCCGCGCGCGTAGGCTTCGGCGCCCCAGCGCTCGGTGACCTCGTCCTCGTACCGGGTGTGGTCGAACCCGTCGAGCATCTCCTCGGCCATGATCTGTTTCCCTTCGGTCAGTGCGGTCAGCGTGCGTTCCACCGAGGCCAGCAGCCGGTCGAGCCGTCCTCGCTCGGCACGCAGCACCTCGAGGTGCCGGCGCAGCGCGGCGGCCTCGTCGGTCTGGGCGTCGAGCACACGGGCGATCTCGTCCAGCGGCATGCCGAGGTCACGGAGCAGCAGGATGCGCTGCAGCCGGCGCACCGCGGCGTCGTCGTACCGGCGCAGCCCGCCGCTGCCGGTGTCCGACGGCGGGAGGAGGCCGATCTGGTCGTAGTGCCGCAGGGTGCGGCTCGTGACACCCGCGAGGCGGGCGACGTCGACGATGGAACGGGTCATGACATCGACGGTAGGGGTTGACGTCGCGTCAAGCGCAAGGCCGACGCGAGGTCAGGTCCGCCCGGTCGGCTCAGGCGGTGGCCGGGACCACGTCCGGGAGGCCGACCGGAGCGACGCGGCGCAGCCACAGGTCCGACGCCGTCCCGAAGGGTTCGACGCGGCAGGTCAGGTCGCGCTCGACGTCGCCCCACGCCTCCCACGCGAGGTCCACCCAGGGCCGGGGATACGCGGGGGCTCGCCGCACGAAGTCCTCGCGGTCGAGGAGCCTGACGACGCCGCGGGCGTCGCGCTCCACGTCGAGGTCGAGGTCCACGAACGAGCTGACCGGCGCGGCGACCAGCACGTCCGTGGCGACGTCGACGCGGACCGAGCCGTCGGCGCGGAACCCTGCGACCCACGGGTCGGCGACGGGCATCAGCAGCACCCCGCCGTCGTCCGGCAGCGCGAACCAGTCGCCCCACACGTCGTGGCCCAGGGGCCGGGCGGCCCACCGTCGCCGCACGCTGCCGCACGGCTTGCGCTTCTCGATCCAGACCGAGGACACGGACCACCTCCGGCACGACGTCGGCCACCGCCCGTGGGGGACGGGAGTCCTGGGATCGTCCCGGACGCCGGTGGCGACGACCCGTCCGGGAGGTGACGGTCGAGGGTCTCCCGGGTGAACTCCAGGTGGCGGGATCCGCGCGGGTGGACCCGGGGCGATGATGGTGCCATGGCCGCTCCCCTGGACACCGACTACCTCGTGATCGGCGCGGGCGCGTCCGGGATGGCCTTCACCGACGCCCTGCTGGACCACAGCGACGCGCACGTCACCCTCGTGGACCGCCGCACCGCCGTCGGCGGCCACTGGGTCGACGCCTACCCGTTCGTCCGGCTGCACCAGGCCTCGCCGTTCTACGGCGTGGCGTCCACACCCCTCGGAGGCGCGATCCAGGCCTCCGGGCCCGAGGCCGGCCTGCACGAGCGCGCCACCGGCCCCGAGGTGTGCGCCTACTACGACCGGGTGCTGCGCGAGCGGTTCGAGGCGAGCGGGCGGGTCACGTTCCTCGGCGGTCACGAGGTGGACGACGGCGGCACGGTGGTCGCGCTCGACGGCGGCGGCACGCGGCAGGTGCGGGCGCGGCGCCGGGTGGTGGACGCCCGCTACCTGTCCCCCGAGATCCCCGCCCTGACGCCGCCGCCCTTCGACGTGGCCGACGGCGTCGCGTGCGTCCCGGTGGGTGGGTTGCCCGCCGTGGCGGACGCCGACGCGTTCGTGATCGTCGGGTCCGGCAAGACGGCCACCGACGCGATCGTGTGGTTGCTGAGCCGCGGCACCGATCCGGAGGCCATCACGTGGGTGCGGCCACGGGACCCGTGGATGCTGGACCGCGCCACCGTGCAGCCCGACCCGGCGGTGTTCCTGTCGATGGCGGCGGCCCTCATGGAGTCGGCCGCCTCGGCGCGGACGGTGGACGCGTTCTTCCACCGGCTCGAGGACGACGGCGTGATGCTGCGCCTGGACCCCGCCGTCACGCCGACGATGGCGCGGGTGCCGACGCTCGGACGCTGGGAGCTGGACCTGCTGCGCACCGTGACCGACGTGGTGCGCGCCGGGCACCTGCGGCGCGCCCTGCCGGGCCGGCTCGTCCTCGACGGCGGAGACGTGCGCGTGCCGCAGGACGCCGTCGTCGTGCACTGCGCGGCCGCAGGGCTGCGGATGCGTCCTGCCGTGCCGATCTGGTCGCCGGGCCGGATGGTGCTGCAGCCCGTACGGGCCGGGTTCCCGTGCTTCGGGGCGGCGCTGACCGGATTCGTGGAGGCCACGCGCGCCGACGTCCCGGACGCGGCGAAGAACGCGCTGTGCCCGGCCACCCCCCTGTTCTCGACGCCGCGGGACTGGGTCGGTGCCCAGGCCGAGGGCGCCCGGGCGGGCAGGGCGTTCATGGCCGACCCCGACGTCGCCCGCTGGTCGCACACGACGTCGTTGAACCCGAGCCGGGTCACGCCGCAGGACCGGGAGCGGCCGGAGGTGCAGGAGGCGGTCGGCCGCCTGCGCTCGGTGACCGACGCGGGGGTGCGCGGACTCACCCGGCTCGCCGCGGCGCCGGGCTGACCGGGCGGACCGCGACTGACCGGGCGGCCGGCGGCGGACCGCGGCGCCGGGCGGCGCGGAGCGCCTCGACACGCCCCCCGGGACCCGCATGTACATCGCGGCGCCGGGCCGCCACAATCGGGCCATGACCGCACGCCTCTCCCGCCGTTCCGGCGCACCCGCCCTGGCCCTGACCGTCGCGCTCCTCCTCACCGGCTGCACCGGCGACGCTCCCGAGGAGTCGTCCGACGGCTCGAGCACCTCCGCGTCGCAGGACCCGGCTGCGGACGCGAGCGACTCACCGTCCGGGTCGGGCGACGAGGACACGGGTTCCGGGGACGGGGAGTCCGGGGACGCCGCGGAGGGCGGATCCGACGACGGCGGGTCGGACGACGAGGCGTCCGACGACGGCACGGAAGGTGGCCCGGCCCTGGACGAACGCACCACCGCGGGCTTCTCGGCCATCGCGATCTCCGAGTCGGAGGCCGGCGGGTCCGCCTACGCCCTCGAGTCGGAGGACGGCGGCACCTGGACGGTGGATGTCGCCGTCGACGGCGCGACGGTCGAGGTGACGGTCGCCGCGGACGGGACGTCCGTCGAGGGCACCTCGGACGGTGACCTGGACGCCGCGGACACCGACGCCGTCGACGGGGCGAAGGTCCAGATGATCGAGGCCGTCCAGCGGGTCCTGGCGGAGGCCGGCGGGTCCGTGGCCGGCGTCGAGCTCGAGACCGAGGACGGCGGGGCGGCGTGGGCGGTCACGGTCCTGCCCGGGTCCGGGGACGCGACGCAGGAGTACCGGGTCGACGCGGGCTCGGGCGAGGTCACCGAGGACTGACGGCGCCCCTGGCTCAGGCGCGCAGCGCGGGCAGCTCGTCCTGCGCCGTGGGGAAGGACGGCTGGGCGCCCGGCGTCGCCACCGAGAACGCGCCGACCCGCACGGCGACGCGGGCGGCGTCCACGAGCGAGTCCCCGACCGCGATCCGGTAGGCCAGCGCACCGACGAACGCGTCCCCTGCGCCCGTGGTGTCCACGGCCTCGACGTGCGGCGTCGGCACGACGACGGGCTGGCCGAGGACGCCCGGACCCGACGTGGTGCCCCCGGCCGGGGCACCGCCGTCGTGCCCGGGCTCAAGGACGACGGCGCCGGCCGCGCCGAGCGTCAGCACGACGGAGCGCGGACCGAGGGCCTGCAGCTCCAGGGCGACGGCGAGCGGCGAGTCGGACACGGGCCGGTCCGCCTCGGCCAGCAACCGCTCGGCCTCGCCACCGTTGACCACGAGCGGGTCGGCGAGCGCCAGCACGTCCGCCGGGACGGGGACGACGGGGGCCAGGTTGAGCAGCACCCGGCCGCGCGCCGCCCGCGCGGCCGCCGTGGAGCCGGGCACGGGGATCTCGCCCTGCACGACCACGACGTCCGCTCCCGCGACCAGGTCGCGGTGGCGCTCCACGGCGTCGGCGTCGACGGCGGCGTTGGCGCCGGGGACCACCACGATCGTGTTCTCGCCGTCGTCGTCCACCGAGATGAGCGCGACGCCCGTGGGCCCGGGGACGGTCGCGACGGCGGACAGGTCCACGCCGGCCGCCCGCAGGCCGGGCAGCGCGGCGGCGGCGAACGCGTCGGACCCGATGGCTCCCACCAGGGCCACGTCACCCCCGAGCCGAGCGGCCACGACCGCCTGGTTCGCGCCCTTGCCGCCGGCCAGCACGGTCATGGAGTCGGCGAGCACCGTCTCCCCCGGCTCCGGCTGGGCGGGGACACGAGCGACGAGGTCGGCGTTGACGGAGCCGACGACCACGATCGACGTCATGTCTCGGGAACCTCCACGGGGACGGCACGGGTGCGGGTCCCCATGATCGCGCATCGGCGGGTCCGGTGGCGCATCGGGGCGCACTGCCGACCTCGGCTCAGCAGGCCAGGACCTCGCGCAGGCGGGCCGCGAACGCCGCCGGGTCGTTGTCCGGGGACCACTCGGAGCGCGCGAACCCGCCGTGGTCGCCGGGGAACACGACGGGCCGCGTCCCCAGGGCCGTGGCGAGCGCCACCGCGCCGCGCGACGCGAGGGCGCCGGGCGGGGAGGCGGCGCCGAGGGCCGGCAGGACGCGCAGGGCGCCGCCGCCGATCAGGTCGCGCAGCGTGTCCAGGGGCGGTTCCCACAGGGGCATCGACGCCAGGGACCGGCCGAGCATGAGGTCGTCGCGCCGGCCGTCGTCCTCGACCGGCAGTCCGAGCCGGGCCGGGTCGGGGTCGGGACGCTGCAGGTACTCCTCGGTCAGCGGCTCGGTGGCGAAGACGAGCTGGAGGAACTTCGCCATCGCGGGGCCGAACCCGGAACGCTGGTAGGTGGCCACGATGTCGGCCTGGGCCCGCACCGCGACGTCGCGGTCCGCCAGCAGGGACGTCAGCGGCGGCTCGTGCGAGACCAGGCAGCGCACGTCGGCGGGGTGGGCGGCGGCCCAGGCGAGCGCGGTGACGCCGCCGCCCGAGGACCCGAGGACGTCCACCGGCCCCAAGAGGTCGTGGTGAGCGGCGGCGTCCTCGGCGATCGCGTGCAGGTCCGCGGCGTGGTGCGCCACGGTGGTCCCGCCGTCGTCGTGCAGCACGGACCGGTCGGTGCCGCGCGGGTCGTACGTGATCACCGTCCGGTCGGCGAGCTGCGCGACGAGCTGCGCGAAACCCGCCGCCTCCATCGGGTTGCCCACCACGAACAGCGGGGTGTGGCCGCCCGCGGCGTCGGGGCGGTGGACGTCGTAGGTCAGCACGGCGCCGGGCACCTTCAGGGTGCGGGTGGTCGTGGCCGCGGTGGCGGCGGGGTTCGTCGCGTTCATGCCGGGTAGACGCCGGGGCGCGGGCGAACTCATCGCGCGGGCGGACCGCCGGCGCTACCGGCTACTCGTCGTCGTCCCAGTCGTCGGGCTCCTCGATGGTGAACGACCCGCCGAAGTGCACCGAGTCCGGGTCGACGCCGAGGCCCTCGGCGATCTGGCGGCGCATCTTCTCGGCCATCGCGACGTCCTGCGAGGTGTCCCGCATCGAGCGGTAGGTCTCGGAGTCGACGCCGAACTCGTGCCGGGTCCAGGCGTCGAACGCCTGCTCGAAGGCCGGGCTGGGGTCCTCCAGGACGTATTCAGCGATCTCGGTGAGCGGGAAGTGGCGGGTGCGCCGCGGCACGTCCCCGGAGGGAGCGAGGGTCACCGACAGCACACCGTCGCTCACCTCGTGCCGCTCCAGCTCGGGGCGGCGGAAGAACTCGGTGTCACGGCCCTTGAGGTGCACCACCAGGAGCTCGTCGCTCACCGGCTCGCCGGACGGGGTCTGCGGATAGGTGCGCGGAGCGGGTCGCGTGGTCTCAGACATCACGTCCGAGCATGCGCCGTCGTCGCCCACTTGTCACGCCCGTTCTCCCGCGGCGCAACGGCGCAGGGCCGTCCACCGGTCCGGTTCGTCCACAGGCGCGCCGTGATGTCCGACGGCGGTGGTCCGGTTCGCGCGACGGTGGCCGCGGTCCGCCGGCCACCGGCACCCACCGACGATCAGGAGGCCCCCGTGCCCGCACCGACCGCCCGACCCGACCCCGACCTCCCCGTGACACCAGCGCGGCGTCGCTTCACCCACCCCGAGCTCGTGGATCTGCGGACCGCCTGGCTGGCCGAGGAGCGGCTCGCCACGGCCGATCCGGAAGGCCACCACTGGTGTCCAGGGCAGCACGGCTGGCTGCTGCGTGCCGGCCTCGACGAGGTCGTCGAACGGGTGGTGGAGCCGGACACCTGGGGCTCGGCGTCCTTCTACCGCTTCACCACGCTGGACGCTCCCGTCGCGGTCGGGCTCCTGGAGCGGCTGTCCGCCGAGTACCTGGAGACCGAACGACAGAACGACGGACCGAGCATCGGGGCGGTCCTGCGTGCCGTCGTCGCGCACCCGGACCGCCTGCGGGCGCACGGCTACGTCGTCGGGCCGGGACGGTGCGACGAGCGGATCACCGTCGAGGGGGTGCTCGTCCGCACCGACCACGAGATCGTCGTCGGCGAGCACCACGGACCGGGCTGCCAGTGCGACGAGCTGGAGCGGTACGTGGCCGCCCTGGGGGTGGACGACGCCCGGGTGGCGCCCCACGAGGTGACGCGCTGGTGGCCCGGGGCGGTGGCGTGGCACGTCCCCGGGCAGGAGCCCGGGGCGGTGCGCGACGACGGGCCGTGGTACCGGCTGTGGTGGGACTGAGGGGCCGCGCGACCAGGCCGGACGCGGCCGTCCACAGGGCTGTGGACGGCCGCGGCGGCGGCCCGCTCCCGGTCGTTAGCGTCCGGGTCATGCCCCTTCTCGACATCGACACCGGCGACCTCGTGGCCGCCGGGCACCAGGCCGGAGCGGCGGCGTCACACCTGGCCGGCCTCACGCCAGCGCACCTCTCCCCCGCCGCCGTCGCGCACGCGGCCGGCGACCCGGTGCTGACGCAGGCCCTCGTCGCGTTCCTCGACGCCTGGGCGCCCGCGCACCGTGATCTCGTGGCGGTGCTCGACGAGCTCGGCGGCCGGCTCGCCGACGCGGCCGAGACGTTCGCGGGCGCCGAGGGGGCGGCTGCCGAGCGGTTGGCCCGGCTGATCCTGCCCGCCGGTCCGGACGGGACGCCGTGAGCACCGGCGTCGAGCCGGGACCGCTGGCGGGGTCGCCGTCGGGGATCGCGGACATCGCCTCGACCGCGGCCCGCGGGGCCGCGGCGCTGTCGGCCACGCGTGCCGACCTGGTCCGCCTCGACCGGGCACTGCAGCGCCACCGGTCCCGCGCCGTGGATGCCGCCCGGGACGCCGTCGTGCGGCTCGTCGCCCGGACGGACCTCAGCCAGGAGGTGCTCCGTGCCGTCGCGGCGGCGCTGTCGGACCGCGCCACCGCGCTGGCCGGCGAGCAGCAGGACGCCCAGCGTGCCCTCCAGCTCCGCGCCGACGCCCGGGGGCGGCTCCACGAGGCCGAGGCGGACGAGGCCGCGGCGTGGCGCGAGGCGGCGCTCCACCCCGAGCTCACCGACGGGGTCCACCGCGTGTGGGAGGCCCGCACCCGGGCCGCGCAGGCCCGGGCCGACGTCGCGGCGGCCGAGGCCGACTGGTGCCGGGCCCGGGACGCCCACGAGTCCGGGTCGCGGCGCACCGCCGCCCGGCTGGGCGGGCTCGACCGCGTCGAGGCGCTGCGGCTGGCCGCTGCTCACGGCCTGCACGTGCCGCAGTTCGGCACGTCGTGGCAGCGGGGGGTCGAGCTGGCCGTGCGGCTGCAGGCGGTCCGCCCCGACGCCGGGCGGTCGGACCGGGAGCGGGCACGCGCCGACCTCGAGGCGGCGATCCGGGAGGCCGGGGACGACCCGGCGCTGTGGACGGCGTTCTGGGAGCACGCCACTCCCGCGCAGCTCTACCGCGCGTTCGGCGTCGACGCGGCCGACCCGGCGACCGTCGCCGCGCTGCGGGACGGCCTGGACTCCTGGGCCGGTGCGGCCACCCCGGCCGAGCAACGGGCGATGGGACGCACCCTCGTCGACGACCTCGGCCACTCCCTGCTCGGGCTCCGCGTGCGGTCCGATCTCCTGGGCAGGCTGCTCGCGGCCGACCTCCCGGCCGCGCTGTACACCGGCGCCGCGGATGCCGTCGTCGACCGGCGGGCGCCGGGCGGGTACGACGCCGTCGACCTGGACGCCGTCGGTCCCGCCGTCGTGGGGATCGCCGCCGGGCTGTCGGACCATCCGGACGCGGCCCTGGACCACCTGGCGGGGCCCGACACCGACGTGGCGCAGCAGCGCGCGCACGTCTGGTTCGGGATGGCCCCACCGGACGGGTGGCCCGACGGCGGTGAGGCCGTGACAGGGCTGCTTGCGGCCGCCGTCACCGCCGGCGCCTCGTCACCCACGGACACGGACCAGCGCCGCGCGGCCGTGCTCGTCACCCGGGCCACCCCCGAGCTTGCCGGGACGCACGGGTTGCTGTCCGGCCGCGTCCCGGTCTCCGACGAGGCCTCCCGTCGGACCGCGCTGGCCTACGAGCCGTACATCCCCTACTTCGAGGAGACGCTGAAGGAGTTCACGGCCCAGGTCCGGCCGCAGGGCACCACCGCGCGACCCGTCCTGGACTCGCACGACCTCGCCCAGGTCATCGGGACGACCTCCCGGACACCCTGGGCGGCCGAGCACTGGCTCCTCGCGACGGACCGGTACGTCGAGCGGGTGGCCGACGAGATCCGGACGATGCCCACGACGGACCGGGCACCGCGCAACGAGCTGGCGCGCGCCACCCTCGGCGACGCCGGGTTCGTCGGCGGGGCCACCGGGTCCTCGGTCATCTTCGAGGCGCGCAGCCGTGAGGAGCGGGAGGCCGCCGCCGCGGCGGTCCTGTCGACCGGGCTGGGTGTGGCGACGCTCCCGGCCGGCCCGGTCGCGGGGGCCGCGGCGGCCGGGACCGGCGTCCTCCTGCCGCAGCTGCTGCCCGACCACGTGACCGGTGCTCGTGAGCTCGTGCTCCACGCCGAACCCGTCCTGCGAGATCGGTTCGTCGCACCCCTCGAGCTGGCGGCGCAGGACGCCGACGTCGCCGCCGGGTACAGCGCCGAGAAGGCCCTGGAACGTTCGACCTCCCTCGACGACAACTCCGGCGACAGCACCGGTCGCTTCGGACAGTCCTTCAACGACAGCGCAGACCTGCGCCGAGAGAACGGAGAGATCACATGAACCGCCTGAAGGCTGCGCTGCGACGCCCGGAGGTCTTCCTCCCGGGGGTGATCGTCGGCGTCCTGCTGCTGATCGTCGCGACCCTGCTGTGGTGGGGTCCTGCGGCCTCGACGGCCTACCACGAGTACAGCAAGCAGCGCGAGCTGCGGTGGACGCCCGGACCGTGGGCCCTGACCGTGGACGACTTCCCCGACGGCGCCGCCCAGGAGATCCCCGTGCAGGAGGAGTGGCTGGAGCACAGCGCACCGCTGGACGACACCTCCCCGCGGATCCCGGTACCGAACCGTGTCCCGGGCCTGGAGCTGACCTCGGCACGCTACGCCGTCGAGGGGGCGCTGGCGGTCGCGTGGAACAGGGCCGCGGTCCGGGACGTCGCGACGCTCTCCGGAGTCCGCCTCGGCGAGCTCGAGGTGTACTCGGCGCCGCTCCACACCGAGATGCTGACCAGCTCCGACGATCTGGCCGAGGTGCTGGCGGTGCGCGCCGAGCAGAGGGCGCCGGACCCGACCTCCTTCCGCGCCGTCGACTCCTGGCCGGAGCTGCTCCTCGACGACGATCCCGGGCTGGAGGACGCCGCGGCGCTCGGCGACCGGATCGTCACGACGCCGACGGACTTCGGGACGGTCCGCGTCAGCTTCGAGGGCGATCGCGGGTGGGTCGGCGTGGCCGGGCGGCTGCCGGCCGGCGGGACCGAGGACGCCCGGCAGGCCGCGGCCGTGGTGATGCCCACGGACGGCGACCTCGTGCTGCTGGGCCTCACCGCGCCCCCGGACGCGTCGGTGGACTGGGAGGCCGAGATCGAACCGCTGCTCGCGATCCTCGAGCAGAAGATGGCCGCCACCCCGTACGAGGGCACCCCGGGATGATCCGGTTCGCCTCCGACTGCACGGCGGATGCCACGGTCCTAGTCTGGCGACGTGCCCGACCACCCGACCGCGGGGGGCGTCGCCGACGCAGGCGTCGACGCCCGCCCGGGCCGCGCCCCCGGGCCGCCGCCCTGGGTCGCCGACGTCGTGCTGGCGGGCGCCCAGACGTCGGTGCTGATCCTGGCGGTCGCCGTCGGGCCGGACGGTGCCGCACCCACCCCCGGTGACGATCCGTGGGCCGTCCTGTTCGCCGTCGTCGTCGGTGCCCTGGTGCTGCTCCGGCGCCGGGCGCCGGTCGGGATGCTCGGCCTGACGGTGCTGGTGGTGGTGCCCGCGGACGCGCTGGCACTCGTCCCGATCAGCGCCGCGCTGCCGGCCGTCGCCGCGCTGGCCTCGGCCGCGGAGCAGGACCGGACGCGGTGGGCAGCGGGTGCCGGGGCGGTGCTCGTCGTCGTCCCCGGCGTCGTGCGCCTCGTGGACGGCGACCCGTCGTCCGTCCCGACGGTCGCGACCCTCGTCACCGACGCCGCGCTGGTCACGGCCGCGGTCGCGCTCGGCGTCGCGGCTCGACTGACGCGGACGGCACGCCGGCACGCCGACGAGGTGCGGGCGCTGGGCTCCGCGCAGGAGACCCAGGCCGCCGAGCTGCACCGGCAGGCCGAGCGGATGCGCCTGGCGGGCGACCTGCACGACGTCGTCGGCCACCACCTGTCCATGGTCATGCTGCACACCGAGGTCGCCGCGGAGGCCCTGGGGCGCGACGACGACGGCGCCCGCACCGCGCTGCGCCACGTGCGGGAGGCCACCTCGGCGACGCTCCACGAGCTGCGGGCGACCACGAGGCTGCTGCGCCGACCACCGCGACCCGGAGACGCGGCGCCGGACGGCGGGACGCCCCGCGAGACCCTGCCCGCGGCGACGGGCCCGGCCGGGCTGGCCCGGCTCGTGGAGCCGGCGCGCACCGCGGGGCTGGTGGTCTCGACGCGGGTGGACGTGCCCGCACGGTCGATCGACGCCACGGTCGACGCGGCCGCCTACCGGATCGTGCAGGAGGCCCTCGCCAACGTGCTGCGGCACTCCGGGGCGCGGCACGTGCTCGTGCGGCTCGCCGTCGTCGAGGGCCGGCTGCGGGTCACGGTGTCCGACGACGGCGCGGGGTCGAGCGGCCCTGCTGCGGCGCACCGGTGGATCCGCCCCTCCGACCCACGGTCGAGCATTGCTCCGGCAGCCCGAGCACAGGCCGCCGCGGGCGCCGGCATCGCCGGGATGGTCGAGCGGGCAGCGCTGCTCGGCGGGACCCTCATCGCGGCCGACGGCCCGGACGGCGGGTTCCGTGTGGCCGCGGATCTCCCGGCACACCTCGAGGACTGACGCTCCGCTCAGACGAGCCCGAGCTCCCTGGCCCGCACCCCCGCCTGGAACCGTGACGCAGCACCGAGGGCGTCCATCAGCTCCGCCACCCGCCGGCGGTAGGTCCGCACGCCCAACCCCAACGTGCGGGCGGCCGCCTCGTCCTTGACGCCCTGGCCGAGCAGGTCGAGCACCTGCGGTGCGATCCGGCGGATCTCGGCGATCCGCGCGTCGAAGGCGTCCAGGTCCGTGGCCGAGCGCCACACCGCCTCGAAGAGCGAGGTGACGCCCTGCACCGCCTCGGGCTGGGTGAGCACGGAGTAGCTGCGCCGTCCGGCGCTGACGTCGCCCGCCAGGACCGCCACCCGCCGGTCGAACACGAGCGTCTCGTTGACCTCGTCGGTGGTGATGCGGATCTGAGCCCCGTGCAGGTCACGGACCCGCACCACGCCCCGCGCCGCGACGGGGTCGAGCAGCACGCCGGGCCGGTAGACCTTCCGGACCCGGACGTGGCCGCGGCGTGCCAGGGCCAGGGAGTCGAGCTCGTCGGACGCATGGGCGAGGGCCCAGGCGCCGAGGTCGTTCGCCAGGCACATGATCTCCGTCGCCGTGGCGAAGAGGTGTGACGTCCGGGTGAGGAGCTCCTCGTCGCCCCGGACGATCGTGACGGGCGCTCCGGTCTGCATGCGTCGATTCTGCTCCGGGTGGCACGGTCCTGCCACGGGCGGCAACAACCTGCCATCAGGACCGACCCTGGCCGGACAGGGCCGACGCTGATGGCATGACGACACACACCACCAGCACCGACGCCACGCCCGCACCCACGACGCCCACGCCCGACGCCGCCGCAGCAGGCACGTGGCAGCTCGGCGACCGGACGGTCCGTCGGGTCGGCTTCGGCGCGATGCGGCTCATCGGCACGCTCGGCGACCCGGTCCCCCGGGAACGGGAGGACTCGATCGCCGTCCTGAGGCGCGCCGTCGAGCTCGGCGTGAACCACCTCGACACCGCCGCCTTCTACTTCTTCCCGACCCGTTCGGCCAACGAGCTCATCAGCACCGCGTTGCAGCCGTACGCGGACGACCTCGTGATCACCACCAAGATCGGCGCCTCGCAGTCGCGCGACGGGAGGTTCGAGCCGTACGCCCGGCCCGACCAGCTCCGCAGCCACGTCGAGGAGAACATCCGCCAGCTCGGCCTCGACCACCTCGACGTGGTCAACCTCCGCTGGGGGACGGGGCTGTTCCCCGAGCCCGGTTCCGTCGCCGAGCACGTGGGCGCGCTCGCGGACCTGCGCACCGAGGGCCTGGTCCGGAACATCGGCATCTCGAACGTCCTGCCGGAACAGCTCGACGAGGCGGTGGAGATCGCACCGATCGTGTGCGTGCAGAACCGCTACGGCCTGACCGAACGCACCGACGACGACCTGCTGGCCCGCTGCGGTGAGCTCGGCATCGCGTTCGTCCCGTTCTTCTCCGTCGGCGCGTCGGTGCCCGGGGCCGTGCCCGGGGCGGAGGTGGACGACGCCGGCCGTGCGGACGTCGAGTCGGTCGCGGCGGCGCACGGGGCCACCCCGGCACAGGTCCGGCTCGCCTGGACCCTCCACCAGGGTCCGCACGTGCTGGCGATCCCGGGGACCGGCAGCGTGGAACACCTGGAGCAGAACGTCGCCGCGGGTGCGCTACGACTCACCGACGCCGAGCTCGCGGTGCTCGACGGGATCTCGCCGGCCGGCGCGTAGCGATCACGGGCGCGGCACGACCAGCGCCTCGAACCTGTCGAAGGCCGCGTCGAGCCTCGTGACGAGCCGGTCGTCGCCCGGAACCCCGCCGGCGGTCCCGGCGACCCACTCGTCGAACGCGACCCGGAACACGGCGACGCCCGTCTCGACGACGAGCGCGGCGTCGGCGACACCGCGCTCCGAGAGCACCGCGGTGAGCTCGGCACCGAGGCGGGACATCTTGAGCAGCTCGCGTTCCTGCAGGGCGGGATGGGCGGCGATGACGGCGGCACGCCGGGCGGCGAACTCCCGGCGTTCGTCGAGGAGCGCGGCACCGGCCAGGAGCGCCGTGCGCACCGTCCGGAGCGCCGACGCCGCGTCGACGGTCCCGGGGACGGCGCCCACGACGGCGGCGTCGAGGCTGCCCGAGGCGTCGAACAGCACCTCGCGCTTGTCGGGGAAGTATCGGAAGAACGTCCGCTCGGTCACCCCGGCGCGCTCGGCGACGTCGGCCGCCGTCGCCGCGTCGAAACCGCGCTCGGCGTACAGGTCGAGCGCCGCCAGGACGAGGCGGCCCCGCGCGTCAGGTTCCCAGCGAGCCATCCGGACAGTCTAGGTGATGACAGGTACTGACATCGCTGCTACCTTTGATGTCTGTCACTGACATCACTCTGGTGTCCGAAGAAAGGACCATGCGATGCGCATCTTCATGACCGGAGCCTCCGGATGGATCGGATCCGCCGTCGTCCCGGAACTGCTCGCCTCGGGGCACGAGGTCGTCGGGCTCGCCCGCTCGGAGGCGGCGGCCACCCGGTTGCGGACGCTCGGGGTCACGGCCCACCCGGGCTCGCTCGAGGACGTCGACAGCCTGCGCTCCGGCGCCAGGTCCGCCGACGGCGTCGTCCACCTCGCGTTCGGCCACGACTTCACCCGGTACGCGGAGGCGGGACGCACCGAACGCGCCGTGGTCACGGCGCTGGGTGCGGAGCTCGCCGGCTCGGAGCGGGCGCTGGTGATCGCCGCCGGCATCTTCCCCGTCGGCACGGGGCGCCCCCTCACGGAGGACGACCGCCTGCCGCAGTCGGGCCCGGACACCGCGCGGGGCGGCAGCGAGCAGGTCGCGCTCGACCTGGCCGAGCGCGGGGTGCGCTCGGTGAGCGTCCGGCTCGCCCCCACCGTGCACGGACCCGGGGACCAGGGGTTCACGTCCATGCTCGTCGACATCGCGCACCAGCAGGGCGCAGCGCTCTACCCCGGCGCGGGCGCGAACCGCTGGACCGCGGTGCACCGCCTCGACGCCGCCCGCGTCGTGGCCCGCGCTCTCGACGCCGCGACGGCCGGGTCCGCCGTGCACGCCGTGGCGGAGGAGTCCGTGACGACGCGTGAGATCGCCGAGACGATCGGGCACCGCTTCGGGCTGCCCACCGCCTCGTTCCCGCCCGAGGAGGCGACCGAACGCCTGGGGTTCGCCGGGAACCTGCTGACGCTGGACGCCCCGGCGTCGAGCGGGCGGACGCGCGCCTCGCTGGGCTGGACGCCTCGGGAACCGGGACTGCTCGAGGACATCTCCTCCGGCGCCTACGACCCCCCGACGGCATAGGCACCGGTTCCCTCGCCGCCGGCGCAGGTGGGAGGGTGAGGGCATGGATCTCGCCCCGACGCGCGCCGACGTCGCCTACGCCTCCGACTCCCCCAGCCAGCGTCTGGACCTGTGGCTACCGGCGGACGCCACCACGGGTCCGGAGCTCCCGGCCGTGCTGTTCGTGCACGGCGGGGGCTGGTACTACGGGTCGCGGACGATGGCGGCACCGAAGGTCGCCCCGCTGGTGGAGGCGGGCTTCGTGGTGGCGAGCCTCGACTACCGGCTCTCGGCGGAGGCACCGTTCCCGGCCGCGGTCGACGACGTGAGCGCGGCGGTCCGGTTCCTGCGGTCGGTCCCGGAGATCGACGCCGACCGGGTGGTGCTGTGGGGCGAGTCCGCGGGGGCCAACATCGCGTGCGTGGTGGGGGCCCTGGCCGGCCGGGTCGCCCCCTGGGAGGTGCCCGACGGCGGCGCCCCGGAGGACGGCGAGCCTGCGGTGACGCCGCGGGTGGCGGCCGTCGTCGACTGGTACGGGCCGACGGACCTGGCGCTGATGGACTCCCACGCCGAGGAGATCGGCTGCGCCCCGAGCTCGCACTCGGCGGACGACTCCCCGGAGTCCCGGTACCTCGGCTCGCCCCTGCGGACGGCACCGGACCTGGCGGCCCAGGCGGGACCGCTCGTTCACCTGGAGTCGGCCGGCGAGGCCCCGCTGCCGGCGTTCGCGATCGCGCACGGCACGGCGGACTGCACCGTCGCGCCGGGGCAGGCGCAGCTCCTGGTGGACGCGCTCGAGCGCCGCGGCGAGAGCCCCTGGGTCACGTGGCTGGACGGCGCCGAGCACTCCGACACCCGGTTCGACGCGGAGCTGCTGGCCCCGACGATCGACTGGCTGCGCGAGGTGCTCGCCCGACTCTAGCCTCAGTACAGGTTCGCGTGTACCGTCGGGGCCATGGCCACGCTGACGCACACGGACGCCCTCGCCCGGATCGCGCACGCCCTCGGCGACCCCACCCGCGCCCGCATCCTGCTCACCCTGCGCGAGGCGCCGGCCTACCCCAGCGACATCGCGGACCGCCTCGGCGTGACCCGTCAGGTCGTGTCCAACCAGCTCGCCTGCCTGCGCGGCTGCGGGCTGGTGTCCACCCGCCCGGACGGGCGCCGCACCGAGTACAGGCTCTCCGACCCGCGGCTCGCCCACGCCCTCGGCGACCTGCTCGACCTCACGCTCGTCGTCGATCCGGACTGTTGCGGACCGGACTGCACGTGCGCGGTCGGCACCGCGCCGTCGTCCACCGCGCCGTCGGACACCGCGCCGCAGGACGGCGAGGCCGCCGCGTGAGCGCGCCTGCCTCCGCGCCGCTCACCCGCCGCGGGCTCCGGCTGGCGCAGCTCACGGTCGCCTACAACGTCGTCGAGGGCGTCCTCGCCATCGGTGCTGGACTGGCTGCGGGACTCGTCTCGGTGATCGGGTTCGGCATCGACTCCGGGATCGAGACCGCGGCAGCCGTCCTCGTCGCCTTGCGGCTGGCCACGCGCCTGCGCACCGGCCGGCTCGAGGCAGCCGACCGGGACGAGGCCCGCGAACGCCGCACGCTGCGGGCGGTGGCCGTGACCTTCTTCCTGCTCGCCGCCTGGGTGACCGTCGAGGGGGTGCGCGCCCTGGTCACGGGCGACCGTCCCGAGGCGTCCCCGCTGGCGCTGGGCGTGCTCATCGCCTCCTTGGTGGTCATGCCGTTGCTGGCCCGGGCGAAGTCCCGCGTGGGCCGTGCGCTGGGAGACCCCCTGGTCCTGGCCGACGCCGCCGAGACCCGCGTGTGCGTGTGGCTGTCGGTCGCGACCCTCGCCGGGCTGGTGGCGTTCCGGCTCACCGGCGCGGCCTGGTTCGACCCGCTCGCCGGGTTCGTCGTGGCCGCCTTCGCCGTCCACGAGGGGCGCGAGGCGTGGGAGGGCGAGCTGGTGCACGACCACGACCACGCCGAACCGCACGAGGACCTCGCCGCGCCCGACCACCGGACGGGGAGGCACTAGATGGCGCACGACCACGGCAAGGCCGAGACGCACCGCGGCCGCCTGGCGGTCGCGCTCGGCATCACGAGCGCCGTCGTCGTCGCGCAGGTGGTGGGGGCGCTCGTCACCGGCAGCCTCGCGCTGCTCGCCGACACGGTGCACCTGCTCGTGGACGCCTCGGGGCTCGCCCTCGCGCTGTTCGCCGCGCACGTCGCGCTCCGGCCGCCGACGGCGCGGCGCACCTGGGGCTTCCGGCGCGCGGAGGTCCTGGCCGCGCTGGCACAGGCCGCGGTCCTGCTCGCGGTCGGGGTGTTCGTCCTGGTCGAGGCCGTGCAGCGGCTGCGGACCCCGCCGGACATCCCCGGCACCGAGCTGGTGGTGTTCGGCGCCGTCGGGCTGGTGGGCAACCTCGCGGCCATGGCCGTGCTGATGGGCCGCCGAGACGCCAACCTCAATCTCCGTGCCGCGTTCCTCGAGGTCGTCAACGACGCCCTGGGGTCGTTGGCCGTCATCGTGGCCGCCGTCGTCATCGCCACCACCGGCTGGCAGTACGCCGACACGGTCGCCGCTCTCGCCATCGGGGCGCTGATCCTGCCGCGGGCCGTGCGGCTGCTGCGCGACGCCTCCGCGGTGCTCCTGGAGTCGACGCCCGTGGGCCTCGATCTCGACGAGGTCCGCGTCCACCTGCTCCGGGTGGAGCACGTCAGCGAGATCCACGACGTGCACGCCTCGCTCATCGCCACGGGCCTGCCGCAGCTGTCCGCCCACGTCGTGGTGGAGTCCGGGTGCTTCCGCGACGGGCACGCCGGGCGGATCCTCGACGAGCTCCAGGACTGCGTGCGCGACCACTTCGGGGTGGAGCACACGACCTTCCAGGTCGAGCCCGAGACGCATCCGGGGCACGAGCACCCGACGCACGCCTGACGCACCGGGGAGGCCGGGACCGGGGCCAGGTCAGGGAGCGGAGGCCCGCACCACGAGCTCGGGCGGGAAGACGACGTCCCGCGGCGAGCGCCCCGGGTCGGCGATCTCGTCGAGCAGCAGTCGTGCGGCCGCCCGTCCCATCTCGGCGATGGGCTGGCGCACCGTCGTCAGCGGGACGGCGGCGCGCGCCGCGAACGGGATGTCGTCGTACCCGACGACCGCGACGTCGTCGGGCACCCGCAGACCGGCCGAGACCAACGCCTCCACGAGGCCGATCGCGTGCAGGTCGTTCCCGGCGAACACGGCGTCGGGGCGCTCGGCGGGGTCGAGGGTGGCGATCCATCGCCCCGTCTCCTCGCCGACGGCCAGGTCGAGATCGTCGGAGCGGACCACCTCGAGCCGGACGTCCGCCCGCTCGGCGACCACCTCGCGGCAGCCCTCCAGCCGCCGGGCCACCTGGCGCACGCCCTCGTGGCCCGCCGCGAACAGCAACCGCCGCCGACCGGTCGCCACCAGGTGCCGGGCCGCGAGCCGACCCCCCTCGCGGTGGTCCAGGGAGACGGACGACAATCGGCCGTCCGGGTCCTCGTGGTCGACCAGCACCACGGGCGTGCCGCGGTCGCGCCGGCGGCGCAGCGGCTCGAGCTCGTCGTCCGACGGCGTCACGACCACGCCGTCGAACCGGAGCTGCTCGAACAGGGTCAGGAACTTCTCCTGCTGCGCGGCCGACTCCCGGGACGATCCCACCACCACCGACAGGTTGGCGTCCTCCGCCACCCGCTCCACCGCCGTCGCGAGGCCCGCGAAGAACGGGTTCGAGGCGTTGACGACGCTGACACCGACGATGCCGCTGTGCTGGCGGCGCAGCTGCCGTGCCGGCATGTTGGGCACGAAGCCGAGCTCGGTCACGGCGCTCTCGACGCGCTCCTTCATCCGGACGGACAGCTTGTCCGGCCAGTTGAAGAAGTTCGACACGGTGGCGGCGGACACGCCCGCGTGCCGCGCGACGTCGTGGATCGTCACGGTCGGTTCAGGCACGGCGGATCACGTCCGGGAGATTAGCAGCGGCTGCGACGACGTCGCCGGGCCGGTTCACCCGTAGACCCGGTCCACCACGTGCTCGGCGATCGCCAGGCTGGAGGTGGCGGCAGGCGAGGGCGCGTTGCGGACGCTCGTCACGCCGTCGGAGGTGGTGATGACGAAGTCGTCCACGAGCGACCCGTCCCGCTCCACCGCCTGGGCCCGCAGCCCGGCTCGCCCGCGCACGACGTCGGCGCTGCCGATCTCGGGGACGTACCGGCGGGCGGTCTCCATGTAGGCCGACTTCACGGCGGAACCGAACATCTCTTTGGCGCCCGTGGCCCAGTGCCGCGCCGCCATCCGCCAGAACCCCGGCCAGCCGAGGATCGCGGCGGTGTCCCGCGGGCTCACGGCGAGCCGCCGGTAGCTGCCGCGGTCCAGGGCCAGGACCGCGTTGGGACCCACCTCGAGCTCCCCGGCCACCGTCCGCGTGAAGTGCACGCCCAGGAACGGGTACCGCGGGTCCGGCACGGGGTAGACCATGCCGCGCACCAGGTCCCGCTTCGCGGCGCGCACCGTCATGTACTCCCCGCGGAACGGGACGATCGCCGGGCTGCGCGGAGCCCCGACCATGCCGGCGAGCCGGTCGGACTGCAGTCCGCCGCAGACGACGAGCCGGTCGACGGTGTGCCAGGTGCCCCCGGTGGACACCACGACGCGCCCGCCGCTGCGCTCGACGGCCGACACCTCGGCCCCGAGCAGCACCTGCCCGCCGGCGGCCTCGACGTCGGCCCCCAGCCGGCGGGCGACGGCTCCGAAGTCCGTGATGGCGGTGCGGGGCGAGTGCAGGGCCGCGAGCCCCGCGGCGTGCGGCTCCACCTCCTGGATCTGCGCGCCGTCGAGCCGCCGCAGGCCCGGCACCCCGTTCTGCCGGGCCGTCTTCTCGAGCGCGTCGAACCGGCCGCGCTCGGACTCCGACACGGCGACGACGAGCTTGCCGACCTCGTCGAACGGCAGCCCGTGCTCGGCGCAGTACTCCCGCAGCAGGTCGCGACCACGGGTGCACAACGTCGCCTTGAGGCTGCCGGGGCGGTAGTAGATCCCCGCGTGCACGACGCCGGAGTTGTGTCCCGTCTGGTGCGCGCCCAGCCGGTCCTCGGCCTCGAGCACCGTCAGCGAGGTCCCCGGCCGGCGGCTCAGGATCTCGCGGGCCACGGCCAGGCCGACGATCCCGCCGCCGACGACGCCGACTGTCTCGGTGGTGCTCATGGGGCTGCTCCGGTGCTCGGTCACGGACTTCGGCTCCCCACGTTAGGCCGCCCGCGACTCCCGCGGGGCACCGGGAGCGGGTGATCCTGGGGAGGGCGGCGCGCGCCGTGGTCGTTGTGGAACACCCCGGAAGCAGGTTGTGTAGGGCGATGAGCCATTCCGACGCCGAACACCGCCCGCCCGGAGAACCGCTGCGCATGACCCGGATCGTGCTCCGCCCGACCGGCAACCCGCTACCCCTGGGGTTCATGGCCCTGGCCGTCGCCACCGCCGGGTTCAGCAGCCTGCAGCTCGGCGTCGTCGGCCCCGACGAGGGCACGACCGTGGCCCTGGCGGTGCTGGTGCTCACCGTCCCCCTGCAGCTGCTGTCGGCCGTCATCGGGTTCGGCGCCCGCGACCCCATCGCCGGGACCGGGATGGCGATGGTCTCCGGGGTGTGGGCGATGATCGCCGTCACGACGCTGACCTCGCCGCCGGGTTCGACGAGCCCGGCCCTGGGCGTCCTGCTGGTCACGGCGTCGCTCGCGATGCTCGCGCCGGCGGCCGCGGCGCACGGCAAGCTGCTCGCCGCGGCCGTCATGGTCGGGTCCGCCGCCCGGTTCGCCGTGACCGGCATCAGCGAGGTCACCGGCTCCGGGGCGTGGGAGGTCGCCGCCGGGGCCCTCGGGCTCGCCCTCGCCGCCCTGGCGCTCTACGCGGCCCTGGGGTTCGTGCTCGAGGAGGTCGACCACCCGGTGCGGCTCCCGGTGCTGCGGCGCGGCGACGGGATCAAGCCGCTGCGTGACGACATGGACGAGCAGGTCGAGGGCATCGCCCGGGCGGCGGGGGTGCGCCAACAGCTCTGAGTCCCGCCCGCCGGGGCGCGCGGCCCGGGATCGACGTCGACCGTCGGCACCCGGTCAGCTGCCGTCCTCGCGACGGTTCTCCAAGGCGTTCTTGAGCATGACGGCGGGCAGCAGGAACGTGGCCAGCATCGTGACCAGCCAGACGATGATCGGACCGACGATCCAGCCCTGCCAGCCGCCGATCTCGAGGCCGTCGGGTGCGACCAGCGCCGCGACCGCCAGCGCCACGTAGGTGCTGACGAGCCCCACCGCACCGACGAGCGTCGGGGCGTTGTTCTGCGCCATCTTCGCCAGGAACGGGGACAGGACCGCCTGGGCGAGGGCGAAGATGACGACGGCCAGCACGAACGCGAGCGGGTTGCCCCACACCACATGGAAGGTCTGCCAGTCGAGGGCCCCGAAGAGGATGTCGGTCAGGACGATGCCGATCGCCGCCCCGAGCAGGAAGATCGCCGTGCGTGCCAGAAGTCGGATCATGGAGGCAGGGTGACACAGGTCACCTCGGAGCGCGCGGGATGCTCAAGATCTGCTCAACACCCCGTGACCTGCACACACCCGTGCGCCGATGATGTGGGCAGGCTGAGAGAACCATGGGGGACGCGATGCGGGTCCTGGTCACCGGCGGGGCCGGCTACCTGGGATGTCACGTCGTGCTGGCACTGCTGACCGCCGGTCACGACGTGGACGTCGTCGACGACTTCACCCGCGGGACGCCGGCGTCGCTGTCGCGGGTGGAGGCCCTGGCGCACCGCCAGGTGACCAGCCACGCCGCCGACGTCGCCGACCTCGACGCGATGGAACGCATCTTCGCCACCGCCCGGTTCGACGCCGTCGTCCACCTGGCCGGGCTGCGCTCGGCCGTCGAGTGCACGGACCGGGTCCTGGACGCCTACGAGACGAACCTGGCCACCACCTTCGCCCTGCTGCGCTGCATGGCGTGGTACGGCGTCCAGCGGTTCGTGATGTCCTCGTCCGCCGCGGTCTACGGCGCGTCCGACGACGACGCCCCGCTGGCGGAGACGGCGCCGCTCGCGCCGGTCTCACCGCTGGGCCGCACCCTGGTCACCAACGAGAACCTGCTGGCCGACCTGGCCCGCACCGGTGCGGTCCGGGTCGCCGTGGTGCGGTGCTTCAGCACCGCCGGGGCGCACCGGTCCGGCCGCATCGGCGAGGTCGCCAAGGCGCCGGGGGCAGGGCTCCTCGCCCGGATCGGTCACGTCGCCGCGGGTCACCGGCCGCACCTGACCGTGCACGGCGGCGACCACCCCACGCCGGACGGGAGCGCGGTGCGGGACTTCGTGCACGTCGACGACGTCGCCGAGGGTCACGTCGCCGCGCTCGAGGCGCTGGACGCCACCTCGCAGCCCGTGAGCACGTGGAACCTCGGGACCGGCCGGGCCTCCAGCGTCCTGGACGTCGTGCGCACCTTCGAGCGCGTCTCCGGGCGGACGGTCCCGCACCGGATCATCGACGGCCCCGCGCGGACGGTGTCCCGGACGATCGCCGACACCACCCGGTCGACGGCGGACCTGGGCTGGTCGGCACGTCGGGACCTCGAGCAGATCTGCCAGGACCACTGGCGGTGGCAGCAGGCCAACCCGCAGGGCTATCCGCCGACGATGACCCCGGAGATGCCGTGGCGCGGCGGCGTCGGGCACCGCCTCCGCCTGGTCCCGCCGCTGCCCACCCGGCCGAGCGCGCCGGCGTCCTCCGGGCCCTGAAGAGCACCGAGAGGCACCGGGCGTCAGGACTTCGTGTCCCGGTAGTACCGCAGCGCGCCGGGGTGCAGCTCGGTCGGCGCCGTGTAGATGGCACGCGCACGATCCAGCAGGGCCGCCGAGTCGACGGTCTCCACCAGCTCCGCACGGGCGTCGAACAGCAGGGCCGTCAGGCCGTAGGCGACGTCGTCGGGCAGGTCGGCGCCGACCAGCAGCATGTTGGGCACCGCGAGCGTCTCGACATCCGCCGGCCCGCCGTACACGCCCTCCCGCACGACGCCGTGCCGGTACCCGTGCCCGAACTCGTCGCGCATCTCGTCCACCACCTCCTGCAGGGGCACGAGGCGGACGTCCATCTCCTCGGACAGCTCCACCAGGCCCGGTGTCCGCAGGCCGCCGGACCAGAAGAACGCGTCGACACGGCCGCGGCGCAGGGCGTCGATCGACTCCGTGATGCCCAGCTCGGAGACACGCAGGTCCGCCTCGGCCACGTCCGCCGCGGCCAGCACCCGGCGTGCGATGAGCGAGGTCCCGGACCCCTGGGCCCCCACGGAGACCCGCAGCCCGCGCAGGTCCTCGATCGTCGTCACCGGCGAGGACGCGGGCACCACCAGGTGCTCGAAGTCGTCGTACACCCGGGCCACGGCCCGCACGTCCACCGGGTGGTCGAAGTCGCCCGTCCCGGCCACCGCGTCACCGGCGGCGTCGGCCGCGCTGAACCCGATCTGGGCGGTGCCGTCGTCGAGCAGGTGCAGGTTGTCCACCGACCCGCTGGTCTCCAGCACCTCGGCGTCCACCCCGTACCGCTGCGTCAGCACGTCGGCGAGCGCCCGCCCGTACGCGTAGTAGATCCCGGTCGTGCCGCCCGTCGCGATCGTGACGGTCGAGGGCAGCTCGTCGGCCCAGGCCTCGTCGTCGGCGGCGGAGCAGCCCGTCAGGACCAGCGACCCGAGCAGGACGGCGAGCAGTGTCGTGGCGAGCCGCCTCATGCCTCGTCCTCCCAGCGCCGGACCTGCAGCCGCACGCGCAGGCCGCCGTCGTCGGGCAGCTCGAGGCGCAGCTCCCCGCCGGTGGCGGCCAGCAGCTCGGACGCGATCGCCAGGCCCAGCCCGGAACCCCGCACCGCACTGTGCCCGGGGCTGCGCCAGAAGCGTTCGGTGAGTCGGTCGAGCTGGTCGGGCGGGACGCCGGACCCGTGGTCGCGCACGACGATCTCCACGGTGCGCGCGCCGGACGCCACCGACACCTCGAGGGGTTCGTCCGCCGGCGAGAACTTCCACGCGTTGTCCACCACCGTGTCGAACGCCGCCTCGAGGGCGGTGGGGTCGACGGCGGCCCACACCTCCGGTGCGGTGTGCTCGAACGTGATCACGCGGTCGGGGTCCACGGCCCGACGCACCTCGAGGCGCATCGCCACGAGCTCGGTGACGTCGACGGGCTGGGCGGGACCGAGGTTGGCGTCGTCCGCGAGGAGCAGGAGCGCGTCCAGGATCTGCGCCATGTGCTCGGCCTCCGTCCGGACGTGCTCGACCTCCTCCGCGTCCTCCGCCGGGACGGTCAGGGCCAGGCCCTCGATGCGCAGCATGAGCGCGTTGAGCGGGTTGCGCAGCTCGTGCGAGGCGTTGGCCACGAACTCCTGCTGACGGCGCATCTGGTGCTCGACGCGCTCGGCCATCTCGTTGAACCGCTCGACGACCTGACGCAGCTCGGGCGGCCCGGCGGACTCCGGGATCCGTTCGTCGAGGCGGCCGCCCCCCATGTTCGCCATGGCCCGCTCCACCGCGCGCACGGGCCGCAGCACCCAGCCCGCGGTCCGGTCCGCGAGCACCATCGCCAGCATGGCCAGCACCAGGCCCGAGACGCCGATCAGGGCCCAGCTGTACCAGATGCCCTGGCGGACGTCCCCGGCGTCGGAGGACGTCAGGAGGGCGCCGATGACGTCACCGCCGTCGAACACGGGTTCCGCGACGACGATCTGCTCGACCTCCCACGGCCACAGGCTCTCCCGCATGTCGGCCTGACGGCCCGCGACGGCCGCGTGCCGTTCCGGGACGTCCTCCACGTCCAGCCCGGTGCTCGCGACCGTCATGCCGGCCTGGTCGACGACCGCGGACTCCACCCCGTACACGTCCCGGTAGCGCTCGAGGTCGACGGCGACCAGCTCGGGATCGTCGGTCAGGATCGCCTGCCGCGCGGCGATGACGAGGTACTGGGCGTCCCGCGCACGGTCGAGGAAGATCTCCTGCTGGTGCGCCCGGGTGACGCTGCCCGCGTAGAGCGTGCCGAGCAGCAGCAGGACGAGGGCGATCGGGACGAACAGCAGCGCCACCAGGCGGGGCCGCACCTCAGGACTGCCCGAGGACGCGGTAGCCGACGCCGCGGACCGTCCGGACCACCGACGGGTCACCGATCTTGCGACGCAGCGACGCGACGTGGACCTCGAGCGTGCGGCCCAGTCCCTTCCAGCTCGATCCCCAGACCTCGCGCAGGATCCGCTCCCGGGCCAGCGCCGTCCCGCGGTGCCGCACCAGGAGGGCGAGCAGGTCGTACTCCTTGCGTGTCAGGGACACGACGGAGCCGTCGGCGCGACGCACCTCGCGCGCCGCGAGGTCGACCCGCACGGTGCCGACCTCGACCCGGGCGACGTCCGTCCGGCCGTCCCACTCGCGGGGCCGCCCCCGGCGCAGCACGGCGTCGATCCGGGCGAGGACCTCACGGATGTCGTAGGGCTTGGTCACGTAGTCGTCGGCCCCGAGCTCGAGGCCCCGCACGCGGGACTCGAGGTGGGTGCGCGCGGTGACCATGATGATCGGGGTGTCGGAGACCTTGCGGATGCGGCGGCAGACCTCGAAGCCGTCCATGTCCGGCAGGGCGAGGTCCAGCAGGACGAGGTCGGTGTGCTGGCTCAGGGCGTCCAGCGCGCTCGAGCCGTCGGCGGCGCGGATCACCTCGTACCCGTGCTTGCCCAGGACGGACACGAGCGCCCCGGCGACATGCTCGTTGTCCTCCACGACCAGCAGCTGCACGCCTCCGACCGTAGCGGAGCGGAGGACTCCGCGACAGGTCACCTCGGCCCACGGCCCGGGTGAGACGTCAGTCGACGACCGTGATCCCGAGGTTGGCGGCGAGCGTCGGCGCGAGCTCGGCCAGCTGCCGGCCGGTGATGGTCGTGCCCCGCAGGGCGTCGGTGCCGACGAGCTCGGTCAGCAGCGCACCGCGCAGGTCGACGTGGGACAGCGTGGCGGCCTGCAGGTCCAGCCGGCGCACCCGGGTGTCCTCGAACGCCACCCGGGTGGCCTCGGCCTGCACGAGGTCCAGCTCGTCCACGGTGCAGTCGGTGAACAGCACGTCCTGCAGGCGGGCGCCGCGCAGGTTGACGTACCCGAGCTTGCATCCCACGAACCGCACCGACTGCCAGGTCGACTCGTACAGCTCGGCCGAGCCGACCCGGGCGTCACGGAGCTCGACGTCGCGCCAGCGGCCCCGGATCCCCTGGACCACCGGGACGTCGACCCGCTCCATGACGACCTCGGTGAGGGTGAGGTGACGCAGGTCGGCCTCGCGGGCGCGCAGCCCGTCGAGACGCGATCCGTAGACCCTGGCGTCCCGCAGCTCGAGCCGGTCGACGTCGAGGTCGACGTGCTCGACGCCCTCGAGCACGGCGCGGGACACCAGGGCGGCGGGATCGCCGCGTTCCAGGTCGCTCAGGACGACCGGGTCGACGACGGGGGCTGCGGGACTCCTCCGGGCTGCGGGCACGGCACCAGGCTAGAAGATCAGACGCTCGCGGCGTCCGACCTCAGGCCTCGCCGTACGTCGCGAGCAGATCGTCGAACGCCTCCGGGGTGAGCGTGTCCGAGAACCCCATCGTGGTCACCTTGACCACCGGGATCGCGGCGAACATGGCGGCGTGCGCGGGGTCCCCCTGCGCGGCGTCGAACATCTGCGCCGCCGGCCCGATGGCGGACACCAGCGCCTCCCAGGCCTCGGGGTGCTGCTGCCACTCGGCCACGGTGGAGTACCGGTGCAGCGGCGTCGGCAGCGGCGGGGCCACCAGCTCGACCGTGGTGACGAGCGGCAGGTCGCGCGACGAGGCGCCGACGGCGACCTCGAGCGCACCGGGCTCCACGACCCAGCCGTGCGTGACGGTGTCCCAGTGGGACACGCCGCGGCGGGACACGGTGAGCTCGACCCGGCGGGACTCGCCGGGCTCGAGCGCGACGGCCTCGAACCCCCGCAGCTCGCGCGGGGCCCGGGCGACGGCGGACGCCGGCCGGCCCAGGTAGAGCTGCGGCACGGCGACGCCGGCCCGCTCCCCCGTGTTCGTCACGGTGACGGCGACGCGCACGACGGCGTCCTGCGCCGCCGTCGACGCCGTCACCTCGTCGACGTCCACGGCCAGGTCGGAGTGGTCGAACGTCGTGTACGTCAGACCGTGCCCGAACGGGTAGGACACGTCCGCGCCGGTGGCGTCGAGCCCCCGGTAGCCGATGAACAGCCCCTCGCCGTAGCGGACGGTGCCGTTCTCACCCGGGAAGTTGAGCTGGGCGGGCACGTCGGACAGCGCCACCGGGATCGACTCCGCGAGACGGCCCGACGGCGCGGCCTCGCCGAGCAGGAGCGCGACGGCGGCGCTTCCGGAGGCCTGCCCGCCGAGCCAGGTCTCGAGGATCGCGTCGACGCCGTCCTGCCAGCCGGACACGGTGACGGCCGATCCGTTGGACAGCACGACGACGGTGCGGCGCGCCACGGCGGAGACCTCGCGGACGAGCGCGACGTGCGCCTCCGGCAGCTCCATGTGGTCGCGGTCGTACCCCTCGGACTCGGCCACGGCCGGGAGCCCGACGAACAGCACGGCGGTCCTGCCGGCGGCGGCGGCCACGGCCTCGGCGCGCAGGGTCGCGTCGGCGTCGGCGTCGTCCCGGTCCTGGCCCGGCTTGCCGGCGGCCTCCGCCAGCAGGTAGCCCGGGTGGAACGGGACGTCGAGGTCCCGCTCCGCGAGGGCGTCCAGGGCGCTGACGAGCCGGGTCGGGTTGACCTGGGAGGAGCCGGCACCCTGGTAGCGGGGGGTGCGGGCCATCTCGCCGATCACCACGAGGTCCCCGGCGCGCGCCGGGTCGAGCGGGAGCACGGCGTGGTCGTTCTTGAGCAGCACCGCGGTGCGCGTGGCGGCCTCGTGGGCGAGCGCGTGGTGCGCCGCGACGTCGTAGGTGCCGGGCTCGGCGACGGCCTCGGCGGCACGGGCGACCATCGTCAGCACGCGGGTGGCGGCGAGGTCGACGACCGACTCGTCGAGCTCCCCGGCCTCCACGGCCGCGACGATGCGGGCGTCGTTGACACCGGCGGACGACGGCATCTCGAGGTCGAGCCCGGCGGCGAGCCCCGTGACGCGGTCGTCGACGGCGCCCCAGTCGGAGACGACGAGCCCCTCGAAGCCCCAGTCGCCGCGCAGCACGTCGGTGAGCAGCCACGGGTCCTGCGAGGCGTAGGTGCCGTTGATCTTGTTGTACGAGCACATGACGGTCCAGGGCTGGGCACCGGTGACCACCCGCTCGAACGCCGGCAGGTAGATCTCCCGCAGCGTGCGCTCGTCGATCTCGGCGGAGACGCGCATGCGGTCCGTCTCCTGGTTGTTGGCCGCGAAGTGCTTGAGCGAGGTGCCCACCCCGCGCGACTGGATACCGTCCACGAGGTCGGTCGCGAGCTCACCGGCCAGGAACGGGTCCTCGCTGAAGTACTCGAAGTTGCGCCCGCACAGGGGGCTGCGCTTCATGTTGACGCCGGGGCCGAGCAGCACCCCGACGGCGTTGCCACGCGTCTCGGCACCGAGCGCCTCGCCGACACGGCGGATGACGCCGCGGTCCCAGGTGGAGGCGAGGCCGGCCGCGGGCGGGAAGCACGTGGCCGGGACGGACTCGTTGAGGCCGACGTGGTCGGACGCCCCGGCCTGCTTGCGCAGCCCGTGCGGACCGTCGGTCACCATCACGGCCGGGATCCCGAGCCGGTCCACGGGCTGGGTGGTCCAGAAGTCCTGGCCGGAGCACAGCGCGGCCTTCTCGGCGAGCGTGAGCCCGGCGACGAGGCGGGGGACGTCGGCGACCGTCAGGGGCGTCGTCGCGGTCGGTGCAGTCATCAGTTCCTCCATCGGATGCGTCCGAGCACCGTAGCAGACTTATTTACCATGCGGTAGGTAAACGTCGACTACAGTGCTTGCGTGCCGACCACTTCCCCCCGACGGCCCGGACGCCCGCGCGCCGGCAGCGAGGACAAGCACGCCCGCATCCTGCGCGAGGCCGTGACCCTGTTCGCCGAGAAGGGGTTCGCCGCGACCTCGCTCGGCGACGTCGCCGCGGCCTCCGACATCTCCAAGGCCGGGCTGCTGCACCACTTCGGGTCCAAGGAAGGGCTCTACGGCGCCGTCCTCGAGCACCGCGACGACGTCGACTTCGTCGGCATGACCGACGTCGGCGACGACGTCTGGGCCTACCTGCACCAGTGGGTCGGCCTCATGGCGGCCAACGCCCGGACCCCCGAGATGGTGCGGCTCTACAGCGCCATGGCCGTGGACGGCGTCGAGGCGGACCATCCGGCCCACCCCTGGCTGCACCAGCACTTCCTGCGGACCGTGCAGGCGACCGCCGAGGCCTTCGAGCGCGGCAAGGCCGCCGGCGTCGTCCACCCCGACGCCCCCTCGCGCGAGCTCGCCCGCACGGTCGTGGCCGTCTCCGACGGCGTACAGCTCCAGTGGCTGTGCGCACGGGCCGACGCCGCGGCGGCGGGCGAGGAGGTCACCGCGACCCCGGAGCACGCGGGCGTCCCGCTGGACATGGCGGCCCAGATGCGCGTCGTCGTCGAGCTGATCGAGGCGCGCTGGCGCAGCGCCTGAGCCGGTGATCGCCTCGCCCCGTCGGCGTCGGCGATCATGGACCCATGCCCCTTCCCCCGACCCCCGCCCTGGCCGACGTGCGCCTGGTCGTCACCGACATGGACGGCACGCTGCTCGACGCCGACGGTCGCGTCCCCGACGACGTCTGGCCGGTGCTGGCCGCGCTGCACGACGCCGGGATCGTCGTCGTGCCCGCCTCCGGACGTCAGCACGCGACCATCGCCGCCGACTTCCCGGCCGAGCGCACGCCCGGCCACGGTGAGCTGGTGATCATCGCCGAGAACGGCACCCTGGTCACGCGCGGCGGCCGCGAGATCTTCTCCGACGCCATGACCCCGCAGGACGTGGCCGCCGTCGTGCACGCCGTCCGCAGCATCGACCCCGTCCGGGGCGGCGCCGTCGTCGCCGGCCGGCGCAGTGCCTACGTCGAACGCGCCGACGCCGCGTTCGTCGACCACGTGCGCACCTACTACGCCGAGCTCGAGGTCGTCGACGACCTGACGCGCGTCGACGACCAGGTCCTCAAGGTCGCGGTGCACGACGACGTCGACTCGGCCACCGGCACGTTCCCGGCGCTGGCCCACCTGCAGGAGTCCCTGCAGGTGGCGGTCTCCAGCCCGCACTGGGTCGACGTCATGAACCCCGGCGTGACCAAGGGCGTCGCGCTGCGCCGGCTGCAGGAGCTGGCCGGGATCGGACCCGAGCAGACGATGGTGTTCGGCGACTACCTCAACGACCTGGAGATGCTGGACGCCGCCCACTGGTCCTACGCGATGGCCGGCGCGCACCCGGACGTCATCGCCCGTGCCCGGTACGTCGCGCCATCGAACGCCGAGCACGGCGTCGTGCAGGTCCTGCGGGCCATGCTGCGAGCACCGCTGGACTGATCAGCCGAGGGTCCGACGGCGCACCGCGCGCAGGCCGAACCCGCCGAGCAGGAACGCCCCTGCCAGACCCAGCAGGATCGCCACCGACTGCGGTCCGGTGACGGGCAGGGACCCGCCGCCGTCCGGGGTGTCGCCCTCGGCGATCCAGAACGTCTGTGCCGCGTCGTCGATGTCCGAGTGGGTCGCGACCAGGTCGTCGTCCACGTAGAGGCCCTCGAAGACCACCTGGTACTCGCCGGGATGCTCGGCCGCCTCGGCGGCCGTGACCTCGTACGCGACCTCCACCGAGCCGTCGGGCGCCGTGGGCGTGAAGCGCACGCCGCCGACGACGCCGGTGCCCGACAGGTCCGTGTGCATCGTCGACCCCGAGACCACGTACTCCACGCCGGGCGTCAGCCCGGTGTAGGTGATCGTGTCGACGACGGTCGCGCCCTCGGGCGGCACCACCCTGCTGTCGCCGGAGCCCACCACGGACGCGGACGTGCGGATCGTCGGCGCCTGCGGGGCCACGGTGAACGACTGGTCGGCGTCGCGGACGTTCTCGTGGCTCGCGACCTCCTCGCCGGCGCGGGTCAGCACCTGGAAGGCCACCAGGCGGTCACCCGCGAACTCCGCGGCGTCGGTGTCGGTGAGCTCGAACTCCACCTCCACGGTCCCGTCGGGGCTGTTCGGGGTGAAGCGCGTCGAGCCCGTGATCCCGGTCTCGATCGCCGTCGGCGCCACCACGAGCTCGCCGGTGACCCGGTACGCCGCACCCGGGACCAACCCGGTGTAGCTGATCGTGTCCACGACCGTCGCACCGTCGCGCCCCACGACCCCGGAGCCGGACCCGACGACCGCCACCGCCGAGTCGATCCGCGGCGCCGGAACGTCGGCCACCGAGAACGTCTGGTCGGCGTCGTCGAGGTCGACGTGCGCGGCCACGAAGCGCCCGTCCAGCGTGAGCCACTGGAACGCCACGAGGTCTCGCCCGGCGTAGTCCGCCACGTCGGCGGCGTTGAGCGTGAACTCGACCTGCACCTGCCCGTCGGGCTGCGCCGGCGTGAACGTCGTGGCACCGCGCAACGCCGTGCGCTCGCCGCCGGCCGTGCGCAGGACCCCGTGGATCGTGTACTCCTGGCCGGGCACCAGTCCGGTGTACGTGAGGGTGTCGGTGAGCGTGCCGCCGTCCGCCGGCAGGGTCTTCCCGCCCGTGTCGGTCACGACGATCTCGCTGTCCAGGGTGGGCGCGACCTCGGCGGTGTTCGTGACGGTGACGTCGACGACGCCGGTCGTCGCGTCGAGCGTGAGGGTCTCGGGGTCGATGGTCACGTCGCCCCACTCGACGCCGTCCACGTCGGGCGGCGTGTCCTCGCTGAAGGTCACGACGTCGCCCTGCAGCAGGTCCGGGCCGTCGACGACGGTGCCGTCGGCCGGCAGCCCGAGCGTGCCGGTCGCGCCGGTCGAGGGCCCGTCGGTGACCTCGTACCGCAGGTCGAAGGTCGCGTCGTCGGGCACCAGGTCGGCGCCGCTGCCGGTGACCTCCTTGTGCGCCTGGAAGGTGGCCGTCGCCAGGTCGTAGGTGTTGGTCGCGGTGAACTGCGCCGCGGCGGGTTCGCTCGAGTCGATGACGACCGTGTCCGGAGTGACGGTCAGCCCGCTGAAGTCCACGCCGGGGACGTCCGGCGGGTCCACCTCCGTGATCCGCACGACGTCGCCGTCCTGGAGGTCCTGCGGCCCGTTGGTGGCCGAACCGTCGGCGGTCACGACGAGCTGGCCCGAGTCCGGTGCGGACGGTCCGTCCATGATCTCCCACTGCACCGTGAACTCGGCGTCGTCGGGCACCAGGGCGGCCCCGGTGCCGGAGACGACCTTGAGCACGGAGAAACCTGTGGCGATCCGGTTCTCCAGCGCGGCCGTGTTGACCACGGCGACGTCCACCGTCTCGCCCGCGGTCAGGACGAGCGGGTCCGGCACGATGGCCGGCGCGCCCCAGATGACGTCGTCGACCGCCGGGAAGGTGGGCTCGGAGAACGCCACGACGTCCCCCACCGTCAGCTCGGGGCCGTCGACGACGGTGCCGTCCGCCGGGATCGTCAGCGTGCCCGTGGTGCCGGCGTCCGCACCGGAGGTGACCTCGTAGTCGACGGTGAACTCGGTGTCGTCCGGCACCAGGGCGGCGCCGTCCCCGACGATCTCCTTGTGGATCTGGAACGTGGCGGGACCCAGGTCGTAGGTGTTCGTCACCGTGACGACGGGCACCACGTCCTCGGCGAGGGTGATCGACTCGGGGTCGATCGTGACCCCGGAGAACACGACCCCGTCGACCTCGACGCCGTCCTCGTCGAACGTGATCACGTCCCCGGCGTACAGGTCCCCGGGCCAGGTGACGGCCGTCCCGTCGGCCGGCACCTCGAGCTGCCCGGTCTGCCCCGCCGAGGGCCCGGCCGTGACCTCGAAGGACACCGTGAACACGGTGTCCGGCGGCACCTGCGCGGCGCCCGAGCCGTCGACCTGCTTGACGACCGTGAACGTGGCCGGCGTGAGGTCCGCGACCGGGAAGGTCTGCTCCGCGTCGTCGACGTCCTCGTGGGTGGCCACGACGTCGCCGTCGAGCGTGAGCACCTGGAACGCGACGAGGTCCTGCCCGGCGTACGTCACCGCGTCCTGCGCGCTGACCGTGAACGTCACGTCCACGGTGCCGTCGGGCTCGGTCGGGGTGAACGTGGTGCTGCCGGTGATTCCCGTGTCCGTGCCGCCGGCGGCCGTGACCAGGGCGCCGTCCACCACGTACTCCTGGCCCGGCGTGAGCCCGGAGTAGGTGATCGTGTCGACCACCGTCCCGCCGCCCTGCGGCAGCGCGCCGCCGTCCGGGTCGGTCACGGCGACCGAGGAGTCGATCGCCGGCGCGTCGTCGTCGCAGAGCAGCTGCCCGAGGAACGTGTGGTGGTGGATCTCGCCGCCGCCGGTGGTGACGACGTCGTCGGCGAACCACTGGCCGTTCGTGGAGCGCGACCCGGTGAAGACCAGGTCGACGCCCGGGGCCCAGACCGCACCCATCTCCAGACCGTCGATCGTGACCGGTCCGGTCACCTCGGACAGGTCGAGCATGATGTAGCGGGCATAGGACTGCTGCTCGTCGGCGTTGGCCGACCAGCCCTCCACGTTGATCGGCCCGATGGTGGTGGTGGGGTCGGTGACCTTGACGACGAAGGGCGCCTGGGCCGTGGGGACGTACCCCTCGCCCCCCGGCTTGATGACGGCACCGGCGATGTCGTCGTAGTAGACGTAGTTGGGCTTGGTGAAGTCGAACCCGGACAGGGTGACCAGGCCCGCGTCGCCGGTGACCGTCACCTCGTTCGCCAGCGCAGGGTCGGTGTACATCTGGGCGAGGCACTGGTTCGTCCGGTCGATCTGCTCGTCGGCGTCCGGGAAGTAGTCCTCCACGGCCGGGCGGTTCGTCGTCACCCTGTCCCGCCAGGTCGCCGGGTCCCAGGCCAGCGTCTCGAGGTCGAGGATGCCGCCGGTGGGGTTGGTGACCCGGGTGAAGCCCGATCCCCGCTCCTGCCCGCTGAGGTCGGCGGTGTCGGCGAACTTCGCGATGGCGGTGGCCTCGTCGGAGTCCGGGTCGATCGTGCCGGTGTCGTCGCGGTTGGTGAGGTCGATGCCGCCGCTGCCGGAGAAGTCGTTCCCCAGCAGGCGCACGGGATCGCCGTCGATGCTCGGCACGGTGTAGTCGGGCACGTCCGCCGAGGTGTGCAGCACCGGGTAGTTGCCGATGGTGCTGGACAGGCTGCCCCAGGCGGCCGCCGACCCCTCGAGCTCCCCGTTGCCCAGCGCCAGGTCACCGGTGGCGACCCAGGTGAACCCCTGGTTGACCTCGAACGGGTCGTAGGTGGTGACGGCGGCCTGCGCCGGCGCGACCGCGGAGGTCCCGACCAGACCGAGCGTCAGCAGGACCGCCCCGGCCCTGCTGACAGCGCGGTCAGAACGGCTCCGGCGGGACGAGCGGACAATCGGCACGGCACTCCCCTGGCGTTCGACAGCACGACCCGTCGCCGCCGAGATGCCATCGTCACCGCCAGGTCCCCTACCAGGGCAACGTAGCCTGGGCCCTGCCGGACCGCGCCCCGAACGCTCGCATCGTGACCGGTCCGTGACGCGCGGCTCAGCGGCCCCCGGCACCGCCGCCGGTCGTACCGCCGTCGCCCGTCGCAGCCGTCTCGGCGTGCGGGTGCCGACGCTCGAGCGCGGCCCCCTCGACGTCGACGTCCGGAAGGATCCTGTCGAGCCAGCGCGGCAGCCACCAGGCGCTGTCGCCCAGCAGGTGCATGAGGGCGGGCACCACGAGCATCCGCACCACGAACGCGTCCACGAGCACGCCGAACGCGAGGGCGAACCCGATGGGCCGGATCATCGCGTCGTGGGAGAACACGAACCCGCCGAACACCGAGATCATGATGATCGCGGCCGCGGTGACCACGGAGCGACCGGCCCGGAAGCCCTGGGCCACCGCCGTCCGCGCCGGGGCGCCGTGGGCGTAGGCCTCGCGCATCCCCGACCCGAGGAACAGCATGTAGTCCATCGCCAGGCCGAAGAGGATGCCCACGAGGATGGTGGGCAGGAAGTTCAGCACCGGCCCGGGGTTGTCCACGCCGAAGAGCCCGGACAGCCAACCCCACTGGTAGATGGCGACGACGCCGCCCAGCGCGGCGAAGTAGCTGAGGATGAACCCGAGCGTCGCGATCACCGGCACCAGGATCGAGCGGAACACGATGATCAGGATGATCAGCGACAGCCCGACCACCACGGCCAGGTAGACCGGCAGGGCCTCGGACAGCTTGTCCGAGATGTCGATATTCCCCGAGGCCGCGCCGGCGACGCCGATCTCGGTGCCGTCGTCCAGCGGGGACAGGTCGCGCAGGTGGTGCACGAGCTGCTCGGTGGACTCCGTGGTGGGCCCCTCGGCGGGGATCACCTGGAACGCGATGAGCGTGCCGTCCTCGGACGTGCCGGCCGGGGCCACGGCCACGACGTCGTCCACCGCCGCGAGCTGCTCGCCGATCGCGAGCTGGGTGGCCGCCTCGGTGTCCTCGGTCACGGGGTCGGTGGGCTCGGCCGTGACCAGGAGCGGCCCGTTGGTCCCGGGACCGAACTTCTCGGCCACGGTGGAGTAGGCCTGGTACTGCGTGGAGTCCGGCGACTCCGAGGAGCCGTCGGGCAGGTTGATCCGCAGGTCGAGCGCCGGGATCGCCACGACCGCGAGCAGGGCCACCCCGACCAGGACGCGACCGACGGCGACGAGCGTCGACATCGGACGCAGCGGCTTCTTCCCCGGGGTGCCCGACGTCGCGTGCTCGCCCGGGTGCGGGTGCGCGGCCTCGCGGGCGGCCTGCTCCGTACGGGACAGGATGCGCAGCCCGATCGCCGACAGCAGCGCCGGCGTGAGCGTCACGGCCACCAGCACGGCGATCGCCACGGCGACGGCGCCGACGGTGCCCATGAGCCCGAGGAACGGCACGCCGGTGACGTTGAGCGCGAGCAGGGCGATGACCACGGTCGTCCCGGCGAAGACGACGGCGTTGCCGGAGGTGCCGTTCGCCAGCGCGATCGACTCGGGGACGTCGTAGCCCTCCTTGAGCTGCGTCCGGTGCCGGTTCACGATGAACAGCGCGTAGTCGATCCCGACGGCGAGCCCGAGCATGACGCCGAGCACGGGGGTGACCGCCGACATGTCGACGATCGAGGAGAAGGCCAGGGACCCGAGCGCGGCGATCCCGACGCCGACGATCGCGGTGAGCAGCGGCAGGCCGGCACCGATCAGGGTGCCGAGCATGACGAAGAGGGCGATCGCGGCGACGACCAGGCCGACGGCCTCGCCCGGTCCGAAGACCTGCGGGGTGGCGAGCGAGATGTCCGAGCCGAAGTCCACCTGCACGCCGTCGATCTCGGCGATGCCGTCGTCGAAGGCCGCGACCACCGCGTCCTTGGTCTCCTGCTGCACGTCGAACTGCTCGTCGTCGAACAGCACGGTGGCCACGGCGGCGGAGCCGTCCTCGGAGACCGTGCGGATCCCGGAGGCCAGGTCGAGCAGCTCCTGGCCCTGCTCGACCTGCTCGGCCTGCTCGTCGAGCCGGTCGGACTGCTCCTCCAGCTCGGCGGCACCCTGCTCGAGCTCGGCCTGCTGCTCCTCGATCTTCTCGAGCCCGGCGTCGATCTCCTCCTGCTGGGCGTCGAGCTGGGGAGCCGCGGCGTCCGCCTGGCCGGCGGCCTCCGCCTGCTCCCGGGCGGCGTCGAGCTGCTCCTGCCCCGCCTCCAGCTCGGCGCGCGCCGCGTCGAGCTGTTCCTGCCCGGACTCGATCTCGTCGCGGCCGTCGGCGATCTGGTCGCGGCCGTCCGCGATCTGGTCCACCCCGTCGGCCAGGTCGGCCGCCTGCTGCTCGCGCTCCGCCTCGGTGGCGAACGGGTCGACGACGGTCTCGACGTCGGCCACGTCCGCCGCGTTGGCCGCGACGTCGGAGATCTGGGACCGCTGGTCGTCGGTGAACGCCTGCCCGTCGGTCGTGGAGATCACGACCGTGCCCGTACCGCCGGCCGCCTCAGGCATCTGGTCGGCGAGCTGGTCGGTCACCTCCTGGGTGGGGGTGCCCGGGATGGTGAAGCTGTCGGACAGGGTGCCCGCGCCGACGACGTACCCGGCACCGGCCAGCACGAGGACCGCCACCCAGGCCGCGACGACGACCCGCACGTGGTGGGCCGCTCCGCGGCCGAGGCGGTAGAGGAGCTCTGCCATGGTGTCCTTCCGGTCAGTGCTCGCCGGGGCGAGGCTGGGGGGTGAGGTGGTCGAGGAGGCCGTCCCACACGGCGACGGACGCGGCGTCGGTGGCCCCGCCCGTCTCGGCGAGCCAGTACCCGACGAGCACCACGAGCTGGCTGACGAGCGCGGCGACGGTCAGGTCCACGTCCATCCTCGCGGCGTCGGGGTGGCGGCGGGCGAGACGGTCGGCGAGGTCGTTGCTGACGTCGGCCAGCGAGCGCAGCAGCAGCATCGTGACCCGCTGGGGCACGGCGTCGTCCGGGGTGAGCCGGCGGACGGCACGGCCGGGAGGGGCGTCGGGGCCGGTGAGCCCGAACGCGCGGCACAGCAGCGCCGTCGGGTGCACGAGGTCGGTGCCGCGCAGCGTGGCCACGAGGTCCGCCAGCACCCCCTGGCGCGCCTCCGCGGCCGAACGGTCGTGCTCGGCCGCGGCGAGCCGACCCTCCGCGTCGAGACGTTCGAGGGTGTCCACCAGGGACCGGAACGCGTCGGCGCCGACCGCCGCCACGACGTCGTCCAGCGAGTCGAAGTGGTTGAACACCGTGCGGCGGGCGACGTCGGCCCCTGCGGCCAGCTCGTCCACGGAGAAGGTGGCCCCCCGGGACCCCATGAGGTCGGCTGCCGCGTCCACGATGGCGCGCCGCGTCCTGCTCTTGGCGGCGGCTCGGCGGTCGATCGGCACGCCATGACACTAGGTGCACGGTTGCACCGGGTGCAACGAGGGGCGGTGTGAGCCGCCCCACTCCCGGGGGCTCAGACGTCCAGCGCGCCCCGGACCACCGAGTCGCCGGAGTGCGCCGGGTCCCCGTCGAACTGCTCCTCGGAGACGTCCACGACCGGGAACGCCGCGATGTCGAGGCCCTCCGGGATGTCGAACCTCCCCTCGGAGCCCTCCAGCACGCCGAGGCTCACGAGTCCGCTGACGTCGGGGGCCAGGAGCCACACCTCGCGGTACGTCCCCTCCGGCACCGGGGCGTCGACGGACACCACCACCTGCCGCGTGCCGTCGGCGGCCTCCTCGACCGCGGCGGCGCCGGCGGCACCATCCCAGCCCGGCAGCGCGTCCAGCTCGGCGGAGGCGATCGTCGTCTCGGCCGGCTCGATGCTGCGGCGCTCCCACAGGACCCCGCCGGTCACACCGAGCACCAGCGCGGTGCAGGCCGCGACGAGGGCCGGCACCCAGCGCCGGCGGCGGCGTCCGGCGAGCTCGACGACGTCCGCACCGGCTTCGCGGGCGGCCTCGGAGCCGAGCGTCCGCGGGGCCGTGGTGAGCCCGAGCTCGTCGTGCACCCGCTCCCAGACGGCGGGCGGGGGCGCCACGAGGTCGTCGGCGTCGGCCGCCGCACCGGGCACGGGACGGGCGCCGACGGCCGCACGCTCGAGCTCGTCCGCGCACCGCCGGCACGGCGGGCACGCCGCGAGGTGGGCGCGCTGGTCGTCGTCGAGCACGTCCTCGCCCAGGGCGAGGAGCGCGAGGGTCTCCTCATCGATATGCACCGTCCACCTCCTCCAAGCGGTCGCGCAGCCTGATCAGGCTCCGTCGGACATGACTCTTGACCGTACCGAGCGGCAGGTCCAGCTCCTGCGCGATCTGCACGTGCGTCAGGTCACGGAAGAACGCGAGCTGCAGGATCGTGCGTCCCGGATCCCCCAGCCGCCGCAGCTCGTCGGCGACCAGCACCCGGTCCGTGACCCGGTCCGCGTCGGGCGGCGTGGCCACGGGTGCCTCCGCCTCGACGGCGGCCGCCTCCTGCGAGCGCCGGGTCCGGGCCCGGGACTCGTGCATGTCGGCGATCGTGTGGCGGGTGATCCCCACCAGCCAGGCGGGCAGCCGGGCCCGGTCCGGGTCGAACCGCGCGCGACCGCGCCAGGCGGCGACGAACACCTGCTGGGTCACGTCCTCGGCGTCCGCGTGCGAGCCGAGCGAGCGCAGGGCCAGCGTGTGCACCAGGCTCGACCAGTTCCGGTAGGCCGCGGCGAGCGCGTCCTCGTCCCCGGCCGCGAAGTCGCGGCCGAGCCCGTGCACGTCGACCTCGGGGGCGTCGGTGTCGGTGGCGTCCAGTGCAGGTCCTCACGGTGGGCGGCACCCGTCCAGGCGCCGTCGGGCTGGTATGCAGAGGGTAGGAGACGGGGCCCCGCGGGGCAACGGCCGGGTCGGCCGTCCGGGCCGGTCGTCCGGGTCAGTCGGCCGGGTCCGCGGTGACGACGACGTTGTCGGTGTACGACCCGACCTCGGCGTCCCACCGCCCCCCGCAGGTCACCAGGACGAGCCGGGGCGCTCCGGACCGGTCGAAGATCTCCGCCAGCGGCGTCCTGGCCTTCTCCACGCTGCGTACGTCGGTCACTGTGTAGTTGTAGGTGGTGCCGTCGGCGGTGTCGACGGTCAGCTCGTCACCCTGCCGGGCGTCGGTCAGGCGGGCGAACGGTCCGACGCTGTCGGCGTCGTCGACGTGCGCCGCGACGACGGTGGCCCCGTTCTCGCTGCCGGGCGCGGGGCCGAACCGGTACCAGCCCGCCTCGTCGGCCGAGTCGGGCAGCGCCATCGTCCCGTCGGGACCGGCGCCGGTCGGCCGGACCGGGACGTCGATCCCCAGGGCACCGACCCGGACACGCACCGGGGCCGGGGGCTTGGTGGTGGCGACGGCGTCCGTGGCCGGCCGGACGGGGACGTCCGGCACGGCGCGGGCCCGCTGGGCGCCCGCGCCCCGGGAGCCTGACGGCCCGGCGGCCGACGGCGGCGCGGCGTCCGACGGCGCGGTGTCCGACGGCGCGGTGTCCGACGGCGCGGTGTCCGCGCTGTCGGCGACGCCGCCCGCGGCGGCCGGCTGGGGGGACGAGGCCGCCTGGGGGTCTCCGGCGGGGCCGGTGCCGCACCCGCCCAGGGCGAGCGCGACACCGACGATCCCCGCTGCCGCAGCGGGGACGGCCCGTCGCCGGGCCGCCCGCCGCCACGTCGTGGTGAGGTCGATCGTCATCCGCGCGGTGCCTCCACGGCCGCCCGGCGGTGCCGGATGCCGAGCAGCACCGCGGTGGACGCCAGCAGGAGCGCGCCGAGCGCAACCAGGCCGACCGTCGTGCCGCCGTCGTCCTGCGCGGCGGCCAGACCCGAGACGCCCGCCGGGACGCCGCCCGGGGCCGAGTGCATCCCCTCGACCGTCTGGGTGGCCAGGGCGAGGTTGTCGTCGTCCAGGCTGCCCCAGGCGTACGCGATGGTGGTCACGCCCTCGGCGACGTCGACGTCCGCCGGCCCGATCACCGGGTCGGTGGTGCCGGCGGCGGCGACGGAGGCCGAGACGGTGCCGGCCGGGAGGTCGAGCGTCTCCTCGTCGGGGTTCTCCAGCCCGGTGATCACGGCGTCACCACCGGCCAGGACGTCCACGGCGGGCGCCGCGGCGACGTGGCGGACGGTGAGCCGGCCCTCTCCCGCGGCGATCGACGAGGTGTCGTTGGTGAACAGCGTCGCCGTCGGTCCGCCGTCGGCGTCCAGGTGGGCGACCGCGGTGTAGTTCATGCCGCCCTCGAGCTCCAGGTCGACGGGGCCGATGACCGGGTCGCTCGCGTCCTGGGCGTCGGCTCCCGTGATGGCGACCGTGTAGGTGCCGCCGGGCAGCTCGAGGGGTCCGGCGAGGTCGCCGGGCTCGAAGTCGTCGAGCGTGAGCTCGTCGTCGACGTAGACGTCCACGGTGGTGTCCGGGACGCCGTGCAGGACCGACAGCATGGCGTCGTCGGACGAGGCGGCGGACGCCGGTCCGGCCAGGCCGACGGCGGCGAGGGTGGCTGCGCCCGCGAGCGCGGCGCTGCGTCGAACGGTGCGGTGCATGGTTCTCCTCCAGGGGTGGAGCCCGGTCCTGCCGGGCCGCTGAGGTGCTGACACCCCCTCTTCCCCCGGGGAGGTCCATCCGGATGCACCGATCTGGAAGAACTTCTGCGCCGTGGCGGGACCGTCGCCCGGCCCCGCCACGGCGCCGGTCCTCAGCGGCGCCGACGCCCGCCTGCCAGCAGGGAGACGCCGACGGCGGCGAGCCCGACCTGCAGCGCGAGCTCGATCCAGTCGATGCCGCCGGTGTCGCGCACGCCGATCTGGCTCGCGATCCACGTACCCACCAGCGCCGCGACGATCCCCACGAGGATCGTCGCGATGATCGAGATGCGCTGCTTGCCCCGCAGCACGAGCCGCCCCAGGGCGCCGATGATCGCGCCGATGATGATGGCCGAGATGATGCCGCCTGCGGTCATGGTGCCTCTTTCCTTCGTCCGATGTGGTGCGGTACGGCGCGAATCTAGCCGAACCCGGGCAGGACGCCCAGAGGGGGCAGGGCGTCCGGACGCGTCCGGAACGGCACTGACCGCACGACGGCGTAGCGTGCGGCCATGCACCGCTCCAGCCGCCGCACCACCGGTCGCGCCGCCGTCGGGCACGTCGTCGCCCACGCCACCGGGGCCGCCCTGCTCGTCAACGCCGTGCCCCACACGGTGCACGCACTGTCCGGGCGTCCGTTCCCGACGCCGTTCGCCGACCCGCCCGGCGAGGGCGACTCGACGCCCGCCGCGAACGTCCTCTGGGGCGGGATCAACGCCGTCGCCGGTGCGAGCCTGCTGCTGGGTGTGGGCCGCTTCCGGTGCGGCCGGGACCTCGACACCGCCGTCACGTCCGCGGCCGCGCTGCTGGCGGCCTACGGCATCTCGCGCCACTTCAGCGGGGTGCGCGCACGGCGCGACGCCGCCGTCGCGCCGGCCCCCGTCACATCCGTTCCTTGACCCCCGCGCGGATCAGGTACCAGTTGACCGGGTAGCTCGTGGCGAAACCCACCACCATGGCGACCTGCATCGCGGCCCAGAACACCGGCGTCGTCACGGCAGCCCGGCCACCCAGCAGGTCGGGCAGGATCCACAGCTGGACCAGCGCCATCGTGCCGTACATCCCGACCTGCCACGCCGTGATGGACAGCGCGTCGGCCTTGACGGCGGCGCGCAGCCCCGCCCTCAGACCCAGACCGCGCATCGGGGCGATCGCGTAGTACTGGAAGGCGATGCCGATGGCGAACGCGGCGACGTAGTCGAGCACCCAGACGGCGAAGATCTTGTCGGTGAACAGCCAGTCGTAGCCGCCGAGGATCGCGACCGCGGGCAGCAGGACCACGAGCCACTCGACCAGCAGGTCGCCCAGCATGCAGCCGGCCCCGCAGTGCGAGGTCCCCGTGAACACCGAGACCGCCATCGGGGGGCCGTCGCCGTCGTGGTGGTGACCCCCGCCCTGCTCGGCACGCCGGGCGGCGCGACCCCACCGCAGGTAGGCGGCCGTCCACACCAGCGACCCGAACAGGGCCGTCACCGGCCACACCACGTTCATGACGCCCATCGGCTGCGGCCGACGTGCGACGTCGACGGCGATCCACGCCGCGCACAGCAGGCCGAGCGCCACCAGGACGCTCGCGACGGCGACGAGACCGGAGGGCAGGTCGGAGGTCGTCAGCTCGGTCATGCGCTCCACCGTGCGTCGAGGCCGCGAGCGGCGCAATCGCGCACGTCGCGCTCCCCTTGCCGCGAGCGGCCTCCCGCGCCAGGCTCGACGCGTGCGCCTGACGAACGCCGGGCTCGGCCGCGCCACGCTCGCCCGCCAGCTCCTGCTCGCGCGGGAGCCGCTGACCGTGCCCGACGCCGTCCGGCGGGTGGGCGCGGTACAGGCCCAGGAGCCGGCGTCGCCGTACCTGGCCCTGTGGAACCGGGTCGCCGGGTTCGACCCGGCGGACCTCGACACGGCCTTCACAGCCGGCGACGTCGTGCGGTCGACGCTGCTGCGCCTCACGCTGCACGCCGTGCACCGCGACGACTGGGCCCGGTTCCACCACGCGATGACGCACCCGCTGCGCGGCTCGCGGCTGAACGACCGCCGCTTCACCCCGGCGCAGCTCACCGCCGCCGAGGCCGACGACGTGCGCGACGCGCTGCTCGCGTTCTGCGCCGCACCGCGCACCCAGGCCGAGATCCTCACCGAGCTGACCCGGATCCTCGACGCCGACCGCGCGCCGGCCGCCTGGTTCGCGCTGCGCACCCTGGCCCCTCTGCACCACGTCCCCACCGGGCCGCCCTGGTCGTACAGCCCGCGCGAACGGGTCTACCGCGCCGGGGCCCGGACGGCGGCGAGCACGCCACCGGCCGGTGAGGACCCCGCCGTCGTGCACCTGCTGCGCCGCTACCTCGCGGCGTTCGGGCCGGCGTCGGAGGCCGACTTCGGCCAGTTCACGATGCTGCGACGGCCGTTCACCGGACCCGCGGTCGCCGCGCTGCACGAGGAGCTCGAGACCGTCGAGGGACCGCACGGACCCCTGCTGGACCTGCCCGGGGCGCCGCGACCGGCGGCGGACGCCCCGGCGCCCCCGCGTCTGCTGGGCATGTGGGACAGCGTCCTGCTGGCGCACCGGGACCGCAGCCGCGTCCTGCCCGAGGAGTACCGGTCCCACGTGATCCGGCGCAACGGCGACACGCTCCCGGCGGTGCTGGTGGACGGCCGCGTGGTGGGGGTCTGGCGCACCACCGACAGCGGGGTCGACGCCGCGGCGTTCGAGCCGCTGCCGCGCGCGGCCTGGGCCGGCCTCGAGGCGGAGGCGGCCTCGCTGCAGGCGTTGCTCGCCGACCGCGAGCCCGTGGTCTACGGACGCTACCGGCGCTGGTGGGAGCAGCTCCCGGCCGACGACGTGCGCCGGCTCGCCGGGCGCTGAGGGGTCAGCAGGCCGTGCAGGGCACCTCGGCGCCCCGGCGGCGGACCGCCCCGGGCACGCCGGCGGGCCACGCGGACGGACGCCGGGGGGCGCGGTCCGCGAGCGCCGTGACGGCGACCTCCCACCAGGGACGACGGCGCGGCGTGAGCCGGAACGTCGTGGCGGCCGCGACGTCGGACACCACGGCCGAGACCTTCTCCGGGGTGCACCGGCCGTACTTGGCGCGGTAGGCGTCGTCGAGCAGGTCGTGGACCTCCGGGGCCACCTCGGCGAGCGTCACGTGGTGCTCGACCCCGGCCACCCGCACGACGGCGCGCCCGCCGCTGGTGCGGGGCGTGCCCGATCCCGGCGCGGACCGCACGTACAGCTCGTGGCCCAGCTCGACCGTCCAGGCGGGCGTCCCGGGTCCCTCCCCGGTGACGAGGTGGGCGGACGGGAGCGTCGCGAGGTCCTGCAGGCTGGGGGTGGTCATGGAAGGCTCCTCGCGGTCGGGGCGGGCGGGCGGTGCGGGATGCGTGAGGTGGATGCTCGGGGTCCTCGGTCGGCGGTGGGGTGCGAACTGTCCAACTTCTCCACCCTGACCGCTATTCCCGGCGGACCGGTGACCACGGCGGGCGGAGCGTGTGCCGGGACCGCGCGAGCAGCCGCGGCGCCGTCGTCGTACGCTCCCGGCAGGTCACGAAGGAGGCGACATGGCCCGACTCGATCTCACCCGCCGGCTGCGCACCGACACCGGTGCGGCCGTGCTGCTGCTGTCGGTCACGCTGTTCGCCCTGCTGTGGGCCAACTCCCCCTTCTCGGAGTCCTACACGCACCTGTGGGAGATCCCGGTCGACGTCGACATCGGTGACCTCGGCTTCGACATGGACCTGCACCACTGGGTCAACGACGGGCTGATGGTGCTGTTCTTCTTCGTCGTCGGGCTCGAGGTGCGTCAGGAGCTGACGGTCGGGTCGCTGCGGCGGCGCAGCCAGCGCCTGGTGCCGCTCGTGGCGGGCACGGCCGGGGTCGTGGTGCCCGCGGTGATCTACCTGGCGATCGCCGGCGGCACCGCTCCGCACGGCTGGGGCGCCGTCGTCGGCACGGACACGGCGTTCCTGCTCGGCGTGCTGGCGCTGGTGGGGCCGCGCATGTCCAACCAGCTGCGCGTGTTCCTGCTGACCCTGTCCGTGGTGGACGACTTCCTCGCGGTGACGATCATCGGCGTCGTCTACTCCGAGGACGTCCGGATCGTCCCCCTGCTGGTCGCCGCCGCCTGCCTCGGCGTGCTGTGGCTGCTCGGGCGGATGCGCGAGTGGCGCAGCGCCCCCTACGTCCTCGTGGTCGTGGTGCTGTGGGGCGCGACGGTGCAGGCCGGCGTCCACCCGTCGATCGCCGGCATGCTGGCCGGGCTGCTGGTGCCGGCCGCCCTGACCCGGCGCGACGACGTCGTGCGCACCAAGAGCCTGTACCGGGCCTACTGGCAGTCGCCGAGCGCGGGCGTGGCCCGGGAGGTGCACCTCGGCCTGTCCCGCTCGATCTCGGTCAACCACCGGCTCCACGAGGTGCTCAACACCCCGGTCAACGTGGTCGTCGTGCCCCTGTTCGCCCTCGCCAACGCCGGGATCGACCTGCGCGGCGGGGCGCTCGGCGAGGCGTTGGCCTCGTCGATCACGTGGGGCGTGGTCGCGGGGCTCGTGGTCGGCAAGCTGGTCGGCATCAGCCTCGGCACCTGGGCGGCGGTCAAGGCGGGGCTCGGGACGCTGCCCGACGGCGTCGGGCACGGCAGCGTGCTCGGCGGCGCGGCGTTGTGCGGGATCGGGTTCACCGTGTCGCTGCTGGTGATCGACCTGGCGTTCGACGACGAGTCGCAGGTGCAGGCCGCCACGGTCGGCGTGCTGCTCGCGCTCGTGCTCGCCTCCGCGGTCGCATGGGCGCTGTTCCGGCTGGCCCGGGTGCGATGGGGCGAGGAGAGCGCCGACCTGCCGACGATGCTCGATCCGCCGGTCGACGTGCGCCTCGACCACCTGCGCGGCAACCCGGACGCGCCGCACACGATCGTGGAGTACCTGGACTTCGAGTGCCCCTTCTGCATGCGCGCCACGGGCATGTGGCGCGAGCTGCAGGCCGAGCTCGACGGACGCGTCCGCTACGTGGTGCGGCACCTGCCGCTGGACGACGTGCACCCGCACGCCCGCCTCGCGGCGGTGGCCGCCGAGGCGGCCGCCCGCCAGGACCGCTTCTGGGAGATGCACGACCTGCTGTTCGCGAACCAGTCGGCGCTCGAGGCCGAGGACCTGCGGGGTTACGCGGACCAGCTCGGGCTGGACCCGGAGCAGTTCGACGCCGACCTCGTCGACGAGGCCCTGCACGCCCGCGTCGCCGACCACGCCGAGAGCGCGCGGGCGAGCGGGGCCCAGGGCACCCCGACGTTCTTCCTCGACGGGCAGCGCCACCAGGGACCGCACGACGCCGCCACGCTGATCGGCGCCATCGAGGCGCTGGAGGCCGCGGAGCCGGACGGGGCACGGTAGGCGGTGCGCGGGCCCGTCAGGCGGCGGGGCTCCCGAGCGCGCCACCGGGGTGGATCCGGCCACGGCGCGCGTGCTCCTCGGCGACCCGCTCGATGCGCCGCGCGATGGCGGCCGAGGGCACGACACGGCCGGTGAGGTACGTCGACAGCCGGGAGGGCGACGTGCCGACGGCCACCGCGAGGTCCTGGGCCGTGAGCCCGGACCGGCGGAGGTGCTCGCGAAGTCCCCGGGCGACGGCCGCCCGGTCGCTCTCCCGGGCCTGCACGAGCACGTCCGACAGCAGGGCGGTGGCACCGTTCGGCTCGACGACGGTGAGCGCCGTCTCGAGCTGACGAGCCACGGCGCCGTACGGCTCGGCGCGGACCGCACGTGCGATGCGTTGCCAGTGCGGCAGGTACCCCCGCTCCAGGGCGGTGGCCAGCCCCTCGACCCCCCAGGTCGACACCGGGTCCTCCGGGCTGGCGTCGATGTTGCGGAACCGGAGCATGTGAGCCTCCTTATCAGATACGATAAGTGTATGCCATCTGCCAGGGACGCCACCGACCCGCAGGACGTCCCGACCCTCGAAGAGCTCGTGGAATCGGCCGCGAGACTGCGGGAGATCGTCCCCGACGCCGTCCTCGTCGGCGGCACCGCCGCGGCGCTGCACGCGCGGCACCGACTCTCCGTCGACCATGACCATGTGCTCGTCGACCTGCGCGACCGCTTCGACATCATCCTCGACGCCCTCGAACGGGAAGGTGAGTGGCTGACCAACCGGGTCCGTCCCGGAAAGATCATCCTCGGCGAGCTCGGCGGCATCGAGTCCGGACTACGCCAGCTCATCCGCACCCGGCCGCTCGAGACCGAACAGGTCCGACTGCCCTCGGGTCGCACCCTGAACGCTCCGACGTTCGAGGAGATCCTGCGCATCAAGGCCTTCCTCGTCGTCAAGCGGAACCAGGTGCGCGACTACCTCGACGTCGCGGCGCTCGCCGCAGCGGCCGGAACCGATCATGCCGCCCGCGTGCTGATCGGGATCGACGACTACTACGCCGACCTGCTGCACGACGAGTCCCCCGTCGCCACCCAGGTCGCCGCTCAGCTCGCCGCTCCGGAGCCGAAGGACGCTGCCGTCATCCCCGAGCTCCCTCGCTACAAGGGCCTGGCGAAGCGGTGGTGGAAGTGGGACGACGTGACGGCGACATGCGCCGAGCTGGCGCGCGCCATGGTGGCCTGAGGCTCGGCTGCGATGACGGGTCCGGGGACACCGAGGAGCCCTTCGAGATCACCGCCGCGAGGCTGGTCCCCGGACGCCGCTCCGGTCAGTCGAGCGGGTCCCGCACGATCGGGCACGTCATGCAGTGCCCGCCCCCACGCCCCCGGCCGAGCTCCGCACCCACGATCGTGATGACCTCCACCCCGGCTCTCCGCAGCGCCGCGTTGGTCTGGGTGTTGCGGTCGTAGGTGAACACCACCCCCGGCTCGAGCGCGACGGCGTTGTTGCCGGAGTCCCACTGCTGGCGCTCCGAGGCGTAGACGTCGCCCGCGGTCTCGACGACGCGCAGGCGCGGGAGCCCCATGGCCTCCGCGACCACGGCGACGAAGGACTTGCCGCGGGCGTCGACCACCTCGACGCCGGGCGACCGGTCGCTCGGGTAGAGCACGTAGGGGTGGATGCCGTCCACGATCTGCGGGTGCACCGTGACGAGGTCGCGGTCGGCGAACGTGAACACCGTGTCCAGGTGCATCGCGGCGCGCAGCCGGGGCATGCCGGCCACGACCACCTGCCGGGCCGCTCCGGCGTCGAACAACGCCTTGGCGAGCTGGCTGATGGCCTGCCGCGAGGTGCGCTCGCTCATCCCGACGAGGACGACGCCGCCCCCGACGGGCATGACGTCGCCGCCCTCCAGGGAGGCCTGCGCCCACTCGACCTCCGGGTCGCCCCACCACACCGTGGCGTCCCGGTAGTCGGGGTGGAAGGAGTAGATCGCCTTCATCAGCAGCGTCTCCTCCTTGCGCGCCGGCCAGTACAGCGGGTTGAGCGTGAGCCCGCCGTAGATCCAGCACGTGGTGTCCCGGGTGTACAGGGTGTTGGGCAAGGGCGGCAGCAGGTACTCGCGGGCGTCCGGCGACTGGTGCGCCAGGGAGACGTAGCCGGTGCGGTAGTCGTCGGGCAGGTCGGCGGTGGACAGCCCGCCGAGAAGGAACCGGGCCAGCTCCCCGGGCGGGAGCGAGTCGAGGTACTCGCGCGTGCCGTCCACCAGGCCCAGGCCGACGCGGTTGGGGATCACCTTGCGGTCCAGCAACCAGCCGCGCGCCTCGGGGATGGCCATCGTCCCGGCCAGCAGGTCGTGCAGCTCCACGACCTCGACGCCGCGGTTCGTCAGCTTGTTCACGAAGTCCAGGTGGTCGCGCTGGGCCGCCTCCACCCACATGACGTCGTCGAACAGCAGGTCGTCGCTGTTCGACGGCGTGAGGCGCTCGTGCGCGAGGCCCGGCGAGCACACCAGCACCTTGCGCAGCCGGCCCACCTCCGAGTGGACCCCGGGGCTCACCGTTCCGGTCGCTTCCGTCACCGTCGTTCTCCTCTCACAGGGTGATCCAGCCGGTCGACAGCCCGACGACGCCGACCACCGCTCCGGCCGTCACGGCCAGGAACAGCACGAGCTCGGCGGGCGAGAACACCCGCCGGCCCCGCTCGCGGCGGGTCATCGCGAACAGGATCGTGGCCGGCGCGTAGAAGATGAAGGAGACCAGCAGGAACTCGACGCCGGCGGCGAACACGAGGAACAGCGTGTACACCGTGGCCAGCACGGCGACGGCGAGGTCACGGCCGAGCGTGCCGCGGCCGGCGTCGTCGTAGGTCTCCCGGGTGACCCGCAGCTTGAGCGCGTAGGCCGCCGCCAGCAGGAAGGGGATGATCGACATGGCGGCCGTGAGGTCGAGCGCGAAGTCGAACGCGTCCGCGCTGAACAGCGTCACCACGAGCACCACCTGCGACAGCACCGTGGTCAGCACCAGGGCGGCCACCGGCACGTCACGGTCCGTCGAGCGGGCCAGGAACCGGGGCATGTCGCGGTCCTTCGCGGCGACGTACAGCACCTCTGCGGCCATGAGCGTCCAGGCCAAGTAGGCGCCGAGCACCGAGACGATCAGCCCGACGCTGACGAACACCGTGCCCCACTCGCCGACGGCGGCGTCGAGCACGCCGGCCATGGACGGCTGGCGCAGCGCGGCGATCTGCTCGGCCGGCAGGATCCCGTAGGACACGATCGTCACCGAGGCGAAGACCGCCAGGACGCTGAGGAAGCCGAGCAGCGTCGCACGGCCCACGTCCTCGCGCCGGCGCGCGTGCCGCGAGTAGACGCTGGCACCTTCCACGCCGAGGAACACGAAGACGGTGACGAGCATCGTGTCGCGGACCTGGTCGAAGAGCGACCCGTAGGACCGGACCTCCCAGTTGCCGGCGAACACCGACGGGTCCATGACGAACAGCGCGAGCAGGACGAAGACGACGATGGGGATGAGCTTGGCCACCGTGACGATCCTGTTGATCGCCGTGGCCTCGTGGATCCCGCGCCGGACCAGCAGGAAGAACAGCCACAGCCCGACCGACGAGAGCCCGACGGCGAGCACCGTGTCCCCCGCACCGAGCGCCGGGACCCACTCGCCCAGCGTGGACATGATCAGCACCCAGTAGGTGACGTTGCCGACGCACGCGCTGGCCCAGTACCCGGCCGCGGAGAAGAAGCCCGTGTACTCGCCGAACCCGGCCTTGGCGTAGGCGAAGACGCCGGCGTCCAGCTCGGGCCTGCGCACCGCGAGCCGCTGGAAGACCAGCGCGAGCATGAGCATCCCGGTGCCGGCCACGGCCCAGGCGATGAGGGCGCCGGACACCCCCGTCTCCTGCGCGAAGCGGCGCGGCAGGGAGAACACGCCGGCGCCGACCATCGACCCGACCACCATCGCGGTCAGCGTCAGGACGCCGACCGTGCCCGCGGCGGGCGCGGACCTCTGCTCCTGCTGCTGTGCCACGTGGACCCCCGCGACGGGCGATCAGGGACGGATCGGCGGACGGACCCACCTTGGCACGGGTACCGGGGGCGTGCCCGACGATGGTCCGGGTCGGCAGGTCCGGCCCGCGCCGGCACCGTCACCACCAGGGGCGACCCCCGGCGTGCAGGCCCGCGGCGTCCAGTGCCGGGACGACCTCCTGCAGGAACAACCGCAGCGAGTCGACCGATCCGCCCGGCAGCGCGATGACGCCGTCGAGCGCACCGGCGGCCGCCCGGTCCGCGATCTGCTCGGCCGCGTCGTCCGGCGTCCCGACGACGGTCCAGTGAGCGGCACCGCGCCGTCCGGCGCTGCGCTCGAACAGCTCACGAGCGGCGGGCCTGGTGCCGGCGAGGAAGAGGCTCAGCCCGGGCAGCACGGCGACGGCGTCGGCGTCGCGACCGTGGGCGACGGCTCGCGTGGCGAGGTCCCGGCGCAGCGCCACGCCGTCGTCGGCGTCCGGCGTCGCGGCGAACACGCCGTCGGCGACCCGGGCGGCGAGGTCCCGCCCGGCCGGGGAACCTCCGGCCTGGAGCAGAGGCAACCGGCCGCGGGCCGGCGTCGTCAGCGGACCCGCGACCCGGAAGTGATCACCGTCGTGATCGATCCTCCGGATCAGCCCGACGTCGGCGTACCGGCCCTGCTCCCGGTCCACGATCACTGCCTCGGGCGGGAAGCTCTCGCCGAGCCGTTGCACGACGTCGACGAGCTCGAGCGCCCGGGCGTAGCGCTCGGACGAGCTCGGCATCTCGCCGCGCAGGTACTGCTCGTGCCCGCCGAGCGCGGTGACGGCGTTCCAGCCGACCCGCCCGCCGCTGAGCTGGTCGAGCGAGTACAGCGTCCGCGCGGTGGCGTACGGGTGCGCGAACGTCGTCGAGACCGTCGTGACCAGGCCGATCCGCGACGTCACGGCGGCGACGGCGGTGAGCAGCACCGTGGGTTCCGGCCCGCTGAAGCCGGGGTCGCCGGCGAGCGCCGCGACGTCGAGCGAGGGCGCGTCGGGCTTGAAGACGAAGTCGACGCCTGCGGCCTCCGCGTCGACGGCGGCGCGGACGAGGTCGCGGGCGGTGTAGAGGTCCTCGACGCGGCTGTCCTCGCGACGCCACGCGGCGCCGCGCAGCCAGGTCGGTGACAGGGAGAGGCCGAGGCGCAGGACGGGGCGGGGCATATGACTCCGGGTCTCAGATGGTGGGCGGCCCTGGCCCGGGTGGGACACCGACGGGCAAGGTAAGGCAAGGAGAACCTCAGTGAGGTTTACCTCACCTCACTAAGGCTAGGCAAACCTTGGTCGGCGCCCTAGTCTCGGAGCGTCGCCATCCCGACCATCCCGACCACCGATCTCCAGGAGACGCCCCCGTGACCGTCCCGACGTCGACGCCCACCACCCACCGGACCCTGCAGCCGCTGCACGTCCGCACCCTGACGGTCACCGCGGTCACGGACCTGTCGGCGACCATGCGGCGGATCGACCTCGCGCTCGCCGACGGCGATGCCGACGTCCCGGCGGTGCCGATGGCGCCCACCGACCACGTCAAGCTCGCGTTCCCCGACGACGCCGGGGTCCTGCGCGTCCCCACGGTGATCGACGACCGGCCCGTGCGACCCGACGGCCCGGCGCCGATCCTGCGCGACTACACCGTGCGCGCCGCCGGCCCCGGCACCCTGACGATCGACATGGTCACCCACGAGCACGGCACCGCCGGCCGCTGGGCGGCCGCCGCCGCGCCGGGCGACCGCATCGCCTCCCTCGGCCCCCGCGGGTCGATCCACTTCCCGGTCGGCTACCGCCGGTACGTGCTCGGTGCCGACGACACGGCGATCCCCGCCGTCGCACGGTTCCTCGAGGAGCTGCCCGCCGACGTCGAGGTCGAGGCGGTCGTCGAGGTCGCGGACCGCTCGTCCGAGCAGCCGCTGCCCGCCCGGGAGAACCTCGCGCTGCGCTGGGTGCACCGCACCGCCGGCGAGACGCTCGCCGAGGCGCTGCGCACGGCCCGCGTCACCGCGGACACGTTCGTCTTCGTGGCCGGCGAGGCCCGGCAGCTCGTCGCGGCCCGCCGCCACCTGATCCGCACGCTCGGCGTCGAGAAGGCCCGGGTCGACGTCGACGGCTACTGGAAGGCCTGCGTCGCGGACCTCGACCACCACGCGCCCCTCGACCCCGACGAGGACTGACCCACCCGACGACGCGACCGTCGCCGTCGTCGACACCCGAGAGGAAACCCATGCACCGCACCCTCACCCGTGCCGCCGCGCTCGTCGGCGCAGCCGCCCTGACGCTCGGCCTGGCCGCCTGCGGAGCGGACGAGCCGGCCGCCGATCCCGCCGGGAGCGCCGACTCCACCGCGGACGCCGGCGAGTGGCCCCGAACCGTCGAGCACGAGGCCGGATCGACCGAGCTCGAGGCGGCACCCGAGCGCATCGTGTCCACCTCGATCACGCTGACCGGCACCCTGCTGGCGATCGACGCCCCCGTCGTCGCCTCCGCCGCGACCACGGCGAGCGACGACGGCCTGACCGACGCGAACGGCTTCTTCACCCAGTGGGCCGACGTCGCCGCCGAGCGCGGGGTCGAGGTCGCCTACCCGGACCTCGAGCTGGACCTCGAGGCCGTCATCGCCGCCGACCCCGACCTCATCGTCGCGTCGTCCACCGGCGCCGACGCCACGATCGAGGCCTACGACCAGCTCTCCGAGATCGCCCCGACCATCGTGGTCGACTACTCGGACAAGTCCTGGCAGGAGGTCGCGACCTACCTCGGTGACGCCACCGGCCTGGCCGACCAGGCCGAGGCCACCATCGCCGAGTACGACTCGTACGTCGCCGACGCCGCCGCATCGATCACCGTGCCCGAGGGCGAGACCAACCTCGTCGTCTACAACGGCAGCACCGAGGACGCCGCGATCGGCAAGCCGGGCGGTCCGCACGCCGAGATCCTCACCGCGCTCGGGTTCGACGTCGTCGGCGTCCCGGACGACGTCGACACGGCCGAGGGGGCCCGCGAGGACTGGGCCTTCGTGTCCATCGAGAACACCGTCGAGCACCTCACCGCCCCGACCGTCCTGGTCGTGTTCGGCGACGAGGACACCGCCGAGGACCTGCGCACCGAGCCCCTGTTCGCCTCCGCCCCGGCCGTCACCGACGGCGTGATCGAGCCGCTCGGTGTCACGTCCTTCCGCATCGACTACTACTCCGCGCTCGGCGTGGTCGACGCCGTCACCGAGGCCTTCGGCGCCTGACCGGCGCCGCGCCCGCCACGAAGGAGGACGAGCAGCATGCTCAGCACCGCGACCAGGACCCCGCCCCCGGCAGTCCGCCGGCGCTGGGTGGTGGCCGGTGCCGTGGTCCTGCTGCTCGTCCTCGTCGTCGCGTCCGTGGCGCTCGGCTCGCGCTCCATCGCGCCGGGCACCGTGCTCGACGCGGTGCTGCACCCCGACCCCACCGACGACGAGCACCGGACCGTGCAGATCCTGCGGATCCCGCGGACCGTCCTGATCCTCGTGGTCGGCGCGGCCCTCGGTGCCGCCGGCACCGTCATGCAGGCGATGACCCGCAACCCGCTCGCCGAGCCCGGCCTGCTCGGGATCAACGCCGGGGCCGCGGCGGGCGTGGTCACGGGTGCCGTGCTCACCGGCGCGCTCACGGACTGGTCGTTCCTGTTCGCCCTGGCGGGCGCGGCGGTCGCGGCCGTCGCGGTCCACACGCTGGGGGGTGCGTCCGGCGGGGGCGGCAACCCCGTCCGCCTCGTGCTGGCGGGCGTCGCACTGACGGCCGTGCTCGGCGCCTACACCTCGGCGCTGCTGGTCAGCTACCCGCGGATCTTCGAGCGGTTTCGCTTCTGGGACGCCGGATCCTTCCAGGGGCCGGCCGCCGACGTCCTGGCGCCCACGGTGGCCCTCGTCGGCGTCGGGCTCGTCCTGGCCCTCGGTCTGACCCGCTCGCTGAACGCGCTCGCGCTCGGTGGTGACCTCGGCCGTGCGCTCGGCGTGCACCCGCGGCGCGCCTGGCTCGCCGCCGGTGCCGCCGTCGTCCTGCTCGCCGGCACCGCCACCGCCGCGGCCGGACCCATCGCCTTCGTCGGGCTCGTCGCCCCGCTGACCGCCCGTGCGATCGTCGGGCCGGACTACCGTCGCATCCTGCCGCTCGGGATCGTCCTGGCGATGGCCGTCCTCCTGGCGGCCGACGTCGTGGGGCGGCTCGTCGTGCTGCCGAGCGAGCTCGAGGCCTCCATCGTCTGCGCCCTCCTCGGCGCCCCCGTCTTCGTCGGCATCGTGCGGCGACGCCGCGTGCCCCGGCTGTGAGGTACCTGTGACCGCCATCCTGTCCCCGGCCGCACCGGCGGACGCCGTCGCCCCGCGCTCCCGCCGAAGGTCCCGCCGCGCCGTCGTGACCGGCGTCGTCGGCGGGACGCTGCTGGCCGGCCTCGTCCTGCTCGGTCTGATGACCGGCTCCACCCCGCTGGGCGTCGGTGAGGTGCTCACCGCGCTCGGCGGCGGCGACGGCGCCCAGATCCTGTGGCGCGTCCGCCTGCCGCGGGTGGTCGCCGCCGTCGTCATCGGTGCCGCCCTCGGCCTGTCCGGTGCGGTCTTCCAGTCGATCTCCCGCAACCCGCTGGGCTCTCCCGACCTCATCGGGTTCGTCACGGGTGCCGCCACGGGCGCCGTGGTCGCCCTGACGCTCTTCGACGCCCGGCCCGGTGCCGTCTCCGTCGCGGCCGTGGTGGGTGGCCTGGTCACCGCCGTGGCCGTCCTGCTGCTGTCCCGGCGTGCCGACGGGTCCGCGGGCTACCGGCTCGTCCTCGTCGGGATCGGCGCCGGGGCGTTCCTGCAGGCCGTGAACTCGCTGGTACTCACCCGCGTGGACGGGCAGGAGGCGATCGCCGCCCAGCTCTGGCTCGTCGGGTCGCTCACGGCCATCGGCTGGTCGGACACGCTCGTGGCCGTCGTCGGGCTGGCCGCGATGGTGCCCGTCATCGCCGTGCTGTCCCGCCATCTCGTGGTCATGGAGCTCGGGGACGACTTCGCCGGCCAGGTCGGGGTGCGGGTCCAGGGGGTCCGCATCGTCGCGATGATGGCCGCGACCGGGCTCGCCGCCGCGGCGACGGCCGCGGCCGGACCCATCTCCTTCGTCGCGCTGGCCGCCCCCCACCTGGTCCGGCGGATCGCCCGCACCCCGGCGACGCCGTTCGCGCTGTCCGCACTGAGCGGCGCGGTCCTGCTGCTCGCCGCCGACCTCGCCGCGCAGTCCCTCCCCCTCGGGCTCCGTGTGCCGGTCGCCCTCATGACGGGCGTCCTCGGTGGCGTCTACCTCCTCTGGCTCCTCACACGAAGCAGGTGGCGATGACCACGTACACCCGACCCGACGCACGTGCCGGCGCACCGGCAGCCGTCGCCCCCGCGCCGCCGCGCCTCACCGGCACCCGCCTCACCCTGCGCTACGGCGACCGGACCGTGACACGTGACCTCGACGTCGCGATCCCCGACGGGAAGGTCACGGCGATCGTCGGGCCCAACGCCTGCGGCAAGTCGACCCTGCTGCGGGCGCTGAGCCGCGTGCTCGCCCCGACCTCCGGCGTCGTGAGGCTGGACGGCACCCCGTTGGGCGACCTCGGTACCAAGGAGGTCGCGCGGCGGATCGCGCTGCTCCCCCAGGGCGCCGAGGCGCCCGAGGGGATCACCGTGGCCGACCTCGTCGGGCGCGGCCGGTTCCCGCACCAGACCTTCTTCCGCCCGTGGTCCGACGCCGACGCCGCCGCGGTGCGGCGCGCGCTGGACGCGGCCGGGGTGGCCGACCTGGCGGACCGGCAGCTCGACGAGCTCTCCGGCGGGCAGCGCCAGCGGGTGTGGATCGCCACGGTGCTCGCCCAGGACACCCCGATCCTGCTGCTCGACGAGCCGACCACGTTCCTCGACATCGGCCACCAGTTCGAGGTGCTCGAGCTCTGCCGGGAGCTGAACGAGGACCACGGCGTCACCGTCGTCGCGGTGCTGCACGACCTGCAGCAGGCGGCCCGGTACGCCGACCACCTCGTCGTGATGCACGACGGCGCGGTCGTCGCCGAAGGGGGCCCGTCCGAGGTGCTGGACGCCGCGCTCGTCGAGCGGGTGTTCGGTCTGCCCTGCCGGGTGGTTCCGGACCCGGTGGCCGGCACGCCGATGGTCGTGGCACTGGGACGGAGGACGCGATGATCGTGCGGGAGACGACGGCGGCACCCCGCGTCGGTGACGCCCCGGCGCGGGTGGACGTCGGGTGGGTCGCAGCGGACGCCCGCCGTCCGCGGTTCTGGGAGTCCCTGGGGACGACGCCGGTGGTCGGCCCGGCGGAGACGCTCGACGGGCAGCAGGTCCGCCCGGTGACCTTCCTCGCACAGGTTCCGGCGGGCCACGAGGCGCTGGTGCACGTCAACTCGCTCACCGACCGGCACCGCACCGACCTGGAGCCGGCGCTGCTCGAACGCGTGCCGGGCACCGACGTCACCCACGTCACCTACCTGCTGCCGGACGACCTGGTGGCCAGCTACCGGTTCGTCGTCGCGCCGTCGATCGACCGGGACGCCGGCACCACGCGGTCCGGCTGGTTCGGGATCCACGAGGCCGGGCGTCCCGACCCACGCTGCCCCGAGGAGCTGTTCCACCCCCACGGCGCGGCGTCCAGCGTGCTGCGGATGCCTGCCGCGCGGTCGCACCCGGCGTGGGCCGCGGCACGGTCGACCACCCGGACCGGCGGCACCGCGGCCGGACCTGCGGCACCCGGCGGGAGGGTCGCGCGCCAGGAGACCCGGGTGGCCGGCCGCCCCGTGGTGCTGCTGGGCGACGTCGCGGCACCGCACGCGCTCGTGCTGTTCGACGGCGCGATGTGGGAGTCCGCCGGGCTGCGGACAGCGCTGGCCCACCGGGACGGCGAGCTCGCCGTCGTCCTCGTGGACAGCGGCTCCGGTCAGGAGCGCGCCGACCTGCTCCCCCACCCCGAGCGGGTGGGCGCGTTCGTCGAGCGCGTGCGGGACCGGCTCGGCGCGACGGTCCCTGCGCTGGGCGACCCGTCCCGGGTGACGGCCGCCGGGGTGAGCTTCGGCGGACTGGCCGCCGCGGGGCTCGCGGTCACCCGTCCGGACCTGGTGGGCTCGGCCGTCGTGCAGTCCGGGTCCTTCCAGTTCCGGGCCGCCGAGGAGCTGCGGCGCGACACCGACCGGCCCGGCGATCTGTTGCGCTCGCTGGCGGGGCGGACGCTGCGGACCCGGCTGCACGTCCAGGTCGGCGCCGAGGAGGACATGCTGGCCCACCAGGCGCGCAGGTTCGTCGAGCGGGCGCGCGAAGCCGGCGCCGACGTGACGTTCGACCTGTGGGCGGGCGGCCACGACTTCGCCTGGTGGACCGACGCGCTCCTCGACGGGCTGGACCGGCTGTGACCCGGATGCGGGCGGGCGCCCCGGGGAGGAACCCCGAGGCGCCCGCCACGACCTGTCGTGTCCTCAGTAGCGCAGCGTCGAGAGGTACTCGAAGCTGTCCTGCGCGAACTCGGCGCTGTTCGGGGCGCCGTCCCGCTCCAGGATGTAGTAGTCGATCTTGCCGTGGGCGGCCCGCAGGATCGGGGCCCAGTCGATGTCGCCCTCGCCGACGTCGGTGATGTCGCCGCGGCCGTACGGGGCCACGCCGTCCTTGATGTGCAGCAGGTCGATGCGGTCGCCGTACTCCTCGAGCAGCTCGACCACGTCGACGCCCGCCGCCGTCGCCCAGTAGACGTCGACCTCGAACGCCACGTACCGCGGGTCGGTGTGCTCCTCGAGGATGTGCCAGGCGCTCTTCATCTCGCCCGTGTCGGGGTCGGCGTACATCGTCTGGAACTCGCCGGCGTGGTTGTGGCCGAAGAACTTGCCGGTACCGTTCTTCACCGACCGCTCGCCGAGGCGGTTCATCGTCTCGGCCGTGGCGACGACGTTCTCGTACCCGCCGCTGATCCCCGGCGCGGCGAACCCGCCGGACCCGACGAACTTCTGCCCCAGGTCCTTGGCGTACTGGAGCGTGACGTCGAACGTCGCCTCGTCCGTGCTGCCGTGCGAGCTGGGCGCCTTCATGCCGTGGTCGTGCAGCTCGGTGCGGAACTGCGCCGGGCTGTAGTCCTCGTACGAGCCGAACCCGCCCGGGGTCCCGAACGGCTCCACGTTGCGCAGGCCGACCTCCTCGAGCTCGTCGATGACGCCGTCGATGCCGATCTCGTTCTGCCAGCCGAGGTAGCTGTACAGCTGGATCCCGATCTTCTTCTCGGGGACCGTGCGGCCGTCCTTGCACTTGCCGTGGTGGTGGCCCTTGCCGTGGCCGTGGCCCTTGCCGTGCTGGTGGCCCTTGCCGTGGTCGTGGCCGTGGCCGCGCTGCTGCTGGTGGTTCGCTCGGGAGTCGCCACCGCCGTGTGCGGTCGCGGGCCCGGCGCCGAGCAGCCCGAAGGCGAGCAGGGCGGTCGCCGTCGCCGCGAGAGTGCGGCGGTGGGTCGTGGTGCGGTTCACAGGTACCTCCTGGGTCGTGCGACGTCGTCGTCGCGGGGTTCGTGCCGGTGGGTCGGAACGCTGGGCGGTCGCTGCCGCCCGAGGGGCCGGTGGGGTGGGGGCCCGCCCACCCCACCGGCATGCGGTCAGCGGAGGCTCTCCTTGAGGGCCTTCGCGTCCCGGATCAGGACGTCGTCGTCGGCGAAGCGCTGGAAACGGTCGAGGGCGCGCACCGCCTGCTTGTCTCGTCCGCGGTCGGCGTGGAGCTCGGCGATCCTCAGGTTGACCTTGAGGACGACGAACTCCGCGAACCGCAGGTCGCGGTCCTCCCGCAGCCGGTGGAGGTGGGCGCCGAGGTCGTCGAACGACGTCGTGACGGTGAACGTCACGACCGTCTCGGTCTCGTTGCCCGCCGCGTCGGTGGCGACGACGACCAGCTCGTGCTCGCCGAGGTCGATCGTCCACAGGTCGAGCTCGCCCGGCTCGACGGCCTCACCGTCGAGCGTCACGCTGCTCGCGTCGACCCCCGACGTCGCGTCGGTCGCCTCGACGCCGATCTCGACGGTCTGCGAGGATCCGAGCGCGTCGCCGTCGGCCACACCGGTCACCGCGACCTCGGGGGCCGTGGTGTCGATGCGGACGGTCACGGAGCCGACCTCGGAGACGTTGCCCCCGGTGTCGGTCGCCCGGAACAGCACCTCGTGCACGCCGTCGGAGTCGAGGGTGACGGGCTGGAGGGTGCCGAACCACGGGTGCCGGACGCTCTCCCAGGTCTCGCCGCCGTCGTAGGAGACCTCGCCGTCGCCGATCGCACCGTTGTCGGTGGCGTCGAGCGTCAGCGTGACGGGGCCCGTGTACCAGCCGTTCGCGCCGGTCGGCTCGGCCGGGTCGAGCGTGGCCGAGACCTCGGGCGGGGTGACGTCGGTGACGCCCGGCCCCTGGAAGGTCAGGGTGTCGAGCTCGACGCCGCCCGTGGAGGTCACGAACAGCTCGCCGGTGCCCTCGGGGAACGTCGTGACGTCGGCGGCCACCGCGGACCAGCCGCCGGAGGAGAAGTCCGCCGTGGCGAACGGCTCGGCGTCGGACGCGCCCCAGCGGAGTGCGATCGTGCCGTCTCCGGACCCGCGGACCTCGACGCCCTCGATCCCGGCGAAGTTCACCGGGTCCCAGGCGAGGTGGTCGCCCGCGTCGAACGAGGCGACCTTGGACAGCGCTCCTGCCGTGTCGTCCGCGACGACCTCGACGCCGTCGAGCGTGTCGGCGTGCTCCGCCTCCTGGACGAACGGGTTGAGCAGGAGCGACACCTCGTCCTGCGCGGGCGGGATGTCTCCGTTGCCCTGGTCGGTGTAGGTCGCGACGACGACGCCGAAGAGCTTCTCCGTCTCGCCGTGCTCCGGGGCGTCGGCCGGCGTGGCCCAGGCACCCGAGCAGCCGCTGCCGAGCACCTCGGGGTGGGCGTGCGTGTCATGGCCCAGACCGAAGGTCCAGCTGAGGTTCGAGCACACCGTCTCGTCCCCGTCCTCCGGGTCCGTGGTGCTGAACGCGTACGGCACGGCGTCGCCCCAGGAGAAGAACCCGCCGTCCGGCGGGAACTCCGCGGTGAGCGTGGGTGCCACGTTGCCGACGGTGATCAGCTCCGAGGTCAGACCGATGCGCCCCCCGGGGTCGGTCACCCGCAGGCGGACCGTGTACTGGCCGAGCTCGGTGTAGGTCGTGCTGACCTCGACGCCCGTCTCGTCGAACGTGCCGTCACCGTCGAGGTCCCACTCGTAGGTGAGCTCGCCGCCCTCGGGGTCGCTCGATCCGGACCCGTCCAGCGTGACGGTCAGCGGTGCCTCGGACGAGGAGATCGGGTCGGCCTCGATGTGCGCGGTCGGCGCCTTGTTCCCCTCGGCGTAGTCGACCCGGTACAGGCCCGCCTCCGGGTTCTGCCGGAAGAAGCCGTTGCCGTAGTCGAGGATGTACAGCGACCCGTCGGGACCGAACTCCATGTCGATCGGGCCGTCCGTGATGGCCTGGACGTTGTCGGTCAGCGCCGCGTTGGGCAGCACGTGCTCGACGTGCGTCACGGGACCGTCGCGGTCCGGGACGGTCAGCGCGGCGATGTAGTCCTGGGAGAACTCGTACATGAACGCCTTGCCGTCCCAGTACTCCGGCCACTGCGTCTCCGGGCCCTCCGGGTCGTAGGCGAACGTGGGTCCGCCCATCGGTCCCTGACCGCCCTGGACGTCGAACTCGACGAACTCGTCGAACGGCTGGTCACCCGGGTTGTCCCCGTAGTAGACCTGTGGAGCCGTGGCCGGCGGCAGGACGTCGAGCCCGGTGTTCCAGGTGGAGTTGTTCTCGGCGCCGGCCTCGCAGTCGAACCAGGGCCCCGGCGTCGCCGTGGCGTAGTCCCACTCGTTGTAGTTGGCGTTCGGGCCGTGGCAGTAGGGCCACCCGCCGTTGAGCGGCTGGGTGGTGCTCTGCCACTCCACGTACCCCATCGGGCCGCGCTCGTCGCTCGCGACGCCGGAGTCCGGGCCGTAGTCGCCCCAGCTCACCGCACCGGTGACGTCGTCGACGTCGATGCGGAACGGGTTGCGCAGCCCCATGACGAAGATCTCCGGCCGGGTGCCCTCCGTGCCGGGCTCGAACAGGTTGCCCTCGGGGATCGTGTAGCTGCCGTCCTCCTCGACGTGCACCCGCAGGATCGCGCCCCGCAGGTCGTTCGTGCTGCCGGCGCCGCGCCGCGAGTCGAACCCGGGGTTCATGCCCGGCGCGTTGTTGTTGGGCGCGAACCCGTTGGCGCCGGGCGTCCCCGCCGGGGTGTTGTCGCCGGTCGACAGATAGACGTTGCCGTCCGCGTCGAAGTCGATGTCACCACCCACGTGGCAGCACTGCCCGCGCTGGACCTCGACCTGCAGGATGTCCTGCTCGCTGCTCATGTCGAGCGCCCCGGCCTCGGCGTCCCACTGCACGCGGGAGAGCTGGTTGTAGCCCTTCCACTGGTCCCAGTAGGACTCGTCCTCGCCGGCGGGCAGGGAGTTGGGTGCCGATCCGGTCGGCGTGGTCTCGGGGTAGTCCTCCCCCTCCATGACGCGCGGCGCGTAGTAGAGGTAGACCCAGCCGGACTCCTCGAAGTCCGGGGCCAGGGCGATGCCCTGCATCCCGTCCTCGGAGTTGGCGTACACGTCGACGGTGTTGATCACGTCGGTGACGCCGGTGGCGGGGTCGGTGTGCCGGATCGAACCGTCGCGCGCCGTGTGCAGAACGCTGCCGTCGGGCATGACGGCCAGGGCGATGGGTTCGCCGGTGTTCTCGGAGAGGAGGATCTTCTCGTAGTTGGACCAGTCGAGCGCCGCCTCGGCGCCGTCCTCGGACCCGTGATCGACGCCGTCGTGGGCCGAGGCCGCCGTCGGCAGTGCCAGGGCGAACGTCGCGGCCAGTGCCGCGACGACGCGTGAACGCCTAGAATTCACTTCGCACTTTCCTTCCGTGGATGAGTGCGTGAGGACCCCGCCGCACGCCCCCGTCGCTGCCACGACGGACCCGGGCACACGGCGGGGTTCCTCACGTTCGCGCCCGGTGCCGCACTGCGAGCCGGGGGCGACAGAGGGGACTGCGGTCGAGGCGGCGTCGAACCCCGTGACGTCCGCCGGTCCGGTGTGCCGAGAGCTCTGCGGGGCTCGGCGCGCGACGAGCCGGGCGTCCCGGCTCCCGTGAGGAGGCGGGAGCCGCGCCGGCGGCCCCGCGATCCCTGATCCGCAGCACCTGTGCTGCGCGGTCTGCTCTGACCATGGGCACGACAGTAGGACCACTTCTGCCAAGCGTCAACCAAAAGTTGAATTCACCCGACGGAACTTCTGCCGAGGGCTGCGTGAACTGTGGTTGACTGGGCTGATGACGACGGCGTCCGCCCCGGAAGAGCTCGCCCCCGTGCTGCGCCTGCTTCGCGACGGGTCGCCCCGGACCCGGGCCGAGCTGGCGCGGATCACCGGGGTGTCCCGGTCCACGATGGCCACCCGCATCGACGACCTGCTCGCCCTCGGCCTGGCTCGGCCGGCGGGCGACGCCGCGTCCACGGGCGGACGCCCCGCGGCCACCTTCTCCTGGGCGCCTGACGCCCGGCTCGTCGCCGGGGTCGACCTCGGCGCCACCCACGCCCGCGTGCTGCTGGCCGACCTCGCGGTCCGGTCCCTCGGCCAGCGGGTCGTGCCGCTGTGCATCTCCGAGGGCCCGCAGCCCGTCCTCGACCGTGTGGTCGCCCTGGTCCACGAGCTCCTCGCCGCCGCGGGGCGCGGCGCGTCGGACCTGGTCGGTGTCGGCGTCGGCCTGCCCGGCCCGGTCGACCACGCCACGGGACGCCCCACGAAACCGCCGATCATGCCCGGATGGGACGGTGCGGACGTCGTGGGAGCGCTCCTACCACGCCTCGGCGGCGCTCCGGTGATCGTCGACAACGACGTCAACCTCATGGCGCTCGGCGAGCACGCCACCGCGCTGCCCGACGTCGGCCACCTGCTCTACGTCAAGGTCGCGACCGGCATCGGGTCCGGGATCATCGCCGAGGGCAGGATCCACCGCGGCGCCCAGGGCAGCGCCGGCGACCTCGGCCACGTCGCGGTCCCCGGTGGAGACCCCGAGCCCTGCTCCTGCGGGAACACCGGTTGCCTCGAGGCGGTGGCGGGGGCCGGTGCCGTGGCCCGCCGCCTCACCGCCGCCGGGGTGGAAGCACGGACGGCGGCCGACGTCGTCGAGCTCGTCCGCCACGGCGACCGCCGGGCCGCGGCCGCCGTCCGGGAGGCCGGGCGCGCCGTCGGCGCCGTCCTCGCCGGCTGCGTGAGCATCCTCAACCCGTCGGCGATCGTGATCGGCGGGTCCCTGTCCGGGGCCGGCGAGCACCTCATGGCGGGCATCCGCGAGGTCGTCTACGCCCGGCCGCTCCCCCTGGCGACGCAGCACCTGCGCGTGCTGCCCAGCAGCACCGGCCCCCTGGCCGGCGTGCTCGGCGGCGCCTGCGCCGCGGTGGACCACGCCCTGTCCGCCCCGGGCCTGTTCACCCTCCGGGACACCCCGCCTGCTCCCGCCGCCGCCGGTCTCAGGCCGGAACCCGCGCGCCCAGTGCCAGCCTGACGAGCAGGTCCCGGACCTCGGTGGCCGCCACCTGAGGCGGCGCGGCGCCCGGTACCGAGCAGAGCAGCACCGGACCGTCCGCCGGGTCCGCGGGCAGCCGGCCGTGGGTACCCGAGACCGGGGCCGGGTCGAGCGGCACCACCCGCATCGTCGAGCGCAGCCCGGTCTTCTTGCGCAGCACGTGCAGCAGCGCCCGTCCCTTGACCCAGCGGTCGCCCGGGTCCCAGAAGAGCTCCGCCGGGTCGAACCCCGGCTTCTTGTGGATCTCGACGGACCGCGCGAAGTCCGGGGCCAGCGCGTCGTCCAGCCAGTAGTAGTAGGTGAACCAGGCGTCCGGCTCCGCCACCAGCACCAGGTCCCCGGCGCGGTCGTGGTCCAGACCCGCGGCCCGCCGCCCCGCGGCGTCCAGCACCTGGTCGACGCCGGGCAGCTCGGTCAGCAGCTCCGCCACCTCGGCCACGTCGTCGGGATCGTGCACGTAGACGTGCGCGACCTGGTGGTCCGCGACGGCGAACGCCCGCGACGTCCACGGGTCCAGGAGCTCGCCGGTGGCGTTGGTGTGGACATGGAGCAGTCCCGCGCGGCGCAGCGCCCGGTTGACGTCCACCGGCCGGCGGGCCGCTGTGATCCCGTACTCGCTGAGCGCCACGACGGTGGTCCCGGTGCGTTCCGCGTCCTCCAGCAGCGGGGCCAGCACCTCGTCGACGGCGCGGGCCGCCGCCACCGCCTCCGGACCGTCGGGCCCGAACCGCTGCAGGTCGTAGTCGAGGTGCGGGACGTAGACGAGCGTCATGTCGTGGTCCGGCAGGAGGCGGCGGGCGGCCGCCACGATCCACCGCGACGACGCGATCCCCGCCGTCGGGCCCCAGTAGGTGAACAGCGGGAACGGGCCGATCTCCGCCTCGAGCTCGTCGTGCAGCTCCGGCGGCCAGGTCCAGCAGTCCGGGTCCTTGCGGCCGTCCGCGTGGTAGACGGGCCGGGGCGTGATCGTGGTGTCCGCCGTCGACCCCATCGCGTACCACCAGCAGACGTTGGCCACCCGGTAGCCGGGGCGCTCGCGGCGGATCGTCTCCCACACCTTCTCCCCCGCCACGAGCCGGTGGTGCTGGCGCCACAGCAACGGTTCGCCCAGGTCGCGGAAGAACCAGCCGTTGCCGACCACCCCGTGCTCCTGCGGCAGCAGGCCCGTCAGGAACGTCGACTGCACGGAGCACGTCACGGCGGGCAGGACGGTGCCCAGGGTGGACCGCCCTCCCTGCTCCGCGACGCGGCGCAGCCGCGGCATGTGCTCCAGCAGGCGCGGGGTCAGCCCGACGACGTCGAGCACCAGCATCCGGGTCACAGGACCTCCATCCCGCGGTCCACCAGCCGGGACCGCGTCCAGTCGAGCTCGGCCGCGATGCCCGCGACCAGGCCGTCGTCGTCACGCGGGCGCAGGTGCTCCGGCAGCACCGACCACGTGTAGGTCTCCGTCTCGAGGTGGTCCACCAGCGGGTGCTCCCCGCCGACCAGGAGGTCCAGGGCCTCGGTGAGGACGTCGCGCGTGCTGCGCAGGGGTGGGCGCGGGTCGGCGTGCAGCGGCACGTGCACGTGCACGCGCCACGGGTCGCTGCCCGGCAGGCCCGCCACGCCCTCGGCCCGGCCCAGCGCGTCCGGGAGGTCGTCACGCCGCAGCACCCCCGCCGTCGACCGCTCCCGTGTCTGGTGCAGGAACCGCGCCTCGACGAACTCCTCCAGCGCGGCCAGCGCCGCCGGGTCGGTCGGGTCCTCGCAGTGCAGCGCCGCGGAGACCTGCGTCTTGACCACCGGGAGCCCGGCGTCCCGCAGTGCGTCGAGCGCGGCGGCCGGCTCCTCGAACTCGCACGCCAGGTGGCACAGGTCGAGGCAGGCGCCCAGGCGGTCCGCATCGACGCCGCGCAGGTGCTCCGCGACGCCGGCCGCGGTCTCGCCCACGCAGCCCGGCTCGGGCTCCACCGCGACCCGCACGGTGCGGCCCGTGGACTCCTCGAGCGCGGCGAGACCGGCGGCGAGACGGTCGAGGCGGTCGCGTGCCGCGGCCGACCGCTCGGCGTCCCACGGTTCGCGCCAGCCCAGCGGGAGCGTGCTGATGCTGCCGCGGGCGACGTCGTCGGGCAGCAGCTCGGCCAGCACCCGGGCGCAGTCGAGCGTGTAGTCGAGGCGGGCATCCTCGGTCCAGTCGGGCCGGTAGACGGCCTTCTTGACCACGGGAGCGTGGAAGTTGCCGTACGGGAAGGCGTTGACCGTCACGACCTCGAGCCCCTCGTGGTCGAGGGCCTTGCGCAGGAGCCCGACGGCCGCCGGGTCCGCGGCGAGCTCGCGGGTGGCGCGGGCGGGCAGCCAGAGGCCGAGACCGAGGCGGTCCGCGCCGAGGCGCCGGCGGACCGGCCCGGCGTAGCGGCCGAGCTGGTCGACCAGGCCGTCGACGTCCTGGGCCGGGTGGACGTTGGTGCCGTAGGACACGTGCAGGACGGTCCCGTCGGGATGGCGCAGACGCATCGCTCAGACCCCCGCGCCGGTGGCCGCCGGAGCGACAGGTTCGCCCCGCAGCACCGAGTTGCCCTCGAAGGTGCCCGCACCGGCCTGGCCGTCCGGCTCCGCGTCGTCGAGCAGCAGGCGCCCGCTCTGGCCGTAGAACGCCACCGGGTTGCGCCACAGCACGCGGTCGACGGCGTCGTCGTCGAACCCGTCGGCGAGCATCGCCTGCCCGGTGCGGTACGTCTTGAGGGGGTCGGACCGCCCCCAGTCCGCCGCGGAGTTCACCAGCACCCGCTCCAGCCCGCGGCGTCGCAGGATCGCGACCATCCGCTGCTCGTCCATCTTGGTGTCGGGGTACACCGAGAACCCGGCCCAGCACCCGGCGTCGTCCACGAGGTCCACGGTGGTCTCGTTGAGGTGGTCGACGACGACCCGCTCCGGCGCGACGCCGACCTCCCGGACGATCTCGAGCGTGCGTCGCGTGCCCGCCACCTTGTCCCGGTGCGGGGTGTGGACGAGCACCGGCAGATCGTGCTCCCCGGCGAGCTCGAGCTGGCGCACGAACACCGTCTCCTCGTCGTCGGTCATGGAGTCGAACCCGACCTCGCCCACGGCGACGACGCCGTCCTTCTCCAGGTAGCGCGGCAGCAGGTCCAGCACGCCGTGGCAGCGCCGGTCGTTCGCCTCCTTGGGGTTCAGGGCGATGGTGGCGTGGTGGGCGATGCCGAACTGCGAGGCCCGGAACCGCTCCCAGCCGAGCAGCCCGTCGAAGTAGTCGACGAACGACCCGACCGACGTGCGCGGCTGCCCGAGCCAGAACGCCGGCTCGACGAGGGCGCGGACGCCCGCCGCGTGCATCGCCTCGTAGTCGTCGGTGGTCCGGGACGTCATGTGGATGTGGGGGTCGAAGATCCGCACGGGCACTCCTCGGGTCGGTCCGCGCCGTCGCGGACGGGGTGGTCGGGGTCGGTCCGGTCAGGGGGCGCTCGTGCGCGTGGCGAGCAGGCGTTCGGCGTCGGCAGGCACCTCGCGGCCGGCCGCCTTCCGCTCGGCCGCGTAGTCGGCGACCATGCGGTCGAGCTCGGCGTCCCGTCGCACGTCGAGGCCGGCGACGGCGGACAGCGGGATACCGGTGAACAGGCACTTGAGGACGCCGTGCCGCCAGTGCTCGGCGGGCAGGTGCGCGGCCGCGTAGGGGCCCATCGCGGCGGCGACGAGGCGCAGGTCGTTGGTCCGCAGCGCATCGAGCACGATCGGCACGGCCGCGTCGGCGACGTCGACGTCCGCCAGGGCGAGCAGGACGGCCCGGCGCTCGTCGGCGTCACCGTCGTCCCAGGCCCCGGTCAGGACGGCGGTGGCGTCGGCGGACCGTTCGCACGCCGCCACGACCAGGCGGGCCCGGGCGACGTCCTCGACGCGCAGGCCTTCGGGTCCGGGGCCGCGCCCGACGACGCGGGACGCGCGGGCGACGGCGCGCGGCAGGGCGGCCGGGTCGTCGCACACCTGGGCCAGCAGGGGGGCGAGGCGCTCCTCGGCGTCCGGGTCGAGCACGGTGCGGGTCACGGTCATCGGGACTCCTGGGGTTCTCGGGCGGGCGCGTCGGCAGGGACGGGTGCGGGCGGCCCCGAGCGCTCGGCGGGAGGTCCTGCGGGCCGCACCGGCACGCCGACCGACGTCGCGGCGTCCCGCAGGGCACGGATGCTGGTCGCGGCGAGCCGCGCGGCGGCGTGCGAGTGCCGGGGCAGCTCGACGGAGGCGAGCCCGTCGTAGCCGACCTGGTGCAGGGCGGCGAGCACGGCGGGGAGGTCGACCTCCCCGGTCCCCAGCTCCAGGTGCTCGTGGACCCCGCGAACCATGTCGTCCACCTGGACGTGGGCGACCAGGTCCCCGACGCGCCGTACGACGTCCGCCCCCGGCTCGTCCTCGACGCACGTCAGGTGGCCGACGTCGAGCGTGAGGCGCAGGGCCGCGGGGTCGCCGAGGTCGCCGCGCAGCCGCAGCACGTCGTCCACCCGCTCGACGAGCATGCCGGGCTCGGGCTCGAACGCCAGCACGACGCCGGCCGCGTCCGCGAGGGTCAGGACCTCCTCCAGACCGGCCCGCAGCCGCTCGTGGCCGGTCCCCGGCGCCGTGCCGGGCGGCAGGACGCCCGACCAGAGGTGCACCACGTCGGAGCCCAGGTCTTGCGCGACGCGCACGGCCGTGCGCAGCAGGTCGACGCGCCGCTCCCGTCCGGCGTCGGACACCAGGGTCGGTTCGTGCTTGCGCCGCGGGTCCAGCACGTAACGGGCCCCGGTCTCGACCACGACGTCGAGACCGTGCCGGTCGAGCAGCCGCGCGACGTGAGCGGTGCGGCGGGCCAGGTCGGGTGCGGCCGGGTCCAGGTGCATGTGGTCGAGCGTGAGGGCCACGCCCCCGTACCCGAGATCGGCCAGCAGGGCGAGGCAGTCCGCGAGCCGGTGGTCGGCGAACCCGTTGGTGCCGTAGGCGAGCGTGATCACGTAGCACTCACCCGCCGCATGCCGGCGCGGGCGATCGGCACCGCGGCCAGCAGTCCGGCCGCGACGCCCGCGGCGCCCCGTCCGGCGGCGAGCGCCGCCTGGAGCGGCACCATCCCGCGGATCCCGACACCCGTGGCGCGGCGCACACGTCCGGCGTCGGGCCGCCGGGCGGCGTCGAGCTGCGCGGGCAGGACGGCGGCGGCGTAGGCGACGGCGAGCCCGGCGGCGAGGACGACGTCGCGGGGACGCCTGCGCCCCGTGGCCACCGCGCCCGCCGCGACGCCGACCGTCGCGGCGACGGCGGTCCAGGCCTGCGTCGACGTAGCGCCGTGCACCTCGCCCCGGCTGAGGACGGTGACCGCGAGCGTGTGCACGCCGACGAGGGCGGCGGGACCGACGGCGGCACGGTCCCCGGCCGCGCCGAGCAGCACGTCGAGGACCCGCGTCGAAGCCATCACGACTGGGCCCGCAAGCGTGGGCTTCGCGACGACGTCGTACGTCCAGACGGCGGCCGCCAGCGCGGCGGCCACGGCGAGGGGGCGGCGCCCCGCGACGGCGGCGCAGGCCAGCCCGGCGCCGGTCAGGCCGGCGGCGACGGCGAGCGCCTCCGACGGCGTGACGCGGCCCGACGGGATCGGGCGCTCGGGACGCTCGACGGCGTCCAGGTCGCGGTCGGCCCAGTCGTTGAGGGCCATCCCCGCCCAGTAGAACGCGGCCGAGGCGAACGGGAGGGCCGCCGTGCGCGCGCCGCAGGGCCAGCCCGCCGCCGCGGCACCGGCGAGCGAGTCGCCCGGCACGGTCAGCGCGGCGGGGAGCCGGACGAGCTCGACGACGTCGGCCGCCCTCATGGAGCGAGGTCGGGACGGACCGGCGCGGCGGGCTCGGGTCCTTCGGCGAGGATCCCGCACCACCGGACGAGAGCCTGCCACTGGTCGGCCAGGGCGTGGACGGTGCCGCCCAGCGGCTCCTTGAAGAAGAACCCGAGGGGGGCCAGCGGGCCCGAGGCCCCGACCTCGTGCGCGCGGGCGGTCAGCCGGGCGAGGTCGAGCACCAGCGGCGCGGCCAGCGCCGAGTCGCAGCCCTCCCAGGTGACCTGCATCCGCATCCGGGTGCCGAGGAAGCCCTCGAAGGAGACGTGGTCCCAGGCCGTCTTCCAGTCGCCCATGTCCGCCACGTGGTCGATGCGGACCGGGCCGTCGACGGGGTAGCCGAGGATCGCCTCGACGGCCATGGCCTTGGTCGCCGTCTTGCTCGCGGCCGCGGCGGGGTCGGCGAGGGTGCGCCCGTCGCCGCCCCCGAGGATGTTGAAGGCCGACCAGGAGCGCACCGCGAGCGCCCGCGTGGCGAACATGGGGGCCAGGGTGGTCTTGAGCAGGGTCTCGCCGGTCTTGCCGTCGCGCCCGGCCCAGGGCAGGTGCTGGGTCTTGGCGAGCTCCTCGAGCGCGGGGGTCCGCGGTCCGGTGGACGGGGTGAACTCGACGAACGGGCAGCCGGCGCGGAACGCGGCGTAGGCGTAGAGCGAGGACGGCGGCAGGGGTGCGGTGCCGGCGTCGAGGAGCTGGTCGAGCTCGGCGAGGGATCCCACGAGGTCCGCCTCGGGGGCCGGCGGCTCGGTGCTGGAGACGTCGACGACGACGACCCGGTCGAGATCGTGCGCGGTGCGGAACTCGCGCAGGTCCTGCTCGAGACGGTCGACGGTGGCCCGGTCGCCGTGGCCGTCGGTGCCGGGGCGGACCCGCGCGTCGGCGGCGGCGAGGCCGTCGACGACGGCGTCGACCGCAGCGGCGGGGATCACTCCGGAGGCGGCCAGCTCGTGCGCCCGGTCCGTCATGCTGCCGGCGACGTCGTGCCCGCCGACGACGAGGCTGCTCAGGGGGACGAGGCTCGCCCGGGCGACCTCGGGGAGCTCGCTCACGAGCCCCGTCGTCGCGGAGCCGCCGCGGGCCAGGTGCAGGGCGCCCACGGTGGCGGTGGTGGCGACCGATCCGCGGGCTCCCACGAACCACAGTCCGGTGCGCGGTGAGGGGCGGTTGACGTCATCGTCAGAGACCATGCACCGCACGCTACGCCACTTCTGCTCACTGTCAAGCAAATGTCCCGCTCTGCTCGACGGAAGCCCGCACCGGCCGCCTCGAGGACGGACCCCAGCAACGGCGCCGTGACCCGTGCCGCCGGGCGGCATTGCTCAGGATCGGTGGTCGAACTCGTCCTCGATGACGGCCGCGAGCTCTGCCGCGCTGGGCAGTACGCCGCGGGCGTCTGCCGGCAGTCCTTGGTAGTCCGCGACGGCGACGGGCGCGCTGGTGCTGGCCAGCGCGTACCGCACCGTCGGACCGGACTTTCCGGTGCACAGCAGGATCCCGATCGTGGGCGCGTGGATCTCGGGGCGACGGAACTGGTCGTCGACGATCGCGACGTAGGTGCCCAGCTGGCCGATGTGGGCGGGTTCGAAGGGTCCGATCTTGAGCTCGACCACGACGTAGCGCAGCTGCTCGACGTGGAAGAACAGCAGGTCGACGAAGAACTCGTCGACGCGGTCGCTGGCGTCGTCCGGCACGCTCAGGCGCACCTGCCGGCCGACGAACGCCATGCCGCGCCCCAGCTCGAGCATCGTCTCCTGCAGCCGGTCCATCAGCGCCTGCTCGACGTCCCGTTCGGCCACGAGCTCGACCATCGCCAGGTGCCCGAAGACATAGGGGTCCTTGACCAGCTGCTGCGCCAGCTCGGAGTCCGGGGCCTCCAGGGCAGCGGTGAAGTTCGTCGGCGCCGCTCCGACGGCGCCGCGAAGATCCGCCTTGATCTGGTGCTCCAGCACCGCGCGTGACCAACCGTCCTCCACGGCCCGTGCGGCGTACCAGTCGCGCTCCTCACGGCTCTTGAGGCGGTCGAGCAGCACCGTCACGTGCCCCCACGGCAAACGTCCAACGGGTTGTTGGACGAACTCCTCCTCGGTGGGCCAGGTCTCCGCGGCCCGCCGCATGTACAGCAGGTTCGACCGTGACCAGCCACGCTGGTCAGGGAACTCACGCTGCAGGTCCGCCGCCAACGACGTGACGACCTTGCTCCCCCAGCCCGCAGATTGCTGCCGCTCCAGGATGTCGCACCCCACCGACCAGTACAGGCGCAGGACCTCGGTGTTCGCCGCCCGAGCCGCCCGAAACCGCGTCGCGCGCACCCGCGCCTTCAGATCAGCCAACAGCTCGGCGTACCCAGCCGGCTCGAGCTCGTTCCCCGGAGACGTCATGCGCGACATCCTGCCCCGGACGACCGACACCGATCCTGGCGGACAGGCCAGGTCCGTCCGCGCACCCGCGCTCAGGTCGACGGTGAGCCCGAGGGCGGGTCGTTGACGAACCGGAACTTCACGCGCACGTCGTCGAGCGGCACCAGGAAGGTCGACCCGTGCTCCGTCCACCGCTCCGGGACCAGGAACAGCGCGCCGTCCCCCTCCGCCAGCAGCCGCAGCCCGCGGTACCGGTAGCGCAGCTCGCCCGGCTCACCGTCGGGCAGCGCCGTCTCCACCACCGTGTCGTCCCCCGGGGCGAGGCGCTCGCGGGTGTCCACGACGACGGCGGGCAGGTCCGTCAGGTCGCGGGCGAGCACCTTGGCACGCGCGGTCCCCGACCACGCGGCGACGGTCGCCGTCGCCCAGAACATCGCGGCCACGACGGTCAGGACGAGCAGGACGACGGCGGCCCGTCCCGGATCGGGTCGCAGCGAGGAGCGATCGGCCCCTTGTTCTTCCGTCGTGTCCCCGGAGTCCTCCGGTCCGCCCGCGTCCTGGGGCGCCGTCCGTGGGTGCCGCCGTACCCACGACAGCCCGTAGGCCAGCAGCGCTGCGCCCGCACCCAGCACCGCGGGCGTGACGAGCTCCGCCCAGTCGCCGAGCATCGGGGTGGCGAGCACCAGCACGACGCCGCCGGCGAGCGCCGTCGCGCCGACCGCGACCAGGCCGCGCACCCACCGCCGGGTCGTCGCGCCGGCCGATCCGGCGAGCCGTCGCCGCAGGGCGGCGTCCAGCAGCACCAGGGCCGCACCGACGACCAGGACCAGGAGCATCGGGACCAGCAGGGGCTGCGGGCTGCGCATGACGAACTCCTGGGTGCTGTACCCGAGCACGTCCACGTCGACCCCGAAGTAGAGGAACTGCGACCGCGAGGAGACGTAGCCGAAGTAGAACAGGATCGCCGTGACCAGGGTGGCGGGTGCCACCACCGAGCCGACGACCGACCAGACCCGGCCCAGCGTGCCGCCGGGGGCGGATGCGGCGTCGGTCACGGCGCGTCCTCCGCGCCGGAGCCGTCGTCCGCGCCGGAGCCGGAGGTCCCGCCGTCGTCACCCGTGTCCGGCGACCCGCCGTCCGTCCCGTCGTCCGTCTCGCCCACCGTGCCGCCGTCGTCGGAACCGCCGCTGCCGTCACCCGACTCGTCGTCGCCGTCGGTGCTCTCGCCCGGATCGTCGGTGGACCCGCTGGTGGCGTCGCCCGGTGCGTCGTCGGTGGACGACGCCGCGTCCGGGTCGGGGTTCGGCATCGCCCAGGTCTCCGGCGACACGGAGTCGCGGTAGTCGACGCAGTCCTGCGCCACCGTGCACCCGACCCGCACGACGAGGTCCACGCCGACGGACTCCGCCGTCGGGTCAGGCGGGACGAGGCCGACGACGCAGGTCGTGTGGGCATCGTCCAGCGTCGTGCCGAGGCAGGCCGGCTGCTGCGGGCAGGCCACGCCGGTGTCGAGGCCCGCAGGGATCGTGCGGATCTCGGTGACGACCAGCCAGACGCCGGCCGGCGGCGTCGCGTTGTTGCTCACCGCGCCGCACCACCCGTCCCCGACGAGGTCGCTGGTGGCCCCGCCCGCGGGCAGCCCGACGATCGTGACCTCCGGCCCCGCGTCCTTCGGTGGCTGCGCCGGTTCCTCGTCGCCCTCGGCCTCGGGCTCGCCGCCCGCGTCCGGATCCACCGGGACCTCACCGCTGCGGGAGGCCGACGGCGTGGGCTCGGCCGACACGTCGTCGGCGGCGGTGGTCCCGCCCCCCGAACAGGCCGCGGTGGCGGCGAGCAGCACCCCGGCGAGGATCGCCGTCGTCCGTCTCATGACGCACCCGGTCTCCCGGCGGCCGCGTCGCGGTCGTCGCGCAACGACCGGGGCCTTCCGCCCCGGCCTCCTGCCCTTCCCTCTCTAGAGATCGCGGGGTCGCCCCGGTGATACAGGGCGGGTGCGGGGTCAGCGGGCCGGCACCTCGGGCGGCAGGACGAGCAGCAGGGCGGGTGGCGCGTCCGCACGCTGCCAGTCGAACCGCGCCTCCCCGACCACCTCCCACCCGAGGTGACGGTAGACGCGGGCCGCGACGCCGTCGCGGTCGTTGACGTCGAGCACGGGTGTGCGCCCCTCGGCACGCAGGTGCGCGACCGCCGCGTCCAGCAGCCGCCTCCCGACGCCGCGCCCCTGGGCCGCCGGAGCCAGGAAGAACACCGAGACGCAGCCGAGCTCGCCGACCGGCCGGCCGGCACCGGCCGACCAGATCGCCCCGTGCCGGTCGTCCGCCACGTCGGTGACGCTGACGTGCCCGACCACGACGCCCTCGACCTCGGCGACCCACGCCGCGCGTTCGCCGTCGCGCACCACGAACTCCTCGACGGCGTACGGCAGCGGCCACTGGTGGGGGTAGCCCGAGATCGGCTGCTGCGCGCCGAGCGCCTCGGCGAGGGCCGGGAGGTCGTCGTGGCGGCGTGGCCGGACGGTGACGACCGGGTCGACCACCCCGTCGCCGCCGGTCGAGGTCGTGCTCACTCGACCGTGACCGACTTGGCCAGGTTCCGCGGCCGGTCGACGTCCTCGCCCAGCGCGACGGCGGCGTGGTAGCCGAGGAGCTGGGTGGGGACGGTGAGCAGGATCGGGTCCAGCTCGACCTCGTTGCGCGGCACCTCGAGGCGCGACGTCGCGGCGTCGCCCAGCTCGACCCCCGGGTGCGTGATCGCGACGACGGCGCCGCCGCGGGCACGGATCTCCTGCGCGGCGGTGATGTTGCGCTCCACCAGGTCGTCGTCCGGGATGATCGCCACCGAGGGCAGCTCCGGGCTGATGAGGGCGAGCGGCCCGTGCTTCAGCTCGCTCGTCGGGTAGGCCTCCGCGTGCCGGTAGGTGATCTCCTTGAACTTCTGCGCCCCCTCGCGGGCCACCGGGTAGCCGCGCACCCGCCCGACGAAGAACAGGCTGCGGGCCGTCGCGAGCTCCTGCGCCGCGGCGACGAGTGCCTCCTCGCCGGCGAGGATCTCGGCGATCTGCCCCGGGATCGCGCGCAGACCGGCGATGATGCGCCGGCCGTCGGCGTACGAGAGGTCGTGCACCCGCCCGAGCGCCAGGGCGAGCAGCGCGAAGCCGACGGACATGTGCGTCAGCGCCTTGGTGGAGGCGACGGCGACCTCCGGGCCGGCGTGCAGGTAGATCCCGCCGTCGACCTCGCGGGCGATGGACGAGCCGACGGCGTTGACCAGCCCGACGACGGTGCCGCCCTTGCGCCGGACCTCGCGGACGGCGAACAGGGTATCGGCCGTCTCGCCCGACTGGCTGACCACGATGTACAGGGTGCTCGGCTCGATGATGGGGTTGCGGTAGCGGAACTCGCTGGCGGGTTCGGCGTCGGCGGGGATGCGGGCCAGGTCCTCGATCATGGCGGCCCCGAGCTGGCCGACGTAGTAGGCGGACCCGCAGCCGAGGACCTTGACGCGCTCGAACCGTCGCAGGTCGCGCGGCTCGAGGTTGAGTCCGGCGAGCTTGGCGGTGCCGAACCGGTCGTCGAGGCGGCCGGTGAGCATGCGCTCGACGGACTCGGGCTGCTCGTGGATCTCCTTGTGCATGAAGTGCTCGTGCCCGTCGAGCTCGAGCTCCTCGACGGTGAGGTCGATGGTGACGGCGGCCCGGGCGGTCCGGTCCTCGCCGGCGGTGAAGCTGTGGAAGCCGTCGGCGGTGACGGTGGCGAAGTCGCCGTCGTCGAGCAGCACGACCTGGCTGGTGTGCCGCACGATGGCGGCGGGGTCGGACGCGACGAACATCTCGCCGTCGCCCACGCCCAGCAGCAGCGGGGAGCCGTTGCGGGCCACCACGACCCGGTCGGGCGCCTCGACGTCGAGCACGGCGAGGGCGTAGGTGCCCACCACCTGCCCGACGGCGGCACGCACCGCGTCCTCGAGGCTCGCCCCCGCGGCGAGCTCGCGGGCGACGAGGTGCGCGACGACCTCCGTGTCGGTGTCCGAGGTCAGCGTGACGCCGTCGTCGGCGAGGCGGCCGCGCAGGGCGGCGAAGTTGTCGATGATCCCGTTGTGCACCACGTGCACCCGGCCGTCGGCCGACGTGTGGGGGTGCGCGTTGCGCTCGCTCGGCTCGCCGTGGGTGGCCCACCGGGTGTGGCCGATGCCGGTGGTGCCGGTCAGGCGTGCGGGCAGGGCGGCCTCGAGGTCGCGGACCCGGCCCTGGGAGCGGACGACGCGCGAGGGGTGCGCCGTCGACCGCGGGTTGAGCACGGCGACACCGGCCGAGTCGTAGCCGCGGTACTCCAGCCGGGTCAGGCCCTCGACGAGGACGGGGGCGGCCTGCTGGGGGCCGACGTAGCCGACGATTCCGCACATGGGAGATGCTCCTGGGGATGGGTAGGGACGGTGGGGTCAGCCGTAGACGACGCGGCGGACCTGACGCTCGGTGAGCGCCGGAGCTGCGACGACACGCTCGCGCAGCTCGGCGGCGACGGCGGCGTAGATCTCGGCGTTGCGGTGCCCGGAGGCCTGCAGCGTGGCGTGCCGACGGCGCACGTAGTCCTCGACGGGTTCGGCGTACCAGGCGACGACGTCCTCGGCCACGCGCGCGGCCTCGGACGTGCTCAGTCCCGTGGTGGCGGCCAGGCGGGCGACCAGCTCGGCGTCGATCACCGGTTCATCATGGACCTTTCACTTCCGAGTGTCCATAATCTGCCCGAATTCGGGCAGATCCAGGCTTCAGGTTGCTTCGAGGTCAGAGCATGCCGCGGTCGCGTGCGGCGGCAGCGGCTGCGGTGCGTGACTGGGTGCCGAGCTTTGTGTTGATGTGGGCCAGGTGCGACTTGATGGTGGCGACGGAGACGAAGAGCTCGCGCGCGATGGCGTCGTTGGAGCGTCCTGCCGCGACCAGGCGCAGGACCTCGAGCTCGCGTGAGCTGAGGTTCTCGCTCGGGCTGCGCATCCGGCCGAGGAGTCGGCGCTGTACGTCCGGTCCGAGCGCGACCTCTCCTGCGGCGGCCGACCGGATGGCGCGGGCGAGCTCTTCGGTGGGTGCGTCCTTGAGGAGGTAGCCGGTGGCGCCGGCCTCGATGGCGGCGAGGATGTCGGCGTCGGTGCCGTAGGTGGTGACGACGAGCACCGGCGAGCGGCGCCGGCGCACGATGGCTCCGGTGGCCGTAGCACCGCCCATCCGGGCGTCGCCGAAGCGCAGGTCGAGGAGGATGACGTCGGCCTGGCCGCCGTCGTCGAGCCAGGCGAGCAGGTCTTCGGCGGTCGAGGTCTCGTGGACGACCTGCATGTCCGGCTGGCTGTCGACGACGGCGCGCAGCCCGGCGCGGACCACCGGGTGGTCGTCGGCGAGGACGACGTCGATCATCGGGCGCCCTCCGCTCCTCGGGTGGGCAGGGTGACAGCGACGGCGGTCCCGCTGCCGGGGCTGGTCTCCAGTGCGAGGGAACCACCGAGCTCGCGGACGCGCGAGCGGATGGCGGGGATGCCGAAGCCTCGTCCGCGGGCTCGGTCGTCGTCCAGGCGTGCGGCGTCGAACCCCGCGCCGTCGTCGACGACGTCGAGGGTGACGGTGTCGTCGTCATAGGTCAGCGTCATCTGGGCATGGGTAGCGCCCGCGTGCTCGGTGACGTTGGCGAGTGCGGACTGGGCGATGCGCAGCAGCGCGGTCTCCAGCGGAACCGGCAGGGGGCGGGGCGTGCCGGCCGTCCGGACCGAGACCGCCAACGGTCTCCGCCGTCCGCCGTCGGCGTCGTCGTCGGTGGTAGCGGCGCGCTCGGCGACCCGGCGCAGCGCCGCGACGAGGGTGGTGCGTTCGAGGTCACCGGGGGTGAGGTCCTCGACGACGCGCCGCGCCTCGGCGAGGCTGTCGCGCGCCGCGGCGCGTGCCTGTTCGATCAGCGTCTGTGCCTTGTCGTCGTCGGTGCCGAGGGCGTCGTCCGCCGCGCGGAGCAGCAGCTCGATCGCGGACAGGGACTGCGCCAGGGTGTCGTGGATGTCTCGCGCGAGGCGGGCACGCTCGTCGGTGACGGCCCGCTCCCGCTCGGCCTGGGCGAGGTGCTGGCGCACCTGGGTCAGCTCGTCGACGGTGCGCTGGCGCGACTGGGACTCGCGGACGAACGCCTCGATGCCGCTGACCACGCCCACGGCGACGGCCGCTCCGAGTACCGGCCCGAGCACGAACCCGGTCCAGGGGTCGCCGGCGCCGGCCTGTACCAGCAGGCCGTCGGCGACGGCGAGCACCGTGGTGAGAACGACCGCGATGACGCCGCGGTGGGGGCCGAGAGCGTGCATCTGCAGCAGCATGAGGGGGAACGCGAGCCAGAGCGCCGCCGGGGACAGCCACAGCAGCGCGGCCCAGGGGACCAGAAGTGCGGCGATCCACGCGACGTCGGGCCACCAGCGTCCCCGCGGGGTGTCCACGGACCGTTCGTGCACCCGCACGACCAGACGACCCCAGACGTAGAGCCCGGCGAACGCTGCCGCGACGAGCAGCACAGGCCAGCCGACGCCCGAGGGCGCTTGCACCACGGCGACCACGACGAGGGCCGCGAACAGGACATCCAGTCCCTGGATGACGCCGCGGGTCGCCGACGGCAGGGGGTGACGGATCACCCGTCCACGGTAGCCAGGCCAGGCGACGGCGCATCGTCCGAAAGGTTGATCGGCGGACCACACCTTCGGCTCCGAAGGATCACCCCGGATCGCGATGACCGCACGCCTGCCGACACGGAGGCTGGAAGCAGTCCCAGCAAACGTGTGTGGAGGTTCCCCGTGTTCGTCGCCCTGCGCGATCTGCAGCATGCCCGAGGCCGCTTCGTCCTGATGTCCGTGGTGATCGTGCTCATCACCTTCCTCGTCACGTTCCTCGCGTCCCTCACCGCAGGCCTGGCCCGAGAGTCGACGTCGGCCGTCACCGACCTGCCCGCAGACCACATCGCGTTCGCCATGCCCGCCGAGGACGACGCCCCCGAGTTCACCGCCTCGCGCGTCGATGCCGACCAGTGGGGCGCATGGGCCGACATCGAGGGCGTCGAGTCCGCCGCACCGCTGGGCGTGGCGACCACTCGTGCCGAGACGAACGGCACCACGGCGTCCGTGACCGCGCTCGGCGTCGAGGAGGGCACGAACCTGGTGCCCGGTTCCGACGGCGAGGGTGACGGCGGCGAGGCCGGGGACGTCGAGCCGGACACCGTCGTGCTCACCCCGGGAGCCGCCCACGCCCTCGACGCGCGGACCGGTGACACCGTGACGCTCGGCGGGACCGCCCTCACCGTCGCCGAGATCGTGGTGGCCGACCAGTCGTTCTCCCACACCCCCGTCGTGTGGACCTCGCTCGACGACTGGCAGGACATCGGCGCCCGCGGCTCCGCGACCGCCGGCAGCGATGCCGACCCTGTGGCGACCGTCGTCGCCCTCACCACGACCGACGACGTCGACCTCGCCGCGGCGGACGACGCGCTCGGCACCACGACCGTCACCACCTCGGACGCCCGCTCGGCCGTGTCGTCCTTCGCCGGCGAGAACACGTCGCTGACCACGATGCAGGCGTTCCTCCTGGTCATCTCCGCCCTCGTGGTGGGCGCGTTCTTCACCGTCTGGACCATCAGCCGCTCCGGTGACATCGCCGTGCTGAAGGCCCTCGGTGGTTCCACCGGGTACCTGCTGCGCGACGCCCTCGGACAGGCCGCGGTGCTGCTGGTCGGTGGCGTCGCGGTCGGCACCGGGCTGTCTGTGGCCGCCGCGGCCCTGCTGCCGAACGCGGTCCCCGTCGTCGTCACCACCGAGACGACCCTCGTGCCCGCCGCGGGCCTGGTCCTCCTCGGCCTCATCGGCGCCGGCGTCTCGGTCGCGCGCATCACCCGGATCGACCCGCACGCGGCCCTCGCCGCCCGCTGACCTCCCGACCTCCCCGACAACCTGATCGCCCGCGAAGGAGACACCGTGGACCTGCATCTGGAGCACATCACCCTCATCTACCCCGACGGGGACAGCACCCTCACCGCGGTCGACGACGTCGACCTCACCGTCCCTGCCGGGACGACCACCGCCCTGCTGGGCCCGTCAGGGGCCGGCAAGTCCAGCCTCCTGGCCGTCGCAGCCGGACTGACCCGGCCCAGCCGCGGCACGGTCACCATCGGTGCTGACGTCGTGTTCACGCCCGACACCTCGGTGGCCGACTCGACGCGCGTACGGCTCGAGCGCATCGGCATGGTGTTCCAGTCGCCGCAGCTGCTCGGGTCGTTGACGGCGCTGGAGCAGCTCGAGCTGCATGCCCACCTGCGCGGGGAGCGCCCGGCCGGCGTGCGCGCGCGCGGCATGGAGCTGCTCGACGCCGTCGGCGTGGCCGACCACGCGCACAAGCGGCCCGCGCAGCTGTCCGGCGGCCAGCGGCAGCGCGTCGCGATCGCACGCGCCCTCGCCGGGCGGCCCGAGGTGCTGCTCGTCGACGAGCCGACCTCCGCGCTCGACCACGAGCGCGGTATGAAGGTGGTCGAGCTGATCACGGGACTGGCCAGCGAGATGGCGGCGGCGACGCTGCTGGTGTCGCACGACGCCTCGACCCTCGCGACCGTCGACGCCACCGTGCGCATGCTCGACGCGCGCCTGGAGGAGTCCCTGCCGCTCGCCGCGGTCCCACCCTTCTGACCGGCCGACCCGCGCCCGCGTCGACGTCTGCGCCGCGGAACCGCACACAGCGAGCGCTCAAGACTCGAGCAGGTCGAGTGCGGCGTCCAACGCGGCCAGGGCACCGTCCGGGTCGACCCGGACGGTGGCGAACGCGCTGACCACCAGCGCTGTGCACACCTCGGCGAGCCGGTCGTGCTCCGTCGCGGGGCGATCGGGGAACCGGGCGGCGGCTCCGCGCCCGAGCGCAGCCCGCAGCTCCGCCCGGTAGTCCACGACGACTCGCCGGACCGCGGCGTCGCGCGCGATGGGTGCCCCGGAGGCGTTGACGAGCAGACAGCCGGCCTCGGCCTGGATCTCACCGGCGCGGCCGAGGGCGTCCCGGAGCCCGGTGACGTAGTCCACGATCGCGTCGGGCGCGACCGGGTCGGCACGCAGGGGCGCGAGACGCGGCCGGACGACGCCGTCGAGGTAGGCGCCCACGGCGGCGTCGAACAGGCCGCGCTTGGAACCGAAGGCGTGGTAGATACTCGACCGGTTCAGGCCGGTCGCCGCCTCCAGCGCCGGGACCGAGGCGCCTTCGTACCCGGAGCGCCAGAACACGCCGAGGGCCGCCCGCACCACACGGTCGGTCTCGAAGGTCTGTGCCCTGCCCATCTCGCGCCCCCCGGTTGTTGCAACGGTCGTTCCACTATAGATTGTGGACCGAGCGTTGCAGAAAGGCACGCCGTCGAGAGGGGAGCACGGGTTGATCGTCGCCGGACTGGTCCTGGCCGGGCTCGCAGCCCTGCTGCACGTCTACATCTTCTGGCTGGAGTCGTATGCGTGGACCACCCGCGCCCGCGCCGTGTTCGGCACGACGGCGGAGGAAGCGGCCGCGACGAGGGAGCTCGCGTTCAACCAGGGGTTCTACAACCTCTTCCTCGCGATCATCACCGCCGTCGGCATCGTCCTGACGCTCCTGACGACGAGTCCCGACAGCCCCCGGCCGGGCCTCGCCGGCGCCGCGCTGGTCCTCGCGGGCACCGGCGCGATGCTGGCCGCGGCCCTCGTGCTGCTCGTCTCGTCGCCGGACAAGCGCCGCGCCGCCGTCGTGCAGGGAACCCTGCCGCTGCTCGCCGTCGCCGCCGTCACCGCGACGCTGATCCCCTGAACCGATCGACCGACGTCCCCCATCACCCCTCGGGAGGAACCACCATGTCCGACGCCGTCTCCACCCAGGTCCAGCTCGCCGAGCGCCCCACCGGCTGGCCCACCGCCGAGACCTTCCGCACCGTCCAGGTCACCTACGGCGACCTGGAACCGGGCCAGGTGCGCGTGGTCAACGAGTTCGTCTCCGTCGACCCGTACATGCGCGGCCGGATGAACGACGTCAAGAGCTACGTCCCGCCGTTCGCCGTCGGGGAGACCATGACGGGCGGCGCCGTCGGTCGCGTCGTCGAGTCCGCGTCCGACGACGTCCCGGTCGGCGCCGTGGTCCAGCACCAGTACGGCTGGCGTGACGTCACCCAGGAGGACGCGAGGGCGTTCCAGGTGGTGCCCGAGATCCCCGGCGCGCCGCTGTCGCTGCACCTGAGCATCTTCGGCCTGACCGGCCTGACCGCCTACGTGGGCCTGACGGCGATCGCCGACCTGCGCGAGGGCGACACGGTGTTCGTCTCGGGCGCGGCGGGCGCCGTGGGCACCGCCGTCGGCCAGATCGCACGGCTCCTGGGCGCGGGGCGCGTCGTCGGCTCGGCGGGGTCGGCCGAGAAGGTCGAGCTGCTCACCGGCAAGTACGGCTACGACGCCGCGTTCAACTACAAGGACGCCCCCGTGCGCCGCCAGCTGCGCGAGATCACGCCCGACGGCGTCGACGTGTTCTTCGACAACGTCGGTGGCGACCACCTCGAGGCCGCCCTCGACCGCATGAACACCGGTGGCCGCATCGCGCTGTGCGGCGCCATCTCGCAGTACAACGACACCGAGCGCACCCCCGGGCCGGACAACCTGGCCAACGTCGTCACGCGCAGCCTGACCCTCCAGGGCTTCACGCTGCCGAGCTACATGGACCACGCCCCGCGGTTCGCCGAGCTGATGAGCGGCTGGTTCGCCGAGGGCAGGATCGCCTACGACGAGACTGTCGTGGACGGGATCGAGAACGCCCCGCAGGCGTTCCTGGAGATGATGCGGGGCGGCAACATCGGCAAGATGGTGGTGCGCACCGGTGGCGCGGCCTGAGGTGTCCGCGCGTCGGCGTGCTCAGGCCGCGACGTCGGACGTCGTCGCAGAAGGCACCCGGCCGCCGGCACGGTGGTCCCGCACCAGGACGTAGACCACCGCGGGCACCGCCAGGAGCAGCCCGAGGTCGCCGAGCGCGGTACCCACCGCGGCGTCCGACCCGCTCGAGAGCACCACGAGCTGGCCGAAGTCCCACAGGCAGTGGGCGGCCATGGCCCACACGAGCGCACCCGTGACGCGCCGGACGACGTAGAACGCCGAGCCACCCACGAAGGCGGCCACCATCTGCCCCGCGGTGGCTCCGACCTCCTGGCCGGAGAGCGCGTTGATCGCGTGGAGCAGCCCGAAGAGCAGACAGGTCGTGAACCAGACCACGAGCTCACGCCAGGCGCTGCGCAGCGCGGTGAGCACCACGCCACGGACCAGCAGCTCCTCGGCGAACCCGACCACGGCCGTGGACACGAGCAGCATCACCAGCAGCGAACCGTCGACGGACCCCAGGTCCGACTCGGCCACGGACACGACGCCGCTGGCGAGGACGAGCACCGGGACCACCCACAGCCACCAGGGACCGACCGGCACGCGCTCGCGCAGCGCCGGCCGCCACCACCCCAGCGCCGTCGTCGTGATCGCGAGCAGGACCGCCGCGGTGCCGATCGGCAGGACGATGCCCCCCAGCGCGTTCGGCACGGAGTCCTGGAGCTCGTCGTAGTCGACGCCGCCGACCTGGGTGAGGACCACGACCACCAGGGTGTAGGCGACGAAGACGGTGAACCCGATCCACGCTCGCGGTGCGACTCTCATCGGTGCGGCCACCTCTCGCTCGCCGTCGGGCACCCGGGCGGCGCCGCGTCCCACGCTAGCGAGGATGTCGCAGGTCAGCGCGTCGACACCGTCGCGACTGGAAACTAATACCCCCCGGGGTATATGGTCGCTCTCATGAGAATCGTCATCGTGGGTGGAGTCGGCGGCGGCATGAGTGCCGCCGCCCGGGCCCGGCGCCTGGACGAGAGCGCCGAGATCGTGGTCCTGGACCGCGGCGAGCACGTGTCGTTCGCGGGCTGCGGGCTGCCTTACCACGTCGGTGGGGAGATCCCCGACGCGGACGACCTGCTGGTCCAGACGCCGGAGTCCCTGCGGGCCGCGCTCGATCTCGACGTGCGCACCCGGCACGACGTCGTCGGCCTCGACGCCGGGACCCGGACGCTGACCGTGTGGACCGACGCCGGGACCGAGACCGTGGGCTACGACGCGCTCGTGCTCTCCCCCGGTGCGCAGGCGGTCCGCCCGCCGGTCCCGGGCCTCGACTCGCCGCGGGTGCGCACGCTGCGGACCGTCGCGGACGCCACCGCGCTGCGCGAGCAGGTCGACGGCGGCGCCCGCCGCGCCGTCGTGCTCGGCGCCGGCTTCATCGGGCTCGAGGCCGCCGAGGCGCTCGCCCAGCGGGGGCTCGACGTGACCGTCGTCGAGCTCGCCGACCACGTCCTGCCGCCCCTCGAACCCGAGCTCGCCTCGCTCGTGGACGACGAGCTCGCCGACCTCGGCGTGACCGTCCGTTCCGGCGTCGCCGCCACCGCCGTGGAACCGGGGTCGGCGAGCGACGTCGTCGTGCTGGCCGACGGCACCCGCGTGGCGGCCGACCTCGTGGTGCTGGCCGCCGGCGTGCGCCCCGACACCGAGGTGTTCGCCGCCGCGGGCGTCGAGACCGAGCGCGGCGCGATCGTCGTCGACGCCCACGGCCGCACCAACCTGCCCGGCGTCTGGGCGATCGGCGACGCGACCGTCAGCACCGACGCCGTCACCGGGGCGCGGCGCCCGGTCGCCCTGGCCGGGCCGGCGAACCGCGCGGGCCGCCAGGTGGCCGACGCGATCCTGCGTCCCGAGACGGCGCGACCGCTGCCCGCGGCGCTCGGCACCGCCGTCGTCCGCGTCGGCGGGCTGACCGCCGCCACCACCGGGGCGAACCGGGCCGCGCTCACCGCCACCGGCATCGGCTTCCACACCCTGCACCTGCACCCGGCCCACCATGTCGGATGGTTCCCCGGGGCCGAGCAGGTCCACCTCGTGGTGCACGTCCGGCACGACGACGGGCTGCTGCTCGGCGCCCAGGCCGTCGGCCGCGCCGGGGTCGACAAGCGCATCGACGTCCTCGCGACGGCGCTCCGCGCGGGCATGACGGCGGGCGACCTCGTCGACCTCGACCTCGCGTACGCCCCGCCGTACGGCGCGGCCAAGGACCCGGTGAACCTCGCCGGGATGGCGGCGAGCAACGTGCTCGACGGCACGCTGCGGATCTGGCACGCGGACGAGCTCGACGCGGTGCGCGAGGACGCCCTCGTGCTGGACGTGCGCAGCCGCTCCGAGTTCGCCTCCGGCCACGTGCCCGGTGCCCTCAACGTCCCGCACACCGAGCTCCGCGGCCGCCTCGACGAGGTCCGCGCGGCCGCCGCCGGACGCCCCGTCCGCGCGTTGTGCGGCTCCGGCGTGCGCTCCCACGTCGCCCACCGGGTCCTGACCCAGGCCGGGTTCGACTCCGCGTCGCTCTCCGGAGGGATGCTCACCCTGCGAGCGGCCCTCGGCCCGGCCGCCGACGACCTGCTCGTGGTCGACGAGCCCGCGCTCACCCCCTGACCCACCGCTCCTCCGCCCGGAAGGACCCACCATGGCCACCCCCGACCCCGCCGCGCAGCGCAAGATCGCCAACCGGCTCAAGCGCGCCCGCGGCCAGCTCGACGCCCTCATCACGGCGGTCGAGGCCGGCAAGCCGTGCCGCGACGTCGTCACCCAGCTCTCCGCCGTCTCCAGCGCGCTCGACAAGGCGGGCTACGCCGTCGTCGCCACCGCGATGCAGGACTGCCTCTCCGACCCCGACCAGAGGACCGAGGACGGCCTGACGCCGGCCGAGCTCGAGAAGCTCTTCCTCAGCCTCGCCTGACCCTGACCCTGACCCGACCGATCGAGACCCGCCCGACCGAAGGAGAACGACCATGTGCCAGCCCGTCACCTGCCGCACCTGCGGCAAGACCACCTGGAGCGGCTGCGGCCAGCACGTCGAGGACGTGCGCCGCTCGGTGCCCGCCGGCCAGTGGTGCGGCGGCCACGACGACGCCCCCGCGAGCGGCGGCGGGTTCTTCGGCCGGCTCTTCGGACGCTGAGCCGGGCGTCGGGCTCACGGCGTCGGTCTCGACGCCGTGCGCCGGCCCTGCAGCGTGACGCCGGCGACGACGATCGCCAGCCCCGCGACGGGGAGCACGAGCAGGCCGACCCGCAGCTCGGTGGCGTCGGAGAGGAGCCCGACCAGGGGCGGCGTGGCCAGGAAGCCGAGGCGCATGAGCCAGGTGACGACCGTCAGCCCCGTCCCGGCGCGCAGCCCGGGCAGCTCGTCGGCAGCGTGCATCGCCGCCGGGACGATGGTGGCCACCCCGAACCCGGCGGCCGCGAACCCCACCACGGTGCCCGGGACGGACGGGAAGGCGAGCATCAGCCCGGTCGCGACGGCGACCAGCGCTCCCCCGGCACGCGCGACGGCACGCTGGCCGAACCGGTCGACGAACCGGTCGCCGGTGGCCCGGCCCACGAACTGCGCGGCCATGAAGGCCACGAACGCGGCGGCCGCCACCGCGCCGGGTGCGTCGAGCGCGTCGGCGAGGTAGACCGCGGCCCACGAGTTGGTCGCCTCCTCCACGACCGCGCCGGAGATCGCGACGACGACGAACGCCACGAGGAGGAACAGCGTGCGCCGGCGGACGGCGGCGGACCGCACACCGGTCGGCTCGGCGGGGTGCGCCGGGTCGGCGTCCACCGCGCGCTCCGCACCGTCCAGGCCCGGCAGGCAGGACCGCAGCGCCACCAGGGCGACCGCCGAGAACAGCGCGCCCGAGACGGCCAGGTGCACCCCCAGGGGGACCTGCAGCGCGATCGCCGCGGCCGCCATCGCCCCGCCGACGACGCAGCCGACGGACCACAGGGCGTGCAGCGAGTTGAAGATCGACCGGCCGTAGCGCCGCTGCACCCGGAGCCCGTGCGCGTTCTGCCCGACGTCGGTCAGCGCGTCCATCGCCCCGCCGAACAGCAGCGCGAGCACGAACAGCCACAGGGTCGGGGCCACGCCCGCCACGAGCACGCCGAGGCTGGTCAGCAGCGTGCCGTACGCGGCCGTCCGGGCCGATCCGATGCGCCGGACGACGGCGCCGGCCGCCAGCCCCGAGACGATCGCCCCGGCGGGGAACGCGATGACGGACAGCCCGTAGGTGGTGTTGCTGAGCTCGAGCGCGTCCTTGATCTCCGGGTAGCGCGGCAGCAGGTTGGCCATCAGCGCGCCGTTGGTCAGGAACAGGGCCGAGACGGCGGCACGGGCGCGGCGCTCGACCGGCCCGGGGAACGGGGTGGGGACGGGATCGCTCACGCGTCACCCCCCGTCAGTCGCGCGACGGCGACGCGCACGTCGGCGTCGTCGGCCGGCACCGTGTCCAGGGCGCGGTGGATCGTGGCGCCCTCGATGTACGCGTCGAGCACCCGCGCGGTGGCGGGGTCGAAGTGGCGTTCGAGCGCCCGGCGGCTGCGCCGCATCCAGGCGTTCGTCAGGGTCCGGAAGGCGGGCTCGCGCGCCGCGAGCGTGTAGAGCTCGTGGGTCAGCACGAGGTCGCGCTGGGTGGCGAACACGTCCTGGGTGATGAGCCGCACGACGGCGTCCCGCGCCTCCGCGGTGTCCCGCGCCCCGGCCATGCGCCGTTCGAACGCGGCGGCGGCCCGCTCGGCGAACCGGCCGAAGGCCGCGTGCAGCAGGTCGTCCATGCCGGCGAAGTGGTAGGTCGTCGAACCGAGGGGGACGTCGGCGGCGGCGGCGACCCGCCGGTGGGAGGTCCCCGCGACGCCGTGCTCGGCCAGGACGTCGAGGCACGCCTCGACGATGCGGTCGCGCCGTTCCGGGTCGTGCCGACGACGGCGGGGGCGCGGTGCGACGGCGCCCGCCTGCCGGCCGGCCTCCGCGGGGGTGGCGTTCACCGGTCGATGTCCTCGCGGATCACGCGTGCGGGGTTGCCGACGGCCACGACGTTCGCCGGCAGGTCACGGGTCACGACGGAGCCCGCACCGACCACGGTGTTGTCGCCGATCGTCACGCCCGGGCAGACGATGACCCCGCCGCCGAGCCAGACGTTGTCCCCCAGCGTGATGGGCCGGGCGGCCTCGAGCTTGTCGCGGCGCGGCTGCGGGTCCACCGGGTGCGTCGGGGTGAGGAGCTGGACGTTCGGCCCGAGCAGGCAGTCCGCGCCGATCGTGATCTCGGCGACGTCCAGGGCGGTGAGCCCGAAGTTGACGAACGTGCGGGGCCCCAGGCGCAGGCGGGAGCCCAGGTCGACGTACAGCGGCGCGCGCACCTCGGCGCCCTCGCCGAGCTCGCCGAGGAGCTCGGCCAGGATCGACCGGGCTTCCCGGGGATCGTCGACGACGGCCCGCGCGTAGGCGGCGGTGAGCTGCTGGGCCCGGCGGACGGCCCGCTCGATCTCCGGGTCGCCCTCGGCGACGTAGAGGTCGCCGGCGAGCATGCGCTCGTGCTGCGTGCGGGGGTCGTCGGGAAGGTACTCGGTCGTCATGCGTACGATCGTACGCATCATGTGGACGATCGTCCACATCGCGCGACCGACGCCTCAACAGGCGTTGACCTACGATGGGTGCGTGGCGAGCACAGGCACACGGACCGGCCGGCCGAGCGGCGGCGACGGCAGCAACCGGGAGCGGATCCTGGCCGCCGCACGCCGGGAGTTCGCCGCCCACGGCTACCGCGGGGCGACGCTGCGCTCCATCGCCGCCGCGGCGGGGTTCGACATCGCGCTCATCGCGCACTACTTCGGGAACAAGGACGGGCTGTTCGCCGCGACGATGGCCTTCCCGGACGGCGCACCCGACGTCGTGGCGGCCGCGCTGTCCGGCCCGCTCGCAGAGCAGGGCGAACGACTCAGCCGCGCCTACCTGGGCCTCTGGGAGGACCCTGCGACGAGCGGGCAGATGCACGCCCTGACCCGCTCGGCGCTCGGCCACGAGCAGTCGGCCGAGCGGCTCGGCGCGCTGGTCACCGGGATCACCGCGGACAGCCGTGTCGGCGACCGCCTCGACGGCCGTCGCACCGGGTTCGTCCTGGCCATGTCGCACCTGGCCGGCACCGCGTTCGCGCGCTATCTCCTCAAGGTCCCGCTGCTGGCGGACCTGGACCTCGACACCGTCGTGGCCCGGACCGCGCCCGCGGTCCAGGTGCACCTGACCACTCCCGACGACCCGCCCTGAGCGACCGCGGCGAGCCACGTTTCATGATCACCTGTTGACATCAACACTTGATGAGACGACGATGAGGTCGTCCGCGATCCACCGGCACCGGAGGCCACCGTGCGAGCCATGATCCTCAAGGAGTTCCGTGAGCTGCGGCGGGACAAGCGCACGATGGCGATGCTGGTGGCGCTGCCGCTGCTGCTGCTCATCGTCTTCGGCTACGCCGCGAACTTCACCGTCGACACCCTCCAGGTCGCCGTCGTGGGCTCGCAGGCCGACCGCGCCGAGCAGATGATCGGTCAGCAGCCGGACGCGTCCGAGAAGCTCGACCTCACCACCGTCGACGCGGACGCCACCGAGGCCGACGCCCGCACCCTGCTCGCCGACGACGAGGTCGACATGGCGATCCTCACGGGGGACGCCTCCGAGGCCGAGGGCGGCCGGCCCACCGTGCTGGTGGACGGGTCCAACCTGTTCGCCGCGCAGACCGCGCAGGTGCTCGTCGCCCAGCTCGGCGACGCCGTCGACTCCGAGATCCTCTACAACCCGGACCTCGAGACCTCCTGGGTCATGGTCCCGGCGATCATCGGCCTCATCCTGACGTTCATCGGCACCATCATCACCAGCATCGGGCTGGTGCGGGAGCGCGAGGCGGGCACTCTCGAACAGCTCGCCGTGATGCCCCTGTCCCCCACCGCGGTGATCATGGGCAAGGTCACGCCGTACTTCCTGCTGGCGTCCCTGGACATGGTGATCATCACCGTGCTCGGGATGGTGGTGTTCGGCGTGCCGTTCAACGGCTCCGTCGTCGCGTTCACGCTGGGGGCCGCGCTCTTCCTCTTCGCCGTGCTCGGCATCGGCGTGCTCATCTCGACCGTCTCCCAGACCTCCGGGCAGGCGGTCCAGCTCGCGCTCATGACGCTGCTGCCGCAGGTGCTGCTGTCCGGCATGATCTTCCCGCTGGAGGCGATGGCCGCCGGGGTGCGCTGGATCGGCTACCTCCTGCCGCTGACCTGGTTCACCAAGATCTCCCAGGGCGTCATGCTGCGCGACGCCGGGTGGGAGTACCTCTGGCTGCCCCTGACGGTGCTGGCGGTCATGGCCGTGGTGATCTTCGGCGTCGCGGTGCTGCGCCTGCGCCGCGAGATCGCCCCGGCCGCGGCCCGGCAGGAGTCCCGCTGATGCCCGGCGCGCGCGACGTCGTCGTCCGCCTCGGCGCCACCACCGCGCTCGACGGCGTGAGCCTCGACCTGCGGCCGGGCGAGGTGACCGCCGTCGTCGGGGGCGACGGTGCCGGCAAGACCACGCTGCTGCGCGCGCTGCTGCGGCGTGTCCCGCTCGACGGCGGGACGGTCGACGTGCCGCCCGCCGAGCGGATCGGCTACGAACCCTCGACGTCCGGCGTCTGGCCGAACCTCACCGTGGCGCAGAACGTCGAGTTCGTCGGCACCTCCTACGGCATGTCCGACGACGACGTCGCCCGCCGCGGCACCGAGCTGCTCGACGCCGCCGCGCTCACCGGGGCGCGCGACCGCCTGGGCCGCCACCTCTCCGGCGGCATGCGGCAGAAGCTGGGGTTCTGCCTGGCGATGCTGCACTCCCCCGCCCTGCTGCTCCTCGACGAGCCCTCCACCGGCGTCGACCCCGTCAGCCGCATCGAGCTGTGGCGGCTCGTCACCGCCGCGGCCCAGGGCGGCGCCGCGGTGCTGATGACCACCACCTACCTGGACGAGGCCGAGCGGGCCACCACCGTGGTGGCGCTCGACGCCGGCCACGTCCTGGCGGCGGGCGACCCGGCGGCGGTGGTCGGCGACGTCCCCGGCCGCGTCACGTCGTCGAGCACCCACCCCGGCGGTGAGCGCACCTGGCGCCGCGGCACGAGCTTCCGCACGTGGGTCCCCGACGGCGCGGCGGGCGACGGCGGCGGTGCGGACCTCGGTGAACCGATCGCCCCGGACCTGGAGGACACGCTCATCGCCCTCACGCTCGCCCGGACGGAGGCGGCCCGGTGACCGCGCTGGTGCACGCCGACGGCGTGACCAAGACGTTCGGCGACCTCACCGCCGTGGACGACATGTCGCTGTCGGTGGGACCCGGGGAGATCGTCGGGCTGCTCGGCGCCAACGGGGCCGGCAAGACGACGTTCCTGCGCGTGCTGCTCGGGCTCGAGGTCGCGACCTCGGGCCGGGTGCAGGTGCTCGGGTCCGCGCCGGCGGTCTCGGACCGGCACGCCCTGGGGTACGTGCCGCAGGGGCTGGGGCTCTCCCAGGCCCTGACCGTGCGGCAGAACGTCGAGTTCGTCGCGGACACGTTCGGCGTGCGGGAGGTGCCCGCGCTGCCGACGGCGCTGGCGGACGTGGCGGACGCCCCCGTCGCCCGGGTCGGCCTGGGACGCCAGCGTCAGCTCGCGTTCCACTGCGCGCTGCTGCACGCGCCCCGGCTGCTCGTCCTCGACGAGCCGACGTCCGGCGTCGACCCCCTGGCCCGAGCCCGGCTGTGGGACACGATCCACGCCCAGGCCGAGTCCGGCGTCGGGGTCCTGGTGACCACGCACTACATGCAGGAGGCCGAGCAGTGCGGTCGCCTCGTGATCATGTCGCAGGGGCGCGAGGTCGCCCACGGGACGTCGGACGACATCACCGCCGGGACGCGGGCCGTCGTCGTGCACGCCGAGGACTGGGCGGCGGCGTTCGCCGCCCTCGACGCCGCCGGGCTGCCCGTGGTGCTGTCCGGGCGCACCAGCCGGGTGGCGGGGACGCCGGTCGACGACGTGCGTGCGGCGCTGTCCACCGGCGGTGTGGACGGGCGGGTCGAGGAGGTCGGCGCGACGCTCGAGGAGACGATGGTGCTCGTCGAGCGGGCGGCGCGGCGGTCGACGGACTGACCGTCACGGGGGTCGTTCGAGAAGCGGATCGCGCGATCACTCAGCACACTGAGGGGCAGCCGTCCCGAGGAGTGCCATGTCCGAGACCGCGATCGTCACGCGAGCGATCGAACGCCGCTTCGGTGACAACCTGGCCGTCGCCGGCGTCGACCTGACCGTCGCCGACGGCGAGATGTACGGGTTCCTGGGACCGAACGGTGCCGGGAAGTCGACGCTGACCCGCGTGCTGTGCACGCTGCTGGCACCGACCGGCGGCTCGGCGACCGTCGCGGGGCACGACGTCGTGCACGAGGCCACCGCCGTCCGGCTGCGCATCGGCGTCGCGCTCCAGGAGGCGGCGCTCGACGACAAGCAGACCGGCGTCGAGATGCTCCGCCTGCAGGGCCGCTTCTACGGCCTCACCGCGCGGGAGACCACCCGTCGCGTGGGTGAGCTCCGCGAGCTCATCGACATCGGCGACGCGCTCGACGACCGGGTGGGCACCTACTCCGGCGGCATGAAGCGCCGCCTGGACCTCGCGCTCGCGCTGGTCCACAACCCGCGGATCCTGTTCCTGGACGAACCCACCACCGGGCTCGACCCCATCAGCCGCGCCACCGTCTGGGCCGAGGTGCGGCGGCTCAACCGCGAGCTCGGCGTCACCGTGTTCCTCACGACCCAGTACCTCGAGGAGGCGGACGCCCTCGCGGACCGCGTCGGCATCATCAACCGGGGTGAGCTGGTCGCCGAGGGCACCCCGGGTGAGCTCAAGCGATCCATCGGCACCGACGTCCTGGTGGTGGAGGTGGGTGACCAGGTCGATCAGGCCCGCACGACGCTGGAGTCCCTCGACGGGGACGCGGCGATCGGCGCGGTCGAGACGGACGGCACCTCGCTCATGGTCTCGGTGGACGACGGCGCACGGGCCGTGACCCCCGTGACCCTCGCGCTCGACCGCGCGGGCGTCGCCGTGCACGAGCTCGCGCTGCGCCGCCCGACCCTCGACGACGTCTTCTTCCGGGTGACCGGTCAGCGCATCCAGGACGACGAAGGAAGGGCCTCATGAGCACCGACACCAGCGCGCGGCAGGAATCGGTCGCGGCCCGACCCGCCGGGTTCTGGCGAGACCTCACCTCGGTCGCGATCCGCGCGCTCCGGCAGATCCCCCGGGAGCCCGAGGCGATCATCCCCGCCCTGGTCATCCCGCTGTTCTTCTTCGTGGTCAACGTCGGCGCACTCGGCGACGTCGCGACGTTCACCGGCGTGGACGACTTCAAGGCCTTCCAGATCCCGGTGGCCATCATCTTCGCGGTCACCGGCGTGTCCCGGGCCAGCGCGCTGGTCACCGACATCACCGGCGGCTACTTCGACCGGCTGCTGGTCACCCCCATGCACCGCACCTCGCTCCTGCTGGGGCTGATGGTCGCCGACCTCGCACTCGTCATCGCCCTGTCCGTGCCGGTGCTCGTCCTCGGCTTCGTCCTCGGCGTCCAGTTCGTCACCGGGGCCGCGGGCGTGCTCGTGTTCCTGCTGCTCGCGGGCCTGTGGGGGCTGGCCTTCACCGGCTTCCCCTACGCCATCGCGCTGCGCACCGGGAATCCGGCGGCGGTGAACTCCAGCTTCCTGCTGTTCTTCCCGTTCGCGTTCCTCACCACCACGTTCCTGCCGCTGGACGCGCTGACCGGGTGGCTCGCCACCATCGCCGAGTTCAACCCCGTGACGTACCTCCTGGCCGCGCTGCGGTCCCTCATCATGGACGGCTGGGACGCGACCGCCCTCTGGCAGGGAGTCGCCGCCATCGCCGTCGTCGGCACCCTGAGCTTCGTGCTCGCGTTCCGCGCGCTGCAGGGCCGTACCGCCCGCACGTGACGCGCCGGCGGTCCGCGGCCGGAGGGGCTCAGCCCTCCTCGCCACCCGGCTCGTCCGCCATCGCGTGCGCGGCCTCGCCGAAGGACCTGCCGTACCGCTCGAGCAGCTCGACGAACCGGTCGGCATCCTCGCCGAGGTCGGCGAGCGCCCGCTCGTAGGCACCGAAGCTGCTGGCGACGTCGGCCTCGAAGGTGCGCATGCCGGCGTCGGTGGCCTCGACGAGCCAGGCGGACCGCCCGGGCTCGCGGTAGCGGCGCAGGATCCCCTCGGCGAGCGCGCCGTTGACCTGGCGGTTGACGGTGGACTGCTCCAGACCCAGCGTCTCGGCGATCTGCCGCAGCGTGCGGGGCCGGCCGTCGGTGAACATCCACAGCAGCCGGATGTCGGCGACCCCCAGCGTCACGCTCTGCTCGGCGACCCGGCGGCTGCGGTCCAGCCGGGCCAGGGCGGTGGCGATCGCCCGCCCGCGTCCCGTCCCGGGTGCCGTCCAGCCCGGCGCGTCCTTGCGCTCGTCCCCCACGTCGTCCTCCTCGTCACGCGATGGTGTATGGTGCATACATTACCTCATGTGTAAGTTACACAAGCACCTGTTCCGAGAGGTTCCCATGAGCTCCACACCCCCCAGAGGCACCGCGCCCACCGCGGTGCGAGCGGTGCCCGTGATCGTCGTGCTCTGCTTCGGCAGCCTGTGCGCAGCGCTGATGCAGTCGCTCGTCATCCCGATCCAGTCCGAGCTGCCCACCCTGCTGGGGGCCGACCCCTCGACGACCTCCTGGATCGTGACCGCCACGCTCCTCGGCGCCGCCGTCGCGATGCCCGTCACCGGCCGGCTCGCGGACCTGCGCGGCAAGAAGCCCGTCCTGGTGTCCTCCGCCGTGATCCTGCTCGTCGGGTCGCTGATCTGCGCCGTCTCCGACACCGCCGGTCCGATGATCGTCGGCCGCGTGCTGCAGGGCGTCGCGATGGGCTACATCCCCGTCGCGATCAGCCTCGTGCGGGAGATCGCCCCGCCGCACCTGCGCAACACCGCCGTCGCCGGAGTCAGCGCCACGCTCGGCGTCGGCGGCGCCCTCGGGCTGCCCCTCGCCGCGTGGATCGCCCAGGACTTCGAGTGGCACCTGCTCTTCTGGGTCTCGACGGGCCTGGCCGCCGTCATGACCGTCGCCTCCCTGATCGTCCTGCCGCGCGCGCAGGTCAGCCACCCCGCCCGCCTCGACTGGACCGGCGCCGTCGGCCTGGCCGTCGGCCTCGTCGCCGTGCTGGTCGGCGTCTCCAAGGGCAACGACTGGGGCTGGGGCGAGGCTTCCACGCTCGGCCTCGTCGTCGGCGGCGTCGTCGTCCTGCTCGTCTGGGGCTGGTACGAGCTGCGCCACCACGACCCGCTGGTGGACCTGCGCACCACCGCTCGCCGCCCGGTGCTGCTCACCAACATCGGCGCCGTGCTCATCGGCTTCGGCATGATGGCCCAGTCCATCGTGGTGCCGCAGCTCCTGCAGATGCCGGCGGCCACCGGCTACGGCCTCGACCAGAGCATCCTGGCCGCCGGGCTGTGGATGGCGCCCGGCGGCGTCATGATGATGCTCTTCACGCCCCTGTCCGCCCGCCTGCTCACCCGGTTCGGCGGCCGGCTCACCCTCGCCCTCGGCGCCACCGTGCTGGCCGCGGGCTACGTCGTCGCCGTCTTCCTCACCGGAGCGCCGTGGCAGCTCATGCTCGCGTCCTGCGTCGCCACCGCCGGCGTCGGGATCGGGTACGCCGCCATGCCCACCCTCATCCTGACCAACGTCCCCGCCGAGGAGGGCTCGGCCAGCGTGGGCGTCAACACCCTCATGCGGTCCATCGGCACCACCGTCGCCGGTGCCGTCATGGCGATGATCCTCACCAGCCAGACCATGACGCTCGCGCCGGGCACGCCGGCGATCCCCACCGAGAGCGCCTTCACCTGGTGCTTCGCCATCGGCGCGGTGGCGGCGCTCGCCGGTGCCGCCGTCGTGCTGCTCATCCCGCGGCAGCGTCCCGACGCCGGTCCCGACGGGGCGGTGCCCGCCACGCAGACCGCGCACGCCGACGGCGGTGCGGCCCGTGAGGGCGCACCCGTCGGGGCGTGAGGCTCAGCCGAGCTGCCGGTGCACCGCTCGCTCGACGCCGCGCAGCTCGGCCAGCCCCTTGAGCCGGCCGACCAGCGAGTAGCCGGGCACCGCCGCGGCGCGCTCCGAGGTCTGCTCGGCGAGCAGCAGGTGGCCGTGGTCGGGCCGCATCGGGATGCGGGCGCCGCCGTGGTCCGCACGGCGGCGCTCCTCGCGCGCCAGCGCCTCGATCACGCCCACCATGTCCACGTCGCCGTCCAGGTGCGGCGCCTCGTGGAAGCTGCGGCCGTCGCCCTCGCGCCGGGTGGACCGCAGGTGCGCGAAGTGGATGCGCGGCGCGAACTCCTCGACCATCGCGACCAGGTCGTTGTCGGCGCGCACGCCGAACGACCCCGTGCAGAACGTCAGCCCGCTGGCCTCCTGCGGCACGGCGTCCAGCAGCCAGCGGGCGTCGGCGGCCGTGGACATGATCCGCGGCAGCCCGAGCACGGGGCGCGGCGGGTCGTCGGGGTGGATGCCCAGACGGACACCGCACTCCGCGGCCACCGGGACCACCGCCTCGAGGAACTCCACCAGCGCGGACCGCAGCGCGGCGTCGTCCACCGCGGCGTACGCCTCGAGCTCGGCGCGCAGCGCGTCGAGCGTCCACACCTCCTCCGAACCCGGGAGCCCGGCGGCGAGCGTGGCCACGAGCCGGTCCACCTCCGGCGGGGTCATGGACTCGAGATGCCGGTGCGCCCGCTCCGTCTCGGCGGCGGTGTAGTCCGCCTCGGCGCCGGGGCGCTGGAGCAGGAACAGGTCGAACGCGGCGAAGGCGTCCTGGTCGAACCGCAGCGCCAGCGCGCCGTCGGGCATCGGGTACGCGAGGTCGGTGCGGACCCAGTCCAGGACGGGCATGAAGTTGTAGCAGACGACGTCGATGCCGCAGGCGGCGAGGTTGCGCACGCTCTGCGCCCACGACTCCAGCCAACGCTCGTACCCCGGGGCGCGGCGCTTGACGTCGTCGTGCACCGGGATCGACTCCACGACCGACCACGTGAGCCCGGCCGCCTCGATCGCCTCCCGGCGCTCGGTGATCGCCTCGACCGTCCACACCGCGCCGTTGGGGACCTCGTGCAGCGCTGTGACCACGCCGGTCGCCCCGGTCTGGCGGACGTCCGCGAGGGTGATGGGGTCCTTCGGGCCGAACCAGCGCCAGGTGTGCTCCATCTGGCAAACGTTGTCATGCGTGGTGAACAACGTCAATGCATGCGTGATTCATCGGCTAGCAAACGTTTGCAGTGCCGAGGAGCGCGACGACGCGGCGCCGGGAAGACCTGGACTCCGGGCGGTGGAGCGCTAGCGTGATCCCATGACGTTCAGTCACTCCCGGGGAACCCACGGGGCGCGCATCCCCGGCTGGCTCTTCCGCACCGTCAACAAGTTCGTGTCGGGCCCGATCAAGCGATCCTCCGGATCCTTCATGGGCATGGACACGCTGGTCCTGACGACGATCGGACGCAAGAGCGGGGAGCCTCGATCGGCTCCCGTGGCCTGGTTCGACGACGGCGACGGCCGCTGGCTGATCGTGGCGTCCAAGGGCGGGGCCGCGAGCAACCCCGCCTGGTACCTCAACCTCGCCGCGCACCCCGACCAGGTGACTATCGAACGCGCCGGCACGTCGACCCCGGTGACGGCCACCGAGCTGCACGGCGAGGAACGCGAGGCCGCCTGGTCGCGCATCAAGGCGGAGGCCAAGCAGTTCGCCGGCTACGAGACCAAGACCGACCGGGTGATCCCGGTCATCCGGCTGACGGCCCGCGCCGACTGAGCAGGCGCCGACGCACCGCCCGGCGCGGTCCGGGCCGGCCGCACCAGTTCAGTCGCCGTCGACCTGGTGGCGCCGCAGGAGACCCACGACGGCGTCGGCCACCTCGTCCGGGTGCGTCAGGGCCAGGTCGTGGCCGGCGCCGGGCACGATCACGTCGTCCGCCTGCGGCAGCAGGTCCAGCACCCACCGGCGGACCTGGGCGAACCACTCGCCGCTGTCCGCGCCGCCCACGTACCGCACCGGGCACGTGATCCGCGGGGCGTCGGCGTCGCGCCACTCCCACTCGCGCAGCGCCTGCAGGTCGGCGGAGAAGAACGTGCCCGCGTCGCGCAGCACCGCCTCGGCGCCGCCGGGGAGCTGGTCGAGGTCCGTGCGCCACGACGGGCCGCCCAGTCGTTCGAGGAAGCGCTCGGCGGCGGCCCGGGCCCCGACGCGGCGGGCGTCGTCGGCCAGGTCGGCGCACGCCGCTCGGAACTCGCCGGCGGCGGGGACGTGCGCCGGCGGAGGTTCGATCAGGCAGAGGGTGGCGACACGGTCGGGTGCCTCGGCGGCGAGCCGGAGGGCGATCGCGGCGCTGTAGGAGACGCCGACCACGTGCGCCCGGGCGATCCCGAGCACGTCGAGCAACGCGGCGGCGTCGGCGGCGTCACGGTCGATCGACCCGTGGTCGGACGGGCTGCTGCTGCCGTAGCCGCGTCGGCGGTACGTGATCGAGCGGTAGGGGCGGGCATCGACGACGCGTCGCGCCACGGGGAGGAGCTCGTCGGCGGCCAGGGCCGTGGGGAGCCACAGGACCGGTTCCCCCGTGCCGAGCACGGTGGTCTCGAGGTCGACCTCCCCGACGCGCACCTCGCCGCGACCTCAGGCCACCCCGTGCCGCGCGTCGTAGGCCTCGCGCGCCGCGAGCACGGCGCCGGCGTGCTCACGCGCCCAGCCCTCCAGGGCTCGCAGCGGCTCGTACGCAGCACGTCCCGCCTCGGTGAGCTCGTACTCGACGCGGGGCGGGACCTCCGCGTGCACGGTGCGGGTGACGAGGCCGTCGCGCTCCAGCCCGCGCAGCGTCTGCGTGAGCATCTTCTGCGAGACGCCGTCGACCCGGCGGGCGAGGTGCGAGAAGCGTTGCGGGCCTCCGGCGAGCGCGCCGACGACGAGCACGCTCCAGCGGTCGGCCACCTGGTCGAGCACGGTGCGGCTCGGGCACGCCCGCTGGTACGGGTCGAACGGGATCTGCGTCACGGCGCCACCTCCTTGCACGGTCCGATCCTACGACCTATGGTCTCTCCTGGAAACCTACTCTCCACAAGAGAGTATGAAACGAAGGAGCATCCCATGGCACGCATCACCGTGATCGGCGGCACCGGCTACGCCGGTGGCCACATCGTCCGCGAGGCCGCCCGGCGCGGGCACGACGTGACCTCGGTCAGCCGGTCGCTGCCCGCCGAGCAGGCCGAGGGCGTCCGGTACACGACCGGGTCCGTGCTCGACGACGCCACGCGGGCGTCGGCACTCCAGGACGCGGACGTCGTCGTCGCGACGGTGTCCCCCCGCGGCGACATGGCCGGTCAGGTCCGCCCCGCCTACGCCGAGCTCGCCGCCGAGGCGCACGAGCGCGACGTCCGCCTCGCCGTCGTCGGCGGAGCCGGGTCGCTGCGCGTCGTACCCGATGGACCACTGCTCGTCGACACCCCCGAGTTCCCCGCCGCGTTCCAGGACGAGGCGCGCGAGTTCACCGCGATCCTCGAGGACCTGCGCGAGGCGCCGGCCGGCCTCGACTGGGTCTACCTGAGCCCCGCCGCGACGTTCGGCGCCTACGCGCCCGGCGAGGCCACCGGCAGCTACCGCACCGGCGGTGACGTCCTGGTGACCGACGACGACGGCGGCTCCGCGATCTCCGGACCGGACCTCGCGCTCGCCCTCGTGGACGAGATCGAGGACCCGTCCCACCGCCGCGAGCGCTTCACGGTCGCGAACTGACCGCCGAGCGTCTCTGTTCGGGTCGGATCGAGGGTTGATCCGACCCGAACAGAGACGCTCGTCGCGACGACCAGGGTCAGTGCTTGCCGTGACCCCGACCGTGACCCCGGCCGTGGCCGTGACCGGCGGAGTCCGCCGCCTCGACGGAGTCGAGGATCCAGGCCATCGCCTCGGGCACGTCGTAGTTCCCGGCATGGCCGGTGTCCCAGGCCATCCGGTAGTCGACGTCCTCGACCTCACGGTCGTCCTCGAGCGCGAGCGCGAGGTTCAGCGACACGGTGAACGAGGTGTCGCGGTCCTTGGCGCCCACCCGCACGTACCAGTACGGCGCGGTGTCCGCCCCCGTGTCGACGTAGTGCAACGGGTCGACCTGCTCGATCTGCTCGTCGACGACGGTGCTGCGCTGGCGCAGGAGCTTCTTCCACGTCAGGCCCGTGTCGTCCAGGCCGATGCCGTCATCCGCGATGTTGTTGGCGTTCCAGGAGTAGGCGGTGAAGTTCGAGTACTCCTGGTCCGCGGTGCCGAAGAGGTTCGACTCGCCGGTGCCCGGTCCACCACCGGCACCGGGCGCGTCGGTGCCGGTCTGGTCGAACGCCGGTGCCGGCTTGAGCTCGCGCTCGGTGGCGACGTACTCGAGGTAGCCCTCGGCGTCGACGGACTCGACGACGTCGGCGTCGTTGTCGACGACGATCCAGTCGAGGCCCTCGATGACGTGGGCCGGGTCGGAGGTCATGTAGAACTCCGCGGACACGGTGACCTGATGGACGATCTCGTCGAGCATCGTGGCGGCCGTGAGCCGCGACCCGTCGGACGCACGCAGGCCGAGGCTCTTGAGGTAGGACGGGTACTCCGCTGCCAGCTCGGCGGAGACCTCGGGAGCGGGGTCCTGACCGACGGTCTCGCGGGTGTCGAGGACGTCGTAGAGCCACTCGTAGGCGATGTCGGCGTTGCCGAGGTCGGTGATCGGGCAGTAGGCGTTGACCGCGAAGATGTCGTCGCGGATCGTGCTGCGCCCCGTGGCGTCGATGCCGGCGGCACCCACGTCGGCGAGGTACGGCAGGTAGTCCTTGCTGTTCCCCGAGGCGCCGAGCGCGACGACGGCGGCGCCGCCTCCGCTGGTGCCGTTGGCGATGATCCGCTCGGCGTCGCCCGCCATCACGTCGTCGTTGAGCCGCAGGTAGCGCACCGCGGCCTTCTGGTCGACGACGACGGCGGGTGCCTTGCCGGGGAAGGTGCCGTCGGGTGCCACCAGACCGCGGCTCCGCGTCCCCAGGTCGGTGACGACCATCCCGGCATGGAGCGCCGCCGCCACGTTGTCGGTGGTGCTGTCGAGCACGTCGCCGTCGTCGAACGGGGTGGAGACGTGGCTGGCGAACCAGCCCCCGTTGTGGACGGCCAGGTAGATCGGGGCGGAGTCCGCGGCCGCCGTCTCGGGGACGTAGACGTTCATGCTCTGGTACCCGCAGCCGGAGTCACCGGCGACCGCGACAGGGTCGGCCACGTAGCAGACCTCCTGGTACCAGCGCACGGTGACGGGCTCGCCGTCGATCGTCACGGTGATGGTCGTGGAGCTGTCGGCATCGAACGCCAGGGCGGCGTCCTCCGCGTCGACCGCCCCGTGCCGCCCGTGCTGCGAGGCCGCAGCCGCCGTGGCGGGAACCGCACCGAGAAGCAGTGCAGCGGCCGCCCCGAGGGCGATGCCGCGACGCCTCCGGCTGCCTCGAGAACCGCCGGCGTGCCGCACCGCCTGGTCGGTCCGCGCGTCCTTGCGTGGAGTCACGATGGTTCCTCTCCGTCGTGCCCGCTCTCCGGTGAGCGGGTCCGGTGGACCCAGTAGAGCAGATTGTCGCCAATCGTGCACGCATTTTTGTCATCAGAATTATCGACGACGGCATCCGTCGCGTATTGTTGACAAAATTGTCGGTGTAGCAGCACGAGACGAAGGGGTTTCCATGGCGACCGATGTCCGGGTCCAGGACGAGCTGCGGGCGGCGGTGCTGCGGGGTGAGTTCGCACCACGCCAGCGGCTGGTCGAGGTCGAGCTCTGCGAGCAGTTCGACGCCAGCCGCTTCGCCGTCCGCGCCGCGCTGCTGGCGCTCGAGTCCGAGGGGCTCGTCGAGCGCCAGCCCAACCGGGGGGCGCGCATCCGCGAGATCAGCCTGGACGAGGCGATCGAGATCTCCGAGATCCGCCGCGTCGTCGAAGGGCTGGTAGCGGCGCGCGCGGCCGAGCTCGTCGACGACGACGCCGCCGAGCGGCTGCAGGAGATCGGCCGCCAGATGCACGCCGCCCTGGCCGCCGGCGAACCCACCGTCTACAGCGACCTCAACGCGACGCTGCACCAGAGCCTGCGGGACATCGCGGGCCACGACACGGCCAACCGGATCATCGCCCAGCTCCACGGCCAGATGGTGCGCCACCAGTTCGCGCTGTCCCGGGTGCCGGGCCGGACCGCGGTGTCGATCCAGCAGCACCAGCGCATCATCGACACCGTCTGCGCCCGCGACCCCGCGGCGGCCGAGGCGGCGATGCGCGACCACATCTCCTCGGTCATCGAGGCGCTGCGAACGCTCGCGTAGAGCGCTGACCTGCACCGACACCGTAACCTTCCGGCCGTGACCAATCCGTAGCCTTCATGGGCTCCAATATTGTCAACAATCCTGTTAACGTCTCTCCTGTCAGCTCTCGACGACGAGGGCACTCTCGAGGAGGAGAACCATGCACGGATCGACACGTGGTCACGCGGGGACCCGACGCCGCATCGCCGGCGCCGTCGGCGTCCTGGGAATGCTCGCTGCACTCACCGCCTGCAGCGGGAGCGACGAACCGTCCGACGACGGCAGCGCCATGAGCGAGGACGGCGGCACCACGGCCGTCACGGTCGGCGTCATCCCCATCGTCGACGTCGCACCCATCTACCTCGGCGTCGACCAGGGCTTCTTCACCGACCAGGGGCTCGACGTCACGCTCGAGACCGCACAGGGCGGCGCCGCCATCGTCCCCGCCGTCGTCTCGGGCCAGTACCAGTTCGGCTTCAGCAACTCGACCTCGCTGCTGCTGGCCACCTCCAGTGACCTCGCCCTGCAGGCCGTCACGGCCGGCGTCGCCACCACCGGCGAGGAGGGCGCCGACTTCGGGGGCGTCGTCGTCCCGGCCGACAGCGACATCGAGTCCGTGGCCGACCTCGCCGGCAAGACCGTCGCGGTGAACACGCTCAACAACATCAACACCACGACCATCAACCAGGCGGTGCGCGACGCCGGCGGCGACCCGTCGACGATCACCTACACCGAGCTCGGTTTCCCCGACATCGTCCCCGCCGTCGCGCAGGGCGACGTCGACGCCGGCCAGGTCGTCGAGCCCTTCCTGTCCGCGGCCGAGGCGCAGGACATGCGCCAGATCGTGTCGAACTATGCCGCCGCGGACCCGGACCTGACGATCAGCATGTACTTCACCTCCGACCAGTTCGCCCAGGAGGACCCCGACACCGTCGAGCAGTTCACCGCCGCGATGAACGAGTCCCTGGAGTACGCCGACGCCCACCCGGACGAGGTGCGCGAGATCCTCGGCACCTACACCGACATGGACGCCGCGACGCTGGACGCCCTGACGCTTCCGCGGTGGCCCACCGAGATCGACACCGACTCGATCCAGCTGCTCGCCGACCTGGCCGTCACCGACGGCGTCCTCGACGAGGCCCCCGACCTGGACGCGCTGCTGCCCTGACCCCGCCGCGCCGGGGGTCGCGACGTCGCGACCCCCGGCCGAGCTCCTCGCGCCCACGGCGCGAGGCGGAGAGGAAGTACCGGATGACCACCACAGTCCCCGCGGCCCCGCCACCGACGGCGGCGGCGCGTCCGGCGCCGCGACGCCGGTCCGTCGCCTCGGGGCGGCTGCGCGACGCCGCGCTCGGCACGGGCGGAGTCCTCGCCGTCGTCCTCCTCGAGGAGCTCCTGACCCGCACCGGGGTGATCGACCCGGACTACCTGCCCCCGTTCACCGTGATGCTGGGTGCGCTCGCCGAGGAGCTGGGCCGGCCCGACTTCTGGACCGCCCTGCTGGACACCCTGGGCGGGTGGGCGATCGGCCTGACGCTCGCCATGGTGCTCGGCACCGTCGGCGGCATCGTCATCGGCAGCCTGCCCCTCGTGCGGGAGCTCACCGCCTCCACCATCGAGTTCCTGCGGCCCATCCCGTCGGTGGCGCTCATCCCGCTGGTGGTGCTGCTGTTCGGCACCGAGCCGGCGTCGGCCATCACCCTGGTGGTGTACGCCGCCTTCTGGCAGGTGCTCGTCCAGGTGCTCTACGGCGTGGCCGACGTCGACCCCGTGGCCCGCGACACCGCACGCTCCTACCGCTTCTCCCGCGTGCGCGTCGCGCGGTCCGTCATCTGGCCCACCGCCCTGCCCTACGTGGTGACCGGCTTCCGGCTGGCCGCCTCGGTCGCGCTGATCCTCGAGATCACCGCCGAGCTGGTGATCGGCGTCCCCGGCCTCGGTCGGGAGATCGGCGTCGCCCAGAGCTCGGGCGCCGTGCCCAAGACCTATGCCCTCGTCCTCGTCGTGGGCCTGATCGGAGTCGCCGTGAACCTCCTCGCTCGCGCGGTCGAGAACCGCGTCCTCGCCTGGCACCCCTCGGTGCGGATGGCGGCGGCATGAGGCCCGACCAGCTCCCGCGCCGCGTCCTGGCGGCCGTCGCCCTGCCGCTCGTCCTGCTCGCCGCGTGGTGGGTCGCCAGCGCCGGCTCCACCAGCATCTACTGGCCGTCGCTGCAGACCATCCTGCAGACCTTCCCCGAGACCTGGACCTGGGAACGGATCACCCACGACGTGCTGCCCAGCCTCGGACGGCTCGGCACCGGCTACCTCGTGGCCCTCGCGGCCGGGGTCGTCGCCGGCACGGCGATCGGCCTGACCCGCACGCTGCGGGTCGCCGCCGAACCCACCCTGGAGTTCTTCCGTGCGATCCCCCCGCCCGTCCTGGTGCCCGTCATCGCGCTGTTCGCCGGGTACACGGGATCGACGTCGAAGATCATCACCATCGCGCTCGGCTGCCTGTGGCCGATCCTGCTCAACACCGTCGAGGGCGTGCGCGGACTGGAGCCCGTGCTCCTCGACACCGCGCGCAGCTACCGGCTCGGCACCCGTCGCCGGCTGCAGTACGTCGTGCTGCCGGGTGCCGCCCCGCGCATCGTCACCGGCGCGCGCCAGGCCCTGTCGATCGGCGTGATCCTCATGGTCATCAGCGAGCTGTTCGGTGCCACCCGGGGACTGGGCGCCGCGGTCGTCCAGTTCCAGCGCAGCTTCGCCATCCCGCAGATGTGGACGGGCATCATCCTGCTCGGCCTCATCGGGGTGGTCCTGTCCCTGATCTTCCGCGTCGTCGAGAACCGCGTGCTGGCCTGGTACCAGGGCCAGCGCGCCATGGAACGAGGAGCCTGACCATGCCGCTGACCCGACCCGTGCGCGACGCCGCCACGACCGGCGGTCCCGCCGCACCCGACACCGTCGCCGCCCTGGACGTGCGCGGTGTGCGCAAGACGTACGAGAGCCCGCAGCGCACCGTCGAGGCCATCCACGACCTGACGTTCGACGTCGGGCCCGGCGAGCTCGTCTGCGTCGTCGGCCCCTCCGGCGCCGGCAAGACGACCCTGCTGCGCTGCATCGCCGGCCTCCTGGGTGTCAGCGCGGGCGAGGTGCGTCTGGACGGCCGGTCCGTGACCGGGCCGCCCGCCGACATGGCGGTCGTCTTCCAGGAGTACGGTCGCAGCCTCTTCCCGTGGATGACCGTGGCGCAGAACGTCGAGCTCCCCCTGAAGGAGAAGGGGCTCTCGCGCTCCGACCGGCGCGCGAAGACCCGCGAGGCCCTCGAGGCCGTCGGCCTGTCGGACAGCGCGGACGCCCACCCGTGGCAGCTCTCGGGCGGGATGCAGCAGCGCGTCGCCATCGCCCGCGCCATCGCCTACGAGCCCACGGTGCTGCTCATGGACGAGCCGTTCGCCGCCGTCGACGCCCAGACGCGGGCCGACCTGGAGGACCTCGTGCGGTCGCTGTGGAAGCGGCTCGGCGTCACGGTCCTGTTCGTCACCCACGACATCGACGAGGCGGTCTACCTCGGCCAGCGGGTGCTCGTGCTGTCCAATCGACCGACGGTCCTGATGGAGGACGTCCGCATCGACCTGCCGGCCGAGCGCGACCAGCTCACCACCCGTTCCGACGCCCGGTTCGGCGAGCTGCGCGGCCAGGTCTACACCCTCATCCAGCAGGCCAAGCAGGGGGTCCGGCCCGACGACGGCGGTGCCGCATGAGCGCGGGGACCGCGCCGTCCGCACGGCCCGGGCGGGCCCGGGCCCAGGCGCGCGGCCTGGTGCTGACCGATGCGCCGCGCGCCGACGCGGAGCTCGTCGCCGAGCTCGGCCGGCACGGGGTGGCCACGGTGCACGAGGCGCTGGGCCGCACCGGCAGTCTCGGCGCCGAGCTGCGCCCGATCCAGCAGGACGTGCGGGTCTCCGGCACCGCGGTGACCGTGCTGTGCTGGCCCGGCGACAACCTCATGATCCACGCGGCCGTGGAGCAGTGCCGTCCCGGCGACCTGCTCGTCGTCGCGGCGGCCGCACCGTCCACGCACGGCATGTTCGGCGAGCTGTTCGCCACGGCACTGGCCCGGCGCGGCGTCGTCGGCCTCGTCATCGACGCGGGCGTGCGCGACACCGCCGAGCTGCGGCAGATGGGCTTCCCGGTGTGGGCCCGCCACGTCTCGGCCGAGGGCACCGTGAAGTCCACCGCCGGCTCGGTGAACGTCCCGGTGGTGATCGCGGGCCAGGTGATCGAGGCGGGCGACGTCGTCGTGGCCGACGACGACGGCGTCGTCGTGGTCGGGCGGGACGAGGCCGCGCGCGCCGTGGCCGCCACCCGGGCCCGCGTGGCCAAGGAGGAGGCCAGCCGCACCGCGTTCGAGGCCGGGCAGCTCGGTCTGGACCGCTACGGCCTGCGCCCGCTGCTGGCCGACCTGGGCGTGACCTATCAGCGCTACGACGACGCGGCCCCGGGTGCGTCGTGACCGGCGTCCCGCTGGCCCTCATGCGGGGCGGCACCTCCAAGGGGATCGTCGTGCTGGCCGACGACGTCCCGGCAGACCCTGCCGCCCGCGACGACCTGCTGCTGCGACTCCTGGGCAGCCCCGACGCGCGCCAGATCGACGGGCTCGGCGGTGCCCATCCCCTGACCAGCAAGGTCGCCGTGGTGTCCTCGTCCGCCCACGACGACGCCGACGTCGACTACCTGTTCCTGCAGGTGGCCGTCGACGAACCGGTCGTCTCGACCTCGCAGACGTGCGGGAACATGCTGGCCGCCGTCGGCCCGTTCGCGGTGCTGCGCGGGCTCGTCCCGGCGGGCGGCAGCGCCACCGAGGTACGTGTCCGCCTCGTCAACACCGGGGCGCTCGCGACCCTGACGCTGCGCACCCCCGGCGGCCGGGTCACGTTCGAGGGCACGACGGCGATCTCCGGGGTGCCCGGGACGGCCGCACCGGTGGAGGTCGCCCTCGCGCCGTCGTCAGCCCCGCTGCTGCCGACCGGTGCGGTCGTGGACAGGGTGGCGGGCGCTCCCGTGACGCTGATCGACGCCGGCATGCCGTCCGTGCTGATCCGCGCGGACGACCTGGGCGTGCGGGGCGACGAGCCCCCGGAGGCCCTGGAGTCGGACGACGGTCTGGTGGCCCGGGTGGCCGCGATCCGGGCCGAGGCGTTCGAGCGCCTGGGCCTGACCGGGACGCCGGCGTCGACCACGACGCCCAAGATCGTGCTCGTCTCCTCCCCCGCCGACCGCGGATCGGTCCGCACCCGCAGCTTCATCCCGCACCGCGTGCACGAGGCGATCGGGGTGCTGGGCGCCGCGAGCGTCGCCGCCGCGGTGCGCCTGCCCGGCACCGTCGCCGCCGACGTCGCCGACGTGCCGGCGTCGTCCGACCCGGTGCGGGTCGAGCACCCGACGGGCTACCTCGACCTGTACGTCGACACCTCGCCCGGCGACCCGCCCGGCATCGCCGCGGTCCGCGTCGTGCGGACCGCCCGCCTGCTGGCCGAGGCCACCGCCTACCCGCGACCCTGAGCAGCACGGCACACCGCCCCGCGGACCACATCGACCCCAGCACGAGCACCGCCTGCAGCAGCGACCCGGAGGAACCCACCGTGACGACGTCGTTCGGACAACTCGCCCACCTCGGCCACGCCGAGCTCCTCACCCCCGACCTGGACGCCACCGTCTGGTTCTGCACCGAGATCCTCGGCATGACCGAGACGGCGCGCGACGGCGACGCCGCGATGCTGCGCACCTGGGACGACTACGAGCAGACCAGCGTCGTCGTGCGGGCGGCACCCCACGCGGGGGTCGGACGCGTGGGCCTGCGCACGTCGTCGCCCGAGGCGCTGGAGGCGCGGGCCGCGGCGCTGCTGGCCGCCGGTCACGAGGGCCGGTGGGAGGACGGCGTGGCCGGTACCGGCCGCACGTTCGTCACCCGCGACCCCGACGGCCACGAGATCGGCCTCTACCACGACACCACCTGGTACACCGCGCCCGACCACCTGCGGCCCGGGCTGAAGAACCAGCCGCAGGCCAAGCCGGGACGTGGCGTCGCCGTGCGGCGGTTCGACCACGTCAACTACCTGGCCGCCGACGTGCAGGCCAACGCCGAGTTCCACGCCGACCTGCTGGGGGCCCGGGCCACCGAGGAGATCCGCATGGACGACGGCCACGTCGCGGCGCGGTGGCTGACCTACACGAACAAGTCCTACGACGTGGTCTACACCGAGGACTGGACCGGGGCCTCGGGGCGCCTGCACCACCTGGCGTTCGCGACCGACACCCGTGAGGACATCCTGCGTGCCGCCGACCTGTGCCTCGACCAGGGCGTGCCGATCGAGACCGGACCGCACAAGCACGCGATCCAACAGACGTTCTTCCTCTACGTGTTCGAGCCGGGCGGCAACCGCATCGAGCTCTGCAACCCCGTCACCCGACTCGTGCTGGCGCCGGACTGGCCGCTGATCACGTGGACCGAGCCGGAGCGGGCCAAGGGACAGGCCTGGGGTCTGAAGACCATCGAGTCCTTCCACACCCACGGCACCCCGGCCGCCGCGGGCACGGACGACCGGCGGTACCGGCCGGCGGCGCTCGCCCGCCGGGGGGACGCATGAGACGGGTCGCGCTGCTCGGTCTCGGCGAGGCCGGCCGGGTGCTGGCCGAGGATCTGCTCGCGCTCGGCGACGTCGAGGTCGCGGCGTGGGACGTCGCGTTCGGCGACGCGGGCAGCCCGGCCGCCCGGAACGGCTCGGAGCTGGAGGTCCGGAGGGCGTCGTCGGCCGCCGAGGCGGTCGCGGACGCCGAGCTGGTGCTCGGTGCGGTCACCGCCGACCAGACGGACCACGCGGCGCAGGACGCCGCCACCGGACTGGCTCCGGACGCGTTCTACCTCGACATCTCCTCCAGCTCGCCGGGCCGCAAGGCGCACGCCGCCCGCACGGTGGACGACGCCGGGGCCTGCTACGTCGAGGCGGCCCTCATGGCGTCGATCGGCCCTCGACGGTGCGCGTCGCCGTTCCTGCTGGGCGGTCCGCACGCGGCCGCGTTCGCCGCTGTCGCGGCGTCGTGGGGCCTGACCGACGTGACCGTGGTCGGCGCCGTCGTGGGACGCGCCGCCGCGACCAAGCTGTGCCGCTCGGTGATCGTCAAGGGCATGGAGGCCCTGTTCACCGAGTCGCTGCTGGCGGCACGGCGGTACGGCGTCGGGCAGGAGGTGCTGGACTCCCTGCCCACCGCCCTGCCCGCCGGGGACTGGGAGCGGCTCGCCGGCTACCTCGTCACCCGGTCCGTGCAGCACGGCGAGCGACGGGCAGAGGAGATGGCCGAGGCCGCCCGCACGGTCGCCGCGACCGGGGTCGAGCCCTGGATGTCCCGGGCCACCGTGGAGCGGCAGCGCTGGGCCGGACGGTTCGGGCAGGTGCTGTCCGTCGAGGGGACCACGGAGCTCGTCGACGCCCTGCTCGAAGCGGCGGCGCTGGACGACTCACGGCCGGACGGCACGCGAGCGGGGGGCGGCAGCGCATGATCATCGACTGCCACGGCCACTACACCACCGCGCCCGCCGCGCACACCGCCTGGCGCGAGCAGCAGCTCGACGCCTGGCACGCGGGTGCGTCCGCCCCGGCGTACCCGCAGATCTCCGACGACGAGATCCGCGAGTCGATCGAGTCGAACCAGCTCCGGCTGCTGCGCGAGCGCGGCGCGGACGCCACGCTGTTCTCCCCGCGGGCCTCGGCGATGGCCCACCACCGCGGCGACCTGGCGACCAGCACCGCCTGGGCTCAGGCCTGCAACGACCTGGTGGCGCGGGTGGCAGGCCTGTATCCCGGCACGTTCGTGCCCGTGTGCCAGCTCCCGCAGGCCGTCGGCGCCGGCTCGGAGGCCGCCGTCGACGAGCTGGAACGCTGCGTCGCGGCGGGGTTCGTCGGCTGCAACCTCAACCCGGACCCCAGCGGCGGCCACTGGACCGCTCCCCCGCTGACCGACCGCTCCTGGTACCCGCTGTACGAGCGGATGGTCGAGCTCGACGTCCCCGCGATGATCCACGTCTCGGCCAGCGACAACCCTGCGTTTCACGCCACCGGGGCGCACTACCTCGCCGCGGACACCACGGCGTTCATGCAGCTCGTGCAGGGGGACCTCTTCGCCGACTTCCCCACGCTGCGCCTGGTGATCCCGCACGGCGGGGGCGCCGTGCCCTACCACTGGGGCCGCTACCGCGGGCTGGCCGACATGCTCGGCACGCCGGACCTGGCCACGCACGTGATGCGCAACGTCTTCTTCGACACCTGCGTCTACCACCAGCCGGGCATCGACCTGCTGCTGTCGGTGATCGACCCGGTCAACGTGCTCTTCGGCTCGGAGATGGTGGGGGCGGTGCGCGGGGTCGACCCGACGACGGGCCACCCCTTCGACGACACCCTGCGCTACGTCCGGGCGGCCGGGCTCCCCGCGGCCGACCTCGAGGCGGTCCTGGCCGGGAACGCGCTGCGGGTCTACCCCCGGCTCGCCGCGGCGCTGCGGTCGCGGGGCGCCGGGGTCGCGAACTGACCGCCGAGCGTCTCCGTTCGGGTCGGATCGAGGGTTGACCCGACCCGAACAGAGACGCTCGGCGGACCGGTCACCCCACCGGGACGGCCAGGATCCGGTCGTCCTCGGGCGCCGGCGACCCGCGCCCGTCGGTGTTGTTCGTGACGAACCACAGGTCGCCGTCGGGGCCGGGCAGGACGTCGCGCAGGCGACCGTACTCCCCGGCGTAGAGCTCGGTCGCGGTCGAGGGGTCGCCGACGGGGACGGCGCGCAGCACCTGCCCGCGCAGGTTCGCGAGGTACAGCGTGCCCTCCAGGTACGCCATCCCGCTGGGGCTCGCCTCCGACGGCTCCCACTGCTGCACCGGGTCCACGTACTCGCCGACCTCGGCGATCCCCTCGACCTCGGGCCAGCCGTAGTTCGCACCCGGGGCGATGACGTTCAGCTCGTCCCAGGTGTCCTGGCCGAACTCCGTGGCGAACAGCGTGCCGTCGTCGGACCACGCCAGGCCCTGGACGTTGCGGTGGCCGTAGCTGTACACGAGCGAGCCGTCGAACGGGTTGTCGTCGGGGACTCCTCCGTCCAGGGTCATGCGCAGGATCTTCCCGCCGAGCGAGTCCAGGTCCTGCGCGCTGTCCCGGTCCCCCGCGTCACCGACGGTCGCGTAGAGCATCCCGTCCGGCCCGACGGCGAGCCGGCCGCCGTCGTGGAAGCTCGCCGAGGGCAGCCCGTCCAGGATCGTCGTCGGCTCCCCCAGCCGGAGCGAACCCGGCCCTCCCGACAGCCCGTAGCGCTGGATGCGGTTGCCGTCCGGTCCCGTGGAGTAGACGAACAACCGGCCGGCGTCGTCCAGCGCCAGGCCGAGCAGCCCGCCCTCCCCCGCGGTGTCCACGCCCTCCACGGTCCCGACCTCGCGCGCGGTGCCGTCGAGGTCCAGCGCGAGGATGCGGGCGCTGTCCCGCTCGCTGACCAGGGGCGTGCCGTCGAGCAGCACCACCGACCACGGCGCGGCCAGCCCCGTCGCCACGACCGTCGGCTCGCCGGAGGGTGCCGGGCCGTCGTCGGGCTCGGCGTCCGGGGACGACGGCGGCACGGACGCCGCGTCCGAGGCTCCGGCCGGCGCGGTGGCCGGCTCGGGACTCGGGCTCGCGGCCGGTCCGCTGCCCGGGGTGCACCCGGCCAGCAACGCCCCGGCCGCGGCCAGGAGCACGAGCCGCAGCGTCAGGTCAGAGCCCCGGGTGCCCGTCATCGATCTGGCGCGTCACCCGGCGGCGCCGCGGCGACGCAGCGCGAGCACGGGGATCGTCCGGGTGGTCCGCCGCTCGTAGTCGGCGAACCCCGAGCTGTGTCGCGTGAAGCGCGCCCAGGCCGCGTCTCGCTCGGCGCCGGTCAGGTCGGTCGCGTGCACCGGGACCGTGCCGTCGTCGGGCGTCTCGATGTCGACGTCCGGGTGGGCGAGGAGGTTGTGGTACCAGTCCGGGTTGTCGGGGGCGCCCGCCTTCGAGGCGGCGACCAACCACGTGTCCGTGCCGTCGGGGAGGCCCATCACGGGCGTGACCCGCTCGGTCCCGCTCTTCGCCCCCACGTGGTGCAGCAGGACGAGGTGGCGGCCGAACCCGGCCGTCGTGACCGTCCCGCCGTGGGCTCGGAACTCGTCGATGATCGTCTGGTTGAAGTCCGGCACCGAGGCTCCCTGGGTCGGATGGGTGTCTGACCGTCCCAGCATGCCGCCTGCCGTCGTGGTCGACGACTCGGACCCGGCCGGACCTGCCAGGATGACCTGCATGGCAGCCTACTTCCGCCGGACCGGCCCGACGGCGTTCGACCCGTCCCCCGACGTCGGCGGCGCCTGGAACACCGCCGAGCAGCACGTCGCGCCGACGTTCGGACTGCTCACGCACCTGGTCGAGTCCGACCGCCTCGCGCGCGGCCGCGAGGACCTGGCCCCCACACGGCTGTCGTTCGACGTCTGGGGCCCCTACCCCCTGGCCCGCATGGACACCACGGTCCGGGTGCTGCGCCCGGGCCGCGGCGTCGAGCTCGTCGAGGCCGCGGTCTCCTGCGGCGGCCGCCAGGTCGCCACGCTGCGCGCCTGGCTCAGCGCGTCCGGGGACACCTCGGCGCTGGCCGCCGGCATCCCGGCGCCGGTGCCCGGACCGCAGGACACGCCGGCCTGGGACCCGACGACGGACTGGCCCGGCGGGTTCGTCGCGTCCATCGAGGTGCGCCGCGAGCTGGCCGAACCCGGCCGGGGCCGGGTGTGGGCGCGCACGGACGTGCCGCTGCTCCAGGACGAGGAGGTCGGGCCCCTGGCCCGGACCGCGGGCCTGCTGGACGTGGCCAACGGGATGACGGTGCGCGCCGATCCGCGCCGGGTCGCCTTCCCCAACCTCGACCTGACGGCGCACCTGTTCCGGGTGCCGGTGGGTGGCTGGCTCGGCCTGGACACCAGCGTCACCTTCGGGCCCGCCGGCGCGGGCCTGACGTCCGCCGTCCTGCACGACACCACCGGGCCGTTCGGCCTGCTGGCGCAGTCGCTGGTGGTGCGCCCGCTCGGCTGAGCTCCCGGACGGCCCCGCCCGACGCAGTCGCCCCGGGCGACGAACCGTCGCGTCCGGCGTACGGTCGGTCGGGCACCACCCGACCGCACGAGGAGGACCCGATGACCGCCGCCCCCAACGACCCGCTGACCCTGCCCCGGATCGGGTTCGGCACCGCCGCCCTGCACGGTCAGGACGGCGTCCGCGCGATCTCGACGGCGCTCGAGGCGGGGTACCGCCTGATCGACTCGGCGTTCAACTACGAGAACGAGGGGGCCGTGGGCGCCGCCGTGCGCGCCGCCGGCGTGCCGCGCGACGAGGTGCTCGTCACCTCCAAGCTGCCCGGCCGGCACCACGCCCACGACGCCGCGGTCGCGACCGTCGAGGAGAGCGTCTACCGCACCGGCCTGGACCACCTCGACCTGTACCTCATCCACTGGCCCAACCCCTCCCGCGACCAGTACGTCGAGGCCTGGCAGGCCCTGATCGAGGCGCGCGACCGCGGGCTGGTGCGCGCGATCGGCGTGTCCAACTTCCTGCCGGAGCACATCGACCGGCTGGTGGCCGAGACGGGCGTGACGCCGGCGGTGAACCAGGTCGAGCTGCACCCCTACTTCCCGCAGGACGACCAGCTCGCCTACGACGCCGACCACGGCATCGTCACGCAGGCCTGGAGCCCCATCGGACGCGCGAACGAGATGCTGCAGGACCCGGTGCTGACCGGCATCGCCCGGGACCACGGCATCAGCGTGGCGCAGGTGATCCTGGCCTGGCACGCCCGCCGTGGCGTCCTGCCGCTGCCGAAGGCGAGCACGCCGGAGCGGCAGCAGCAGAACCTGGCCGCGATCGACCTGGAGCTCTCGGACGCCGACATGGCGGCGATCGCGGGGCTCGCCCGGCCCGACGGCCGCAACAACGACCAGGACCCGGCGGCCTACGAGGAGCTCTGAGCGGCGGCCCGCACGAGCTCGCGCGCCAGGGCGGCGCTGTCCTCGCCGGTGTCGAGCGGGAGCGGCCGGGTGGCCAGCGTCCCCTCGTGCAGCACCAGGAGGCGCCTCGCCAGGGCGGCGGGCCGGACGCACCCGGCCGCGGTGGCGAGCTGTTCGAAGAGCCTCAGCAGCCAGAGCTTCTGGTCCGTGGCGATCCGGTGGGCGGGGTGCGCGGGATCCGGCAGCTCGGCCAGTGCGTTGATGAAGGCGCAGCCGCGGCCGTCCGGGGTGCTCCACGTCCGCAGGGCGTCGAACGGAGCGGTGACGGCGGCGACCTGGTCGTCGTGGGCGTCGACGGCGGCGCGGACGTGGGCCCTCCAGCGCTCGTCGCGTGCGGACAGGTACGCCGCCACGAGGTTGTCCTTGGAGCCGAACTGGTTGTAGAGCGTCCGCTTGGTGACTCCTGAACGCTCGGCGACGAGGTCCACGCCGACCGCGGTGAGTCCCCGCTCGTAGAACAGCTCCTCGGCGGCCTCCAGGATGCGGTGCCCGGCCGCCGTCATGGGTCGTGCTCGCTCCACCGCCGCCCTCCTTCACAGATCGGTGTACCGTGGTCGATGTTTACCGATCAGTGTACGTCGAGGAGGTCCCAGCGATGAGTATCCCCACCACGATGCGTGCGGTCCGGATCACCGAGCACGGGAGCCCCGAGGTCCTCGAGCACGTCGAGGTCCCGGTGCCTGCCCTCCGGGCGGACGAGGTGCTGGTCTCGGTCCGTGCGGTCGCGCTCAACAACACCGACCTGTGGACACGGGAGGGCGCCTACGGCCGCGCCGGTGACCCCACGGCCCTCTCGGGCTGGCGGGGCCCCGTGGACTTCCCCCGCATCCAGGGCGCCGACGTCGCCGGACGGGTCGTGGCCGTCGGCGACGGCGCGGATCCCGGCCTCGTCGGACGCCGCGTCGTCGTCGACCCCGCGATCTACGACGGCGCCGGTCCCGAAGCGAACCCGATCGGCCTCATGGGCAGCGAGCGCGACGGCGGCTACGCCGAGCTCGTGACCGCGCCGGCGGCGCGGGCGCACGACGTGACGGACTCCGCCCTGACCGACGACCAGCTCGCCTCGCTGCCAACCGCCTACGGCACGGCGCTGGGCATGATCGAGCGCGGTCGGCTGCGCCAGGGCGAGACCGTGCTGGTCTCCGGCGCCTCCGGCGGCGTGGGCCTGGCCCTGGTGCAGCTCGCCCGCGCGCGCGGCGCCCGCGTGGTCGCGATCAGCAGCGGGTCCAAGATCGACGCCGTCCGCGAGGCCGGCGCGCACGAGGTCGTCGACCGCGCGCAGGACGTCGTCGCGCAGGTCCGCGCCGCGGCACCCGAGGGGATCGACGTCGGGCTGGACGTCGTCGCCGGTGACCTGGTGAGCGACGGGCTGCCGCTGCTGCGCGAAGGGGGTCGGTGGGTGATCGCCGGCGCGCTCGGCGGCTACGCCGTCGACCTCGACGTACGCCGCCTGTACCTGCACAACGCGCAGGTGATCGGGTCGGCGATGCACACGCCTCGGCACTTCGAGCTGCTCATGGACCTCGCCCGCGAAGCGGCGGTCCGGCCCGTCGTCGCCGCGGCGTTCCCGCTGGACCAGGCCGCCCGCGCCCAGGAGGAGCTCGCCCGCCGGCGGCACGTCGGCAAGATCGTCCTGCACCCGTAACCGCCTGCTCCGCCCGGCCCGGGCGGGTGGCGCGACCTGGCGGCGACTCCGTGAAGACCTCGTGCAGACATCGGAAGACGATCACAATCTGTTGACTTTCGATAGGTGCGTCCGGGAGTCTCGGCCCATGTCCAGGACACATCGCCTCGTCGTCCCGCTCCGGGTCCTGCTCGCCGCCGTCCTCGGCACGCTCGTCGTCGCCCAGGTCGCCGTCCTGCCGTCGGTCTTCGCCCGCATGGCCGAGCAGTCCCCCGACCTCGCCGGCCTGCGCTGGCCGCTGCTGGTGCTCGGCGTCGTCGTGCTCGCCTGCGTCGAGGTGGTCCTGGTGTGCGCCTGGCGTCTGCTGACGCTGGTGGGTGACGGCCGGATCTTCTCCGACGCCGCGTTCGGCTGGGTCGACGCGATCCTCGGCGCGGTCGGGGTCGCCTGGGTGCTGGTGCTCGTCGCGTGCGTCCTGACCGCCGCGGCCGAGGGGCTCTCCGGGATCGCGGCCCTGCTGCTCGTGGTGCTGCTGGTGGGTGCCGCCGTCGGGCTCCTCATGGTGGTGCTGCGCGCCCTGCTCGTGCAGGCCACCACGCTGCGCACCGACCTGGACGCGGTGATCTGATGCCGATCGTCGTGCGCATCGACGTCGAGCTCGCCCGCCGCAAGATGAGCGTCGGCGAGTTCGCCGAACGGGTCGGGCTCACTCCCGCCAATGTGGCCGTCCTGAAGAACGGCCGCGCCAAGGCCGTGCGGTTCTCCACGCTCGAGGCGATGTGCCGCGTGCTCGGCTGCCAGCCCGGCGACCTCCTCGAGTGGGTCGACGACGAGCCCGACGACGGCGCCGGCCGGCGGCGGCACGCGGCACCCCGAGACACGGCGGGGTCCTGACCGTGCCCGCCGGACGCGTCCCCGGGACGGACGTCCTCGTCGTCGGCGGCGGGCTGGCCGGGCTGCACACCGCCACCGCGCTCGCCCGCCGCGGCCACGACGTCGTCCTCGCCGAGCGCCGCACGCGCCTCGACGGCACCGTGCGGACCACCGGCATCTTCGTGCGCCGCACCCTGACGGACTTCGACCTGCCGCCGCAGCACCTGGGTCCCGCGATCCGCCGCATGGTCCTCTACCCGCCGTCGCACCGCCGCCCCGTCGTCCTGGACAGCGCCCACGACGAGTACCGCGTGGGCGACATGGCCCCGCTCTACCGCACACTGGCGCAGGACGCCGCCGCCGCCGGCGTGCGGGTCCTGCTGGGCACCCGGTTCGCGGGGCGCCGGGACGGCCGGCACGCGCTGCACGGCCCGGACGGCACCACCGAGATCCGCGCCCGGTTCGTCGTGGGGGCCGACGGCGCACGGTCGGCCGTCGCACGCGAGCTCGGCCTCGACCGCAACCGCGAGCTGCTCGTCGGTGCCGAGGAGGTCTACCCCGCCGGCGGCCGCGACGTCGTCCCCGCCTTCCACTGCGTGGTGGACCCCCGCCTCGCTCCGGGCTACCTCGCCTGGGTGCTCGACGACGGCGAGCACGTGCACGTCGGGGTGGCCGGGTACGCCGACCGGTACCCGCGCGGGATGCGGCAGGCGCTGCGGGAGTTCGCCGCCACGGCGCCCGGGCTCGACGGCGTCCCCCGGCCGGACGGCGGAGGCGTTCCCCCGGGCGGCGCGGTGCCCGACGACGGCGCGCGGCCGGGCGCCGTCGGGCCGGCACCGGTGGAGCGGCGTGGCGGGCCGATCCCCGTGGGCGGACTGCTGCGCCGGATCGCGAGCCCGCACGGGCTGCTGGTCGGCGACGCGGCCGGCGCCGTCTCCCCGCTGACGGCCGGCGGCCTGGACCCGTGCCTGCGGCTGTCCGAGCATGCCGTCGACGTCCTCGACGAGGCGTTGCGCACCGGACGCCGGGACGCCCTGCGCCGGTACGACGGCGCCGCCCTGCGGGCGCGGTTCCGGGGGCGGCTGACGATGCGCCGCGGGCTGGCGATGGTACGCACCCCGGCGACCGCCGCCGTCGGGGTCGCACTGCTCCGCACGCCGCCGGGCCGGGCCGCCGCCCGGCGGATCCTGTTCGGGAGCGGGTCGTTCCCGGACCCGTAGCGGGCGTCGCCGGCAATGGACGTGACCACCGGCGTCGACGGCGGCACCATGGAGGCATGCCCGCTCCCGTCCGGTCCGGCCTCGCCGTCAGCCCCGCCCTCACCATCCCCCGGGCGGAGCTCTCCGAGCGGTTCTCCCGGTCCTCCGGTCCCGGCGGCCAGGGCGTGAACACCACCGACTCCCGGGTGGAGCTCTCCTGGGACGTGGAACGGTCCGCCGTGCTGGGCAGCAGCCAACGGCGCCGCCTCACCGAGCGGCTCGGCGACCGCCTCGTCGCCGGCGTCCTGACCGTCACCGCCTCGGAGCACCGGGAGCAGCGCCGGAACCGGGACGCGGCCGCCCGGCGCCTGGCGGCCCTGGTCGCCGACGGGCTCGCCGCTCCCCCGCGGCCGCGCCGGCCGACCCGCCGCACCCGCGGCTCGCAGGAGCGCCGGCTGGCGGCCAAGAAGCAGCGCTCGGCGACCAAGCGGCTGCGCTCGTCCGGGCGCGGGTCCGACGACTGACGGGACGAGCCCGTCGTGGACCACCTCGATCGGACGGACCGACCCGGCGCGACGGCGGGCGCGCCCTCGAGCGACCCGCCCCCGCCCGTCCGGGTGTTCCTGCTCTGCGGCCCGGCGGGATCCGGCAAGTCCACGCGGGCACGCGCCCTGGAGGCGAAGGGCTGGGCCCGGCTGTCCCTCGACGTCGCCGCCTGGCGCGAGGGATACCGGGACCACCCGCTGCCCGACGACGTCACCGTGCGGCTGAAGGCCCGGCTCCGCCAGGAGTGCGTCGAGCTCGTGCGCGCCGGGCGCGACGTCGTCGTCGACCTGTCGTTCTGGTCGCGCGCCATGCGGGACGACTACCGCGCCCTGCTGCGCCCGCTCGGGGTGGTCCCGGTGACGATCTACCTGCCCACCCCCCGCGAGGTGGTCCTCGCCCGCCTCGCCCGGCGCGCCGGCACCGGTCCCGACGACGTCGTCGTCACGCCGGAGACGGCGTCGCGCTACCTCGACGGGTTCGAGCCGCCGACGCCGGACGAGGGCCCGCTCGAGGTGCTCGAGCACCACCACGGGGCCGCGCCCGCGAGGCCTCCGGAGTGGCGCGATCACGCCGGCGACCACAGGATCGACGAATGACCCACCACGCACCCGCCCGCCCGAGGCCCACCGCCGGGACCCCCGCATGACCGGCGCCGTCCTGCTGGACGTCGACGGCACACTGGTGGACTCCAACTACCTCCAGGTCACCGCCTGGGTGCGCGCCTTCCGCGACGTCGGGATCGAGGTCGACGCCTGGCGCGTGCACCGCACGCTCGGGATGGCCGGGTCGCAGCTCGTGCCCCGCGTCGCGGAGCACAGCGGCGCCGAGCTGGCGGCCGGGGTCGCCGAGCAGGTCGAGGAGGCGCACTCCCGGCACGCCACGGAGGCGGTGCCGCTCATGCGGGTGTTCGACGGCGCACGCGAGCTGGTGCACGCGATCCGCGAGCGCGGCGCCCGCCCGGTGCTGGCGACGTCGGCGTCACCCGACATGCTCGAGCACCTGCGCGAGCTGCTCGACGTCGACGAGCCGTTGCACGCGGTGACGTCGGCGCAGGACGTCGAGGCGTCCAAGCCGGAGCCGGAGCTCGTGCAGGTCGCCCTCGACGCCGCGGGCGTCCCGCCCTCGCGGGCCGTCTTCCTGGGCGACTCCGTGTGGGACGTCCTGGCCGCCGAGCGGGCCGGGGTGCCGTGCGTCGGGCTGCTCAGCGGCGGGATCGGCGCGGACGAGCTCACCGAGGCGGGCGCCGTCGAGATCCGGACCGACGCCGCCGAGCTGCTCGCGCACCTGGACGGGAGCGCCCTGGCCGCGGTCTTCGGGGACTCCTAGCCGGCCGCTGCGCCGAACTCCTGCTCCCGCAACGAGGCCAGGTGGCTGTGGACGAGCGGGAGCACGGAGGCACCCTCGCCGGCGGCGGACGCGACCCGCTTCATCGACCCGGCCCGCACGTCGCCGACGGCGAACACGCCCCGCACGGTGGTCTCCAGGCTCGCGGGTGGTCGCCCGTCGGCCCAGGACTCCCGGGGCACGTCACGCCCGGTGAGGACGTATCCCTGGTCGTCGAGCGCGAGGTCGTCGGGCAGCCACCCGCAGTCCGGCTCCGCCCCGAGGAGGCAGAACAGCGCGTCGGCCGGGACCGTCGTCGTGTCCTGCGTGTCGAGGTCGGCGAGCCGCAGCCACTCCAGCCGGCCGTCGCCGCCGCCATCGTCCACGACCGTGCGCGCACGGGCGTCGATGTTCGGCGTGGCGTCGATCTCCCGCACCAGGTAGTCCGACATCGTCTCCGCGAGCCCGGCCCGCCGGACGAGGATCGTCACCGAGCGGGCGAACCGCGCCAGGTGGGCGGCGGCCTGCCCCGCCGAGTTCCCGCCCCCGACGACGTAGACGTCCCGGCCGGCCATCTCGCGCGCCATCGACGTCGCCGCGCCGTAGTACACGCCGGCGCCCACCAGGTCGTCCACACCGGGCACCCCGAGGCGCCGGTAGGACACCCCGGTCGCCAGGACCACCGTCCGGGCGCACATCTCGGCGCCGTCCACGGAGACGTGGTGGTGCTCCGGCTCGTGGGCCGGTCCCGGCCCGATGTGCACGGCCGCGCGCCCCGTGAAGAACCGGGCGCCGAACCGGCCCGCCTGCACCCGCGAGCGCTGCGCGAGGCGCATGCCGGAGATCCCGCGGGGGAACCCGAGGTAGTTGCGGATCATCGAGCTCGATCCCGCCTGCCCGCCGATCGCGTCCTGCTCGAGCACGATGGTGGCCAGGCCCTCGGACGCCGCGTAGACGGCCGCGGCGAGACCCGCGGGGCCGGCACCCACGACGACGACGTCGGCGACGGAGCCGGCGGGGATGGTGTCGAAGCCGCCGTACATCGCCTCGGCGACGGCGGACGGCGTCGCGGCGGTGATGATGCGGCCGTTGTAGGCGCGGGCCACCGGGAGCTGCGCACCGGGGCCGGCGGCCTCGAGCAGGGCGCGACCCTCGTCGTCGTCGGGCGCGAGCCGCCGGTTGGGGATCCCGAGACGTTCGAGCAGGTCGTGCACCGCCGCGGCCTGCCGGTCGCCCTCGGCGGCGACCACGTCCGTCGCGGTCACCGTCGGGCGCGCCACCGACCAGCCCCACTCGGACAGCAGCTCGACCAGCGCGATGTGGAACTCCTCGTCGCGGGCGCCGCGCGGGATCCCGACGAACGTGTCCATGTCCCGTCGCAGCGCGGCGGCGCGCATCTCGTCCAGGGCGTCGGAGTACTCGGCACCCGGCACCAGGGCGACCCGGCGCGCCGTCGCCACCACTCGCGGGACCTGGTGCAGCAGCTCGACCGCGGTGCCGTCGGGGAGCTGGCGCTCGGCGGCGACCATCGCGACGTCCGCGGCGGCGGCCACGAGCGCGCGCAGCCGGTCGAGCGCGGCGGCGACCGATCCGGCGCACTCGATCCGGTAGTCGCGGTCGTAGCGCGCCCGGAACTCGGCCTCGACCTCGGCCGCATGGTCACCGGCCACCAGCAGGATCACCGGACGCTCGTCCATGCGCTCAGGGTAGGCGGGGGGCGACGTCGCGGCGCGGGCTCGGCGTCGCGCGGGCTCGGCGTCGCGCGGGCCGGCGGCGTCGCGCGGGCCGGGCGACGGCGGCGTAGCGTTCGACCTGCTGGCCCCCGCGGCGGAAGGACCGGAGATGACCACCGTCTGTGCGCACTTCGACGCGCTCGTCCCGGCCGAGCCCGAGATCCGCGGGCAGTGCCCGGAGTGCGTCGCCTCCGGAAGCACCTGGGTGCACCTGCGCAGCTGCCTGACGTGCGGGCACGTGGGGTGCTGCGACTCCTCGCCCCACCGCCACGCCACCGCGCACGCCCGGCTCCGCGAGCACGTGCTCGTGCAGTCGATCGAACCCGGCGAGAGCTGGGCCTACTGCTACGCGGACGACCTGCTCGTGCCGGGCCGCGACGTCCCCCGGCGCTGACCGGGGGACGTCGCGGACGGCGTCGCCGTCAGCGAGGGTCGATCCGTCCTTCCCGCACCGCGCGTGCCAGGCGCGGCGGGACCTGGACGCTCTCCCCGTCGACGACGACCGGCACGAGCGCCGGCTCGACGCCCTTCCACCGCGCCCGCCGGTGACGCGTCCGCGAGCGGGACGTCTTGCGCTTCGGGACTGCCATGGTGACTCCTCCGCTCAGCCTTGACGCGCTTTCCAGCGCGGGTTCTGCTTGTTGATGACGAAGGTCGTGCCGCGGCGCCGCACGACCTTCGCACCGGGCTTGTGCTTCAGGGACCGCAGCGAGGCGCGGACCTTCATCGCGCACCACCGTTCCCGCCGGAGCCGTAGCGGCGACGGAACTTCTCGACCCGACCGGCGGTGTCGACCACGCGGGACGCGCCGGTCCAGAACGGGTGGCTCTCGCTGGAGATGTCGACGTCGACCACGGGGTAGGTGTTGCCGTCCTCCCACTCGATGGTCGTCCGGGGACGCCCCGGACCGGACAAGGTCTCGCCGGCGAGCGTGGAGCGCGTCAGGAACGCGAACCCGGCACTGCTGTCGCGGAAGACGACGGGGCCGTAGGTGGGGTGGATGGATTGCTTCATGGGTTCCTCCTCTGGGTCACCAGCTGGACTTGGTCACGCCGGGCAGCTCGCCGCGGTGCGCCATCTCGCGCATGCGGATGCGGGACAGCCCGAACGTGCCGAGATGGCCGCGGGGGCGGCCGTCGACGGCGTCGCGGTTGCGCAGGCGGGTGGCGCTCGCGTCGCGGGGCTGACGCTGCAGCTCCATCACGGCGACGGCGCGCTGCTCGGGCGTGCTCTCCGGTGCGGCGACGACCCGCTTGAGCTCCGCGCGGCGCTCGGCGTACTGCGCCACGACCTCGCGCCGTCGGGCATCCGCGACGATCTTGGACTTCTTGGCCATCAGCGGGTCTCCTTGAACTCGACGTGGCGCCGGACCACCGGGTCGTACTTGCGCAGCACCATGCGGTCGGGGCTGTTGCGGCGGTTCTTGCGGGTGGCGTAGGTGAAGCCGGTGCCCGCCGCGGACCGCAGCGTGACGATCGGACGCAGGTCGGCCTTGGAAGCCATCAGACCTTCTCCCCTCTGGCCCGGATGCGGGCCACGACGACGTCGATCCCGTCCCGGTCGATCGTCTTGATGCCCCGGGCGCTGACGCGCAGGGTGACGGTCCGACCCAGGGAGGGGACCCAGTAGCGCTTCCTGTGGATGTTGGGGTCGAACCGGCGCTTCGTCCGCACGTGGGAGTGCGAGATCGAGTGGCCGAACCCCGGGACGGTGCCGAGCACCTGGCAGCGGGCGGACATGATGCCCTTCCTCTTGATGCGAATGGTTCTCATCTAGCGGGTAGAGTGTCGCACGACTGATAATGGTTCTCAACTACACGGAGGCCCCGTTGATTCCCCGCCCCCGCAACACGCCTGCCCTGTGCGTGCTCGTCAGCTCCGACCCAGTGCTGCGGGACACGGCAGCCGCGAGCCTCACGCTCACCTCGCCCGGCGTCGCCGTCGTCCGCCACGACCTGCTGCCCGACGCCGGAGCGCTGCGCCGCGTCGTCGTCGACGCGACCGGCGTGGTCGAGGAGGTCACGGTGGGGCTCGCGCACCCGTGCGTGTCCTGCAGCGTCCGCGAGGACGCCGTGCCCACGCTGGCCCGGCTCGCCGCCGCCGGACGCTGGACCGACCTCGTGCTGGCGCTGCCCGTCACCGCCGAGCCGCTGCCCGTCGCGCGCGCACTGTCCGCACACGCTTCTCCCGGTGAGATGCTCGATGGCCTTCGACTCACGGCGACGGTGGCCGTGGTCGACCTCGACCAGGTCGAGGCGGACCTGCTCGGCGACGACCTCGTCGACGAACGCGGACTCGCCCTGACCGACACCGACGAACGCCCGCTCGGCGAAGCCCTCGCCGCACAGCTCGAACAGGTCGACGTCGTCGTCACCACCGGCGACGACCCGACCGGTGACGGGCTCACCGACCGCCTGCGCGCCCGGGACAGCCGGCGCATCGACGGCCTGCACGAGCTCGACGTCGCCGCGCTCGCCACCCACCGGCACGACAGCGCCGCCGCCGAGGGCCGGGCGCACCCTCTCGGCGCCCGCGACGCCCGGCGCGACCCCACGAACCCCCACGACCGCAGCTGGAGCCTGCTGCTGAAGTCTCCGCGACCGTTCCACCCCGAGCGCCTGCTCGCGCACATCGAGCACCTCGGGACCGGTCCGGTGCGCAGCCGTGGGGTCTTCCATGTCCCCGACCGTCCCGACTCGCTCTGCCTGTGGGACGGCGCCGGCGGTGCGCTGTGCGTCGCCGACCTCGGCACCTGGCAGGAGGTCGCCGCCGGACGCCCTCCGGTCACCCGCATCCTCGTCGTCGGAGCCGGCGAGCCGGCGGAGTCCGAGAAGGTTCGAGACCTGATCCTCGATGCCTTCGGCGAGTCGCTCGCCACCGGGGCGGAGGTCGACGACGGCGGCCTGCACTGGCTCGGACGGGAGGACGTGCTCGCGCCCTGGCTCGGCGCCCGCGCGGTGTGACGGCACGGGCCGGCGGCCGCCGAGCTCGAGGAAGAGGACCGGTGCGCGACGGCCTCCACAGGGTCCGCCTCGCGTTGCGGACAGCGCCGACCGCGCAGAGTCTGGTGGTCCCGACGGCACCTGGAGGGTCGATGACCGACAGCGAGCAGCACGAGGCCCGCGGGACGCGGCAGGACCAGCGCACACCCGACTCCCCCGAGGATCTGCACCGCCCGCACTGGGGCCTGGCGTTCAAGGGCGCGTTCCGCGAGTTCGGCGACGACCAGTGCACCGACCTCGCCGCCGCGCTCACCTACTACGCCGTGCTCGCCTCGGCGCCCGCGCTGCTGGCGCTGATCTCCGTCCTGGGGCTGGTCGCCGACGCCGAGGCGGCCGTGGACTCGGTGATGAACACCGTGGCGGACTTCCTGCCCGAGGAGACCCTGGGCGTCGTCGAACCGCTCGTGGACAACGCGGCGAGCTCCACGGGCGCGGGCCTCACCCTGATCCTCGGCGTCGTGCTGGCCCTCTGGTCGGCCTCCGGCTACGTGGGAGCCTTCGCACGGGCCATGAACCGCATCTACGAGGTGGACGAGGGCCGCCCGATCTGGAAGCTGCGGCCCGTCATGCTCGGCGTCACGGTGATCACCGTCCTGCTCGCGGCCCTGATCGTGGCCAGCCTCGTGCTGTCCGGCCCCGTCGCCACGGCCGTCGGCAGCGCCGTCGGGCTCGGCGACGTCGCGCTGACGGTCTGGAGCATCGCCAAGTGGCCGGTGGCGCTGCTCCTCGTCGTCATCGTGGTCGCGCTGCTCTACCACCTCACGCCGAACGTGAGGCAGCCGAAGTTCCGCTGGATCAGCGTCGGCGCCGCCGTCGCCATCCTCGTCTGGATCCTCGCGTCGGCCGCCTTCGGGTTCTACGTCAGCGCGTTCGGCAGCTACGGCTCCACGTACGGCACCCTGGGCGGCGTCATCGTGTTCCTGCTCTGGCTGTGGATCACCAACCTCGCCCTGCTCTTCGGGGCCGAGCTGGACGCCGAGCTCGAGCGCAGCCGCGAGCTGCAGGGCGGCATCGCCGCCGAGGAGACCATCCAGCTCCCCCCGCGGGACACCCGTGCCAGCGACAAGAAGGCGGCCAAGCGGGCCGACGCCGTCGCCGAGGCACGCGCGCTCCGCGGCGGCGCGGACGAGGCACGGCACCGCGACGACGCCTGACGGCGGCGACCGCACGCGCGAGGTGGCCGGCAGCGCTACCGGGCCGCGCTGCCGGCGGGGACCTGCCCGGTCGACGCCCGGACCACGAGGCTGGTCGCCAGCTCCGTGCGCAGGGTGTGCCCGCTCGCCGTGCGCGACCGGTGCACCAGGTCGACGGCGGTGGCCCCCATCTCCGCGAGCGGCTGACGCACCGTGGTGAGCGGGGGGTCGATCCACGGCGCCACCGGGAGGTCGTCGAACCCGACCAGCGAGACGTCGTCGGGCACGCTGCGACCCAGCTCGCGCAGCGCGTGCAGCGCGCCGAGCGCCGTGTCGTCGCTGCTGGCGAAGATCGCCGTCGGCGGCTCGGCGAGCGCCATGAGGCGCTGCGCGCCGTCGTACCCCGACGTCACCCCGTACGCCCCGGTGAACACCAGGTCGTCGTCCACCGGGACGTCGGCCTGCAGCAGGGCGGCGCGGTATCCGGCCAGCCGGGCGATCGCGTTGTCCTGCTCCAGCGCACCGGCGATCGTGGCGATCCGTCGGTGGCCGAGGGACAGCAGGTGGGCGGTGGCCTCCATCCCGCCCTGGAAGTTGGTGGCGCTCACGCTGAGCATGCCCTCGGGGGGCCGCTGCCGCGGGTCGACGACGACGAGCGGCGTCTCGGACTCCGCGAGCGCCTGCCGGGCGTCGGCGTCCGGGACCGCGACGATGCTGACGAGCCCGTCGGTGCCGCGGTCCAGGGCGTGTCGCACCCAGGTGGAGCAGTCGTCGGGGTCGGGCTCGACGGCGAGCACGACGTCGAGCCCGAGCTGGCGGGCACCGGCGACGGCGCCGCGGACCACCGCCTCGGACCACGTCCCCTCGAGGTCGACGATCCGGACGTCGATCATGCGGGTCGCCTTGCGCCGGCGGGGACGGACGGTGATCCCGTGCCGTTCCAGGGCGGCGGCGACCCGGCTGCGGGTGGGCGCGGAGACGTCGGCCCGCGAGTTGAGGACCTTGGACACGGTGGGGACCGACACCCCGGCCTCGTGCGCCACGACGGCCAGCGGCACCTCGGGTCGTTCGGTGGGCACGGCGTTCTCCTCGCTGCTCGGCACAGGTTTCCGAAACATCGATGGTAGCCCATCGGCTCATTCCCGTTGACACGGCTCAAAGACCGGCCTACTGTCGCTGGGCAATTTCGAACCTGTGTTTCGAAATTTCGACGGATCGACAAAGGAGTGACCGTGAACAGGACACCGCGCCGCGCCGCCGCGGCGGCAGCATCGACGCTCGTGATCGCCGTGGCCCTCACCGCCTGCGGGCGGGACACCGGCGAGGGCGGCGAGGCCGCCACCGACGACGTCGTCCCGGACGGTCCCGCCACCGGCACCGTGGAGGTCTGGGCGATGGGCACCGAGGGCGAGCTGCTGCCCGAGCTCGCCGAGCAGTTCGAGGCCGACAACCCCGACGTGACCGTCGAGGTCACCCCCATCCCGTGGGAGTCGGCCACCCAGAAGATCAACACGGCCCTGGCCACCGGCGAGGTCCCCGACGTCCTCCAGGTCGGCACCACGCTGATGAGCGGGTTCGTCGACCAGGGCGGACTGGCCCCCACCCCGGACAGCATCGACTCCGACGCGTTCTTCCCCGGGGCCTGGGACACCACCGTCGTGGACGGCACCTCCTACGGCGTCCCCTGGTACGTCGAGACCCGCGTGCTCTACTACCGCACCGACCTCGCCGAGAAGGCCGGGCTCGACGAGCCGACGTCGTGGGAGGAGCTGACCGAGTTCGCCGCCGGGATGCAGGACGCCGGCGCCGACCACGGCATCGCGCTGCAGACCCAGGGCGATGCCACGAACCTCATGTACTTCCCGTTCTTCTGGCAGGCGGGCGGCGAGATCATGAACGAGGACTCCTCGGAGTTCACGCTCGACGGCGACGCCCAGGTCAAGGCCCTCGACTACTACTCGTCCTTCATGGCCGACGGCCTGGCCCCGCAGGTCCTTGTCGAGGACGAGAAGGTGCAGAGCTTCATCGACGGCGAGCTCGGCTCGTTCGTCTCCGGCCCCTGGGAGCGGGCGAACCTCCTGGCCACCGCGGGCGACGACTTCGCCGGGAAGTTCGACGTCACCGCCCTGCCGCCCGACGAGCAGGACGCCTCGTTCATCGGCGGCGCCAACCTGGCCGTGACGGCCGACGCCGCCAACCCCGACGCCGCGTGGAAGTTCGTCGACTTCACCACCGACCCGGACGTCCAGGTGGACTGGTTCGGCATCTCCAACGACCTGCCTGCCGTCGAGGCGTCGTGGGACGACGCGACGCTGGCCGACGACGAGGCCCTCGCCGTCTACGGCACCGCCCTCGAGACGGCCCGCTCCACGCCCGCCATCCCCACCTGGTCCGAGATCGGGCACGAGCTCGACCTCATCCTGGAGCAGGTCATCGCCGGGAAGCTGTCCCCCGAGGAGGCCGCCCAGCAGATGCAGGACGCCGCCTCCTCCATCGGCACCGGGCTGGGCTGAGCCATGACGCTCGCCGACGTGCGGCCCACGCAGGGCGGCCCCGCGACCACGCGGGGCCGCCGGCCCCAGAGCGCCCGACGCCGCCGCCGAGGGTTCGCGGCCTGGGGGTTCGCCCTGCCGTTCACCCTGCTGTTCGCCCTGTTCATGCTCGTGCCGGTGGTCTCCTCGCTGTACATGGCGTTCACCGACATGCGCGGCGCCGACCTGCGCTCGCCGCTGGCGGTGAACTTCATCGGGCTGGAGAACTTCGCCGAGGCCCTCACCGACCCGAAGTTCCAGCAGGCGGCGGGCAACACGCTCTACTTCGTGGGCGTGGCGATGCCCCTGACGCTGATCATCGCGCTGCTCCTGGCGACGCTGCTCAACTCGGGCCTGACGTGGTTCCGCTCGGTCTTCCGTGTGGGGTTCTACGCCCCCGTCGTGACGTCCATCGTGGCCGTGGCCGTCGTGTGGCGGTTCCTGCTCCAGCCGGACTTCGGGCTCGTCAACTCGGCGCTCGGCGTCGTCGGCATCGACGGGCCCGACTGGCTCACCGACCCGACCTGGGCGATGCCGTCGCTCATCATCCTGGCGGTCTGGCGCAACGTCGGGTTCTCCATGGTGATCCTGCTCGCCGGGATGCAGGGCATCCCCCGCGACCTGTACGAGGCGGCCTCGCTCGACGGCGCCGGCGCCGTGCGCACCTTCCGCTCGATCATCGTGCCCCTGCTGCGCCCCACGCTGCTGTTCTGCGCCGTGATCGCCGGCATCGGCTACCTGCAGTTCTTCGAGGAGCCGTTCGTCATGACGCAGGGCGGCCCGCTCGGCGCCACGAACTCGGTGGCGTACGAGATCTACAACCAGTTCGGCTTCGGCAGCTACGGGCTGTCCGCCGCGATGAGCTACCTGCTGTTCGTCGCCATCGTGATCCTCTCCTTCCTCCAGTTCCGACTGCTGCGGCCCAAGAGCTGAGCGGCAGCGCGAAAGGAGCTCCCATGACGACGACGTCCCCGGCGCCGACCACCACGGCGCCCGCACCCCAGCCCACCCGTCGGGACCGCCGACGGCGGACCCGCCCGCGAGCGCTGCTGCTCAACGGCGCGCTGCTGGTCGGTCTCGTGGCCTCGATCGGGCCGCTGGTCTGGATGATGCTGTCCTCGATCAAGCCCGAGGGCGAGATCCGCCAGTTCCCCCCCACCCTCGTGCCCGAGCAGGTCACGCTGTCCAACTACAGCCGGCTGTTCGACACGCTCAACTTCCCGCAGTTCTTCCTCAACTCCGTGGTGGTCGCGGTCGCGGTCACCGCCGGCTCGGTGCTGTTCAGCGCCATGGTCGGCTACGCCCTGGCCAAGATCGACTTCCCGGGGCGGCGGCTGCTTTTCCTGCTGATCATGGGCACGCTCATGGTCCCCGGCACCATCACGTTCGTGCCGCTGTTCGTCCTCGTGGCCAACCTGGACCTCATCAACACCTACGCGGCGCTGATCCTGCCGTTCCTGGCCGCCCCGTTCGGCGTGTTCCTCATGCGGCAGTTCATGCTGGACATCCCGGACGAGCTGCTCGACGCGGCCCGGGTCGACGGCGCCGGCGAGTTCCGCACGTTCTTCCGCATCGTGCTGCCGCAGACCGGCCCGGCGCTCGCGACGCTGAGCATCCTGACGTTCCTCGGCTCCTGGAACAACTTCCTGTGGCCGCTCGTGGCCGTGCAGTCGGCGGACATGTACACGCTGCCCGTCGCGCTCGCCCTGTACTCCACCGGGCAGAACACCGTGCAGTACGGGCTCCTCATGGCCGGGGCCACCGTGATCGTCCTGCCGATCCTCGTCGTCTTCCTGCTCCTGCAGCGCCACATCGTCCAGGGCGTGTCCACCACCGGCCTGAAGTAGCGCCCGGCGCCCCGCACGTCCCGCCGTCGGGCCCCCGCGCCCGCCGATCGAACCAGCACCACCAAGGAGTCCACCGTGACCGCACCCCGCACGCTGCCCACCGCGCCGGAGTTCCTCTGGGGAGCCTCCACCGCCGCGCACCAGATCGAGGGCGGCAACGTCAACAGCGACTGGTGGGCCAAGGAGCACCAGCCCGGCACCCTGTGCGCCGAGAGCTCCGGCGACGCCGTCGACAGCTACCACCGCTACCCCGAGGACGTGCGGCTGCTGGCCGACGCCGGGCTGAACGCCTACCGCTTCTCGGTGGAGTGGGCGCGCATCGAGCCGGCCGAGGGCGAGATCTCCCGGGCCCAGCTCGCCCACTACCGGCGCATGATCGACACCTGCCTCGAGGCCGGCGTGACCCCGCTGGTCACGCTGCTGCACTTCACGCTCCCGCGCTGGTTCGCCGAGCGCGGCGGGTGGCTCGCCCAGGACGCCGTCGACACCTACCTGCGCTACGTCGAGACCGTCTCGACCATCCTCGACGACGTCACCCACGTCGTGACGATCAACGAACCCAACATCACCTCGATGATGCTGGGTGCCAGCCGCCGCACCAACCTCGACGCCGCCGGCCTGGCCGCCCCCGACCAGGAGGCCTCCGACGTCCAGGCCAAGGCGCACCGCCGCGCCGTCGAGCTCCTGCACGGGCTCGGCCACGTGCGTGCCGGCTGGTCGATCGCCAACCAGGTCTTCCAGGCCGCGCCCGGCGCCCAGGAGGCGCGCGACGCCTACGCCTGGCCGCGCGAGGACTTCTTCCTGGAGGTCGCGCGCGACGACGACTTCGTGGGCGTGCAGAGCTACCTGCGCACGATCATCGGGCCCGACGGCGAACCCGTCCCGTTCGGCGACGACGTCGAGAAGACGCTGACCGGCTGGGAGTACTACCCCCAGGCCCTCGGCGAGGCGCTCGAGTACACCCACCGGATCACCGGCGGCGTACCGATGCTCGTGACCGAGAACGGCATGGCCACCGACGACGACGCCCGGCGCATCGACTACACCCGTGAGGCGCTCGCGGGGATGGGCCGTGCGATGGACGCCGGCTGCCGGCTCGAGGGGTACCTGCACTGGTCGCTGCTCGACAACTACGAGTGGATGTCCGGGTTCCGCCCGACGTTCGGGCTGATCGCCGTGGACCGCACCACGTTCGTCCGCACCCCCAAGCCGAGCCTCGCCTGGCTCGGCAGGGTGGCCCGGACGGGAAGCCTCCCGGCCGCCTGACCGGGGACCGGGAGAGGGTGCCGCCGCCGCACCCGGCGGCGGCACCCGCACGTTTCGCACGACGACGATGTTGAGGAGACGACCCATGACCACACGACGGACCACCGTGGCCGCGCTCGCGGCCGCGGGCGTGGCGCTCGCCGGGATCCCCGCGGCCGCCGACGCCGGAGCGGACGCCGGTGCCGACCGCAGCCACGAGCGCGACGGCGGCGACCGGCGCGGTCAGGAGCGCGGCAAGCACGGCGCGCAGCAGCGCCTGCTGGAGCAGTGGACCGAGGACACCTGGACGTCGTTCGAGGCGCTCGTGGTGGACTCCACCGGCCTGCCGGACGACAACATCGGCGGCGACCTCAGCCCCGACAGCCGCGGCGGGTACACCTCCCCGACCAACATCGGCGCCTACCTGTGGAGCACCGTCGTCGCCCGCGACACCGGGCTGATCGACGACGCCGAGGCCCGCGACCGCATGGCCACCACGCTGGACTCCGTGGCCGGCATGGCTCGGCACGACGCCAGCGGCATGTTCTACAACTGGTACGACCCGGCCACGGGCGCCAAGCTCGACGCGCTCGGCGAGGGCGACCCGGTCGAGCCGTTCCTGTCCAGCGTGGACAACGGCTGGCTCGCCACCGGCCTGCTGCTGGCCGCGAGCGCCGAGCCGTCGCTGGCCGACGAGGCCGACGCGATCCGCGACGAGATGGACTTCGGCTGCTTCTACGACCCGGAGGTCAACCAGCTCCGCGGCGGGTTCTGGGACACCCCGCAGGACGACCCGGCGCTGCCCACCGGCGACTACTGCGGCATGGGCACCGACGTCTGGTACACGGGCCACCACTACGGGGCCTTCAACACCGAGCCGCGGATCGCGTCCTACCTGGGCATCGCCGAGGGGCAGATCCCGGCCGAGCACTACTTCGGCCCGGTGCGCACGTTCGAGCCGACCTGCGACTGGTCGTGGACGGAGACGAACGCGTCCGGGGAGTGGAAGAGCTATCTCGGTGTCGACGTCTTCGAGGGGACGCTCCCCTACCGTGGCATGGACATCGTGCCGACCTGGGGCGGCAGCATGTTCGAGGCGCTGATGGTGCCGTTGTTCGTCCCCGAGGAGGAGTGGGGCCCCGACTCCTGGGCCGTCAACCACCCGCTGTACGTCCAGGGCCAGATCGAGCACGGCCTGAAGGAGGCCGACTACGGCTACTGGGGCTTCTCGCCGTCGAACGACCCGGCGGGCGGCTACCGCGAGTACGGCGTCGACCAGCTGGGCATGGACGGCCCCGGCTACACGTCCGACCAGGAGCGCACCGACGTGGACCAGCCGTACGAGGGCTGCCGCGAGGGGTCCGAGGCGCCGACGGAGTACGGCGACGGCGTCGTCACCCCGCACGCCTCGTTCCTCGCGCTGCGGTACGCGCCGCAGGAAGCGGTCAAGAACCTGCGCAGGATCGCCCGTGACTTCGACGCGTACGGCCCGGGCGGGTTCTACGACGCCGTCGCGGTGCGCAGCGGCCAGGTCTCCGAGCGCTACCTGGCGCTGGACCAGGGCATGATCATGGCGGCGCTCGGCAACGCGCTGGCCGACGACGCCGTGCGGGACTACGTCTCCGACGGGGCCATCGAGGACGCGCTGCGGCCGCTGATGGAGTCCGAGGAGTTCGGCTCCTCCGGACGGGGTCCGTCGCACGGGAAGTGACGACGGCGGTCCGCCGTCTGCGGGCGGTCCCCGGGGAGGTGCGCCTCCCCGGGGACCGCCCGTCGCGTCAGGAGACCTCGGGTCCGGGTGTCGTCCTGCTCCTGCGCCGCAACGGAGGCACGACCAGCTCGGGTATCGCACGCTTCATGAACTGATCGAAGTGAGGCACGGTGAACTCCGCGAACCCGTGCTGGGGGGTGAAGAGCAGGCCCATGTCGATCAGTTCCGCTCTCGTCGGGCCGAGCTGGGTTGACTCGCGGCCCAGCAACGACGCGACGTCGGCAGCCTTCTGCGGGTCGGGACCGAGCTCAGCCATCGCCCGGAGATAGGCGGTCTGCAGCTCAGTGGCTCTGTCGAGGCGTACCCGGAAGAAGGACGAGTCGAGCTTTGCCTCGTAGAGATCGACGGCGTCGGTCACGTCGGCCCGTCTGATCGGGCTGCCCTGCGCCGCGCCCCACACCGCGTAGCCCAGCTCCTGGATGAAGTATGGATAGCCGCCCGTCACCTCCACGGCAAGCTGCAGCGCGTCCTGGTCGAAGCTGACGTCTTCTGCACTCGCCGGCACTTCCAGAGCCTGGCGAGCGTCATCGACCGAGAGGTTGCCGATCCGCGGGAACTTGAACAGCCGCTCGGCATACGACTTGGCGTCGCCTGCCAGTTCGGCGATCTGCGGCAGGCCGGCACCCACCATGGTGATCGGGAGACTGCGCTGTACGGTCTTGTGCAGGGCGATGATCAGGGCATCCAGCTGTGACCGGCTCAGAAACTGCACCTCGTCGAGCAGCAGTACGACTCCGCTCCCCTTCTCCTTGGCGGCCTCTCCAAGCTCGACGAGGACATCTGTCAGGTCCATCGAAAGATCCCCATGATCGCCCAGCCCCTCGACGGCGTCGACGTCGAGTCCAGCCTGAAACTGCCCAGCAGCGTCGACGCTGACCGTGAAGGACGAGAGTGCCGCCGCCGCGCGCCGGAATCGAGCCGTCCACCTCGCCCGCGGCGCGAGCTCCAACAGCGCCGTACGGAGTCGCATGGCGATGTCCATCCTGAATGCCTGGTCGTCATGCTTGACCACCTCGTAGTCGAGCACGCTCCAGTCCTGCGCCTGAGCCTTCTCTCGGAAGCGGCCCAGCAGGACCGTCTTGCCGACACCGCGAAGTCCGGTGATGATCATCGACTGCTCCGCGCGACCTCGGGCAAGTCGCTTCAAGAGGACGTCGAAGGTGCTCAACTGGTCATCGCGGCCGACGAGAGCGTCAGGACGCGCTCCGGCATTCGGCGTGTAGGGGTTGAGCACGGGGTCCATGGAGAGACTTTAGCAGGCTTACTACACTTTATTGGATCTAGATAAAGCCTCCTAAGGTCGGTAAGACCGCAGGGTCGTTCAGCGCCGCACGACACCCGCCGGCACGGGCTGACCGGGGTGGGGCTCGTCGCCGACGGCGGCCTGGGCGTCCCAGAGGGCGACCTCGAGGCGGGCCCGGACCTCGGCGTACGCGGGGTCGTCGGCCACGTTGTGCAGCTCGTCCGGGTCGCGCTCGGTGTCGTAGAGCTCCCACTCGCCGGGGAACCGGGCCCAGCTCGCGCCGGGTACCCCCAGACCGTCGTTGTAGAAGTAGATGAGCTTGTACCGCTCGTCGCGGTAGCCGTAGTGCGCGGGGACGTGGTGGATGCCGTCGTGGTGCTCCCAGTACCGGTAGTAGAAGCCGTCGCGCGGCGGAGCCGGGGGCCCGCCCGCGGCCGGTGTCGCGCCGTCGGGCATCGCACCGCCGGGCACCACGCCGTCGGCCGGGCTGCCGCCGTCGTCCCCGACCAGGTCGGGCCAGAACGACCGGCCCTGCATGCGTGGGTGCGGCTCCACGCCCGCGGCCTCGAGGATCGTCCGCGCGAGGTCGACGTTGGTGACGATGCCGCCGTGCGCTCCCCCCGGGGGCAGGGCCCGGGGGTAGGAGAGCAGCAGCGGCATGCGGATGGACTCCTCGTACATGAACCGCTTGTCGAACCAGCCGTGGTCCCCGAGAAAGAACCCCTGGTCCGAGGAGTACACGACCAGCGTGTCGTCGTCCTCGCCCCGCTCCCGCAGCCAGTCGGTCACGCGGCCCACGTTGTCGTCCACCGAGGCCACGCACCGCAGGTAGTCCTCCATGTACCGCTGGTACTTCCACAGCGCCAGGTCCTCGTAGGACAGCCCCGCCGGCGGGTCGACCTTGAGGTCGTCGAGCGTCAGGTCGTCCGCCACGCGCATGGCCGCGCGCCGAGCCGAGGACGTGCGGGTGGCGTAGTCATCGGTGAACGTCGCCGGCACCGGGATCGGGGCGCTGTACATCTGCGCGTGCGCCTCGTCGGGTTCCCACGACCGGTGCGGCGCCTTGTGCCAGATCAGCAGGCACCAGGGCTCCTCGCCGTCCTGCTCCTCGGCCCACCGCAGCGCCAGGTCGGTGATGACGTCCGTGGCGTACCCGGGTTCGGTGCGCCGGCCCGACGCCGACAGGAACGTCGGGTCGAAGTACTCCCCCTGGTCCACCAGCACGTCCCAGTAGTCGAACCCCTGCGGGTCGTGCCCCTCCCCGTGACCCATGTGCCACTTGCCGACGACGGCGGTGCGGTATCCGGCGCCGCGCAGCTGCGAGACGAAGGTGGGTTGCGAGGAGTCCAGGGGCGTCGACAGGGTCGTCACCCCGTTGACGTGCGAGTACGTGCCCGTCAGGATCGACGCCCGGCTCGGCGTGCACAGCGAGTTGGTGACGTAGCAGCGGTCCATCCGCACCCCCCGCTCGGCGACCTCGTCGATCCGCGGGGTGGAGTTCACCACCGACCCGTACGCACCGATCGCGTGGGCGGCGTGGTCGTCGGTGAGGATCAGGACGATGTTCGGACGGCGGTCGGCACGGGGCATCAGGCGCTGGCTCCTGTCTTCTCGGTGGCATCGATCGGTCCGCCCACGACGGGCGGGCAACCGCACGACTCCCGGACGACCGTCCAGGTCTCCAGGACGTGGCTGTCGGGTCGCGGCGGAGGGCCGTCCGGTGCGAGCGCGAGGCGCGCGGCCGTGGCACCGATCTCGAAGACCGGCTGGTGCACGGTCGTCAGCATGGGCGAGGCGAGCCCGGCGAGGGCGTTGTCGTCGAACCCGACGACGGCGACCTCGCCGGGGATGGCGTGCCCCAGCCCGGGCAGGGTGGCGAGCAGCCCGACGGCGAGCTCGTCGTTGGCGCAGACCAGCGCGTCGGGCAGGTCGCCCCGTGCGTGCAGCTCCCGCGCCGCGAGCGCCCCCGACGTCGCCTCGAACCCGAAGCGCAGCGGTCCGCCCGACTCCACCAGGCCGTGCTCGGCCAGAGCGCGGCGGAATCCCTCGTAGCGGGAGGTCGGGTCGGGCGAACCGTCCGGCGTCCCGACGAAGCGCAGCCGGCGGTAGCCGTGGACCTGAAGCAGGTGGGCGGTGATCTCGTGCGCGGCCGCCGCCCCGTCGGTGCGGACCGTGGTGAGCCGCCGCGAGGTACCGGCGACCACGACGACGGGCAGCGACGCGGCGATCGTGTCCAGCAGCTCGTCCTCGACCGTCCCGGCCTGGACGATCAGTGCGTCCGTCCGTTGGGCGAGCTGCCGGACCGCTCGGTCGGCGTCAGGCCGCAGGTGCGTGCCGAGCACCGTGACGGCCAGGCCCGTGCCGACGGCGACGGACTCGATCCCCTGCACGAGCTCGGCGAAGTAGGGCCCACCCAGGCCGGGCAGGACGATGCCGAGGGCGTGGTGCCGCTGGATCGCGAGCCCGAGCCCGAGTGCCGACGGCGTGTATCCGAGCGCGTCGATGCTCTGCCGGACCCGGGCACGCGTCTCGGGGCGAACCTTGGGGTCGTCCCGAGACACGCGCGAGACGGTGGCCACGGAGACGCCGGCGTGCCGGGCGATGTCGCGGACCGTGGGGCGGCGGGCTCCGGCCATGGGGCGCCTCCTCCTCGGGCTCGGCGATCTGGTGTGGATGTAACCGGTTACATTCCCTACTGTGGAGGCTGCCGCCGACGACGCGCAAGTCCCGGCGAGACACCGAGACCCCTCCGGAGGTGCCCGATGACCGCCGTGACCGACCTGGCCGACCGCCTCGACCGCGCCGTGCTCTACCAGATCTACCCGCAGAGCTTCGCGGACGCCGACGGCGACGGGATCGGCGACCTGCGCGGCGTGGCCGAGCGTCTCGACTACCTCGCCTGGCTGGGCGTCGACGCGATCTGGCTCAGCCCGTGCTTCGCCTCCCCGTTCGCCGACGCCGGGTACGACGTCTCCGACTTCCTGCAGATCGCCCCGCGGTACGGCACGAACGCCGAACTGGAGCGCCTCACCACGGAGGCCGGACGGCGCGGGATCGCCGTGCTCCTGGACCTGGTCGCCGGCCACACCTCCGACCAGCACCCCTGGTTCCGCGCCTCGGCGGACGATCCCGGCGACGACCGGTACGTGTGGAGCGACGTCCCTGCCGAGGGGTTCCAGCCGGGGCCGGGGCGCCGCGGGGGCTGGTACCGACCGAACTTCTTCCCCGTGCAGCCGGCGCTGAACTACGGGTACGCCCGCCTCGACCCGGCCGAGCCCTGGCGGCAGCCCGTCGACGCGCCCGGCCCGCGGGCCAACCGCGCCGCGCTGCGGGAGATCATGGCGTTCTGGTTCGACCGCGGGGTCGCCGGGTTCCGCGTCGACATGGCGGCCTCGCTCGTCAAGGACGACCCGGGGCACGTCGAGACGCGACGCCTGTGGCGCGAGACCCGCGACTGGCTCGACCGCTCCTACCCCGGCCGGGTCCTGATCAGCGAGTGGGGCGACCCGAAGGTCGCGGTCCCGGCCGGCTTCCACGCCGACTTCCTGCTGCAGTTCGGCGGGGACGACGACGGCCTGCCGCTGCGCTCCCTGTGGAACAACGGCGCCGGCACCACTCAGCCCACCTGGGGTGACGTGCCCGCATGGGCCGACGCCGCGGGCCGGGGCGACGCCGCCACGTTCGTGCAGGAGTGGACGGCGGCGAGCGAGTCGATCGCCGCCGCCGGCCGCGGAGGGGTCGTCGGGCTGCCGACGTCGAACCACGACTTCACGCGGCTCGTCGCGGGAGCGCGGGACGCCGAGCAGGCCCGCGCCGCGCACGTGCTCGTCATGACGTGGCCGGCGATGCCGTCGCTCTACTACGGCGACGAGATCGGCATGCGCTACGTCCCGGACACCCCCACGACCGAGGGGTCCCGGCTCGGGCCCACCTACGACCGCGCCGGGTCGCGCACGCCCATGCAGTGGGGCGACCTGCCGTCCGACCCGCTCGGCCCGGGCTCCCCCGCGACGTCGTCGTACCTGCCGCCGGACCCCGACCCGGACCGGCCCACCGTGGCCGACCAGGTCGCCGACCCGGGCTCCCTGCTGCACCTCGTCCGCGAGCTGATCGCGCTGCGGCACCACGACCGCCGGCTCGACGTCGGAGCGCCCGTCGAGGTGCTGGCCACCGGCTATCCGATGGCCTACCTGCGCGGCGGCAGCCTCGCCGTCGTCCTCAACCCCGGCCGGGCGGCCGTGACCCAGCCGCTGCCCGGCGCCGGCGCCGCGTCACCGCTGCTGGCGCGCGGCTGCCGGCTGGACGCCGACGCCGTGCACCTCGACGGCCACGGCTACGCCGTGCTCGACCTCCTGCCCTGAGACCCCGACAGCCGGCCGCGCTCGCTGCCGTGTCCGGACGGACGCCTGCCCCCGGCACCCGTATCCTGACCGGGACGGCAAACGGCAGGGACGGACAGGGGGTGGGCGTGACCGACCAGGACTTCCTCGCGCCCGGCGAGGCCGTCGACCTCGACAACTGCGCCCGCGAGCCGATCCACGTCCCGGGCCGCATCCAGCCGCGCGGGGCGCTGCTGGCGCTGCGGACCGACGACACCCTCGTCACGCAGTGCTCCAAGAACGTCGGTGCGGTGCTCGGCGTCGCACCGGAGGCCGTCCTGGGCCGCCCGCTCGCCGCGGCGCTGGGGGTGGACGCCGCCGACCGGCTCCTGGCCCACGTCGCGCAGGTGGACGACCCCCGGCAGCGCAACCCCCTCGACCTCGAGCTGGTGGTGCAGGGCGTGCCCGAGCGGTTCGAGGCGGTGCTGCACCACGCCCCCGGGACGGCGACGCCGAACCGCCCTCCGGCCCTGGTGCTCGAGCTGGAGCCGTTCTCCAGCGACACCACCCTGAGCTACACGAGCACGTTCGAGCCGGTGCGGGACGCCCTCACCGAGCTCGACCACGCCACCTCCCTGCAGGAGCTCTACGACGTCGCGGTGCGCCGGGTGCGCCGGCTCACGGGGTTCGACCGCGTGATGCTCTACCGCTTCGACGCGGACTACAACGGCGAGGTGGTCGCCGAGGCCCGCCGCGAGGACCTCAATGCGTTCCTCGGGCTGCACTACCCGGCCTCGGACATCCCCCCGCAGGCCCGGGCCCTGTACGAGAAGAACTGGATCCGGCTCATCTCCGACGTCGGCTACACGCCGGCGGAGATCCTGCCCACCGACGACCCGGTCTCCGCCCAGCCCCTCGACCTGACCTACGGCACCCTGCGCAGCGTCTCGCCCATCCACATCGAGTACCTGCAGAACATGGGGGTCGGCGCCTCGATGTCGATCTCCCTGCTGCGCGAGGGCCGCCTGTGGGGACTGATCGCGTGCCACCACTACGCGGGCGCCCACGCGCCGTCGTACGCCGCGCGCGCCGCCGCCGAGTTCCTCGGCTCGACCCTGTCCGCCCGGCTCGTCACCCAGGCGGAGGACGACCGCGCCTCGGCCGCCCGGCGTTCCGCCGGGGTCCTGGCACGCCTCGCCGCGCTCACCCGGGACGACGACGTCACGCTCACCACCGCGCTGACCGGCACGCCCGGGCTGCTGGACCTCGTCCCGGCCGACGGCGCGTTCGTCGTCGCCGAGGGCCGCATCGACCGCCTGGGCGAGACGCCCGACGAGCAGACGTGCCTGCGGCTGGGCCGGGCGCTCGCCGAGCTGGACGTCGAGGTGCTGGTCACCGACCGCCTCGCCCACGACGAGCCCGAGCTCGCCGGGATCGTGCCCGACGCCGCGGGCCTGCTCGCGCTCGTCGTCCCCGGCGGCGGGGTCACGGTGTGGCTGCGGCGGGAGGTGGTGCAGAGCGTCGACTGGGGCGGCGACCCGCACAACAAGGCCATCGCCCGCCGCGAGGGCGACACCGTGCGCCTGTCCCCGCGCAGGTCGTTCGCGCGCTGGCGCGAGGTGGTGCGGGGCACGAGCGAGCCGTGGGCCGAGGACCAGGTCGACGTCGCGACGTCGTTGCGCTCCTACCTGGCCGAGGGGCTGCTGCTGCGCGGCCGCCGCGACATCCGCGCCGCCACCGTGCTGCAGCGCAGCCTCCTGCCGACGTCGCTGCCGGAGGTCCCGGGCTGGCAGGTCGACGCGCGGTACGAACCCTCGGGCGGCGGACTCGCCGGCGGTGACTGGTACGACGCCCTGGTCCTCGACGACGGCCGGGTGGCCGTCGTCGTCGGTGACGTCACCGGCCACGGGCTCGCAGCGGCCGCCACCATGGGCCAGCTCCGCAACGCCCTGCGTGCGCTGCTCGTCAGCGGGTCCTCCGCGGTCCGGGCGGTGGAGCAGGTCGACCACCTGCTGCGCACCACCCTGCCCGGGCAGGTCGCCACCCTCGTCGTGGCCGTCGTCTCCCCGGGGTCCGGCGAGGTCGAGTACGTCACCGCCGGTCACCCACCGCCGGTGCTGGTGGGGTCCGACGGCGCCACGATGGTCGCCGCGCTCGGCACGCCGCCGCTGGGGGTGGGCCGCCGGGAGGCCCGCTCGGGCGCCGCCGCCGTCCCGGCGGGGGGCGCCGTCGTGCTGTTCAGCGACGGACTGGTGGAGCGCCGCGACGAGTCGATCGTCGACGGCCTGGGACGGCTGCGGGCCGCCGCCGTCGAGACGCTCGACCCGGGCGAGCTCGTGGCGCGGGTGCGGGACCCGGACTCGGAGGACGACGCCACCGTCGTGGTCGTGCGGCGCGACTGACCGCGCGACGGCCCGTCCTCAGCCGGTCGAGCGGTCGGTCGGTCACGCCGTCAGGCTCGGTGCCCTGCTCGGCGTCCTGCTGCGCACGGTGAACCGCGCCCAGACGTGCTTGCCGTTCGGCGTGGGGTACCACCCGATCGCGTCGGCGAGCCGGGACGCCAGCCGCAACCCGAACCCGCCGCCGCCGACCGGCCGGGCGGCGGCGATCTGCGGTGCGGAGTCGGGCGCGCGGTCGACGACGTCGAGCAGGTACTCGCCCGCCCGTTCGAAGAGGCGGACCGTCACCGGCCCGCCACCGTGCAGGAGCGCGTTCGTCGCCAGCTCGCTCGCCACCAGGACCACGGACTCCGGGACGTCCTCGAGGCTCGCGCCCGGGACGCCGGGGAGGGTCGTGCCGAGGTCCTGGCGGACCAGGGCGAGATCGTCGATCGTCAGGAGCGGCCAGGCCCGCATCTCACGGAAGCCCCGAGGGGCTCGCGCGGCGGGGATGATCTGATCTGCGATCGTCGTCACCTCCTCAGTCGGCCAGGACGAACATCGTATCGACACCGCTCAGTCTCAGCAGGTCGAGGACCCGGGTGGGCGCGTCCACCAGGACCGGCGGGGTCGGCTTGGTCTCGGCGGCGGTGTACAGCAGGCGCAGCCCGCCGGAGTCGATGAACGTGACCTTGCCCAGGTCGACCGTCAGCGTCTCGTCGGCCGTGGCCTCCAGGTGCCGGACCAGCTCGTCGGCCACGTCCTTCTGCACCGCGCCGTCGACCTCGCCCCACATCGTCCAGTGGGCACGGGCCGGGTCGACGCGCACGCCGCCATGTGTTCTCTTGTCGTCCACAGTCACCTTCGCTACGCGCTGGATGGCCGCGGCTGCTTCACGACCGGTCATATGATGCCCGACCGGAGAGCGTGTCGCGACATCCGCCCTGCACGGGAGCGCGCGTCGCAGGCCGACACGGTGCCCGGCGTCGGCGCCGCGTCGAGGGTCGGGCCGCCGTCGCCCTCAGTCCGACGGCGCGTCGATCTCGGCGAGCAGGGCGTCGCGCCGGTCGGCGGGCAGGAACGACGCCTGGATCGAGTGGGCCGCCAGCCGACGGCGCTGCTCGTCGGTCATGCCGAGCGCCGTGGTCAGGGCCGCCAGGTTGTCGTCGAGGTACCCGCCGAAGTAGGCGGGGTCGTCGGAGTGCACCGAGACGTGGAGCCCGCAGTCCAGCATCGTCAGGACCGGGTGGTCCTCGATGCGGTCGACGGCGCGCAGCGCGACGTTCGACAGCGGGCAGACGGTCAGGGGTACCTGGTCGGCGACGAGCCGGGCCACGAGCGCGTCGTCGTCCAGCGACCGGATCCCGTGGTCGATCCGCTCGACCTGCAGCAGGTCCAGCGTGTCCACCACGTACGACGGCGGCCCCTCCTCCCCGGCGTGCGCCACCCGGTGCAGCCCGGCCGTCCGCGCCCGGTCGAACAGCCGCACGAACTTCGACGGCGGGTTCCCGACCTCGGCCGAGTCGAGCCCGATCCCGACGATCGGCGCGTCGAGGGCGAGCAGCCGGTCGAGCACGTCGAGCGCCTCGTCCTCGTCACGGTCCCGCAGGAACGCGGCGATCAGGAGCGTCGAGACCCCGTGGTCGCGCTCGCTGGTTGCCAGCACCGAGGCGATGCCGTCGACGACCGTCTCGAGCGGGACGCCGCGCGCCAGGTGCGCCTGCGGGTCGACCATGATCTCGGCGTGCCGCACGCCGGACGCGGCAGCCCGGGTCAGGTAGGCCCGGGTCATGTCGGCGAAGTCCTCCGGCCGCTGCAGCACGGCCATGTTCGCGTAGTAGAGGTCGAGGAAGGACTGCAGGTCGGCGAACGCGTAGGCACGCCGCAGGGAGTCGACGTCGCGGAACGGCAGGTCGACGGCGTTGCGCCGGGCGAGCTCCAGGACGAGCTCGGGCTCGAGCGTGCCCTCGAGGTGCAGGTGCAGCTCGGCGAACGGCAGGGTGGAGGTCATCTGCCGATCCTCACACCCCGACGAGCACCCAGGCCATCGCACCGATCAGCACCAGGCACACCGCCGCCACCGGGAGCGCCTGACGCAGCACCTGCCCCTCACGTCCGCCTAGACCCACCGTCGCGGCGGCCGCGACGACGTTGTGCGGGCAGATGATGTTGCCGATCGCGGCCCCGGCACCCTGGGCGCCCAGGAGCGGCACCGGGTCGAGGTCGGCGGCCAGGGCGGTCTGATCCTGGAACTCGGTGAACAGGATGTTCGACGCCGTGGCCGATCCGGTCATGAACGTGCCGAGCGCCCCGACGAACGGTGACAGCACGGGCCAGAGCACTCCCGCGCCGGCGGCCGCGACCGCGAGCTGCGTCGTCATCCCCGACTCCGACATCGTGAACGCGACCGTCACCATCGCCACCAGGGCGACGAACACCGGCACGACCTGCAGGGTCGCCCGGCGGAACGCGGCCCCCATGTCCGCGAGCGCCGCACGCTGCCAGACCGCGCCCGCGAGGAACGCGAGCGCCAGCAGCAGCCCGGGGTGGTACAACGGCTCGATGCTCTCGGAGAAGTGGCCGAACAGCTCCCACTGCCACACGACCGACCGCGCGGCGTCCCGGACCGGCACGATCAGCCGGGTGACGAGCACGAGCACGACGAGCACCAGGTAGGGCGCGGTCGCCGCGAGGAAGCTCATCCGCGGCGGGTGCTCGGCCACCGCGGCGTCGGTGACGGCGTCCTCGGCCGCCACCTCCGCCGGGGGCGGCGGGGGCCGCCGTCGCACGGCCCACCGGACGGCGAGCACGAAGACGACGGCGCCCCCGATCGCACCGACGAGCGAGGGCAGCTCCGGGCCCACGAACCGCGCGACGAGCAGGTTGGGCACGAAGAACGCCAGGTAGGCGACCGCCATCCAGCGCCACGGCGGCCCGGCCGTCGGCAGCAGCGTGCCCACCAGCCGCGCGACGACGAACGCCAGCACCAGGCCGGTCAGCGCCATGTACGGGGCCACGGCCCAGGACAGCTCGCGGGGCGCGTCGTCCACGATGGCGAGCTGGGCGAGGGTGGGCGTGCCGACCGCGGCGAACGGCACGGCCGAGGCGTGGCCGACCATGGCGGCGACGACGGCGGTGACGGGTCGGAAACCGGCCGCCACCAGGAACGGAGCGGCGAGCGCCACGGGGGTGCCGAACCCGGCGGCGCCCTCGATGAGCAGGCAGAAGAACCAGACGATGAGCAGCGCGGCGACGCGTGGGTCGGGGGTGATCCGCGCCAGGCCGGCCTCGAGGGCCTTCGTGGCTCCGGTGCGCTGCTGGAGGTGGTGGATGCCGAGCGCCGGGCCGATGATCAGCATCACGGTCAGGGCGACCCAGGCCGCGCGCGCCAGCACGCCGACCACGCCCTGGACGGGACCGAACGGGAAGTCCGGGCCGCCGAACCCGAAGGCGGTCAGCGCCAGCGCCATCGCTCCGACGGCGGCGGTGCCGCCCGCTGCGGCGGCAGACCACCTGACCGCGACCATCAGGACGAGGATCGCGGCGATCGGCAGCACCGCCAGCAGGGTCAGCACGCCGGGGCCGGACGGATGATCGGGGTGGACTCCCAGGTCATGGCGTCCAGCGTGTCACGGGAACCCGCCCACGGCGCGGCGACGATCAGTCGGAGAAGCGCTCCTTGGCGAGCGCCACGACGCGTCCGACGTTGACCGTCCAGCCGACGCCGAAGACGTGCGGGCTCAGGAGGTGCTCGCCCTCGGGGTCCCACACCCGCTCCTTGAAGCGGCTGATGGTGGGGATCCGGAACTCGTAGGGCACGAACCCGGCGACGGTGCCGTGCCACTCCCGGTCCTCGGGGTCCTTCTGCAGCTCCTTGGTGACGGCGGCCACGACCAGGGCGAACATGATCGCCTGGAACAGCTTCGGGGGGCCGGGCTTCTTCCGGGACTTCTGGGTGCTCATCTCGTCCTCCTCGTGGGATCACGACCATCCTGCCGCGCACCGGCGCCGCGGTCCACACCGGTGGACGAGCGGCGACTTCTGTCGGCGCCTTGCTGGCTTCTGTCGGCGGAGGGATGACTTCTGCTGGGATCCGGGTTAAGTTGAACGGGTCAACGAATGCACCATGCGCAAGGGAGCGTCATGAGCACCAGACCCACCACAGCCCGCCGCCTGGTCGCGGCCACCGCGACCACCGCCGTCACCCTCGCCCTGGCGGCCACCGCCGGCCCCGCCGTCGCCGGCGGTCACGACGACGGCGACGACTACGAGATCCTCGTGGTCGGCAAGACCCTCGGGTTCCGCCACTCCCACATCGACGACACGACCCACGCCCTCATCGACCTCGGCGCCGAGCACGGGTTCACCGTGGACGTCTGGGACCCGCCCAACGACTCGGGCGGCTGGTGGGGCCCCGGCTCGCCGGGCCAGCCGGACCTGACGATGGACTCCACGCCCTTCACCACCGCCGAGGATCTGGCGCAGTACGACTCGATCGTGTTCGTCTCCCCCGTCGACAACACCAACAACCTCGACCCGGCCCAGCCGCGGCTGCTCGACGACGCCGAGCTCGCCGCGCTGCAGGGCTACGTGCACGACGGCGGTGGCGTCGTCGGGATCCACGCGGCCACCGACACGATGCACACCTCGAGCTGGTTCACCCGGCTCATCGGCGGCGGCGCCCGGTTCGCGGGGCACCCGCAGCAGCAGACCGCCACCATGCGGGTCGAGAGCCCCGCCCACCCGTCGATGCGGGGCGTCCCGCTGGAGTGGGAACGGTGGGACGAGTGGTACAACTACACCCTCAACCCCCGCAGCGACGTGCACGTGCTCATGACGCTGGACGAGTCCACGTACTCCGGCGGCACCATGGGTGAGGACCACCCGATCGCCTGGTGCCAGAACTTCGAGGGCGGTCGCTCCTGGCACCAGGGTGCCGGGCACGTCGACGAGGCCTGGACCGACCCGACGTTCCTCACCTCCGTGCTCCGCGGCGTCCAGTGGACCGCGGGCAAGGTCTCCGGCGGCGGGAACTGCGTCACCTGGTCGGAGGTGGACGGACTGGTCGACGACCTGCCCTCCGACTCCGCCCGGGACCGCGCCGCCGTGCGCATCCTCGAGCGTCGCCTCGACCGCGCCCAGGTCGCGGCCGACGACGGCAGGCCCGTCAAGGCCGTGCTGAACCTGCGCGCGACCGCGGTCCTCGCCGACGTGCTCGTCCGCGGTGACGCCGGGGACGTGCTGCGGGACAAGGTCGACGACCTCGCCGACTGGCAGCGCGGGCTGGCCCGCGCCGGCCTCTGACAGCTGGTCGACCTCGCGGGTCCCGGGGCGTCGGGCCGTTCCGCCCGTCGCCCCGGGGCCCGCGACCTGCGTCGACGCGGCCCGTCGCGCGAACGCCCGCCGTCGTGCCTAGCGTGGGACGCCCGTGACGAGAGGAGCGCACCCATGCCTGACACGGACCTGACCGGACGGACCGTCCTGGCGATCGTGACCAGCTACGGCGTCGAGCAGGACGAGCTCGTCGTGCCCGCCGAGCACCTGCGCGAGCGCGGCGCGGTGGTGACCGTCGCCTCCCCGGGAGCCGAGGAGGTCACGACGCTCGTCGGCGACAAGGACCCGGGACGCACCGTGCCCGCGGACGTGGACCTCGCGGACGTCGACCCCGCCGACTTCGACCTGCTGCTGGTCCCCGGCGGCACCCTCAACGCCGACTCGCTGCGGCTGGAGGAGGCGACCGGCCGGATCGTACGGTCGTTCACCGGGTCGGGACGCCCCGTGGCGGCCATCTGCCACGGACCGTGGGCGCTCGTCGAGGCGGGCGTCGTCGCCGGCAAGACCCTCACCACGTACCCGTCCCTGCGGACCGACGTGCGCAACGCCGGCGCCGCCCACTGGCGCGACGAGCCCGTCGTCGTGGACGACGCCGAGGGCTGGACGCTGATCACCTCGCGCACCCCGGACGACCTCGAGGACTTCCTCGGCGCGATCGACACGGCGCTCGGCGCCGGCTGACCGGGGCGCGGACCGCTCACAGCGTGCCGGTCGGGTGGGGCCGGGGCGTCCGGTCAGGCCGGTGCCTCCGGGCGCAGGCGCAAGATCTCGGTCACCCCGAAGACCCGGGCGACCCGACGCTCCCCCGCGGAGAGCGCGGAGCCGGCACGTGCGACGTCGAGCACCTCCGGGGAGCCGACGCGGTGGGTCACCCCCGCGACGGTGACCTCGGCACGACCGGCGGCGAGCACGTTGCGGACCCAGTCGGCCCCGGAGCCGTACGGCAGGAGCGTGAGGAAGCCGTCCTTCGTGACCTCCACCCCGATCGGGGTGACGTACTCGCGGCCGGAGGTGCGGCCCACGTGGCGGATCGCCGCGGCGGAGGCCCCGGGCCGGCCGGCGGTGCGCAGGGCCCGGGGGTTGGTGAACCGTCGGTTCACCCGCCGCACGAACCGCAGGCCCGGCTCCCACCGGGTCCGCATCGTCACGACGAGCCCGGCGAGAAGCGCCGCCCCGACGGCCACGACGGCGCCCACGACGCCCAGCAGCTGTCTCATGACGCCCCTCCTTCGCACGACGGCCCGTTCCTTACAACGTAAGGTACCGCCGCCGCGCCGCCGCGGCAAGGGTCGTCAGGACTGCAGCCGGAGCTCGACGACGGGCACCACGCGCCGCCAGTCCTCCTCGCCCTGCTCGGCCGCGAGGGGTTCCGCCCACTCCGTGACGACCGGCTCCAGCGCCGACCACGGCGCCGGGTTGTCCTTCGCGTACCGGCGGAGCATCTCCGCGCCCTGGTCCGGCGGCAGCGGGTGCGCCGTCGCGCGCACGTCCCGCCGTCGTCCGGTCGAGACCAGGACGCGCGGCTCGGCCAGCACGTTGCGGTACCACTGCGAGCGCGGCCCCAGGCCCGCCACCACCCGGATCGTGCCCGGCGTCGGGCGCTCGCTCACCTCCAGGACGACGAACCGCGGCTCGCCGCTGCTGCGCCCCCGGTGCTGCAGCAGCAGCATGCGCGACCCGAGGAGGAACCCCAGGCCCGCGCGGTACAGCCGGATCGGTGCGCGGACGGCCCACCGGGTGTGCAGGATCCGCGAGAAGACGGTGCGCGCCATGGGCCGAGCGTAGCGACCGTCGCGGAGCGCGGCTCGGCCGCGACCTGGAGGCGCTAGCGACGCTCCGGCGTCGAACGCCGCAGGTACCCCCACGCGAGCACCACGCACACCGCGCCGTTGACCAGGCCGAACGTCACGTCCGCCGGCCCGTGCATCCCCCGGTACAGGCGGGACACGGCGACGGCGAAGGGGATCAGCACGCACACGACGGTGACGACGGCGCGCAGCACCGGGTGCGTGATGCGCTGGGCCAGCAGGGCGAGGGTGAACCACAGCGCGGTCGAGGCGCCGGTGTGCCCGCTGGGGAAGCTCGACGTCGGCGGCGCCTCGTCGAGGTGCTTCACGTCCGGGCGCTCCCGCGTGACCAGCGCCGACGCCGTGATGAACACCAGCGACTGGACGGAGACCGCCAGCGCCGGCACCGCGGCGAACCACCACTGGCGGGTGCGCCACCACACCAGCGCGACGGTCAGGACCGTCACGCCGATGACGACCTCGGTCATGCCGAGCCTGCCCACCCACTCGCTGACGGTGTTCATCGTGGGGGTCCGATGGTCCGCGAACCACTGCTCGACCGGGTTCCCGGCCGGCAGGTCGTTCAACGGCCCGACGATGAGGAACCCCACCCCGACCAGGGCGGCCCAGAGCGCGACGGCGGGCAGCAGCACCCGCATCGCGGCGTCCCGGGCGGCCTGCTTGACGGTGGGACGGGACGTGTCGAGCTCGTAGCGGTGCACGAACGTGCTCATCGGACCTCCTGGTCGTCGATGGTGGTGGTGGCGTTCCACCCGGAGTAGCCCAGGTAGGAGGCGCCGGCGACGGTCGCGCCGAGCAGCATGCCGGCGACGATGTCGGACGGGTAGTGGACGCCGAGGAAGACGCGGTGCGCCGCGGTGACCACGGCGAATACCCCGGCAGCCGCCGGGACGACGACGCGGCCCCGGCGGCCCAGGAGCGGCCAGACCAGCAGGGTCAGCGTCACCGCGGCGTTGGTCGAGGCCATGGCGTGCCCCGAGGGGAAGCTGTAGCCGGGCGCGGTGGTGATGGCGGCGTCGACGACGGGGCGGACGCGCCCCACGACCTCCTTGGTGAGCGTGGCCAGGCCCCACGAGGCGAGCATCGTGCCGAAGGCCCACAGGGAACGGGTCGCGAGACCGTGCCGCCGCCACGTCCACAGGCACACGGCACCACCGGCGAGGATCACCCAGCGAGGCTGCGTCAGCTCCTGCCACACCAGGAGGGCGCTCTGGAACCCGGGGTGCTCGCGCGTGAACGTGGTGGCCGCGGCGACGGCGGCCTGGTCGGCGTCCTGGAGGTCGCCGTTCGTGCGCACCAGCCAGGCCAGCACGAGCACCGGCACGAAGCCGGCCAGGCCGAAGGCTCCGGCGCGCATCAGGGCGCGGGTGCGGGTCGAGGTTCTGGGCATCAGCGGACACTAGCCCGGTGTCCGGCTGATCGCAGCCGGACGGATGCCGAGGTGTCCCGGACGAGACGGTTCGGCGGCCTCAGGATCCCCGGCGCGGTCCGGGGCGCCCGGGTCGCACGGCGCGGAGCGAGTTGAGGATCGCCAGCAGGTCGACCCCCTCCTGGCTCAGTGCTCCCAGCACCGCGGGGACGGCACCGGTCGCCGCCACGAGCATCAGCACCACCGACAGCCCGATGCCGAGCCAGATGCTCTGGAGCGCCACGGTCATCGTGCGCCGACCGACCTGGACGGCGGTGGCGACCTTGGTGAGGTCCTCGGTGAGCACGACGACGTCGGCGGACTCGCTCGCCGCCGTCGAGCCCCGCGCACCCATCGCCACCCCGACGTCCGCGGCCGCGAGGAACGGGGCGTCGTTCACCCCGTCCCCGACGGCGAGCACGGGCCGCACCGGGAGCGTGCGCACGATCCGGACCTTGTCCTCGGGAAGGCACTCCGCGTGCACCTGGGTGAGCCCCACGGACCGGGCGACGTGCTCCGCCGTCGAGCGGGCGTCACCCGTGACCATGAGCCGCTCGGAGACTCCCAGCCAGGCCAGCTCGGTCATCGTGGTCGGGGCGTCCGGCCGGGGCAGGTCGCTCATCACCAGCGCCCCCGCGAAGCCGCCGTCGATCCCCACGTACACGGCCAGCTCCCCCGGTCCCAACGCTTGCTCCTCGACGTCGCCGACGGCCCGGGCCACGCGGGCGCGCTTGCCGACGACGACGTCGTGGCCCCCGACCTTGGCCACCACACCGTGGGTCGCCTCCTCCTCGGCCTCCGAGGCGGTACCGAGGCGCAGCCCCCGGTCCTCGGCGGCCGCACGGACCGACGTCGCCAGCACGTGCGACGAGTACTGCTCGGCCGAGGCCGCGAGCCGCAGCACGTCGTCCGCGTCCCACGGCGCCCGGGGGTGCACGGCGCGAAGCTCGGGGCGTCCGGTGGTGATCGTCCCGGTCTTGTCGAAGGCGGCGGCGCGGACCGCGGACAGCCGCTCGAGGGTTCCGGCGTCCTTGACGATGACGCCGGCGTGGGCCGCCCTGCTCATCCCCCCGAGGAACGCCACGGGCGCCGCGATGAGCAGCGGACACGGGGTGGCGACCACCAGCACCTCCGCGACCACCGTGGCGTCGCCGTGGTACCACCAGGCCAGACCCGCCACCAGGAAGGCGAACGCGGTGAACGGCACCGCGTAGCGGTCGGCCAACCGCACCACGGGCGCCCGGGACTCGGCCGCCTCGGTGACCATGGCGACGATGCGGGTGTACTGGCTGTCCGCGGCGGCCGCGGCCGCCCGGACCACGACGGCGTGCTCGGTGTTCAGCGTCCCGGACAGCACCGGGTCGCCCGCGTAGCGCGTGACGGGGAGGCTCTCGCCGGTCAACGACGACTCGTCGAGGTCGACCTCGGCGCTCAGGAGCTCGCCGTCCACCGGGACGACCTCCGCCGGGCGGACCAGCAGACGGTCCCCGGGCAGCACCTCCTCCACCGGGACGTCGGTCACGAGGTCGTCGCGGTCGAGACGGTGCGCGCGGTTCGGGGCGCGCTCCAGCAGGGCGCGCAGCTCGTGCCGCGCACGGCGGGCGGCGTAGTCCTCGAGCGCCTGCCCACCCGTGAGCATGAGGACGACGACGAGCGCCGCGACGTACTCACCGACCACGACCGTGGCGACGATCGCCGTGACGGCGAGCAGGTCGACCCCCCACCGACCCGCCAGGAGGTCGCGGGCCATGCGAGTGGCGACCCGTGCTGCCACGAGGAGCGCCCAGCCGGATCCGAGCCACTGCATCGCCTCCTGCTGACCCGCGGCGAACAGCACGAGGACGACGGCGCCGACCGCGAGGGTCGCGAAGACCAGCGGGTAGCGGCGCAGCAGACGGCGGCCGCGCCGCGCGGAACCGGTCGCGACGAGCGTCTGCGACGGCGGCGGGTAAACCATGCTCCATCCTCGCGCCCTCCGCACCGACTGGCTCCCGGGACACCCTCTGCGACGGTCGGCGGGCACGTCGCGCCGGGCGACCGTGACCGAATCGTGACAACTCGAGGTCGCGGGGATAGGGTCCAGACATCTCACGTGCCGTGAGCCGTCCGGGCGGGCGCCGAGCCCTGTCACCGCCCCGGACCTCCGACGACATCGACGACAGGGACGGGGGACCCACTTCCGGGCACCAGAGGTGCCCTCGGGGTGAAGCCGTGCAGGCACCGCCTGCCGGCCGGGTCAGTCTCCGACCCGAACCCGACAGCTAACCCCGCAGGCGCCAGGAGATCCGACATGCCCACGCGAACGTACCGGCGCGGTACCGCGCACACCGGGCCCGAGGCCGCACCGCACGCCCTGCCCCGGGGACGTCGATGAGGCACGCGCGCGAGGCGAGCGACCCTCGCCCGCCGGCCCTGCCCGCCACGAGGTCCGCACGTCACGGCCGCGGCAGGCACGTCGCCGGCCCAGCCCGACGCCGCGGGCCGACCTGGTCCTCCCTCGCCCCCACGAGCTGGCCGCTGAGCCTCGGCATCGGGCTCGTGGTCACCATGGCCACCACCACGGGCCTCGCCGCGACCCCCGGTGCCACCGGCGCCGTCCCGGAGGCGCAGCGCGCGGACCCCGACCCGGCGGTGTCCGGCGTCCGCGCGCCCCACGACGTCGCGGCCGACGACGGCGTCGTCCAGCGCGCCGCCCTGATGGCCGATCGCGGTCAGGCCGCCTCGCGCAGCGGAGCCCGGACCGCACCCCGGTCGTCCGCCGTCGTCGTGCCGAAGGACGCCACCCTGCCGGCGGAGCAGCTCACGATCGACGTCGACGCCGCTCCCGAGCCGCCGGTGCTGCCCGGTTGCGACGGCCAGGCCACCGGCGCGGGCAGCAACGGGTACATCTCCTCGAGCGAGATGTGCTCCCTGTGGGACGGCGGACCGTCGGTCCGCGCGGACGCCGCGGTCGCCCTCGCCCGGCTCAACCAGGTCTTCCGCGCCACGTTCGGCGAGAACATGTGCGTCACCGACGGCTACCGCAGCTACAGCCAGCAGGTGGCGACCCGGGCGGCCAAGGGCAGCCTGGCGGCCCCTCCCGGCACGTCGAACCACGGCTGGGGCCTGGCCGTGGACCTGTGCCCGGAGACCTACTCCGGGAGCCGCTACGACTGGCTCCGCGCCAACGCCCCGGCCTTCGGCTGGGACAACCCGGCCTGGGCCCGCACCGGCGGGTCCAAGTACGAACCCTGGCACTGGGAGTTCACCGCCGCCGTCACGGCGATGGGCGGGGTGTCCTGACCGGAGGCCCTCGCCTCGACGCACGAGCGCCCGGACCCTCCGACGAGGGTCCGGGCGCTCGTGGCGCGGGGGCCGGATCAGCTCCGGCCGGCGTCGATCAGGCGCGGACGCGACGGCGCAGGAACAGGAAGCTCCCGCCGGCGGCGATCAGCAGCACGGCACCGAGGGCCAGCCAGGCCGTCGGGGCACCCGTCGTCGCCAGCTCCGACCCGGTGGCGGAGGCGTCCGCGGTGTCCGCGACCGGCTCGGCCGAGGTGTCGGTGTCGACGGCGACCGCCTGCTCGGCCACGGCGTCGTCCTCGGTCTCGACCGGCTCCAGCTCCTCGACGCCGTCGGTGACCTGGGGCCCGGCGTCGGTCGGGTAGGCGATCTCGACCTGCAGCTCCGGGTTGACCCGCAGGGTCGCGGAGACGTCGCCGAGCGTCCAGGCGTACTCGCCCTCGCTCCGCGTCCAGGTCCCGTCCACCAGGGCCCAGTCCGGGAAGGCCGACGGCGTGCCGTCCTCCTCCAGCTCGGCACCGGGCCACAGGACGCTGCCGGTGAGACGGCCGTCGACGAGCTCACCCAGCTCGATCTCCGTCGTGTTCGTGCCGTCGGTCAGCTCGAGGTAGGCCGTGTTGCCGGTGGACTCGTTCTGCGGGTCGGACAGGTAGACGTCGAAGAGGATCCACGGGACGCCGTCGACGCTCGTGGACGAGACGGTCGACCCCTCCAGCGAGAGCCCGTCACCGGTGTCCGTGCCGTCGGCGTCCTCACCCTCGGTGCCCTCGGACTCCTCGATCACGATGTCGACGTTCGCACCGCCCCAGTTGCCGGCGAGGTCGAACGCACCGACCCGGACGGTGTAGCTGCCGGCGGGCAGGTCGGTCGGGAGCGCCCAGCTGCCCGTCCACGACGCCTCGCCGATCGCGGTGGCGGCCGACGTCGACCCGATCGGCCCGTAGAACGTGCCGTCCTTGTAGAGGTTGGCGCCGATGCGGCGCAGCAGCGTGTTGTCGGTCGCGGTGAGGACGACGTCGCCCGCCTCGTCGGCCGACGTCGACGCCCCGGCGGTCGGCGCGGTGATCTCCACGACCGGGCGCTCGTTGTCGAGGACGAACTCGACGGTCGTCGTGTTCCCGAGGGCGTCGCTCACGACCAGCGTGTTCGTGCCCTCGACGGCGCCGAAAACGCCGGGCTTGACGAAGTTCAGGTCGGACCAGACGTCGTCCGTCAGGTCCTTCTCCACGCCGTTGAGCGTCAGGCCGGCGACCTTCGAGGCGTCGTGCAGCTTGAAGCTCACGGAGCGGTAGTGGCCGTCACCGCCGATGGTGTCGTCCTTGGTGGTGACCGTGGGACCGGTCGTGTCGAGCACGAACTCCATCGCGGTCGTGTTGCCGAGCACGTCGAAGGCGACGATCGTGTTGTCGCCCTCGACGCCGCCGAACGTGCCGGGCTTGACGCCGTTGACGTCCGACCAGACGTTGTCCGTGAGGTCCTTGACCACACCGTTGAGCTCGACCTTGTCGACCTTCGAGCCGTCGTGCAGCTTGAAGCTCACCTCGCGGAAGCGGCCGTCCGCACCCTGCGAGCCCGGCTTCACGGTGATCTCCGGGCCGGTCGTGTCGAGCACGAACTCCAGCGTGGTCTCGTTGCCGAGGGCGTCGCTCACGACCAGCGTGTTCGTGCCCTCGACGGCGCCGAAAGCCCCGGGCTTGACGAAGTTCAGGTCGGACCAGACGTTGTCCGTGAGGTCCTTGACCACACCGTTGAGCTCGACCTTGTCGACCTTCGAGCCGTCGTGCAGCTTGAAGCTCACCTCGCGGAAGCGGCCGTCCGCACCCTGCGAGCCCGGCTTCACGGTGATCTCCGGGCCGGTCGTGTCGAGCACGAACTCCAGCGTGGTCTCGTTGCCGAGGGCGTCGCTCACGACCAGCGTGTTCGTGCCCTCGACGGCGCCGAAAGCCCCGGGCTTGACGAAGTTCAGGTCGGACCAGACGTTGTCCGTCAGGTCCTTCTCCACGCCGTTGAGCGTCAGGCCGGCGACCTTCGAGGCGTCGTGCAGCTTGAAGCTCACCTCGCGGAAGCGGCCGTCCGCCCCGTCCGAGGAGTCCTTCACCGTGACCTGGGGCCCGGTGGTGTCGAGCACGAACTCCAGCGTCGTGGTGTTGCCGAGGGCGTCGTAGGCGACGAGCGTGTTCGCGCCCTCGACGCCGCCGAACCTGCCGGGCTTGACGCCGTTGACGTCCGACCAGGTGCTGTCCGTGAGGTCCTTGACCACACCGTTGAGCTCGACCTTGTCGACCTTGGAGGCGTCGTGCAGCTTGAAGCCGGCCGTGCGGTAGCGGCCGTCGGCGCCGACCGACGAGTCCTTGACGGTGATCTCCGGTCCGCTGGTGTCGACCGTGTCGGCGGACGCGGGGACCGCGACGGCCATGCCGAGCGCGACGAGGGACGTGGACAGCAGGGCGGCGAGCGGGGCGCGGCCTGATCTGGGTGTCATACGGGGCGTGTTCTCCGAGACGTGGCGGGTGCGCCCCTCGCGGTGCAGGAACGCTCTGTGTGCGGTGCAGCGGCCCGGCGGAGGATGGCGACGGCGCACGGCAGAGCCCGTGAAGAAGCAGCCCCCGACATGACGGATATAACCGATCATCCACCGCAGAACGCTACGGCGAGACGAGGCTATCCGGACGGCATTGTCCGCTCAAGGGTCGGTCAAGACCTTCACCCGCCCCGGGCAACCCGCCGCGCCTCGGCGGCAGCCGGGCATGCCTCAGGATCCGCGTGATTCCGCGGCAGAGGAAGCGTTATCCCACCGTGATGCAGCGGCAGATTTCACCCGGTCGAGCGGGCGGTGACCGGGGTCGACGGCGCGGTGGACCCCGGCAGGCGGCCTACCGGGCGTCGGGGTCGGGGCCGCCGGACGTCTCCGGGTCGGGGATCTCGTCGGGGGTGTAGCCGGGCAGCCGGCTCGCGGGCAGGATGGCCGTCGCGCTCACCCCGGCCAGGATCAGCAGCCCGAGCCGGAGCGTGTCGAGCCGCGTCTCCTCGTTGACCTGGACGGCCGCCTCGACCTGCTCGGGCGTGGCGTCGGTGCCCTCCAGGACCCCGCGCAGCTCGTCGTTGCTGACGAAGTTCACGGCGTCCAGGTCCACCTGCGCCACGAGCGACGGCGGGATCTCGACGTGCTCGACGACGGCGCGGCCCACGTTGAACGACAGCAGCGTCACCAGCAGGGCCCCGGCGATCGCCGTGCCGACCGCCGAGGCGAGGTTCTGCGTCGTGCCCCGGATCGAGCCGACGTCGCCGGCGCGCGACGTCGGTGCGGAGGTCACCAGCACGTTGAACACCAGGGTGACCAGCGCGCCCTGGCCGACGCCGAAGACGAACAGCCCCAGGATCGTCGGCAGCGTCTCCCAGTTGTTCGTCACGACGAACGAGAGCCAGAGCAGCGCGGCGGTGGTCAGCACGAAGCCGAACACCCCGATGGTCCGCGGCGGGTAGCGGCGGTAGAAGCGCACCACGAGCGTCGCGGTGACGAACACCGTGAGGTTGAACGGCATCATCGCGAGCGCCGTGTCGAACGGGGTGCGGCCCTGAACGATCTGGACGTACAGGGGCACCGTGAAGTTCAGGGCGCCCTCCAGGGCGACGATGATGAACATCGCGTACACCGCCGCCCGCTCCCGCGGCGATGCCAGCACGCTCAGGTCGACCAGCGGCACCCTGCCGGCCGCCATCCGCCGCCGGGTCCACCAGAAGAACGTCTGGCCGAGGACGACGCCGCACAGCACGAGCACCGGCGCCGGCGAGACGCCGCCGACGTCGAACGGTGCATCCGGCGTGGCGTAGAACAGGCCCCAGGTGTTGAGGTTGTTGAACCCGAGCGTGAGCAGCATGACCGCCACGCCGATGAGGACGGCGGCGACGACGTCGATGTGCACGTCCGCGTTGCCGCCGTCGGACCGCAGGGTGAAGCTGAACGCCAGCACCGCCACCGCCAGCAGCAGCACGATGCCGAACACGGGCCGCCACCCGACCAGCGTGCCGAGGGCGCCGCCGAGGAAGAACGCGGACACCCCGGAGATGGCGCGCGCCGACCCGAGCGCACCGATCGCCGTCGCCTGCTGCGCCCCGCGGTAGTTCTCCGCGATGAGCGCGACGAGCGCCGGCACGATGATCGCCGCCGAGGCCCCGGCGAGCGACTGCCCCGCGATCGCCCACCCGACCGTCGGGGAGAAGATCATCAGCAGCGCGGAGACGCCGAACGTGACCACCACGACGCGGAAGACGAGCACCCACCCGACCCGCTGGCCGATCTTGGCGCCGGTCATGACCAGCGCCGCCACGACCAGGCCGTAGACGACGATCGTGGAGCTCACGACGGTCGGCGGGACGCCGAAGTCCTCGACCATGCCGCCCAGCGAGACGGGCAGCGCCGCGACGTTGAAGGACATCAGGACCTGGGCCAGGAACAGCGACACCATGGGCAGCCAGGAGCGTCGCTCCACGGTGGCGGGCGTCGTCGCGACGGGATCCGGTGCGGTCATCGGTCGTCCTTCGTCAGCTCGGCGGGAGGGACGTCGCGCTCCGGCACCCGTGCGGCGGAGGCGAAGACGTTGAGACCCAGGGCGCGGGACAGGTAGCCGGTGGCCTGCTGGCCCCGGACGCTGTTGCCCGCCGGGTCGAGACGCGGGGAGAACGTGCCGATGGCGCCCTTGCCGGGGGCGACGGCGACGATGCCGCCCGACACCCCGGACTTGGCGGGCAGCCCGATCTCGAAGAGCCACTCCCCCGACCGCTCGTACATCCCCGTCGAGGCCAGGACCGCGAGGGTGTCCCGGCAGACCTGGCCCGAGACCACCCGCTCGCCGGTGAGCGGGTTGACCCCGCCGTCGGCGAGCGTGGCACCCATGACCGCGAGGTCGCGTGCCGTGACGAGGAGCGAGCACTGGCGGGTGTAGACGTCGACGACACCCAGCGGGTCGAGGTCGATGCGACCGTAGCTCTGCAGCAGCCGCGCGATCGCCTTGTTGCGCATGTTGGTCGCGGACTCCGAGCGGTACACCTCGCCGTCGAGCGTGAGCTGGCGCCCCGCGAACCGGGACAGCCCGGTGCGGACGTTCTCCCACTGCTCGGCGAACGAGCTGCCCGGCATCATCGCGGTGGTGGCGAGCGCCCCGGCGTTGACCATGGGGTTCATCGGGTGGCCCTCGTTCAGCTCGAGGGCCATCACCGAGCTGAATCCCAGCCCCGTGTTGTTCACCCCCACGCGCTCCCGCACGGCCTCGTGCCCCAGCGCCTCGCACACGAGAGCGTAGACGAACGCCTTCGAGATGGACTGCACGGAGAGCTCGACGGCGGTGTCCCCCGCCTCGTGGATGCCCCCGGAGGTCTCCGCGACGCACACCCCGAACGCGCCCGGGTCGGCGTCGGCCAGCGCGGGGATGTAGCTGGCGACGACGCCCTCGTCGAGCGACCGGTACCGGTCGTGGACGACGTGGACCAGCTCGTCCACCAGGTCCCAGCCCGGCAACGAACCGGTGGAGACCGCCTGCTCGACCTCGCCGATCACCGTCTTCACGTCGACCCCCACGCGCTCTGCACCCCGGCCAGTCGCGATGCTTCCACGCCTCGGCCCGGACCGCAGGCCGAACGTGCAGGCCAGAGCCCCGACGGCCCGGCCACGGCTGAGGCCCCCGCCGTCAGGGTGAACGGACGCAGGGTCAGAACAGGTCGCGCAGGTCGAACCCGTCCGCCAGGTCGGTCAGCGACTCCCCGGCGCCCGAGACCTGGTCGCCCAGTCCGGACACCTGGTCGCCGACGCCCTCGAGCCCGCCCAGGTCGACGCGCGAGGCGAGCTCGTCGAAGCTGACGCCGAGGCCGGCGGGCGCCACCCGACGACCGCGGCCACGATCGCCAGGCACAGCCAGGCGAGCCCCGCGACGAGCGCGTCGTGGGCGCCCACGAGCCGCTCGACCGCGAGCAGGTCGCCGCTCTCCGCGCCGCCGAACATCGTCGAGACGTACCAGCGGTTGCCCCACCGGAAGCCGTCGGCGATCGCCAGCCCGGCCGCCACGACGGCGGCGATCCGGGCGGTCCGCTGCAGGAGACCGAGACGCATCCCCGGACGATAGCGGCGTCACGGCCGAGTCGGGTCGCGGCGCGCCTCGATCAGGTGCCGCGTCGAGTGCGCGACGAACGGCCCCCCGGCCGCGATCAGGTCGTGCAGGTCCCGCAACCGGTCGCGGTAGGCCTCCACGGTGAAGCCCGGCACCCACCAGATCACCTTGCGCAACAGGTACACCACGGCGGCCACGTCGTCGATCTCGATACGCAGCCGCGCCGTGCGCAGATCCACCACCTCCAGACCGGCGGCCTCGGCCGCAGCCACCTCGTCGTCGGGGTGGCGCCCGCGCCGCGCCCCCGGCTGCGGACCCAGGAAGAACTCGACGAGCTCGAAGGCGCTGGCGGGCCCGACGTGCTGGGCGAGGTAGGTGCCGCCGGGTCGCAGGACCCTGGCGATCTCGTCCCACCAGATCGTCGCCGGGTGCCGGCTCGTGACCAGGTCGAACGCCGCGTCACCGAACGGCAGGGGCGGCTCGTCCGGGTCGGCGACCACCACCACACCGCGGGGGTGGAGCAGCCGGGTCGCGTGCGCCACGTTCGGCGGCCACGACTCGGTGGCCACCGCCGTCGGCGGGAAGACCGGTGCCTCGGCGAGCACCTCGCCCCCGCCGGTCTGGACGTCCAACGAGGCCGTCGCCGTGCCCAGTCGGTCGGCCAGCAGCCGGGCGTAGCCCCACGGCGGGCGCTCCTCGGTCGCGCGACCCTCCAGCCAGGCGAAGTCCCACCCGGACACGTCGGCGCGCGACCCGGCGTCGAGCAGGTCGTCGAATGTCTCGTTCACGTGACGACCCTGACAGACCGTCGGGTACCGGACCAGCACGATGCCGTCCGCACGGCTCCGGGAGGCCGGCTCACGGCGCACCGACGTCGCCGAGATCGTGCGGGACGAAGGTGCCGAGGTCGACCGTGGCCTCGGCACCCCCCGCGACGGACCAGGCCAGCGACGCCCCGCCGGTGGCCAGGTCCACCTCGAGGCGGGCGACGGCGTCGGGCTCCGCGGCGCCACGGCGCTCCAGGGTGAGGTGGGACCCGTCGAGGGAGGCGGCCACGTCGCCGTCGAACGCGGGGAACGTGCTGCGGAACCGGCACAGGGCGAGCAGGCGCTGCACCAGCGGGGTGGCCAGGGCGGCGTCGACCTCGGCGGCCGTGTAGTGGTGCCGGTTGACGTCCCGGCCCACGCCGGTGCGCTCCAGCAGCTCGACGTCGTTCTGGCCCGCGAGCAGCCCGACGTAGTAGACCTGCGCGATCCCCGGGGTGAAGAGCTGGATCGCCCGCGCCGCGAGGTACCGGGCGTCGTCGCGGCCGAGCGCATCGTAGAAGGTGGAGTTCACCTGGTACAGGTCCAGGTTCGACGCCGCGGCCCCGGTCGCGTGCGCCGACGCGCCACCGGTGCGTGCGTGGATCCCCTCCACGAGCGCGTCGATCTGCTCGGGCGTGAGGAGCCCCGGGCGCTCGGGCTCGCCCGGCGGGGTGGTCTGGTCCGGGCCGACGTCGATCACCCCGATGCCGTCATGGGTGTCGAGCACCGTGACCGCGTTGCGCGGCCGCTCGCGCAGCCAGTCCACCAGCGCCGTGCCGTCGCCGGTGTACAGGGCGTGCAGGACCAGCGGGGGCAGGGCGAAGTCGTAGACGAGATCGACCGCGCGGGCGATCTCGACCTGGCGCCGGTAGTACGAGTGCACCTCGACCAGCAGGTCGACACCGCGCTCGCGCGCCTGTGCGGCGAAGTCCGCGATGAAGTCGAACGTCTCGGGCGTCATGAAGCAGGTGGTGCCCGGCGTCTTGACCGCGTAGCCGACGGCGTCGAGACGGACCAGGCGGACGCCCGCGCGGGCCGTGGCGTCGAGGATCGAGGTCAGGTACTCGCGGCCGAGGGCGGAGGTGACGTCGACGTCGATCTGCTGCGGCGTGAACGTCGTCCACACGTAGCGCAGCCGGTCCCCGAGGCGGATCGCCGTGAACGGGAGCCCGGGCCGGGGCCGGTAGATGCGCGCGAGCTCCTCCTCCCGCGCGCCGTCCGGGAACACCGACGACATCGTCAGGAACATCGGCGCCCACGGCGAGGCGTCACCCCGGGCCACGACGTCGCGGAACGTGGCCGAGTCCGCGGACACGTGGTTCACGATGAGGTCGACCATCACGTCGTGCGTGCGCGCCAGCTCGCGCACGTCGTCCCACGTGCCCAGCCGGGGGTCGACGGCGGTGTGGTCGACCGGGTCGAAGCCCGCGTCCGCGCCGTCGAACGGCGTGTAGAACGGCAGCACGTGCACGCCGCCGAACGCGCCGGCGACCTCGTCACGACGCAGGAAGTCGGCGAGCCCACGCAGGTCACCGCCGAGGCGGTCCGCGTACGCGATGAGCTGGACCTGGTCCTGCGCGACCATGCGCTCGCCCTCCCCGGTCGACCCCCCGCTGTTCCCGCCATGATGCGACGGCGGCCGGGACCCTGCTCGGCGTGCAGCCCCCGTGCGGGTCACGCGCACGCTGCCAGACTGGAGGGGTCGACCCCCCTCCGGGACGGCCGGCAGCGAGCGCGACGGAGCCGCGCTGCACCCATGTCAGGAGATGTCCGATGAACTGCTTCGAATGTGCCACCGAGCACCAGGCCACCACCCCGGCGGTCACGGTCTGTTCGCAGTGCGGAGCCGCCTCGTGCACCCGGCACACCCGGGTCGCGCACGCGCACGAGGAGGTGGAGTACTCCCCCGGCGCGCCGAGCGAGACCGACCTGGGCCGGCGGATGTTCTGCACGACCTGCGCACCCCCGACGACGACGGCGGTCGCCACGTAGCCGCGGGCCTCACCGGCCCCGCGCCTCACCGGCCCCGCGGGCAGGCTGGGCTCCGCCTCGCTCGTTGCGTCCGCGTCGAGCAGCACGGCCGCCCGTGCGACCGAGGTCGACGAGGCACTGCTGGCCTTCGTCCAGTCCTGAACGGACACCTCTCGGGCCCACGACGAGTGCCGGCCGGGTGACGACCGGGCCGGTGCTCGTGCGTGCCTCGTCGCGGTCGCTCCCGCTCGTCGTCAGACGGACTCCGCCCGCTTCTGCCGGGCGAACTTCGCCGGCAGGTCGGGCCCGTCCCACACCTGGATCGCCCGCCAGATCGACGCGGCGATCGGCACGGCGAGCACGGCACCGGTGATGCCGGCGAGCACGGTGCCCGCGGTCAGCGCGAACAGGATGACCAGCGGGTGCAGGCGCAGCGTCCGCCCCATGACGACCGGCTGGAGGAACGTGCCCTCGAGCTGGTTCACGGCGATGACGATCCCGACGACGATCAGTGCCTCGACCGGCCCCACGGCGACCAGCGCCACCAGCGCGGCCAGGGCGCCGGCCAGCGTGGCGCCGACCAGCGGGATGAAGGCGAGCAGGAAGACCAGCACGGACAGCGGGACGGCCAGGGGCACGCCCACGATCGCGAGTCCGATCCCGATGCCGACCGCGTCGACGACCGCGATCATCGCCGTGCCACGGACGTAGCCACCCAGGGTGGACACCGCGGCGTCGCCGACCCGCTGCCCCCGCTCGTAGGCGCGCCCCTGGAACGGTCGCAGCAGGAACTCCCACATCGCCGGGCCGTCCTTGAGGAAGAAGAAGAGCACCACGACCATGATGAAGAAGCCGGTGACGAAGTCCGCCGTCTGCGAGACACCCGCCAGGGCGCCGGACCCGACGGCGCTGGACTGGAGCAGCCCCAGAGCGGAGTCGCGCACCGAGCTGATCTGCTCGGAGGAGATGTTGAACGGGAGGTCCTGGACGAGCGTCTGCAGGGAGTCGAAGCCGTCGAGCGCCTGCTGCTGCAGGTCGTCCCACTGCTCGACCACGGCCAGCACCACGAGCCACAGGACGGTCGCCAGGATGGCGACCAGCGCGAGGAGCGAGAGCCAGGTCGCGAGCATCGACCGCACGCCGTGACGGCGGAGCCACGACACGAGCGGAGAGATCGCCGCGGCCAGCACGAGCGCGATGAGGATCGGGATGACGACGAGCGTCAGCCGCGTGCCGACGAACACCGCGACCGCGACGAGAGCGACCACCGCGAGGGTCTGCACCGAGCGCGTCGCGACCCGACCGAAGCCGTCCGACCACAGACGCGACGCCCCGCGTCCGGGCGTGCTCTGCTCGACCTGCGGCGCCGCCTCGGTGCTCGGGCGGGCGCCGGCCGATGTACGACGGCCGAAGAGACCCATTCGCCTGTCCTCCTCAGAAATGTTCCGGCAGGGGGCCGGGTGCCCCGACCGTATGGTGCGAGTGCCTTCGGCGCGCGGCGACTCCCCGCGGACGCGCGCTACGGTCCGAGCAGTGCGGCCGGGACGACGCCGCGGGCCACCACCCGTGGACTCACCGCGTGCGGATACGCACCTTGTCGGCGTCGGCGGCCTTCTTCGGCGACCCGTCGAACTCGACGATCCACGTCCCGGACCGCTGCGGACGCACCGAGACGCTGTACGCCCCACCCTTGCCCGTCTTCACGGACTTGCGGTAACGCGGGCCGCCGGGGCCGTCCGGGTCGAACGACACCTTCACCGTCGCGCCGCGGACGCCGTGGTATCCCGCGACGCCGTACTCGGCGCGCGCCTCTTTCAAGCGGCCCGAGAGCACGACCTTGGTGTCCTTCGCGGCTCGCGCCTTCGAGGCGTGGACGCCGATCCGCGTGGTGTGCTTGAGCCGGAAGGTCGTCGCGGTCTGGTTGCCGGAGAAGTCGACGTCGGCCGCGTCGTTGGACCCGTAGACGCGATAGCCCCTCGACTCGAGAGTCACGGCGTAGTCGCCGGCCGGGGACGTCGCGTCGAGGTACAGCAGGGTGCGTTCCGTGTTGCCGTCCCAGATCTGCGAGAAGGTGCTGACGGTGCGACCGTCGCACACGCGCGGCTTGTGGTGGCACGCGGTCAGCCCCGAAGAGTTCGCGGTGTCGCGTGGGAACAGGTACGAGACGTCGGCGACGATCGTCTTCGGCCGGATGCCGACGGTGACGGAGCGCGGCACGGTCACTCGGGCACGGAGAGTCTCACCACGGACCTTCGTCGTGGCCACGCCCGACTTCGACGGGCCGTCGACCCGGCGGATCGACATCCACGCGTCTTCCCGCGCCGGTGCCGTCGTGTTCGTCCCTGCGTACTCGACACTCCACCGGCCCGAGGAGTCAGCCGTGAACTCTCGGCCGAAGTAACCGCCCTCGTCGGCCGTGAGGGTCGCTCGTAGCTCACGCGGAGCCGAGCCCGAAGGGTTGAAGTAGACCTCGACGGGTTCCCCGGCCCCAGGCTCCGGATGGGCCGAGGTTCGTCCGTCCAGCAAGCCCACGTCGAGCGAGCCGTGCACGTAGACCTTCTGCCCCCGGGCGACTGCTTCGGGCGCGACGTCGAGTCGCAGGTCCGACTCGGGCCGCGCGACGAAGGTCGCCACGGCGTCATGCTCCATCGCGAGCTGGCGCACCGTGCCGTCGGGCAGGGCCACGTCCACCGGGAGGGAGATGATGTCGACCGTGTAGGTTCCGGGATCCGCACCGCTGTACAGCCGCATGCGGGCACGCAGACGAGACTCGTCGACCCGGGCGGCGACTTTCGCGCCCACGGTGTCACCGTCCGGCCCTCGGAAGCCGACCCAACCGTTGGAGGCCGTGACGTCCCCCGCCTCTGACGACAGCTCGAGGTCGACGACGACGTCGGTCTCGTTGCCCGTCGCCACGTCGTCGACCCGCACGCTCGCCTCGACCTCGACCGTGCCGTCGGTGACGACGACGCGCTCAGGCGACGCCGACCCGGCGCCGGCCCCCGTCAGGACGAGAAGGAGTGCAAGGCCGCCACTGATCCACCGGTGCCCGCTCATCCGACACGCACCTTCCGGGCCGCCGTGCTGGACGGGTGGTCGGCGGTCGCGGCCATCTTGACGATCCACCTGCCGGTCTTCCGCTGCTGTCGCTCGATCCGATACGTACCGTCGGCCGCCGTGTGCGTCGTCGCCACGTGCCGACGCGTCGCTGCGCCGGCGGGGTCGAAGTAGACCGTGACCTTGGCGCCCGGGATCGGCCGGAATCCGGTGACGCCAGCGATTGTTCCTTCCTTCTCGGAGGCCGTGCCCGTGAGCACCGTGAGCCCGTCGTAGTGACCCGTCCACATGTCGATCTTCGACGGCCGCTTGACCCGGAAGGACGCGACCTTGGCCCGGTCGAACTCCACCCGGTCCCACGCCATCGCACCTGAGTCGAACGTGCTGCGTACCGACGCCCGGAGGAACACGTCCCACGAGCCGCGCGCGTCGGCGTCACCGCCGAGCGGCACGGTCGCGCGATACGTGGTACCGCCGACGAGCTCCAGGTCGCCCCCGGTCCAGCTGTGGTGGTCCTTCCGGGACCCCACGAGGAGGCTCGCCCCGTCCCTGACCTCCAACGCATCGCCCGTCGTCGAGAACGTCACCTCGATCCGCATGGTCGACCCGCCCGGCCGGAGCAGCACGGTGCGCGGCGCCGACGCCGAGGCCGTCACCTTCACGTCTCTCGTCGCCACCTTGCTGGACCCGCTGGTCGTACCGCTCCCCACGGCGACCTGCGCCGCCGTCAGGGAGAAGAGCAGTGCTGTACCCGCCAGGGCTGCCGTCGCGCGACGCACGACGCGGCCGAACCTCATCAGACCTCCATCAGACCCGCTCCGGCGTCGGGCGTCCGCTCACCCTGCCAGCCCGGTGTGACCCGATGGCCCGCTTCGCGGCTATCGTAATTAAATCGTAACTTACTTCCGCTTTCCCCGAACTTGCCTCACGACCTTCCGACACTGGGGCGAACATGACCGCACCGTCGTCGTCGTTCACGGGGCGTTGCCCGGGTCCAGCACCTCGGTCAGCACGCGGCCCTGCGCTCCGGCGGGCGGGTCGATGCCGAGCAGCGCGGCGACGGTCGGTGCGACGTCGACGTGTCGCGGTCCCGACGGCGTCCGACCCGGCAGCACCCCGGAACCTGCCAGCAGGAAGCCGACCTCGAGCTCCGTGGTCGCACCGTGCCGACCGGCCGGGCCTCGCGGCGTCGGACCGAACGACCAGCCGGGTTCCGGCTCGACCACGAGCTCGCCGTAGCGCGGGCTCATGCGCATCGCGGCCTGCTCGTGCCGGTCGTACACGGCGCGCACCTGCGGAAGCGGCTCGAGCGCAGCACGGATCGCCTCCACAGCCTTCCCGTCCCCGGCCGCGCTGCCCACGAGGTGCAGGCTCGCCACGCCACCGGCCACGACGACGACGTCGGTCCGACGGCGCGGCGAACGGCCGGGGCGCACGATCTCCGCCCGGTACCCGGCGCGGGCGATCGTCGTGCGTGCGGAGCGCCCGAACCCGCGGTCGAACGTCGTCATGCCGTGGTCCCCCAGCAGGACGAACGCCGTGCGGTCGCCGATCCCTGCCTCCTCGGTCGCCGCCACGAGCCGACCCACCTGTGCGTCGATCGCGCGCAGGGCTGCAGGGATCATCGGGTGGCCGCTGCCGCCCGCGTGTCCCAGCGCATCGAGGGTGTCGCAGTAGACGGCGAGGAACTGCGGCAGTCCGCTGAGAATGACCGGGCGACCGCCGCTGCGGACCGGCTCCCCCCGCAGCACCGCGACGGCGTCGTCCACCCGCCGTGAGCAGTCGCCGCCCGGCTGGGTGTACAGGCCCTCGGGATCGCCGAAGGCCGTGCCGTGATCCTGCACCACGGACCACTGCGCGGAGAACACCCGGCCGCCCTGCGCGCGCACCGCCTCGGCGATCGTCGGCACCGCCAGGTCGCGCTGCTGCCCGCGGGCGGTGCGCGAGTCCGGGTCGTACCAGTACGCCGAATTGAGGTGCCGCTCCGGCCAGGCGCCGGTGGCGATCGAGGACCAGGAGGGATTCGTGATGCTCGGCATCACCCCGGTCCCCGTCGTCAGGCTGCCGCGCTGCGCCAGTCCGTCGAGATGAGGCGTCGGCAGCTCGGCGAGGATCGGCAGGTAGCGGGCGTCGAACCCGTCCAGCGCGACGAGCACGACGTGGTCGGCCGGCGGACGCGCGGACCAGGTGTTCGCCATGACACCCATGGTCGCCCAGCGGGGCGCCGGGCGCGTGGCCGCGGCCCTGCAACGCGGCCCACCTCGACGCCGTGGTCGTCGCCTGTCGCCGACGTCGTCGTTCGGTCCGGAGCGCACGACGGCGGAACGCCCGCAGCCTTCAGCTGGGCATCGATTCTCGCGCGCGCCCGCGCCTCTGCGGGAAGTCGCTCATCACTGCTGGCCATCGTTTCGAGTCTAGGGAACTCCGCAGGTCAGGGACGCAAGGACTCGCAAAGTTCACCCGGTCAATCGTTCAGCCACGGCCGATCCAGCGGCTCTGACTCCATTGCCCGCTGTATCGTCGCCGCGTGGCAGCGAGTCTTCGAGTCAGAGACCAGCACATCGCCGTTTTTGGTGGTAGCGGCAGCGGAAAGACGGTTCTCGTCTCGTCGTTCTACGGAGCGACCCAGGAGCCGGCGTTCACCAAGGAGGGCCTGTTCCACGTCATCGCGGACGACACCGGCCAAGGACATCGCCTGCGTCAGATCTACCTGGGCATGAAGAACGACGCGAAGACACCAGCGGCGAACCGGTTCGCCGCTGTGCCCTACTCCTTCACTATCAAGCTGAAGGATCCGGGGGACGCCAAGGCTGCCAAATCCCGGCCCTTCGACGCGCTACGTCTGGTCTGGCACGACTACCCGGGCGAGTGGTTCGAGCAGGAACCCAGCAGCGAAACCGAAGCCACCCGCCGAGTCGACACGTTCCGGTCTCTGCTCCGCTCGGACGTTGCCATGGTCCTCGTCGATGGGCAGAAGCTCCTCGATTACGCCGGGGACGAGGAGAAGTACCTCAAGTCCCTGTTTGGGGACCTGCGCGACGGACTGCTCCGGCTCAAGGACGAACTCCTGGACGACGGCGAGCGGCTGAAGGAGTTCCCGCGGGTGTGGATCATCGCCTTGTCCAAGGCCGACCTCCACCCCGAGTTGCACGCCCACGGCTTCCAGGACCTTCTCATCCAAAAGGCCGCCGGCGACGTCGCCGCACTGCGCGACGTCATCACCGACCTGGTGCAGTTCCCCGAAGCCCTGTCGCTCGGGGAGGATTTCCTGCTCCTCTCGTCTGCCAAGTTCGAGCCCGAGAGGATCGAGGTGACCAAGCGCGTCGGCCTCGATCTCATCCTCCCGGTGGCCTCGATCCTGCCCCTGCAACGGCTGGTCCAGTGGTCGCAGCACTTCGAGGTCCCTCGCCGACTGCTCGACCACTTCGCCGACAACGCCGAGGCGATCGCGCTGGTTCTGGTGACTGCGAAGTCTTTCCGGGACGTCATCGGCAAGATCCCCAAGGTCGGTCCGCTGCTGGCGTCCGCGCTGCCCATGCTCGCCCAGGCGGCGCAGCTCAGCAGGTCCAGGATCGAAGCAGTGAACGCCACCGCACGGGCCAAGCACGACAACCTGGCAGCAGTCCTCTCGCAGTTCCAGCTCGATCTCGAGCGCGGCGAAGAGGACGGAACCTTTGTGAAGAGCAACAAGTGAACCTCATCTGGGCCACTCGCGGGCGCTCCTGGGGATTTCGGTTCCTCCTCGACGGCGGGTACGCCGACCCGCTGGACGCATACGAGCGAGCCTTTGCCGGAACCGGCGACACGGAATCGACGGTCCAGCGGCTCGACGGTCGCGTCGCACTGAGACTCCCCGACCCCGACGGCCGGCGCGACCACGCGGGACGAGTCATCCCCCATGACGTCGTCGTTCCGCCGCCGCTGGCCAACGATGTGCGCTCCGTCGAAGACGGTCTAACGGTGATCTGGCCGCTGCTGGCCGGAGCCTTCGCCGCCGTATGGGAACAGGAACGACCGCCCCGGCGAGAGGAGATCGCCGCGCTCCTCGGCGATGTGTCTCGGCAGACGCGCTGAAGTACTCAATCCTAGGAATGCCAGGCGCGACGGCCGATGAATCGACGTGGTTTTCCTGTCGACGTGCAGCGCAGACTGCGCGGACACGCCTGCCTACCTTGCGCGATCTCGCGCGTGTCGCGGTAGTCGCGCAAAGTAGGTTGCACCGGCGTCGCCGTGGTCGGCCACAACATGCCGTCGACTCCCGGCGACACGTTCCGCTCGAGCGCCGAGTCTTGGCCCGATCCGAGACGCGCTCGCGCCCGCAACGTGCGTCCGCTGTAGCGTCCGACCCGGACACTCGCCCTTGCGGGCGCCCCAGCATCCGGGGCATCCGACCTCCTTTGCTCCCGCTCACGGGTCCGATCTAGGTTCTTGGTCATGGATGACGAAGCACTGGTTCCGGCGCCCGGTTGCACGCTCGGGTACGCCGGGCGCGAGGATGTTGCCGAACTGCTCGTGCTTCAGCGGTGCTGCTGGGTCACCGAAGCGATCCTGAACGACACGCTCGCGATTCCCGCGCTGCACGAAGACCTCGGAGCCCTCCAGGACTGGGTCGCGCGCAGACATGTCTGGACCATCCGTCAAGGACCGAGGCTCGTGGCTGCAGTTCGGGCCCACCAGGACGGCCAACGCTGGGAAATCGGGCGCCTCATGGTCGCGCCCGATCTCCGCGGCATGGGCTTAGGGCGTTGGCTGCTCGCCTACGCGGAATCCCAAGCGCCGGACTCCGTGCAGCAGTTCACCCTCTTCACCGGGGGCCGCAGCGAACGCAACATCAAGATGTACACGTCCGCCGGATACGAACTGACGGAGCCAGCAAACGGACAGCTCGGCCAGCACATCCGCGGCGCGGTCTACCTGACCAAGCACCGGGCCGCGGCGTCGCAGAAGTGACTTTGAAAGGCTCGCGGCACGGGCCAATTCGAGCGGCAGGTGCCGTCGGACTCCCCCTATGCGGCGCACCACTCGGCCGTGGCCGCGACGTCGACATCGGCCGCGAGGATGGAAGGGTCTGTCGTCCACAGCAGGGCCGAAACCCCAAGTGCACCTTCGGCACCCCTATGGGTCTCCTGCGCCGCCTGCCTCACGTGCACGACCTTTTCAGAGCTCGTCGGTGGGGTGTTGCGGTACCGCTCGCCCGGCATCACAGGGACCCACACCCAGGCAGCCACCACGCCCGTGGGCTCGGGCTCCGGTATCGGCAGCCCTGCCTGGAGGGCGAGGTTGACCTCCTCCAGATTCGATCCGGCGTGCAGCCGGGCGAGCTCGGACACCAGCGCGCCGGGAGCGCGGGCAGCGACCTCGACGACCACCAGCTCGTCCTCGCCAATGACGGCGAACTCGGTGTGCACCACGAACGCGCCTTCACCCCCTAGCGCGTCCACCACGGCGCTGTTGAGCTCGTGGGCACGTCGGGCCAAGGGGCTGTCGTGCGCGACAGTCCACCCTCCCAGGCGGCGTCCGGCAGGCAGGTCGAGCAGCGGTCCGAGGTACCTCCCCGTTTGGACCGGAGCCGTTGCGCCCTCGGTCACCAAACCATTGACGTGATGAAAGGTCCCGTCGAGGAACTCCTCGGCCTGCCACCCCGACTCCCCGAGATGTTCGGCCAGCCAGTCACGCACCTCGGCCTCGGTGCGCAAGATACTCACCCCGCGGGAATTGGCCTCCCTGCGCGGCTTCACCACCACCGGCAGACCCAGGCGGGCCACGACCTCCTCGGCCACGGCGTGGGGCTCCGATGCCCCGTCGTCGGGCAGCGCCAGGAACCGCGGCACGCGCACCCCCGCCAAATCCAGGCACTCCTTCATGAGGACCTTGTCGATGTAGCGCTCAAGGCGGGCCGGGTGCCGCGCGGTCAGCGCGAACTCGCGGCGCAACTCCGCGCAGGTGAGCAGGCAGTACTCGTCGTTGGTGACGATCTGCACCGGCCGTGCGACGGCGGCGGCTCTGATCACGTCGGCCCACGCGGTGCGCGGAGCGGACTGCACCCGCGGGGACGTACCCGGTGCGTCCTCGCGCATCACGGCCTCGACGTCCCCGTCGGTGAGGACCATCGTGTCCCACAGCTCTAACGGGAAGACCCTCGCGAGGTCCGTCGTGAGGGGCTGACGAGAGTGCAGCACCACCACGAGGGGCCGCGTAGGGTCTGGTGCCGCCAACCGAGAAGCCTCGATACCTGTCATGCCCTACCCATCGTCGACGCCGCAAGCAGCGGGATGTGCGTACTGACCTGGGGATAGACGCTCCCCTGTCCTCCGCAACGAGGCAAGCGCATGGCCAGGGGGCCGCGCCATCCATCCGCGGCCAATCATCGCAGGCAGAGCCGGTCAAGCACCTACGCCGGCGAAGGCGGCCGCAGATCATCACCTGGATCGAACGCACCTACCACCGACGCCACAACCATCAGCGTCTCGGACGATTGACCCCCGTCGAGTACGAAGCACTCATGACCACTCGGGTCACACTCGGCGCCTGAGATCCGCTGTCACCCACCCGCGCAGCAGTCCCCCGCGATGCGGGGCGTTCAGATCCATGGGACCAGACTGGCAGGTGCAGCAACTCCTCCCAGTCGGAACGATCGGCGAGGGGCGCTCCCGCGACCGCGGGGTTCCTCATCGCGGCTGGATCACTGGCTCGATGAGCGTCGGCGTGCGTGCCGCCGGAGAAGTCTCAGCCGCTGCCCCATAGCATCGCTGCATGCCACAGCGAGAAGGCGACGTCGACACGGCCCGACCGCTCCCGTTCGAGCTAGACCTGTTGACCCCGCGGTACGAGCCAGAGCACCACGGGATCTACCTCGACCTCCTCGATGTCGCGCTTGACCGGGCGGAGGTGCGAAATGTCGCGCTGACAGGGGCCTACGGCACCGGCAAGAGCAGCGTCCTCGTCGAGCTCGCGAAGACCGAGAAGCACAAGACGCTGAACGTCTCGCTGTCGAGCATGGGCCTGGACCCGGACGCGGAGCTGACGAACCAGATCCAGAAGGAGGTCGTCAAGCAGATTCTCTATACGGTCGAGCCCGCGAAGGCGCCACGCTCTCGCTTCGACCGGACCTCGCGCGGGCGCTGGAGAGACGGCCTGCTGCTGGCGGCTCTTGTCGGGTTCGTGGGAGCGATGGCCGTGACGTTCGGGTGGAGCATCGCCTCGCAGGTCAGGCATGGGTTCCCCAATCCAGCGATCGCGTTCGTCGTCACGTTCCTCCTCGCCGGCACCGTCACCTATGTCGTCCGACAGATGATGCGTGGCCGCGTGTCCGTCGACCAGGTGGCTGCAGGCCCGGCGAACATCAGGTTGTCGCGGACGACGCCCACGACCTACTTCGACGAGTACCTTGACGAGATCGTCTATTTCTTCGAGGTCACCCGGTACGACCTCGTCATCTTCGAAGACATCGACAGGTTCGACGACACAGGCATCTTCGAGACGCTGCGTTCCCTAAACACGCTGCTCAACTCGGCGCCGCAGTTGGCCGCCAGGCCGGTGCGGTTCGTGTATGCGATGCGCGACTCGCTGTTCCAGAAGCTCGAGGACGATCTCCTGGAGCCGTCGAGTAGCAGCGAGGCCGGCGCCGACGACGACGGCACTCCGACGAACAGGCAATCGGACGTCGCCAGGCAAGACGTTCAGAGAGCGAACCGGACAAAGTTCTTCGACATCGTCATCCCGGTCGTACCGTTCATCACCCGGGAGAACGCGCGGGACGTCATGACGAGGGCGTTCCGGGAGGACGGGTATGGCGTCAGCGACCGCCTGCTGGACATCGTGGCTCGGCACATCGCAGACATGCGGCTCGTGACCAACGTCCGCAACGAGTTCAAGGTGTTCCACCACCACCTCGTCGACGGGCCGCACGCGGTTCCCGAACTCGACGCGGACGGCCTGCTGGCCGTCGTCGTCTACAAGAACGTCCACTTGCAAGACTTCGAGCGAATCCGTTTCGGCACCAGCAACCTCGACGACCTCTACCGGCTCGGCCGGGACCTGGTGACCAACAACGTCGAGGAGCGGACGGAGCGCATCCAGGAGCTGCGCGCCGCGCTCGTCAACCAGGACGCCGCGGCGTACCGAAGCAAGGCACTCGGGAACAGACTGCAGCTGATCCTGGCCGATCTTGGCGCGCAGATCACCGTGCCGCCACACAACCGTCCGGCCCCGCAGGAGATCCTTAAGTCGGCGAAGTTCTGGCTCGACATCGCCGCAGGACGAAGCAACGCGTCGATGAGAATGCCCAACGGATCGCAGTTTCCGCTGACACCACAGGTCGTGGGACGGCTACTGGACGAGCCGCTGACCGCCGAGCGCTGGGACGCGGAGGCTCGGCCCCAGATGGAGCGCGAGCTCGCGAAGCTCGAGCGGACCGTCACGATGCTCACCGGCGCGACCTGGAAACGCCTCTGCGCGGAGCCGACTAAACGGACCAAGTCAGGAGAGACATTCGCAAAGGCGACCAGACGCATCCTCGGGTCGGACCTCGCCGCCGACTTGGTGCAACACGGCTACCTGGACGAGTACTTCAGCCTGGACATCGCCCCGTTCTACGGCGAACAGATCTCACGCAACGCCATGAGGTTCGTTCAGCGGAACGTCGACCGTGGCGTTCCAGACCTGCTCTACAGGCTGTCCGACGCGGACGTCGACGCCGTGCTGAACGACCGACCGAACGCTCTCGAGGACGTCGGCATCTACAACGTCACGCTACTCGACCACCTGCTCGCCTCATACCCGCACCGGGCTCCCACGATCATTGCGAACATCCCGCGGATGGGCGCCCATGAAGTCCGGCTGCTCACCGCCTATACCGAGCACGGAGAGCACCCGGGCGCGTTCGTCGAGACCCTCGCCCCGATCTGGCCCGACATCATGGGCTACCTGACCGAGGACGCGCATGTCGACCTCGCCCGTCAGCGGGACATGGTCGACGCGGTGCTCACATCGTGGAGCGACGACCTCGCCTACAGTCTCGGTCCGAGAGCGCGTCGGTTCGTCGAGGACAACTACACCGAGCTGGCGTCCATCTGCGGCACCACGGCGAGCAAGCGTGCCGCCCAGCTTGCGCTGGAGACCGGGGCCGTCTTCGCTGACCTCGGACCGGTCGCAGACGAGGCCTTGCCCCCGATCAAGAAGGCAGGTTCCTACCCGATCACCGCGTCGAACCTCGCCCGTGCCACCTCGTGCAGCGACCGGCCCACAGGGCTGGCGTCGCTGAGCCTGGACAATCTCGCTGCCGAAGAACCCGTCGTGCACGCGAACGCCATCGCCCACCTGGGTGACTACCTGGACGCGACCGGGACCATGCCGACCGTCGACGACCCCGAGGCGTTCGCCGAGGTCCTGCATTCGGTGGGTGACCACGAGGCTGCGCTCATCAATTCGGTCGTAGCGCGCGCCCAAGCGGGATGCGTACTCGAAGACGTGACGGATGCGCCGCCGAGCACGTGGCCTCACGTGGCCGAGCACGGACGCTTCACCCCGAGCGTCGCCAACCTAAGCGCCTACCTCGAAGACCAGCCCGTCGACGCGCCACTGGCAACCCTGCTGGAGACATCAGGACCGGTCGTCGGCTGGGACACGTCCGCCACGTCTACGTCCGTGGTGGTCGCCATCATCAAGGCGCGCCAAGCCATTCCGGACCCGGCGACGCGGATCGCCCACGTGTTGGATGCACCGCTCGCACGACACCTCACCGCTGAGGAGATTCCGGACGAGCCCACCACAATGCTGAGGCTGCTGGTGGAGCATGGCCTCGTCGAGGACACCGCGGCGACCTTTGCACCGTCCGTCGCCTCCGACCCTGTCGCCTTCGCATCAGCCGTCGCGGTCTCCGCCCAGTTCGCCACCTTCATGTCACCGGCCGTGGTGACCGTCGAGCGTATCGCCGCTCTGATGAACGACGACGAGGTCGACGACGCGATCAAGAGCACCATCATCACGGACCTGAGCGCGTATCTTCCCGGAGCCCCTGGCGTCGCTTGTGTCGCAGTCGCTGAATACTGCCTGAGCCACGGGCTGACGCTCGACGGATCGCAGCTCGGGCTCCTGGCGGGCGGCGTCCCTGCCCCCCTGATGGTGCGCCTCCTCGCCAGGTCGGACCTCGCGGCGGACGAGCTGGTCCCGCATCTACGCGCTCTCGGCGGTTCGTACGCAGAACTGTGCGAACGTGACGGCCGCAAGCTACAGGTGCCCGACGACGGTGCGCACGCGAGCATTCTCGGACGGTTCAAGGATGCGAGCGTCATCAAGAGAACCCGGAGGGACGGCCGAGGGCACATCAACATCTGGCAGCACGGCTAGTGCTGTCACCAGCCACTACGGCCGGGCGGACCATACGGTGTCCATCCGTGAAGGTAGGGCTGTAGTTCCTGGTCGGTGTAGCGGTCGGGTGTGGTCATGCGTGGGCCTCGGCCGTTGGCTGGGTCGGTCGTGGTGGCGTGGGCTCGGATCCACGCGATCCATCCCCTCAGGTCGTCGCTCTGGTGGGGGTCCAGCCTGGCGGCTTGCGCTTCGAGGCTGTCGGCGTAGGCGCGCATACGCCGAGCGGCAGCCCAGCGATCGAGCTCGTCGGCCAGCTGCTCGGCGCGTTTGGCGTACCGGAGTTCCTCAGTAGCCTCAGCGCGGACCTGCTCCCATCGCTCGCGCGCCAGGCCCCGCCGGCGGTCATGCTCCGTCTTGCTCCATTGTTTCTCTGCGAGGGCGACGTCGAGCTCGTAGAAGAGGTCAGTGAGCTGTACTTCTACGGTCTTGCCTCGGCCGTCTTCCCACCGCCCGGTCACCGACGATTGGTGCGCGTCGCCCTGGTGGACCTCGAGGATGAGGTCGCCGGTCGCTGCGAACGCTCGGTTGCGGACCATCTTGGAGTCAGCGGGACGGATGTCCCGGTAGCTGTCCCAGTAGGTGGGCACGTACGCGCGGCGCTCACGCGTCTTGTTTCCGTTGCGCTCCCGGATGATCACGTGTCGGCGCATGTCTCCGGCGTCGATCGTGAGATCAAACTCGTCGGCCGGTTGCCCTTGGATCGTGTACCCGCGGTCGAAGGCGCCTGCAGTCCAGTCGCGTTCGTGCGCTCCATCGATGATGGCCTGAAGGATCCGAGCGGCGCGCGGTATCGACTCCTTGGTGACGCGCCTGCGACGGCTGCGGAACGCGGACACGGCGCCGGAGGGCTGACGCAACTGGGAGGGGACCAGCACGGTTGCCGGCTTGATCTGATCGCGGAAGTTCGGTGCGAAGTAGATCGTGTAGCCGAGCCGCTCGTCCATCATGGTCGGCTCGTACTCCAGTCGCTGCCCCTGCGGTAGGTCCCGGTTATTGCGCAGAGGGCCGACTATGCCACTGAGCTGGCGACGCTCGTAGCGGTTCCCGAGGTCGAGCCTGCCGCCGGCGGCAGCGAGCTCGGCGATCAGCTCGACGCCGAGCGCAAGGCGCTGGTCCTCCTCACGGCGCCTCTGTGCGGCATGTTCGGCCCGCTGTTGTTCCTGTTGCCGTTGCCACTCGACCTGCTTCTTCTGGCGGACCATCGCCTGGCGCCCGAGGTCTGTCACTGTGGCAGTCAGACTCGCGCCGCGGCCGGCAACGCGAAGTAGGCCACGGTTGTGCAACTGGCGCGCGGCGGCCCGGTAGGCGGTCGCGTCAGCGCCGAGTTCGGGAAGGCCCTCTTGGACCCAGGCCATCACGTCGTACTGCCGGGGCGAGATGGGCATGGCATGCGCGGGTGGCGTCGTGAGCCAGATGCGCAACGGGCCCCGCCTTGTGCCTGTGAAGCGAAGCACCCTGCCGCGCGGAGTCATCCCTGTGGCTTCCAAGGCACTGACACCTTGGCGGACCTCGGCGCGCTCCTGCTCTGACGGCTCAGCGATCTCCAGTGATCCACCGTGCTCCTCGAGCCGTTTGAGCAACGCGGTCGCCATCGCGCGCCGTCGTCGCTTGTCCGCATCGGTGGGCCGCGAAGTTCTTCCCACCGGACGGGGCGTCTTCTTGGCGGCCTTGTCTCTTGGTGGCCGGACGATTTCGTACGCCTCCCCAGCCAGCAACCGACGCCCAGCGTCCGTGATCTGCGCCGACCACACCCCGCCGCTCTTGCTCACACGCGCCAGCCCGCGACTCTGCAGCGCCAGCGCCGAGGTCTTATAGGTGAAGTCAGGCCAATCACGCTCTGGGCACCCCCGTCCGATCCAGGTCAGCACGTCCATCTGCCTAGCGTTCGGCGCGTCGTGTCCAGCCACGGTCCTCCCAGATCTGGATCCGCAAATCGAGTGGAGCCACTGCCCGCCGCCAGCGCGCAGCTGGCCTGCCGTGCTATGTCGACCTGTTCGGCGTCATTGCTTCGCGGCGCTGGCGTCGTGCCTCCACGTGCATGTTGACCGGAGTCGTGTCGAGAACGTGGTTGACCATCGTCGCCAGGAAGCGGGCAGGAGAGAGGTTCGGCGGTGTGCGGTCGTGGTCGATGCGCACTGCGGGTAATTGCGCCAGCGTCATGGAGACCTCTACCGCACTGACGTCGACGGGTTCGTCCTCGTCCTCGCTCTCTTCTTCCAGCCCAGCGGCGGCCAGACGGTCCTCGTCGTCCCCGCCGTCGTCCGGCACGGGAGCGACTCCAGGGCCGTACTCCATGAGGACGACGCATGTGGCGTGATAGGCATCGTCTTCCCTGCCGAGCTTTGCGAGGAGGTCCAGGAGCCAGTCGGCGGTATCGCCCTCCTTGTCGAAGACGTCGTTGCGTAGGCCGAAGGCGAACCCGAGGGCTGCGAGGGGGTGCCGCAGTCGGAGGTTCTTTGCGTCGCCGTAGGACTCTTCGACCCGGTTGGGTGCGTTCTTGCCGTAGGACGAGTCCATGCGTTTGGTCGAGATCATTAGCTCGGGGCCGGTGATCCAGTCGGCCATGATGACGTCGACCTGCTTGCGGTAGTTCTTGCCCAGGATGCTGGCGCTCGAGGCTGTCACGTCTCGCACGTTGCCTTCCTTGGTTAGCCGCTCCAGCAACTCCTTGGACTGCTTCTTCGGCAGCGCCTTCAGCAGCGCTGAGATCGTGCTCGGCAGGATGCGTGGGTGCTCCGCCCTCGGCCACACCGAGTCGGGCTCAAACCCGGCGCGGCGCAGTTCATATGCGAGCCAGACGTCGAGCGCCAGTGCCGGCACTCCCGTCGTTGTCGCGGCCTTGAGATGGAGCGGCACGCCCAGCAGTCGCTCCAGAGTTGCGTAGTCGGGCTCGTACTGGAGCGCGCCCTCAGCGTCTCGGCACCACGGGTTGCGGTACCTGCGTTCGTCGTTCAGTCCATCCGCCACGATGCGGTCGAAGAGTGGCCAGGCGAGCACCTTGGCCGACGGCTTCTTGGGCTTGTTCTCATCGGACACTCTGGGATCTCACCGTTCGTCTTCGGGCGAGCTCTGCCCGCGCCTGTCGTACCTGTTCAAGCTGGGCACCACGCACCTTGCGGGGGTTGACCAGCAACGCCTTGTCGACGATCGCGACTGCTTCCAGGAGCTTGCCCGCCCTGAGCTTGTGCGTGACCGTCATGCGGATCGCTCGCAGCGCCTTCGCGCGTGCCGCGACGAGTTTCGGCGAGGGCATCGCCCAGCCGTCAGCCTCCCGGGGTTCGATCTTCAGAATCCCTCCGCCGTAGGCCCGGCCGACCATCTCCGCGTTGAGCAGAGTCAGCGAGTTGAGGCTCGCCAACGGCAGCAACTCTCGCCCGAGTTCACGGTGCTGTTCGGCCAAGTAGACGCCGTGCACCGAATTGAGGTGGCGCGCACGGGCCTCGTTCGTCGTCAACCGTGGAGTGTCCGCATTCATGCAGGTCAGTAGCAGATCCGCTGGCGGCACAAGTGGCACCCGGTACCAGGGCTTGCGGACCCGGCACTTGTAGGCGTTGTCCACGCCAGTCTTGTGGCCTGCGTCGATGTAGGCCTGCGCCCTCGGCGACGGATCCTCACCCGGGTAGAACAAGTAGGTGGCCTTGCCCTTCGCGCCGAGCCTGCCGAGCATGCCCGCTGACAACGTCAGGCCACGCAGATGCGAGCTACCGGGGGGTGACAGTCGCAGGAGCTCGCCACGGGAGAGTCCGAGCTCGTCGACCTTGGCGGGCGAGAGCGTGAAGAAGTGGTTAGCCCCGGTCACCATGCCCAGGGTCGTCTCTCCCCACGTCTGCAGGCTCGTGAACGACCCGTCGTCCATGAGTGCGCGAAGAGGCGCGATGGCCGCAGGCGGCACCAAAGAGCCGGTCCACTTGCCGGCGGGGTCGAGTGGCGCCCACGGCTGCCCGTCGGCGAGGGTCGCCAAATCCGATGCGTTGCCGGCCTGACGGATGACCGCATGGTCGGTCGGTCCGTGCCGGTAGCCGTTGGCCAGAAGCAGCACCACATCAGCCTCTGCTTCGGGAAACACCTGCGAGTCGAACAGAACCAGCTCGACACTTGCGAAGCGGTCGAAGAGAAACCTGCGCACCGGTGCGGCGTAGTTGACGCTCAGCAGCTCAGCCGGCAGTACCAGCCCGAGGCGGCCACCGTCCTGGAGGAACTGCGCACTATGGATCGTGAAGGCAGCCCACGACGAAGCCAACCCCGTCAGCGTCACGCCGGCACGTAGAGCCGCAGCGCGAGACTTGGTCCGAGCTTCGCCCGTCCACCCCTGATAGCGCACGTACGGCGGGTTGCCGATCACGGCCGCATACGTAGGCGTCGGATCAACCTCGAAGAAGTCCTTGACCGTGACGTGTGCACGACCGCCCACGTCACGTACGCGCTGACGACCCACTTGGGCCGAGTAGTCATGGATCTCAACGCCGTGCACTTCAGGCACGACATCGGGGTCCGGTGAGAGCTTGCGCAACTTCTCTACTGCCGCAGTCAGGAAGGCTGCGTCACCCGCAGACGGCTCCAGCACCCGGTCGTCAGCCGACGTGATCGCCCACTCCGCGATGAACGCCGTGATCTCATCAGGCGTGAAGAACGCCCCCCGCGCCTTGCGCGCGTCAGGCGTGTCATCAGGAGCCAGAGCGAGGGAGGCAGCACGGGAGACCACGTGCCCATCATGGCGTACGACACCGACGCGCCCGACAAGACATGCGGGACCGTGAGCTGCTTGTACCGGTACCGCAACCCCAGAGCGCTCTTGCTGTGCCAAGATGGCGGGGCGGGCCGTGCTACCAACGCGACCCGCCCTCGGTGGCTTACTTCAGCCACCCACGTGAGATGGCAACCTCACTTGCGCCGCTCCGAGACCGTGGTCTTGGGGTGGCGCTTTGCCGTTCCGGCCTTCACGTATCGACCGGTGATGGCGCTGCGGTGGCTCTTCGAGCTGCGGGCCTTCGTCATGGTGATCACCTCCTCTTGCCTCCGTGAACTGGCCACCGCTCTGGTGGCTCACGACAAGTCTAGGACCGAGCAGCGCGAAAATCTCAGGCGTGTAACTACTACATATGGTTGTCCACAGTCGGATCGCCCCCTAGATGTGGTGTTCTGTCGGGATCGAACGACAATGTCCACAGGGCTATCCACAGGGAGCCCGCGTGTCGTCCACATGTTCGAGTAGGGCCCAACGTTCACGTACCCGTGCCGGCACGGAGCCTCCGGTAGAGGTCGAGGCGTCGGGCTCGCCAGAGTCGGCGGTAGAACTGGCCTCTCCGGCCGGTGTATCCGAGGGCATGGAGGGTGTCGGTGTAGGTCGCGCCGTCGTCGACGGCCTGGGTGACGGCCATCATGAAGGTGGTCTTCGACATGGCGGGCTGTCTCGATGGTGCCGGCGGGCGGTGGTGGGTACGGCGTCGTACATGGCGGAGGCGGTTTCGTTGTCGTGCCGTCAGGCCGCCGCGCATCTCGGTGGCGATGACGTAGCGGGAGTCCTCGGTCTGCAGTGCCTCACGCAGGCAGTCGGCGATGACCGGGCAGTCGGTGCAGACTTCCCGTTGGCCGTCGCGGTCCGCAGCCTCGTCTCGGGCGAGGAATCGCGGGTCGTCGGCGCACGCGGCGTGGTGGTGCCATCCGCGTTGGATCGGTGCCGGTGGGCCGAGGACGAGTTCGGCCCACAGCGCCGCGGTCAAGCTCTGAGTCGGCCGAGACGGGTGCGGGCTGGGTGCGGTGATCATTGCGCCGTCAGGAAGTTTCGGGCGATGTCCAGGTCATCGACGGTGAGGCCGGTGGTCACTGGCGGCCGCAGGAGGAGGCATGCCGGGCCGTAGGAGTTCGAAAGCTCACGTCGGTGGGTAGCGGTGATGTCGTCGTCGATCCACGCGAAACGTCGCCCTTCGGGCACACAGCGGCGGATGCTGGCGAGCTTCGGCGACACCGCTGGGGGCCGGTCCCGGTCGAGCGTGTCGAGGAGCGGGAAGTCGGCCAGGCCGAGTGTAGGTGCGACGTGGGTGCGGGCGTCGTTGCCCCAGCTGGTCAGCCATCGCAGGTCGATGACGCCGTCGAGGTGGATGTCGTTGAGGACCTCGACGACGGCGGGGCGGTAGAGCATGCGGTAGCCACCGACGCGGGCGAGCTGAAGCCCGCCGCGGGTTTGGGTGCCGTAGGGGCTGATGGCGCCGTCGAGGTCCAGGATGAGCAGTGGCCTGTCGTCGTCTGCACGGGCGTTGTCGCCCTGCCTCACAGTGCGGCTCCTGGATCGGCTGGTTCCGACACTGCAGTGGTCCGGCTTGCTGGACGGGATCCTCGAGGGCGTCGGGGTGGCCGAAGCCGTGGGTGGAGCTGTAGCGAGCGGTACCGCCCGGTGGTGTAGAGGATCTCGGCGCGGCGCAGGATGATGATCGCGGGCTCGAGCTGCTTGCGGGTCCAGCCCATGTGGTCGCCCAGCTCGCGCCAGGTGGGCCCGCGGCGGTAGCTGCGCCGGTAGGTGGCGACGAACTTCACGGCCCGGCGGGCGACCTCTTCGCGGATGTGGCCGTCGTCGTTGAGGACGAGCTTCTCCCCCGGCGTCTCGGGCTGGTCTGGCGGGTTCGGGTCGGAGTTGGCGGGTTCGCTCATAGGTTCTCCTCACGGTGGGTGCGATGGGCGACGTCGACGAGCGCCGTGGTGGCTGGGCGCCGCAGGGACGCTGCGAACTGGCGGTACAGGGCGCGCTGGTAGCGGTCGGGCGCGGTGGTCCATCCCGGGCTGGCGGCGGACAGAGCGTGGGCCCAGTGCTCCCAGAGCCAGGTGACGGCGTATCGGTGGGACGTGTGGCGGGTGCCGGGGCGATGCTCGGTGCACCAGTCGTCGAACCACGCCCGTCGAGTGGTGAGCCGGCCGACAGTGGCTGCTCGCGCGGTGTAGTCGACGTCGAGGCGGTTCGTGATTGCGTCCAGCGCCTCGATGAGCTGGGTGGCGTCGAGGTGGGTGCGGGCGCTGATGGCGCGGGCCGTCCGGGTGCCGATCTCGGGGTCGAGGCCGAGCAGGGTGGCGGCGTCGGCCCAGGTGGTGGCCCCGGCGCGGCGGGCCAGACACAGTGACAGGAAGAGGCGTGGGGTGTACTCGCGGGTGGTGAAGAGGGTCGCGGCGTGGTCGCGGTACAGGTCGTTCGGCAGGACCTGGGGTATCCAGCGGGCGTCGAGGTGGCGTGGCCGGGCGGCCAGGGCGTGGCTGGTGCGGCGGTGGGGGGCGAGGGCTGCCATGACCAGGCGGGTCAGGCCGGGGGTCATCCGGGTGTGGTCGGCGAGCCAGCCGAGACGGGACTCTGGCCCGGACGGTGCGAGTCCGAGCCAGGGGTGGAGGCGGTCGCAGGCAGCGTCGAGGTCGCCGGTGGTGAGGATGTGGTCCGCGCACGTCAGGACCGTGGACCGGAGTGCGGCGGCGGCCGGTGGGTGCAGGTGCCATCGCGTCGCAGGTTCGGTCGCGGGGCGGACTTCGCCAGCCCAGTCGGCGAGGGTCTCGGCGCCGGGCTGCCTGGCGAGATGGAGCAGCAGGACTGCCAGGGCGCGGGTGTCGGTCAGGTACTGCCGGCCGGGTGTCGGGCTGCCGAACATGGCGACCGGCTCCCCGGCCAGTGCCCGGTCGTGGCGGTGCTGGCGTTCGATGGCGTCGTCGGGAGCGGCCTGCGCGGCGAGGGCGGTGACGTCTTGCTCGCACGTGTCGCGGTGGCCGATGGGGTTGAGGCAGTGCACGCCTGGTGCGGCGCGCAGGGCAGTGTGCGGGTGGTCGAGGAAGCGGCGTCGGCAGTTCGGGCAGGCGTCGATCAGGTAGTTGCCGTGTCGGGCGCAGACGGTGGTGGTAGCCAGGCGCCAGGCGAGGTTCCAGGCGCCGTCGGTGACCAGGCATCGGGGGCACGCGGTGGTGCCGGTGGCGCTGATCCAGCCGCGGACCGCGACGCGACGCCAGGTGGACCACCGGTGAGTGTCGAGGCCGTGCAGGTCGAGGGCGCCGGTGCCGTCGAAGCGCTGCAGCGTCGCCCGTCGCGTTCGCTCCGGTCGACTGGTGGTGAGGTCGGTGATGGCTGTCGTGGTCGCTGCGTCGAGCAGGACGGGCAGGAAGCGGGTGGTGCCACCGCCGTCTCGCAGCAGCGTGCACAGTGCGGAGCTGGTCAGGCTGTTGTCGCTGGCCAGGTGTTCGAGCCAGTCGTCGATCGGTTGGTGCGGACCGGGTCCGTAGCGCACGGGCAGGGGTGTCATGCGCCCTCCCGGAGCACCGTGGGGCTCAGGGGTAGCGGGCAGCTCTCGGTCGCGCCGGTCTCGGTGATCTGCGTCAGGTGGTCGAGTGCCGCATCGCGCAGGGCAAGCCGTTGTTCCGGGTCGAGCCGGGCATCGGTCTCGACGGCCAGATCCGTCTCGGCGCGCGTGCTGGCGGGACCGTGGGTGAGCATCACCCAGACCCAGGCGCGCAACGCGTGGTCGCCCAGGTCAAGACCGGGGGCTGCGTTCCGCAGACGTCCGAGCAGATGGTGGGACGCGGCGAGGTACTGGCGGCGCTCGGCGTAGTCGATCAGGCCGTCGTCGACGAGGGCGCGCACCTGGTCGCTGATGGCCTGCGCGAGGCCGGGACGGATCCCTCGGTCTTCGGCGACCCACCGGGAGAACGGCATCCGGTATCGGCCACCCGGTACTTTCAGGACACCGTTGCGGTCACCGTCGAGCACGTGGCGGGTGACGCGGGCGAGCTCGGTACGCAGCGGCCACTGCCCCGGGGATGGGGCGAAGCGCTCGTCAGGCAGCAGGACCCAGTCGGGGACGTGTCGAGGCTGCAGGCCGTGCGCCATCGCGAGTTGCCGCAGTTCGGACCGCAGCCTCGTGAGCGTCTGGAGTGAGGGCCGCTCGGGTCGCTCAGCCGTGAGCCGTTCGGTGATCGGCGGCTTGGGGAGCAGGCGATACCAGCGGTCCTCGAGACTGCGCACCTCAGCGTCGGGGTGAGTGCGGATACGGTCCCAGCCGTCGTGGACGAGGCGTTCCGCGCGGGCGGGTGACTCGATGGCGCGCCAGGCCTCGAGCACCACGACCGCCGCCCGCGCCGGCTGTGTGGGGGGCCGGCAGGTCCAGGTGCGATGGGCGAGGGTCCCTCGGCGCAGCTCGTGCTCCCACCCAGCAAGGCGTGGCCAGTGTTCGTCGCTGGTGACCGCGATCAGGCTGGTCAGTTCGTACAGGCGGCGTAGGGTGCCGTCCGAACGGCGAGAACTTCGTAGCTTGTCGAGGTGGGCGGTGATGCGGCGCTGTGTTGCGACGGCGCGCTCGTCCGGTGGCGCAGCCAGAGGTCGGTCGACGTCGTCGTGGACCCGCAGCAGTGCGGGACAGCGTGTGCACAGAGGGTGCAGGGCGAGCTGCCAGTCCCGGTCGTAGATGCCCGTCGCTGGGGTGCAGCGTGGGCAGGACCAACGCACGGCGGGCAGCCGCCAGGTGCGGTGCGTGGCCGCGAGCCGGTGGCGCCGTCCGATGGCGCCCGTGGGGTAGGCGTCCAGTGTCATCGGGGCCAGTTCGCGTGCGGGGACCGCGACGGCGCGGCTGAGCCTGTCGACGACGGTGGCATCGACATGCTCGCGGGCGATGGTCGCCGCGCGTAGTCCGAATGCGCGCGGTGAGATGTTGTTCGCGACGGCGGTGCGTTCCAGCAGCGAGGTGAGGTGCTCTCCGGTGGCGTGTTGGGGTCGCATCGGCAGCAGGTTCATCGCGCCGCCTGCTTCGCCGCCGACTTCTTGGCGTTCTTCGCCATGGCCTGGGCGACCTGTTCCTTGTGCCGCTGTTCGGCCATCGCGTGCCGCTTCGCGCGCTCCTTGAGGTCGGCGTTCTCGAGATGATCGACCGTGATGGTCCACCGATCGTCCTCGGCGGCGGCTCGTGCGGCACGGCGCACGAGCTCGGCGACGTCGCCGACGTAGCCCTGGGTGCGTCGCCAGATCCTCGGTGCGTGCTGGCCGGCGAGGAGACCGGGCTGAGCGCGTGGCAGGTAGGGCAGGATGCGCTGCTCGATGCCGTAGAGGAAGTGCTGCCACTGACTTCGCTCAGTAGCGGTGTCGATTCCCATTGGTCCGATGGGCACGTAGCGCAGGCGGGCGCCGATCTGCGGGTCCTCGAGGATGGGGTGGCCGTCGAGCTGGGCGCCGACCAGGATCATCGTGCCGTCGCGTTCACCGAGCTCGGTGTTGATGTGCTTGATGTGGTCCAGCACGTCGTGGCCCTGCATGGGTCGGGTGTTGAGCAGGTGTGCGTCGTCGATGATCAGCAGGCGGATGCGGTGCCGGTCCAGGGCGTCGGCAACGCGCAGGTTCATCGACCGGATGGTGCCGCTGACCGGGTAGCCGAGGTACTCCAGGATCGCCGTGTTGAACTCCTTGATGTTGGCTGCAGAGGCCAGGTTCACCCACACCAGGGGCACGTGATGCGCATGCACTCCGGGTCTCGGCTCCCACACCGGGATCTGAGGTGAGTCGATCGCCTCGCCGACGGCTTCCCGATACAGGCGGATGGCCCACTGGCGTACCAGGGTCGACTTGCCCACCCCGTACTCGGCATCGACGGCGAAGATCTCCTTGGCGCCGTGGCCGAGGACCTCGTTGTCCTCGACGCACTCGGTGAGCATCTGGTGCAGCCGGTGCTGCTGGGGCCAGTCGAACTGCAGGCTCGTCATCCACAGCCGCTGCGCACGGAGCACGCGCATTCGTGCCGCGGGGCTCATCGCCCGCAGCTCCTCCAGCGTGTGGATCCCCGGCTGCGGGTACGGCTCCTCGCGGGCATGGCTGTGCCACAGCTCGGCCTTCATGCGTCGTCCCGTGGTGGTTCGAACGGCCAGGAGTCCGCCCAGATCGAGTACTCGCCCTCGTCGGCCTGCCCGGGAGGCGGCGCGCCGGGCTGCTGGCGTCCCTCGGCGGCCTCCACGGCATCGGCCACCGTCATCGCCACCGCGGCCTCGGTGTGGTCGCGGGTCGCGGCGTCGTGCCGCAGGCGCGCCGCGCCGATGCGTTTGCGCCAGTCCTTGGGCACCACTCCGTCGAGCAGGCTGCCGAGCTCAGCGATGATCTCGTCCTCGGCCGCCGTGCGGCGCAGCCGCGGAGTCGATCGACGTGCGATCTTGCCTCGCAGTTCACGCACCAGTGTCTGCGTCAGGGGTGCGTCGATCAGGTGGCTCTTGCGCCATGGCACCTCCACGATGTGCCCGGTGTCCGGGTGCCGGAACCAGACCCGGCTCATGTCGTGCGGGTCGTAGTGGAACGGCATCGCGGCATCCTTGGCGCGGAACATCCCGACCGGGACGTTGCGCAGACCGTCGAGCCCTCGGCAGTCGTAGGTCAGGTCCTCGAACTCCACGCCCGTGCTCTTCACACTCCCCCACCGCACCGGCAGGAAGTCGTAGATCATGTCCGGGCGCTGCGGCACATGCAGGCGGCCGGTGAGCTTGAGCATCGCGTCGAACATCTCCACCGGGCACATGTCGATCGCCTCCATGCCCGGCATACGCAGCCCGCTGTGCGGAGTGCGGTGGTAGTCCAGCACGATCCAGCGGCGCAAGAACTTCTCCAGCTCCTGCGCCGTCAGCAACGGCTCGTCCCGATGCGCCTGAGGTGTGCCAACGATGCGGCCCCGCTCGGCGACGTTGCGGCCCTTGTAGCCCGGCAGCTGCTGCAGGCCGCGCTGCAACGTCTCGTGGTACCGCTCCAAGATGCCGTTGTCGACCGGCCGGCGCGTGCGCGACAGCGGCAGATCTATGCCGAAGCGATTCAGCAGGTCGCGGAAGACCTGCGAGACGAAGATCGATCCGTGATCGGCCCGGACAGCCGAAGGCTGTACCCCCGGGATCACGTGCGTGCCCTGCAAGCTCCGGGCCGTGTGCAGGCGCCGGCACGTGCGCGGGCAGGACACCTCCACGCCCGAGCAGTCGTCGTCGGCTGCCGGCTCGTCGGCATAGAACTCGATCTGCTCCGGGACGCCGGCCCAGGCCCAGTCCGACACGCTCGTGCCCTCGACCACCTGGGAGAACGGCCGCATCACGTCGTACAGCAGCATCGCCGCGTCATGGGAGTCAGCACTCATCGGCACCACCCGCAGCGCCAGGATCATCCGCGTCGCCACGTCCATCGCCGAGATGATCTCCACACTGCACGAGCCGCCCCGCGTCGGGCACCACACCATCGCATCCGAGCGCGTGACATCAATCGCGACCATCTGGCCCGGCAAGATCGCCGGGTACGACTCCACACCGGCGACGCCACGCAGCTTGTTGGACCGCTGCGCCCTGGTCGTCTTGCCGCGGCTGCGCTTCAGGTGACTGACGTAGCGTCCTGCGGCCCGCTCGGGCGGACGAATATCAAGCCCCGACTCCTTCAGCCGGGCCTTGACCCGGCGATGGATCTCACCCAGGTTGACCGTCGAAAGGTCACCGTCGAGTTCGGCCACCACATCCGATGCCGCTAACCGCCACTCCAACGGGATCGTCGCGAACACCTCCACCTGCTTGCTCCGGCGCCCGTCCACGAGACCCAGCAGGCCGCCGTCCTGCCACTTGCTCATCCATAGGTGCAGGCTCCGAGAGGTGATCGCGGCCGGAGTGTTTGACGAGCGGGAGGTTCGTGCCTCATGACTGAGTCGTTCGGCCATGCGCGCGCACCGTTGTGAGAGCGTCGCCCCGAGCGCCGGATCGAAGAGGTCCGACGGTTCGCCGGGAAGCGCGAGCTCGGCATGTCCATGCCTGTACCCGGTAGCGATCTCCTGCACGATCCCGAGCCGCTGCAGTGTCTCCGTACGGGCTTCGTCGTCGAGCCGGTTCCACACCTCGGCGAGGCTGCGCAGCGCGGGAGGATCGCTCGCCGTCGGCTCACCGCCGTCGATGGGCTGCGCGGTGCGCAGATCCGGCCACTCGACGAAGGACACCGCGCCACGGACGTCCTTCAGCTCGACGCCGGCGCGATCGACGTGGACGACGACGGCGGTGCCGTCGTCGGTCAAGACCATGGACCCCGCCGAGAGCTCGCCGCGGTTCTCACGCATCGGAGCCGTCCCCCAGCGTGATCGGTGAGTCCCCCGTGATCGGCACGTCCAGATCGACAATCAGGTAGCCCGTCCAGACCAGGTGCCACAGCATCGCGATCGTGTGCCCGTCACCGTCGTCGAGGGCCAGGACGTCCCCGACCTTGGCCCCAGCGCGCACCGCATTCGCGACATGGCGGGTGACCTGCGAATGCGGCCAACGAGGCAGCCTGCGGTGCGAGGCGAGCCACAGCATGTTCAAGCGCCGAGCCGTCGGCTGGGTACCGAACACGTCGTAGCCCCAACCGACGGCCGCGCACGCCGACCTCGTCAGCGCAACGATCCGATGGAACTCCTCGTCCTGGCGGTCATCCGGGCGCACATCCCACAGCACGACGGTGCCATCGCCATGCTCCGCCAGCAGGTCCACCACGTGCTTCGAGCCGTCGTCGAACTCGAGCTTCACCGGCTGGGCGACGATCCACTCCACCTCCGGGTCCCGGTCCAGGCGACGAGCGGCCTCGTACTCCAAGGACGACTCGATCAGAAGCGTCGTGCCGGTCGTCTGGCACGCCATCCGCACCGGGGTGTGCCGCGACATCGCATCGGCCGTCGGCCGGCGCACATGTCGCAGAAAACGCACCGGAGGTGGGCCCACCGACCAGTCCCACGTCGCCTCACCCTCGATCTGGAACTTCCACGTCGCCGTCATCGCGCGACCCTCCTGCCGGCCACCGGGCAGCGCGAGCAGCATGGCAAGAAGCCGCGCGTACTCCATGTACGGCGGGGACCACGCCCTCTAGACTGGCCATCGACGGCCCTTCGTCTTCCTTGGACACATCAGAGCCGTCACCGGGGTGTCGCTGTTACAGCAGCGGCACCCCTCTTTGCGTTCTCACGCAGGCTCTACCACCACCATGGTGGTCCTCCCGAGCGTAGACCTGATCGAGCAAGAGTGGAAGAGTTACGTGCGCAGGCGGATGCGGCACCCGTCTCTTGTATGGCTCAACCTTGCTGATATGTTCAGTCTAACGGGGTAGTTTCGTGTTCCCGATGTCACCTTGTTAGCTGTGGCCAGGGACGATGCCCGGCAAGACTCGAGAACAACGGGGCCCAGATGATCGATGACGAAGAACTCCGGAAGCCTCTGCGGTGCATGGACCCCACCTGCGCCAACCTCTGCGAGCTCCCTGCAACCGGGCGGCCAGGAGCTTTCTGCAGTTCGGCGTGCAGGTATCGGTATCACCGACGGCGATCGTCCCTGCTTGAGCAGATTGAGGTCACCGAGGAGGCGATCCTCAAGGCGTCCAAGTGGGACCGGCCCTTGCTCCAGCGACGACGCACGGCGCTGCGCTTCCATCTCTTCCGCTATCCCGAGATTCCCACCGTGAACGGCGGAACTCGGTAGCCGCCGCGGCAAGGTCAGCCGACGAGGTGCGCGGTCTCCCCCACCGCCGTCACGGCTCGGTTGTGGAAGAAGGGGTCCTCGCGCAGCGTCGTGATGCTCCCCGAGCAGACAGGAAAGGCCACGTGGCCGGCTGCCTCGATCGGCATCCCGATCCACGCGGCGACGACGAACGTCGCCGCGTAGCCGTGGGTCACGACCACCAAGTCGTCCACATCGCGGGCCAGGACGTCGGTCATCGCCTCGTAGACCCGGCACGCCACCTCCAAGCGTGTCTCGGCGCCGTCGACTCCCTCGTGATGGCGCAGCCGATCGCCAACGGCCGGAGGCGGGACGAACCGTTCATCCAACCAGGACTGCGCACGGCCACCGGCGACGCCGTACGACTTCTCCCGCAGACGCCCGTCGAGGTCCGGTTCGACACCCAGGACGTCACCGATCACCGCTGCGGTCTGGGCGGTCCGGCGAAGATCCGACGAGATCACCGCACGGCTGCCCTCGACGCCGACCCTTCCCGCTAGGACCGCAGCGATCCGTTCCGCGTCGTCGCGGCCCTCCGCTGTCAGCTCCGAGTCGAACTGACCACCGACCACCCCGTCGACGTGATGCGCCGCCTCCGGATGCGTCACCACAAGGACGGTGCGCGCACGCGCAGGCACAACACCGGGAACCGGCGGCACTGGAAAGGACGAGGCAGAGTCAGCCATCGCAGGATCCTTGCACAGCCGCACGCCCCGGCCTGGAGTCAACTCACTGCATCAACGCCAACACGACTCACAGCACGCGCACGTCGACACACGACGGACGAAGCGCGAGGACCTTCGAGCACGTTGCCGAGATGACCGATCTAACGACCCCGGGTGGAGGTTTCGATCGATTTCAGAGGGGGCTACGCTGGCGATCGACCGACGGAGTCGCAGCGGAGCCAGCGTAGCCCCCTCTGAGATCCCCTGATCTTCCTGTTGCGTTGTCACAACGAGCCCTCGTGAACCGCCACCCGATCAGCCCTCGCTCCATACATCACGCCACGTGGGCCAGGGCCGCCGAACTCGGGGGCGAAGTCCGCGTGGCCCACGCTCGCCCACGCCCTCGCGGAAACCTAGTCAAGCCAGCAGCCTGAGCCCGGCCAGCGATCGCGCGCCTTCGATGCCGAGGATCGATCCGGCTGCACGTCAAGACTTCCCACACCAGCCACGAGGACGACCGAGACAGTCCTGGAACGGTCACACCCGAGTCAAGAGGCGACCATGTTACATAGGTGAGGGTTTGTGAAATCTAGGCTGCACGTCGACATTTCCGCAAGTAGTCAGACCTGCATGTCGACGAACCGTGAATAGTGGCCCTGGAACGCCACGGTGATCGTATCTGTCGGGCCATTACGGTGCTTTGCGACAATCAAGTCAGCTTCACCCGCCCGAGGAGATTCTTTCTCGTAAGCATCTTCGCGATGCAGAAGAATGACCATGTCAGCATCTTGTTCGATAGAACCCGACTCGCGAAGGTCCGACATCGCGGGCTTCTTATCCTGCCGCTGTTCCGGACCACGGTTCAGCTGCGACAGCGCGATGACCGGGACCTCGATCTCCTTCGCGAGCAGCTTGAGCGCACGGGAGAACTCGGAGACCTCCTGCTGGCGCGACTCGACCTTCTTTCCGGACGTCATGAGCTGGAGGTAGTCGATGACGACGAGCTGCAGATCGTGCTTCTGCTTGAGCCGCCGGCACTTCGCCCGGATCTCGGTGAGCGACATGTTCGGCGAGTCGTCGATGAACAGCGGCGCCTCGGACACCTTGCCCATGATCTTCGCGAGCTTCTGCCAGTCCTCGTCGCCCATCGAACCGTTGCGCAGCTTCTGCAGGTGGACCCGCCCCTCGGCGGCCAGCAGGCGCATCGTGATCTCGTTCCGGCTCATCTCGAGCGAGAAGACGACGGACGTCTTCTGGTGCTTGATCGACGCCGACCGCGCGATGTCGATGGCCAGGGTCGACTTGCCCATGGCGGGGCGCGCCGCCACGACGATCATCTGTCCCGGGTGCAGTCCGTTGGTGAGCCGGTCGAGGTCCGCGAACCCGGTCGGCACGCCGACCATGCCCTCGCCGCGGTTGCCCGCCGCCTCGATCTCGTCCATCGTGCCGCCGATGATGTCGGCGAGCGGCGCGTAGTCCTCCGACGTCTTGCGCTCGGTGACGGCGTAGATCTCGGCCTGCGCGTTGTTGACGACGGCCTCGACCTCGCCGCCGTCCGTGGCGTACCCGAGCTGGACGATCTTGGTGCCGGCCTCCACGAGCCGCCGCAGCACGGCCCGCTCCTGCACGATCCGGGCGTAGTACCCGGCGTTGGCGGCCGTCGGCACCCCGGCCATGAGGTCGTGGATGTAGGAGGCGCCGCCGATCCGGCCGATCTCGCCGCGCTTGGTGAGCTCCGCGACGACGGTGATCGCGTCGGCGGGCTCCCCGCGGCCGTAGAGGTCGATGATCGCGTCGTAGATCGCCTCGTGCGCCGGGCGGTAGAAGTCGACACCACGGATCTGCTCGACGACGTCGGCGATCGCGTCCTTGGACAGCAGCATGCCGCCGAGCACACTCATCTCGGCATCGATGTCCTGCGGCGGGGTGCGGTCGAACGCGGGAGTCGATGCTCCGTACCCCGCCTCGAGCTCCTCGATCGACATGCGTCCCCCTCTCCGGTTCCCACCGGAGTCCTCGCCCTGTCCGGGCTGTTCCCGCCGGTCGTCAGGGCTCTGTTCTACCGTGCCCCACCGACACTCCGGATGACGCTAGGCGCGCCATGGACCGACCGCAACGCAGCCTGTGGACGAAGGTGTGGACCAGGGTGTGGAAGACTGCCGACATCCTGTGCACAGCCGGTGGACAACGCTGTGCACAACTGGGGAAATCTCCTGTGTACAAGTCGAGAAGTCGGTCTGACCTGGGGTGACGTCGTCCGCAGGCTGTGGAGGAAAAGAAATGCGTGAGGTGCGTCGCCTCGACCGCGAGATCCTCGCGCTCGCCTGGCCGGCCCTCGGCGCCCTCGTCGCCGAGCCGCTGTTCGTGCTCGTCGACAGCGCCGTCGTCGGGCACCTCGGTACCGCCCAGCTCGCCGGCCTCTCCCTCGCCTCCACCCTCCTGGTGACCCTCGTCGGGCTGTGCGTCTTCCTCGCCTACGCCACCACCGCCGCCGTCGCCCGCCGCCTCGGCGCCGGGGCCGAGCGCGAGGCCCTCCAGTCCGGCGTCGACGGCATGTGGCTCGCCCTCCTCCTCGGCGTGGTCCTCGCCGCCGCGCTGTTCCTCGCCGCACCCTGGGCCGTGGTCGCGATGGGAGCGTCCGACGACGTCGCCACGCACGCCGTCACCTACCTCCGGTGGTCCGCACCCGGCCTGCCCGGCATGCTGCTCGTGCTCGCGAGCACCGGCGTCCTGCGCGGCCTGCAGGACACGCGCACCCCGCTGTGGGTCGCCTCCTGTGGCGCTGTGCTCAACGCCGTCGGCTCGGTCGGCCTGGTCTACGGCGCCGGGATGGGGATCGCCGGGTCCGCCCTGGCGACGACGACGGCGCAGCTGCTGATGGCCGCCGTGCTCGCCGCCGTCGTGGTCACCGGGGCGCGCCACCGTGGCGCCTCGCTGCGTCCGCACCGGGCGGGGATCTGGGCCAACGCTGTCGCCGGCGCCCCCCTGTTCGTCCGCACCGTCTCGCTCCGCCTGGCGATCCTGCTGACCGTCTGGACGGCGACGTCGCTCGGTGCCGTCGCACTGGCCGGCCACCAGGTGGTCAACAGCCTGTGGGGGCTCGCGGCGTTCGCCCTCGACGCCCTCGCGATCGCCGCGCAGGCGCTGGTCGGGTTCGGCCTGGGCACCGGCGACGTCGCGCGCGTGCGGGCCGTGCTGCGGCGCTGCCTGCGGTGGGGCGTCGGCGCGGGGTGGCGATCGGCGTCGTCCTGGCGGCCGCGGGGTGGTGGATCGCTCCCCTGTTCTCCCCCGACCCGGACGTGCGGGTGGCGATCACCCTCGGACTGGTCGTGACCGGCCTGCTCATGCCGATGGCCGGGTGGGTGTTCGTGCTCGACGGGGTGCTCATCGGCGCCGGCGACGGCCGCTACCTGGCGTGGGCCGGCATGCTGACCCTCGTGCTGTACGCGCCGTGCGCCCTGGCGGTGCGCACCTGGGCCCCGGACGGTGCGGTCGGCCTCGCGTGGTTGTGGACGGCGTTCGCCGGGGTGTTCATGCTGGCCCGTGCACTGACCACCGGGCTGCGGGCGCGGGGTGAGCGCTGGATGGTCACCGGCGTCTGATTCCAAGATTCGATCGGCAGTCCCGGCTTCGATCGGCACCTCCGGAGTGCCGATCGAGACCCGGAGTGCCGAGCGAGGTTCGCAAGCCACCGGTCAGCGAGGCCGAGCCAGCAGCGGATCTCGCCGCGCGCCACGCCGCACCTCGGGAGGAAACCGCGCCACCAGCCGGTCCGCCACCGACTGCGGGTCCCGCGCGTCCATCGAGGTCACGCGCAGCAGCCGGACGCCTGTCGCCTCGGTGATCGCGTCCTCGCGGCGCTTCTCGGCGATGCGGGCCGCATCCGGATCGTGGTCGGGGCCCAGCGCGCCGCGGCGGTACTTCACCAGGCCGTCGAACTCGACGAGCACCTGGTGCTCCGGCCAGCCGAGGTCGACGCGGAAGCTCCCCAGTCGGGTCCGCACCGGGTGCTGCGTCCGGGGCCGCGGGAGGCCGGCCCACCAGCCGACGTATCGCAGCCACGACTCCCACGCGCTCTCGGCTCCGGCGTCGGCGAGCTCGAGCACGCGGCTCCCTCGAGCGCCTCCCCGGTATCGGGACTCGACGAGGCGGCGCGTCGCCTCCAGGTCCAGCCCGGATCGCAGTGCCGCGTCGGCGATCACCAGTCCGTCGAGCGCGGGCAGCGTCGTCACGCAGTCGGCGACGGTGCGCTCCAGGGTGGTCACGGGCAGTCCGAGGGCCAGGTCCCGGTGGTGGTCCGCGACCGGGAGGACGTGACGTCGCAGGTCTCGCGCTGCGCGGGAGGAGGCGCGATAGTGCTGCGTCAGATGCACCGGGTCCGGGAGCCGCCACACGGGCAGCCCGAGCAGCACCGCGGCGGTGTCGTGGCTGAACCAGTGCGGTCGTCGCAGCTGGGCGTGCGCCGCACGGGCCCTGTCGACGTGCCGCCGTCGGGCGGACGACCACCGGTCGGTGGACGAGACGCCGGCGTCCGGCACCCGGCGGTAGGCGCCCCGACGGAGGCGCTCGACCTCGCCCCGGCGCTCGGCGGATCGCAGCATGGAACGGGCGTGGTCGCCGGCGAGGAGGATCTCGGACTCGGACATCCCGAGAGCATGACCGCAGGGCCGGCCGGCTCGCTGGCGTCATCCACAGGCGGCTGTCTCGCTCGGCACTCCCGGCTTCGTTCGGCACTCCGGGACTGCCGAACGAAGCCGGGAGTGCCGAGCGAAGCCGCGGAGGAGCACAGCAGAAAGCCCCGGCCCCGCTCGCGATGCGAACGGGACCGGGGCCCTCACGTCACGACGGGCGTTCAGCCCGCGACGACGTCCAGCTCGATCTTGGCCGACACCTCGGGGTGCAGGCGGATCGACACGGTGTGCTCACCGATCGCCTTGATCGGCTGACCGATCTCGATCTTGCGCTTGTCGACCGACGGGCCGCCGGCGGCCGAGACGGCCTGGGCGATGTCCGCCGTGGTGACCGCACCGAAGAGACGGCCGGACTCGCCGGCGTGCGCCTCCACCGTGTAGGTCCGCGACTGGATCGACTCGGCCGCGGCCTGAGCGTCCTCGCGCGTGGCGATCTCGCGGGACTTGCGAGCCTTGCGGATCGCGGAGACCTGCGACTCGGCACCCTTGGTCCACGGGGTGGCCAGCGAGCGCGGGATGAGGAAGTTACGGGCGTACCCGTCCTTGACCTCGACCACGTCGCCGGGCTCACCGAGACCGGTCACCTCGTGGGTCAGGATCAGCTTTGCCATGATCTGGATCCTTTCCGGTCAGCGGGCCGACGACGAGTACGGCAGGAGTGCCATCTCGCGGGCGTTCTTGACGGCCTTGGCGATCTGGCGCTGCTCCTGGACGGAGACGCCGGTGACCCGACGCGCGCGGATCTTGCCGCGGTCGGAGATGAACTTCCGCAGCAGGGCGGTGTCCTTGTAGTCGACCGACTCGACCTTCGCGGTCTTGAGCGGGTTCGCCTTCTTCTTGGGCTTGCGCACCACAGGCTTGGCCATGGTGAGTGCTCCTAACTCAGGGGTGCCCCACGCAGGGGCACGGGTGATCGTGGATGTGGACGACGATCAGAACGGGGGCTCGTCCGAGAACCCGCCGCCGGACGACGCCGGGCCTGCCGTGGCCCAGGGGTCGTTCTGCTGACCGCCGCCGGAGGAACCGAATCCACCGCCGCCACCTTGGGACTGGCCGCCGGCGTTGCCGCCGTAGCCACCGCCCCCACCGAATCCGCCACCGCCGCCACCGCTGCGCTGGGCACGAGTGACCTTCGCCGAGGCGAACCTCAGCGACGGGCCGATCTCGTCGACCTGCAGCTCGACGACGGTGCGCTTCTCACCCTCGCGGGTCTCGAACGAACGCTGCTGAAGACGGCCCTGCGCGATGACGCGCATGCCCTTCGTCAGCGACTCGGCCACGTTCTCCGCGGCCTCGCGCCAGATGGAGCAGCGCAGGAAGAGCGCCTCTCCGTCCTTCCACTCGTTCGACTGCCGGTCGAACGTGCGGGGGGTGGACGCGATCGTGAAGTTGGCAACGGCAGCACCCGACGGGGTGAAGCGCAGCTCCGGGTCCGCAGTCAGGTTTCCGACCACCGTGATGACGGTCTCACCAGCCATGCCAAGCTCCTTCGTTCGTCCGCGAGATTCGGCTGTACTCGATGTTCAGGTGGCATCCCATCACGGGGCACCGACAGGTGCCCAGCCGGGATGCGGAGTGTCTCGGTCCAGCGGGTCTCAGCGAGCGTCGGCGCGCAGGATCTTGGTCCGCAGCACGCCCTCGTTGAGGCCGAGCTGGCGGTCCAGCTCCTTCGCGGTGTCCGGCGTCGACGTGAAGTTGACGACGGCGTAGATGCCCTCGGAGCGCTTGTCGATGTCGTACGCCATGCGGCGACGACCCCAGATGTCCGTGTTCTCGACGGAACCGCCCTCGGTCGTGATGACCTTCAGCAGCTTCTCGAGCGACGGGGCAACGGTGCGCTCCTCGACCTCCGGGTCCAGGATCACCATCAGTTCATACTGACGCATGTGTTCAACCCACCTCCTCTGGTCTCAGCGGCCACGGTCGTTCCGTGGCAGGAGGGTTCTTGCGTGCGTCGGCCGTGACGCCGCCCTCCCGAGGGGGACGACGGCGGTACGGCCAGTCGACCAGGATACCCGCTCAGGGCGTCCCGGACGAAGTGCGGTGACGGGTGGCGTCGGTCACCCGCCACTCCCGTTACCGGTGCCGCTGCCGTTGGAGACCACCATCGTCACCGTGGAACCGGCCTCGACGGAGGATCCGCCACCGGGGTCGGTGGACAGCACCTGGCCGCGCGGCTGGTCGCTGTCCTGCTCGGAGACGGACACGTCCAGCCCGGCCGCACGGATCTGGGCCTCGGCGGCCACGCGCTGCTGACCCTCCACGGACGGCACCGTCGTCGTCTCGGGCTCCGGCTCCTGCGTCTCCTCGGGCCCCGAGGACAGCACCAACGTGACCGTCGATCCCGGCTCGACCTCGGTCCCGGCGCCCGGGTCCATGCCGATCACCTCACCGGCCGGCCGGTCGCTGCTCTGCTCGGTGAAGCTCACGCTCAGGCCGACCCGGCGGAGCTGCTGCTCGGCCGCGGTCCGGGACTGACCCGTCACGTCCGGCACCGCCACGCCCTGTTCCTCCTCGGTCTGGCCCGTGGAGACCCACAGCGTGATGGTCGACCCTGCGGGCACCTTCGCGCCCGCGTTGGAGGCGTTGACGACGGTGCCCTTGGCAGCCTCGTCGTCGGTGGCCTGGGTCGAGACCTTCAGACCCATGCCCTCGAGCAGGGTGGTGGCCTGCGCCACGTCCATCCCCACGAGGTTGCCCGGCACCTCCACCCACTCCGGGGTGGACTCGCTCGGGGTCGGCGACGGCGAGAAGGTGGGCCGCGGCGGCGTGTAGTCCGGGAACTCCGCGATGTCCTTGCCCTCGAGGGCGACCTGCATGAAGTCGGTCCACGCCTCGGCGGGCCACGTGGAGCCGGTGATCTCCGGGTATCCCCCGAAGGTGTCGATCGCTTCCTTCCCGCCGAGGATGCCCTCCTTCAGGTCGACGTTCGCGTACTGGCGCACGTTGACCACCGTGGCGAGCTGCGGGGTGAACCCGGCGAACCACGCCGTCTCGTTGTCGTTGGCGGTACCCGTCTTGCCCGCGACGGGGCGCCGGGTGCCGTCGGGACCGGTGAGCTCCAGGGCGGCCCGGCCGGAACCCTCTTCGACGACCTGCGTCATCGCGTACGTCGCCGCGTTGATGACGTCGGTCTCGAACCGCTTGTCCGGAGCGGTGTCGGGCTCGTAGCGGACGGTGCCGTCCATGTGCTCGACGCGGTCGACGACGTGCGGCGTGACGTAGTTGCCGCCGTCGGCGATGGTCGCGTACGCCGAGGCGAGGTCGACCGGGTAGACCGACGCCGTGCCGAGCACGTTGCTGTTGTTGGCCGTGATCTCCGTGGAGTCACGGATCCCGAGCCGGTGCGCCACCTCGACCGTCTTCTGCGGCCCGACCTCCATGTTCAGCGCGGCGTACGCGGTGTTCACCGAGTGCGCCGTCGCCTGGACGAGGTCGATCGAGCTGCCGAGGCTCTCCCCGCCGAAGTTGTTGACCTCCCAGTCCACGCCGTCGTCGGCGTCCGGGAAGACCTTCGGCGAGTTCCCGTCGAACGTCTCGGTGAGCTGGTGCCCCTCCTCGAGCGCTCCGATGAGCGTGAACGGCTTGAACGTCGAACCGGCCTGGACGACGTCCTGGGTCGCGGTGTTCAGCGACTGCTTGATGTAGTCCGGGCCGCCGTACAGCGCCCACACGGCGCCGTCGTGGGGGTTGATGGACACGATGGACGGCCGGATCTTCTTGTTCGCGTCGTCCGGCATGTCCTTGACGATCTGCGCCGCGGTGCGCTGCAGCTTCGGCTTGATCGTGGTGTAGATCTGCAGGCCGCGGGACTCCAGGTCCTCCTCGGTGAACCCGTGGGCCAGGAGCTCCTTCTTGACCGCAGCCATGATGTAGCCCTTCTGGCCACCGAGGCTGTTGCTCGAGGTGTCCTTGGCCACGAACTTCGGGAACTTCGCCGAGGTCGCCTCCTCGGTCGTGATGTAGCCCTGGTCCGCCATCCGCGTGAGGCTCCGCTCCCAGCGGTCCTTGGCGATGTCCTTGTTGACCGAGGGGTCGTAGTTCACCGGTGAGGGGATGATCCCCGAGAGCAGCGCGGCCTCGGAGTAGGTGAGGTCGGCGGCGTCCTTGTCGAAGTACGCCGTCGCGGCGGCCTGCACGCCGTAGGCGCCCCGACCGAAGTAGATCGTGTTGAGGTAGCGCTCGAGCACGAGCTCCTTGGGCTGCTGGCGACCGATCTTCAGCGCGATGATCGCTTCCTTGGCCTTGCCCACCAGGTCGGTGGTGGTGCCCAGGTAGTACCGCTCCACGTACTGCTGGGTGAGCGTGGAGCCGCCCTGGGTGCCCCCCGAGCTCGTCAGGTTGTTCCACACCGCGCGCACCAGCCCCTTGGCGTCGACGCCCGGGTCCTCCCAGAAGGTGGCGTTCTCCGAGGCCACGACGGCGTCCCCGACGTAGGAGGGCAGGTCCTCGTAGTCGACCAGCTCACGTTTGATCGACGAGTAGGAGCCGATCTCCTTGCCGTTGCCGTAGTAGACGGTGGTCGCCTGGTGGTCGACGTCGTCGAGGTCGTCCGGGATCGCCGTGGACGTCCATGCGGCGAAGAAGACGCCGGTCCCGAGGGCGATGCAGGCCAGCCCGCAGCCCACGACGATGCGCCACGAGGGCAGCCAGCGGTGCACGATGCCCTTGCCCCGGCGGGGGTAGTTCCAGAAGCGACGCCTGCGCGTGATCGCCACGTCCAACCTTTCGCTGTGCGGTGCCCTCGGTCCCGAGGTATGCCCCACTCGGCACGAGGAGCCACACGGAACACTAGGGGATCGATGTGCGGGGGTGTCCAGGTCCCCGTGCCGTCGGAGCGCTTCCGCGCCGGTCTTCCGCAGACCCCTGCCGACGGCTCCACGGGGCCTTCACAACTGGTGCGGTGGCTGGTGGGGGCGGGCGGACACCGGTGTCCTTTTGCCTGCACAGGTGTCCGCGTCCTATCCTCACGATGTATCGACTCGATACAACGAGCCGTCATGTGTCAGTGGAACAGGGAGGAGGACCCGGGTGCGTAGTCGCTCGAACGTCCTCGAGACGGCCATCCTCGGCCTGCTCAGCTCCGCCCCGTTGCACGGCTACGAGCTGCGCAAGCGGCTCAACCTGCTCCTGGGCTCGTTCCGCGCGTTCTCCTACGGCAGTCTCTACCCTGCGCTCAAGTCGCTGGTGGCCCGCGGTCTCATCGAGACCGCCGAGCCCGACCCCGCGACCACCGCCCGGGCCACCGCCCGAGGTGGTGCGGCGAGCGCTGCGGGACGTCCGTCGTCGGGCACCAAGCCCCTGACGGGCCGGCGCGGCCGGATCGTGTACCGGCTGACCGCCGACGGCAAGGAGCACCTGCAGACCACTCTCGCCTCCGCGGGCCCCGCGGCCTGGGAGGATGAGAGCTTCGACGTCCGGTTCGCGCTGTTCGCACAGACCGACGCCGAGACACGCCTCCGCATCCTCGAGGGCCGGCGCACCCGGCTGACCGAGCGGTTGGAGGCCGTCCGGGAGTCCGCCTCCCGGACCCGTGAGCGGCTCGACGAATACACTCTCGAACTGCAGCGGCACGGCCTGGAGCAGGTCGAGCGCGAGGTGCGCTGGCTCGACGGCCTCATCACCACCGAGCGCGACCGCGTCAGCGGCCGTGCCCGCGACCGAAACGCCGGGGCGCACGACGCCCCGGCCCAGAGAAACAAGGAGCGAGGATGACCTCCGTCCGCGTTGCCATCGTCGGTGTCGGAAACTGTGCATCGTCCCTGGTCCAGGGTGTGCACTACTACCGCGACGCCGACCCGTCCAGCACCGTCCCGGGTCTCATGCACGTCCAGATGGGCGACTACCACGTGCGCGACCTCGAGTTCGCGGCGGCGTTCGACGTCGACGCGAAGAAGGTCGGCTTCGACCTGGCCGAGGCGATCACCGCCTCGGAGAACAACACGATCAAGATCGCCGACGTGCCGCCCACGGGTGTCATCGTGCAGCGCGGTCCGACCCTCGACGGCCTGGGCGACTACTACCAGGCGACGATCGACGAGGCCGCCGACGAGCCGGTCGACGTCGTGCAGGCCCTGCGCGACGCGAAGATCGACGTCCTCGTCTCCTACCTGCCGGTGGGTTCCGAGGAGGCCGACAAGTTCTACGCGCAGTGCGCCATCGACGCCGGTGTGGCGTTCGTCAACGCCCTGCCCGTGTTCATCGCGTCCGACCCGGAGTGGGCCAAGAAGTTCGAGGACGCGGGCGTGCCGATCGTCGGCGACGACATCAAGTCGCAGGTCGGCGCGACGATCACCCACCGCGTGCTGGCCAAGCTGTTCGAGCAGCGCGGCGTCGTCCTCGACCGGACGTACCAGCTCAACGTCGGCGGCAACATGGACTTCAAGAACATGCTGCAGCGGGACCGTCTGGAGTCCAAGAAGGTCTCCAAGACCCAGGCCGTGACCTCCAACCTGACCGGCGCGCTCGCCGGCAAGAAGGAGGACCGCAACGTCCACATCGGCCCGTCGGACTACGTCGCGTGGCTCGACGACCGCAAGTGGGCCTACGTGCGCCTCGAGGGCCGCGCGTTCGGCGAGGTGCCCCTGAACCTGGAGTACAAGCTCGAGGTCTGGGACTCCCCCAACTCCGCCGGCATCATCATCGACGCCATCCGCGCCGCGAAGATCGCGAAGGACCGCGGCGTCGGCGGACCGATCCTGTCGGCCTCGACGTACTTCATGAAGTCCCCGCCGGTCCAGATGGAGGACACCCAGGGCCGCGAGCACCTGGAGGCCTTCATCCGCGGTGACGTCGAGCGATAGTCCGTAGCGAGCGTGCGAGCGCAGGACGATCGCGACCGAGGGATCGAGCGATAGTCCGTAGCGAGCGTGCGAGCGCAGGACGATCGCGACCGAGGGATCGAGCGCTGACCTGTAGCGAGCGTGCGAGCGTGCGTGCCGAGGTAGGCGATCGCTCGGCCAGGTAGGCAGGACCCTCGGGGGCCCTGCCTACCCGACCAGGTGGTCTGCCTACCTCGCGGGCGCGGGCGCCTACCTCGCGACAGCGGGCGGCCACCCTCGGCACGACGCCGCGACCGGCGTGGGAAGGTGAACGGGTGGGAGCCCTCAGAGAGACCGGGCACGACCTCGCCGCCCTGCTTCGCCTGCCGGGGTTCCGGCGGCTCTTCGCCGTGCGGCTCGTCTCCCAGGCGGGTGACGGCATGTTCCAGGTCGGGCTCGCCTCGCTGCTGTTCTTCTCCCCGGAGCGCGCCGGCACGGCGGCGGGGGTCGCCTCCGCGTTCGCCGTGATGCTCGCCCCGTTCACGCTGGTGGGTCCGTTCGCCGGGGTGTTCCTCGACCGGTGGCGCCGCCGCCAGGTGCTGATGATCGGCAACGCGGTGCGCGTGGTGCTCGCCGCGGCGATGGCGGCCGTCATGCTGACGACCGGCCTGGCCGGTGCCGGTGAGGCCTGGGTGATCGTGCTCGGGCTGGCCGCGCTGAGCGTCAACCGCTTCCTGCTGGCCGCGCTGAGCGCCGGCCTGCCCCGCGTCGTCGACGGCCCCCTGCTCCTCACGGCCAACTCGCTGACGCCGACGCTCGGCACGGGCGCGGCGTTCCTCGGTGGCGGCGTCGGGTTCGTCGTCGGCCTCGCTGTCCCGGCGGGGCGGGTGCACGACGCCGCGGCGCTCGTGTGCGCGTCCGTCGCCTTCGCCGGTGCGACGGTGCTCGCCCTCCGGCTCGGCAAGGACCAGCTCGGCCCGGAGCATCCCCGCCGCGGTGCCCTGGCGGCCGAGATCGCCGAGGTCGCCCGCGGCCTGGTCGACGGCGCCCGCTACCTGGTCGCGCGGCGCACGCCGGGCCAGGGGCTGCTGGTGATGGCGGCGCACCGGTTCCTGTACGGGGTCGTGTTCATCGCCGCCATCCTCATCTCGCGCAACCTGCTGGCGGAGCCGGGAGACACCTCGGCCGGGCTGGCGAACTTCGCCATGGTGCTGGGGGCGACGGGCGTCGGCGGGGCGTGCGCGATCGTGGCCACCCCGGTGCTGTCCCGCCGTACGGGGCCGCAGGGTTGGATCGTGTGCATGCTGCTCCTGGCGGCCGCCTCACAGCTCCTGCTCGCCACCACCCCGACCCGCACGGTGGTGCTCGTCGGCGCGGGGCTGCTCGGGCTGGCCGCGCAGAGCGCCAAGATCGCTGTGGACACGATCGTGCAGCGGGACACGCACGACGACTACCGCGGCCGCGCCTTCGCGTTCTACGACGTGCTCTTCAACGCGGCGTTCGTCGGTGCGGCCGTCCTGGCAGCATGGGTGGTGCCCGACGACGGATGGTCGCGCGGGCTGTTCGTCCTCCTGGCGCTGGCCTACGTCGCGGTCGCGGCGCTGCTGTGGTTCCGCGGCGCCCGCGTCCCGGCCGAGGTGCGGCCCCGGACACGTTCGGCCCGCTGAGCCATCGGAGCCGCCTCGCGGTGCGATCCGGCGCCCCGCGAGTCCGTCGACCTGCACACCCCAGCCGTTCTGCGGCATTCGTCCCACGTGATGGACAGAACCGGGGCGCCGACCGCAAAATATCGATGTCCGGGACGGTGCATGAGCGACGAGCCCGACGCTCAGGCAACGGGAGGATGACCATGGAACGACCACTGCCGACGTCCCTGTCGGACGCCGACGCCGAGAGTCTCGTCGCGGAGACCACCGACGAGCTGGTGCGCCTGGGCGAGCCCGTCGAGATCGCCACGGGCAGCGCCGTCCTGCTCCTGGACACCGCGACGAGGCTGGTGGTCGACGCGAACCGGGCCGCGGTCCGCCTGAGCGGGAGCGTGGGTCTGCCCGTGCCGATCGGCACCTGGTGCGCCGCAGCCGGCGTCGTGGCACCCGACGACACCACGTCCGCGGCCGACGCGATCCTCGGCGCCCTCGAGGACGGCGGCGGCGTCTCGATGCGTTCCGCGCGATCCGACGGCTCCGAGCACCTGTGGACGGTCTGCCTCCCGCTGGCCGGCGCACCCGACCACCTGTCCGACCGGGCCCTGGTCGTCCTGCTGCCCGCCTCGGGGCTGCGCGAGGAGGTCGGGGCCGACGAACCCACCGACGGCCTCCAGCTGCGCGCCGCCGTCGCGAGCCACCTGAGCTTCTCCATCTCCGACCCGTCACAGCCGGACGACCCGCTGATCTGGGTCAACCCGGCGTTCTGCCGGGTGACGGGGTACAGCGCCGAGGAGGTGCTCGGACGCAACTGCCGATTCCTGCAGGGCGAGGGCACCGACCGCGCGACCGTCGACCGCATCCGCGCCGCGCTGGACGCCGGCGAGGCGTTCGGCGAGACGCTGCTGAACCACCGCAAGGACGGCACGCCGTTCTGGAACCAGGTGGTGGTCTCGCCGATCCTGGACGAGGACGGCACGATCACGCACCACGTCGGCATCCAGACGGACGTCACCGAGCGGGTCCACGCCGAACGTCGCCAGGCGCTCGAGATGGACGAGGTGAACCGCGAGAACCAGCGGCTCGCCCTCCTGGCCACCATCACGCAGGAGCTGATGGACCTGTTCGACGAGGACGCCGGGGCGGCCCTCCTGCCGCACCTGGTGGCCCCGCACTTCGGCGCGTGGTGCGTCGTCGTCGTGGTGGACGACCGGGGTGAGCCCCGGCTCGTGCACGCGGCCGCCCGTGACCCGCGGCGTGCCGCCGACGTCGCCGTCCTCGAGGGCTCGCAGCGCTGGGCGATGGAGTCGCCGGCGATCCGGCGCGTGCTCGACGTCGACCGCGCCGTGGTGCCGGCACCGTTCCCCGTGGACATCGACTCGCTGCCGCGGCGCACCGCCCCGGCGGAGCTCGAGGCCCTGCGCAACCTGGGCCTGGGGTCCGCGATCGCCGTCCCGCTGCGCGGCCGTGACCGTGTCATCGGTGTCATGGTCGTCATCAGCGACCAGGGGGTGGAATCGTTCGACCGTGCGGACGTGCGGGACATCGTCGCCCTGGGCGCCCGTGGCGGCCTGGCCCTCGACAACGCCCGGCTGTACCGCCGCGAGCACGAGGCGGCCCTGACCCTCCAGCACAGCATGCTCCCCCAGATCGTCGACGTCCCCGGGCTCGACTGCGCGGCCCTCTACGAGCCGGCGTCGTCCCGCGCCGACGTCGGCGGCGACTGGTACGACGTCGTGCCCCTGCCCACCGGCGGCGTGGCGGTCTCGGTGGGCGACGTCGTCGGCCACGACATCCGGGCGGCGGCCGCCATGGGGCAGCTCCGCTCGGTGCTGCGCAGCGAGGCCTGGTCGGGGCGCTCGGCGTCGGAGGTCGTCGCCGGCGTCGACGACCTGGTCCGAGGCCTGCGGATGGCGGACATGGCCACGTGCGTCTTCGCCCTGCTCGCCGAGCCGGACGACGCCGGTCGGCGGCGCGCGACGTACACCCGGGCGGGCCACATGCCGCCGCTGCTCCTGCGGGCGGCCGGCGGGGTGGAGCGGCTGGACCAGGCGCTGACCACCCCGATCGGCGCCCCTCGCGTGGTCGAGGAGGTGCCGGAGGCCGAGGTGGTGCTGGAGCCCGGTGACGCCCTCGTGCTGTTCACCGACGGGCTCGTCGAGCGGCGGGACCGCACGCTGCGCGACCAGCTCGAGAGCCTGTACGACTGCGCCTGCGCCCTCGACGGCGGGCCCGACGCCGCGGCGCTGCTGGAGGAGATCGTCGAGGCCTGCGCCGACGGCACCAACGAGGACGACACCTGCATCCTCGTGGTGCGCAACGCCCCCGTCGCCGACTGACCGGACCCCGCACCCGCACCTCGCCCCGGCCGGTCCCGTCTGGCCCACGCCGATGAGTTCCGGGCGGAAATCAGGTCGCCACGAGCACGGGAATACCGCACCCTGGTGACGACTTCAGTTGACGGGTCATTCCGTGCGCAGCGTCGCCCGCGGTCGGCCGGAACCGCACGAACCCGGAGGGGACATGTCTGCACGCACCACCGAGGCGACGCCGCCGGATCGCACCACCCCGCCCGACGTGACGGGCGTCGCGCCGTCCGCGTCACCGAGCACCACCCCGCCCGCGGCGGCGGGCGAGGCGGCCGGTGACCGGCTCCCGCGCGAGCACGTCCGCGTCATCGCGCTGCTGCTCGTCTCCGCGTTCGTCGTCATCCTCAACGAGACGACGATGGGCGTCGCGCTGCCGGCGGTCATGGACGAGTTCGACATCGCCCCGTCCGCCGGCCAGTGGCTGACCACCGCGTTCATGCTGACGATGGCCGTGGTCATCCCGACCACCGGGTGGATGCTGCAGCGGCTCGGCACCCGGGGGGCGTTCATCCTGGCGATGTCGCTGTTCAGCACGGGTACCCTGCTCGCCGCGGTCGCCCCGGTCTTCGGCCTGCTCGTGGCCGCGCGCGTGGTGCAGGCGACCGGCACGGCGATCATGATGCCGCTGCTGATGACCACGGTCATGACGACGGTCCCGCTCCACCGCCGTGGTCAGGTGATGGGGAACGTGTCGATGGTGATCGCCGTCGCGCCCGCCCTCGGACCGACCATGTCCGGCGGCGTCGTGACCGCGCTCGGCTGGCGTGAGGTCTTCTGGGTCGTGCTCCCGATCGCCGTGGCGGCACTCGTCCTCGGCGCGATCCTCGTCCGCGACGTGGCCGACCGCGCCCGGACCCGCCTGGACCCGCTGTCCCTGCTGCTCTCCGCGGGAGCCTTCGGCGGCCTGGTCTACGGGCTGTCCGCGATCGGCGAGGCGGCGCAGCACGCGACGCCGGTCTCCCCCGCGGTCCCGTTGGCTGCCGGCGTGGTGTTCCTCGCCCTCTTCGTGTGGCGTCAGCTCCGGCTGCAGCGCACCGACGCCGCCCTGCTCGACCTGCGGGCCTTCCTGGCCCCGGGCTTCTCGGTGGGGCTGGGCGTGATGGCGATCGCCATGGTCGCCATGTTCGGCATGATCATCGGGCTGCCGCTGGTGCTGCAGGAGGCGATGGGCCTGGCGCCGTTGACGAGCGGTCTGCTCATGCTGCCGGGCGGGCTCGCGATGGGACTGCTCGGCCCGGTCGTCGGCCGGCTGTACGACCGGCTCGGACCCCGTCCGCTCGCCCTGCCGGGCGTCGTCGCCGTCGGTGTGGCGATGGTCCTGTTCGCCACCCTGACCCCGACGTCGCCCCTGTGGTGGGTCCTGGTGGGCCACATGGTGCTGAGCCTCGGCCTGGCGTTCGTGTTCACCCCGACCTTCACCTCGGCCCTGGGCGGCCTGCGGCCGGCGCTGTACTCCCACGGCTCGGCGGCCGTCGCGACGGTGCAGCAGCTCGCGGGGGCGGCGGGCACCGCGCTGTTCGTCACGCTGCTGACGATCCGTTCGGTCGCGCTGCTCGACGACGGCGCGTCCGAGGCGACGGCCACGGCCGGCGGGGCACGGCTCGCCTTCACCGTGTCCGCCGTGGTGATCGTGGCCGCCGTGCTGCTGGCGACGCGGCTGCGCCGGGCGGACGCGCCGTCGGGGGCGCCCGCCCACTGACGCCGGCGGCGCCGGGACCGGGCGGAGGCGGCGGGGCTACCGGGGCCGCGCCGCCACGGTCGGTACGGTCTCGCGGCGCGCGGCGACCCGGTATGCGGGAGCCAGCGCGACCACGCCGAGCGCCAGCACGGCGGGCACGGCGAACGCCCAGCGCAGGTCCGCGAGCTCGGCGACCCCGCCGATCACGCCGGCGCCCAGCACGAACCCCACGTAGTTGAACAGGTTCACGCGGGCCACGGCCACGCCGGAGGTGTCCAGCGCGCCGGCCACGGAGAACGAGAGCGGCACCACGACGCTCAGGCCCAGCCCGGTGAGCCCGAACCCGACGACGGCGACCCACGGCGTGGGCGCCACGGCCACGAGCCCCAGCCCGGCCGCGCCCACGATCCCGCCCACGGCGACCGGCCGCACGGGACCGAACCGGTTGACCTGACCGTCCGCCGCCAGCCGGCCCAGCAGCTGGCAACCCAGGTAGGCCGCCAGCCCGAGCGGCGCCACGTTGTCGGCGCTGTGCAGCACGTCGGAGATGTACTTGGTCGACCAGCTCGAGGCCGCGGAGTCGGCCAGGTAGACGATCGCGACGGCGGTGCCGACCAGGAGGATCGGTCGCCACGGCACCGGGGTCGCCGAGCCCTCGCCGCCGACGCCGGAGGCGCCGCCGTCGTGCGCACCCGGCCCGGCCCCGCTCGCCGCGGTCACGGCGTCCTGCGCCCGTCCGGCCGGCAGCAGCGGCGCGGCCACGAGGTCCACCACGACGGCGACGGCGGCGACCAGGCCGAGTCCCGCCACCAGCCCCCAGTCCAGGGAGTGCGCGAGCACGGCCGCCAACGAGCCGAGGATGCCGCCCACGCTCCACGCGCCGTGGAAGGAATTGAGCAGGCTGCGCCGGTACCGCCGCTCCACGGCCACACCCTGCATGTTCATCGTCGCGTCGACCACGCCGAGCAGCAGCCCCACGACGGCCACGACCGGCAGCAGCACCGCCGTCGACGGCGCCAGGGCGGTCCCGAGGACGGCCACGGCCACGAGCGGACCCGCCACCCGCAGCAGGGCGGCGCTGCCCGTGCGAGGTGCCAGCGTCCCGGCCAGGACGCTGCCCGCGCCCGCCACGACGGGGACCAGGAGCAGCACGATGGTCAGGGTGCCGTCCGACATCCCCAGCCCGTCCTGCAGCGTCGGCACCTGGGCCAGCAGGCCCGCGAAGCACAACCCCTGGACGAGGTAGAACGCCGTCGCACCCGTGCGTGCCCTGCGGTCCGTCGTCACGGTGCGCTCCCCTGCGTCGTCGATCACCGGTCCGGTCACCGGGAGCGGGTCCGTCGCGACGACGGCCTCGCGCGCCCACCCTAGGGCCGCGACCTCAGCCCTGGCGAGCCTCCCACCACGTCCGCAGCTCCGCCGTCGCCCGCTCCTCGCCGAGCGGACCCTGCTCCATGCGCAGCGCCAGCAGGTGCTGGTAGGCCGCGCCGACGTCACGCCCCGGCGGGATGTCGAGCACCGCCATGATCTGCGTACCGTCCAGGTCGGGGCGGATCGCGTCGATCTCCTCCTGCTCGCGGAGGCGTTCGATCCGCTCGGTCAGGTCCGTGTAGGCGTCCGAGAGCCGCTTGGCCTTGCGGCGGTTGCGGGTGGTGCAGTCCGCCCGCGTGAGCCGGTGCAGACGCTCGAGCAGCGGCCCGGCGTCCGTGACGTACCGCCGCACCGCCGAGTCCGTCCACGCGCCGTCGCCGTACCCGTGGAACCTCAGGTGGAGCTCGACGAGCCGGGAGACGTCCTTGACCACCTGCTTCTCGTACCGCAGCGCGCGCAGCCGCTTGGCCACCAGCTTGGCCCCGACCACCTCGTGGTGGTGGAAGCTCACGCCGCCCCCCGGCTCGAACCGGCGGGTGGCGGGCTTGCCGATGTCGTGCAGGAGCGCCGCCAGCCGCAGCACCAGGTCGGGGCCGGGAACGGCGCCGTCGGGCCCCGTCTCCTGGGCGATCGCCTGGTCGAGCACGATCAGCGAGTGCTCGTAGACGTCCTTGTGACGGTGGTGCTCGTCGATCTCGAGGCGCAGCGCGGGCAGCTCGGGCAGCACCTGGTCCGCCATCCCCGTGTCGACCAGCACCTCCAGCCCGGCTCGGGGCGACGGCGCGCACAACAGCTTGGACAGCTCGGCCTGCACCCGCTCGGCCGAGACGATCTCGAGCCGGGGAGCCATGTCCACGATCGCGGCCCGGGTGCCCGGCTCGACGGCGAACCCGAGGCGGGCGGCGAAGCGGGCGGCCCGCAGCATCCGCAGCGGATCGTCGTCGAAGGACCGCTCGGGTGCGATCGGGGTGCGCAGCACCTTCGCGGCCAGGTCGGTCAGCCCGCCGAACGGGTCGACGAAGGTCAGGTCGGGCAGCCGCACCGCCATCGCGTTCACCGTGAAGTCGCGGCGGGACAGGTCCCCGTCCAGCGAGTCGCCGAACTCCACCACGGGTTTGCGCGAGGCCGCGTCGTACGCGTCCGTGCGGTACGTCGTCACCTCGACGACGACGTCGTCCGGCGCGTTGCCGCGGCGTGCGTCCCGTGCGCCGGACCGGCCGAACCGCCGCGCACCGATCGTGCCGAACTCCTTGCCGATGTCCCAGTGGGCGTCACCCCAGCGGGCCAGGAGCCGCTGCGTCTCGTCGGGGGTGGCCGACGTCGCGAAGTCGAGATCGTCGCTCGCGCGGCCCAGGAACGCGTCCCGCACCGGGCCTCCCACCAGCGCGAGCTCGTGCCCGGCGGCGGCGAAGATCTCGCCGAGCTCGACGGCGGCCGGCGCCATCTCGGTCAGGACGCCGAGGGCGCGGCGCAGCAGCGCGATCTCCGGGGAAGGCTCAGGTGTCGACACGACGTCCTATCCTCCCAGATCGCGGGCACGGGTGCGCGCGCCCGCGACGCACCCGCCGGCAACCGCGCGACGTCACGGCGCCGGCGAGGAGGTCGCGGACCGGCCCGGCAGCACCTGCCGGGCCGTCAGGAACAGCGGGTGAACTCGGTAGGGTGGCCCCATGTCTTCTGCGGCACCGGCGCCAGGCGCTCCCGACGGGCGCCCGTCCGTGCCGGTGCCCGTCCCGCCCGGCGGACACCCCCTGCGGGTCGACCCTGCCCGGGTGCACGGCCGCTCGGGCGCGCCCGAGGGTCGCGGTCCGACGGCGGGACACCTGCCCGTGGTCGACGAGACCTCGGCCGGTGGTCTGGTCGTCGAACGGCACGTGTCCGGGCCGCGCGCCGCGGTCATCCTGCGGCGCAACCGCGGGGGTCGGCTCGAGATGTGCCTGCCCAAGGGCCACCTCGAGGGTGCGGAGACGCCCGCGGAGGCCGCGGTGCGCGAGATCCACGAGGAGACCGGCATCGTCGGCACGGTCCGTTCCACGCTCGGCGTCATCGACTACTGGTTCAGCGGGGAGGACCGGCGGGTGCACAAGGTGGTCCACCACTTCCTCCTGCGCGCCGAGGGCGGTGCCATCACGGCCGCGGGCGACCCGGACGGCGAGGCGGAGGACGCCTGCTGGGTCCTGGTGGAGGAGCTCCCGCACCGGCTGGCCTACCCGAACGAGCAGCGACTGGCGGCCACGGCGCTGCAGGTGCTGATCCGCACCCCGGACCTCGTCGAGTGAGCCCGTCGGTGACCTCCTCCCGTGCCGCGGGGGCGCGACGGCGCGCGTCCGTCCTCGTCCTCGCCGTCGTGGCCCTCGCCGCCGTGTTCGCCGCGGCACCCGCGCCGTCCGCCACGGCCGCCGAGGCGCTGACGGCCGAGATCGTCGGCGTCAGCCCCACCGTCGTCGGACCCGACGGGACGCAGGAGGTCACGGTCCGGATCACCAACGACGGAACCCGGCGGGCGACCGACCTGCGCGCCGACCTCGGCGTCGGCTGGATGCTGCTGTCGTCGGCCGCCGAGGTGAGCGCGTGGGCGGACGACGACTCCGGCCGCACCGCGACGACCCAGGCCACCACGTCCGTCGACGACATCCCGGCGGGCGGGTCCACCCAGGTCACGTTCGAGCTCGCGGTGGCCGGCCTCCAGCTCGGCGACCAGGCCGCCTGGGGACCGCGGCAGATGTCGGTCGAGGTCTCCGCCGCCGGCGCACCCCTCGTGGTGCTGCACTCCTTCCTCCTCTACGACCCGGACGGCGGGACCGCCGACGCGGGGACGGACGCCCCCGACCCCGTGCGCCTCGCCCTGGTCGCGCCGGTGACCGGACCCGGTCGCGACCCGGCCTCGCCCTCGGACTACACGGACGCCGTCGTCGCCGCCACGGCTCCCGAGCAGGAGCTCGGTCGCCTGCTCAGCGCGGCCACGGACGGGACGGCGGGGCTGTCCCTCGCCGTCGACCCCGCCGTCGTCGCGGCGGCCGGCACGTCCTCCGACGCCGGGGCGACCGACTGGGCCGAACGGCTCGAGAGCGACGGGGCCGCCGACGTCGTCACCCTGCCCCCGTACGACCCGGACCTGGCGGCGCTCGCCCACGCCCAGGTGGGCGCCGCCGACATGGCCGCCGCGACGGACCCGACGACGCTCCTGCCGTCGGGGTGGACCCCTCCGGCGGCCTGGGACACCACCGTCGCCTGGCCGCAGGGCGTCACGGACCGCGCCACGGTCGCCACCGCACCCGCCGCAGGAGCGCAGCACGTGCTCGTCACCGACGGGGTGGAGGCCGCCCCCGGCACGGTGATGTCGACGCTCGACACCGGCGCGGACGAGGTCTCGCTCGCCGTGGCCGACCCCACCTGGTCCGCGCTCGTCGGGGCGGCGACCGGCGTCGACGGAGACGGCCTCTCGGCGGGCGAGACCCGACGACTCCTCGCGGACGCCGCCGCCCTGGCCACGAGTGCACAGACTGCCGGGACCTCCGCCGACGTCGTGGCCGCCCTGCCCCGGGGCTGGAGCCCCGACGTCGAGGCCTTCGAGTCGCTGGTGTCCGCGCTCGGCAGCGCCGGGTGGATCGACATCGCTCCCCTGACCGACGTGCTCGCCGGGGCGCCGTCGAGCCCCACCACCGCACCGGCGGACCAGGTGGTCGACGACGCCGAGCTCCCTGCCGGCCAGGTGCGGGAGCTCTTCCGGGCCGGTGACGACGTCGCGGCCTTCGCGACCGTGGCCCCCGATCCCGCCGAGCTCGCCGGCACCGTGGACCGCGACCTGGTCGCCCCTTTGTCCCTGGCCTACCGGACGGACCCCGAGGCGCGGGAGGCCGCCCGCCGGCTCGCGCTCACCCGGGCGGCCGAGGTGCAGTCGGGGATCAGCGTCGCCGACCGCGGGGACGTCACGCTCATCAGCGACACCGGGGACCTGCCGGTCCGCGTGCGCAACGAGCTGCCCGTCGACGCCACCGTCACCGTCGAGCTCACGCCCTCCGACCCACGGGTGATCGTCGAGACCGACCCCACCGTCGTCGTCCCGGCCGGCGGGTCCCGCGACGCCCAGGTCCGCGTCCGCGCCATCGGTTCCGGTGACGTCGACCTCGACGTCGAGCTGCTCGCCCCGAGCGGCGTGCTGGTGGCCGACTCGACGAGCTTCGCGGTACGGGTCCGCGCCGGCTGGGAGACCGTCGGCACCACCGTCATGGCGTGCGCCGTCGGCCTGCTGTTCGTCGCCGGGATCTGGCGCACGGTGCGCCGCGGCCGGTCCGACCGCCGGACCACGGGCGAGCAGGTCACCGAGGCCGCCGTCCCCACCGAACCGACCGAGGGCGTCGCGCGGCACGACGACCTGGAGGACCCCCCGCGATGACCGTCGACAGCCCCGATCCCGCCCCCCGTGCCGACCGGCCGGTGCCCGCGCCAGGGGCGACGCCGGACGAGCCCGGTCCCGTGCCGGACGCCACCGGCGGGTCCGGGGACGGGGCACCGGCGGACCCGGGCGCGTCCGGTGCCCGCAAGGCCGGGTTGGGGCGCAGCTCGTTGGCGATGTCCCTCGGGACGGCGGCGTCCCGCGCCTCGGGCCTGGTGCGCACCATGCTCCTGGTCGCCTGTGTCGGTTCGATCGGGACCGTCGCCGACGCGTTCGACATCGCGAACAAGCTGCCGAACATGCTGTTCGCCCTCATCTCGGCCGGCGTGCTGCAGTCGGTGCTGGTGCCGCAGATCCTCAAGTCGATGCAGGCGCACAACGCCCGGGAACGCCTCGACAAGCTGCTGACGCTCTCGGGGCTCGGGCTGCTGTCCGGCACCATCGTCCTGGTCGCGGCCGCCCCGCTCGTCGTGACCCTGCTGACGCTCAGCGAGCCCGCCGGGGCCGAGGCTCGCGAGCTCGCCATCGTGTTCGCCTACTGGTGCCTGCCCCAGGTGTTCTTCTACGGTCTGTACACCCTGCTCGGCCAGGTGCTGAGTGCCCACGGGCGGTTCGCGGCCTACGGCTGGGCGCCGGTGGCGAACAACGTGGTCTCGTTGCTCGGTTTCGGCGCGTTCATCCTCCTGTTCGGCCACGCACCTGCGGACGGCATCACCGACCTGTCGGGCTGGACGACGGCGCAGACCCTGCTGCTGGCCGGCACCGCGACGCTGGGGATCGCCGCGCAGGCGCTGCTGCTCATCATGCCCCTGCGCCGGGCCGGCTTCCGGTGGGGGTTCCGGCTCGGGCTGCGCGGCATCGGGCTCCGCTCCGCGGGCAAGGTCGTGGGCTGGACCCTCGGTGCCGTCGCGCTGGAGCAGGTCGGCGTCGTCTTCCTGACCAACGTCCTCTTCGCCGCCGGCCAGTCCGGGGGCGACGACGGCGCGACCGCTGCCGGTAACTTCGCCTACACCAACGCCATGTCGATCTACCTGCTGCCGCACTCGTTGGTCGTGGTCTCGATCGTCACCGTGCTGTTCCCCCGCATGAGCGCCGCCGTCAACAGCGGTGACCTCCCGGGGGTGCGGCGGGACATGTCGCTGGGCCTGCGCTCGGCCGGCGTCTTCTCCGTCTTCTCGGCCACCGCCCTCGTGGTGCTCGCGTTCCCCCTGACCAAGGCGCTCATCCCCACCGCCTCCGAGGTCGGTGTGGAAGCGATCGCACCGATCCTGCGCGCCATGGCGATCGGCACCATCGCCCTCGGCGCCACCGTGCTCGTGCGCCGCATGTACTTCGCGTTCGAGGACGGCCGCAGCGTGTTCGTCATCCAGATCATCGCCACGGTCTCCCTGGTCGCCGCGCTGTGGCTGGCCACGGTCGCGCTGCCGGTCACGGCCTGGGCGGTCGCCGCCGGCGGTGCGTTCGCGCTGTCCACCTGGATCTCCCTGCTGCTGCGGGTGCGGGGCATGAGCCGCAAGCTGCAGGGCATGGACGGGCCACGGGTGCTCAGCCTGTACGGGCGGGCCGCCCTCGCCGCCGCCGTGGCCGGTGGCCTCGGCTGGCTGATCGTGCACCTCACGGACACGACCGCCGGGTCGTCGTGGCTCGCGGCCGTGCTCGTCACCGCCGCCGCCGGCGTGGTCATGGGCGCCGCCTACCTGGCGATGCTGAAGCTCCTGCGGGTCCGCGAGCTGGACGACGCACTTGCGCCGATCCTGCGCAGACTCGGGCGAGGTCCGGCATGACGCGCCCCGTGACGGGCCCCGGCCTCTACCATGGTCCGATGGAACGGATGACGGGCTCACCTCGCCCGTCGGCGCTCCCCCACCACACCCCCACGGAGGCGTCCAGGTGAGCATCGCCCAGCCCGGAACCGTCATGGTCGATCGTTACCGGCTGACCCGACCTGCCAGCACCGACCTGGCGGCGGCACAGGCCTGGGAGGCGCACGACCAGATCCTCGACCGTCCGGTCCGCGTGACGTTCGTCGACGGTCCGAACGCTCCGGCGGCCCTCGACGCCGCGCGCCGTGCCGCGCTCGTCGCCGACCCGCGGCTGTGCCGCGTGCTCGACGTCGGCACGACCGACCTCGGCTCCGGTGACACGTCCTACGTCATCACCGAGCCGTACGCCGGCGAGTCCCTCACGCAGATCATCTCCCGCGGACTCGTGGACGCCCAGCAGGCCCGCGCCCTGGTGGGCGAGGCGGCGACCGCCCTCGACGCCGCCCACCAGCGGGGGGTGCATCACCTGGCGCTGCGCCCGGAGGCGGTCCGCGTCGACGGCCACCGCGTCGTGGTCACCGGCCTGGGCGTCGACGCCGGCGTCGCCGGGACAGAGGCCTCCGGTGCGGCCGGCGCCGCGGCCGACGCGCGAGGGCTCGTCGCGCTCGGCTACTACGCGTTGACCGCGCGCTGGCCCGCGGACCCCCTCGAGGTGGACTGGATCTCCCCCGACGCGGTCCGCCCGCTGCCGGCACAGACGGGTCCCGACGGCGTCGTCGCCGTCTCCCAGCTCGTGCCGCACGTCGACCCCGAGCTCGACGCGCTGGTCCGGCGGACCTTCGGTGCGCACGGCGACGAGGCGCCCGCCACTCCCGGCGAGGTCATCGCGGCGCTGGAGCCCTGGGGGCAGGTGTCCGTGATGGCGGCTCTGCCCCAGTTCGTCCAGCCGACGGCGGAACGTCCGGTCCGTTCCTCGGTGCTGGGTGCCGGTTCGCCCCCGGGCACCGAGCCCCGGCCGGGGACCCCGCCGCCCGCGCCGCCCGTCCGGCGGCCCTCGACCGGTCGGATCGCCCGCGCCGGTGCTGTCGGGGCCGCGGCCGGCGCCGGGGGTGCCTGGGCCGCGCAGCAGACCGCCGCGCAGGGCCCGCCCTACCAGCAGACCGCGGCCTACGGTCAGCCGCCGGCCGCCGCGACCCCGACGGCGCCCGCGGCCGCGACCCAGGTCGGCCAGCCGCCGACGCCTCCGCCTCCTTCCGGGCAGCAGGGCTACGCGCAGCCGGGCTACGCCCCGGCCGCCGCGGCCGGCGCCGGGCAGGGCGTGCCGCCGTCGTCGACCAGCCCGGCCACCGGTGGTTTCGCGTCGACCCCCGCGCCCAAGCGCCGGGGAGTGAACCCCACCCCCATCGTGCTCGGTCTGCTGCTCGTCGGCGTGGTCCTGGGCGCCGTGTGGGCCGTGAGCCAGGTCTTCACCCCGTTCGACACGACCCCGATCGGAGGCGCCGCGACATCCGCGGCACCGACCCAGGAAGCCGAGGAGTCGCCGTCGGAGGACGAGGGATCCGCGGAGCCCACCGAGTCCGAGGAGCCCGAGGTCCGGCCGATCATCGAGTCCGGCTCTCAGCTCGACCCCTACAGCGACGGCGAGCACCCGGAGGCGGTCGAGCTCGCCTACGACTCGGATCCGTCGACGTTCTGGTACACGCGTACCTATTACAACGACCCGGCCTGGGGCGGCTTCAAGCCCGGCGCCGGCTTCGACGTCGTCCTGCGGGAACCCGCGCCCGTCTCGGCGGTCGAGCTCAACACGAACAGCTCCGGAGGTGCGTGGGAGCTCCGGCAGACCTCCGCCGATGATCCCGAGGGTGGTGAGGTCCTGGCGAAGGGCTCCTTCTCCCCCGACACCCAGATCGAGCTGGACAAGGCCGTGGTCCTCGACGAGTTCGTCCTGTGGATCACCGAGCTGCCCACCACGGACGGGGAGAACCGACTGGAGCTCAACGAGATCACCCTGTCCTGACCCTTCCGGAACAGGCGCGGGGGTCGCGGTGTTGTCTCCTCGTGCCGGCCACCACCGGTTCGACACGACCCGCAGGAGACGCCTTGACCGACCAGCCGACCACCTCGACCACGCCCGGCACGGCGGTGCACGACATCGTCATCGTGGGCTCCGGACCCGCGGGGTACACCGCCGCGATCTATGCTGCGCGCGCCGGGCTGGCCCCCGTCGTCATCGCCGGATCGGTCACGGCCGGCGGCGCACTCATGAACACCACCGAGGTCGAGAACTTCCCCGGCTTCCCTCCCGGCATCCAGGGCCCCGACCTCATGGACGCGATGCGGGAGCAGGCGGAGAAGTTCGGTGCCACCGTGCTCTGGGACGACGCCGAGAGCCTCGACCTGACCGGGGACGTCAAGGTGGTCGTCACCGGCGGCGGTGAGACCTTCCGGAGCCGCGCGGTCATCCTGGCGACCGGGTCCGCCTATCGTGAGCTGGGCCTGCCCGAGGAGAAGAAGCTCTCCGGTCGGGGCGTCTCCTGGTGCGCCACGTGCGACGGGTTCTTCTTCCGCGACCAGCACATCGCCGTCGTCGGCGGTGGGGACTCCGCCATGGAGGAGGCCACCTTCCTCACCCGATTCGCGGCGAAGGTCACGATCGTCCACCGCCGCGACGCACTCCGCGCCTCGAAGATCATGGCGGACCGGGCCCTGTCCGACCCGAAGATCGAGGTGGCCTGGAACAGCGAGGTCGCCGGCATCTCGGGCGACGACAAGGTCTCCGGCCTGCGACTCCGGGACACCCGGACCGGGGCCGAGCGAGACCTGGACGTCACCGGGCTCTTCGTCGCCATCGGCCACGACCCGCGCAGCGAGCTCCTCCGGGGTCAGATCGACCTGGACGAGGAGGGCTACGTCCTGGCGGAGGGTCGTTCGACCCGCACCAACCTTCCCGGCGTGTTCGCGTGCGGCGACCTCGTCGACCACACGTACCGCCAGGCCATCACCGCCGCCGGTTCGGGCTGTTCCGCGGCGCTCGACGCCCAGGCCTACCTGGCCGACCTCGCCGACATGCCCGAGATCGACCCGGAAGACCTGCCCGCGGCGCTGGACGCCGTCGACGACCGGGACGACGCCGTCGGCGCAGCCAGCCGCTGACCATCACACACCGCAGAACCCTGGAGAGAGCATGCCTACCGTTGCCGTCACCGACGACACCTTCCAGTCCGAGGTCCTCGAGTCCGACGTGCCCGTGCTGGTCGACTTCTGGGCGACGTGGTGCGGCCCGTGCCGCATGGTCGCGCCGATCCTCGAGGAGCTCTCGAACGAGTACGAGGGCAAGGTGAAGATCGTCAAGCTCGACACCGACGCGAACCAGGCCACGACCATGGCCTACGGCATCACGTCGATCCCCACGCTCAACGTCTACTCCGGCGGTGAGGTCGTCAAGTCGATCATCGGCGCACGCCCCAAGCGTGCCCTCACCGAGGAGATCGAGGGCGTGCTCGGCGCCTGATCGCCTCGCTCGCCCCGACGACGGCGGCCGCACCGGTGGGATGACCGGTACGGCCGCCGTTGTCGTCTCTGGGCGTCATGTCCGGCGCGGACGTGCATGACGGAATGGTCGACATGGTCGTAACGGGCGCACGTGGGCCGAGGCCGCGCAGGTCCTGCGCCGGCTCGCAGCGATGTTTCACGTGAAACGCTGCGTCGACCGCTCCGCACAGCAGTCGGCCCGGCGACGTTTCACGTGAAACATCGCCGGGCCGGCGGTGGAACTGCGCTCTCCTTGACCGTCAGGGCTTCAGCAGACCGGGATCGTCCGGAGCGACCACCGCAAGGATCCGGTTGAGGTCTTCCACCGAGGCGAACTCGACGGTCATGCGGCCCTTGGTCTTGCCGAGGTCGACCTTGACCCGTGTCTCGAAGCGGTCCGAGAGCCTGCTGGCCAGCTCCTCCATCGCTTCGCTGCGCTGACCTGCACGGGGGGCCCGGCGGGCCGGCTGCGCGGTACCGTCCGCGGCCATGGTGACGATCTCCTCGGTGGCGCGCACCGAGAGGCCCTCGGACACGATGCGCTGCGCCAGGCGCTCGATCTCGGCACCGTCGCTGAGTCCGAGCAGCGCCCGGGCGTGACCGGCAGACAGGACGCCGGCTGCCACCCGTCGCTGCACCAACGGAGGCAGCTTGAGCAGACGCAGAGTGTTCGAGATCTGAGGTCGCGAACGGGCGATCCTTGTCGCCAGTTCCTCGTGGGTGCAGCCGAAGTCGTCGAGCAGTTGCCGGTAAGCGGCCGCCTCCTCGAGGGGATTGAGCGCCGCCCGGTGCAGATTCTCGAGCAGAGCGTCCCGCAGCATCTCCGCGTCATCGGTCTCGCGGATGATCGCCGGGACGGCCTCGAGGCCGGCATGCTGAGCGGCCCGCCACCGGCGCTCACCCATGATGAGCTCGTAGCCCGAGGAGGCATCGGGGTCAGGGCGCACCACGATCGGCTGCAGCACGCCGATCTCCCGAATGGAGTCGACCAGCTCGTCGAGCTCGCTCTCGTCGAACACGGTCCGCGGCTGACGCGAGTTCGGCCGCACCGACGTGACCGGCACCTCGGCGAAGCGCGCCCCCGGCACCGGGACCAGCTCGTCCGAGCTCGACGCGTCCGCCGCGACGTCCGTCATCATCTCGTCGTCGTGGAACGCGGAGGTCGACGACGACAGGTCGTCCGGTGCGTCGTGCTCGGAGATCTCCACCGGGGTCACGGTCCCGATCACCCGGGTCTCCCCCGTCGCCAGCCGCGCCTCGCTCTCGAGACGCGAGGCCATCCCGGCGAGTGCGCTCACGGCGTCGTCGGCCGACTCGGCACCGCCGCCGCCCTGGCCGGCGATGCCGAGGCGACCACCGGCGATGGCGGAGTCCCACGAGGCGCTCCGTCGGCCCGAACGCGCGGCGCCGGCGCTGGAGTGCGACCGCCCCGGGTCACCGTCGACGCCCGGCCCCTCGGCGCCGTCACGCTCCTGCTCCGGAGCGGTGAGCACCGCCGCCCGTCCGTCGCCGTCCTCGCCCGCCGGGAAGAACACGTCGACCGGCTTCTCCTGGGCGGGGCCCTGAGGGATCAGCGCACCCAGTCCGCGTCCCAGGCCTCTCTTCTTCTGGCTCATGCTCCACCAGCCTCCTGGTCCCGGACGGCTTGGCCCGCCGTCGCCCTCGTCCTTGGTCGCCCCGTCGGCGTCGTGCCGAGCATCATCGTTCGCTCACCACTGTACGCACATCATGGCAGGTCAGCGCGTTGTACGGCGTGCTCGGCGATCTCTCGAGCCGCCTCCAGATAGGCCAGTGCACCCGTCGATCCCGGGTCGTAGGTCATGACGGTCTGCCCGTACGAGGGGGCTTCCGAGATCCGCACGGACCGCGGCACCGTCGTGCGCAACGTCTGCTCGGGGAAGTGTGTCCGCACCTCCGCGGCGACCTGTTGCGCAAGATTGGTCCGGCCGTCGTACATCGTCAGCAGGATCGTCGAGACCACCAGGTCGCGGTTGAGGTGGGCCTTGATCAGCTCGATCGTCTTGAGAAGCTGGCTCAGTCCCTCCAGCGCGTAGTACTCGCACTGAATCGGAATGAGCACCTCACGTCCCGTGACGAAGGCGTTGACGGTGAGAAGTCCGAGGCTCGGTGGGCAGTCGACGAACACGTAGTCGATGCGCTCCTCGCCACGCTCGGCACGCTCCTCGAGGAACTGATCCAGGGCCTTACGCAGACGTGTTTCACGTGAAACCAGGGAGACCAGCTCGATCTCGGCCCCCGAGAGATCGATGGTCGCCGGCACGCCCCAGAGGCCCTCGACGTCAGGACAGGCCTGCACGGCGGAGCTCAGGGGCTCTTCCTCGACGAGCACCTCGTAGATCGACGGGGTACCGGCGCGGTGCTCGAGGCCCAGAGCGGTCGACGCGTTGCCCTGGGGGTCGTTGTCGATCACCAGCACCTGGAGCCCAGCGCGCGCCAGGCCGGCGGCAAGATTCACGGTGGTCGTCGTCTTGCCGACGCCACCCTTCTGGTTGGCCACCGTCAGGATGCGCGTCTCCTGCGGCTTCGGGAACCGCCGCCCGTCCAGCTCGATCCGACGCCGGGCGTCGAGAGCAAGCTGGGCCGCGAGAGGTGTCGAGTCATCCGCCTCAGGGACCGAATCGCGCAACGCGTCGCGGTGCGATTCCTGGTCCTCCCGGTCCGAAGGGGGCCATTCAAGCTGCGCGGTTTCACGTGAAACATCGCCGGGGGCGCCGTCCGGGCCGCCCCACTGACCACCGTCGGACGACGGGTCAGGCCGGTCGGTGCTCGTGCTCACGGATCGATCCTCCAGGTCGGCTGGTCACGCGGTTCCGGTGCCGCGCTCACTCTACGGCCTGGGACCCTGGCCCGTCCCGGAGACACCCTGATCAGAGGTGGGTGTTTCACGTGAAACGCGCCGTCGACCATCAGAGACGTCGACGGGCACCTATCCGCGACGGACACGCACGATGGTCGTCGACTCCACACCCGGCACGGTCGTCCCCTCCAGGATCTCCGGCTCGGATGCTCTGAACCGACGGAGCACCTTGCGCGCCGGTTCGATCTCTCGCTCGACGTTGCGCCCCTTCAGGACCACCATCTCGCCGCCAGGCCGGACGAGCGGCAGGCTCATGCGGGCCAGCTTCGAGAGCGGCGCCACGGCCCGCGACGTCACCGCGTCGACCTCCAACGCGCCGTCGTACTCCTCTGCGCGGCCATGCTTGACCGAGACGTTCGACAGGTCGAGCGTGGCGACCACCTCGTCCAGCCACTGCGTTCGACGCTCCATCGGTTCGACGAGATGCACGGCGGCGTCGGGTCGCATGATCGCGATCACGATCCCCGGCAGGCCCGCACCCGACCCGATATCAGCAACAGAGGTTGCCTCGCCGATGTGGGCAGTCACGGCCGCCGAGTTGAGGAGGTGCCGCTCCCAGAGCCGCTCCACCTCCCGCGGACCGATCAGGCCCCGGCGTTCTCCCTCGTCACGGAGCATCTCGTAGTAGTGGTGGGCGACCTCGTACCGGTCACCGAAGTACGCCCGCACGGCGTCGCTCGTGCCGAGTGCCTCGTCCGTGCCAGCCATGTCATCCATCCTGTCATCCCACCTCTGCCGTGTCGGCCCGACTGCCGCGGGACGAACGTCCGATCCATTTGTCGGCCCCGAGCCCGAGGCCTCACACAGCCAGGGCCCGCTGTTTCACGTGAAACAGCGGGCCCTGGACCTCCCCGTCAGACCGACTCGGCCGACGCGGGCCGGATCACCACATGTCGATCCGGGTCGACACCTGCGGAATCGCTGACCAGACCCGACTCCGCCACGACGTCGTGAACCACCTTGCGCTCGAACGCGTTCATCGCGTCCAGCGAGACCGCTTCCCCCGACGCCTTGACCCTTTCGACCGCTTCCGCTGCGACCGACTCCAGCTCGCGGCGTCGGCCGGCTCGGTATCCCGCCACGTCCAGCATCAGCCGGCTCCGCTCCCCCGTCCGAGCCTGCACCGCGAGGCGCGTGAGGTCCTGGAGCGCGTCGAGCACCTCACCATCGCGCCCGACGAGAATCTGCAAGGAGCGAGAGGTCGGATCCTCCGAGAGGATCTCCACGGCCGCACGGTCGTGCTGGATGTCCAGGTCGATGTCCCCGTCCAGGTCCGCGACGTCGAGCAGCTCCTCCAGGTAGTCGGCCGCGACCTCCCCCTCTTCCTCGAGGCGCCTGACCAGCGACGAGGTGTCGTCCTGCTGCGCGTCCTTCGTCATCGTCGCTGCCCTCACTTCTTCTTCTTGCGGTTCTTGCGAACCGGCTGCTGACGCTGACCTCGCGGCTGCGGAGCCTCGGGGGCCTTCTCCTCCTCGATGACCAGGCCCTTCTTGGCGGCCTTCGCGGCCTTCCGCTCCTGGAGCAGCCGCTCCGCCTCGGAGCCGGGAGCCGGCATCCGCTTGATCGTGTAGAACTGCTGACCCATCGACCAGAGGTTGGTCGTCGTCCAGTAGATCAGCACACCGACCGGGAAGTTCACGCCCGAGATGAGGAAGATGAGCGGCAGGACGTACAGCATCATCTTCTGCATGTTCGCCATCGGGCCCTCGAGGGCCGCCTTCGGCATGTTCTTCATGGTGAGCTGGCGCTGCGTGAAGAACGTCGTGGCGCTCATCGCGATGATGAGGGCGAGGATGACCAGGCGCACGCTCCAGTCGTCCGTCTGCATGAAGACGTCCGAGAGCTGGGCACCGAACAGGTCCGAGTTCTCGATGTCGGCCGCGACCCCCTGGTCGATCGGCCCGATCGCAGGCTTGGTGCCCTCGGCGATGTTCCCGAGGTTGTACAGCAGCCGGAACAGCGCGAAGAAGATCGGCGACTGCAGCAGGATCGGCAGGCACGACGCCATCGGGTTCGTGCCGTGCTTGCGGTAGAGCTCCATCGTCTCGCGGCCCAGGGCCTCACGCGACGACGGATCGGTCTTGCCCTTGTACTTCTTCTGGATGGCCTGCAGCTCCGGCTGCATCATCTGCATGCCGCGCGACGCCTTGATCTGCTTGAAGAACAGCGGAATCAGCACGATCCGCATGACGATCACCAGGGCGACGATGGACAGCACCCAGGCGAAGCCCGGTCCGTTCTGGAAGCCCAGCGCCGTGAAGAGCTGGTGCGACCCGTACATGATCCAGGCCACGACCCATTGAATGGGGTAAAGGATGGTATCCATCCCGAATTGTCTCCTCTGTCGGAAGCGGGGTCCGGGTGGCGCGCTCCCGGGAGGTCAGTGCGTGCGGGCGCCGCGGTGCTCGTGCGACCGAGCCGGCGGTACGTCGTCGACACCGCCCAGGCTCCAGGGGTTGCACCGCAGGATTCGCCAGAGGGCCATTCCTGTGCCGCGCAGCGGTCCGTGGCGTCGCACCGCCAGGATGGCGTAGTGCGAGCAGGAGGGGTAGTACTTGCAGGTCGGTCCGGTCCAGGGCGACACGACGGCCTGGTAGACCCTGATCGCACCCACCAGCACGGCGGTGGGCAGAGCGCGGACCAGCTCGCGGCTCCGGTCGAGCACGGTGCCGGTCATCGCGACCGCTCTCCGGACCGGACGAGGGCCTTCTCGATCCCCCGCGTCACGTCGCGCTCGAGCCGCTCATAGCTCGCGTCGGCCGCACCCGGCAGGGCTCGCAGCACCATCAGGGAGTCGTCCGGCAACGCGCCGAGGTGGCACGCTGCGGCACCGCGGAGGCGGCGCTTGACGAGGTTCCGGTGCACGGCGTTGCCGACGGCCTTGGAGACGACAAGACCGACCAGCGGTCCGTCCGCCCGGTCCGGCACGCGGACCAGGTGGACGACCACGGTCGATCGTCCTGCGCGCGCGCCACGCCGCACCGCCCGTTCGAAGTCGACGGAGCGGCGCATGCGGCGCGCCGCGGGCAGCATCGCTCAGGCAGAGAGCTCGGCGCGACCCTTGCGGCGACGGTTCGCCAGGATCGCGCGGCCGCCGCGCGTGCGCATGCGCAGACGGAAGCCGTGGGTCTTGGCACGACGGCGGTTGTTCGGCTGGAAGGTCCGCTTGCTCACGAGGTACTCCAAGTAACGTCGGGGAGACACACCGTCAGGTCCTCGACGATGTCGGTCAGGTTGCAGGCCGTTTCCCTGCCCAGGCAGGTGATCGACCGGGCCGACCCGAGGCTCGCGCCCGGACGAGGGCGCACGAAAGTACCTGGAACGGCTGTCCGACGTTACGCCGTCGGACGGCCCGAGGTCAACTGCCGCCGGCGTGACGACGACGACACACGGCCCGGTCCGGCGCCTTCGTCCACACCCGTGTCCACAGGCTCCACAGGGTGTGGAAAACTATGTGGACATCGCACCCGAGCAAGTCCGGAGGAGCCCGTGCCCCAGCCCGACGAGAACATCACCGACGTCTGGGCACAGACGTTGGCGACGCTCGAGGCACGGCCCGACATGACGCCGCGCCAGCTCGCCTTCATCAAGCTGGCCAAGCCCATGGCGATCGTCGACGACACCGTCTTCATCGCCGTCCCGCACGAGCAGACGCGCACCTATCTGGAGACGAGCCTGCGCGACCAGCTCGTCTCGGCCATGTCGGCGACCATCGGTCGCGACATGCGTTTCGGCATCACCGTGGATCCCGAGCTGAGCCACGACGCCCTCACCGGCCCCGCGCAGGACTACACGCCCCCGCAGGACGAGCCCGCGGTGGACGAGCCGCCGACGCCGGCGGCGCCTCCGGTCGACCGCCGGGAGTCCGCGGAGGCGACCCGCCTCAACCCGAAGTACATCTTCGAGACGTTCGTCATCGGATCCTCCAACCGGTTCGCCCACGCGGCGGCCGTCGCCGTCGCCGAGGCACCTGCCAAGGCGTACAACCCGCTCTTCATCTACGGCGACTCCGGCCTGGGCAAGACGCACCTCCTGCACGCCATCGGGCACTACGCGCACAACCTGTACCCCCACGTGCGCGTGCGGTACGTGAACTCGGAGGAGTTCACCAACGACTTCATCAACTCCATCGGCGAGGGGCGCACCGGCGCGTTCCAGCGGCGCTACCGGGACGTCGACGTGCTGCTCATCGACGACATCCAGTTCCTCCAGGGCAAGGAACAGACGATGGAGGAGTTCTTCCACACGTTCAACGCCCTGCACAACGCCGACAAGCAGGTCGTCATCACGTCCGACGTCCCGCCCAAGCAGCTCGACGGCTTCGAGGACCGCCTGCGATCACGGTTCGAGTGGGGCCTCATCACCGACGTCCAGCCGCCGGACCTCGAGACCCGCATCGCGATCCTGCGCAAGAAGGCGGCCAGCGAGCACCTCGCCGTGCCGGACGAGGCGCTGAGCTACATCGCCTCGCGCATCTCCTCCAACATCCGCGAGCTCGAGGGCGCCCTCATCCGCGTCACGGCGTTCGCGAACCTCAACAAGCAGCAGGTCGACCCGGCGCTGACGGAGATCGTCCTCAAGGACCTGATCACGGACGACGACCGTGCCGCGGAGATCACCCCGGCGCTCGTCATCGCCCAGACGGCCGCCTACTTCGGCCTGACCATCGACGACCTGTGCGGCTCGTCCCGCTCCCGCGTGCTCGTGACCGCCCGCCAGATCGCGATGTACCTGTGCCGCGAGATGACCGACCTGTCCCTGCCCAAGATCGGACAGCAGTTCGGGGGCCGTGACCACACCACGGTCATGCACGCCAACAAGAAGATCGCCGGACAGATGGCGGAGCGCCGATCCACCTACAACCAGGTCACGGAGCTCACGAGCCGCATCAAGCAGCAGCACCGCGGCTGATCCACAGTGTCCACACCCCTGTGGAGAACGGCTTTGCACAGAGTTGCCCACAGGTGCAGTCCCGGCATTCCGGAGTTTTCCCACCGTCGTCCCCACCCTTGTGGACCCTAGAGGTGGACAACCTGCCGAACCGGCGCAGACCTCCGATACACACCTGTGGACAAAGTTGTGGACGCCTGTGGAACACGCCGTGCGGACGGTGGACGACCACGTGCGAATCGGTGGACGCCTGTGGGTACAGATTTCGCCGTCCCCAGGCACCCCGAGTTGCCCACAGGTTCGCCCCCAGGTGGGTCCACACCCAGAAAGACGCTCTGACCTGCCAAGACAGCGCCTTTCCCCAGAATCCACAGGCCCTACGACGACGATGAACGGGTTTCTTCCTCCAGAGGCACCATCCGCCTTCATGGCCCGTCCGACCGCACGACATCCAGGAGCTCCACGGGTGCCGGACCGCCGCGGCACGGTAGGGTTTGCACGGACGACGGCGCAGGTCTCGCGACGAATCCCGAGGCGTCGACCGGCTGCAGGTCGGGGGCGAGCTCGCAGGGTTTCTCCCGGCACCGCGCACGTCGCAGGGCACGAGGACACTGAGGAGTGGGATGAAGTTCCGGGTTGAGCGCGACGTCCTGGCCGAAGCCGTGACCTGGACGGCCCGCACGCTTCCCACGCGGCCGCCGGCTCCCGTGCTCGCCGGCGTGCGGCTCGAGGCGGACGCCGGCGGGTCCATCACGCTGACCAGCTTCGACTACGAGGTCTCGGCCCGTTCCGAGATCCCCGCGGAGGTCGCCGAGCCGGGCACGGTGCTCGTCTCGGGTCGGCTCCTCGCGGAGATCTCGCGGGCACTGCCCAACAAGCCGGTCGAGGTCACCGTCGAGGCCAACAAGGTGGCCCTGACGTGCGGCGCCTCCCGCTTCACGCTGCTCACCATGCCGGTCGAGGAGTACCCGGCCCTGCCGGCGATGCCCGAGCTGTCCGGGACCGTCGCCGGCGACGCCCTGACCCACGCCGTCGCGCAGGTCAGCGTGGCGGCGAGCCGGGACGACACCCTGCCGCTGCTCACCGGCGTGCGGATGGAGATCGAGGGTGAGCACATCACCCTGCTCGCCACGGACCGCTACCGGCTCGCACTGCGCGAGCTGACCTGGACCCCCGCCACCCCCGGATTCTCCGCGGTGGCCCTCGTCCGGGCGCGCACGCTCAACGACGTCGCGAAGTCGCTGGGATCCGGCGGCGGGCTGGTGAACATCGGGCTGAGCACCGGTGACGGCATCGAGCTGATCGGGTTCGAGGCCGGCGGTCGCCACACCACCTCCCAGCTCGTCGACGGTGACTACCCGGCCGTGCGTCGGCTGTTCCCCGATGCCACGCCGATCCACGCCGTCGTGCCCACCCAGGCCCTCATCGACGCCGCCAAGCGTGTCGCCCTCGTCGCCGAGCGCAACACCCCGATCCGCCTCGCCTTCTCCGAGGGGCAGGTCGTGCTCGACGCCGGGCAGGGCGACGACGCGCAGGCGTCCGAGGCGCTGGAGGCGGTGCTCGTCGGCGAGGACATCCAGGTGGCCTTCAACCCCCAGTTCCTGCTCGACGGGCTCGGCGCCCTCGGCACCGACTTCGTGCGGATGTCGTTCACGCACCCCAACAAGCCCGTGGAGTTCACCGGCCAGGAGTCCCTGGACGGCGAGGACTCCTCGCACTACCGCTACCTGCTGGTGCCCATCCGCTTCTCGTCCTGAGGCGTTGCCCGCGCGACGCCGAGTCCCGCCCCGTACGCTCGCAGCGACGCAACCGCAGGAGGTCATCCGCATGGTCACCCACATGGGTCTGGTCGGTCTCGGCAAGATGGGCAACAACATGCGCGAGCGGCTGCGCCGCGCGGGGATCGAGGTCACGGGGTACGACCCACGACCGGAGGTCTCCGACGTCGCCTCCCTCGCCGACCTCGTCGCCGCGCTGCCGTCCCCGCGCCGGGTCGTGTGGGTGATGGTGCCGGCCGGTGAACCCACCCGGGGGGTGGTCGACGAGCTCGGCACGCTGATGGACGCGGGAGACATCGTCGTCGAGGGCGGCAACTCGCACTACCCGGAGGACCAGGCCCGGGCCGCCGAGCTGGGCGAACGCGGTATCGGCTACGTCGATGTCGGTGTCTCCGGCGGCATCTGGGGCCTGGAGAACGGCTACGGCCTGATGTGCGGCGGCCCCGACGACCAGGTCGAGCACCTCATGCCCGTCTTCGACGCCCTGCGCCCCGAGGGACCGCGCGAGGAGGGATTCGTGCACGCGGGGAAGGTCGGTGCCGGCCACTTCGCCAAGATGGTGCACAACGGCATCGAGTACGGCCTCATGCAGGCGTACGCGGAGGGCTACGAGCTGCTGTCCGCCAAGGAGGACGTGGTCACCGACGTCCACGGCACGATGAAGGCGTGGACGCGCGGCACCGTCGTCCGGTCCTGGCTGCTGGACCTCATGGTCAAGGCGCTCGAGGACGACCCGGACCTGCGCGCGATCGACGACTGGGTGGACGACTCGGGCGAGGGCCGCTGGACGGTGGACGAGGCGATCGACAACGCCGTGCCGCTCCCCGTGATCTCCGCCGCGCTGTTCGCGCGGTTCGCCTCGCGGCAGACCGAGTCGCCCGCGATGAAGGCCGTGGCGGCCCTGCGTCAGCAGTTCGGTGGCCACGCGGTGAAGCCCGCCGAGTAGGCGCGCCACACTGGGGTCATGTACGTCTCGCACCTGTCGCTGCTCGACTTCCGTTCCTACGAGGCGGTCGACGTCGAGCTGGAGCCGGGGCCGAACGCCTTCGTCGGCCGCAACGGTCGGGGCAAGACGAACCTCGTGGAGGCGATCGGCTACGTCGCGACCCTGGGCAGCCACCGGGTCGCGAACGACACGCCGCTGATCCGCGCCGGGGCCCAGCGGGCGGTGGTGCGTACGCGAGTCGTGCGTTCCGAGCGCGCCTCCACGGTGGAGCTGGAGATCACGGCAGGCAAGGCGAACCGGGCTCGCATCAACCGGGGTCAGCTCGGCCGGGCCCGTGACGTCCTGGGGATCCTGCGGACGGTGCTGTTCGCCCCGGAGGACCTGGCGCTCGTCAAGGGTGATCCCGACGGTCGCCGCCGGTTCCTCGACCAGCTCGTCGTGCAGCTCCTGCCCCGGGCAGCGGGCGTGCTGTCCGACTACGAGCGCGTGGTGCGTCAGCGCTCGGCCCTGCTGAAGTCGTTGCGGGGGCACCGGGCGGCCGGGCGTGAGCCCGACCTGTCGGCCCTGGAGGTGTGGGACGCGCGGGCGGCCCAGCTCGGCGCTCAGGTGCTGGCGTGGCGCACCGCACTGGTCCGGGCGCTGCAACCTGCGGTGGCGGCGGCGTACGAGCAGGTCAGCGACGCGGACGGCCAGGCGCACGTGGGCTACCGCTCGCGTGTGGTGCCCGACGGCGGGACACCGGACGTGAGCGGTCCGGCGCCGGTCGAGGACCTGGAGAAGGCGATGCTCGCGGCGATCCAGGAGCAGCGCCCCGCGGAGATCGAGCGGGGTCAGAGCCTGGTCGGTCCGCACCGCGACGACCTGACGCTCGACCTGGGCGGTCTGCCGGCCAAGGGTTACGCGAGCCACGGGGAGTCGTGGTCGTTCGCGCTGGCACTGCGGCTGGCGTCGTTCCGCCTCCTGGGCGGCGCAGCCGAGCCGGCGGCACCGGACGCGGTGTTCTGGGACCCGGACCACGGGTCGGACGCCGACCCGGTGCTCATCCTCGACGACGTCTTCGCCGAGCTCGACGTGCGGCGTCGGGAGCGGCTGGCCGAGCTGGTGGCCCAGGCGCGTCAGGTGCTCGTCACGGCGGCCGTGCCGCAGGACGTGCCGGCCCAGCTCCTCGGAGCGCGCTTCGAGGTCGGCGAGGGTACGGTGCGACGTGCCTGAGGGGCCGCCGGGGTCCTCGCGGCGCGCCCGGGGCGACGCCGTCGGCACGTCCGGTCTCCACGGCGACGCCGGTCGCGACGCCGGTCGCGACGACGACGCAGCGCCCGACGTCGGGCCGGACGCGTCCCGGGACCCCCGGCCCGTCGTCGAACGCACCGAGCTGACCCCTGCGGCGGAGGTCGCGCGCGAGGCGCTCAACCGCGCCAAGGCGGCTGCGCGCGCGCGGGGCCTGCGTCCGGGGTCGCCGGCGCGGCGCTCCCCGCTGGCCGAGCCGCGCAGGGATCCCGGGAAGGGACCCGGGGCACGGGATCCGCGGCTGGTCTCGGACGTGGTGTCCCGTCTGCTGCGGGAGAAGGGCTGGACGGAGGAGGTCTCCGTCGGCGGCGTGGTGGGCCGGTGGAGCGAGGTGGTCGGGGCCCAGGTGGCGCAGCACTGCACGCCGGAGACGTTCGAGGACAAGGTGCTGGTGGTCCGGGCCGACTCGACCGCGTGGGCCACGCAGGTCCGGCTGCTGCTGCCGACGTTGCAGCGCCGGCTCGACGAGGAGGTCGGCGAGGGCGTCGTCGAGCGGATCACGGTGCTGGGCCCGTCGGGTCCGAGCTTCCGTCGGGGGCGTCGTTCGGTGCGTGGTCCGGGTCCTGGGGACACCTACGGGTGACCGCCGTGGCCCGCGCCGTGGAACGGTGTGGAGAAGGCTGTGGAAAACGTGTGAGAACCCACACGCCCGGGGGCCCCGGACCCGCGATTTCTTGCGCTTTCACGGTAGACTGGGCCGGTGCCCCCGGGTGGTTTCCCGGGCCCGTGAGATCACTGCGACCGGCCTCTTCGTCCTAGCACGCCAGGCCGGTCGTCGAGCGCTCGGGCCCCGGTGGTCTCCCGGTGGCGCACGGCACCGACCCGCGGCCGGCACCCTGCGTGCCCGTCCTTGTGTCGCGGCCCGGACCACCCGTCCGGGAGACCCTGTCGCGTGCCTGGACGACGAGGAGTGCTCCAGCCTGTGGCTCAGCGATCCGACGGCACGTACGACGCCGGGAACATCACCGTCCTCGAGGGACTCGAGGCCGTCCGCAAGCGACCCGGCATGTACATCGGGTCCACCGGCGAGCGCGGTCTGCACCACCTGGTCTACGAGGTGGTGGACAACTCGGTGGACGAGGCCCTCGCCGGCGAGGCCGACACCATCGACGTGACACTCCTGGCCGACGGCGGCGTGCGCGTCGCGGACAACGGCCGCGGCATCCCGGTGGCGATGCACCCCACCGAGGGCCGCCCCACGGTCGAGGTCGTCATGACGATCCTGCACGCCGGTGGCAAGTTCGGCGGCGGCGGCTATGCCGTCTCCGGTGGTCTGCACGGCGTCGGCATCTCGGTCGTCAACGCGCTCTCGCGCCGCGTCGTCACCGAGGTCCGGCGGGACGGCTACGCCTGGCGCCAGGAGTTCGCCGACGGCGGCGCCCCGGTCGGTGAGCTGCAGCGGCTCGAGCCGACGGAGGAGACCGGGACCACCCAGACGTTCTGGGCCGACGGCACGATCTTCGAGACCACGGACTTCGACTTCGAGACCCTGCGGGCACGGTTCCAGCAGATGGCCTTCCTCAACAAGGGCCTGCGGATCACGCTGACCGACGAGCGCACCGAGCACGTGTCGGGTCCGGACGAGGTCACCGGCGCGATCGACGCGCGCGAGGTTCTCGCCGCGGTCGCGGCCGCGGACGGGGAGGGCCCGGACGAGGAGGCCAACGACGACGCGGTGCACGAGGCCACGTCGGCGGCCGGGGCGGCCCGGACGGTGACCTTCAAGTACGACGGCGGCCTGCGGGACTACGTCGCCCACATCAACGGCGCCAAGAAGGCCGAGATCGTCCACCCGGAGATCATCGACATCGAGGCGGAGGACACCGCCCAGCACATCTCCCTGGAGATCGCGCTGCAGTGGACCACGGCCTACAGCGAGTCCGTCCACACGTTCGCCAACACGATCTCGACGACGGAGGGCGGCACCCACGAGGAGGGCTTCCGCGCCGCGATGACCACGCTGGTCAACGCGTACGCCCGCGACAAGGCGATCCTCAAGGACAAGGACGAGAACCTCACGGGTGACGACATCCGCGAGGGCCTCACGGCCGTCCTGAGCGTCAAGCTCTCCGAGCCGCAGTTCGAGGGGCAGACCAAGACGAAGCTCGGCAACACCGAGGCGAAGACCTTCGTGCAGCGCATCGTGCGCGAGCGGCTGGTCGACTGGTTCGACGCCCACCCGAACGAGGCCCGGGACATCATCCGCAAGGCGATCTCGGCGTCGCAGGCACGGATCGCGGCCCGCAAGGCCCGCGAGGCCACGCGCCGCAAGGGGATCCTCAACTCCGGCGGGATGCCGGGCAAGCTCAAGGACTGCCAGTCGAACCGGCCCGACGAGTGCGAGATCTACATCGTCGAGGGTGACTCGGCCGGCGGGTCGGCGGTGCGCGGGCGCGACCCGCACCACCAGGCGATCCTCCCGCTGCGCGGCAAGATCCTCAACGTCGAGCGGGCTCGCCTGGACAAGGCGCTGTCGAACGCAGAGGTCCAGGCGCTCATCACGGCGTTCGGCACCGGGATCGGCGAGGACTTCGACATCACCAAGCTGCGGTACCACAAGATCGTGCTCATGGCCGACGCCGACGTCGACGGCCAGCACATCTGCACCCTGCTGCTCACGTTGCTCTTCCGGTACATGCGACCGCTGATCGAGCACGGGTACGTGTACCTGGCCCAGCCGCCGCTGTACCGGCTCAAGTGGTCGAACGCGCCGCACGACTACGTCTACTCGGACCGGGAGCGCGACGCGTTCCTCCAGCAGGGCCTCGCGGCCGGCAAGCGGATCCCGAAGGACAACGGGATCCAGCGGTACAAGGGTCTGGGCGAGATGGACTACACCGAGCTGTGGGACACCACGATGGACCCGGAGCACCGCACGCTGCTGCAGGTGACGGTGGACGACGCCGCCGCGGCGGACGAGATCTTCTCGGTGCTCATGGGCGAGGACGTCGAGTCCCGCCGCAGCTTCATCCAGCGCAACGCCAAGGACGTCCGCTTCCTGGACATCTGACCAGGTCGGGGCGTGTACAGAACGCCGCGACCAGACGTACAGAGCAGGACGGCAGCGGGACCCGCGCCCTGGCGGCGCAGGAAGGAACGGTAGACGGTGACGGACGAGACTCCCGGACCCGACACGACGGACGGCACGGCCTCAGGGTCCGCGTCGATCGTGCAGCACGGCCGCATCGAGCAGGTCGACCTCCAGCTCGAGATGCAGCGCAGCTACCTCGACTACGCGATGAGCGTCATCGTGAGTCGAGCGCTGCCGGACGTGCGAGACGGCCTCAAGCCGGTGCACCGCCGGGTGCTGTACGCCATGTACGACGGCGGGTACCGGCCCGACCGCGCGTTCTCGAAGTGCTCGCGCGTCGTCGGCGACGTCATGGGCAAGTACCACCCGCACGGGGACACGGCGATCTACGACGCCCTGGTGCGCCTGGTGCAGGACTGGGTGCTGCGCTACCCGCTCGTGGCCGGCCAGGGGAACTTCGGGTCCCCGGGCAGCGACCCGGCGGCCGCCCCGCGGTACACCGAGTGCCGCATGGCCCCGCTCGCCCTCGAGATGGTCCGGGACATCGACAAGGACACCGTCGACTTCCAGGACAACTACGACGGTCGCACCCGTGAGCCCACGGTGCTCCCCGCGCGCATCCCCAACCTGCTGGTCAACGGCTCGGCGGGCATCGCCGTCGGCATGGCCACGAACATCCCGCCGCACAACCTGCGCGAGGTCGCCGAGGGCGTGCGGTGGCACCTGGCGCACCCCGAGGCGACCAAGGAAGAGCTGCTGGCCGCGCTGATGCAGCGCATCAAGGGCCCCGACTTCCCGACGGGCGCGCAGATCCTGGGCACCAAGGGCATCGAGGACGCCTACCGCACCGGTCGCGGCTCGATCACGATGCGTGCGGTGGTCAACGTCGAGGAGATCCAGAACCGGATCTGCCTCGTGGTCACCGAGCTGCCGTACATGGTCAACCCGGACAACCTCGCGACCAAGATCGCCGACCTGGTCAACGACGGCCGCATCGCCGGCATCGCAGACATCCGCGACGAGACGTCCGGCCGCACCGGCCAGCGGCTCGTGATCGTCCTCAAGCGCGACGCCGTGGCCAAGGTGGTCCTCAACAACCTCTACAAGCACACGCCGCTGCAGGACAACTTCAGCGCGAACATGCTGGCCCTGGTCGACGAGGTGCCTCGCACGCTGAGCCTCGACGCGTTCGTGCGGCACTGGACCCAGCACCAGATCGACGTGGTGCGGCGCCGGACGGCCTACCTGCTGCGGGCCGCCCAGGAGCAGATCCACATCTACGAGGGCTACCTCAAGGCGCTCGACGCGCTGGACGAGGTCATCGCGCTCATCCGCCGGTCCCCCGACGCCGACCAGGCCCGCACGGGTCTGATGGAGCTGCTCGGGATCGACGAGACCCAGGCGAACGCCATCCTCGCGCTGCAGCTGCGCCGTCTGGCCGCGCTCGAGCGGCAGCGGATCCTGGACGAGCACGCCAAGCTGCAGGCCGAGATCCTCGACTACGAGGACATCCTGGCCCGGCCCGAACGGCAGCGCACCATCGTCGGCGAGGAGCTGGACGAGGTCACCGAGAAGTGGGGCGACGAGCGCCGCACCTCGATCCTGCCGTTCGACGGCGACATGTCGGTCGAGGACCTCATCCCCGAGGAGGACGTGGTCGTCACGATCACGCGCGGTGGGTACGCGAAGCGCACCCGGACGGACTCCTACCGGGCCCAGCGCCGTGGCGGCAAGGGCATCCGTGGCGCGCAGCTGCGCGAGGACGACATCGTCGACCACTTCTTCGTCACCACCACCCACCACTGGCTGCTGTTCTTCACCGACGCCGGCCGCGTCTACCGCGCCAAGGGCTACGAGCTGCCGGAGCAGGCCCGGGACGCCAAGGGTCAGCACGTGGCGAACCTGCTGGCGTTCCAGCCGGGGGAGAAGATCGCCCAGGTGATGGCGCTGCGGGACTACGACGACGCCGAGTACCTGGTGCTCGCCACCCGCCGCGGCCTGGTCAAGAAGACCCGCCTGACCGACTACGACTCCCCGCGCAGCGGCGGCCTCATCGCCATCAACCTGCGCACGGACGACGACGGCGCGGCGGACGAGCTCGTGTCGGCCCGGCTCGTGGACGCGGACGACGAGCTGATCCTCGTCTCGCGCAAGGGCCAGTCCATCCGGTTCGCCGCGGACGACGAGACGTTGCGGCCGATGGGCCGGGCGACGTCGGGCGTGACGGGCATGAAGTTCCGCGACGGTGACGAGCTCCTCGCCGCGGACGTGGTGGAACCCGGCACCGACCTGTTCGTGGTCACCGAGGGCGGGTTCGCCAAGCGGACGCGGATCGACGAGTACCGGCTGCAGGGCCGCAACGGGTTCGGGATCAAGGTGGCGAACCTGGTCGAGGCCCGCGGCGACCTGGTCGGTGCGCTGATCACGGAGGCGGACACCGAGGTGCTCGTCATCATGCAGGGTGGCAAGATCGTGCGCTCCCGGGTGGACGAGGTGAACCTCACCGGCCGTACCACGCAGGGAGTCACCTTCGCGAAGCCGGACAAGTCCGACCGCATCATCGCCGTCGCCCGGAACGTCGAGCGTCGCGAGGAGGCGGAGTCGGTTAGCGTGGAGGAACAGGCCGCCGACGGCGACCTGGAGCAGGACGCCCCGGCGACACCGCCGGAGCCGGACGACACCGGGGACGGTAACATCTGATGGCCAGCGACAACACCTCACCGCGGGCGGGTACGACGACGGCGGACGCCGCCGAGTCGACGCAGCAGCTTGCGCCGGTTCCCGCCCCGCAGACGCCGACGCGCGACGGCAGCTCCACGCCGTCGAACGGCAGCGCGTCCAACGGCAGCGCGCCGAACGGCGCCGCCGGTACGGAGCGGGGCACGACCGCCCAGGGCTCCGAGACGCCGCACCGCACGGGAGCCTCGACCTCCGAGGTCCCGCAGGGCGCCGGGACGGAGCAGGCCGCCTCGCCGGTCAAGGACGGGGCGGTCAAGGCCGCCGCCGCCGCGCTGGCGGCAGCGCGCACGGCCGCCAAGAAGGTGCAGTCCGCCGCTTCCGCGACGTCGGCGGGCGCGACGCCCGAGAACCGGTCCGGGACGCCGTCGTCGACCCCGCCGCCCCCGCCGGCACCGGACGCCGCCCAGCCCGACCAGCGCCCGCAGATGCACTACTCGGCCGGCGGGGTCCGCGGGTCGGCGCAGCAGGTGCCCCTGGCCGACGGGCAGCCCGGTGCCGCCCCGCAGACCGGTGCCCAGCCGATGGCCGCGGAGGCGGTCGGCGGCGTGCGGCGCGTCCGGCTGTCGGTGTCGCGCGTGGACCCGTGGTCGGTCATGAAGCTGGCTTTCCTGCTGTCCTTCGCGATCGGCATCATGGTCGTGGTGGCCACGACGGTGGTCTGGTACTCGCTGAACTCGCTCGGGACCTTCGCCACCATCCAGGACTTCCTCGTCGAGACGCTGGGGCCGCAGGCGATCGACATCACACAGTTCGTTGAGCTCAACCGGATGCTCTCGCTGTCGATGCTCATCGCGCTGGTGAACATGGTGCTCATGACGGCCCTCGCCACCATCCTGGCGATCCTCTACAACATCACGGCGGCGCTGGTCGGCGGGGTCCACCTGACCCTCACCGACGAGTGACCGGCGCGACGGACGTCACACCCGGACGGCCCGCCCAGGGTTTGGGGCGGGGCCGCCCGGTACGGTAATGTTCCGTGCTGCACGCCCTCGCTGAGGACGTGCGGAGGGGCTATAGCTCAGACGGTTAGAGCGCTTCCCTGATAAGGAAGAGGTCGGAGGTTCAAGTCCTCCTAGCCCCACTCCCCCGCCTGACGAGGAGGTCGAGCATGAAGAAGCTGTTCGTCGTGCTGCTGGCTGCAGCGGCCGGATACCTCGTGTGGCGCCGCGTCTCGTCCGACGCCGCCGACCGGGACCTGTGGACCGAGGTCACCGACTCGCTCGACTGAGCGGAGCGACCCCCACGCCGGGGGCCATGGCGCAATTGGTAGCGCACCTGCTTTGCAAGCAGGGGGTTGGGGGTTCGAGTCCCCCTGGCTCCACCACACAGCACGAGAGCCCCCGTCCGATGCGGACGGGGGCTCTTGCGCTGTGCTCGGAGTGACTACTTCGTGTTGTCGTCCGTCGTGGCGTCCTTCGCCGCCGCGGTGGACTCCTCGGACGCCTCGGCAGCGGCCTCGCCGGCGTCCTCTGCCGCGTCGGTGGCCTTCTCGGCGGCGTCCCCGGTCTTCTTGCGGGCACGGGTGGCGCGCTCGGTGATCTTCTCGGACGCCTCCTTGCCCTTGGCGACCGCAGCACCTGCGGCCTCGCCGACCGCCTCCGCGGCATCCTCGACGACGTGCCGCGCGTCCCGCGCCACCCCGTCGAAGTCGGGCGCGGAGGACTGCTCCCACGGCTCGGCCCACGGGTCGTTCTGAGGCTGGGCGCGCCGGTAGAGGGCGTACCCGCCTGCGGCCACGCCGCCGACGACGAGGGTCCAGACGAATACCTTGCGTCGACGCGACTTGCGGTGCGCCTTGCGTGCGGCCTTCTCGGCGGCCTTCGCCGCCTTCCCTGCCCTCTTGGCGGCCTCGTCGGCGGTGAGCGACGCGCGCTCCGCCGCCGCGTTGAACGCGAGGACGAGCTTGGGCAGGTACTCGTCCACGATCTTGTCGTGCGCGGTGTCGATGTAGGGGCCGGCCTTGCCTGCCGCCTCCTCGACGCGGGGGGCGGCAGCCTGGACGCTGTCCTGCCACGCCTTCTCGGCGCGCGGGCGGAGCCACTCGACGAAGCTGTCGACGCGTGGGCCCGCCCAGTCCTTGGCCTGACCTGCGGCGTCACGGGCACCGTCGGCGGCGCGGGAGCCCGCACCGACCAGCGCGGCCGCGACGTCCGCAGCGGAGTCCTTGACCTTGGCGGAGTCGATCTTCGGGGTCTGCACCATGGCACCACTCTGCCACCGGCGGCCCGAGAATGCACCGTCACACGCCCGATGACGTGCCCTCATGGTGGTGGTGAGAAGATGGAGCCATGTTCGCAACCCTCCACACCTCTGCCGGTGACATCCGCATCGAGCTCTTGCCGAACCACGCGCCCAAGACGGTCGCCAACTTCGTGGGGCTGGCCCGGGGCACCACCGCCTGGACCGACCCGCGCACGGGCGCCGAGCGCACCGACCCCCTGTACGACGGCGTGATCTTCCACCGCGTGATCGACAACTTCATGATCCAGGGCGGCGACCCGCTGGGTACCGGCACCGGCGGTCCGGGCTACATGTTCGACGACGAGATCCACCCGGAGCTCGTGTTCGACCAGAAGTACCTGCTGGCGATGGCCAACGCGGGCAAGCGTCGCAACCCCGTCACGGGCGCGGTCGAGGGCACCAACGGCTCGCAGTTCTTCATCACCACCGGTGAGACCCCGTGGCTGAACGGCAAGCACACGATCTTCGGCAAGGTGGCCGACGACGACTCCCGCGCGATCGTCGACGCCATCGGGACCACGGCGACGCGCCCCGGCGACCGACCGGTCGAGGACATCGTCATCAACTCGGTCACCGTCGAGGACTGACCCGACCCGACCCCTCGGAGGGCCGAGCCATCAGCACCCCTCAGTCCGACCCGCCGTCGGGCGCTGCTCCCCCGGTGTGCCCCCGGCACCCGGACCGGGTGTCCTACGTGCGCTGCCAGCGCTGCGGGCGCCCCGCGTGCCCGGAGTGCCAGCGCCCGGCGGCGGTGGGTATCCAGTGCGTCGACTGCGTGGCGCAGTCCGCGAAGCAGGTCCGCAGCGGCCGGACCGTGTTCGGTGCCACCGTGCGGGGCGGGCGTCCCGTGGTCACGCTGACGATCATCGGGCTGTGTGCCGTGAGCTGGGTGCTCCAGCTCGCCACCGGCGGCATCAACGGCACCTGGACCACCATGTGGGAGTTCTGGCCTGCCGGAGGGCAGGAGGACCCGTATCGGTTCCTCACGACGGCGTTCCTGCACTCGACCAGCCCGCTGCACATCCTGTTCAACATGTACGCGCTCTGGCTGGTGGGCCCGTTCCTCGAGCAGGCGTTCGGGCGAGGACGCTTCGTCGCGCTCTACCTGCTGGCCGCCGTCGGCGGTTCGGTCGGGGTCCTGCTCCTCGCGGATCCTCTGGGGCCGAGCTGGCGAACGGCCGCTGTCGGAGCCTCGGGCGCCGTGTTCGGTCTGTTCGGCGCGATCATCCCCGTGCTGCGACGGCTCGGACGCAACGCCGGGCAGATCGTCGCGCTCATCGCCATCAACATGGCGCTGCCGCTGTTCGTGGACAACATCGCCTGGGAGGCGCACGTGGGCGGGCTCGTCGTGGGTCTGGCGATCGGGGCCGGCTACGCGGTCGCCCCCCGTGAGAGGCAGCGCCTCGTCGGGTGGGCGCTGCCCGTTCTCGTCGGCCTCGTCCTCGTCGCCCTGACCGTGTGGAAGTACTCGACGGTCCCGTCGCTGGGACTGTTCTGAGAGCGGGCCGGGGGAACGCCGGACGAGTTGTCCCCAGGGATGTACACAGGTGTGGAATCACACCCGTGCAACTTGTACAGCCGTCACTTCCACCGTGTGGTCAGCGAGAACCCGGCGATGATCAGCACGAACCCGACCAGCAGGTTCCAGTTCTCCAGCGCGGGGACCGGCAGCCCGAGGTTCTGGCTCGTCAGGTAGTAGATGACGATCCACGCCAGGCCCACGAGCATGAGCGTCAGCATGGTGGGCACGAGCCAGCGGGGGTTGGCCGAGGGCTTCTGGGGGACGGCGGGCGCGGCGGCGTCGCCCTTCTTCTTCCCGGGGTTCGGCGACTTCTCGGACACGACTGGCTCCTGTCAGGATGGTGCGACGTCCAGGGGCTGGGTCCCTGCACGCCGACGACGGTTCGTCGTCTAGCGTAGTGGGAAGCAGCGCCCGTTCGGGCACGACGACGCAAGGAGGGCGCGGGATGTCGCCTCGGATCCGCTCCGGGATCGCCGTCTGCGGCGTCCTCGCGATCTCCGGCGTGCTCTTCACGGTCAGCGCCCAGCTCGCTCCCGACGACGACACCCGGCACGCCGAGGACCTGGCCTCGGTCGTCGCCGACGAGTCCGACCGGGTCGAAGAGCTCTCCGAGCAGTCGACCGAGCTGGACGAGGAGATCTCCCGGCTGAGCGAGACCGTCGACGTGGACGTCCCCGCGCGGGAGCCCGAGCTGCGGCAGCGCGAGGCCGTCGTGTCCGGAGCCTGGCCCGTCTCCGGTCCGGGCCTGAGCGTGTCGCTCGACGACGCGCCGTCGTCGTCGCTGTCGATCCCCGGGTTCACGGCCGACGACCTCGTGGTGCACCAGCAGGACCTGCAGCACGTCATCAACGCCCTGTGGGCCGGGGGCGCCGAGGCGATGACCCTGCAGGGCGAGCGCGTGACGTCCACGAGTGCGTTCCGCTGCTCCGGGAACATCCTGCTGCTGCACGGCAAGGTGTTCTCCCCGCCCTACGTCGTCCAGGTCATCGGAGACCCGACCCGTCTGCAGATCGCGTTGGACGCCTCGCCCGGGGTGGGGGTCTACCTCCAGTACGTGGAGCGTGTCGCGCTGGGTTACGAGGTGGCGGAGCTCGACGCGGTGGAGATGCCCGCGTACGCCGGCGGCGAAGGGCTGGAGTTCGCCGAGGTGCCCGACGGCACGGACGTGTTCTCGTGAGGCACGCCAGGGGTCGCCGGCCCGGAGGGGTCTTCGGGTCGATCGTGGGGGTGGTGGGCGAGCTGCTCATCACCGCCGGGGTGTTCCTCGGGCTGTTCGTGGTGTGGCAGCTGTGGTGGACCGACGTGCAGGCCGAACGGATCCACACCCAGGTGCTCGCCGAGCTCGAGTGGCCGGACCCGCCGAAGGTCGAGGCCGACGAGGGCCCCGCCGTCGCCTCGGAGCACCGCGGGAAGCCGCCCGTCATGGACGAGCCCGCCGAGGGCACGGTGTTCGGCCAGCTCTACGTGCCCCGCTGGGGGGCGGACTACGTGTCGCCGATCGCCCAGGGGATCGACAAGGCGACGATCCTGGACCGGCTCGGGATCGGGCACTACCCCGGCACGGCGATGCCCGGCGACCTCGGCAACTTCGCCACCGCGGGGCACCGGACCACCTACGGCAAGCCGTACCACCTGGTGGCCGACCTGACCGAGGGTGACCCGCTGGTGGTCCGCACCGCCAAGACCTGGTACGTGTACCGCGTCACCGAGCACGAGATCGTCTACCCGAACCAGGTCGAGGTCGTCTCCCCGGTCCCCGGCCTGGAGCCGGGCGCGCCCGTGCCCGAGCTGACGCAGCGGCTCATGACCATGACGGCCTGCCACCCCATGTACTCGGCGGCACAGCGTTACATCGTGCACGGGGAGCTCGACTACTGGGCGCCCGTCGACGAGGGCACCCCCGCCGAGCTGCTCGACGCCGGCGTGGAGATCCAGGCGGCGGGCGACCAGGACCTGACGGGGGTGAGATGATGTACGGCCTGCTGTGGCGCGCGCTGCCCGGTCCGGTCTGGGTCCGGGTGCTGCTCGTGCTCGTCCTCTTCGTGGCCGCCGTGTGGGCGTGCTTCGAATGGGTCTACCCCTGGTTCTCCGACTACGTCCCCATCAACGACAACACCGTCGAGGCGCACGCACCATGACCTCCATCCTCGTCGTGGACAACTACGACTCCTTCGTCTACACGATCGTCGGCTACCTCGACCAGCTCGGGGCCTCCACCACCGTGGTGCGCAACGACGCCGTCCCCGATCCGGACGCCGAGGGTCGCTTCCGGCACGAGGACGGCACGGCGTACGACGGCGTGCTCGTCTCGCCGGGTCCCGGCACGCCTCAGGAGGCGGGGTCGTCGGAGGACGTCATCCGCGCCTGCGCCCGGTCGGCCACGCCGATGCTCGGGGTCTGCCTGGGCCACCAGGCACTCGCCGAGGTCTACGGTGCGACCGTCAGCCACGCGCCCGAGCTGATGCACGGCAAGACGAGCCGGGTGCAGCACCACGGCACCGGGGTCCTCGAAGGGCTCGGCACCCCCTTCATCGCGACGCGCTACCACTCGCTCGCCGTGGAGCCGCAGACCGTGCCGGCCGAGCTCGAGGTCACGTGCACCACGGCCGGCGGGATCGTCATGGGTGTCCAGCACCGCGACCTGCCGCTGCACGGGGTCCAGTTCCACCCGGAGTCCGTGCTCACCGAGGGCGGGCACCGGCTGCTGGCGAACTGGCTCTCCGTGTGCGGCGACGACGGTGCGGTCGAGCGGTCGGCGGGGATGGCACCGCTCGTCCACACGGCCTGAGCCCGGACCGGGCGCGGGACCCGCCGTCGGGTCCCGCGCTCCGGGTCAGCCGTTGCCGGGGTTGTCGTCGGCCGGCGGCGAGTCGTCGCCCTGGTCGTTCCCGGAGTCGTCGGCCGGCTCCGGGGTGGCTCCGCCGGTGCAGTTCTGCCCGTCGGCACCGGTCGAGACGGTGATGGTGATCTCGTCACCCACCTCCACCTCGGTGCCCGCCACCGGGTCCTGCGCGGACACGTAGCCCGGGCAGTAGTCGGGCGAGGACGCCGTGGTCTGGCGGGACTGCAGGTTGGCCTGGCTGCCGAGCGCCGCCTCGGCGTCGTCGGCGCTCATGCCGACGACGTTCGGCACCTGGACCTTCTCGGCCTCCGGCTCCTCACCGATCGTCACGGTCACGCGGGTGTCCTGGGTGACGGAGCCCTCCTGGGGCGACTGGTTCACGACGAGCCCGACGTCGTTCGGGTCGTCCACCGGTGTGGACTCGAAGCTGCTGTCGAGGTTGAGATCGTCCAGGGTCTGCTCGGCCTCGTCCCGGGACATGCCGATGAGGTTGGGCAGGTTCACCTGGCCGCTGGCCACCGTGAGGTTCACGCTGTCACCGGGGTTCACCGCCTGGCCCGGGCTCGGGTCGGTAGCGGTCACCTCCCCCTGGTCGGCGTCGGGACTGGCCTCCTGGGACACCTCGCCGACGACGAGGTCGGCGTCCTCGATCTGCGCCTCGGCCTCGCTCTGGCTCATCCCGGTCACGTCCGGCATCGCGAACGTCTGCGGCCCGCCGGAGAAGAAGACGGCCACCTGCGAGCCGACCTCGACGCTCTCTCCCGAGGCGGGGTCGGAGCGCGTCAAGGTGTTCTCCGGTTCCTCGGACTCCTCGTCCACCCGCTGCGAGAAGACCAACCCGGCGCCCTCCAGAGCACGTTCGGCCTCCGTCGGTGACATGTCCGCCGTGAGCTCGGGGACCGCGACCATCTCGGGACCGGGGTCGGGCCGCAGCCAGAAGAACAGGATGGCCGCCAGCGCGAGCACGCCCAGGACGATGAGGGTCCACATCAGCCCCTTGCGGCTGGTCTCCTCCTCCTCGGGCGGCGGCGCCCCCACCGCGGTCTGGTCGGCGGGCAGCCCGGTGGCGCCCCACGGGGACTGGTCCATGACCTGGGTGGATGTCGGGTCGCCGAGCACCTGCGTCGCGGCGTACCCGGCGCCGGCTCCCGCGGCGAGCGCACCGATCGCCGGCGCACCCACGTGGCCGCCGCGCATGGCGGCCTCCAGGTCGGAGCGGAACTCGGCGGCCGAGGAGTACCGCTGGTCGCGGTCCTTGGTCAGCGCCTTGAGGACGATGCGGTCGAAGACCTCGGGCACGTCGCTGGCGATCTCGCTGGGTCGCTGGGGTTCCTGGCCGACGTGCTGGTACGCCAGCGCCACCGGGGAGTCCCCGACGAAGGGGGGCCGGCCGGTGAGGAGCTCGAACAGCACGCACCCCGTGGAGTACAGGTCGCTGCGGGCGTCCACCTGCTCGCCGCGCGCCTGCTCCGGGGAGAGGTACTGGGCCGTGCCGATCACGGCCTGGCCCTGCGTCATGGTCGCGGCGGAGTCGGCGACGGCCCGGGCGATGCCGAAGTCCATGACCTTGACGGCACCGGTGGGGGTGATCATGACGTTGGCCGGCTTGATGTCGCGGTGCACGATGCCGGCGTGGTGGGAGTACTCGAGAGCACTGAGGATGCCGGCGGTGATCTCCGCGGCCTCCTCGATGGGGACCGCCGCGCCGTCCGCCAGGATGTCGCGGACCGTGTGGCCCTCGACGTACTCCATGACGATGAACGGGATGTGGGCCTGCTGGCCGGTGACGTCGGTGGCCGTGTCCTCGCCGGTGTCGTACACCGCGACGATCGCCGGATGGTTCAGCGCGGCGGCGGACTGCGCCTCGCGACGGAACCGGGCCAGGAAGGACGGGTCGCGCGCCAGGTCCGAGCGCAGCACCTTGATCGCGACCGTGCGGCCGAGGCGTGCGTCGTGGCCGATGTGCACCTCGGCCATGCCGCCGCGGCCGATGAGCTCACCGACCTCGTACCGGCCCGCGAGTACTCGGGGCGTGTTCTCCACCACTCAGTCGTCCTTCTCGGTCGTGGTCGCGCTCGAGGAGCGCGACGGGTCTGGGTGCATCATCCCAGAGTCGGGCACGGTCATCGCCCGCAACGCTGCAGGCCGTGTCGTCAGAGCGCCGACGGGCAGCAAGAACGCTGCTGCCGCAGCCTCGCCGTCCCCACCGGACAACGCACTCACCAGGGTGGCCACGAGCAGGACCGCGAGCAGGCCGAGCAGGGCCAGCAAGGGCCAGGAGAGCCGCCGCAGGGGACCGACGCGCTGGCCCGTGGTCGTCGAGGACCGTTGGGGCCCGCCGCGGCTGCCGGACCGGGTCCGGACCTCACCCTGCACCGGCGTCTGACGCGGCGTGCCGCCGGCACGCAGGTCACGCCGCGCCGGGTAGGTGCGGGCCGCGTCCTGCTGGCGGGCCGCGTCCCGGGTGGCCGCGGGGACGGGCGGCGGTGCTGACGGCGTCGCCGGTGCGTCGCGGCGGCTCGCGGGGGCGTGCCGCCCCTCGTGCTCGGGTCGCGCGCCCTGCTCGGCCCCCGCGCCGGGGGCGGTCACCGTGCGGACCGGGCGGTCGGCGTCGGACCGGGCGTGCCGCACGGGTGCCGGCCGGCCGCTGCGGGCAGCACGGCGCGCCGCGCGGGACCGCGCACCGAGCGGGTCCTCGGCGATCTCGTGGGCGAGCGCCTCGAGCTCGTCGGCCAGCACGGCCGCGGACGCCGGGCGCTTGCCCGGGTCCTTGGCGAGCATGCGCATGACGACGTCGACGAGCCCGGGGTGGACGGACGACGGCAGCGGCGGCACGGCGTTGTTGACGTGGGCGACGGCGATGTCCACCGGGGTGGACCCCGTGAACGGGCGCTTGCCCGCCGTCGCCTCGTAGGCCACGATCCCGAGCGCGTAGAGGTCCGACGCCGCGGTGGCGGCCTGGCCCACGGCCTGCTCGGGCGACAGGTACTGGGCGGTGCCCATGACCATGCCCGTCGCGGTCATCGTGGCCTGGTTGGCGGCGAGCGACACCCCGAAGTCGGTGATCTTCACGCCGCCGTCGTGCTCCAGCAGGATGTTGCCCGGCTTGACGTCGCGGTGCACCACCTTCGCGACGTGCGCGTGGTGCAGCCCGCGCGCCGTCTCGGCGAGGATCGGCAGCAGCTTGCGCGGCGCCACGACCGGCTCGCGCTCGAGCAGGTCGGACAGCGGCTCACCGAGCACGAGCTCCATGACGAGGAACCCGGCGCCGTCCTGCTCGCCGTAGTCGTACATCTGCGCGATGTTGGGGTGCGACAGCGCCGCGCTGTTGCGGGCCTCGGTCCGCAGCCGGCGCAGGAAGTCCTCGTTGCCGGTGTACTCCTCGCGGAGCACCTTGACGGCGACGTCGCGGCCCAGGTAGCCGTCGTCGGCCACCCACACCTCGCCCATGCCGCCGATCGCGATCCGCCGGGTCAGGCGGTAGCGGTCCCCCAGGGACAGTCCGGTCGCCGGCCTCATCCGTTCAGCACCGCCTCGATGACCGCCTTGGCGATCGGGGCGGCGACGCGCCCACCGGTCGCCTCCGAACCCATGGACCCGCCCTGCTCGACGAAGACGGCGACCGCCACCTGGGGGTCGTCCGCGGGGGCGAACCCGGTGAACCAGGCGTGCGGCGGGACGTCCGGGACGGTCTGGGCGGTGCCCGTCTTGCCGGCCACGGTCACCCCGGAGATCTGCGCCGACGTGCCCGAGCCGCTCTCGACGACGCCGACCATCATGTCGGTGAGCTGGGAGGCGGTGTCGGTGGAGATCGCCCGGCCCAGCGCCGACTCGCGGGTCTGCGAGACGACCTCGAGCTCCGGGTCGCGGATGGCGCCGACGGAGAACGGCTGCATGACCTCGCCGTCGTTGGCGATGGCGGCGGAGACCATCGCCACCTGCAACGGGGTCACCCTGTCGTCGTACTGGCCGATGGCGGACTGCGCCACCTGGTCCGGCGAGAGCGAGTCGGGGTCGGGGAACACGCTCGTGGCCGTGGCGAACGGGACGTCGTAGCTCTGCCCGAACCCGAAGGCCGCCGCCTGGTCCGCCAGGGCGTCGGCGCCGAGGTCGACCCCGAGCTTGGCGAACGCGGTGTTGCAGGAGATGCGCAGGGCGTCCGCGAGGCTCTGCTCCCCCGTCGGCGAGCACGCCTCCCCGCCGTAGTTCGGCAGGTCGGTGGTGGTCCCCGGCAGCGTGTACGTCACGGGCGCGTCGATGACCGTGTTCTCGTCGTAGTCACCGCTCTCGAGCGCGGCGGCTGCGGTCACCAGCTTGAACGTCGACCCGGGCGGGTAGATCTGATTGGTCGCCCGGCTGATCAGCGGGTCGTCGTCGTCGTTGAGCAGCTCCACGTAGGCGTCGTTCGCCTTCTTCGTGTTGTGCGTGGCGAGGTCGTTCGGGTCGAACGTGGGCTTCGAGACCATCGCGAGGACCTTGCCCGTCGACGGTTCGAGCGCGACGACGGCGCCCCGCTGGTCGCCGAGCGCGTCCCACGCGGCCTGCTGCGCGGCCGGGTCGATCGTCAGCTCCACGGAGGAGCCCTGCGGGTCGGCCCCCGTGAGCAGGTTCTGCAGGCGGTCCACCCACAGCGCGTCGGCGGATCCCGCGAGGAAGTCGTTCTCGGCCTGCTCGACGCCGGAGGTGCCGCTGACCAGGGAGTAGAACCCCGTCAGAGGGGCGTAGAGCGGCCCGTCGGAGTACGTGCGCTGGTAGTTCCACTCGTCGTCGGCCGGGACGGAGTCGGCGACGGCGTCACCGCCGACCACGATCGGCCCGCGGTCGGTGCCGAACTGGGCGTACAGCGAGCGGGCGTTGCGGGGGTCGCTGTTGAGCTTGTCCGCGGAGAAGTACTGGATCCACGTGGTCGAGACGAGCAACGCGAGGAACATCGCCATGACGATGGAGGCGAGGCGTCGGGTGGTGGTGTTCACCGCTGCTCACCTCCCCTCTCGGGGTCGTCGTCGGGGTGGTCGATCTGCTCGGTCTCGGCCGCGCGGGACGCGTCGGCGAGCTCCGCTCCGGCGGGGACGTCACGCTCCGCGACACTGCGCCGGGGCAGGGACGACGCCGGCACCCCGGCCGCCGGTGTGCCCGCGGGGCCGCTGCCCTGCGCCGTCGTCCCGCCGTCGCCCCCTGCTCCGACGAGTATCGGTTCCGGGTCCGCCCTGCCTGCCGAGATCTGTCCGCGCACGGGCAGGTCGGAGGGCCTGCGGGCGCTGTCGGAGATGCGCAGCAGGAGCGCGACCACGATCCAGTTGGCCAGCAGGGACGAACCACCCTGCGCCATGAACGGCAGGGTGAGCCCGGTCAGCGGGATGATCCGCGTGATGCCGCCGACGACGACGAAGATCTGCAGGGCCATGACGAACGCGAGACCGCCGGCCAGGAGCTTGCCGAACCCGTCGCGGACCGTCACGGCCGTCTTGAGGCCCCGCTGCACGATGAGCAGGTAGGTCAGCAGGATCGCCGCCAGGCCCGTCAGCCCCAGCTCCTCGCCGAGGGCGGCGTAGATGAAGTCGGAGTAGGCGTAGGGGATCTGGAACGGGCGGCCCTCACCCCAGCCGGTGCCGAACAGGCCGCCGTTGGCCATCGAGAACTGGCCCTGCACGAGCTGGTAGGAGCCGCCGATCTCCCGGTCGTAGAAGCTGTCGTCGAACGGGTGCAGCCAGACGTCGACGCGTGCCCCGACGTGCGGGAAGAGCCGTGCTGCCGCGACCGCGCCGACCCCGAAGAGCGTCAGGCCGAGCACGATCCAGCTCGAGCGGGCGGTGGCCTGGTAGAGCATCGCGACGAACAGGCCGAAGAACAGCAGCGAGGTACCGAGGTCGCGCTGGAAGACCAGCACCATGAGGGACGCCGCCCAGACCACGAGGATCGGTCCGAGGTCGCGCAGCCGGGGCAGGTGCAGCCCGAGCACCTTGGGGCCGGCCAGCGCGAGGGTGTCGCGGTTGACCACGAGGTAGCCGGCGAAGAACACGGCGAAGGCGATCTTCGCGAACTCCGCCGGCTGCAGGGAGAAGCCGCCGACGGAGATCCAGATGCGCGCGCCGTTGATCTCCTCGCCCAGGCCGGGGATCAGCGGGAGCGCGATCAGCAGCAGGCCCACCAGCATGGCGATGTAGGTGTAGTGGCGCAGCCACCGGTGGTCCCGCAGGATCCACAGCATCGTGAACGCGACGACGGCGCCGAGCAGCGATGCCTGCATGTTGCCGGCCGCATCGGCCACGCTCATCCCGGGCGCGTCGGAGATCTCCAGGCGCCAGATCATCGACAGCCCGATGCCGTTGAGCAGCACCACCGCGGGCAGGATCACCTGGTCGGACCACGGCGCGCGCAGCCGCAGCACGACGTGGGCCACGAGGGCGGTCAGCGCGAGCAGGCCGGCGCGCCACCAGAAGCTCTCGGGCAGCTCGCCCCGGATGGACAGGCCGACCATGGCGTAGCCGCCCACGCCGCCGCCCAGCGCGAGGATCAGCAGGAAGACCTCGGCGAGGCGCAGCGGCCGCCGCTGGCGCGGCGTGACCGTGGGGCTGTCGGTGGTCACGCCCGCGCACCCCCGTTCCCGGAGCCTCCGTTGCCGCCGCCGGCACCTGACTTCTTGGTGGGGCTGGGGCTGGGGCTCGGCGACGGGCTCGGCGAGGCGCTGGCGCTCGGTGACGGGGTGGGCGTCGGCGTCGGCAGCGCCTCGTCGATGAGCCGGTCCGCCCGCTCGACCGCCTCGTCGAGGGAGGACGCCCGGATCGTGCCGTCCAGCCGCTCGGTCCAGTAGGCGGGCAGCTCGTCGACCGGCGTCCCGGTGAGCTCGACGGGGTGCGACAGCGTCAGAGGGCCGGCGTCCTGGGGGATGCCCTGGAAGACGGCCACCTGACCGTCGGCGACGCCGACGTAGAACTGTTCCTGCGTCCAGCCATAGGCCCACCAGCCGCCGAACCCGACGGCGGCCAGCACCAGGACGGTGACGATCATGCCGATCCAGGGCCGACGGCGCGGGCTGGGCCGGACGTCGTCGTCCTCCTCCTCGTCGTCCCCGCCGTCACCCGGGGCCTCGACGGCGCCGGCGCCACCGGCGCCGTCGTCGTGCCGGGTCAGCTCCGCCCGCGTGCCGTCGGCCGCGGCGCCCACGACCTGGCTGACGGTCGAGGGCTCGGTCTCGGAGTCGACGACGTCGGCCACCACGACGGTGATGTTGTCGGTGCTGGCCGAGGTCATGGCCAGCGTGATGAGCAGGTCCGCGGCCTCCTCCGGCGACTCGCACTCGGCGAGGACCTGCGTGATCTGGTCGATGGGGACGAACCCCGACAGGCCGTCCGAGCAGAGGAGCCAGCGGTCGCCCGCCCGGGCCTCGCGGACCGACATGTCGGGTGTCAGGTCGACGTCGAAGTCCCCCAGCACACGCATGACGACGTTGCGCTGCGGATGGGTCTCGGCCTCGTCCGGCGAGATGCGGCCCGTGTCGACCAGGTGCTGGACGAACGTGTGATCGATGGTGACCTGGTTGAGCGAGCCGTCCCGCAGCAGGTAGGCACGGGAGTCGCCCAGGTGGGCCATGGCCAGCGTGTTGCCCGACCGCAGCAGCGCGGTGACGGTGGTGCCCATCCCGGACAGCTCCGGGTCGACCTCCGAGGCGTGCACCAGGTCCTGGCGGGCCTGCTCGACGGTGTGCTCGAGGTCGGCCAGCGCCTCCTCCGGCCCGTGCTCGGTGGAGTCCAGAGGCGCCAGGGCCGCGATCGCGAGGCTCGAGGCGATGTCCCCGCCGGCGTGGCCGCCCATGCCGTCGGCCACGACCAGGAGGTTGGGTCCGGCGTAGGCGGAGTCCTGGTTGTCGTTGCGCACGAGCCCGACGTCGGACCGTGCGGCGTACCGCAGGGCGAGGGTCACGCGCTCACCCCTGCAGCTCGACGACGGAACGGCCGATCTGGACGCCGACGCCCGGTGACAGACGGGTCGGCCCGGTGAGCTTCTGGTCGCCGATGTAGGTGCCGTTCGTCGAGCCCAGGTCCTCGACGTACCACTGGTCACCCTGGGGGAAGATGCGGGCGTGCCGCGAGGACGAGTAGTCGTCGTCCAGCACGAGCGTGCAGCTCGGCGCGCGGCCGATGAGGATCGACGACGTCGACAGCGGCAGCGTCGAACCCGTCAGCGGGCCGGACGTCACCACGAGCCTGGTCGGACCGGAGCGCCGCGGTGACGCCGGGGTCCCCGCCGAGGCGACCGGCGACGCGGGCGCCGCAGCGCCGTCGTCGGACCGCTTGCTGCGCGCGCGGGGAGCGCCTCGGGGCGCCATGTCCCGCCGCAGCACGGCGATCGCGGAGAGCACGAACACCCAGAGCAGCACCAGGTAGCCCAGCCGCAGCAGGGTGAACGTGAGCTCGCTCATCCTCGGTCGATCACCAGTCCTCGGTCGATCGGCCGGCGGACGAACCGGTCCAGAACATGATGCGCGTCCGGCCGATGGTCAGGGTGTTGCCGTCCAGCAGCGTGGCCGCCGGGACCTGGTGGCCCTCGACGAACAACCCGTTGGTGGAGCCGAGGTCCGTGGCGACGACCCCCTCGGGGGACACGCGGATCTCCAGGTGGCGGCGGGAGACGCCCGGGTCGTCGACGACGATGTCGGCCTCGCCGTCGCGGCCGATGACCGTGACCGGGCCGGTGAGCAGGTAGCGCTGGCCGTCGATGTCGATGAGCGGGTGCCGCGTGCTCGGCGCCGGGTTGGTAGCCGGGGCGACGTTGCCGCGCACCGTGGCCGACCGCAGCTGGAACCGGCCGCCGGTGAGCTCGGAGTGCTCCTCGAAGGACACGCTGACGGGACCGACGAACGCGTAGTGCTGCGAGGCGGCGTACTCGGTGAGGTTCGTGGCGAGCTCGTCGGCGAGCGTCTCGGCACCCCACGACTGCACCTGCTCGAAGTCGGCGGGCGAGAGCTCGATCGTGAACTCGTTCGGCGCCACCGTCCGGTCGTGACCGACGACGGCGGCACGGTCGTCGATCTCGCGCCGCAGCCGGCTCGCCAGCTCCACCGCCTTGACCTCGCCGCCGCGCCCGACCTTGGCGAACGCGTTGTTCATCAGTCGCTCGACGCTCTTCTCGAAGCGATCCAACGCTCCCATGCCACCTCCTCCCGTCGCCCGTGCCTGTCGCGGGCAGACTATCCAGATCGTAGGCAGCGGCGCACCACCCGCGCCCACGAACCTGTGGATTTCGTGCGAATCCCTCGCGCAGACGTGGCGCTCCAGGTCACGGGGGGATCACGGGGAGCGACCTGGCCTGCGGTGTGACGGACGTCGCGGCCGGGCGGCCCGTATCGGGTTGGGATCCGGGGGCGCCTGCGTGCTAATCTCCTACGGCACGCGCGAGTGGCGGAATAGGCAGACGCGCACGGTTCAGGTCCGTGTGCCCGAGAGGGCGTGGGGGTTCAACTCCCCCCTCGCGCACGTGACGTGAGGAGGGTTTCGGCTTCAGGGCCGGAACACCTTCGGAAAGTCCCGGTCAGGTTCTCCTGGCCGGGACTTTCTGCGTTGGTGGGTGCCGTGACGACGTCGTCAGAGGCGTGCGTGTGGCTCTGCCGGTGACTGATGGGATGACTGGGCAGTTCAGGGCATGTTCTGGGCGCGCTGGGACCGATGGTGAAGGCGTTGGGGACGGGATTCTCAGGTGGTGCTGGCGGTGACGTCCTGGCCCGGCGGTCCGCGGTGATGGGACTGCTGCAGGCGCTGTGGCCCGGTGTGGGGCGTGCTGGGTGGGTGCGGGTGCCGGTGGGTGTCAGGTGGTCGGGGTGTGGCGGGTCGCGGCGGCTTTGCCGGGTGGTCCTCGGTGCGGGTTCGGCGCTGAGCGGGTGGTGTAGCCCATCGGCCGGTCGTCCGGTGGTTCGCTGAGCGTGGCTTGCCAGGGCTCAGTCATCCCGGCGGCACCGCAGTTGCTGGCCAGGGCGGGTCAGGTCTGCCCCGAGCGCGGTGTCCGCCACCGTGACTGTGAGTCCGTGTCCGCGGGTGAACTTCGAGGATGTGGGTGGCCGTAAGGTCCGAGCGGATCGGCAGATTCCGAGTTTGACCGGCGGCAGGATCCGACTTCGGGCGACGGCAGCAGGTTGGAGGCTCGTCGTTTCTGGGCGGTTCGCGCAGGGGGCGAGTGCGGCCGGCCCTGGTGGCCGGTCCGGCCGCGGTGTCCCGTCCGGTGCGCACGGCTCAGCTCTTGCGCTCACCCAGGACACAGAATTCGTTGCCCTCCGGGTCGAGGAGAGTGACCCAGTGCTGCTCGTCCAGCACGGTATCGGCGCGCCGGGCACCGAGGGAGAGCAGCCGCGCGACCTCGGCCGCCTGGTCGTCGGGGCGGAAGTCGGGGTGGAGCCGGTTCTTCGATGTCTTGCCCTCCGGCACCGGGACGAAGAGCAGCCCGGGCACCTGGTCCTGCTCCGGCCGGATCTCGATGATCTCCTCGGTCTCGTCGACCACTACCCAGTCGAGAGCCTCGGCCCACCAGCGCCCCAAGGCGATGGGGTCGAACGAGTCGACGATGATCTGCTCCCATTCCAGTGCCATGGGCGCGAGCATAGACAGGCCGCCCCGGCTCGGGGACGGGAGTCACTGCCTTCGGCGAGCAGGGTCCCGGCGGCCGAGCACGTGACCGTCAACCCTCGGGCGCGGGCCGCCGGCTGCGACGGCATAGGTAGCGGCGTTCGGTCTCGTTGTCGGTGAGTGCTCCAGCGGCACGGAACTCCTCGACGGCCCGGTCGTGCTCGCCGAGCTGGTCGAGGAGGTGCGCGCGGACGGCGTGGGCGCGCTGGGCGACCAGAGGGTCCTCGGAGAGCCGGTGGTCACGGTCGAGCTGTTCGAGCAGAGCGAGCCCCCGGCGTGGTCCGAAGGCGTGCGCCACGGCGACGGTGCGGCTGAGCCGGACCGGCGCGGTGGGTTGCAGCCGTTCGAGCCACAGGTACAGCGCCGCGATCTGCGGCCAGTCGGTCTCCGCGGCGGTGCGCGCCTGGACGTGGGTGGCGGCGACGGCCGCCTGGAGCTGATAGGGCCCGACGCGCTCGTGAGCCCATGCCCTCTCGATGAGCTCCAGCCCTTCGGTGAGCATGCCCTCGTCCCACCGGGTGCGGTCCTGCTCGGGAAGCACCACGAGCTCTGCGTCGGGATCGGTGCGGGCAGCGTGGCGCGCGTCCGTCAGCAGCATGAGGGCGAGCAGGCCGGATGCCTCGGTGTCCGCCGGCAACAGGTCGTGGAGCATCCGTGCGAGCCGGATCGCCTCCGTCGTGAGGTCCGTGCGGGTGAGACGGTCGCCGCCGGTGGCGGTGTAGCCCTCGTTGAAGATCAGGTAGAGGACGCGCATCACGGTCGAGACGCGCCCGGCGACGTCGTCCTCGTCGCGAAGCTCGAAGCGGGCGCCGGCCTTCCTGAGGGTCTGCTTGGCGCGGCTGATCCGGGTGCCCATCGTGGCCTCGGTCGTGCCGTAGGCGTGCGCGATCTCTGCGGTGGTGAGCCCGCCGACCGCACGCAGGGTGAGCGCGACCTGCGACACCTCGCTGAGCGCCGGGTGACAGCAGAGCAGCAGCAGTCGCAGGCTGTCGTCGTGGTCGACGACAGCGGGTCCCGGCCGGGCCGGATCGACCAGGACCGGGTCGGCGCGCGCGGCGTCCTGCTCACGACGGTGCGCAGCCTGTTCCGAGCGCAGGAGGTCGATCATCTTGCGGTAGCCCACCCGGATCAGCCAGCTGCGCGGGTCCTCCGGAACGCCCTTGGCGGGCCACTGCGTGCTGGCGACGATCAGCGCCTCCTGCACGGCGTCCTCGGCGAGCTCGAACCGGCCGAAGCGACGCACCAACGCTCCGAGCACGTGCGGTGTCTCGCTGCGCAGCACGTGCTCGAGGCGCCGGGGCGGGGGCCCTCCGGTGTCGTCCGTCGGGGGTGGCATCAGGCGAAGTCGTCGCCCATGATCGGCCGGATCTCCATCGGCTCGCCGAGCACGTCGACCATCCGGGCGACGATGTCGCGAGCGCGTTCGAGGCCCGAGACGTCGATGATCGCGAAGCTCGCGAGCACCTCCTTCAGCTCGGCGAAGGGGCCGTCGGTGGCGACGACACCCGTCGCGCTCCTGCGCACGGTCGTGGAGACGGCGGGATGGCCCAGGCCCTCGCTCAGCACGAACTCCCCGGTCTCGCGGAGCTCGGCCTCGAACTTCTGGTAGGCCGCGAACGCGTCCAGAGCCTCGGGGCTCGGCACGTCGGCGGTCTCGGCGTCCCACGACACGGCGGGGGTGTAGCTCAGCACCAGGAACTTCACGAGTGCACTCCTCTCGGCCGGGATCTCGGCCTCAGGCTAGGGCGCGTCCGGCCAGACGGCGCAGGCTCAGCGCGGACACGGTGATCCAGGCGAACGCGACGAGGCCCGTGACGGCGATCTGGATGCTCGACTCCGTGGGCGATATCGGCATCAGGAGCACGAGCGCGACCAGGCCGTTGCCGAGCGAGGCCGCCACCCGGCGTCGTCGGATCGAGCGCACCAGCAGGGCGATGCACGCGCCGGCGAGGGCGACGAACGACACCGCCGCCGCCGTCGTGTGCACGACCGAGTGCCACGACATCTCGACGACGCCCGCCGGTGCACCGATGGGGAACCCGTTCTGCGCGTCCATCGGGAAGCACCCGGCGACGACGAAGCCCGCACCGAAGACGCTGAGGAAGATCGGTGCGACCCGGGCGCCGGCACCCGTCGTCACGAGGCGTCGGTGAGCTACCGCCAGGGCGATCACGCCCAGTCCCGCGAGCACGAAGGAGACCTGCTGGATCCAGCCGGGTCCGCCGGTGGCGAGCTGGCTGAGGGGGTGGACGCGGATGTCGAACCCGTCTCGGGACAGCGCCTGGGCTGCGGACGAGACGTAGAAGAACGGCCCGGCGAGCGCGGCGGCGGTCAGCAGCCCGCGAGTCCTCGGACGGGCTGTCGATGCTTCGATGCCTGGCGTCGCCTGCGGGGTGGCGTGGGTGGTCATGACGGTCTCCCCTTTCCGGGTGCGCCGTCGCTCGGTCGGACGGCGTTCACCGACACCACGGAGCCGACCTCGCGTTCTCGACACCGTCGGCACGAGATCCCCGGCGACTTCCTGGTGCGAACGTGTCGAGGACCCGGCAGCCGTTCCGAGGTAGCGGTGAGTGCGGCCCGCACCGCGGTCGCACCGATCGGATCGAGGAGAACGACATGACTGAGGACACCCCCACCCGCACTGTCGAGGCCGCGGGACACGAGCAGGAGGAGGCCCCCCGGCCCAGCGACCGCGTCCGGGCGCTCAACCGGCTCGTCGGCACCTGGACGGTGACGGGCGAGGCGGAGGGCACCGTGCGGTACGAGTGGATGCCCGGCGGGTACTTCCTCGTCCAGTACGTCGAGCTCGAGCAGTACGGCCGGGCCGTCGACGGGTTCGAGGTCATCGGCCACCTGCACCCCTTCGGGGAGCCGGTCGGTGAGGAGATCGCCTCCAGGTTCTACGACTCCGCGGGGAACACCTTCGACTACGTCTACGAGCTCGACGGTGACACCCTCACCATCTGGGCCGGTGCGCAGGGAAGTCCCGCGTACTTCCGCGGCACGTTCACCGACGGTGGGGCGACGATGACCGGCGACTGGGTCTACCCCGGCGGCGGGGGATACCGCAGCACCATGACCAGGCAGTAGCCGGCGACGAGCGCGCGTCAGCGCCTGCCGTCAGCACACGCGGGAGCCGGAACCCGCTCAGGGCTCGAGCCGCTTGCGCAGGAGGCAGAACTCGTTGCCCTCGGGGTCGGCCAGGACGTGCCACGGCTCGTCGCCGCTCTGCCCGACGTCGGCGGGCCGGGCGCCGATCGCGAGCAACCGTTCCAGCTCGGCCTCCTGATCGCGGTCGACGGGGTTCACGTCGATGTGCAGCGGGAGCTTCGCGGCCCGCGGGTCGGAGCCGGGGCTGAGGATGAGGGTGGGCTGCAGCCCACCGAACCCGGTTCCGGGTGGGCCGATCTCGATCGCGCCCTCGTCCCGGTCGAGCTCGACGTAGCCGAGCACGTCGCACCAGAACCGGGCCAGCAGCTCGGGGTCGGTGCAGTCGAGGACCAGCTCACTGATGCGGCATGCCATACGGCCGAGCATAGGAACGGGACGGGACCGGGTCGATCTGATTCCTCAGGCTGCCGTCCCGCCGTCGTCCGGAGGCCCACCGCTGGGCATCCCGCCGGGCGCATCGCCCGGTCCGCCACCCTGGCCGCCGCCGGTCAGCGTGCCGACCTGCAGCGCGCCGCCGTCGTCCCCGAACACGTTGTCGTCGTCCAGCGAGCCGACGGCCGCCAGGTTCTCGGCCGACCCGGCGTAGGCGGTCAGCGCGTACACCTCGTCGCAGGCGTCCTGCGGGAGCGCCAGCTGGGAGGTGGCGACGGCTTCGGCCGCGTCGGTGATCGAGTCCACGTCGGGGTAGACCTCGAAGTGCAGGTGTGGCCCCGGCACCGGGTATAGCGTCGAGTGCATGGCTGGCGACGGCACGTCGGCCACCGCGCAGCCGGTGCGCGCCGCCGAGGTCGCATCGGCCCTCTGCCTGGCCACCGACCTCGGCCTGGGCTTCCCCTGGGCCCACGGTCTCGAGGCCACCGCCGCGGCGATGCGCCTGAGCGACCTGGCCGACGCCGACCCCGCGACACGGAAGCAGGCCTACTTCCTGAGCCTGCTGCTGTTCGCGGGCTGCACGGCGGACGCCTCGGAGAAGGCCGCGCTCTTCGGCGGGCCGACCGAGCCGATCATCGGCGTGATCTGGGGAGGCACGCTCGAGCAGATGCGGGTCGTGCTCCGCGCCCTGCCGGAACCGGACGCGCCCGCCGTCGTCGGCCTCGGGCAGGCGGGGGCGCGGCTGCCCCGGGCGCTCGCCCAGCACCGACGTGAGCAGCTCGCGCTGTGCGAGGTGGCCCAGCACATGGCGGAGCACCTGGGCCTGGGCACGGTGGTCGGTGACGCCCTCGCGCACCTGACGGACCGGTGGGACGGAGCCGGCGTGCTGCGTCGCGGCCGTGGTGACGAGATCCCCCTCGCCCTGCGGATCGCTCTCGTGGCCCGCGACGCCTCGTACCAGGCCGTCCTGGGCGGGACCGAGCGCGCGGCCGCCGTCGTCACCCGACGCGCCGGGAAGGCGCACGACCCCCGGCTGGCGCGGCTCGTCGCGAACCACCACCGCGAGGTGCTCGTGGGGGACGACGACGGTCCCGTCGCTGCCCGCGTCCTCGCCGCGGAGCCCGGAGATCCCGTGCTGCTCGCGGGCGATCGGATCGACGACGCGCTCTCGACGCTCGGCGAGGTCGCGGACCTCATGACGCCGCCGGTCGCCGGACGGTCCCGGGCCGTGGCGGCGCTCGCGGCCCGCGCGGCGCAGGCCGCCGGCCTGGCCGTCGCGGAGGTGGACGTGGTGCGACGGGCCGCGCTCCTGCAGGACGTCGGACGGGTCACCGTCCCGCCGCCCGTCTGGCGGCGCCCGGGCCGGCTCGGTGCTGACGAGTGGGAGCAGGTCCGCCTGCATCCCTACTACACCGGGCGGGTGTGCAGCATGTCCTCGTTCCTCCGGCCGCTCGGCGCTGTCGCCGCCTGTCACCACGAGCGGCTCGACGGGTCCGGCTACCACCGCGGCGTGGGCGCGTCCGCGCTCGGTGTGCCCGCGCGGATCCTCGCCGCCGCGGACGCGTGGCGGTTCCTGCGCGAACCGGCCCCGTACGGCCGGGCGCTCGGCCCCGACGCCGCGGCGGGCGAGCTGGCGCAGCAGGTCGCGGCCGGGCAGCTGGACGCCGACGGCGTCGCCGCGGTGGTCACGGCGTCGGGCACCGCGGCGCCTCCGCTGCACCGCCCGGCGGGCCTGACCGAGCGCGAGGTGCGCGTGCTGGGTCTGGCAGCCCGTGGGCTGGCGACCAAGCAGGTCGGCCGCGCCCTCGGCATCAGTCCCAAGACGGTGGACCAGCACCTGCAGCACGCCTACCGCAAGATCGGCACGTCCAGCCGCGCGGCGGCGACGCTGTTCGCCGCCGAGCACGGGCTGCTCGCATGGGGAGAACTCCCGATACACCGCGAGGGCGCCGCGACCTAGCGTCGAGGGCATGGACGTTCGCGAGGAGATCGGCGTCCCCCACCGATCCGAGGAGGAACCATGTCTCGCAGACCTGATCCGGAGATCGTGGTGATCGGCGGCGGACAGGCCGGTCTGGCCACGTCCTACCACTTGCGACGCGTCGGCCTGGAGCACGTGGTGCTCGACGCGTCGGCCCGCGCCGGGGACACCTGGCGCCACCGGTGGGACTCCCTGCGGCTGTTCACGCCCCCGCGGATCGACCACCTCGACGGCACACCGTTCCCCCGCCGCGGGGACGTCCCGACCAAGGACGAGTTCGCCGACTACCTGGAGGCCTACGAGCGCGAGCACGAGCTGCCCGTCCAGCACGGCTCCCGGGTGCAGCGGCTGAGCGCCGACGGCGGCGGAGGCTTCCGGCTCGACACGACCGACGGGCGGCGTCACGCCGACGTCGTCGTGGTCGCGATGGGCGGCCTGCAGGTGCCTCGGGTCCCCGCGGTGGCGGCCGATCTCTCTCCGCAGATCCGCTCCCTGCACTCGGTCGAGTACCGCAACCCTGCTCAGCTCCCGCACGGGCCGGCGCTCGTCGTGGGGGTGGGCAACAGCGGTGCCGAGATCGCCGTCGAGCTCGCCGCGGACCGCGAGACGTGGTTGGCCGGGACCGAGGTCGGTCACCTGCCGTTCCGGATCGACGGCTGGTTCGGCCGGAACGTCGGCAGCCGGGTCATCGCCTTCACGTTCCTGCACGTCCTGACGACGAGCACGCCGATCGGCCGCCGGGCGCGACCCGTGCTGCAGGGACGGGCCGACCCGCTGCTGCGTGATCGTCCGGCGGAGCTGCGTCGTGCCGGCGTGCACCGCGTGCCGCGGGTCGAGGCGGTCCGCGAGGGGCGTCCCGTCGCCGCGGACGGCACGGTGCTCGACGTCGCGTCGGTCGTGTGGTGCACCGGGTTCCGTCCCGGTCTGGAGGACTGGGTCGACCTGCCGGTGCTGGACGACCGCGGGCTGCCCCGCCAGGAGCGCGGCATCGTGCCCGAGGTGCCCGGCCTGTACTTCGTCGGGCAGGACTTCCAGTACGCCAAGGCCTCCGAGCAGGTGCCCGGCGTGAGTCGCGACGCACGGTACGTGGCCGAGCACGTGGCGCAGCAGGCATGGCCGTCACGCACGACGTCCGCCGCCTGATGCCCGATCATCGGACCCTGCGGATCGCGCGGGCCCCGGCGACCGCTGGCGGGCGGTCCCGGCGTGCGGAACGCTGGGGCGAGGACGAAGGGGCGGATGGTGGCCGGAGACGTGCGGGGTCCAGGGGTCGGCACGGTCCGACGGCTGCGCCGTGAGGCGTGGGGGTTCGCCGCCGGGTCCCTCTGCTTCGTGCTGGGGGCACTACCGGCGTACGCCGACCGGGTCGGTGCCGTCGTGGTCGCGGTCACGTTCGTCGTCGGCGCGGTGCTCTTCACGGCGGGGGCGGTCCTGCAGCTCGGGCTGACCGGTCGGCGGCCACCCTGGCACGGCACGGCGCCGGCGGACCGATGGGACTGGTGGGCCGCGGCGGTCCAGCTCGCCGGGACGCTGCTGTTCAACCTCAGTACGACGGCGGCACTGGTGGCGGCGGTGCACCGGCCCGACCTGGTGGGGGTGGGGTGGCGCCCGGACGCCTACGGGTCGGCGGCCTTCCTCGTCTCGAGCGGGCTGGCGCTGGCCGCCACGAGGGACCGTGGTCACCTGTGGGACACCGATGCCCGTACCTGGCACGGCACCTGGCTGAACGCCCTGGGGTCGGTGGCCTTCGGGTTCTCGGCGGTCGGCGCCTACGTCGCACCCGGGGGCGACACGCTGCTCAGCCCGGCGTGGTCGACGTACGGCACGATCCTCGGTGCCGTGTGCTTCTTCGCCGCGGCGGTGCTCTCCCGGCGGACCGTGGCGGTGCCCGTGACGGCGTGACGCCGGGGCGCAACGGCCTCAGAGCACGGAGATGCCGTCCCCGAGCATCTTCGCGCCGATGACCAGCAGCAGCACGGCCATGATGACGGGGTTGTGCCGGACCAGCCACGTCCTGAGCTCGTCGAGGATCGCGGCGGCCCGGTCCCCCATCGACACGTAGACCGCCACGGGTGCCGCGACGCCGATGCTGGCGACGAGGGCGAAGACCACCGCGGCCACGACCTGGTCGCCGGTGTCCGTCGTCGCCGACGAGATGGCGACGCCCCCGGAGACCGCCAGGAGCAGGTTCTTCGGGTTGACGGCGCCCAGCAGGGCGGCGAGCCCGGCAGCCTTGACCGGGGTGAACGCGTCCACGGCAGCCATCCATCGCGGCGTGGGCGGTTCGGCGTCGCCGCGCGGGCGCCCCCGCCACTGCCGGACGGCGAGCAGGAGCAGCAGCACGCCCAGGACGATCTTCACCACACCGACCCACGGGGCCGGGCCGGCGTCGTCCGGGGTGGCGGCACCGGCGACGAGGGCGACGACCAGCGCGACCGCCCCGACGGCCACGAACCAGGTGGCCAGGAACGTGAACGCGTTCGCCCGGGCCCGCCCGCTGGCGAGCATGAGCACCACCGCCACGATCGGCAACGGGCTCACGAGCACGCCGACCGCCACCGGCAGGGACTGTCCGATCGCTGCGCCCACGGCGCCTCCTTCAGATCGTCGGAAAGGGTGCTGGGGCGATCGTTGCACCATGCGGCCGACCAGGCTCGCCCGGGGCGCGTGAGGCCGTCACACCGCGACCCGCCTCCCGTTCGCCCGACAGGAGCGCGTGCTCACAGGTTGATCGTCACGTCCGCCTTCTTGCGCAGACCGGTGACGATCTCGTCGACGGCCGCGCTCTGCTGCTGGCTGGTGGCCTGCTGGGCGAGCTGGTCGCGCACGTCCTCGAACGGCGGGACCTCGGGCGCCGACGCGCCGTCGCCGCCCTGGGCCTCCATCTGTTCGACGAGGGCGTCGTACTGCGCACGGAGCTCCTTCTCGGTGGGCTCCTGGACGTCCGCCTCGGCCTCGATGTAGGCGTTGACCTGGAACTGGGTCGCGGCGTCGGCGCGCACCTGGTCCTCGGAGAGGCCCTGTTCCTCGAGCGCGTCGATCACGGCGTCGGCGGACTCGAGCCCGTTCTGCGCCGCGACGTCCTCCAGCGTGGACCGGACGTCCTTCGCGGTGGGCTCGATACCGGCCTTCGAGGCGGCCTGGGTCAGCAACCGGTTGTTCACCAGCTGGGTGACGACCTGTTCCTTGAGGGCGTCCTGGTCCACCTCCCCGCCGCCGCTCTGCGAGGACAGGGCTGCCTGCTGCAGCTGACCTTCGTAGCTGGTGACGAACTCGTCGCGTCGGACCTTCTCCCCGTTGACCTCGGCGACGACGTCGGGCACGTCCTGCAGGTCGGCCTCGGGCACCTCGGGGGCGGTGTCGGATCCCGGAGTGCTCTCCGCGCTGGGGCTGCCCGCGCTGGACGGGCTGTCCCCGCCGTCGGACCCGGACGTGCAGCCGGCGAGCGCGACGACTGCGGCGACGCAGACGGCGATGAGCGGGCGCTTCGTGGACATGGTGACTCCTCCGGAGGGGTACGGGCCCACGAGCGTAGGCACACGATGCTGAGAGCGGGACGGGGCGACGACCAGGTGGCGTTCAGGGGAGGGCGGTACCGTGCGCGGCCCCCGCGCGGACGCGATGGCTCAGCCCGCCAGCACCACCAGCTCCTGGGTCGCGCGGGTCATGGCCACGTAACGGTCGACCGCGCCGGAGGTCCCCGCGCCGAAGCGGTCGGGCTCGACGAGCACGACGAGGTCGAACTCGAGCCCCTTGGCGGTGACGGGCGTCAAGGACCGCACCCGCTCCCGGTCGGGCAGCGTCGGAGCGTCGGACGCCGAGACGACGCACGCCGTCCCCTCGGTGTGCTGCGCGAGCCAGCCGTCCAGGACCGCGGCGAGCTCCGCCGTCGTCCCGTACCGCACGGGCGCCCCGTCCACCCGGACCGACGTCGGGACGTTGGCGTCCGGGATCGCGGCGCGGACGACGGGCTCGGCGGCGGCCATGACGGGCGCGGGCGTGCGGTAGTTGACGGTCAGGGTCGCGTGCTCGATCCGGTCGAGACCCACCCTCGACAGCCGTTGCTGCCACGACTCGGCGAACCCGTGGCGCGCCTGGGCCCGGTCACCCACGATCGTGAAGCTGCGCGAGGGGCACCGGGCGATCAGCATCTGCCACTCGGCGTCGGTGAGCTCCTGCGCCTCGTCGACGACGACGTGGGCGAACGGGCCGGCGAGCGCGTCCGGCTCGGCGGCGGGGACCGCCGCGTCGTCGACGAGGGCGGCGCGCAGGTCCTGGCCGCGCAGCATCGACATCACCCCGAGGTCGGAGTCGTCGGTGGCGATCAGGTGGTCGACGACGTCGCTCATCCGCTCCCGCTCGGCCGCGACGGCCGCCTCGGCCCGGCGCCGGCGCCGCGACGTCTCCGGGTCGCCGAGCCGGCGCCGGGCCGCGTCGAGGAGCGGCAGGTCGGCGTCGGTCCAGGCATGGGCGTCGGCGCGCTGCAGCGCGTCGACGTCCTCGGGGCCCAGCCACGGCGCGCACCGGCGCAGGTAGGCGGGCACGGTCCACAGGTCGCCGACGACGTCGGTCGGTTCCAGCAGCGGCCACGCCCTGCCGAACGCTCGGGTCAGGTCGCGGTTCGCCGCCAGCGCCCGGCGCAGGGTGTCGTCGTCGGGGGCGGCGATCCCGTAGGCGTCGAACTCGTCCTCGCCCAGGCGCAGGCCGGGTGCCGGTCCGAAGCCGGGGTTCTCGTCGGACCCGAAGCCTTCCTCGGGGTCGGTGCCGAGCTCGTCGGAGAGCTTGTCGGTCAGGATCGTCAGCAGGGCGTCCCAGACGTCGTCGCGCGCCTCGTGGTGCGGCGTGCCGGGTTCGACGGCGTCGAACGCCTCGGCCCAGTCGGCGGCGTCGAGCCACACGTCGGCGCTCGGCGTCTCCACGAGCATGCCCTGCGTCGGCGGCGTCTCGTACAGGGCGACGGCCGGCTCCACGGCGTCGACGAGCCGGGCGTCGGCCTTGAGGGCGGCCACCGCCGGGTCGGCCTCGACGGCGACGGCGGCCCCTTGCGGCACCAGGTCGGCCAGCACGCACGTGCGGACACCCTCCTCGCCGAGGCTCGGCAGCACGTCGCCCACGTAGGAGAGGTAGGGCCGGTGCGGCCCCACGAACAGCACCCCGCCGTGGTGGTGCCCGACGTGCGGGTCGGAGTGGAGCAGGTACGCGGCGCGGTGCAGCGCGACCACCGTCTTGCCGGTGCCGGGACCGCCGTCCACGACCAGGGACCCGGACGAGTCGGCGCGGACGATCGCGTCCTGGTCGGCGGCGATCGTGGCGAGCACGTCCCGCATCCGTGGCGACCGGCTGGCGCCCAGGCTCGCGATGAACGCCGACTGGTCGTCGAGCGCCGCGTGTCCCTCGAGCGCGTCCGGGTCGAAGACCTCGTCCCAGTAGTCGGTGACGCGGCCGTCGGTCCAGCGGTAGCGGCGTCGGCTCGCCAGCCCCTGCGGGTGGGCGTGGGTGGCTCCGAAGAACGGCTCGGCAGCCGGCGCGCGCCAGTCGACGAGCAGGCGCCGGCCGGCCGCGTCGGTGAGTCCGAGGCGTCCCACGTAGACCGGCGCACCGTCGTCGTCGGGCACCATCCGGCCCAGGCACAGGTCCAGCCCGTAGCGCCGCAGGGTGCGCAGGCGTGCGGTGAGCCGGTGGATCTCCTGGTCACGGTCCAGCGCGGCCTGTCCCGTGCCGCCGGGGGCGCGGCGGGCGGCGTCGAGCCGGGTGGACAGGTCCTCGATCGTGGCGGCCAGGGTCCGGGCGATCGCGGCGAAGTGGCGCTCGTCGTCGGCGATCAGGGCGGGGTCGGACTTGGCGACGAGGCGGTCCGGCAGGGCGAAGGCGGGCGTGGTCCGGGGGGTCACGGGCATCGGCTCCGATCAGGGCACGCGGGACGGGTTCACCGCGCAGGCCTGGAATTCTGCGCCTCCAGGGGGGCCTTGCCGCAAGACCCCCGGTGCGCTATATGTTGAGAGTGGCAGGGACCGTGGTCCCTGCCACTCGTGCGTCAGGTGCGGGTTCGTGCCCGGTGCCGGCGCACCGCCGCCCGGTTGGCGCACCGCACCGAGCAGTACCGCTGGCGTCCGTTGCGCGTGACGTCGACGACGACGTTCCGGCAGGGGTCGCCGGGTGTCAGCCCCGCCGCGCACCGGCCCAGCCGGTGCATCCCCCGGGTGGTCAGGTGCAGTGCCGTCCCGACGCTGATGACGGCGTGGAGCACGTGCGGCAGGGACTGGTCCTCGTCGCGGTAGTGCAGGTGCCAGCCCTCGGCGTCGTGGTCGGTGAGCCGCGGGTAGGCGGCGGCGGACGCCATCTGGGCGTTGAGCAGCCGGGCGCGCTCGGTGGGGTCCTCGGCGTCGACGACGGTCAGCCAGTCGTCGACGACGCGGCGGGTGCGCCGGTGGTCGTCGGGCTCGCGGGGGAACGACATCGTCATGCCGAAGTCGCGGGTGCGGGCCTCGATGCCCGCCCGGTCGGCGGGCCAGTCGTCGGCCAGGGAGGCGGCCAGGAGCACCGCGTACTCGCCGTAAGGGTTGAGATGCACAAGACCATGACAGCACGCTGGGACGCATGACGACACCCGTGACCCGCGCACCGCACCCGTCCACCACGCCCCGGACGCTCCACGAGCACGGCTGGGCGGTGGAGTCGAGCCACGCCACCTCGGACGGTCACGTGCTGTACGTGCGGTGCTCGGTCTGCGGTGCGCGACGCGTGGACCTGCGCCCGCTCGAGCGGCTGGTCCCGACGGCCCTCAGCCGGGAGGTCGTGTCGACGTGCAGCGCGGATTGCGCGGACACGCCTCTCTACTTTGCGTGATCTCGGGCGTGTCGAGTCGGTCGCGCAAAGTAGGGAGCGATCCGCGCATGGCCACCGTGAAACCGCGGCGGAGCCTGACCTGGTTTCCTGGCACCGCCCAGACCACTGTGACGCGGGGCGCAACGTTCGCGCGCTAGATTCGTGGCGCCGTAGCGAAGTTCCGGTCGGCCCAGGAACTGCTCGTCGTCAACGCCCAGGAGACAGACCATGACCGCGCGCCTTGGTCGGACCTCACTGCGGAAGACGGTCCGGCACTCCGATTCATCGGCTTCGACGGGCCCGGGGCGCATCGTGCGCGGCTGCACCGCGTCGGCGCAGGGCCATCGCACGTGCGCCTGAGGTCTCGTGCTCGGCGGGCAGTCTGGCGGGGTGACGACCTCCGAACCAGGCACGAGAACTGACGTCCTGATCGGCCGACTGGCCCGCGCGAAGCTGCTGGCCGCCCTGGACGATGCGGGGGTGCAGCTCAACGTCCACGCGCGCACGCTTCTCGACGACGTCGACCTCGACGAGGCCGCGGGGCGCAGGCTGACCCTGACTGAGGTCTCCGCGGCGGAGCTGGGGCTCGGCGGCGGAGCATCGCTCAGCGAAGTGTTCGCCGCGGCGACGCAGCGCGGCCTGGGGCTGTGCCCGGCGGCGACCGCCCCCTACCTTTCGCTCGGCATGGACCGGCTAGGCAGCCTCCACCGACCCGGTGCTGTCAGGCCAAGTCGTTCTTCGACCAGATGGACTGACACCTGGACGCTCGGGACTCGCGCTTGGGCCGCTGCGCGACGGACGGGCGGCGGTGGTGGCCAAACGCCCACGGACGCTGGACCAGCACGCGGTGAAGCCTAGACAGCGAGAAGCCCCGGGTCAGTGACCTGATACCGGGGCTTCCCAAGACCTTGGCCTGAGTAACATCCCGCTAGGCGGGAGCGGTCATCTCAGGCTCTCGTTGTACGTCCAGTCTACGTGATGGGTGGTCTTCGTGTCGATGGAACCTCAGTGGGTCGTCGACTGGCTCACGGCGGGCCGGTACGCCAAGTACCTTCGGGCTGCCGGCGGCGATCACAGCCGAGCCCTGGCGCTCTACGAGTGGAACGCGGAGCTGGCCGCCGCGTTCTTGCACGATCTAAGCCACCTCGAGGTCGGGATCCGCAACGCGTACGACCGGACGCTGCTGCAGCACCCTGCGGCCGGCGGTGGGGACTGGCTCGAGCCGCCGATCTACACGCTGCTGTTCCCAGCACACTTCGTCACAGACCGCAGCGGGAACCATCAGGACAAGAACTCGACGCCTCGAGGGCAGATCAAGAGCGCCCGCAAGGCCGCCGGGTACGTGGCGGGGGGAGGCGTGCCGAGGGGCAAGGCGATCGCAGAGCTCATGTTCGGCTTCTGGTCCTACCTCACCGACAGCCTCCACGAGAAGACACTCTGGGTACCGGCCCTGCACACGGCGTTCGTCGCAGGCGCCGATCGCACAAAGCTTCACAACGCCATGACCGAGCTTCGCGACATACGCAATCGGGTCGCGCATCACGAGTCAGTCTTCGACCAGCGAGCCGAGAACGCCCGCCGCAGCATCGTCTACGTCGCCAGGAGCCTGTCTCCGGACCTCCGCGACCACCTGGTGAGCACAAGCCGACTGCCCAAACTCCTGCGTGCCAAGCCCTGAAGCCTGGTCCTCTTCGGGGCTGCTGCACGGTCAGGTGACACCCAACCGTGCAGCAGTCCCGTGGACGATCTTGCAATCTAGGCTGCACGTCGACAGGTCGTGGCCGACCGATGAGTCCGGGCGTCGCCGCGGGTCGGACCGTGCGACCCGTCGCCGAGGAGAGGACCCACCGATGGCGCACGCCGTGCGGCACGAGATCGACCTGCCCGAGGGCGGCCGCGCCGTCGTGCACGACTCCGGGACCGGCGCGGCCGAGGCCGCACCCGTCCTCGTGTGGCACCACGGTTCGCCGCAGTCCGGGGAGCTGCTGCCGCCCGTCGTCGACGCCGCGGCCGCGCGCGGGCTGCGGGTGCTCTCCCCCGCCCGCTCCGGGTACGGCGGCTCGACCCGCCGCTCAGGACGGTCGGTGGCCGACGCCGCGCGCGTCGTCGGGCACGCGCTCGACGCCCTCGGGATCACGGCGTCCTACGCCGTCGGCGCCTCCGGCGGCGGGCCGCACGCCCTGGCGCTCGCAGCACTGCGTCCCGACCTCGTCGCCGGTGCGGTGACGCTGGCCGGCGTCGCCCCGTACGACGGCTCCGACGCCTGGTTCGCCGGGATGGCCGACGACGGCGGGCTGCGGTCCGCGCTCGACGGCACCGAGGCCCGGACGCGCCACGCGGAGACCGCAGAGTTCGACGCGTCGAGCTTCGTCGCCGCGGACGTCGCGATGTTCTCCGGGCCGTGGGGCGCCCTCGGGGCGGACGCCGGACGGGCCGGCGAGGAGTGGCCGGCCGGCATCGTGGACGATGACGTCGCGTTCGTGCGGCCGTGGGGCGTGGAGCTCGCTCAGGTCGCCACCCCGGTCCTGGTGGTGCAGGGCGGGGCGGACCGGGTGATCCCGCGGCACCACGGCGAGCTGCTGGTCGAGGCGCTGCCCGCCGCCGAGCTGTGGCTGCGTCCCCGGGACGGTCACGTCAGCGTCCTGGGGGCACTGCCGGTGGCGTGCGACTGGCTGGTGGACCTGGCCGGGGAAGGTCGCCCCGGCCCGCAGATGTGAAGGGTGCGTGCAGGACGCGCCACGGCTCTTGCCGAGCCTCGACCCGTTCGAGGGGTGAACCACCGCTGACGTTGACGCAGGCACTCGTCACCCGACAGCGCTGACAGTCGGCGACCGAGGTCTGGTGCCGGGCCGTCGGTGCCCAGCAGCGGGGCCGGTGGGGCGCCGGGGCGGAGGAGGGGTGCGACGCGGACGACGTTTGCTCCGGACCGGTAGCAAACCAATATTTGGCCAACTAATCACCGTAGAGGCGCCAAAAACCCCGGGCTTGCGCAACGGGAAACCGGTACCTAGCATGAGAAACCGGTTCCCGATGGAACCTGTCTCATCTGGGTACCCGTTCCAGCGTCGGAGCGGGTGCGACAGGGGCGAAGTCGATGAGGCCGCGTCACCCCGTCACCGGCGGTGCGCCGCGACGCAGCGGCCGCCGTCGTCGACGGGCGGGTCCGTGGACCCGATGCGGCGGACGGTCCGCCGCGACGCGTCGATCCACCCGCACTGCCCGATTTCGATGACGAAGTGAGGCAACGATGAGAACAGCAGCCGCGAGACGGCTCACGGCGGCGGGGGCCACGACGGCCCTGGTCGCCACGATGGGCATGACCGCCCTGTGGATGTCCGACGCCCAGGCGGCGACGAGCGGCCCCACCGGGTTCGCCACGCAGAACGGCGGCACCACCGGCGGTGCCGGCGGTCAGACCGTCCAGGCGTCCACCGGGACCGAGATCCACGAGGCGCTCTGCAACCGTGCCAGCAGCGACACCCCGATCATCATCGAGGTGGAGGGCACCATCGACCACGGCAACACCTCGAAGGTGTCCGGCGACTCCTGCAACACCGCCGACGACAAGATCGAGCTCAAGGAGATCAGCAACGTCACGCTGATCGGTGTGGGCAGCGGCGCCCTCTTCGACGAGCTCGGGATCCACATCCGCTCGTCCAGCAACATCATCATCCAGAACGTGCACGTCCGGAACGTCAAGAAGTCCGGCTCCCCCACCTCCAACGGCGGTGACGCCATCGGCATGGAGTCCGACGTCTCCAACGTCTGGGTCGACCACGCGACGCTCGAGGCCTCCGGCGGCGAGTCCGCCGGCTACGACGCGCTGTTCGACATGAAGGCGGACACCACCTACGTCACGCTGTCCTACTCGATCCTGCGCAACTCCGGTCGTGGCGGCCTGGTCGGGTCCAGCGACGGCGACACCGGCAACGGGCCGGTCACCTACCACCACAACCTCTACGAGAACATCGACTCGCGGACCCCGCTGCTGCGCGCCGGTACGGCCCACTCCTACAACAACCACTTCGTGGGTCTGGTCAAGTCGGGCATCAACTCGCGCGTGGGTGCCAAGGTCCTGGTCGAGAACAACTACTTCGAGGACTCCAAGGACCCGCTGGGCACCTTCTACACCGACGAGCGCGGTACGTGGGAGGTCAGCGGCAACATCTGGGACAACATCACCTGGACCGAGCAGGACGACGAGAACTACCCGGCCGGGCCGAACCCGACGTCGACCACCTCGGTGTCCATCCCCTACTCCTACGAGGTCGACGCCGCCGAGTGCGTCCCGAACCTGCTCGCGGCGACGGCCGGGGCCGACACGGGCATGAGCGTCTCGGACGGTTCGTGCTCGCCGACGACCCCGGACCCGACGGAGGAGCCCACGGACGACCCGACGGACGACCCGACGGACGAGCCCACGGACGAGCCGACGGACGAGCCCACCGAGGAGCCGAGCGGCCAGAACCTGTCGATCGGCGCGGGCTCGGACGGGTCGAGCAAGGCGAGCGGCACCAGCTACGGCGACGTGCGTGACGGTGACCTGTCGACGTACTGGTCGCCCTCGGGCAGCACCGGGCGCATCTCGATCAAGTGGGACGGCGACACCACCGTGTCCTCGATCGTCATCCGTGAGGCCGCGGGCGCCGAGGGCAACATCGGGTCCTGGCAGGTGCAGAACCACGACACCGGACAGGTGCTCGCCACCGGCAGCGGTGCGGGCGTGATCGACATCCCCACCACGTCGCTGAGCAAGATCAACTTCGAGATCACGTCGTCGTCCGGTACGCCGCGCGTGGCGGAGTTCGAGACGTACGCCGGATCGGTCACCGAGCCCACCGAGGAGCCGACGGACGAGCCGACGGACGAGCCGACCGAGGAGCCGACCGACGAACCGCAGCCGGGCGCCGACACCCTCTACGTCGCCCCCGGCGGGTCCGCCGGAGCGGCCGGTACGGAGTCCGACCCGACCACGCTGGTCTCGGCCATCGACCGCGTCAACGCCGGCGGCGAGATCTTCCTGGCCGGCGGCACCTACGACCTGGACGACACCGTGACCATCGAGCCGGGCAACGACGGCAACCCGGGTGACCGCACGCTGCTGTCCGCCCTCCCGGGTGAGACGCCGGTGCTCGACTTCTCGGCCCAGGCCGAGGACTCGTCCAACCGTGGTCTGGCCATCGGCGGCGACTACTGGCACGTGTACGGCATCGTCGTCCAGCACGCCGGCGACAACGGCATCCTGCTCGGCGGCGACCACAACGTCATCGAGCGGGTCGTGACCCGGTACAACCACGACACCGGGCTGCAGATCTCCCGCCTGGTGGCGGGTGCGCCGTCGGACCAGTGGCCGTCGGACAACCTCGTGGTGTCCAGCGAGTCGCACGACAACGCGGACTCCGACGGGGAGGACGCCGACGGGTTCGCCGCCAAGCTCACCGCCGGTCCGGGCAACGTCTTCCGCGACACGGTCTCCCACCACAACATCGACGACGGCTGGGACCTGTACACCAAGGACGAGACCGGCCCGATCGGCGCCGTGACCATCGAGAGCTCCCTGGCGTTCGAGAACGGGACCCTCTCCGACGGCTCGCAGGCCGGCGACGGCGACCGCAACGGGTTCAAGCTCGGTGGCGAGGACATCGAGGTCGATCACGTGGTCCGTGACTCCTACGCCGTGAACAACGGCAAGCACGGGTTCACCTTCAACAGCAACCCGGGCTCCATGACGATCACGGACAACGTGTCGATCGGCAACGAGGAGCGGAACTTCAACTTCGACGAGGGCTCGCACACGTTCAGCGGGAACGTCTCCTGCGACAGCGGGTCCAGCGACCGGCACTCCGGCACGGACGCCGGCGGCAACTCGTTCTGGGACGGCTCGAACGGGTCGGCGTGCTCCGGGTACGACGGCGAGCTCGACTGGTCGTTCGCGGCCGACGGGTCGCTGCAGGTCACCTTCGGCGGCACGACGCCGGACCCGGAGCCCACGGACGACCCGACGGACCCGGAGCCGACGGACGAGCCGACGGATCCGACCGACCCGCCGAGCGGGACCAACCTCTCGATCGGCGCCGGGTCGGACGGGTCGTCGAAGGCCTCGGGGACGAGCTACGGCGACGTGCGGGACGGTGACCTGTCGACGTACTGGTCGCCCGACGGTTCCACCGGCCGCATCTCGATCAAGTGGGACGGTGACCGCACCGTCTCCACGATCGTGGTCCGCGAGGCGTCCGGCACGGCCGGGACCATCGGGTCCTACCAGGTCGTCGACCACGACACCGGTGAGGTCCTCACCAGCGGCACCGGCGCCGGGGCGATCTCGTTCGCCGCGACGTCGACCAGCAAGATCGACTTCGTCATCACGTCGTCCTCCGGGACGCCGCGGGTGGCCGAGCTCGAGACCTACGCCGGCTGACAGGTCGCACCGGGGCACCGCGGGAGCCGTTCCGGCCCCCGCGGTGCCTCGTCGCGTCATTCCTGACGTATTCCTGAGCAGGTCATGACGTCGGCTGCGGTCGACGCGGAGGTGCGGGCCGCAGGATCAGGTCTGCTGCATCCGACCGATCCCGCGGAGACCGACATGACCGCACTGCTCGACGAGACCTCGACCCCGGTGGTCGACGGTGACGTCCTCGAGACCGAGCCTCACCCGCTCGCCCTCGGCACCGTGCTCGACCGTTTCCACTTCACCCCCGACGAGCTGGTCGTCGACGTGCCGACCCGGCGCGCGACGATCGGCGCCGTCGTCCCGGCGTACAACGAGGCCGACACCATCGTCGACGTCCTGCGTGGCCTGCTGAAGCAGACCCGTCTGCCGGACGTGATCCACGTGGTCGTCAACAACACCTCCGACAAGACGTTCCGCAAGGCGGCGAAGCTGGCCGGCGAGCACACGGTGGTGCGCAAGGGCGTCGAGCAGGTCACCCGCATCTACGTGCACGACCTCGGCGTCCTGCCGGACAAGAAGGTCGGCGCGCTCAACTACGGGTTCCGGCTCGTGCGCGGGGCCGACTACCTGCTGGGCGTGGACGGCGACACGGTGCTGGGCAGGCGCACGGTGGAGCGGCTCGAGGCCGAGATGGAGGCCGACCCGCGCATCGGCGGCATCTCGGCGATCTACACCGTGGACGATCGCGCCGCCCGCGGACCGCTCGGCCGGTTCCTGCTGACCGGGCAGCGCGCGCAGTTCGCGTCGTTCAACCTGCAGAACCTGGTGCGTGGCCGGAACATGGCGGTGCTCGGCGGGCAGGCCTCGCTGTTCCGCACCGCGGCCCTCGAGACCGTGATGGCCGCCCACCACCAGCGCGACCCGTGGGTGAGCGACTCCGAGGTCGAGGACTCCCTGCTCAGCCTGCAGATCAAGTCGGTCGGCTTCTCGACCAAGATCAGCGCGACGGCGCGGGCCACCGTGGGCGGCATGACCACGCTGCGTGCGCTCGACGGGCAGCAGGTCAAGTGGAACTACGGGGCGATCGACCTCATGTGGCCGGGGCAGCGCGGCGACACCCGCGGCCAGCCGTTCCACCCGAACCTGCGGCTGCGCTGGATGGAGAACGCCTCCATGTTGCTCAACGCAGCGACCCGGCTGATGTTCGGGCTCCTGCTGGCGGCGGCGCTGAGCATCGGCGCGTTCGAGTTCTCCCCGGTCTGGCTGATCCCGCCGGTGGTCGCCGTCGCCCTCAACCTGCGCATCGCGCTGTCGATGAAGAATCCCACCTGGCGTGACGTGCTGTTCGCCGCGACGCTGGTGCCTGCCGAGGTCTACATGTGGATCCGGTTCGGCCACTTCGTGCGGGCCTGGACCAAGTTCCTCGCCCAGTCCCGGACCGACAACTGGGCGGCGCAGGCCAAGGCGGAGCGCGGGGCCGGGTGGGCGTTCCTCAGCCCGCTGGCGTTGGCGGTGGCCGCCCTGGCCGGCCTGGTCTGGGTCTGGACGCTGCTGCCGGTTTCCGCGCAGTCGGCCGTGCTGTCCGTGGGCTGGCCGGTCCTGGGCGCCGTCACCGTGGTGCAGACGGTGGCGATGGTGCGCCGGCTGCTGCGCCGGCAGCACGGCTACCGGGCCTGACGCACTGGGGACCGATGGGCGCACCCCGCTGTTCATCGGACTGCGGGTGAAATCCACGCCGATCCCGTTCCCGACCGAGGTCCTGTGGGTACCGTCCGTAGAGGCAACAGTCTCGCGCGGAGGTTCTCGTGGATTTTGGTGAACGGCTCGCATCGTTGGCGTCGAAGATCCGCCAGCAGAAGGAGAAGATCGGCACCGAGGAGGCGACCAAGAACGCCTTCGTGATGCCGTTCATCTCGCTCGTCCTGGGCTACGACGTCTTCGACCCGAACGAGGTCGTACCTGAGTACACCGCCGACGTCGGGACGAAGCGCGGCGAGAAGATCGACTACGCGATCGTCCGCGGGGACGAGGTGCAGATCCTGATCGAAGTGAAGTCGATCGGTTCGCCCCTCTCCCTCAACCACGCCTCCCAGCTCTTCCGCTACTTCGCGACCTCGAACGCCCGTATCGCGATCCTCACGAACGGTCAGCACTACAACTTCTACACGGATCTCGAACGCGCGAACCGGATGGACGACAAGCCGTTTCTCCAGCTTGATCTGCTTGAGCTGGACGAGTCGCTGATCCCCGAGGTCCAGAAGCTGACGAAGGAGTCGTTCGACCTGGACTCGGTGGTCAACGCTGCAGAGGAGCTGAAGTACATCGGCGCGCTGAAGCGAGCGCTGGGCGAGCAGTTCCGGACGCCGGACGACGAGTGGGTCAAGGCTCTGACCAACAGGGTGTACGACGGCTCTTTCACACAGCGGGTTCGCGAGCAGTTCCGCGGTCTCGTCGGGAAGGCGATGAAGCAGTTCCTTGCGGATCAGGTCAACGATCGGCTGAAGGCCGCGCTGGGTGGCCAGACGTACAGCGACGACGCGGCGGCATCGATGACCGGCGAGGACGCAGCCGAGCAGGACCTCAGCGAGGGTGGCAAGTCGGACGATCGCGGGATCGAGACCACCCTGGAGGAGATCGAGGGCTACCAGATCGTCCGCGCTATCGCGTGTAGCGAGGTCCCGCCGGGCCGCATCGTTCACCGCGACACGAAGAGCTACATGGGCGTGCTTCTCGACGACAACAACCGAAAGCCGATCGTCCGGCTGCACTTCAACACCGGACAGAAGTACGTTGGTCTCTTTGACGAGTCCAAGAACGAGGAGCGCGTCGCGATCGAGTCGCTCGAGGAGATCTACGAGCACGCAGACAGGATCCGCGAGACGGTGCACCGTTATCGCTAAGACGTTGGTTGTCACTCACGCTGAAGCGTCCATGGCTGGCTCGTGCCGCCCCGGCTGCTGGGCCGAGGCAGCACGCCATCCAGCCTCTGCTACGCGAACGGGTCGGGTGTCAGCGTGTACTTGGTCTGCAGGTACTCGTGGATCCCCTCGGCGCCGCCCTCACGTCCCAGCCCGGACATCTTCCACCCGCCGAACGGCGCGGCCGCGTTGGACACGACGCCCACGTTGAGGCCCATCATCCCGGTCTCGAGACGCTCGATCATGCGCTGTCCGCGCGCCAGGTTCTCGGTGTAGACGTAGGAGACGAGCCCGTACTCGGTGTCGTTGGCGATCCGCACGGCGTCGTCCTCGTCGTCGAACGGGACGACGGCGAGGACCGGTCCGAAGATCTCCTCGCGCAGGATGTCGCTCCCGGCGGGGACGTCCGCCAGGACCGTCGCCGGGAAGAAGGACCCGGGCCCGCCCGCCGGCTCGCCGCCCGTGCACAGCGTGGCACCGCGGTCGACGGCGTCGGCCACCAGTGCCCCCGTCTTCTCGACGGCGCGGTCGTCGATGAGGGGCCCGATCGTGACGCCCTCCTCGGTCCCGCGGCCGCTCCGGAACGCCCGGACGCGTTCGGTGACGCGTTCGGTGAACTCGGTGGCCACCGACCGGTGCACGACGAACCGGTTGGCCGCCGTGCAGGCCTGCCCGATGTTGCGGAACTTCGCCGCGATCGCACCGTCGACGGCCTTGTCGAGGTCGGCGTCGTCGAACACCACGAACGGGGCGTTGCCGCCGAGCTCCATCGACGTGCGCAGCACGCCGTCGGCGGCCTGCGCCAGAAGCCGCTGCCCGACGGGTGTCGACCCGGTGAAGGAGAGCTTGCGCAGGCGCGGGTCGCGGATGATCGCCTCCGAGACCGGAGCCGTCCGGGACGTCGTGACGACGTTGACCACCCCGGCCGGGACGCCGGCGTCCTCGAGGATCCTCGCGAGGTACAGCGTGGTGAGCGGGGTGAGGGCGGCCGGCTTGATCACCACGGTGCAGCCCGCGGCCAGCGCCGGGGCGATCTTGCGGGTCGCCATCGCCAGCGGGAAGTTCCACGGCGTGATGAGGAAGCACGGGCCCACGGCGTGCTGGGTCACCGTCATGCGGCCGCTGCCCTCGGGGTTGGCGCCGTAGCGTCCCTGGACGCGGGGCGCCTCCTCGGCGAACCAGCGCAGGAACTCCCCGCCGTAGGCGACCTCGCCGCGGGCCTCGGCCAGCGGCTTGCCCATCTCGATCGTCATGAGCAGCGCCAGGTCCTCGGCGCGCTCCTGGACCAGGTCGAAGGCGCGGCGCAGGATCTCGCCCCGCTGCCGGGCCGGCGTCGTCGACCAGCTCGGGAACGCGTCGGACGCCGCGTCGAGCGCGGCGACGCCGTCGTCGACCGTGGCGTCCGCGATCTGCTTGACCTGCTCGCCGGTCGCGGGGTCGTCGACGCCGAGCGTGGCGCCGTCGGCGGCGGGACGCCACCGCCCGCCGATGAGCAGGCCGTCCGGGACGGCCGCCAGCAGGGCGGCCTCGTGGGTCGCGGTCATCAGGTCTCCTTGGTTGCAGATCGGTGGGCCGGGTCGTCGAGCACCGCCACGAGGTCGCACTGGATCAGGCAGCCGCCGTCGAGCGTCGCCGCCATCGCCTGCCGGGCGGGTCGGTCACGCGGGTCGGGGAACATCGCGACCCACTCGCGGTTGAGCGCGTCGCGGTCCCGGTAGGCGGCGAGCCAGAACGTCATCCTGACGACGTCGTCGCACGACCCGCCGGCCGTGTCGAGCAGGGCGCGCACGTGCCTGAACACGTTCGCGCACTGGTCGTCGAGGCTCGCGGGCATCTCCCGCGTGGCGGGGTCGCGGCCGGTCAGGACCCCGGACATCAGCAGGTTCCCGATGCGGGCGGCCGCCGGGATCGGGTTCGCGTGCCCGAAGCCCGGCAGGTCGATGCTCTGCCGACGGCCCATCCTCAGCGCGCCTCGACGACGGTGTTCTCGAGCGACCCGAGACCCTCGACGCTGGCGCGGACGACGTCGCCGGGCTTCAGCCAGCTCCCGGTCGGGGCGCCGATGCCGGCGGGCGTGCCGGTGGCCAGGATGTCGCCGGGCATCAGCGTCATCACGGTGGTCAGGTACTCGATCTGGTCGTAGATGTCGTAGATGAGGTCGTCGGTGCGGGCCCGCTGCCGTTCCTCGCCGTTGACGGTGAGGCTCAGCTCCAGGTCGTGGGGGTCGGGCACCTCGTCGGCGGTGGTGAGCCAGGGGCCGAGGGGGCCGTGGGTGTCGAACGACTTGCCGAGCGTGAAGGTGGGTGAGCGCTTCGCGAGCCAGTCGCGGACCGAGACGTCGTTCGCCACCAGGTAGCCGCCGACCACGCCGGCGGCGTCGTCCCGCGACACGTGCCGGCAGCGCCGGCCGATGACGACGGCGAGCTCGACCTCGTAGTCGAGCTGTTCGGAGACCGCCGGTCGTTCGACGTCGGCGTACGGTCCGACGATGCACGAGACCTGCTTGTTGAACCACATCTGGTTCTCGGGGACCGGGACGCCCGCCTGCCGGGCCTCCTCGGCGTGCGCGGCGTAGTTCATCCCGATGCCGAGGTACTTCTGCGGGTCGTCCACCGGTGCCTCGAGGACGACGTCGGACAGCGGGTGGACGGCACCGGACGCGGTCTCGATGGTGGCCCGCAGGGAGTCGAGCTCGGGCAGGATCGCGCGCAGCGAGGAGCCCACCCCGGGCACGTCGGAGAGGTCGGTGACGGTGTCACCGTCGACGCGGCCCAGGCGCACCGGGCCGTCCGCGACCCGGAATCGTGCGATCTTCATCGGTTCTCGTCCTGTCCGTCGTTCTGCGCGGCGATCTCGGAGGGGAGCCTGCCCCACTCCTGCTCGCCGTCGGGGGTCATCTGGAAGCTGACGAACCGCCAGCCGTCGCCGCTGCGGGCGAGCACCTGCGTGGCGACGCCGCCGAGCTCGCGCTCGCCGCCGTCCGGCCGCCGCAGCCGGTTGAGGATGCGGCCGGTGACGACGGCGACGTCGTCACCGACGAGCCGCACCACCAGGTCGGTACGGGTGATGTCGAGGTAGGCGTGCCGGGTGGCGACGTGCTCCAGGAGCTGGACCTTGGTGTGGATCAGGCCGGGTGCGTGGACGTGCACCAGGGTGTCGTCGAAGAGCGCGTCCAGGGCGTCGAGGTCGTGGGCGAGCAGAGCTGCCCGGCGACGCTCCTCGACGGCCAGGATCTCGGTGCGGGCCGCGGCGTCCGCGGTGACCACGGCGCTCATACGAGCCCCCGGTAGGCGCCGCCGTCGAGCTGCAGGTTCTGTCCGCTGATGTAGCCGGCCTGTGCCGAGCAGAGGAACGCGCAGGCGTCGCCGAACTCCTCGGGCGCGCCGAGCCGTCCGACGGGGATCGTCGAGGCGATGCGGCGGAACGCCTCGGTGCGGTCGATGCCGTGGGTCGCCATGAGTCGCTGTGCCATGAACTCCTGCCGGGGGGTGTCGATGCGTTCGGGGAGAAGGTTGTTGACGGTGACGCCGTCGGCTGCCACGTCCAGGGAGATCGACTTCGAGATCGCGGTGAGGGCGGCCCGGGCCGACGTCGAGAGGCCCATGTCGGCCGCCGGGCTCTTGACCATGGCCGAGGTGATGTTGACGACCCGGCCGAACCCGCGGGCCCGCATGCCGGGGATCCACGCGCGCATCAGCTCGACGGCAGGGATCGCGTTGGCCTGCAGTGCCCCGACGAGCGCGTCGGCGTCCCACTCGTCCAGGCTGCCGGGTCTCGGGCCGGCGTTGTTGGTCACGAGCAGGTCGACGTCGGGAACCTGCGCCACGATGGCGGCACGACCCTCCGGCGTCGTGAGGTCGGCTGCCACCCACGACACCTCGGCGTCGGGCAGCTCGCTGCGCAGGGTTCCCGCGGCCGCGGCGAGCCTGTCGGCCTCACGGCCGTTGAGGGTGACGGCCGCACCCTCCCGGGCCAGGGACCGCGCGCACGCGTACCCGAGCCCCTGCGACGACGCCGCGACGAACGCGGTGCGTCCGGTCAGTCCGAGATCCATCGGTCGACCTCCTCCTCCCGCAGCCGCGTCAGTGCGACGCCGCGACGCCGGCCTGCGGTCCGGCGGACGCCCTGCGGCGTCCGGCTGCCTCCTGCACGGCCTCGACGGTCTCCTCGGTGACCTCCCAGGTGCGGAAGCCCGTGGGCTCGCCGGCGGCGAACCCGGGGCGGGGCTGACCGACCATGGCGTGGTACCGGCTGAAGATCTCGTCGGCCTCCGTCAGGGGCAGGACGTCCTCGACGTCGTCGAACGGCAGGCAGTCCGTCCGGTCGCCGACCATCCGGCGGATGACCTCGTAGCCCTCGCCGCGGTGCGCCATCACCATGCCGTTGACCTGGTCGATCCGCTCGGCCTCGAACGCCTTGAGGGCGCTGGGGACGTCGTCGAACTCGGCGAGCTTGCGGGCCACGACGCCGCCGTCGACGATCGCCTGGCAGGCGCCGTTGCCGCCGCGCGGGTACATGGCGTGCGCGGCGTCGCCGATCAGGACGACGCGCCCGTCGGTCCACGAGTCCAGGGGATCGTGGCGGATCAGCGGGAAGAGGTAGACCTCGCGGTTGTTGCGGAGCATCTCCTGGACGTCGAGGAACGGCAGCTTCACCGTGTCGAACAGGGGCAGGATCTCGTCCACCGAGCCGGTCTGGTTCCAGTCCTCGACCGTCTGGTCCCGCTCGCGCTCGACCACCCAGTTCACGAGCGTCTTGCCGGTGCCCTCGAAGTCGTCGGCGATCGGGTAGACGATCATGGTCGCGATCTGGGGCGTGCCGATGTGCAGGATGGTGTGCCCGTCGCGGTACGGCTCCATCAGGGTGGTTCCGCGGTACATCGTGATACCCGAGTAGTGGGGTTCGGCCTGCGTGGGGTGCATCTGCCGACGGGCCACGGACTTGATGCCGTCGGCGGCGATCAGCACGTCGGCGCGCACCACCTCCTCGCGGCCGTCCGTGTGGCGCAGGTGCACGTCGACGCCCGCGTCGTCCTGCTCGTACCGCACGAAGCGGGCGCCCTGCACGACGGCGTCGGCCCCGAGGCGCTCCACGACCTTGTCGAGCAGCAGCATCTGGAGGTAGCCGCGGTGCACGAACCGCTGCTCGTGGACGTAGCCCATGTGGACGCCGCACAGCTCGGCGTAGATCTCCTGACCGTGGTGGTTGTAGAAGATGGACGTCCGGGCGTCGACGGAGATGTCCCTGAAGTCCTCGTACACGCCGAGCTCGATGAGCTCCTTGGTGCCGTACACCTTGACGTCGATCCCGACGCCCAGGGGCTGGAGCTCCTCGACGGTCTCGTAGATGCGCGGGTTGAAGCCCTGCTGGTGAAGGCGCAGCGCGGTCGCGAGGCCGGCGGGGCCGGCGCCGATGATGGCGATGTCCATGGTGTCCTCGTTCTGTCGGGTCGTCGCGGTCGACGGCGGTCGCGACGCGGGTGGTGCCGGTGCGCGGTCAGTGCTCGACCGGGCGCACGGTCGGGAAGAGCTCGGTCAGGAAGCGGGTGGTGGCCGCCCAGGAACGTGCGGCGCTGCGGGGGTGGTAGGCGACGGCGTCGGGGGTCGGTGAGTTCTTGGCGTGCGGGCTGGTGAAGGCGTGCCGGGTGTCGCTGTACAGGTCGATCTCCCAGTCGACGCCGGCCCGACGCAGGCCTGACTCGAGCGCCGCCCGGTGCTCGGCGGTGGCCATCGGGTCGTCGGCGCCGGTGCAGACCAGGACGTGGGCCTCCGGGTCGGCCGCGGACCAGTCGGCGTCGGGCTCGAGCAGGTCCAGCCCTCCGTGGATGCTCACGGCTCCGCGGAGCCGGCCCCCCGTGCGCAGGAGCTCGAGCGCGGAGGACCCGCCGAAGCAGTACCCGAGGGCGACGACCTGCTCCGGGTCGACCTCCGGCTGATCGGCCGCCGCAGCGAGTGCGGCGTCCAGCCGCGCGGTCCACCGGGAGCGGTTCGAGACCATCGACCCGATGAGGGGTCCGATCTCCTCCTGGGTGGTCGGCAGGGTCCGATCCCCCCACACGTCCGCGGCGAGCACGGGGAACCCGAGCCGGGCGAGGTCGTGCGCGATGCGCAGCATGTCGTCGCTCAGGCCGAAGGCGTCGTGCAGGAGCAGCACCGCCGGGCCCGCCGACGTGCGGCGCGGGGCCGCCAGGGCACTGATCATCCGGGTGTCGCCGTGGGCGTGCTCGACGTCCCGCCGGACCACCTCGTCCATGTGCCACCTTCCCTCGTCGGAACCCGCTCGGCATCGAGCGTGACGGCGATCGTATAGGATTTTCCTACACGATCTCAAGTGCTCCTGGGCTGGCGGACACCGGTGCGAGCCTCAAGAAACGTTGCTAGCGAGCCGTTCACTGACCCTTCGGGCAACATTCAGCCTCTCGTCCTGTCCAGCAGGCTTGCTTGCATCGAGGCGATCTGCATATGATTTCGGACACGATCCACCGGACGGAGAGCATGCTCCCCGCTCGGCCCCGCGACGTCGCGGGCGGCACGTCGTCGTGCCAGGGGGAACGCCAGCAAGACGGGAGCAGCGAAGCGACATGACCGTCGTCGACATCAACATCCACCACCTGCCCGAGGACCTGTTCACCAACGAGAAGATCCTCAACGGGTTCCTCGACAGCGCACCGCGCGGCTTCGGGGAGATCGCCCGGGTCGAGACGATGGACAGCGGCAAGAAGCACCTCATCCTCGAGAAGCCGGCCGGCCACCAGAACCTCAACTACGTCGAGGGCGACTACTCCGTCGAGGCGAAGCTCGCCGCGATGGACGACGCCGGGGTCGACTACGGCGTCATGCGGGTGCCCGTCTGGCAGGAGTGGCTGGACCTCGAGACCTGCCGAGCGGTCAACGACAACGCCGCCGAGATCGTCGACCGCTCCGAGGGCCGGCTGTTCTCCACCGCGTGCGTCCCCCCGTGGGGCGGCAAGGAGAACATCTACGAGCTCGAGCGCTGCGTCGGCGACCTCGGCGCCGTCGGCGTCCAGCTCGCGTGCCACTACGGACAGCTCTACCTGGACGACCCGGTCTTCGAGCCGTACCTCAAGGTCATCGAGAAGCTCGACATCCCGGTCATCGCGCACCACACGCCGCTGCCCGTCGAGTGGCGCTCCGTGGTCGACTACACCAACCTGCGCCGCGAGTACGGCCGCATCGTCGACCAGGCCACCGCCGTCGGCCGTGAGCTGTTCAGCGGGATGTTCGACAGGATGCCGGGGCTGCGGTTCATCCACACGATGTTCGGCGGCAACTGGTTCGCCAACGCCGAGCTCCTCACCCCGCACGCGTCCAACAAGAAGGAGGCGCTCACGCGCCTCGACCCCACCGGTGGGGAGAAGATCCAGAGCTACCTGGACCACAACATCTTCTTCGACATGACCCACCCCCACTCCTGGGGCAAGCACCAGGTCGAGGCCGCGATCAAGATCGGCGGCGCCGACCACCACCTCTTCGGGTCGTCCTTCCCCGTCTTCTACAGCTGGATGGGCCAGGGCGTCGAGTTCGTCCAGAACGAGCTCGAGATCTCCGACGCAGAGCGTGAGCTCATCCTGTCCGGCAACGCCAAGCGTCTGTTCGGCCTGCCGATCTGACCCCCGCACCGATCCGACCCTTCGAAGCATCACGGCGCAAGGAGGCGCCCACCATGACGAAGAAGACACGTATCGCACAGAGCATCGCCTCGGTGATGATGCTGACCCTCGCGGTCAGCGCCTGCTCCGGCAGCGGCGACGAGCCCGAGGACTCCTCGACCGGGACGACCGCATCGGCGGCCGCCGCCGGTGACGGGCCCGTGGCCGGGTCCGTCCTCACGGTCAACTGGGGCGGGCTCCCCGAGAACTGGGCACCGGGTGCCGAGATGGAGGCGGGCAACATGCGCGTCCCCTACGAGAACCTGACCACCCTGGTCGACGGCGAGGTCCAGCCGATGCTCGCCGCCGACTGGGAGCAGACGGACGAAGCCCTGACCCTCACCCTCACCGAGGGCGTCACCTTCCACGACGGCACACCGTTCGACGCCGAGGCGGTCAAGGTCAACCTCGAGACCATCAAGAACACCCCCGGGCCCTACGCCGGACCGTTCCAGGTGGTCGAGTCGATCGACGTCGTCGACGACCTGACGGTGCGGCTCAACCTCTCCGAGCCGACCCCCTCGCTGCTCACCACCCTGAGCACCCGGGCTGCGCCGATGGCTAGCCCGGCCGCCATCGAGGACGGCAGCATCGCCCAGGTGCCCGTGGGAACCGGTCCGTGGGCCTACGACGAGGCGGGTTCCGTCCCGGGCACCCGCATGGTGTTCAAGGCCTACCCCGACTACTGGGGCGACCCGGTCGGGTTCGAGTCGGTGCAGATCGTCGCCATCGGGGAGGACACCGCCGCGTCGGCGGCCGTCGCCAGCGGCGAGATCGACATCACCGACACCGAGACGAACCAGTTCTCCACCCTGGACTCCGCGGGCAACGTGGAGCACCTCGGCTACCCGGCGATCCGCAACAACCCCATCTTCTTCGACCGGGGTCCGGGCGGGATGTTCGAGGACGTCGAGGTGCGACAGGCGGCGTGCTACGCGCTCGACACCGACACGCTGGCGATGCTCGAGCCCGACTGGGCGGTCCGCACGCAGCACTTCGCCCAGAGCGAGCAGGGCTACAACCCCCAGATCGAGGGCTACTCGTTCGACCTGGAGAAGGCCCAGGAGCTCTACGACGGCGCAGGGAACCCGCCGGTCGAGGGCGACATCATGGCCACCGTGTTCAACGAGCGCCAGATCCAGGTCTACGCCGAGCAGCTCGGGGAGATCGGCATGGACATCACGGTGCAGAGCGCCCCGCCGCCCCAGTACTTCTCCGAGTGGAACAGCGGACGCTACCCGCTGGGGGTGGGCGGCAACGACGAGCTGACGCCGTACGACTGGTACAAGTCGTGGTTCGCCGCGGACGCGCCGGGCAACCCGGCCGGCGTGGAGAGCGACGAGCTCAAGGCTGCCGCCGACGCCGCCATCGCCGCGGGCAGCTCCGACGAGGCGGACGACCTGTGGGCCGAGGTCACCAGGATCATCTCGGAGGAGGCCCTCACCTGCGCCCACGTGGCCGGTGAGGAGCTCATCGCCTGGAACACCGACACCGTGACCGGCGTGGCCGCGCCGAGCCAGCCGTGGGAGACGAACCTCGTCAACTACCGCGACCTGCGCCCCGCCGGTTCCTGACCCGCACCATCGAAGGAGAGTTGCCCCATGGGGAAGCTCATCGCCTACCGCCTGGCCTTCGCCGTCCCGCAGCTGATCATCATCTCCGTGCTGGTCTTCTCCCTGACGTACCTCGTCCCGGGGAGTCCGGCAGCGGCGATGCTGGGGACGGCGGCCACGCCGGAGGCCATCGCCCAGGTCGAGGCCCAGCTCGGGCTCGACCGGCCACCGGTCGAGCGGTTCCTCGAGTGGTTCGGGGGACTGTTCACCGGTGACCTGGGGATGTCGTTCCGCATGGGCACGCCGGTCTCCGACCTGCTGGCGCAGCGGGTCCCGGCGACGCTCTCCGTCGTCGTCGGCGGCATGCTCGTCGCGTTCGTCCTCGGGGTGGGTGCCGGCGTCTTCACCGGTACCCGCCCCGGGACGGCGGCCGACCGCGTCGTCACCGGCGGCACCGTCCTCGGGCTGGCCGTCCCGGAGTTCTGGCTCGGCCTCATCCTGACGACGGTCTTCGCGGTCCAGCTGGGCTGGATCCCCATCGTCGCGTGGACCCCGCTGACGGAGAACCCGCTCGAGTGGCTGCGGGGGCTCCTGCTGCCGTCGATCGCCCTCGGGCTCACCGGCGGGGCGATGATCGCCCGCCAGACCCGTGCGGCGATGGTCACGTCGATGGCCTCCCCGTTCACCGACACCCTGACGGCGGCCGGTGTCCCGCGCCGCCAGCAGGTGGCGCGGTACGGGCTCAAGAACGCGCTCGTGCCGGTGCTCGCCTCGACGGGTGTCACCTTCGCGATCCTCATCGGCGTCAGCTTCGTGGTGGAGAAGGTGTTCGCCCTGCCCGGGCTGGGCAGCCTCATGCTGACCAGCGTCATCAGCCAGGACTTCCCCGTGGTCCAGGGCATCGTGCTGGTCACGGCGGTGCTGGTCATCGCCGTGAACCTGGTGCTCGACATCGGCTACGGGCTGATCAACCCCCAAGCGAGGCCCCAGTGAGCACCGCCGTCACCGTCGGCCGTCCGGCCGCCGACTCCGCACCGTCCCGTCAGGCCGGGGGCCCGGCGCAGGCCTGGCGACGCCTGCGCCACCAGCCCGCGACGCTGTTCGGCCTCGTCGTGGTCCTCGGCGTCGTGATCTGCGCGGTCTTCGCACCGCTGATCGCCCCGTACGCCCCGGACGCCACCGACTTCCAGGCGCCCCTGACCGGCCCGACGGCGGAGCACCCGCTCGGCACGGACGACCTGGGCCGGGACCTGCTCAGCCAGCTCGTCTTCGGGGCGCGTACCGCGTTGCTCGTCTCGGTCGGGTCCGTGCTGCTGGCCATGGTCATCGGCGTCCCGCTCGGTCTGCTGCTGGGCTACAAGGGCGGCTGGTACGACCGGCTCGGCTCGCGCGGCCTCGACCTGGCCGACGCCCTGCCCGGACTCATGGTGGGGTTCGTGGTCATCGCGATCCTGGGGCAGGGTCTGGGTGTCCTGATCCTGGCGATCGGGCTGATCTTCTGCATGAACTTCGCCCGCATGACCCGGGCCATCACGCTCACCGAGCGCAAGAAGCTCTACGTGGAGTCCGCGCGGGTCGCCGGACTGCGCAACCGCCAGATCGTCTTCGGTCACGTGCTGCCGAACCTCGCCGGCCCGCTCGCGGTGCAGGGCGCCGTGTTCCTCGGTTCGGCGATCAAGGTCGAGGCCGCACTGTCCTTCCTGGGTCTCGGCCTCGGTGACGACCAGCCGTCGTGGGGCGGGATGCTCGGCGTGGCCGCCGAGCACCAGGCCGACCACCCGTACATGGCGGTCGCCCCCGGTGTGGCGATCGTGCTGACCGTCCTCGCCTTCAACCTGCTCGGCGACGGCATCAACGACGCCCTGTCGGGGCGGCGCCGCATCCGGCGGCGCACGCGCCTGCTCGGCCGCGCCGTGCCGCCGCGGGGCGAGCAGGACCCGACGCTCGCCTCGGTCGCGGCCGCCCCCGCGGACGCCGCGCCCGACGGCGTCCTCCTGGACGTCCGAGGGGTCAGCATCGTGGCGGACGGCCCCGACGGCGAGACCGTCCCGCTGGTGCACGACGTCTCCCTGACGGTCCGCACGGGCGAGGTCCTCGGCGTGCTGGGCGAGTCCGGGTCCGGCAAGTCGATGCTGGTCAAGTCGATCCTCGGCCTGCTGCCGCCGGGCGTGCGGGTCGCCGGCGGCACGATCACGCTCGCGGGCAGGACCCTGACGGGCTGCACCGAGAAGCAGCTGCGGGAGATCCGCGGGAGCGGTTTCGGTGTCGTCTTCCAGAACCCGCAGGGGAACCTCTCCCCGGTGCACACCGTGGGACGGCAGCTGATCGACGTCGTCCGTGCCCACCACGACCTGTCCCGGTCCGCGGCCCGTGCCCGAGCGGCGGAGCTGCTCGACCTGGTGGGCGTCGACGACGTCGAGCGGCGGCTGGACCAGTACCCGTACCAGTTCTCCGGCGGCATGGCCCAGCGGGTCGCCATCGCGATCGCGCTGGCCGGTGACCCGGACCTGCTGATCCTGGACGAGGCCACCTCCGCGCTGGACGTGACGACGCAGAGCCAGGTGCTCGACCTGGTCCTGGACCTGCGTGAGCGGCTGGACATGTCGATCATCAACATCACGCACGACCTCGGCGTCGCCGCCGAGACGTGCGACCGGGTGGCGGTGATGTACCGGGGCGAGCTCATCGAGGTCTCCGAGGTCTCCGCCCTGTTCGACCACCCGACCCACCCGTACACGGCGGCGCTCCTCGCGGCGCACCCCACGGCCGACCACGACATCGACCGGCTGCCGACCGTCACGGACGGCCTCGCCGTCGGTGCGCAGGCCGGGAAGTGAGGCATCCATGAGCACCAGCCGACCTCTGCTCGACGTCCGGGACCTGCGGGTCGACTACGACGTCGCCGGTGCGGCCTCGTGGCGCCGGCGGACGCTCACGGTCGTCCGGGGCGTGAGCTTCACCATCGACCCGGGCGAGACCTACGGGCTCGTCGGCGAGTCGGGTTCCGGCAAGAGCACCACGGGACGCGCGATCCTGCGCCTGGCGGACGTCTCCGGCGGCAGCGTCAGGTTCGACGGCGAGGACCTCGCCTCGATGCCCCGCAGGACTCCGCTGAGCTATCGGCGTGCCGTGCAGGCCGTGTACCAGGACCCGGCGGCGTCGCTGAACCCGCGTCACCGCGTGGGCCGCGCCGTCGTCGAGACGCTCGCCCGGCACGGCGTGCGAGGCCGCGAGGCCCGTGACCGGGCGGCCCTCTGGTTCGAACGGGTGGGACTGACCGCGGAGCACATGTCCCGGTTCCCCACCCAGATGTCCGGCGGCCAGCTGCAGCGCGTCGCGATCGCCCGCGCGCTGGTGCTGGAGCCACGCCTCGTCGTCTGCGACGAGGCCGTCAGCGCGCTGGACCTGTCCACGCAGAGCCAGATCATCAACCTGCTGCGCGACCTGCAGGAGGCGAGCGGGGTGAGCTACCTGTTCATCACGCACGACCTGGGCGTGGTGCGCCACGTCTCGCACCGCGTGGGGGTGCTCAAGAAGGGTGAGCTGGTGGAGCAGGGGACGACGTCGGAGATCTTCGACGCCCCACGGCACGAGTACACCCGGAAGCTGCTGGCCGCGTGCCCGGCCGCCCACCCCGCCGGTCGGGACGAGCGCCGTGCGGTGCGTGTCGCCCGTCGGGCGGCGGCCCGGGCCGCCTGAGAGGACGACCATGACCCAGGGCGCCGACGACCGGCTCGACGACTTCTTCTCCGCGGCGCGGGTGACCGCCCGGGAGGAGGACGTCACGCTCACCGCGGACAGCTTCCGTGAGTACCTCTACGACACCGACGACCCGGTGCTCGCGCAGTGGCGCGGCCTGGACTACGCCGAGTTCTCCCGGCGCAAGCGGTCGCCCGACTTCGTCCAGGAGCTGCTCCGCGACTGGCGAGAGCTGTACGACCAGCCGTTCGTCGGCGTGACCACCGACGGCACGGTCCGGGACGTCCACCGGCTGCGGCCTCCTGCAGTCCTCGACCCGGCCCCGGCCGCCGCGGCCCGGGCGCTGCTCGACCAGCTCGACCCCGGGCAGCGCCGGCGCCTCACCCATCCGGTGGACGCCCGCGAGTGGCGGGCGTGGAGCAACCCGGAGTTCGTCATCCACGAGGTGGGGCTGCGTCTGGAGGAGCTGACCCCACCGGTGGTGGCCGCCGTCCTGGCGGTGGTGCGGGCCTCCCTCAGCGCGGAGGGGTACGACCGGGTGACGGAGGCGATGGCGCTGAACGCCTACCTGGGCGACCTCGTCGGCCTGCCCGACCTCATGAACGACCGCAGCTACTGGTTCTCCCTGTTCGGGGACCCCACGACCGAGGGCGCGTGGGGCTGGCAGCTCTTCGGCCACCACGTCGCGGTGAGCTTCGTGTCCGTGGCCGGACGGCACGTCGTCGCGCCCGTCTTCCTCGGTGCCGAACCGGCGCTGTCCGAGGAGCGCGCACCGCTGTTCGACGCGCGCGAGCGGACCGCCGTCGAGCTCGCGACGTCGCTGACCGCTGGACAGCGGGAGCAGGCGGTCGTGTACGCCTCGGTCCTGGACCCGGCGATGCCGGAGGGCCGGCTGCACCCGGCCGACGAGCGCCACGTCGCCGGGGCCTTCCGGGACAACCGGGTGGTGCCCACCGAAGGCCTCTGCGCCACCGGGCTCACGGACCGTCAGTGGAGCCTGCTCCGCGGGATCGTCGAGGACTTCCACCTGCTCCTGGCGCCGGAGCAGCGGGCGCTGACGATGGCCGACGTCGACACGTACCGCGAGGAGACCTGGCTCTCCTGGTACGGCGCCACCGACGGTACCCAGCCGTTCTACCTGCGTGTCCAGAGCCCCGTCGTGCTCGCCGAGATGGACCACCACGCCGGGGTGTGGCTGAGCAACCAGCTCCCGGCCCGCTTCCACGTGCACACCACCCTGCGCCTGCCGAACGGCAACGACTACGGGCGCGCCTACCTGGCCCGGTTCGACGCCGGGTGAGTCCGCCCGCCCCCGGCTCGGGGAGCGGGTCCGACGACGAATTTCCGAGATGCCGAGGAGGTCATCCGATGAACGAGGTGTGCTGCGACGGTGCTGCCGCCGACAGGACGGGGGCGCCGGGGAGCGGGAGCAGGACGAGGGAGGGGTTGTCGCGCCGGGTGCTGCTCGGCGGGCTCGCCGGAGCGGCGGCGGCCGCCACCCTCGGCGCGCCGGCAGCCTCGGCCGGTGAGCGGCACGGCCAGGGTCGCCGCCCCGGGATTCCCGAGCGGGGGGCATCGCTCGTCCTTCTCGGGACGAAGGGTGGTCCGCCGTTGGACGCCGACCGCGCCGGGATCTGCAGCGCGCTCGTCGTGGACGGTGCGGTCTATCTGGTCGACGTCGGGCGGAGCGCCACGACGCAGTACTTCAGGTCCGGGTTGGGCTTCGCCGATCTGGCCGGCGTCTTCGTGACCCACCTGCACGCCGACCACGTGGCGGACTACGCCAACCTGTTCCTCCTCGGCGGGCACATGCGCGCCGTACAGGGCGACACCCTGCCGGACAGCACGCCGGTGTACGGGCCCGGGCCGGCCGGAGGCCTGCCACCGACGCACGGGGGTGGGACGTCTCCCACGACGAGCCCGGAGGATCCGACGCCGGGGTTGCTGGCCCTGACGGACAGCGTCATGGATGCGTACGCCTATCACACCAACTACTTCATGCGGAACTCCGGCATCCGTGAGACGCGCTCCCTCGCGGACGTCCGGGAGATCGAACCGCCGGTCGGGGCGAGCTTCGAGGAGGTGGCGCCGCCCATGGACGCCGTGGTGGTGCACGAGGACGATCGGGTGCGGGTGAGCGCGGTGCTCGTTCCTCACGGTGCGGCCTACCCCTGTTTCGCGTACCGGTTCGACACGGACCACGGATCTGTCACGTTCTCGGGGGACACGTCGTACAGCGCCAACCTGGAGCGCATGGCCCGTGGCTCCGACGTGCTCGTCCACGAGGCGATCAACGTCGAGGGCTGGGACGGGCCGGAGTCGGTGCGCGCCCACCTCGTCGACGGGCACGTCGAGGTGCAGCAGGTGGGTGGCGTCGCGCAGCGCGCCGAGGCGGAGCACCTTGTCCTGAGCCACCTGGGCGACCTGGCCGCGGAGGGTGACCTCGACGCGCGGCAGTGGAGGCGATGGGCACAGCAGGGTTATGACGGTCGGGTGACCGTGGGCGACGACCTGGACGTCTTCACGCTGCAGCACACTCGTCGGCGCCGGTAGTGCAGCGCCGTGGTCGGCCCCGCCGGGGCCGACCACGGCCGCGGCGCTCAGCGGCTCCCGGCCGCGGCGTCCTCCTGCGCGAGCTGGCGCTCGTGCTCGTGGATCGCCATCACCGTGTTCAGCTCGTGACGTCGCGCCGCGGTCTCGATCACCTCGGGGTCCGCCCCGCCCTCGATGAGATCGATGAGCCCGTCGTGCTCGGCGAGGGAGGCGAGCGCACGACCGGGGGCGTACCAGAAGGCGGACCGACGGATGAGCTCCAGGCGGGTCCACTCGTCGGCGACCAGGGTGGACAGCCGGACGTCCTCGCAGCGTGAGCAGAGCAGCTGGTGGAACTCGCGGTTGAGGAGGCCGAAGCGGGTGGGGTCGAAGCCCTCCAGCGCCCGGCCCATCTCGCGGTTCAGGGCGCGGGCACGATCCAGGTCGTCCCTGTTCAGGCGGCGCGCGGACAGCGCGGTGGCGTAGCCCTCGAGCCGGGCGAGCAGCTGCATGGTCTGCTCCCAGGAGTCGGTGTCGAAGGTCTTCACGACGGCGCCGGCGTTGCGGACGATGTCGACCCAGCCCTCGGCCTCGAGGCGTCGCAGCGACTCGCGCCACGGCACCGAGCTGATGCCGTACTCACGGACCAGCTTGTCGATCACCAGGCGGTGACCCGGGGCGAAGGTGCCCTCCATGATTCCCTGGCGCAGGATCTCGTAGCACTGGTCGGCCTTGCTGGCTGCCACGCGTCGGACTCCTTCTCGTCTCGCTGCGACGTGAGGGCTGCCGCGTCGTCGCGGCGGTCGACCTCATCGTTCGCCGGGTCGATCATATCGGAGATCACACAGGATTTCTCGGTCCGGCCTCGATGTGCTCGAGCAGCCGCGCGACCCGGGGGTCGCGGTACGCCTCCGGGCGGGACAGCAGCAGGGCACGCATCGGTCGCGGCTCGGGCTCCAGCCTACGGACCGTCACGTCGAAGCGCTGCAGGCTCGCGCCGTCCGGGTCGGGCAGGATCGCCCGGGCCACCCCGGCCTCGATGAGGGGGAGCCCCGACTGGATGGTCTCGACGGCGCGCACCGAGCGGGGTGTGACGGCATGGCGGCGCAGGGTCTCGTCGACGGCCTCGGGCAGGCTCGGGACGGCTGCCGTACGCCGCGGCAGCAGCAGGTCGGCGCCGTCGAACGTCGTCAGCGGCAGCGGGTCGGGTGCCTCGGTCCCGGGTGGCAGGACCCCGACCAGGGGCACCGGCCCCCAGTCCACGATGTCGAACGTGCCCCGGTGCCGGGCCACGAACCGTTCGTGGTCGGTCACCACGATCGCCGCGACGTCGACCCGGCGCTGCCGCAGCATCTCCATGGCCTCCCAGGGGGGCGGGTCGGCCAGGCGGACCTCGACGTCGGGCGCGGCCGCGGCGTGCGCGCGCAGGAGGACGGGGAGCCGGTGCCACATGAGCACGGGGACCGCGGCCAGGGTCAGGGAGCCGGCCACGCCCTCGGCGTAGCGGCCCAGGGCGGAGACGATGTCGTCGATCTCCCCGAGGACCCGTGACGCGGCGTCGAGCAGGAACCGCCCGGCGCTGGTCGGTTCCACGCCCCGCGGCGTGCGGATCAGGAGGCGGACGCCGAGCTCGGCCTCGAGCCGGGAGACGGCGACGCTCAGCGGGGGTTGGGACAGGTGCAGCACCTCGGCGGCCGCCGTGAGCGAGCCGGCCTCGACGACGGCGACGAAGTAGCGCAGGTGACGCAGCTCCATACATTCCTCCTCGGTCCTGGCCTCACGGTATACGTGCGGTGTATAGCTGCGCGAGGAGATCGGTAGTTCCCAGGACCTCGGCCGGGTGTCACGCTGCTGCGCAGAGACCAGGCCCCGGCCGCCCGTACGAACCCCAGGAGCCGACGATGCTTCCGCAGACCAGCTTCACGCCACCGTTCACCATCACCCGTGCCAGCCACGTCGCGCTCGGCGTCACCGACCTCGAGGCCAGCCGCGACTTCTACCGCGACGTCATCGGGCTGGTGGTGACCTCCGAGACGGACGACACCGTCTACCTGCGGGGCCTGGAGGAGGACGCCCACCACTCCCTGGTGCTGGAGCGCCGCGCCGAGGCCAAGGCCCACCGCGTCGGGCTGCGGGTGCGCACCGACGCCGACGTCGTGGCCGCGGAGAACCACTTCAGGGCCGCCGGGATCGAGCACCGGCGGGTCGAGAAGGACCACCAGGGCCCGACGCTGCAGTTCCGCGACCCCGTGGGCACGCTGATGGAGATCACCTCCTCGATGGAGACCGTGCGGCGCAAGATGGCCGACTTCCACGACTTCCGAGCGGGTGCGCCGCAGCGCCTGGACCACTTCCAGGTCGTGACCTACGACGTCCAGGGCGCGACGGACTTCTGGGCCTCGCTCGGCATGCGGATGGCGGAGTACACCGCCAAGGACGGCACCGACGAGCTGTGGGGCACCTGGCTGGAGGTCAAGGGCAACACCCACGACCTGGTCTTCACCAACGGCCGCGGCCCGCGCCTGCACCACTTCGCCTACACCGTGCCGGACGCCACGGCGCTGATCCACGCGGCGGACGTGACCGGGTCGCGCGGGTTCGGGCAGGAGATCGACCGCGGGCCGGGCCGCCACGGGCTGTCGAACGCGCTCTTCCTGTACATCCGGGACCCCGACCAGCACCGCATCGAGCTGTTCACCACGCACTACCAGTTCATCGACCTGGAGTCCGAGCCGATCCGCTGGGACGTGTCCGACCCGCGCCGCGCCCAGCAGTGGGGCATGCCGGCCTCGAACCGGTGGTTCTTCGAGGCCAGCGAGTTCCCGGGCGAGGAGGTCCGTGAACCCCTGCTCACCGCGACGCCCGAGACGCTCGAGCAGTATCTCGGCCTGCACTGATGCGGCCTGCGGGCGCACCCGCGCGGCGTGACGACGCGCGGAATCGTATACGATCCAGGAGCCGAGGGCGGCGGACCGACCGCCTCGGCGGGAGCGAGGAGCAGATGGCGACCGACCCGACCACCGGCCCGTCCACGGGCGTCCTGCCGCGGCGCCCCGGGAAGATCGTCGCGGTGCACCTGAGCTACACCTCCCGGGCCGACGAGCGCGGCCGGCGACCGGACCACCCGACGTACTTCCTCAAGCCCTCCAGCTCCGTCGGCGTGCCGGGCGGCACCGTCGAACGGCCCGCGGGCACCGAGCTGCTGGCGTTCGAGGGCGAGATCGCCCTCGTCATCGGCGCCCCGGCGCGGCGGGTCTCCCTCGAGGACGCCTGGGAGCACGTCGCCCACGTCACCGCGGCCGACGACCTCGGGCTCTACGACCTGCGGACCGCGGACAAGGGGTCCAACCTGCGCTCCAAGGGCGCCGACGGCTTCACCCCGTTGGGGCCGCGGCTCCTGGACGCCCGCACGATCGACCCCGCCGGCCTCCGGCTGCGGACCTGGGTCAACGGCGAGCTCGTCCAGGACGACACCTCGGCGCAGATGCTGTTCCCGCTGGCGCAGATCGTCGCGGACCTCTCCCAGCACCTCACGCTCGAGCCGGGCGACGTCGTGCTCACCGGCACCCCCACCGGGTCGAGCGTCGTCGTGCCCGGCGACGTCGTCGAGGTCGAGGTCGACGCGCCGGGATCGCCCGGCGCGCCGTCGACGGGCCGGCTGGCCACCACCGTCACCCAGGGCGAGGTGCCGTTCGACGCGGCCCTCGGGGCCGTGCCCGCGGTCGACGCCACCCAGCGTGCCGAGGCCTGGGGCGCGCGCGGCGAGCCCGGTGCGACGCCGTCCGCCGACGTGCCGACGTCGGGCCCGCCGTCGGGGACCGCGCTCACCGCGGCGCTGCGCGACAAGCTGCTCCGGGCCCCCGTCGCGGCGCTCTCGGCCCAGCTGCGGGCCCGCGGGATGAACGACACGACCGTCGACGGCGTCGCGGCGCTGCACCCCGACCGGAAGATGGTCGGGACCGCGCGCACCCTGCGGTTCGTGCCCCACCGCCCCGACCTCTTCCGCGCCCACGGGGGCGGCTACAACGCCCAGAAGCGGGTCTTCGACGCCGTGGGGCCCGACGAGGTGATCGTCATCGAGGCCCGCGGCGAGGCCGGTTCCGGGACGCTCGGGGACATCCTGGCCCTGCGCGCCCAGGCCCGTGGTGCGGCCGGCATCGTCACCGACGGGGGCGTGCGCGACGTCGTCGCCGTCACCGAGGTCGGCATCCCCGTCTACTGCGCCGGCGCGCACCCGGCCGTGCTCGGCCGCAAGCACGTGCCGTGGGAGGGCGACGTGACGGTGGCCTGCGGCGGCACCACGGTCCAGCCGGGCGACGTCCTCGTCGGCGACGCCGACGGCGTGCTCGTCATCCCGCCGGCGATCGTCGAGGAGGTCGCCGACGCGGCGCTGGCCAAGGAGGACGAGGACGCCTGGGTCGCCGACCAGGTCGCCGCCGGGCACCCGATCGAGGGACTGTTCCCGCCCACGGGTGCCTGGCGCGAGCAGTTCGAGCAGTGGCGCGACGCGCGCGCCTGACGACCGACCACCGACACCCAGGAGCACCGATGCTTCCACCCGAGACCATCGAGGCCATCGCCGCCGAGCTCGCCGACGCCCATCGCGACCGCGCCGTCGTCCCGCGGATCACCGCACGGCACCCGGAGGCCACCGTCGAGGACTCCTACGCCGTCCAGAACGTGTGGCGCGACCGGATGCTGGCCGAGGGGCGCCGCCTCGTCGGCCGCAAGATCGGCCTCACCTCCCGGGCCATGCAGGCTGCCACGGGCATCACCGAGCCCGACTACGGCGTCATGTTCGACGACACCGTGGTCGGCACCGGCGCCGTGCTCCCCCACGCCGAGTTCTCCAACGTGCGGATCGAGGTCGAGCTCGCGTTCGTGCTCGGTGAGCGGCTGGAGGGCCCGCACTGCACCCTGTTCGACGTGCTGCGCGCCACCGAGTACGTCACCCCGGCGCTCGAGGTGCTGAACTCCCACATCGAGCTCGAGGGGCGCACGATCGTCGACACCATCGCCGACAACGCCGCCTACGGCGCCATGGTGATCGGCGGCAACCCCACGCCGCCCCACGCGGTGGACCTGCGATGGGTCTCCGCCCTGCTCTACCGCAACGAGACCGTCGAGGAGACCGGCGTCGCCGCCGGCGTCCTCAACCACCCTGCGACCGGCGTGGCCTGGCTCGCGAACAAGCTCCACCAGCACGGCGACCGCCTCGAGGCCGGGGAGATCATCCTGGCCGGGTCGTTCACCCGGCCGATGTGGGTCTCGCCCGGTGACACCGTGCTGTGCGACTACGGACCGATGGGAACCCTGACATGCCGCTTCGACTGAGGCCCACGCTGCGTGACGACCTCGCTGCCGCCGACCGCCCGCTGGCCGGGATGTGGGTGTGCAGCGGCAGCCCGCTGGTCGCCGAGATCTGCGCCGACGCCGGTCTCGACTGGTTGCTGATCGACATGGAGCACGCCCCCAACGGCCTGGCCTCCGTGCTGGCCCAGCTCCAGGCCGTCGCGGCCTACCCGGTCACCCCGGTGGTGCGCGTGCCGAGCAACGACGCCGTGACGATCAAGCAGGTGCTCGACCTCGGCGCGCAGAACGTCCTGGTGCCCATGGTGAGCTCGGTCGAGGAGGCGCGGGCCGCCGTCGCCGCCGTCCGCTACCCCCCGGGCGGGCGACGCGGCATCGGGTCGGCGCTGGCCCGGTCCGGACGCTGGAACCGGATCGACGGCTACCTGGCGGACGGCGACCGGCACGTGGCGCTGTTCGTGCAGATCGAGGACGCCGCGGCCGTGGGGTCCGCCGCCGAGATCGCCGCCGTCGACGGCGTGGACGGCGTGTTCGTGGGACCGTCGGACCTGTCCGCGTCGATGGGCCTGATCGGGCAGCAGAGCCACCCGGACGTCGTGGCCGCGGTGCGGCGCACGTTCGACGCCGTGCGGGGGGCGGGCAAGCCCGTCGGGGTCAACGCGTTCGACCCGGCCGTCGCTGACGGGTACCTGGCCGCCGGGGCGTCGTTCGTCCTGGTGGGGGCCGACGTCGCCCTCCTCGCGCGGGGGGCCGAGGCGCTCGCGGAGCGGTTCGCCCGGCCCGCACCGCGGGTCGACGGCGCCGGAGGCTGACCGGGCCGGCGCGGCCCTCTAGGCTCGGGGCATGGACGACGCAGCCTCCCCGGCTCCCCCGAACCTGACCCGCGGATTCCTCAAGATCGCCCTCGTCGAGGGTGTCGTGCTGATCGCCGGAGTGGTCCTGCTGGTCCTGGACGTCATCCCGACGGCGGTGTTCGTCGGCATCGTGCTCGCCTGCGGGATCGGCGCAGGTCTCGCGTTCATGCTGCTGGTCCGCCGTGCGCAGGCAGCCACGGGGTCGACGCCGCCGAACGGGTCCACGATCGACCCCGACGCGCCCTTCACCGACTGACGTCCGGCAGGACCACGGTCGGCGTTGCCGGCGGGACCACCGTCCACGATGCTGGGCGGCGGGACCCGGGACCGCCGTCGTGGGTCGCGAGTGCGAGGAGGTCGGATGACCGAGGACACCGGGCCGTCGTCCGGCCGGACGGGCCGCACGGAGACGCCCGAGGAGCGCTCGGACCGCAACTGGAACGAGCTGCTCCAGGAGCTGCGCGTGCTGCAGACGGGGGTGCAGATCCTCACCGGATTCCTGCTGATCCTGCCGTTCCAGTCCCGGTTCGCGGACCTGGACACCTTCCAGCGCGACGTGTACCTGGTGGACGTGCTGGTCTGCCTGGTGACGTCCGGCCTGTTCATCGCGCCGGTGGCGATCCACCGCGGCCTGTTCCGCCGCAGCCTCAAGGCGGAGGTCGTCACGCTCGGCGACCGGCTCACCCGGGCGGGCCTGCTCCTGCTCGCGGTGGCGTTGTCCGCCACCGCGCTGCTGGTGTTCGACGTGGTGCTGGGCCGCGCCCAGGGCCTGGTGGTCGGGGGCGCGGTGGCGGTCATGCTGCTGGGGCTGTGGGCGGTGCTTCCCGTGGTGGTCCGACGGCGGGGGTGACGGCGACCGCACCGGCGCGGCGCCGCACGATCCACTCGGCCACGAGGAGGTTCGGCACCCAGGACAGGAACGGCACGACGGCGTAGGCGCGGTCGAACGCGACCTGCGCGTCGAGGGCCTCGCCGGCGACGAGTGCCTGCCCACCGATGAGCAGCCCCAGCCAGAGGCGGAGGGTCACCCCGGCGAACGTGAGCGCGAAGGCGCGGACCATCCATGCCCGGTGCCGCGCGACGTCGTGCGCGCGGATCGCTCGCAGACCCTGCCAGGTGGTGACGAGCCACAGGACGGCGAGCAGGCCGAAGCCGAGCAGCCCGACCAGGCCGGCCTGGTTGACGGGTGCGAGGACCAGCCCGGCGAGACCGGCGATCGTGATCGCGCCGACGACCACCCGGCCGCTGCGCCGGTGCAGTCCGGGGTGCCGGTGACGCAGGCGGGGCCAGAGCTGCCAGGGGCTGAGCAGGAGCGCCAGTCCGCCGGCGGCGACGTGGGTGGAGAAGGCGACCTGGACGGCCGGGGTGCGGTCCGCGTAGTGGCGCGCCAGCCCGGTGTCGTCGGCGGCCAGCTGGTCGAGGGTGCCGGTCAGGTACGGCGTGACGGCGAGTGCCACGACCACGACCGACGACACGGTCAGGGCGACGATGCCGAGGGTGCTGCCACGGGTGCGCGCGGGGGCCGGGACACTCATGGGTCCATCCAGGCATCTGGTGAGGGCGGGCGTCATCGGGGACGTCCCGGGGAACGTCCCTGGCCGGGCCCCGGGAGGTCCCTCGGGGGACATCGGCTCCGCGGGCGCGGGATCGTTGCACGATCGTTGCCGCTGATCAGGGAGCACCCTGGCGGGAAGCGCTTGCCGTCCGCTACTTTCGAGCCTGTGGAACGCGACGATGCGACAGTCCGACGGTTCGTGCGAGCGATCGCAGCGGTGGGTGCGGCGACGCTGCTCCTCGCGGGTTGCGCGGGCGCCGACGAGCCGGGTGCTGCGGCGGAGTCCACCGAGACGGCGGCCGGCGCCGCGGACGCGGTGGAGAGCAGCTGCCCGGGCGGCGTGACCCTCGCCTGGCAGGGGGAACCCGAGACGCAGGATCTGTTCACCGCGGCGAAGGTCGCCAAGGTCGGTGCCGGTGGGACCGCGACGACGGTGGACGAGTGGGACCGGGGTGAGAAGGTCGGCGCGAAGCCGGCGTCCGGGTCGAGCGACGACCAGAAGAAGATGGTGACCGACGCCGTTACCGGAGGTCTGGTCGGGGTGACCCCGGCGCCGAAGCTCGCCGACGTCGGCGAGCTGCTCGACGGTCGTGACCAGGGCAAGTACGTGCTGTACGCCTACGCCCGGCACTCGAGCCAGGACGCCACGGTCTCCTGCGCCGACGGCAGCGACTCGGTGGAGGTCGCCGTCACCAGCTTCAAGACGCTCGAGACGGGTGTCGCCAACTGCCAGGACACCCCTGACCCGGTCGCGGAGTTCGCCGCCGCCGACGCCATCGGCAACTACTGCGACCGCGGCTGAGCGGCTGACCGCGACCTCGCGGGGCCGTCGCGTGGCTGCCGCGCAGCGTCCCGAGCCCGGGCGCGAGGAGACCCGCGGGCCGGAGTGATCTCCTGCCGCGCTGGACGACGGCGCGGCTCCCGCGGGTCCCGGTGGTCGCGGTCCTCAGACCGCGGCCACCTCACAGGTCCGACAAGTCTTCACTTCTCGGATCACCTCCTTTCGTGGACGGTGCCGACGCTACGCCCGTCAGCGCCGGCTGCCCAGGGAATTACGGCTCCGGTGCCGCGTCGGTGCCGGAGCGCAGGTGCTCCCACTCGGCCGGGTAGTCGTCGAGCCACTGCGCGAACGACCGGGCGGGCCTGCCGACGAGGCGTTCGACGTCGTGGGAGACGGTGGCGACCTGGCCCGCGGCGATCGCCTCGTACGAGGACACCCACCCGGCCAGCTCGACGGCAGAGGCGCCGTAGCCGGCACGGGAGGCGTAGGCCTCGGGGACCGACTCCGGCTCGTAGCGGATGTTCCGTCCCGCGACCCGGGTCAGCAGTCCTGCGACCTCGGCGAGGGTGAGCGCCTCCGGACCGGTCACGTCGTAGACGACGTTGTCGTGGCGGGCGGGATCCTCGTCCAGCAGCACCGCGGTCGCGACGTCGGCGACGTCGTCGTGGGAGACGGAGGCGACGCGCCCGGTGCCCGCCGGTCCGCGGATCACGCCGTCGGCCCCGACGAACGAGGCGAGCGCCTGGTGGTAGAGGCTGTCCCGCAGCACCGTCCACCGCACCCCGGAGCGCCGCAGGTGCTCCTCGGTGTGGAAGTGGTCCCGGGCGAACGTGAAGACGGCGTCCGGTGCCGCACCCTGGAACGAGACGTACACGATCCGCTCGACGCCGGCCGCGACCGCCGCGTCGATGGCCGCGACGTGCTCCGTCACCCGGTCCGCTGACTCGCGGGCACTGACCAGGAAAGCGGTGCGGGTGCCCTCGAACGCGGCCCGCATCCCCGCGTGGTCGGCGTACCCGTCCGCCACGGCGACCTCGCACTCCGGCAGCGGCCGGCCGTCGTCGAGGCGGGGGGCGCGGGCGGCGTCCCGCACCACGAGCCGCTGGTGGGCACCCTCGGCGGCGAGGCGCAGTGCCAGCCGCGAGCCCAGGCGACCGGAGGCGCCGGTCACGGCGATGAGACCGTCGGCGGACCACGTCATGGCGTCACGCTACGCGCCGGGCCGCCCCGTCGCCCGGGATGCGCCGGGCTCGGACGCCATCGCACAGGCTCTGCCACGATGGTCCGGTGAGCTCACCGATCTTCCGCGTCATGACCGTCTGCACCGGCAACATCTGCCGCTCCCCCATGGCCGAGGTCGTGCTCCGCGACCGGTTCGAGGCGGCGGGGCTGGCCGACCAGGTCGAGGTCGACTCCACCGGGGTCAGCGACGAGGAGCACGGCAACCCCGTCGATCCTCGGGCGCGCCGTGTGCTCGCCGCGCACGGGTACCCCGTCGGTGACGGCCACCGGGCGCGCCAGGTCCGGGCCGACCAGCTCGGTGAGCGGGACCTCGTGCTGGCCATGACGGCTCGCCACGCCCAGTCGCTGCGCCGGCTGGCGGACGGTACAGAAGTCGATGTCCGGATGTACAGGTCCTTCGATCCGACCGCGCCGCAGGTCCCGCCGGGTGGCGACGAGTCGGTGCTCGACGTCGAGGACCCCTGGTACGGCGACCAGGGCGGCTTCGAGACGACGATGGCGGAGGTCGAGGCCGCGGCGGACGGCATCCTCGAGCACGTCCGCGCGGCACTGGCCGAGCGGTCCTCCCGCTAGGCCCCGAACCGCCGCCCGAACCACCGCCGCCAGCCCTGCTGGTCCGGTTCCGCCTCGACCGCAGGTGCCGGCGGCCGCGGCGGGACGTAGGCGCGGAACCACCGTTCCGTCTCCCGGGCGACGACGTCGCGCACCGGCAGCGCCGAGAGCGTCACGTCGTGCAGGGCTCCCTCGATCCGCGCGACCGTCACCAGTCGTCCCAGCTGGGTCGTGCGCCGGGCCACCCCCTCGACGTCGAGGACCGCGTCGGTGCGCAGCATCTCCTCGCTCCAGCGCACCGGCGGCGTCGACCGGGTCGAGAGCAGCACCAGCACCGGCACCTCGATGCTCAGCCCGCGTGCGACCCGCTCGTGGCCCGTGAAGATCGCGGACAGCCACGCCGGCGTGGCCCGGAACCCCTCGTCGGGGCGCCACACCGGGTCGATGTCCCACTCGCCGTCGTACCGGGACGACACCGAGCGCACGTAGTAGCCGAGGTCGACGTTGACGAGGTGGCTGCGCGGCGCCAGCGCCGCGTGCGCGCGCACGCTGGGCTCGAGGACACGCCGTCCGACCTTGCGGGTCTGGAACTCCAGCCACGGGCTGTTGAGGATCAGGGCGTCCGCGCGGCCGGGTCGGTGGTGGGCCCACAGGCTGAGGACCAACCCGCCGGTCGAGTGCCCCAGGAGCACGAGGCGCCGGTCGGTGGCGACGCCGGCGCCGTGGCCGATCACGGCCAGCGCCGCCTCGATCTCCTCGTCGTAGGTGCGCAGCCGCGTGACGAAGCCCGGGGTCTGGTGCGGGCGCAGGCTGCGGCCGTACTTGCGCAGATCGAGCGCGTGGAAGCGGACGCCCATCCCCTCCCAGAAGTCGGCGACGTGCGTCTGGAAGAAGTAGTCCGTCCAGCCGTGGACGTACAGCAGGTCGATGCCGGCGTCGTCCGCGGGCGCGTGGGGCCGCACGCGCCGCACCAGGGTCGCGACCACCTCTCCCTCGAAGTCCGGGTGCAGCGGAAGGGTCAGGCGCTCGTAGCCCGCCAGCACGTCCGTCACCCAGCCGGCACGACCCGTCGACGCGGGCGCCGGCAGGGGGTCGGGGGCGGTGGTGGACATGCGGGCAACCTAGGCCGACCGGAGCGCCGACGCGAGCGGATGCGTCAGACGGCGGTGAGCAGGTCCGGCGTCGACAGGAACGTCACGGGGACCTCCGGCGCGACGTCGCGCAGCTCCTCGGCGAAGAAGGACATGCCGGCCTGCTCGCTCGGCACGTGGCCCACCACGACGAGGCCCGTGCCGTCGAGCCGCGCCAGGTCGGTCGCGTAGGACGCGGTCTCCCACTCGTGCGCCTCCCCCACCACGACGGCGTCGACGTCGGCGGCGCGCAGCAGCGACCGGTTGCGGGCGAACCCGCGGAACCCCAGGTCGAGCCCGACGCGGCGCACCGGGCGGGTGGCGTCCCCGACGAACCGCGTCTGGTCGGAGCCGAGCGCGGCGGCGAGCTGCCGGGCCAGGGCGGGGACCGTCGTCGGGCGCACGTCGCAGACGGCGGTGCCGGCAGCGGCGGCCTCCGGGTCGAGCGTCCACCCGAGGGCCCGGGCCGTGCCCTCGTCGACGCCGTCGGGGCGGCGGTCGTGCCACGCGTCGTGCAGGCGCCAGACGACCAGGTCGTGCTCGGCGACGTATGCGGCCTTGGCCGCGTGCACCGGGTCGTGCTCGGCGACCAGGTCCGCGGTCGCCTCCCCCCGGTGGTCGTAGAACAGCGGCTCGTGCGTCACGACGACGTTCGCGCCGATCGCGACCGCGCGTTCCAGCACGGCGGAGGTCGCCAGGGTCGTCACGGCGACCCCCCGCACGACGGCGGACGGGTCGCCCGTCTCGATACCGTCCACGGTCCCGGGCCGGGCCGGCACGCCCAGCCACGCCGCCGTGCGCGCGACCAGCTCGGCGACGGTGCCGTCCCCGTCGGTCGGCGCCGTCACGGCCGGGCCCGGCGCCGGTGCCAGCGGGCGACGTCGTCCTCGACGTCGCGGGTCGGCGTCACGACGGGCGGTCCGCCGGTGAGCTGCCGACGGGCATCGATCACGCGGGCGTTGAAGTCGGCGAGGATCTCGCGGACCCGGCGCTCGTCGTGCTCCCGGTCGAGCGTGTCGTCCATCGCGGCGGCGTCGGCGCGGAGCTGGGCCGCGGGCAGCACCCCGGTGATGTGGTCCCGCTGGACGAGGCTCTTGAGCCACCAGTCCGGGTCGTGCGTGCCGCCGATGCCGGGCAGCGGCTTGCCCTGCAGCGGCAGGTCGTCGAACTCCCCCCGGCGGATCGCCTGGTCCACCACGGTGTCGACCCACAGGGCGCGGTCGTCCATGCGCCGCCGGGGTGTCGCCTCGTCCTGCGGGGCGTCGGGGCCGTCGTCGTCCCCACCGACGGCGTCGCGCTCGCGGAGGTCGTGGGCCGTCTCGCGGTCCACGCGGTACTGCGCGGCGTGGCGTGCGGGGTCACGTTCCGGTCCGCGCTCGCGGTGGTCGGCGTCCATGGGGCCACGCTATCGAGCGCGGGTACCGCCGTCACCCGCGCCGCGGCCGGTCATCGGGCCTCGGCGACGAGGAACAGGAAAGCCGTCGTCGTGGTCGGGACGCATGCGTCGTCCTCCCCCGGCCGTCGTCGTGCCGCCCGGGTGCGCCGCGATCCCGGCATGATGGGCGTATGAAGGTCTCGCGCCGCAGCCAGGTCCCGCCGTTCGCCGTGATGGAGGTGCTCGCCGCGGCCAACGCGCGCCGCGCCGTCGGGCACGACGTGCTGAGCCTCTGCGCGGGCGAGCCGTCGACCGGCGCCGCCGACGTCGTGCGCGCCCGCGCCGCCGAGCTGCTGCGGACCGGGGACCTCGGCTACACCGAGGCGATGGGCGTGCCGGCGCTGCGGGCCGAGATCGCGGGCCACTACCGCCGTTGGTACGACGTCGAGGTCGACCCGTCGCGGGTCGCGGTCACGACGGGGTCCTCCGGCGGGTTCGTCCTGACGTTCCTGGCGGCGTTCGACGTCGGTGACCGGGTGGCGCTCGCGCGGCCGGGCTACCCGGCGTACAAGAACATCCTCGCGGCGCTGGGGTGCGAGGTCGTCGAGCTCGACTGCGGCCCCGCCACGCGCTACCAGCCGACGGTGTCGCAGCTCATGGAGGCGTACTACGGCGGCGGCCTGGACGGTGTGGTCGTGGCCTCGCCCGCGAACCCGACCGGGACGATGATCGCCCCGGCCGAGCTCGAGGCGCTCGCCGGGTGGTGCGCCGAGCACGAGGTCCGCCTCATCAGCGACGAGATCTACCACGGGATCGCCTACGGCGACGACGTCGCGCAGGTGACCGCCGCGACGCACGGCGACCAGGGCGCCGTCGTCGTCAACTCGTTCTCGAAGTACTGGGCGATGACGGGCTGGCGGCTGGGCTGGCTGGTGCTGCCCGACGAGCTCGTGGGTCCTGTGGACGCGCTGGCGGGGAACGTCGCGCTGTCTCCCCCGGCCCTGGCCCAGCACGCCGGCGTCGCGGCGTTCAGCGCGGAGGGGTACGCCGCCGCGGCGGCGAACGTCGCACGGTACGCCGACTCGCGCGCCGCGCTGCTGGACCGCGTGCCCGAGCTGGGCTGGCGGCCGGTGGCGCCGGCCGACGGCGCCTTCTACCTGTACGGCGACGTGTCGCGGTGCGGGATGGACTCCGTCACCTACTGCTCGCGCCTGCTGGCCGAGGCCGACGTCGCCATCACCCCGGGCACGGACTTCGACGCGGAGCGCGGGCGGGACTGGGTGCGGCTGTCGTTCGCCGCGGCCCCCGACGTCGTCGCCCGGGCCGTGGACCGGATCGTCGCCTGGCAGGCCACGCTCTGAGCGACGTCCGGCCGCGGCGGAGCCGTCAGCGGACGGCGGCGACGAGGCGGTGGGCGTGGGCGAAGGCCTCGCCGTCGTGCCGCTCGGTGGTGCGTTCGACGACGCGCTCGGCGTCGGTGAGGTCGAGCGGGCGGTCCACCAGCGGCATCTCGACGGTGGCGAGGTCCGCTGCCTGGGTCCGACGGCGGTCGTGGCGCGCCTTGACGATCACCAGGATCGCCTGGCCGCCGATGACCATCCAGGCGATGTTCGCCGCGACCGACGGCCACACGCCGTTCACGGCGGCGACGAGGAAGAGCATCGAGGTCGCGCAGAGGTTCGCGGCCTGGAACTGGATGGAGTTCGGGGCCCAGCGACCGCGGGAGACCTGGATGTACGCGACGAGGCCGATGATGGCGCCGACCCAACCAAGAGCAGTGACCACGGACAACAGGTAGGGCAACATACGAGCCTCCTCACGGGGGTGATGGGTGGGGTGTGCCGGTCCTCGGACCAGTGACTCCGGCCGGGCACGAGGACCATGGTGGATCATGACAGTGGTTCAGCACAATCGAACGCTGCTATGAGAGCCGGTTAGTATTGCTACATGGCTACCGACCCACGAAGGCTTGCCTTCCTCCTTGCCGTGCACCGCGCCGGGGGCGTGCTCGCGGCAGCAGATCTTCTCCGAGTCACCCCGTCGGCCGTGTCTCAGCAAATCGCCCGCCTGGAGGCCGAGGAGGGGTTCCCGGTCCTCGACCGCGGCCCGCGGGGCGTCACCCTCACCCCGGCGGGGCGGGTGCTCGCCGACGTGGCCGAGCGGATCGAGGCGGACCTGGTGGAGGCCCGCCAGGAGATCGCCAACCTCGGTGAGGGCGTCTCGGGCACCGTCCGGGTCGGGTCCTTCCAGTCGGCCATCCGCGCCGTCGTCGCCCCGCTGCTCGGCCCGCTGGCCGAGGAGCACCCGGGCCTGACCGTCGACGTGCGCGAGCACGAGCCGGCCGAGGCGGTCCGGATGCTGCGCGCCGGCGACCTCGACGCCGTCCTGCTGGAGCGCGACGTCGACGTCGACGCCCCGGCACCCCGCGGGCAGCACGACGTCCCCCTGCTCGACGAGCCCTGGCGCCTGCTCGTGCCGCACTCGCTGCCCACGCCCGAACGCCTCGACGACCTGCGGGACCTGCCCTGGATCGGCGCCCTGCGGGGCACCGCGTCGGACCGCGCGCTGCGCCGCCTCGGCCGCACCCTGGGCACCGAGCTGGCGATGCGCCACGCCTACTTCGACTTCGACACCGCCCTCGCGCTCGTCGCCGCCGGCCAGGGGGTCGCGATGCTGCCCGCGCTCGCCATCGAGCGCAGCACCGTGCCCGAGGGCGCGGAGGTCGTCGCGATGACGGGCCTGGGTTCACGACGGATCGTCGTGCGGCACCGTGCCACGCGGCACGAGCCCGGCCCGGCGGTACGCGCCGTCGTCGACTCGATGCTGGCGGTCACCCGCGACCTCGAGCTGAGCTGATCCGGCCACCGCCCACGCCCGTGGGTAAGATGGCAGCGCTCGACCAGAAACGAACAGCCGCTCGAACCGTGACGGGAGAGCGCGGCCCCAGCCAGGGGTCGGCGCCGAAGGAGCAAACCCTCCCCGGGAATCTCTCAGGCCCAGGTACCGTCACGGCGAGGCAACTCTGAAAAGCGGTCCGTGCACGACGCCGGACCCACCGACGGTGCAAGCCGGCGCGCCCCGTACGGCGGACCGGCCAAACTCTCAGGTCCCATGACAGAGCGGGGAGGGTCCCAGCCGTCCGACCCTCGGAGCGCCCTCGTGACCCACTCCCCCGTCGACCCCGACGTCTTCGCCGACCGGCACATCGGACCCCGCGCGGCCGAGACCGCCACCATGCTCGACCAGCTCGGCCTCGACAGCCTCGACGCCCTGGTCGACGCCGCGGTACCGGGCTCCATCCGACAGACCGCCGGGCTGGACCTCCCGGCGGCGCGCAGCGAGGCCGAGGTGCTGGCCGACCTGCGCCGCATCGCCGCGAAGAACCAGGTCAAGCGGCAGATGATCGGTCAGGGGTTCTACCCGACCGTCACGCCCGCCGTCATCCGGCGCAACATGCTCGAGTCCCCCGCCTGGTACACGGCGTACACGCCGTACCAGCCCGAGATCTCCCAGGGCCGGCTCGAGGCGCTCCTCACCTTCCAGCAGGTCGTCGAGGACCTCACCGGGCTGGAGATCGCCGGGGCGTCCCTGCTGGACGAGGCCACCGCCGTGGCCGAGGCCGTCGCCCTCATGTGGCGGGCCTCGCGGGCGAAATCGGGCTACGTGGTGCTCGACGCCGACCTCTTCGGCCAGTCGCTGACCGTCACCCGGGGCCGCGCCGAGGCCGTGGGGCTGCCCGTCGTCGTCGTGGACCTCACCGACGGGCTCGACGCGGCGCTCGCGGCGTACGTGGCGTCCGGGGGCACGCTGCCGGACGGTGACCTCGTGGGCGTCGTCGCCCAGCAGTCGGGCGCCTCGGGCCGCGTGCTCGACCTCCGTGCGACGGTCGCCGAGGCCAAGGCGCGCGGGGCCCTGGTGACGGTCGCGACCGATCCCCTGGCGCTGACGATGCTGGTCTCCCCCGGCGAGCTCGGTGCCGACGTCGCCGTCGGGTCCGCGCAGCGGTTCGGCGTCCCGCTGTTCTACGGCGGGCCGCACGCGGCCTACGTCGCGGTGCGCAAGGGGCTGGAGCGGCAGCTGCCCGGTCGCCTGGTGGGCGTCTCCGTGGACGCCGACGGGCAGGTGGGCTACCGCCTCGCGCTGGCCACGCGCGAGCAGCACATCCGGCGCGACCGTGCGACGTCGAACATCTGCACCGCCCAGGCGCTGCTGGCGAACGTCGCGGCGATGTACGCCGTGCACCACGGGCCCGAGGGGCTGCGGGCGATCGCCGAGCGGGTGCACGGGCATGCGGCGGCCCTCGCCGCCGGCCTGCGCGGCGCCGGCGTGACGGTCGAGGCCGACGCCTTCTTCGACACCGTCCGCATCGCGGTCCCGGGCCGCGCGGAGGCGATCGGGGCGGCGGCCGTCGCGGCCGGCTACAACTTGTACGTCCCGGACGCCGATCACGTACAGATCTCCTGCGACGAGACCACCACCGGCGACGACGTCGCCGTGCTGCTCGGCCTGCTGGGCGCCGACGAGGCCGCTGCCGCCGACGACGGCGTGCCGGGGCTGGACGACGCGCTGCTGCGTCGCACGGACTACCTGACGCACCCGGTGTTCCACCGGCACCGCTCCGAGACGGCGATGCTGCGGTTCCTGCGCGCGCTGAGCGACAAGGACCTGGCGCTGGACCGCACGATGATCCCGCTCGGGTCGTGCACGATGAAGCTCAACGCGGCCGTGGAGATGGAGCCGATCAGCTGGCCGGGGTTCGCCGACCTGCACCCCTACGTGCCCGCCGACCAGGCCGCGGGCTACGCGGAGCTCATCAGCACGCTGGAGGGGCAGCTCGCCGAGATCACCGGCTACGCGGCGGTGTCGGTGCAGCCCAACGCCGGGTCGCAGGGTGAGCTCGCAGGTCTGCTGGCCATCCGCGAGTACCACGCCTCGCGCGGCCAGGGCGCGCGGGACGTCGTGCTGATCCCCGCCTCGGCGCACGGCACCAACGCGGCCTCGGCCACGCTCGCGGGGCTGCGCGCGGTGGTCGTGGCCACCGCCGAGGACGGCGAGATCGACCTGACCGACCTGCGCGCCCGGCTCGACCAGCACGGCGAGCGGGTGGCCGCGATCATGATCACCTACCCCTCGACGCACGGCGTCTACGAGCCGCACGTCCAGGAGGTGTGCGACCTCGTACACCAGGCGGGCGGTCAGGTGTACATCGACGGTGCCAACCTCAACGCCCTCGTCGGCCTGGCGCGACCGGGCCGGTTCGGCGGCGACGTGTCGCACCTGAACCTGCACAAGACCTTCTGCATCCCGCACGGCGGCGGCGGCCCCGGCGTCGGTCCGGTCGCGGTGGCCGAGCACCTGGTGCCGTTCCTGCCCGGCGACCCGACGCCGTCGGCCGGGGAGCTCGCACCCGGCCACCGGGCCGGGGCGGTGCCGCCCGTGTCGGGCACGCGTCACGGCTCGGCCGGGATCCTGCCGATCTCCTACGCCTACCTCGCCCTCATGGGCCCCGACGGGCTCACGGCCGCCACCGAGAACGCCGTGCTGACCGCCAACTACGTCGCCTCGCGGCTCGCCCCGCACTACCCGGTGCTCTACACCGGCGAGCACGGCCTGGTGGCGCACGAGTGCATCCTGGACCTGCGGGCCATCACCGCCGAGACGGGCGTGACCGTCGACGACGTGGCCAAGCGCCTCATCGACTTCGGCTTCCACGCACCCACGATGGCGTTCCCGGTGGCCGGCACCCTCATGGTCGAGCCCACGGAGTCCGAGGACCTCGGCGAGCTCGACCGGTTCGTCGAGGCCATGATCGCCATCCGCGGCGAGATCGACGCCGTCGCCGCGGGTCGCTGGGCCGTGGCGGACTCGCCGCTGCGCAACGCCCCGCACACCGCGGAGTCGGTCATGATGGACGAGTGGACGCTGCCCTACACCCGCCAAGAGGCGGCGTTCCCCGTGGCGAGCCTGCGCAGCGGCAAGTACTGGCCGCCGGTGCGCCGCATCGACCAGGCGCACGGCGACCGCAACCTGCAGTGCTCCTGCCCGCCCGTCGACGCCTACGCCCAGAACTGAGGGTCCCGAGACCATGACCGAGACGAAGTCCCCGCTGCACGACGAGCACGTGGCGCTCGGCGCCCACCTCACCGAGTTCGGTGGCTGGCTCATGCCGCTGCGGTACAGCTCGGACATCGCCGAGCACCGGGCCGTGCGGGAGGCCGCCGGGCTGTTCGACCTGTCGCACATGGGCGGGATCAGCATCACCGGACCGGACGCCGGCGCGTTCCTCGACCACGCGCTCGTCGGCAACCTGTCCGGCCTGCGCCCCCTGCGCGCCCGGTACACCATGCTGTGCGCCGCCGACGGGGGAGTGCTGGACGACCTGATCGTCTACCACACCGGCGCCGACGAGTACTTCGTCGTCGCGAACGCCGCCAACGCCGGGACCGTGCTCGTGGCGCTGCTGGAGCGGGCCGCCGGGTTCGACGTCGCCGTGCGGGACGTCTCGGCCGGTCAGGCGCTGATCGCCGTGCAGGGGCCGCGCGCCGAGGAGATCCTGCGCGAGGTGCTCACCGAGGACGCGACGGTCTCGGGAGGCACCGCGCTGGACGACCTGCGGTACTACGCCTGCATCGGGATGCGGTTCGGCGAGGCGACGGTGCTGGTGGGCCGCACCGGCTACACGGGTGAGGACGGGTTCGAGATCTGGGTCGAGCTGGCCCACGCCGTGCCGCTGTGGCGTGCTCTGCTCGACGCCGGGGAGCCGTACGGGCTGGTGCCGGCCGGGCTGTCCGCCCGCGACTCGCTGCGGCTCGAGGCCGGCATGCCGTTGTACGGCCACGAGCTCGACACGACCACCACCCCCTACGACGCCGGGATGGGCCGCATCGTCAAGCTCGACAAGGTGTCCGACGACGGCACCCCGGTCGAGTTCGTCGGCCGCGCCGCGCTGGAGGCCCGCCGCGACAGCGCGCCGACGCGCGTGCTGGTGGGTCTGCGCGGCACCGGCCGCCGGCCCGCCCGCGCGGGGTACGCCGTCGTGCCGCCGGAGGCCGAGGCGTCCGACGGCGGTGCGCTCGGGCCGCAGGTCGGGACCGTGACGTCGGGCGCGCCGTCGCCCACGCTCGGGCACCCGGTCGCCCTGGCCTACGTGACGCCGGAGCTCTCCGCCGAGGGGACCGAGCTGGCCGTCGACGTCCGGGGCCGCGCCGAACCGTTCGTCGTCGTCCCGCTGCCCTTCTACCGCCGCGGTGACGCGTAGCGGCCCACCTGTCGTCCGGCCCCGCCGGACGTCGCCGGACCCGAACCCCCCGAGACCGAAGGAGCCGACCATGGCCGACTTCCCCCCGAACCTGCGCTACTCCGTCGAGCACGAGTGGATCGACGACGCGACCCCCGCGACGGTGGGCGTCACGTCCGTCGCCGCCGAGGCGCTCGGCGACGTCGTCTACCTGGAGCTGCCGGAGGTGGGCGCCACGGTCGAGGCCGGTGCCGTCATCGGCGAGATCGAGTCCACCAAGTCCGTCTCGGAGCTCTTCTCGCCGGTCTCCGGAACGGTGGTCGAGGTCAACCAGGCGGCGATCGACGACCCCGCCCTCGTCAACGCCGAGCCTTTCGGTTCCGGGTGGCTGTTCAAGGTCGAGGTCACGGGTGAGGGGCCGCTGCTGAGCGCCGAGGAGTACGCGCAGCACGCGGGATGACGGCACACGGACGGCATCGTGACCAGATCGTGATGTAAGAAGTCCTCGCCGCGGCGTCATCGCGATGGCATCGCGCTGACCTGCACCGACGTCGCTCGTGCGGCGGTCGTGGCCGGCCGGGAGCGCTGTTCCGAGGCCCCGATGACGCCGGATCGCGGGACGGGTTTCCGAAAGTCCGCGTCATGAACCCCGGCCTTCACGCTCTCCACACCATGACGGCAGATCCCCAGGCTGACCAAGGAGCAGGTCGGCGGCCGTCGTGGAGGACTGAAGGATGAGTGCAATCGAGATGGACCGGCCGATGGTCAGTGCGAGCCTGACGCGTCGTGAGCAGGTGGTGCTGTCGAACCTGACCGAGGAGATCACCCTCGAGCAGATCGCCACCAAGCTGTTCGTCACCCGCAACACGGTCAAGTCGCAGGTGCGCAGCGTCTACCGCAAGCTCGGGGTCTCGACCCGTGCAGACGCGGTGGCGTGGGCGCAGACCGCAGGCCTGCGGAGCAGCTGAGCACGTCCTGACGCCGGCCCTGCCACCTCTCGGGGGATGACGGTGGCAGGGCACAGCGTCAGGGACGAGCCGCAGGGCCCGGATGGGCACGGCTCGGCAGGATGGCAAGATCGCGGCATGACACGTCGCCTCGTCGTCGCCGCAGCGATCGTCGACTCTCTGGAACGACCCGGTCGGCTGCTCGCAGCCCGCCGCTCCCGACCCGCACCGATCGCCGGGCGGTGGGAGTTCCCCGGTGGCAAGGCCGAACCGGGGGAGGCGCCCGCCGAGGCGCTGCACCGGGAGCTCGACGAGGAGCTCGGCGTCGCCGTCACGCTCGGCCACGAGCTGGCCGGACCCGACGACGGGGCCTGGATCATCACCGACCGCCACGTGCTGCGGCTCTGGTTCGCGACGTTGCGCACGGGGGAGCCCCGGCCGCTGGTCGAGCACGACGAGCTGCGCTGGCTCGACGCCGCCACGTTGTGGGACGTCGACTGGTTGGACGGCGACGTCCGGATCGTCGAGGAGCTCGCGCCGCTGCTAGAACGCTGAGACGGACCGCTCCAGACCCGCGACCCAGTCGCGGATCTGCGAACGGCTGCGCAGGCGCACCACCTCGACGTGCGGCGCCTCCTGCGCGAGGTGGCGGTCCAGCCCGTCGAGCTTCCGTCGCGTCCGCCAGGCCCACCGCACGATGTGGTCGCGATCGGTGAGGAACGTGCGCAACGGCGGTTCGACGTTGCCGTTCCACAGCACCGTCCGGCGCAGACGGCGGTCCACGGTGCGGCGCACCACCTGGTTCATCACCACGCCGACCGGCAGGTCGAGCCACACCAGCATCTCCGCGCGCTCCAGCAGGATCGGGCGCGCCCGGCGGTACTGCCACTCGCACACCCAGGTCTCACCCGCGGCGAGGGCGCGGACGTCGTCGAGGAACTCCGGGCGCGGCGTCCAGTGCGGACCGTGGTGCAGGGCGTCCGTCTCGGTGTGGGGGACGCCGAGGGTCGCGCCGATCCGGGCGGCGAGCGTCGTCTTGCCCGCGCCGGAGGTGCCCGCGACGAGGATGCGGCGGGGGAGGGGCGGCGTCGGCACCGGCACATCCTACGGACCGGGTGCTGGGTGCCAGACTCGGCGCATGGCCACCTTCGAGTACCCGGTCCGGATCGAGCACCTGCTCGTCTCGCCCGAGCACGCGTACTTCGGACGTCCGCGCGACGGCGCCGCGGACGTGCCGACGTCGGACCTCGCCGAGGCGCAGGTCGTGGCCGGCAAGGGGATCGTGGGGGACCGGTTCTTCGGCAAGGCCGCGCACCTGGACGCGGCCGTGACGCTGTTCGCCGCCGAGGCGCTCGAGGCGATCGCCGACGAGCTCGGCACCGGGCCGCTGGACCCGCTGCTGACCCGACGCAACGTGGTGCTGCGTGGCGCCGAGCTGGCGCCGCTGGTCGGCTCGGAGTTCACGATCCGTTCCCGGGCGGGGGAGGTGACGTTGCGGGCCGGACGCGCGGCGAACCCGTGCGCGTGGATGGACCGCGTCCTGGCGCCGGGGGTGCATGCGGCGATGCGGGGTGGCCGGGGCGGCGTGCGGTGCGTGCCCGTCACGGACGGCGTGCTGCACCGGGGGCCGGCCGTGCTGGTCAGCCCGGTCGAGCTGGACCCGGCGCGCGCCGGGCTGGCCGTCCGGCGTCCGCGGCTGCCGTAGGTCTGCTGGTCGATGGGACGTCTGGTATCGTCCGGCGGCAACGTGCCCCCCATGGTGGAGAGACGATGCCTGACCGGCTCCGACGATCGACGGCCGCGGCCGCGCTCGTCCTGATCCCGGCGGGACTCGCCGGGTGCACCACGACCGACACCCCGTCGGGGGCAGCGGTCGACCAGCGAAGCGACCTCGTCGGGACGTTCGAGCCGGCCGACGGCGGTTTCCAGGTGGTCCTCGACGCGGAGGAGTTCACCGCCACCGACGTCCCTGCCGAGCTGCTGGGCCACGGCGACCCGCAGGACGTCTCCGGTACGTGGAGCATGCCGGACGGGGTAGGGATCTTCCTCGAGATGAAGGATCCGGGGTCGGACGAGCTGCTGCAGCAGATCCCCGTCGACGTCGTCGACGCCGACGAGCTGGTGATCGACGGCGGTACGGAGGACGCGGTGACGCTGGAGCGCGTGGACTGACGGGGGAGAGCGGCGCGGGACCGGGCTACGCTGGTCCCATGAGCGACTTCCAGGTGAACCGGCCCCCGCAGAACGACGCCCCCGGGGCGATGCTCGGGCGGGTCATCGTCTCGTTCGTGCTCTTCGCGGCCGGGCTCGCCCTCATCGGCATCGGCGCCACGGGCGGCAGCGACCTCTCCCCGTACCTGTTCACCGGCGGCATCCTGGCCGTGTGCCTGGGCTTCGGGCTCCCCATGATCGGCGCCTCCGAGCGCTGACCTGGAGCGAAGCGGAGCGTGAGGGCCGAGGGACGAGGCACTCGCGCGTAGCGCAGTGCAAGGTCGGCGCGACCGATAGCGCTGTGCGAAAGCCCGGAGCGAGCTGGCGAGTGCAGGGGTGTCGCGACCGAGGGTTCTGGCGGTAGCCCGGAGCGAGCCGGCGAGAGCAGGTCCGTGCGCGACCGCGCCGGGGACCGGCCGACGTCGCGGCGGTCCCCGGCGAGGTCGCGCACGCGCCGCTCAGGCCTCGATGGTGGTCGGTTCGCTGCTCGCGCGCGCGACCTCGATCTTGCGCGGCTTGGCGTCCTCGGCCACGGGGATGGTGAGGATCAGCACGCCCTCGGCGTAGGAGGCGCTGATCCGGTCGAGCGCCAGCCCCCGACCGAGGGTGAGCTGCCGTGCGACCGTGCCGGACGGGCGTTCGCGCAGCAGCCACTGGTCCTCGCCGGAGCGGGGTGTGCGTTCGGCGCGGATCGTGAGGGTGCGGTCCTCGCACGAGACGTCGATGCTGCCGGGATCGATCCCCGGCAGGTCGGCGGCGAGGACGTAGTGGTCACCCTCGCGGAACAGGTCCATCGGCATGCCCGGCGCGTTCCTGGACGTGGCGAGCGAGCCGAACAGTCGGTCCATCTCCTGGAACGGGTCCCAGTAGGTAGCCATCGCGCATCACCTCCTCGACGGGGGCCACGATCCGCGGCCCCGACCGCGATCAGCGCGCCGGTCCGTCCGGCGTCGCCTGGCTACACCTCATGATTTAGCACTCTCGACCCGAGAGTGCCAGATCCCGGCTCTTCGCTCACAGCGAACAGCCTCATGCGGTGCTGCGGACCTCCTCGACGAACCGTCGGACCCGCTCCTGGAGCCCGGCGATGCGGCGCTCGACGACGGCGGCACGCGCCTCGTCGTCGTCCGTCCCGGTCTCGGCGAGCGTCGGCCGGCGTCGCACGTGCCGGGAGCAGCGGAAGTCCGAGCAGACGAGCGTGCCGATGGTGTTGCCCTTGCGGCCGACGGCGCCGGCCCGGCGGGCGACGAGCAGGGACGTGTCGCTGCCGTCGCCCACCTCCTCGCACCAGGCGCACATCGCGGCGCGGCGGCTGCTCGTCTCGGGGGCGCGCAGGATGATGCCGACCGGTGCGGCGTCGATCTCGACGACGGCGTAGGCGGCCAGCGGCTGCTTGCGGTCGCGCCAGCCGAGGTACTCGAGGCGGTCCCACCGGATCGCGTCGAGGTCGGGGACGATCATGCGCTGTCGCTCGCTGCGGGTGGTGTTGACGAGGGCGGCGCGGAGCTGTGCTTCGGTGAGGGGGCTCATGGTGCGGCTTTCGTGAGCGGGGGCGCCACGGCGCCCGACGCGCGGCGGTGCGCGGCGTCGTCGGCGGGTGGCTGAGGGCAGGGGAGAACCGGGCCCCTGCTCGCTCCGCGTCGTGGGACGGCGGTCAGCGGCGGGTGCCTCGGGGGCCGGGGGTGCCTGAGCAGGCCTCCACGGCCACCCCGCTCCCCGCGACGACGCCCTGCATCCTTCGCTCCTCGATCCGATCCGGTGGGCCCGCGCCGACGGCGGGGCCGAGACCATGGTGACACACGACGGTTGCCTCGATCGATGACCTGGGTCACCCGCCACCCACCGTCCCGCGAGCACGCCCTCCGGGCGGTCGACGGTGCCGTGGGGCCCGCCCGCGCCTGCGGACGGGCCCCACGGCATGCTCGGCGACGAGGGTCAGAGGGTGGCGCGCACCGTCCGGGCCGCCTCGACGAGGTGCCGCAGCGACGGCTCCACCTCGGCGTACCCGCGGGTCTTGAGCCCGCAGTCAGGGTTGACCCACACCACGGCCGGGTCGATCGACGTCACGGCGAGCTCCAGCAGCTCGGTGACCTCCTGGGCCGAGGGCACCCGCGGCGAGTGGATGTCGTACACGCCCGGCCCGACGCCGCGCGCGTACCCGGCGGCGTGCAGCTCCGGCACGACCTCCATGCGCGAGCGCGCCGCCTCGATCGAGGTCACGTCCGCGTCGAGGCCGTCGATCGCCCCGATGACCTCCCCGAACTCCGAGTAGCACAGGTGCGTGTGCACCTGGGTCGACGCCGCGGCGCCGGCGGTGGCCAGGCGGAAGGACCCGACCGACCACTCCAGGTACGTCTCCTGATCGGCACGCCGCAGCGGCAGCAGCTCCCGCAGCGCCGGCTCGTCCACCTGGACGACGGCGGTGCCGGCGGCCTCCAGGTCGGCCACCTCGTCGCGCAGGGCGAGCGCCACCTGGTTCGCGGTGTCCGCGAGCGGCTGGTCGTCCCGCACGAACGACCACGCCAGGATCGTCACCGGCCCGGTGAGCATCCCCTTGACCGGCTTCTCGGTGAGCGACGCCGCGTACGTGGTCCACCCGACCGTCATCGGGGCCGGCCGCGTCACGTCACCCCACAGGATCGGCGGGCGCACGCAGCGCGACCCGTAGGACTGCACCCAGCCGAGGTCCGTCGTCGCGAACCCGTCCAGCAGCTCCGCGAAGTACTGCACCATGTCGTTGCGCTCGGGCTCGCCGTGCACCAGCACGTCCAGGCCGATCTCCTCCTGGAGGGCGACCACGCGCGCGATCTCCGCCTGCATTGCCGCGGTGTACGCGTCGTCGGGCAGCTCGCCCTTCGCCCAGGCGGACCGGGCCCTGCGGATCTCCGCCGTCTGCGGGAACGACCCGATCGTGGTGGTCGGCAGCGGCGGCAGCCCGAGACCCTCGCGCTGGGCGGCGACGCGCTCCGCGTGCGCCCCGCGCTCGAAGTCGGCGGGCGTCAGGGCCGCGAGGCGCTCGCGGACGGCCGGGTCGACGACGCCCCGTGCGGCCGCACGCTCGGCCAGGGCGGCGCTCGCCTCGTCGAGGGCGGCACGCACCGCGTCCGGCCCGTCGGCGTGGGCCCGGGCCAGCACCGAGACCTCCCGGACCTTCTGGTCGGCGAACGCGAGCCACCGCCGCAGTCCGGGAGTCCGGCCGGCCCGCTCGGCCGCGGGTCCCTCCCACGTCTCGTCGTCGACGTCGTGGGGCACGTGCAGCAGCGACGTCGAGGTGCCGACCGTGATCGAGCCGGCACCCAGCGGGCGCAGCGCGGCGAGCACGTCGAGCCGCGCGGCGAGGTCGGCGCGCCAGACGTTGTGCCCGTCGACGACGCCGGCCACCAGGGTCTTCGTGGCCAGGCCCGGCACGGTCCCGTCGGGACCCGACCCGGTGGGCACGGCGCCCTTGACCAGGTCGATCGCGATCGCGTCCACGTCGGTCGCGGCCAGCAGGGCGAGCCCGTCCCGGGCCGGTGCGGCCTCGGTGCCCGCGGTGGCCAGCCCGCCGAAGGGGGCGGCGACGAGGATCCGCGGTCGCTCCGGGGTGACGTCGAGGGCGTCGTCCGCCGAGGCTGGCGCGAGGTCCGTCGCCAGGGCCAGGTAGGCCGACGTGATCGCGGCGTCGGTCCGCCCGGCGTCCACGTCCATCGTGTCGGAGACCAGGACGGGCTCGTCGAGCTGCACCCACGGCACGCCGACGGCGGCGAACGCGCGCAGCAGCTCGGCGTACGCGGCGACCACGTCGTCGAGCCGGTCGAGCGGGTGGAACCCGTCCGCGGCGTCGTCGGCAGCCTTGGACAGCGCCAGGAACGTCACCGGGCCCACGAGCACCGGGCGGGTGGTGACGCCCGCCTCCTTGGCCTCGGCGTACTCGCGCACGACGCGGTGGTCCGCGAAGGAGATCGGCGTGGTCTCGCTGATCTCCGGCACGAGGTAGTGGTAGTTGGTGTCGAACCACTTGGTCATCTCCAGCGGCGCGTCCTCGCCGCGGCCGCGGGCGACGGTGAAGTAGCCGTCCAGGTCGAGGGAGCCGTCCTCGTCGTCGATCAGGTCGCGGAACCGGGCCGGCACGGCGCCCAGCAGCGCGACGACGTCGAGCACCTGGTCGTAGTAGGAGAACGAACCGGGCACGGACCCGTCGTCGGGGTCGAGGCCGAGCGCGACGAGACGCTGGACGGTCTCGCGTCGCAGCGCGCCGGCCGTGACCTCGAGGTCGACGGCGTCGGTGCGGCCGGCCCAGCGCGACTCGACGGCGCGCTTGAGCTCGCGCCGCCGTCCGATGCGCGGGTAGCCGAGGATCGTGCCGCCCGGGAACGCGGCGGCGGGGTTCGGGTCAGGTGTGGTCATGAGCATTCCTTCGGGTTCGGGCCCCCACGGGGACGACGGCGGCACCCGTGCCGCGTGCGGAGCGGCAGGGCGTGCGGGTCGCGCGCGGGCTCGCCGGGACGAGCGGTCAGGCGACCGTGGGGACGTCGGTCGGGATGCCCGGTACCAGCGGCCTTCTGGCCAGGTCGGGGACGACGGACGCCTCGGAGGGCGACGCCGTCCGACCGCCGAGGTGGACACCCTCGAGCAGGTCCAGAGCGGGACGTGACGTGTTGAACGTGTACACGTGCAGGCCGGGTGCGCCGGCGTCGAGCACGCGCTGGGCGACGTCGACGGCGTACGCGGTCCCGTAGGCGTGCTGCGCCTCGGGGTCCGGCTGGGCGTCCAGCGCGTCCAGCAGGTGCTGGGGCGCGGGCACACCCGTGAGGTCCTCGACACGGCGGAGCCGTCGTGGCTCGGTCGTGGGCATCAGCCCGGCGAGGATCGGGATCGTCACCCCGGCCGCACGGGCCTCGGCGACGAAGTCGGTGTAGCTGTCCGCGGCGTAGAACAGCTGGGTGATGGCGAACGAGGCGCCGGCCTGCTGCTTCTCCAGCAGGCGCCGCACCTCCTGGGTGCGCGTGGTGCCCGCCTGGCGGTTGCCGTCGGGGAACGTGGCCACGGCGACGGTCAGCGGCCGGGCGGCACCGCGCACGGCGGCGGCCGGGTCGGTGGCGCAGCGACGGGCCTCGACCTCGCGCAGCAGGTGCACGAGCTCGACGGAGGAGTGCACGCCGTCGTCCGGGGGCCGCCAGTCGGGCTGGTCCTTCGGGGGGTCGCCGCGCAGGGCGAGGAACGAGCGGACCCCCGCCTCGAGGAACTCGTCGACGACCTGCGACACGTCCTCGCGGGGCGCGCCCACACAGGTCAGGTGCGCGATGGGCAGCACCGGGGTGCCGGCCAGGAGCGTCGAGACGACCTGCCGTGCGGTGGCGCGGTCGCCGCCGCCGGCGCCGTAGGTGACCGAGACGAAGTCGGGCCGGGCCGCCACGAGGTCGCGCGCCGTCGCCCAGAACTTGGGCGCGGCGTCGGGCCGCCGCGGCGGCATGAGCTCGAAGCTCACCGTCGGGCGGGCGGGCACGGCACGTGCCGGGTCAGAAATTGCCTCTGCGACCATGCGTCACTCCATCGAACCTGGTGTTGAGCACCTTCGTCCTCGGGAGGCTTCCGTCGGAGAACGGGTTGCTGCGGCGTCGTCGAGCCAGGACTCTCGGCCGCTCTGGATGGCTTGGACCCCGACTCTAGGCGTGGCCCATCCAGCGGACAACCCTGACCGCATCGTGAGACGTTGCCGTCCGGCCCGCATCGCAAGCGTGGGAGAGTTCCGCACGTGCGGCCGACCGGCAGGGGTACGCGCTGAACTCGAGGGCGGTCATCCGCTCGCGTCGCGCAGGAACTCGGGGCGGAGCAGGTGGGACACCTCGGACCGCACAGAGTTCCGGACCTGGTCGGCCAGCAGCGTGCTCAGGATCTCGACGGCCTGGGGGTCCGGGACCTCGATGCTGCCCAGCCCCCGCACGATGAGCATGCGCGCCAACGTCGAGACCGGGGTACCCATGCGGTCGGCCTGCGCGGACAGGTCGGCGAACACCTCGGCGTCCAGCCGCACCGACAACACCCGCGGCGAGGTGACGCCCGGGGAACGGCGGGTGCCCACCGCGTCGGCCGGCAGCGGGTCATGCCTCGATTCCTCGGAGGCCTCCGCCTCGGCGGCGATCAGGTCTCGTACGTCGGACATCGGTCGTCACTCCTTCCCGTCCTCGTTGGTGTAGCGGCGTTGGTCGCTGGTGCTGGACCTCCACGCGTTGACGCCCCACAGGTGACCGTCGTCCTCCACGGTGATCACCGTGATGAGGAAGCCCGCAGCATCCGACCAGCCGATGGTCCGCACGCTCTTGCCGCTCACACTGGCCAGATCGGGCCGCAGCTCGACCGCATAGGGGTCCGCGTACGCCTCGTCAGCCCACGACGGTTCGATGTTCTGTTCACCTGACCCGTACCGGTCGGTGCGCGTGCGGATGTACTCCCCGCGGTGCTGTCAGTCCGGTCGAGCCATGCACTACAGAATACTACGCGAGGGCTCCTCGACCACTACCGCACCGACGAGGTTCTTGGCAAAGATCCTGCGGGACCGGCGCGCGGTCCAGGAACCACAGGGGTCCCGGGACCGGACTCTCCAGCCTGCTCGGCGTCCCGGGCGTCGGTCTCGGCTGGTCACCGGTCGGTGTCGGGGGTGCGTCAGCCGTAGGGTGACGGCATGGATACCGAAGAGCGCCTCGCCGTCTTTCTCGACTACGAGAACCTGGCGCTCGGCGCGCGGGAGCACCTGGGCGGGATGACGTTCGACTTCCAGCCGATCGCGGACGCCCTCGCGGTGCGGGGCCGGGTGGTCACCCGACGCGCCTACGCGGACTGGTCGTACTTCGACGAGGACCGGCGGATGTTGACGCGCCACCAGGTCGAGCTGATCGAGATGCCGCAGCGCATGGGTGCCTCCCGCAAGAACGCCGCGGACATCAAGATGGTGGTCGACGCCATCGAGATGGCGTTCGAGCGCGAGTACATCTCGACGTTCGTCATGTGTACAGGGGATTCCGACTTCTCCCCCCTGGTCAGCAAGCTGCGCGAGCTGGACAAGCGCGTCATCGGCGTCGGCGTGGAGAAGTCCACCTCCAGGCTGCTGCCCGGCGCCTGTGACGAGTTCCTCTTCTACGACCGCCTCGAGGGCGTCGACGTCCCCGACGAGTCCGAGCGTGCGCCCCAGCGCAAGAAGCCCGCCACCCGGCGCAGCGGCACGAGCTCCCGGTCGTCCGCCGGGTCCGCGAGCAGCACGTCCGGCGGCCGGGCCAAGGCCACCGCCACGGCCGAGGACAAGGCCGCCGCGCCGTCGTCGGGCCCGAAGGGTGGCCGCAAGAAGGCCGGGCTCTCGACACCCGAACCCGTCGACGTGCCCGACACCGCCCCCGAGCCCGACCACGACGAGGACGACGACGCGCCCGCCGGCGAGCCGCCGACCATGGAGGTCAAGGTCGCCCAGACCCTCGCCGGGCTGCAGGCCTCGTCCTCCGGCTCCGTGACGGCGTCGCAGCTCAAGCGCACGCTGGTGCGCAAGGAGCCGACGTTCAGCGAGTCCGACTACGGCTTCCGCACCTTCGGGGAGTTCCTGCGCTACCTCGCCGACCGGGAGGTCATCGTGCTCTCCGACGGGCCGTCGTCGGGCGACCCCGTCCTCGAGCTGCCCGAGCAGCCCGACAGCGCCAAGGCGTTCGACCTGCTGCGCGACGTCGTGCAGGAGGCGGGCGGCACCGCGGCGCTCTCCGGCCTCAAGAACCATGTGCGCAAGCGTCGCCCCGACTTCTCCGAGAAGGCCCTGGGCTACGGCGGTTTCCTGCAGTTCTGCAAGGCGGCCGCGGCCGCCGACGCCGTCCGGCTCGCGTGGGACGAGGAGGCGGACGACTACCTCGTCACCCTGGGCTGAGGGCACAATGGGTCGGTGACGTACCGGATCCTCAAGCTCGTGTGCTCGCTCCTGGTGTACGTGTTCCTGCGTCCCCAGGTGCTCGGGCTGCACCACGTGCCACGGCGGGGACCGGTCATCATCGCCAGCAACCACCTGTCGTTCATCGACTCGATCATCCTGCCGCTCGTGGTCCCGCGGCACGTCACCTTCATCGCGAAGTCGGAGTACTGGACGGGCCGCGGCCTCAAGGGCCGGATCTCGCGATGGTTCTTCACCACCATGGGTCACATCCCGGTGGACCGCGACGACCCGCGGGCCGGGCAGCGTTCCCTGCAGGACGCGCTGGCGGTGCTGCAGGGCGGTGACGCGTTCGGGATCTACCCCGAGGGGACCCGCTCGCGCGACGGGCGGCTGCACAAGGGTCACACCGGCGTCGCATGGCTGGCCCTGGCCGGCACGACGCCGGTGGTCCCGGTGGCGCTGCGCGGCACCGACAAGGTGCAGCCCGTCGGCCGGCGGCTGCCCCGCCCCACCCGCGGCATCCGGGTCGAGTTCGGCGTCCCGATCGACCCGTCGCGACAGATCGCGGCCGGTACCCGCCCCGCGCAGGCGCGCCGTGAGCTGACCGACCAGGTCATGGCCTCGATCCACTCCATGAGCGGCCAGGAGCTCGTGCCCTGAGCGGCGCCGCCGGCCAGAGTTCACCCCCCGTGCCGGCGCCGATCCCGCGACATCCGCGCCGGGTCGTCGCACCCTCGAAGGATGAGCGACCCGAGCACATCGGCGGGTGCCCCTGCCGCCGACGACGAGCAGCCCCGTCCTGACGCCCCGCTCGCGGAGCGCGTCTTCTCCACCGGCGTCGCCATGATGGAGGGGCTGTCGATCTACCTCGGCGACACGCTCGGCTGGTACCGCGCCCTCGCCGACGCCGGCGCGCTGACCCCGGCAGAGCTCGCCGAGCGCACCAGCACCCGGACCCGGTACGCCCGCGAGTGGTGCGAGCAGCAGGCCGCGGCCGGCTACCTGACCGTCGCCGAGGACGCTGCCGACGGTGCTCCCGACGGCTCTGCCGCCGAGCGCCGGTTCGGGCTCGACGCCGAGGCCGTGACCGTGTTCACCGACCCGCACAGCACCGACTTCCTGGCCCCCTACATCCGGCTCGTCGCCGCCACGGCGGTCCAGCTGCCGGCCCTCGCCGAGGCCTACCGCAACGGGGGCGGCGTGTCGTGGGAGCTGCTGGGCGACGACGCGCGCAGCGGCCAGGCGGACATGAACAGGCCCTGGTTCGAGCAGGAGCTGCCGGCCGCGCTCGCCGGCGTCCCGGCGCTGCACGAGGACCTCGCACGGCCCGGGACCACGATCGCCGACGTCGGCTGCGGGTACGGCTGGTCGACCGTGGCCCTGGCCCGCACCTACCCCGAGGCGACCGTCGTCGGCATCGACATCGACGGGCCGTCGATCGAGCGGGCCCGCGCCCACGCCGCCGCGGCCGGCGTCGACGTGACGTTCGTCCACAGCGCGGGGGAGGACTTCGCAGGCGGCGGGTACGACGCCGCGTTCCTCTTCGAGTGCCTGCACGACATGCCCTACCCGGTCGACGTGCTGACCGCCGTCCGGGCCGCCCTGAGGCCCGGGGGCCGGGTCGTCGTCATGGACGAGGCGGCCGAAGACACGTTCGCCGCGCCCGCCGACGAGGTGCAGCGGGCGCTGTACGGGTTCAGCATCCTGTGCTGCCTGCCGGACAGCCTCAGCCACCCGGGCAGCGTCGGCACCGGGACGCTGATCCGCCGCGACACCGTGGCGCGCTACGCGCACGAGGCCGGGTTCACGTCCGTCGCCGACCTGCCGATCGCCGACTTCGGGTTCTGGCGCTTCTACGAGCTGCGCTGACCTGCCCGGACGGGCTCCGCTGCGTATGCTGCCCGCGAGGGAAGGGGCGTGCGGATGGTGGATCGGAACGGCCCGGGAGCGCCGTCGCGACGCCGGGACAGGCTGCGGCGACGGGTGCAGGTCACGACCGTGTCCGAGCCGGCGGAGGTCGCGCACGTCACCCGCTACGTCGAGGACGGCCGTCCGCAGCCCGCGCCGGCGGACGCGAGCGTGGCCGACGGCCTGCGGTTCGCCGAGGCCGCGCCGGGACGCATGACGATGTCCCTCTACCCCCGGCCGTCGGCGCAGGACGTCCGGGAGCTGGCGCAGGCCTGGCAGCTGCACCCGCTGCTCGTCGAGGACCTCCTGCACGCGGGCCAGCGCCCCAAGCTCGAACGCTACGGCGACGTCCTCTTCCTCGTGGTGCGTTCCGCCTGGTACGTCGACGAGGCGGAGGACGTGGTCCTCGCGGAGTTCCACCTGCTGGTGCGTCCGGGCGCGGTGGCCGTGCTGTGCCAGGACGGCCGCTGGATCGACGGCGAGCCGGCCACCGGGCTGGACGAGGAGTCGGACCGGTTCGTCGGCAGGGGCGGCACGCTGCTCTCCGACGAGCACCTGCTCCGTCTCGGCCCCGAGGCGGTCGTCTATCGGCTGCTGGACGCCGTCGTGGACGGGTACGCGCCCGTGCTGCAGGGGCTCGCCGTCGACAAGGAGCAGATCGAGCGGCAGGTCTTCAGCGGGGACGCGGCGGTGGCCGAACGGATCTACCGGCTCAGCCAGGAGGTCATCGACATGCAGCACGCGACGGCGTCGCTGACCGAGGTGCTGGAGGCGTTGCGGGCGGGGTTCGCGAAGTACACCATCGCGACCGAGCTGCAGACCTACCTGCAGGACGTCTCGGACCACCTCAGGCGCGCCGACGCGCGGGTGGCCGAGCTCCGCGAGGCGCTCGGCCAGATCCTCGAGGTGAACTCGACGCTGGTGGCCCAGCGTCAGAACGAGGACATGAAGAAGATCTCCGGCTGGGCGGCGATCCTGTTCGCACCGACCCTGATCGCCGCCGTCTACGGGATGAACTTCGACGTCATGCCCGAGCTGCACTGGGCGTTCGGCTACCCGCTGGCCGTGGCGCTCATGATCGCGTTCGCCGCGATCCTGTACTGGGTGTTCAAGCGCAGCCGGTGGATGTAGCCGGCCGTCACCGGTCCGTCCCGCGGTCCCCGTCGGGTGGTGCGGCCCCCGGCCCCGGCAGCACCCCGGGAAGCTCCCGCAGCCGCCGCGCGAGCTCGAACCCGTCCGCCCCCGTGACCACGGGGACGACCCGGCCGGAGCCCCGCGGACCGGATGCCTCCTGCGCGGCGTCCGCCCCGCCGTCGGGCAGGTTGCCGGCCAGCACCTGCTCGGAGGACGTGAGCCTGCGGATCGCCACGGCCGCCACCTGGCCCGGCCACCGCTCGACGGCGCGCGCGTAGATCTCCGCGTCGTGCTGCCCGTCGTCGCCCACCAGCAGCCAGCGCACGTGCGGGAACCACGTCATGAGCATCTCGAGGCTGGCGTTCTTGTGCGCCTGCCCGCTGCGGAACCAGCCCGTCAGCGTCGGCCCCCAGTCGGTGAGCAGCAGCGGACCGGGCGGGTAGACGTGGCGGGCGAGGAACGCGCGCAGCGTCGCGGCCGTGTTCCAGGCACCCGTGGAGACGTAGAGGAACGGGGCGTCGGGGTGGGCCTGCCGCAGGGTGCGGTACAGCTCGGGCATCCCCGGGACGGCCCGGCGCTTGCTCGAGTGGCGCACGAACGTGTTCCAGGTGGCCAGCAGCGGCCGGGGCACGGAGGTGACCATGGTGGTGTCGTCGATGTCGCTGACCACCCCGAACGTCGTGCCGGCGTCGATCACCAGCAGCGGCGCGTCGACCGAGCTCTCCTCCGGCCCGCCCGGGCCGGTCAGGCGCGCGTGCTGCCACCCGGCCGGCAGCCCGCCGCCGTCGGGCAGCTCCACCTGGACGTCGACGTAGCCCGCGCGGTCGGTGCGCACGACGACGTCCCGCCCGCCGACGTCGACGTGCACCGGGCGCAAGGGCTCGGGCACCGTCAGGTAGTGGCGGAACCCGCGGCGCCCCGAGCGGTGCGGGTCGTCGGCCGCGAGTCGGCCGGGGGGCGCGAGCAGCAGCCGGGCCAGCACCCGTACGCGGCCCGGCGTCCCGTAGCCCGTGTACGCCTCCAGCCGGGGGCGCCAGCCGAGCCGGCGCAGCAGCCGCCCGGCAGCGGCGTAGAACCGGTCCTCGACGACGGCGGCGAGGTGGGGCCGCTGCGACGGGTGCGGTGTCGTGGTGGCCATGCGCTCAGCCCCCGATCGCCGAGAGGCCGAAGGCCGAGGCGAACCCGAGCACGGTGACCAGACCCGTCACCGGACCGCCGAACTCCGTCGCCTCCGGGATCATCGTGTCGATCAGCATCGTCAGCAGGGCGCCGGCGGCGAAGGCCTGCACGACGGCGAGCACACCGGGAGCAGCACCGCCCAGCGCCGCGTAGCCGACCCCCGCCGCGACGGCGGAGACCAGCGTGGTGCTGCCCCACAGCACGAACAGGCGGACCGTCGACGTGCCGGCCTGGCGCAGCCCGACCGTCGCGGCCATCGCCTCGGGCAGGTTGGAGACGAACACGGCGGCGAGCACCGCGACGCTGATCCCGCCGCCACCGACCAGCGTGGACCCGAGCACCACGGACTCCGGGATGCCGTCGAGCACCGTGCCGAGGGCGATCGCCCCACCGGTGCCCTGGGACTGTGCCCCGGTGGAGCGTTTGCGGTCGTCGCCCCCGTACCGGTCGATCAGCAGGTCACCCCCGAAGAACGTCAGCGCACCGGCGGACAGCCCGGCCAACAGCACCCAGCCGCTCGCGTCTTGCGACGCGTCCTCCACCAGGTCGTAGGCCACGGCGCTGATCAGCACACCGGCTCCGAACGCCATGATCAGACCCGTGACGCGTCTGCTGGGGGTGCGCCACAGCACCAGCAGCGCGCCGATGATCAGCGACGAGCTGCCGAGCAGTCCCCACCAGAAGCCTTCCACGGGGACATCAGACCAGGTCGCACCCGTGAGCGCACGGTGCGACGATCGCAGGCATGGATCTGCACGAGCTCACCCGTCCCACCCCCACGTCGCTGCCGCGGACGCTCTCCCGGATCGGTCTGGGCCTGGCGCTCGCGGGTGCCGGCATCACGCACCTGACGGTGGCCCGCGAGGAGTTCCGGGCCCAGGTGCCGGGCTGGTTCCCGGTCGACGAGGACGTGACGGTGCTCGCCTCGGGCGTGGTCGAGATCGCGATCGGGTCCTCGCTGGTCGTGCTGTCCCGGTGGAAGGTCGCGGTCGGCCTCGTCGCCGCGGCGTTCTTCGTGGTGATCTTCCCCGGCAACGTCGGCCAGTGGCTGGAGCACACCGACGGGTTCGGGCTGGACACCGACGCCAAGCGGTTCGGCAGGCTGTTCTTCCAGCCGGTGCTCGTGGCGCTCGCCCTGTGGTCCACGGGTGCGTGGGCGGCCGCGCGCCGCGCGGTGCGGGAGGACTGAGAACTCCTCGTCACCCCGTGACGGCGCGGCAGGTGGCGGGGTGGTCGTCGACGAGCCCGCACGCCTGCATCGCCGCGTAGGCCGTCGTCGGGCCGAAGAACCGGAAACCCTCTGTCTTCAGGGCCTTGGCCAGGGCCCTCGACTCGTCGGTGCTGGCGGGGACGTCCTCCCAGGTGGCGGGGCGTTCGCCGCGAGGCGGGGGAGCGAAGGACCAGAAGAGCTCGTCGAGCGTGCGGCCGGCGTCGTGCAGCGCCAGGACGGCGCGACCGTTGGCGATCGTGGCCTCGATCTTGGCGCGGTTGCGCACGATGCGGGCGTCCGCGAGCAGACGCTCGACGTCGTCGGGCGTCATCGCGGCGACGCGCTCGGGATCGAAGCCGTGGAAGACCTCGCGGAACGCGTCGCGCTTGCGCAGGATCGTCAGCCACGACAGCCCGGACTGGAACCCCTCCAGGGCGATCCGCTCGAGCAGCGCGCCCTCGCCGTGCACCGGGACGCCCCACTCGGTGTCGTGGTACTCGGCGTAGAGCGGGTCGCCGTCGCCGAAGCATCGAGCGGCCGGTGCGGAGGTGTCCGGGAGTGTCGGGGCGTCGGCGGGGTCGGCGGTCGGCGTCATGGACCCAGCGTGCCGCACGGGGCCGACAGCCCGCAGCGTTCTCCACAGGCGCGGGTGCACCCCTCGTCGAGCGTCTCTGTCCCGTGCTCATCCGGCGCCGACTCCACCGGAACGGAGACGCTCGACGCGACCGGGTCGGATGTGAATCGGTTCGATGATTGCCACGGGGAACGGCTAGATCACGGGTCTGTCACGACTCTTGCGTGACCCAGAGCACGTGCGTTACTGTCGAACCGGTTCGCAAGGACGAGAGCAGATCAAGGAGGCACGGTGGCCACCATCGGGGACGTCGCCCGCATCGCGGGTGTGTCGCGCAGCACGGCGTCGTACGCGCTGTCCGGCAAGCGTGCCATCTCCGCCGACGTCCGCCGTCGTGTCGAGGACGCCGTCCGCGAGCTGGGCTACACCCCCAACGCCGGCGCGCGCGCCCTGGCCACGTCGCAGACCCGCGTCATCGGGCTGCTCGCGCAGTTCCTCGAGGACGAGTTCGCGCCCGCCATGCTCCAGTACATGCTCGGCGTGTCGAACACGGCGCGCGAGCTGGGCTACGACATCCTCCTCGCCACGGAGGAGGACGGGCGCAACGCCCTGCGCCGGATGACCGACTCGCGCATGGTCGACGGGATCGTGCTGCTGAACGTCGCCGAGGACGACGACCGCCTGCCGATCCTGCGCGCGGCGACCCAGCCCGGCGCGCTCGTGGGCCTCCCGGCCGACTGCTCCGGCGTCGACGTGTTCGACCTCGACTTCGAGGAGGCCGGCCGGCTCATGGTCGACCACCTCCACCGCCTCGGGCACCGCGAGCTGGTGCTCGTCTCGCAGCCCGAGCACGTCGTCGAACGCGGCGGCGCGTACGTGTGGCGCCTGCAGAACGCGGCGCTCGCCGAGGCCCGGGCGCGCGGCGTCACGCTGCACCCGGTCTTCGGGTCGTCGCACCAGCCCGACGTCGGACGGGACCTGCACGCCCTGCTCGACGCCCACCCGAACGCCACCGGGCTGCTCATCAACAACGAGGCGGCGGCCGCCGCGCTGCCCACCGTCCTGCACGAGCGCGGGCTCTCCGCGCCGTCGGACCTCTCCGTCGTCGGGCGCTACTCGAACGAGTTCGCCCGCACGTTCTCCCTGCCGTACTCCTCGATCGAGAGCGCCCCGGACCGCCTGGGGCGCATGGCCGTGCGCGAGCTCGTGCGGCGGATCGAGGGTCAGGTGGGTCCCGACGAGCCGCACGTCGTGCGGTTCGTCTCGCCCGAGCTGGTCGACCGGGGCAGCACCGCCGCCCCCCGGGGGGACTGATACCGCACCACACCGCGTCGTCGTCTCCGCACCAGCGTCAGCGAACCGGTTCGACGATCCATCCACGCAGCAGAAGAAGCACCAGCAGGCCGCCGGCGCCGTCGTCGGCCGACGTTCAAGGAGGAACCATGCAGCACATCAGGCGCAACCCCCGGACTCTCGCCGCAGCAGCCGCCCTCGCCGTCGCCGGCGTCGGCGTGCTCGGCGCGTGCTCCTCGTCCGACGACGCCGGCACGGACGACGCGTCCGGCGACACCGCGGCGGGCGGGACCTACACGTGGTGGGACCCGTACCCCCAGCACGACGGCTCCTCCGACTGGGAGGCCCGCGTGCAGGCGTGCGGCGAGGACGCCGGCGTCACCATCGAGCGCACCGCCTACGACACCACCGCCCTGACCAACCAGGCGCTGCTGTCGGCTCAGGAGGGCACGTCGCCCGACGTCATCCTCATCGACAACCCGGCCGTGTCCACGCTCGCCGACACCGGCATGCTCACCACGGTCGACGACCTCGGCCTCGACACCTCGGCCCTCGACCAGAACCTGCTCGACGCGGGCGTCGTCGACGGCGCCGCCTACGGCGTCCCGATCGGCGCCAACACGCTCTCGCTCTACTACAACGCGGACGTCCTGTCCGACGCCGGCGTCGACCCGGCGTCGATCACCGACTGGGACTCCCTGACCGCCGCCCTGGAGCAGGTCACCGGGGCCGGGCACAAGGGCATCACGTTCGCCGGGATCGGCACCGAGGAGGGCTCCTTCCAGTTCCTGCCCTGGTTCTGGGGCGCGGGCGCCGACCTGACCGACCTGTCCTCGCCCGAGGCCGTCGAGGCCCTCGAACTGTGGAAGGGCTGGCTGGACGACGGTTACGCCCCCAACACCGTCATCAACAACTCCCAGAACACCGTCTGGGAGGAGTTCCTCACCGGTGACTTCGCGTTCGCCGAGAACGGCACCTGGCAGGTCAACAGCGCCGCCGAGGCGGACTTCGAGACCGGCATCGTCCAGCTCCCCGGCAAGGACGGCGGCGTGGCCCCGGCCCCGACCGGCGGCGAGTTCATCGTGGCTCCCGTCCAGGAGGACACCGCGCGCTACGACGTGACCCGCCAGATCGTCGAGTGCATGACGACGCCGGAGGGCTTCGTCGAGACGGCGAACACCTTCGCGTACTACATCCCGCCGACGGCCGAGGGCCAGGAGCAGCTGGTCGAGGAGAACGCGGACCTCGAGCCGTGGGTCGAGGCCGTGCAGAACGCCAAGGGCCGCACCAGCGACGGCCTGGGCACCGACTACCCGCTGATCTCCGAGGCGCTGTGGACCGCCGTGCAGAACGCGCTGTCCGGTGCGGCCAGCCCGGCCGACGCCCTGGAGACCGCACAGGCCGACGCCGAGGCCGCCACGAGCTGACGCTCGCGGCCCCGGACCGCACCGCGCCCCGCGGGGCGCACCCATCGAGAAGGACCTGTCATGACCAGCACCCCGGCAGCGGTCGGGTCGCGCGGAGGGCCGCGCGGCGCGGCGGGCACCACGCCCGCCGCGCCGCCCGCCCGGCGGCGCCGACGGACGCTGAACCCGAGCCAGTGGGCCGCGATCGGCTTCGCCGCGCCGCTCCTGGTGTACCTCGTGCTCTTCTACGCGTACCCCCTGTGGCGCAACATCGACCTGTCGGTGCACGACTACACGATCCGCGCCTTCGTGCAGGGGGACGCCGAGTTCGTCGGCTTCCAGAACTACCTGGACGTCTTCAGCTCCTCGACGTTCCCGACGGCGCTGTGGAACACGGCCGTGTTCACGTTCGGGTCCATCGCGTTCCAGTTCACGATCGGTCTGGCGCTGGCCGTGTTCTTCCGGTCGAGCTTCCGGCTGTCCGGCACGCTGCGCGCGATGTTCCTCGTGCCGTGGCTGCTGCCGCTGATCGTGTCGGCGTCCACCTGGGCGTGGATGCTCAACAGCGAGAACGGCATCGTCAACTCGGTGATCACGGCGTTCGGCGGCGAGCAGATCAACTGGCTCACCTCGCCGGACACCGCGCTGCTGTCGGTGACGATCGCCAACATCTGGCTGGGCATCCCGTTCAACCTGGTCATCCTCTACTCGGGGCTGCAGAACATCCCCGGCGAGGTCTACGAGGCCGCGTCCCTCGACGGCGCCGGCCCGTGGCGGCAGTTCTGGTCCATCACGTTCCCGCTGCTGCGGCCCGTCTCGGCGATCACCATCCTGCTGGGCCTGATCTACACCCTCAAGGTGGTCGACGTGATCTGGGTGATGACCACCGGTGGCCCGGGCGACGCGTCCACGACGCTCGCCATCTGGTCCTACCGCGAGGCCTTCGGCACCGGGCAGCCCGACTTCTCCCCGGCCGCCGCCGTCGGCAACCTGCTCATCGTCATCGCGCTGGTGTTCGGGTTCCTGCACCTGCGGCTCCAGCACCGACAGGAGGTGACGTCATGACCGGCACCCGGCCCTGGTGGAAGACCGCGCTCGGCGTGCTCTTCACGCTCGTCATGCTGTTCCCCGTCTACTGGATGGTGAACGTCTCGTTCACGCAGACCAAGGACCTGCGGGCCGACCCGCCCCACTGGTTCCCCTGGGACCCCACGTTCGAGGGGTACCAGGCGGTGTTCGACCAGCAGATCGGCGCGCTGGGCACCAGCCTGCTGATCGGCCTCGGGTCGGTGGTGCTGACCGTCGTCATCGCCGCGCCGGCCGGGTACGCCCTGGCGCTGCTGCACCTGCGTGGCGGCCGGACCCTGAACTTCCTGCTGCTCGTGGCGCAGATGATCCCCGCCGTGGTGATGGCGATGGGCTTCTACGCCGTCTACAACAACCTCGGCCTGCTCAACACCGTGGGCGGCCTCATCGTCGCGGACTCGACGATCGCGGTGCCGTTCGGCGTGCTGCTGTTCACCGCCTTCATGGCAGGCATCCCGCGTGAGCTGCTGCAGGCGGCCCGGGTCGACGGCGCCGGCCCGTGGCGCACCTTCTGGGAGATCGTGCTGCCGGTGAGCCGCAACTCGGTGCTGACGGTGTCGCTGTTCGCGTTCCTGTGGGCGTGGTCGGACTTCATCTTCGCCTCCACGCTCAACCGCAACGGCGACCTCATCCCGATCACGCTGAGCATCTACAACTACATCGGCAACAACACCACGCAGTGGAACGCGATCATGGCCACCGCCGTCGTCGCGTCCGTGCCGGCCGCGATCCTGCTCGTGGTGGCCCAGCGCTACGTGGCGGCCGGTGTCACCGCCGGCGCCGTCAAGGACTGAAGGGCTCTCGACGTGACAGACACCATCTCCGGCGCGCTCCGCGCCCGGCCCGTCGTCCCCGCGGGACCCCGGCGCGGGGTCGGTATCGGCGAGGTCCGGCTGGACGGCGGCTTCTGGGGCACGCTCCAGGAGACCAACGCCCGCGCCACGCTGCAGCACTGCCTGGACTGGATGGAGCGGCTCGGCTGGATCGCCAACTTCGACCGGGTCGCGGACGGTACCGTCGGCACCACCGGGGAGCCCCGGCCGGGCTGGCAGTTCTCCGACTCGGAGGTCTACAAGCTGCTCGAGGCCGCGGCCTGGGAGCTCGGGCGCACCGGCGACCCGGCCACCGAGGCCCTGTGGACGAAGGTCGTGGACCGGGTCGCCGCGGCCCAGGACGACGACGGCTACCTCAACACCTGCTACGGCCACGCCGGTCAGCCGGGCCGCTACACCGACCTCTCGGCCGGCCACGAGCTGTACTGCACCGGGCACCTGCTGCAGGCCGCCGTCGCGCGGCTGCGCACCCACGGCCCGGACCTGCTCGTCGAGGTGGCGCGACGGGCCGCGGACCAGGTGTGCCGGGAGTTCGGCCCCGGCGGCCGCGACGGGTTGTGCGGCCACCCGGAGATCGAGCTGGGGCTGGCCGAGCTGGGCCGGGCGCTGGGCGAGCCGCGCTACACCGAGCAGGCACGGGTGTTCGTCGAGCGTCGCGGGCACGGCACCCTGCCCCCGATCGCCCTGCTCGGTCCCGCGTACTTCCAGGACGACGTCCCGGTGCGCGACGCCGACGTGTGGCGCGGGCACGCCGTGCGCGCGCTCTACCTGGCGGCGGGAGCCGTGGACGTCGCGGTCGACACCGACGACGACGACCTGCGGGCCGCCGTCGAGCGGCAGTGGACGCGCTCGGTGGAACGTCGCACGTACCTGACCGGCGGCATGGGCTCGCGCCACCAGGACGAGGGGTTCGGCGAGGACTTCGAGCTGCCGCCGGACCGCGCGTACTGCGAGACCTGTGCCGGGATCGCCTCGGTGATGGTGTCCTGGCGACTGCTGCTCGCCACCGACGACGTCCGGTACGCGGACCTGATCGAGCGCACCCTGTACAACGTGGTCGCCACCTCCCCGCGCACGGACGGGCGGGCGTTCTTCTACGCCAACCCGTTGCAGCAGCGTGAGCAGGGTGCGCCGATGCGGCCGGACGCGGTGAACCCCCGTGCGGAGGGCGGCGCCCGCGCCCCGTGGTTCGACGTCTCCTGCTGCCCCACCAACGTGGCGCGCACGCTGGCCTCGTGGCACACGTACGCCGCGGTCGTCGAGGAGGGCGCCGGTCCGGACGCGACGGCGGTCGTGACGCTGGCCCAGTACGCCTCCGGTGACGTGCGCGTCGCCTTCGGGGACGGTGAGCTCGCCCTGCGCGTGGACACCACCTACCCCGAGTCGGGGACCGTCCGGGTCGAGGTCGTCGCGGCGCCGGTCGCGCCGGTCGCGCTGCGCCTGCGGGTGCCGCACTGGGCCGATGGCGCCACGCTGACGTCGGCCGTGGCCGCCGGCGGGGCGGACGGTGCCGTGAAGGACGCCGCGCCGGGGTGGGTGGAGGTGCCGGGGGCGCTCGCCGCGGGCGACGTCGTCGTGCTCGAGCTGCCCGTGGCGCCCCGCCTGACCTGGCCGGACCCGCGCGTGGACGCCGCGCGCGGAACGGTCGCCGTCGAACGCGGACCGGTCGTGCTGTGCCTGGAGTCCGTCGACCTGCCCGACGGCGTCGCCCTGGAGTCGGTACGCCTCGACGTCGCGGCCGGGGTGGACGCCCACGACGACGGCGCGCTCGTGCGGGTGCGCGCGGTCGGCCTGCCCGACGGCGGCACGGGGCTGCCGCCGTTCGCCTCCGCGCCGCCGGCGTCGTCCGCGCCGCCGGCGTCGGCGCTCGACGTGGCGTCGGGGACGTTCGAGGTCACGCTGGTGCCCTACCACCGGTGGGCCGAGCGCGGTCCGTCCACGATGCGCGTGTTCGTCCCGACCACCTGATCCACCGCCCGGGGCGCACGCCCCGGGCGGTGCACCACCCATCCGCCACTCGTCGAAGGAGACCTGGTGACCGCAGCGAACGACCTGCCCGTCCACGCCGACGGACATCGCCTGATCTGGCGCGGCGCCGGCGAGACGCTCGTCGTCGAGCCGTGGGGACGGGACAGCGTGCGCGTGCGCGCGTCGCTGGGCGACGTCGTCGACGCCGACTGGGCGCTGCTGCCGCCGGACCCGGCGGCGCACGCCGACGTGCGCACCGAGGTGCGCCCCGACGGCGCGACGCTCGTCAACGGCGGGCTCCGCGTCGAGCTGGCGGCGTCGTCGTGGCACCACGACCCGGTGGGCTACGAGGTGTTCCGCTGCGACCTGGCCTTCTACGACGCCGACGGCCGGTTGCTCTTCCGCGAGCTGGACCGGGGCGGGTCGCTGGACCTGCGGGCGCGGCACCTGCGCCCGCGGACCGGCGACGACGGCGTGACCCTGACGGCGTCGTTCGAGGCGGACCCCGACGAGCACCTGGCCGGCATGGGGCAGTACCAGCAGCACGTGCTGGATCTCAAGGGGTCGACGTTCGAGCTCGCGCACCGCAACTCCCAGGCGTCGGTGCCGTTCGTCGTCTCCAGCGCGGGGTACGGGTTCCTCTGGCACGACCCGGCGATCGGGCGGGCCACGTTCGCCCGCAACCGCACCGAGTGGTTCGCGGAGTCGACCCGTCAGCTCGACTACTGGGTGACGGCAGGCCGGACGCCGGCCGCGATCGCGCGGAGCTACGCCGCGGCGACCGGCCACGCCCCGATGATGCCGGAGCGCGGCCTCGGGTTCTGGCAGTGCAAGCTGCGGTACTCCTCGCAGGAGGAGCTGCTGGAGGTCGCCCGCGAGCACCGGCGTCGCGGGCTGCCGCTGGACGTGATCGTCGCGGACTTCTTCCACTGGCCGCACATGGGCGACTACCGGTTCGAGGACGAGTTCTGGCCGGACCCGGCGGCGATGGTCGCCGAGCTGGACGAGCTCGGCGTCGAGCTCATGGTCTCGGTCTGGCCCCAGGTGGCGCTCGCGTCGGAGAACTACGTCCACCTGCGCCGGAACAACCTGCTGGTCCGTGCCGACCGCGGGCTCGATGTGCAGATGTCGTTCGAGGGGCCGAGCGCGTTCCTCGACGTGCTGAACCCTGCGGCCCGGGAGTGGCTGTGGGAGACGTGCCGCCGCAACTACGGCCGCCACGGCATCCGCACGTTCTGGCTCGACGAGGCCGAGCCCGAGCTCGGCGTCTACGACTACGACGCCTACCGCACCCACCTGGGCCCCTACCAGCGGGTCGGCAACCTCTACCCGCAGGCGTTCGCGCGGGCGTTCTTCGAGGGGCAGCGGTCCGACGGCGAGACCGAGGTGGTGAACCTGCTGCGGTGCGCGTGGGCCGGGAGCCAGCGGTACGGCGCGCTGGTGTGGTCGGGGGACATCTCCTCGACGTGGACGGACCTGGCCCGGCAGATCACCGCCGGCATCCACATGGGCGTGGCGGGCATCCCGTGGTTCACCACGGACATCGGCGGCTTCCACGCGGGGGACGTCGGCGACCCCGGGTTCCACGAGCTGCTGGTGCGATGGTTCCAGTTCGGGACGTTCTGCCCGGTGATGCGGCTGCACGGCGACCGGCTGCCGTACGAGGAGATCAGCGCAGCCGACGGTTCGCGGCGGCTGCGCTCGGGCGGGCCGAACGAGCTGTGGAGCTTCGGCGACGAGGTGTACGCCGTGCTGGAGCGCTATGTACATCTCCGGGAGGACCTGCGCGGTTACGTGCGTGACGTGATGCGCGCCGCGCACACCGACGGCCAGCCGGCGATGCGCGGGCTGTTCCACGACTTCCCGGCCGACCCGCGAGCGTGGGAGATCGACGACCAGTTCCTGCTCGGCCCGGACGTGCTCGTGGCGCCGGTCCTGGAGCCGGGCGCTCGCGAGCGCGAGGTGTACCTGCCGGCCGGGGCGCGCTGGACCGATGCGGCGAGCGGCACGGTGCACGACGGCGGGACCTCCGTCGTCGTGCCCGCTCCGCTGGACGTGGTGCCGGTGTTCCTGCGGGACGGCGCGCTGGACGGGCTCGTCGGGCGCACCGCGGGCCGGGACGCGGGGGAGCCGGTGGGCTGACCGGTGCCGGGGCGCGCCGTCGTCGGCCGGTCATCGAACCGGTTCGACGCGGCGGGCCCCGTCGGCACGACGACGTGACGGAGAGGAGGCGCACGACCCCGCAGCGCTGCGGGGAGCTCGTACGACGAGGTTCGAGACGCGCACGACGAGGCGCGCGACGACGAAAGGTACTCATGGTCATGAGGACGACACCACCGCGGCGTTCGCCGCGACGCACGACCGCGGCGTTGACCGCGGCCACGGTGCTCGGTGCCGGCGTGTTCGGCGGGGCCGTCGCGGCCCCCGCGGCCGCCGCCGTACCCGAGCCCGACCTGCACTACTCGATGGACGACGTCGACGGCTCGACCCTGCCGGACTCCTCCGGCAACGGGCTCGACGGGACGATCGCCGGGAACACCGCCGTCATCGACGGCGCCGGCGACACCGCGGCCCTGGACCTCCTGGGTGGCCACGTCGTCATCCCGCGCGGCGCCATCGAGGGCGCCGACGACCTGACGGTGTCCACCCAGGTGCGCTGGGACGGCGACGGCGGCCCCTGGCAGCGGGTCTTCGACCTCGGCACGGACACGAGCCGCTACCTGTTCACCACGCCGTCGAACGGCGGGGACCTGCGCACCGCCGTCACCAGCGGCGGCGCCGGCGGAGAGTCGCAGGTCACCGGCTACGGCCCGCTGGAGGCCGGGGACTGGGTCACGCTGACCGTCACCCTCGACTCCGCTGCCGGCCGGGTCACCACCTACCTCGACGGGGTGGCCGTCGGTGCCGCCGACACGTCCGTGGCGGGGACCGACCTGCTCACCGACGCCGCCGCGCAGGCCGGGTTCATCGGCCGCTCCTTCTACCCCGACCCCGCGCTCGACGGGGCCGTGGACGACTTCCGGATCTACCGCTCGGCCCTCGACGCCGCCCAGGTGGCCGAGCTGACCGAGGAGCTCGGTGGGACCGTCCCGACGCTCGAGGCGCTGCGCACCGACGTCGTCGAGGTCCGCACCTCGGCCGGGTCCGCACCCGACCTGCCGGCCGCCGTCCGGGCGTCCTGGTCCGACGGCTACGATCGGGACGTGCCGGTCACCTGGGACGACGTCGACCCCGCCGACTACGAGACCTCCGGGACCTTCACCGTCGCCGGGGACGCCGCCGGCACCCCGGTGACCGCCGAGGTCACCGTCACCCGCGGCGAGCTCAAGGTCGACCTCGGCACCGACACCGGCGCCTTCCACGGCGGTGCCTCCGGGACGCTCTACGGCCTCTACGGCGACGGGCTGCCGAGCGACAACCTCATCGAGGGCATGGGGGTGCGGACCGTCTCCACCAAGGCGCAGGACGGCCCGCAGCACCCGGGCGCCGACGCGCTGGAAGTGGTGCGACCGCTGGCCGACGCCACCGACGGCGACGTCTACGTGTACATGACCGACATCCATCGCGGGTTCCCGTACCAGTGGCCCGGGGACACCCCCCAGGAGAAGCTCGACACGTTCGTCGAGAAGATCGCCACGCAGGTCGACCAGGTGCTCCGGATGCCGCAGGAGTACCAGGACAACGTCGTCTTCGTGCCCTTCAACGAGCCCGAGGGCAACATGTTCGGCACCGGCGAGTGGAGCTACGACGGAACCTCGTGGCTGGACGACCCGACCGACTACTTCGCCGCCTGGGACCGGGTCAACGCCGTGATCAAGGACCGGATGCCCGACGCGCGCATCGCCGGGCCGAACACGAGCATCCTGTACGACCAGGTCAAGGGTTTCATGGAGCACACGGTGGAGGCCGGCACGGTGCCGGAGGTCGTCACCTGGCACGAGCTGTCGCACCCCCAGGCCATCCGCGAGTCCGTGGCGACGTACCGGGACTGGGAGGCCGACGTCTTCGCCGGCACGGAGCACGAGGGCACCGAGCTCCCGATCAACATCAACGAGTACGCGTTCAACTACCACACCTCGGTCCCCGGGCAGATGATCCAGTGGATCTCCGCCATCGAGGACTCGAAGGTCGACGCCGACATCGCCTACTGGAACATCGACGGAAACCTCTCCGACTCCGCCGTCGAGTCCAACCGGGGCAACGGCCAGTGGTGGCTGTACAACGCCTACAGCCGCATGACCGGCCACACCGTAGAGGTCACCCCGCCCTACCCGGGCCAGAACTACAGCCTGCAGGGGGTGGCCACGCTCGACGAGCAGCAGCGCCAGGCACGCGTCATCCTCGGCGGGCAGGACGGCACCGCCCCGGTCGACCTGGTGAACGTGCCCTCCGACGTCTTCGGGGACCAGGTGCGCGTCACCGCCCGGGAGATCCCCTGGACCGGCCAGCTCGGCGACTCCGCCCAGCCGCGGCACCTGGCCGACCTCGTCGTCCCGGTCGACGACGGCACCGCGACGGTGACCTTCGACGGCTCGCAGCTGCCGGAGCTCGACGAGTCCAGCGCCTACGAGCTGATCATCACGCCCGTCGGTGCGGGGGAGACCACGGCGTCGACCCCGACGCTCTGGCAGGGCAGCTACGAGGCCGAGGACGCCGAGTACTCCGGGGGCGGATACTCGCGCAACGGCCCGGAGGGCTCGCCGCAGGACGTCGGAAAGTTCTACACCTCCGGCGGCTACAACGTCGGGGGTCTGCGGACCGGGTCGGACGGCGTCCTCGACTTCGAGGTCACGGTGCCCGAGGACGGCACCTACGACCTGTCGGTGTTCGCCAGCACGCTCAACACCTTCGACCGGGTGGCCGAGCAGGGCCCGACCAACGTGTTCGTCCGGGTCGACGGCGGGGCCGAGCAGGAGATCTTCCTGCCGCTGGCCTACAAATGGGTCGTGTGGGACCACGCCGACACCACGGTCGAGCTGACCGCCGGCACGCACACCGTCTCGCTGGCCGCGCAGAGCCTCGACGGCTCCGGCGCCACGCAGGGGGACGCGATCATCGACCGCATCACTCTCGCCCTGCCGAACCCGGAGGCCGCGACGTCGGTGTACGAGGCCGAGACCGCCGTGCTCGACGGCGCGACCGCCACCTACGAGGTGTCCGACGCCTCCGGGCCGGGCGCCGTCGAGCTCGCCGAGGGTGACTCCGCGACGTTCTGGGTGTACTCGCCGGTCGACGGCGAGGCGCACCTCGGGGCGGACGTCCTCGGCACGGTCGGCGGCGGGACGCTGAGCGTCAACGACGAGGACGTGCTCGACCTCGCCGACGCTCAGCAGGTCGCGGCGCACCTGGCCGGCGGCGTCAACAAGATCGTCGTCACCGGTGGTGCCGGCGGACTCACCCTGGACCGCCTCGCGGTGGCCCCGGGCGACGGCACGCTAGAGGCCACCGAGTACCAGGCCGAGGACGCCGAGCTCGCCGGCGACGCGTCCGTGGCCGAGTACTCCCTGGCCGAGGGCGGCGCCGCCGTCACCGGCGTCGGGGGAGAGCCCGGCAACGACAACACGCTCACGTTCCACGTGGACGCCGCCGAGACGGGCCAGCACGCCGTCGTCGTGCGGTACTCCAACCCGGAGCAGTCGCCGGCGTCGCACTACAACCCCGACCCGATCGCTCGGTTCGCCGACCTGTCGGTCAACGGCGGCGAGCCGTTCTCCGTCGCGTTCCCCCACTCGTTCCACGCGAACAACTTCTGGGAGAAGACCGTCGTGGTCGACCTCGTCGCCGGGCAGAACGAGCTCACCCTGCGTTCCGAGGAGGCGACGAACTTCGACGGCGAGACCTACGCCTCGGACGACTGGCCGGACTTCCCGCTGCGCTCGCGGTGGGCCCCGATCGTCGACCGGATCACCGTCTCGCGGTTGGCGCAGCCGATCAACAGCGAGCCGGAGCTCATCGAGGTGACGCCGGTGGCGCCGACCTGGACCGACGAGTGTGGTCCGGGGAACGTCACGGGTGCTCCGCTGCCGGTGGTCGAGGGCGTGGAGTATGTCGAGTCCCGCAAGAAGGACGGTGGGGTGAAGGTGGTGGCGACGCCGCTGCCGGGTTATGTCTTGTCGGACAAGCCGTCGGTGACGAAGAACCCGGAGTCGTGGACGTGGACGAAGGGTGACTCGAACGAGGCGTGCTGGCCGGTCTGGGACGCTTCGACGGTGTACACCGCGGGTGACCGGGTGGTCTTCGAGGGGTCGGTGTTCGAGGCGACCTGGTGGACGAAGGACCAGACGCCGGGTGCTTCGCCGTACTCGTCGTGGCAGGAGATCGCCGAGACCGATGGTGTGGCGATCTGGACGGCGTCGCGGATCTTCACCGCGGGTGACGTCGTCTCCCATGACGGGGTGACGTACACGGCCCAGTGGTGGACGCGGAACCAGGAGCCGGGCACCTCGTCGTGGGGTCCGTGGCAGGTGAGCGCCGGCTGACCTCCTGACATCCCACCCCTGACGTTGTGGGTATGAAATTGACGGCCTTCCACCACTGGAGGGCCGTCAATTTCATACCCACAACGTCGGGGGGGACGGCGCGGCGGTCGGGCGCGACGAAGGACGCGGGTCAGGAGCGCGAGACCACCAGGGACGCGCTGTGCCCGCCGAACCCGAAGGCGTCGACCAGCGCGTGCTGCGCCGTCGTCGGCCTCGGGGCGGTGACGACGTCGAGGTCGACCGCCGGGTCCGGCGAGTCCAGGTTGATGGTGGGCGGGACGACGCCGTCACGCAGGGCGAGCAGGGCCGCGAGCGTGCCGAGAGCCCCGGCGGCCCCCATGAGATGACCCGTCGAGGCCTTGGTCGCCGTCACGGGTGGTGGTGTGCCGAAGACCGACCGCAGGGCGTCCGCCTCGTTGACGTCCCCGGCGGGTGTCGAGGTGGCGTGCGCGTGCACGAGGCCCACGTCCGCCGGCTCCAGGCCCGCCGAGCGCAGCGCCAGGCCGATCGTGCGCGCCTGGTTCTCCGGCTCGCCGCCCACGATGTCATGGGCGTCCGAGGTCAGGGCCCCGCCGTCGACGGCGCCCAGCACCGTGGCGCCCCGCGCCCGGGCGTGCTCCTCGGCCTCGAGCACGAGCAGGACCGAACCCTCGCCCATGACGAAGCCGTCACGGTCGACGTCGAAGGGTCGCGACGCCGCCGGCGGGTCGTCGTTGCGCGTGGACATGGCCCGCGCCCGGGCGAACCCGGACAGGCACAGGTCGACCAGGCTGGCCTCGGCGCCCCCGCACACGACGACGTCGGCCTGGTCGTCGCGGATCATCGAGCGGGCCGCGAGGATCGCCTCGACGCCCGCGGCGCAGGCGCTGACCGGTGCCCGCGCGCCCGCCTTGGCACCGAGGTCGATGGACAGCCACGCGGCCGGGCCGTTCGGCATCACCATGGTCACCGCGTGCGGGCTGACGCGACGGTGACCGCCGGCACGGAACTGGTCGGCCTGAGCGACCGTGGTGCCGAACCCGCCGTTGGCGGTGCCGACGGCGACCCCGAGCCGCTCCGGATCGACGGCGGGAGCACCGGCGTCGGCCCAGGCCTGACGCCCGGCCGCGAGAGCGAGCTGCTCGCTGCGGTCGAGCCGCCTCTGCTCCCGCGGTGAGATGCCGTCGGCGAACGCGTCGTCGACGCGTGCGGCGATGCGGACCGGGAGCTCGGCCGCCCAGGCGTCGCGGAGCGCCACGACGCCGGACCTCCCGGCCAGCAGGGCCCGCCAGGTGTCGTCCGCGGTCAGTCCGAGGGGCGTGACCGCCCCGATCCCCGTGACCACCGTCCGTCGCACCGAGCAGACCTCCGACCTCGCCGCGGCGCGCCGGCCGGCGCGCCGTACTGCCTACGATGCCGTATCGAACCAGGTCAGGCGCGATGAACGCGCAGGTGGAAGCGCTTGAACGGCTTCCGGACGAGGGTTCGGCGAGCGCTCCCGGCGCCCCGGGGTTCTCATGGGGTGAGCGCGCCCCCTCGTGGGACACGCCTTGCGACGCGAGGAGGCACGTGGTGAGTCCGACGGAACCCGCCGCCCCGGCCCCGGAGGCCGGCGACCCACCGGGCCTGCGCCGGGTGATGGGACGCAAGCTGCTGCTGTTGTTCATCGTCGGGGACATCCTCGGCACCGGGGTGTACGCCCTGACCGGCGAGGTGGCCGGGGAGGTCGGTGGTGCCGCGTGGGCGCCGTTCCTCCTGGCGTTCGCGGTCGCGACGCTCACCGCGTTCTCCTACCTGGAGCTGGTGACCAAGTACCCGCAGGCGGCCGGCGCGGCGCTCTACACCCACAAGGCGTTCGGCATCCACCTGCTGACCTTCGTCATCGCGTTCATGGTCATGAGCTCGGGCATCACGTCCGCGTCGACCGCCTCCAACGCGTTCGCCGGATTCCTCAACGACGGGTTCGGCCTGGGGCTGCAGGACGGCGGCGGGGGACTGCTCGCGATCGCGCTCGGGTTCATGACGCTGGTGGCCCTGGTGAACTTCCGCGGCGTGTCCGAGAGCGTCCGGGCGAACGTGGTGCTCACGCTCGTCGAGCTGTCGGGCCTGCTGCTGGTCATCTTCGTGGGGCTGTGGGGGATGACCCAGGGCCGTGCCGACTTCTCCCGGGTGGTCGTCTTCGAGTCCGCCGACGACAAGGGCGTGTTCGTCGCGGTCACGGCCGCCACCACCCTGGCCTTCTTCGCGATGGTGGGGTTCGAGGACTCGGTGAACATGGCCGAGGAGTGCCAGGACCCGGTCAAGGACTTCCCCCGCATGATGATCACCGGTCTGTCCCTGACCGGTCTCATCTACGTCCTCGTCGCCGTCACGGCCGTGGCGCTGGTGCCCGTCGGGGACCTGACCGATCCCGAACGGGCGTCGGCGCTGACGCAGGTGGTCGCGGCGGGCGTGCCCGACCTGCCGTTCGACGTCCTCTTCCCGTTCATCGGCATGTTCGCCGTGGCGAACTCGGCCCTCATCAACATGCTCATGGCCTCCCGGCTGCTGTACGGCCTGGCGAACCAGGGCACGCTGCCGCGCGCGTTCGGGCGGGTCCACCCCCGACGGCGCACCCCCTGGGTCGCCATCGTGGTGACCACGGCCATCTCCTACGGGCTCATCGTCTACGTGGTGCGCGCCAGCGGCAGTGCGTCCGGCGCCGACGCCGTCAGCCTGCTGGGTGGCACCACCTCGCTGCTGCTGCTGTGCGTGTTCACCGTCGTCAACGTCGCGCTGCTGGTGCTGCGCCGTCGTCCCGTGGAGCATCGGCACTTCCGGACCTGGTCGCCGCTCGCGGTGCTGGGTGCGCTGACCTGTGCGTTCCTCGCCGGGCCCTGGGCACGCAGCGCGGAGCAGCAGGAGCAGTACGTCATCGCGGCAGGGCTCCTGGTCGTCGGACTCACGCTGTCCTTCCTGACCTGGCTCTACAACCGGCGCGTGCGGCACCGCAGGACGGAGTTCGGCGACGTCACCACCCTCGACGCGGACCGGCCGAGCAGCGCCGCGCCGAGGAAGCGGCGCTGAGCCCGCGCGCACCGATCGTCTCCCGGGTGCATCCGCGGGCCACCTCGTGGCGGAAGGAGGGGCAGGACGCCGAGCAGCCGGACGGCGAGCGCAGCCGCCGGGCGCTCTGCTGGACGTCGCCCCGGTCCCGCTCCCGGGAGCGACGGCGCCCGGCACGCCCTGCTCCGGGCGTGCCGGGCGTCACCCCTCGAGCGCCCGCTCGAACGCCCCCAGCACGCCCGCGCTGAACAGCACGAACCGCACCGCGTCGATCGCGGCGGGGTTCTCGTCGTCCCAGGCGCGGACGGCCTCGAGGGCGATCCGCGCGACGTCGTCGGCGTCCCAGCCGTAGGCCCCCGCGCTGACCGCGGGGAACGCGACCGTGCGCGACTTGGCGTCCGCCGCCACCCCGAGGGACTGTCGGAAGCAGGAGGTCAGCAGGTCGGGGTCGGTCTCGCCCCGGTGCCGGTTCGGCCCGACGGTGTGCACCACCCACGCGGCCGGCAGGTCGAAGCCGGGCGTCACGACGGCGTCGCCCACCCCGAGCCCGTCCGGCAGGGTGGTGCGCCGCAGCTCCTCGCAGGCCTCGAGCAGCCGGGGGCCGGCCGCGGTGTGGATCGCGCCGTCGACCCCGCCACCCCCGAGCAGCGTGGAGTTGGCGGCGTTGACGACGGCGTCGACCTGCGCGGTGGTGATGTCGCCCTGCTCGGCGGTGATCTGCACGGTGCCTCCGGGTCAGCTCGGTCTGGACCGTTCGACGGTACCCCGGGCAACCACCTCGGGTCAGGAGGGTGCCGGACCGGTCGACTCGCGGATCATGAGGCGTGGGCTGATCGCGATGCGGTGCACGGGCCGTGCCGGGTCGTCGAGCCGCTTGACCAGCAGGTCGACGGCGGCCCGGCCGACGGCGTCGCGCGGCGGGCGCACGGCGGTCATGGCGGGGCTGAACAGGCCGGCCACCTCGTCGTCGTAGGCGATGACGGACAGGTCCCCCGGCACGGACAGCCCGCGGTCCATGACACGCTGCGCGACGGCGGACGCCTCGGGGTCGGAGTGCACGAGCAGTGCCGTGGTGCCCGAGGCCAGCGCCGTGGCGACGACCTCGTCGACGAGCCCCGGGAACTCGGGGGTGTGACGGTCGGGAGCGAGCCGCTCGAAGTGCTCGTCCGTGGACAGTCCCAGCTCGGCACAGGCCGCACGCCAGCCGGCGGCGACCTTGCGCGACGTCGGGGACTCGCGGGACAGCACGAGCCCGACCCGGCGGTGGCCCAGGTCGGCGAGGTGGTGGACGGCCATCAGGGCTCCGAGGGCGTGGTCGGAGACCACGGACTCCACCGCCTCGCGGTGCGGGGCCAGGGCCGCCTCGCGCTCCACCAGGACGTGCGGGACGCCGGAGTCCACGAGCCGGCGGGCGAGCTCGCTGCCCTGCCGTCCGTCGACGCGCGGTGCCAGGATCAGGCCGCGCAGGTGCTCGGTCTGGGCGAGCCGCTCGATCGCCGGGCCCTCGTCGTCGGCGTCGTAGGAGGACCCGCGCAGCACCACGCGCAGGCCGTGCCGGCGGGCCTCGTCCTCCATGCCGCGCACGACGCCGGGCCAGTAGTAGTCGAGGGAGGGGACGAGCACGCCGATCGTGCCGGTGACGGGTCGCTCGGGGACTGCTCCGTCGGCCGTGCCGGTAGGGGGCGCCGACGGGCCCCCGACGGCGGGACCTGCCGGGGCGTCGACGGACACGGCCCCGCCGTGCACGCGGCGCAGCAGCCCTTCGCGCTCGAGCTGGACGATGTCGCGGCGCACCGTCACGGCGGTGACCCCGAGGTCCTCGGTCAGCTCGGCGACCCGCAGGACGCCGTCACGTCGCAGCGCCTCGAGCAGGTGGCCGCGGCGCTCCGCCGGCAGGGTGGAGCGGTGGTCGGTCCCGGAACTCACACGTCCTCCTCGATCGGTCGCCCCTGTCCGCGTCAGGGTCCCACGTCCCGGGTGCCGCCGACCACGGCGACGTCCGCCGTGGCACGGCCCGCGCCACGACTTTGTGCTGATCGTTTGTGATCATGCGCGTCGTTTCCATGGACACTCTCTGCGGCGTCCGCCTATCGTCACCGGTGAACGCGCTCGTTCTATCTCAAACGATCATAAACGATCACGGAGTGGGTGCGGGCAGAGCGATGCCGTGCACGGTCGAGGACGACCGTCGCGCCCGGGGCGCCGGCGTCGGCACTTCAACGGGGAAGGAACGACCCATGAGACGACCACGCGCTGCCGTGTCGGGACTGCTCACCGGCAGTCTCCTGGCGGCCTCGCTCGCCGCGACCGGCACGGCCTCGGCGGCCGAGCTGCCGGAGACCATCGCCGCCGCCGCCCACCTCGGCGCCGACTCCCGCGCCGGGACGTCGCTGCCCGCCACCCTGAACGACGGCACCGCGGACCACCCCGTCAGCTGGGACATCGACGCCGACACCTTCGCCGTGCCGTACACGACCGTGCCCGTGACCGGAACCGTCGACGGGGGCACGGTCACCGCCCAGGTCGAGGTGCTCGCGCCCGCGGACAACCCCCTCGTCTACTTCGTGGATGCCGGCCGCAACGGCGACTCGCAGGACCGTCCCTACTCGACCGGCCTCACGCCGTCGAGCGCGTACGACGCCGCGGCGACGCTCGACGACGGCACGCTCGTCAACGACGTCCCCGACCAGGAGTACGTCGACGGCGAGACCGTCTGGGGCTGGACCTCCGACGCCGAGCACAACTACAAGATCTCCGTGCCCGGAGGCGACCCGGACCCGTACGACACCGACACCCTGGCCGCCTACGACAAGGACGAGCTGGGCGCGCGCACCAACGGTGACGCCATCACGTTCCGGCTCGACCTCGACCCGGGCACCTACACGCTGTCCAGCGGCTTCTTCGAGTTCTACAACGGCCAGGACCGGCTGCGCGGCATCACGCCCGTGGTGACCTACACGGTGGACGGCGCGCAGGAGAGCACCACGCTCGACGAGGCCACGCTGAGCACGGTCGGCGGGACCGAGAGCCGCCTGCTGGAGACCGACGCGTTCGACATCCCCGCCGGGGCGAGCGACGTCCGCCTCGCGTACACGCAGACCGCGGGCGAGGCGCCGTCGATCAGCTGGTTCGCGATCGCAGCCGGCGACGCCGAGGAAGCGATCGACGACGCCGCGGCCGCCGTGCCCGCCGACGCCACCGAGATCACGGTGGACGGCGACGACGTCGCCGCGGACAACGTGAACGGCCTGACCTTCAAGGGGTTCGGCGTGCTCAGCGCGAACTCCACGAGTGCCGTGCTCATGGACTACAAGTCCGAGCACCCCGAGGCGTACGCCGAGCTCCTGCAGGTCCTGTTCGGCGGCGACCACCCGATCATGGACCACGTCAAGATCGAGATGGGCGACGACCGCAACAACTCCACGGGCTCCGACGTCGCCACGATGCGGACCGCGGACGAGCCCGCGAACGTGCGCCGCCACCCGGGCTTCCAGCTCGCCGCGGACGCCACGAAGGTCAACCCCGACCTCCAGGTGTCGATCCTGCGCTGGAACGCGGTGCCCTGGGCGGACTCGGACGACGAGATCTACGACTGGTACAAGAACACGATCCTGGCCGCGTACCGCGAGTACGGCTACATGGTCGACTACGTGAACCCCGGCGTGAACGAGCACGCCGCGGATCTGGACTGGACCCAGGAGTACGCCGAGCGGGTCAGCACCGACACCACGGGATACGTCAGCGACGACCCGGCGCTCGCGGGATTCCGCGACGGCGAGGCGGACCTGTTCCACCAGATCAAGGTGGTCATCTCCGACGAGGTCGGCACCGGCACCTTCGGCGACGAGATGGTCGCGGACGCCGACCTGCGCGACGCCGTCGACGCCGCCGGGTTCCACTACAACACCAACGACGACGGTGGCGGGAACTTCACGCGGCTCGCGGACGAGCTCGACACCCAGATCTGGAACTCCGAGGCGCAGGCGACGTTCAGCAACTCCTCGTTCCGGCCGAACAACAACACCGCCGACCCCACCGTCGAGGGCACCGGCATCGGTGGCACCGGCAGCTCCCTGGAGATGGCCAACACCATCGTCAAGGGGTTCGTGAACTCGCGCCGCACGCACTTCATCTACCAGCCGGCGATCGGGTCGTTCTACGAGGGCGGGCAGTACTCCTTCAAGGAGCTCGTCAGCGCTCGCGACCCGTGGTCCGGCTGGATGCACTACGACGCCGGCCTGGCGATCCTGCAGCACTTCACGAGCTTCGCCGAGACCGGGTGGGAGAACGACGACAACACCGCCGGCATCTGGCGGGCCGTGCCGGAGGCCAGCACGACGACGGCGTCCGGCACCAACCCGGTGAGCGGCCGCAACGGTGGTCCGAACTACCTGACGCTCGCCGCGCCGGACCGCTCCGACTTCTCGACGGTGCTGGTCAACGACTCCGAGGAGCCGCACACCTACCGCATCACGCCGCAGCACCTCGACCTCGGCGACGACCCGCAGCTCGCGCTGTGGGAGACCCGCGCGGCCGAGGACGGCGAGGCGTTCGACGCGCAGTACAAGCAGCACGTCGCCGACGTCGCGGCGGACGCCCGCGGCGGGTACACCGTCACGGTGGAGCCGTTCTCCATCGCCACGGTCACCTCGCTGGACGTCTCCGACGACGCGTCGTGGGCCAGCCCGCTGCCGGTCGAGGGCGAGCGCACGGTGCTCGACGCCGGGTCGCAGTCCGACGACGGCGTGCTCTGGTCGGACGATTTCGACTACACCGACAAGACGGTGCCCGTGATCGGCGCCGACGGTGAGCCGACCGGCGCGACCGAGGACTTCACCGAGTCCCGCGGTGGCGACACCGGGGCGATCCCGCTGTACACCTGGGACCGCAACGGAACCTTCGAGGCCTACCTGGCCGACGACGGCGAACGCGTGCTGCGTCAGCAGGTCGACCGCGAGGGGACCGGCGTCGGCGGGGCGTGGAACGGCGGCGACCCGATCACCGCCGTCGGCGACCGCCGATGGACGAACTACCGGGCCACCGTGGACGTCCGGTTCGAGCGGGAGGCCGCCGGTGACAACTACGCCGCGCTCGGTGCCCGCTCGAGCGGTGGCGGCAGCTCGAACAACCTCAACGGCACGCCCTACGCGCTCAAGCTGGTCTCCGACGGCGGCTGGCAGCTCGTGCGGTTCGGGTCCGTCATCGACTCGGGCACCCTCGACGGGCTCGACCCCGCGGCGTGGCACGAGCTGTCCGTGCAGGTCGCGGGTGACGAGGTCACCGGCTGGGTCGACGGCGCCCAGGTGTTCGCCTGGACCGACCCGGAGCCCGTGCAGTCCGGCTGGGTGGACCTCGCCAGCGGGTTCCACTGGACGCAGTTCGACGACCTGACGGTGGAGCGGGTGGCCGACGAGGTGCCGTACTACGGTGCCTACCTCGACGACCTCGAGATGAACGACCTGGCCGACCCGCCGGCCACGCAGCTCGTCTACGACGGTGCGTGGAAGCACGCCAACGGCGGCTCGATGTACGAGTACATGCGGTCCACATCGGTCAGCCAGGCCGACGGCGCGTCGCTGACGTACACGTTCACCGGCTCCGGGCTGGAGATCCTCGGCGCGAACGACGGCTCTGCCCGCCTCGACGTTTCCGTCGACGGCGAGACCCTCGCCGCCAACCAGGCGACCCGCGACTCCGGCCAGTTCCAGCAGGCCTACGAGCTGCGCGGCCTGCCCTGGGGCGAGCACACCGTGACCCTCACGGTGATCTCCGGGACCCTGCTGGTGGACGCCGTCGGCGTGATCTCGACCCCGGCCTCCGTGGCGACGGACACGGCGGCCCTCGCCGCCGCGCTCGCCACCGCCGAGGACGTGGAGCGCACCGACGACTACACCGACGCCGACTGGACGCTGCTGCAGCGCACCATCGACGCCGCAGGTGACGCCGTCGCCGATCCGGAGGCCTACCGGCTCGACGGCGTCGGCGCGGTCCAGCTCGTGGACAGGCTCCGGGCGGCGTCCGCGCCGGTCGCCGGTCGGATCGTCACCCTGGAACCGGTCTCGACGGCGACCTACGTCGGCGAGACGCCCGACCTGCCGGCCACGCTCGAGGCCGAGCTCACCGACGGCACGACCCGCGAGGTCCCCGTCACGTGGGACACCGCGGCCGTGTCGTTCGACGGGGCCTGGGACACGGTCGTGGTGCCGGGCTCGTACGGCACCGCGGCCACGACGGCGCAGGTCGAGGTGGTGCCGGCGGGGACGGAGGCGTTCGCGGACGTCAACGGCACCGCGGGCGGGACGCTGGGCTTCGACTCGCCGGCGTACCTCGCCATCGACGACCTGGTGGGTGGCCTCGTCAACGACGCCCCCGACCAGGTGGCCGAGGACGGGGCGGACTGGGGCCACTGGGCCCAGGACGCCGCGGGCAACCGGTCGATCAGCTACAAGGGGATCGTCGCGGGGGACTACTCCAAGACGACCACCACGGGCATGTACACGGCCAACCAGGTCGGGGCCGAGGTGTCCTACACCTTCACCCTGCCCGCCGGGGAGCACACCGTCGCCGCCGGGAGCTACTCCTGGTGGCCGGGCAACGCCCGCAGCGCGGACGTGCTGCTCGACTACGACGGCGAGACCCACGAGGTCGGGACCGTCACCCTCGACAACGGCAACCCCGGCGAGGTGCTGTCCTACGACGTCGAGCTCGCCGCGGACGGCCCTGTGACGATCCGGCTGCGGGCCACGAACTCACAGTCGCCGATGCTGTCCTGGGCGGCGGCGGTGGACCGTTCGGCGCCGGAGCCGGAGCTCATCGAGGTGACGCCGGTGCGTCCGACGTGGACCGATGAGTGTGGTCCGGCGAACGTCACCGCTGCTCCGCTTCCTGAGGTGGAGGGCGTGGAGTACGTCGAGACCCGCAAGAAGGACGGCGGGGTGAAGGTGGTGGCGACTCCGTTGCCTGGCTACATCCTGAGCGACAAGCCGTCGTCGACGAAGAACCCGGAGTCGTGGACGTGGACGAAGGGTGACTCGAACGAGGCCTGCTTGCCGGTCTGGGATGCGGGCACGGTGTACACCGCGGGTGACCGGGTGACGTTCGAGGGTGCGCTGTTCGAGGCGACCTGGTGGACGAAGAACCAGGCCCCGGGGGAGCCGTACGGTCCGTGGCAGGAGATCGCCGAGACCTCGGACGGGGTCGCGGTCTGGACGCCGTCGCGGATCTTCACCGCGGGTGACGTGGTGGTCCACGACGGGGTGACGTACACGGCCCAGTGGTGGACGCGGAACCAGGAGCCGGGCACCTCGTCGTGGGGTCCGTGGCAGGTGAGCGCCGGCTGACCTCCTGACGTCCCACCCCTGACGTTGTGGGTATGAAATTGACGGCCCTCCACCACTGGAGGGCCGTCAATTTCATACCCACAACGTCGAGGGGGACGGCGCAGCGGGTGGGCACGGCGGCGCGCCGGGTCAGGAGCGGCGGGTCACCCGGAGCCGGCCGGTCCACCCGGGACCGACGTCGGCCCGGTCGGCGGCGAGCCGCCCCGTGCGGGCGAACTCCGCCCAGGCAGCGCGCAGCTCCCGGCCCGCCTCGATGAGCGTGCGGGCGCCGTCGGGCCCGACGACCGGCGCCTCGGCCCACCGGCCGGTGTTCGGGAAGAGCAGGCCGAGCTCGACGGCGTGGGTGGCGCCCAGCGGGTTGCCCACGGGCCGGGTCGTGAGCTCCGCAGCGACCACCGCGGCCCCGGCGTCGGCCATGCCGCGGGCGAAGGCCTTCGATCCGCGGCGGAACAGGGTGTCGGTCACCCGCCGCGACACGAGGGCGAACAGCGCCCGTCCGACGACGCGCTTGTCCCGCAGCGCGCGGCCCTTCGGGTCGAGCTGGACGAACGCCCGGCCCTCCTGGGACGTCCACGTCACCAGCAGCTCGAGCCGCGGTGCCCGACGCCGCCACGCGGCCAGGAAGTCGGCCTCCGGGGGCAGCGGCGCCCGGCCGTACTCCGGGGCGAACGGCATCCCCGCACGATCGTTCATGCCGGCCACCGCCGCGGCCGCACCGAGCTGGGCGGCCAGGACCTCGTCGACCGGGCCGTCGGCCCGGAGCCCGTGCGTCTCGGTCACGAGCCGGTCGTGGATCTCCTCGCGCCCGCCGCGGACCCCGAACGGACCGGACTGCAGGATCATCCGGTGGACCAGGTCCTCGGTGCCGTCAGCGCCCAGGACGTGGGAGAGCAGGTCGGCGCCCGCGGACTGACCGAACGCGGTGATCCGGTCGGGGTCGCCGCCGAAGGCCGCGACGTGCTCGCGGACCCAGCGCAGCGCGCTGATCACGTCGAGCAGCCCGAGGTTGGCCGCGCGCGGTGCGGGACCGGCGTCGTCCGCGTCGGTGCGTCCGGCCGTTCCGCCGCCGGCCGTTCCGCCGTCGTCGGGCGCCCCCGTACCGAGGAACCCGAGCGCACCGAGCCGGTAGGTGACGGTGACGACCACGACGTCCTGCTCGCGGACCAGCGCGGCCGGGTCGTAGCCGCCGAGGTCCCCGGCGCCGGAGACGTAGGCGCCGCCGTGGACCCACACCATGACCGGCAGGGGTGCGGAGACCTCGACGGGCCGCGTGATGCTCAGCCGCAGGCAGTCCTCGGTGAAGGTGACGCCGTCCAGCTGGGGTCCGTAGACCTGGTCGGCCGGGCTGGGCGGCTGCGGGCAGGCATAGCGCACGTGCTGCCGACCGGCGGACTCGGACGCGTCGGGCGGGACCGGCGCCGGGGGAGCGAACCGTGCGGCGCGGGCGTACCTGATGTTGCGAAGGCGGACGAGGCCGTCCTCGACGACGGCGGGGAACGCCCCCAGCCGGGTGTCGAGGGTGTCCTCGGACACCGGGGGTCTCGGCGTGGCGTCCTGCGCGGTCCGTGCGGTGTCGGTCATCGGCGTCCTCCTTGACGGCGTGCGCCGAGCCTAGCAAACCGACCGGGCGGTTTGCGGGTGAGATCTGCGCGTCGCCCGACCCGCCCGGAGGCCGTCTCCCCGGCGGACCGACCCAGGTCCGCCGGGGAGACGCCGGTCACCAGGGGGCCGGTGCCGGGGGCTCGACCACGGGCGGGGCGTCCTGACAGCTGATCGTGTTCGGCGTGTACCGGCTCAGCCAGCTCGCGGGTCCGTCACCCCACGGCGTGACGGTCTCGCCGTCGTTGTCGCCCAGGTCGGTGAGCACGAACTCCGAGCCGTTCGCGAAGTCCCAGGTGAAGGCGCCGCAGTTGTTCACCCCGGCCCACCCGACGTGGCGCACGTCGACGTTCTCGAAGGACGCCGATCCGGCGGTGCGCGCGCTGACCACCGACGTCCCGGCGCCGTCGACCCGCACGTCCCGGAACGACACGCCGTCGATGGCGTACTCGTCCTTCACGCCGTACTCCGTGACCAGCATGATCGCGTTGTAGGTGCTGTCGAGGTAGTGGTCCCCGGACACCTGGACGTCGGCGTCGATGCCGCGGTCCAGCGCGTAGAACCAGATGGCCCCCAGCCCGATGTTCCAGTTCAGGTCGAGCCCACCGGCCCGCACCGTCGTGTTGTCGCGGAACGTCAGCGTCCCCTCGAACGGCAGCGCCCCGAACCGGGCGCCCGCGTGCAGCGCCGAGCCCTCGCGCACCGGGTCGGCGACCAGGTTGCCCACGACGGCGATGTCCCGGCCGCCGTAGATCGCGATGCCGTTGGCGAGCACGGGGGACTGCACGGTGTTGCGGGCGAACGTGTTGCCCACGTTCTGCTCGGCGTCGGCCCACATCGCCAGCGCGTCGTCGCCGGTGTTGCGGAAGAAGCTGTCCGTCACCGACGACCCGGTCACCCCCGTGTGGAAGTTGACGCCGTCGCCGATCTGGTCGGTGATCACGACGTCGGTCACGTGCGTGCCGTCCATGGGGCCGTCGAACCACACCCCCACCTTGGTGTGGTGGATGTACAGGTCGGTGAGCGTCGAGTCGCTCATCGCGCCGCCGACGCCGTTGACCTGGTCGGTGTCGATGCGCTCGCGGACGTCGCCCTCGATCGCGAACCCGGACAGGTGGACGTCGTGCGACCCGCCGTCGGCGGCCCAGCGCCCGTAGAACCCGACGCCGGTGTGCACCGAGCCGTCGTCGGTCGGCCCGTCGAGCGCCACCTCGTGGCCGCGCACGATCGAGTACCAGCTGCCGGCTCCCACGACGGTCACGTCGTCGACGACGACGTGCCGGTTCACCTGGAACGTGCCGCGCGGGATCCACAGGGTGCGGTCGTGGGCGGAGGCCCAGTCGACGGCGCGCTGGAACGCGGCGCCCGAGTCGCGCCGGCCGCTCGGGTCGGCCCCGAAGCGGACCACGCTGACCGATCCGCGGGGTCGCGGTGCGGGGCGGTCGACGAGCTCGGAGTCGAGCAGGTCGATGGTGGTGACGTCGGCCGTGGCCCCCGGCGGGACCTCGAGCCGGACGAGGGACCCCGCCGGGTAGGTGCGCCCGAGCAGCAGCCGCTGCTCGTCGTAGAAGTGGTGCGGGCGGAACGGCGTGGTCAACCACTCCGGGTCCGACTCCCCGGGGACGCAGGCACACTCGGTCAGCCACCAGTCCGGCTGGAGGAGGTCGGCCTGCGGGTCGTTCGTGAAGGGATAGGTGTTGTAGAGCCAGGAGTACTCGGAGGTCAGCTCCATGCGGTGCCGAGGCCCCGCCGGGGTCGTGAACCGGCCGTGGTCCCGCAGGACCCGGACGTCCAGGGGCGAGATGATGCCACCGCCGTCCGCGGCGTCGGGGATCGAGTAGCGCACGGTGACCGCGTTCGCGGCGGCCGGCAGGGTGAGCTGGACGTGCTCCCCGGGCCGGAGCTGGACGGCGGACCGTCCCGAGGCCTCCGAGGCGAGCGTGTACGGGGTCCGGTCGGGTGGGAGCACCGTGCCGGTCGTGGCGGCGTGCTCCGCCTCCTGCTCGACGAAGCCGACGTCGGCTCCCCGTCCGGCGACCAGCCCGGGGTCCAGGGCCGCCCGGGTCACCACGGCCGTGTCGTGGCGGTCCGGCCGGTGGTGGGCGACGGCGGAGGGGGCGCCGGCGAGCGTCGCGGTCAGGGCGAGCGTGGTCGCGAGGGCGACGGCCGCTCGGCGGCGCCCGGCCGTGCGGCGGCCGCCGGGTCCGGGGATCGGGGCGGTGCGTGGAGGTAGCTGGAACGTCATCGTGCAGTCCTCTCGGGCATGCCGGCTGCCGCCGGCAGCGGCGACGGTGCCGCTGACTCGAAACTAGCGGTGTGATGCCAGATTCTCAACACACTGTCATTTTCCGTCGTGACGCTGTTGAGTTCTTGCGCGCACGGACCGGGAAGTTCTGCGGTCCGGCCGAGTCGCGGGAGGTCGGGACGTGCGTTGCGCCGTCGAACGCCTCGGGCGACGCAAGGTGCGCAAGATCCTTGCGGTGCCCGTGTAGCCTCGGAACATGTCGAGGCGACTGGCCGACGTGGCCGCGAAGGTGGGTGTCAGCGAGGCGACCGTGAGCCGCGTGCTCAACGGCAAGCCCGGGGTCTCCCAGGCGACGCGCGACGCCGTGCTCACCGCGCTCGACGTGCTCGGCTACGAACGGCCCACGAAGCTCCGCGGCGACCGCAACCGGCTGGTCGGCCTCGTCCTGCCCGAGCTGGCCAACCCGATCTTCCCGGCGTTCGCCGAGGTCGTCGGCGGTGCGCTGGCGCAGCAGGGGTTCACCCCGGTGCTGTGCACGCGGACGGCGGGCGGTATCAGCGAGGCCGAGTACATCGACCTGCTGCTCGGCCAGCAGGTCTCCGGCGTCATCTTCGCCGGCGGCTTCTACGCCGAGCGGGAGGCGGACCACACCCACTACGAGCGCCTCGACGCGCTCAACCTGCCCGTGGTGCTCATCAACGCCTCGATCGAGACCCTGGACTTCCCGCACGTCTCCTGCGACGACCTCGTGGCCACGCACCAGGCGCTGGAGCACCTGGTGTCCATGGGGCACGAGCGCATCGGGCTGCTGCTCGGGCCGGAGGACCACGTGCCCTCGGAGCGCAAGCTGGCCGCGGCCCGCGGGTTCGCGCAGCGGCACGGCCTCGACCTGCCCGACCCGCTCGTGGTGCACAGCCAGTACTCCCTGGAGAGCGGCCAGGCGGCGACCAACCGCCTGCTCGATGCCGGCGCCACGGCGATCCTGTGCGCCTCGGACCCCCTGGCCCTCGGGGCGATCCGGGCCGTGCGCCGGGCCGGGCTCGAGGTGCCGGGCGACGTCTCCGTCGTCGGCTACGACGACTCCGCCCTGATGAACTCCACCGATCCGGCGCTCACGACGGTCCGCCAGCCCATCGACGCGATGGGACGTGCTGCGGTGGACCTGCTGGCCAGCATGATCGCCGGCGCCGAGGTCTCGCGCGACGAGCTGCTCTTCGAGCCCGAGCTCGTGGTGCGCCGTTCCACGGCCGCCGCGCCGCGCGCCACCGCCTGAGCCCTCCTCGGGGCCCACCGGGGCCCCGAGGCCTTCCGCGGCGCGGCGTGGCCGCCGCCGTCGCCGCCGCCGTCGTCGCCGCCGCCGTCGTCGTCGCCGCCGCCGTCGTCGCCGCCGCCGTCGTCGCCGTGGTCGTGGTCGTGCCCTCGGTGCTCGCGCCCACCGCTCCCGGTCGCGCGCCTCCCGCCCCATGATGCGCCCCCGGCGCCGTCATCACCGAATCGTTTCGGTCCAATGTCGCGGTTCGATAACGGCACTGTCGAGTTCTTGCGTAGAACCTGTCGCATGGTTACTGTCATGCGCAGCGAGAACGGCAGCGACGACGTTTCGACAGAGAGGCTCACCGGTGAGCGACGAGCAAGCACGCCCGTGGTGGCGGGACGCGGTGATCTACCAGGTCTACCCGCGGTCCTTCGCCGACGGCGACGGCGACGGCACGGGCGACCTCGCCGGCGTCCGGGAGCACCTGACCTACCTGCGCGACCTCGGGGTCGACGCCGTCTGGTTCACGCCCTGGTACGCCTCACCTCTCGCGGACGGCGGGTACGACGTCGCCGACTACCGGGCCATCGACCCCGCGTTCGGCACGCTGGCGCAGGCCGAGACGCTCATCGCCGAGGCCCGCGAGCTGGGCATCCGGACGATCATCGACGTCGTCCCCAACCACGTCTCCGACCAGCACGCCTGGTTCCGCGAGGCGCTCGCGGCCGGTCCGGGCTCGCCGGAGCGCGAACGGTTCTGGTTCCGCGAGGGCCGGGGCCCCGACGGCGACCGGATGCCCACCGACTGGGTGTCCAGCTTCCAGGGCACCACGTGGACGCGCACCACGAACCCCGACGGCACACCCGGGCAGTGGTACCTGCACCTCTTCACGCCCGAGCAGCCGGACCTCAACTGGAACCACCCCGACGTGCGCCGCGAGCACACCGAGATCCTGCGCTTCTGGTTCGACCGCGGGGCCGCGGGCATCCGCATCGACTCCGCCGCGATGCCGGTCAAGGACCCGGCGTTCCCCGAGGTCCCGGGCACCTGGGGGGCGGGGGAGCACCCGCACCTGGACCGCGACGAGCTGCACGACATCTACCGTTCGTGGCGCGCGGTCGCGGACTCCTACGGTGACGAGCGCGTGCTGGTCGGCGAGATCTGGCTCCCGGACCCCGCCAGGTTCGCGCTCTACCTGCGCCCCGACGAGATGCACACGGCCTTCAACTTCGACTTCATGACCCGGCCCTGGGACGCCAAGGAGCTGCGCGAGGCGATCCGCACCACGCTCGAGGCCCACGCGCCGGTCGGTGCGCCGCCCACCTGGGTGCTGTCCAACCACGACATCACCCGGCCGGTGACCCGGTACGGCCGCGAGGACACGTCGTTCGACTTCTCGACCAAGCGGTTCGGCACGCCCACGGACCTCACCCTCGGCGCGCGCCGGGCCCGGGCCGCGGCGCTCCTGACGGGGGCGCTGCCCGGGAGCCTGTACGTCTACCAGGGTGACGAGCTCGGGCTGCCGGAGGTCGAGGTCCCGCGCGAGGCCATCCAGGACCCGATGCACTTCCGCTCCGAGGGGGTCGACCCCGGCCGCGACGGGTGCCGGGTCCCGATCCCGTGGACCCGCGCGGGGCGCTCCGCCGGCTTCTCGCCCGAGGACGCCGCGGCCGACCCGTGGCTCCCGCTGCCCGAGGGCTGGGGTGAGCTCTCGGTCGAGGCTCAGGAGGCCGACCCCGGCTCGATGCTCACCCTCTACCGGCGCATGCTCGCCACCCGCCGCGCCGAACCGGCGCTGTCCGGCGACCGGCTGACCTGGGTGAGCCTGCCGGGGGCCGGCGAGGACGTGCTGGCGTTCGCGCGCAGCGCCCCGGATCCGCGTCCGGGCGGCACCGACGACGACGGCTCGCTGGTCTGCGCCGTCAACCTCGGCGCCGCAGCGCTCCCGCTGCCCGCGGGTGCCGACGTCGTGCTCGCCTCCGGACCCCTGCACGACGGCACGCTCCCGCCCGACACCGCCGTCTGGTACCGGCCGTGAGCACCGGACCCGGCACGACCGGCCGGTGCGACCGGACGTCCACCGACCGACCCGAAGACTCCGCACGCCGCGTGCGGACCAACCAAGGAGTGACGATGAAGTCATCGCGACGCAAGACCGCGCTCACCCTCGTGGGTGTGCTGACCCTGGGCGCCACGCTGGCGGCGTGCAGCTCGGACGACGGCGACGCCCCGGCGGACGCCGAACAGACCGCGGAAGAGACGGCCGACGAACCCGTGACGATCCAGGTCGCGATCGACGAGGGCCTCGAGGAGGGGGCTGTCGAGGCGATCAACACCCGCGTCGACGAGTTCAAGACCGAGTACCCGGACATCACCGTGGAGACCCAGGAGTACACCTGGGTGGGCACCACGTTCGCCGCGGACCTCGCCGGCGGCACCCTCCCTGACGTCTTCACCGTGCCGTTCACCGACGGCCGGGGGCTCATCGAGCGCGAGCAGATCGCCGACGTCTCGGGCCTGGTGGCCGAGCTGCCGTACGCCGGTGAGTTCAACGAGAACGTCGCCGCGGCCGGCCAGGCACCGGACGGCGGGATGTGGGCGGTCCCGATCGCCGCCTACGGCCAGGGCCTGCACTACAACCGTGCGCTGTTCACCGAGGCGGGTCTGGACCCGGACGACCCGCCCAGCACCTGGGACGAGGTCCGTGACGCCGCGGCCGCGATCTCCGAGAAGACGGGCGCCACGGGCTACGCCCAGATGACGGCGTCGAACACCGGCGGGTGGATCCTGACCACGATGGTCTACGCCATGGGGGGACGCGGCGAGTCCGTCGACGGGGAGACCGTCTCGGCCACCGTGGACACCCCGGAGTACGCCGAGGCGCTGGAGTACCTGCAGTCGATGCGCTGGGACGACGACTCGATGGGTGACGAGTTCCTCTACGACTGGGGCACCAGCCACGCCGACTTCGGCGCCGGCAAGATCGGCATGTTCATCTCCGGCGGCGGCGACTACGGCAACCTGGTGACGCAGAACGCCATGAACCCCGACGACTACGGCGTCACCGTGCTCCCGCTCGAGGGCGACGACGCCGCGGCGCTCGGTGGCGGTACGCTCGCCGCGGTCAACGCCAAGGCCTCCGACGCCGAGCAGGCCGCGGCGGTGAAGTGGATCGACTTCTTCTACATGTCCAAGCTGACCGACCCGGACGCCGCCGTCGCGGACGCCCAGGCCGTCGCCGACCAGGGGCAGCCCGTCGGCGCGCCGATCCTGCCGGTGTTCGACCAGGCGACGTACGACGAGTCGCAGGAGTGGATCGCCGACTACATCAACGTCCCGCTCGAGCAGTTCGCGCCGTACAGCGACAACATCTACGACCAGCCGCTGGAGCCGGAGCCGCCGGTCGCCACCCAGGACCTGTACGCCGCCCTCGACCCCGTCGTGCAGGCCGTCCTGACCGACGAGGACGCCGACATCGCGGCGCTGCTCGCCGACGCCGAGGCGAACGTCCAGACCCTCATCGACCGAGGCTGATCGACGATGGCCTTCTCCGCCACGAGCACCCCGTCGTCGGGCACCACCACGGTGCCCGACGGCGGGGCGCCCGCCCCGGGCACGTCGGCCGAGGCCGTGGTCCCGCCCTCCGTGCCGCACCGCCGCCGTCGCGCGGGCACCCCGTCGACCTGGGTGCGCGGCGGTGGGCTGAGCACGCTCGTGATCGCCCTGCCGCTGATCGTCGTCTTCGGCTTGTTCTCCTGGTACCCGATCGTGCGCGCGGTCGTCATGAGCTTCCAGCACACCAACCTCGTCCAGCCTGCCGAGTGGGTCGGGCTGGACAACTTCACCTACGTGCTCGGCGACCCGATGCTGGCCACCGCGGTGACCAACACCCTGTACTTCGCCGTCCTGGCGCTGCTGTTCGGGTACCCGGTGCCGCTGGTCGCCGCCGTGCTCATGAGCGAGGTGCGCCGCGCCAAGGGGCTGTACTCCGCGCTGGCCTACCTGCCCGTCGTGGTGCCGCCCGTCGTGGCGGTGCTGCTGTGGAAGACCTTCTACGACGCCTCCGACTCCGGTCTGTTCAACACCATCCTCGGCTGGGTCGGGCTCGGGCCGTTCCCGTGGCTGCAGGACCCGTCCACCGCGATGCCCTCGCTCGTGCTCGTGGCCACCTGGTCCGCCGCCGGTGGGACCGTCATCATCTACCTGGCCGCGCTGACCGGCGTCGCCCCCGAGCTGTACGACGCCGCCGAGGTCGACGGCGCCGGGGTGTGGGGCAAGATCTGGCACGTCACGCTGCCGCAGCTGCGCGGGATCCTGTTCATCACGTTCATCCTGCAGATCATCGGGACCGCCCAGGTGTTCACCGAGCCCTACCTGCTCACCGGCGGGGGACCGGCAAGCTCCACCACCACGATCCTGCTCATGATCTACAACTACGCGTTCGGGGGGCGCGGCGACTACGGGGCCGCCACCGCGCTGAGCCTGATGCTCGCCGTCGTGCTCGCCGTCCTGTCCGCCGTGTACTTCAAGCTGACCGCGAAGTGGAGCGACTGACATGGCCACCACCGCACCTCCGCGCCGCCGGGGGGCCACGCCGCCCACCGACCGCGGCCTCGTGTCCGTCTCGGACCGACGACGCCGCAGCGTCCGCACGACCTGGCGCACCGCGCACGTCGGCCTCCTCGTCGGCCTCGTCGTCGTGGGGCTCGGGCCGATCCTCTGGCTCGCCAAGTCCGCGGTCACCCCCACCCAGGACACGTTGCGCACGCCCATGGCGCTCTTCCCGCACGGCGTCGACTGGGCCAACCTGTCCGAGGCGTGGGTGCGCTTCGAGATCGACCACTACTTCTTCAACACCCTGTGGCTCGCCCTCGGCTCGTGGTTCATGCAGCTCCTCGTGGCCGCCACCGGCGGTTACGTGCTCTCCGTGCTGCGCCCGCGCTACGCCAAGGTGCTCACGGCGCTGGTCCTGTCCACCCTGTTCGTGCCCGCCGTCGTGCTGCTCGTCCCGCTCTACCTGACGGTGCTCGACGTGCCGCTGGCGAACGTGTCGCTGATCAACTCCTTCTGGGCGGTGTGGCTGCCCGCCGGTGCCAACGCCTTCAACGTGCTGCTGGTCAAGCGGTTCTTCGACAACCTGCCCGGCGAGATCTTCGAGGCGGCGCGCGTGGACGGTGCGGGCCCGTTCCGCGTCGGCTGGTCGATCGTGCTGCCCATGTCCCGACCGATCCTGGGCGTGGTGTCGGTGTTCGCGTTCATCCTGGCCTGGAAGGACTTCCTGTGGCCGCTGCTGGTGCTGCGCGACGTCGACAAGCAGCCGCTGTCCGTGCGGCTGCCGGCCCTGGAGAACTACGTCGAGCTCGACGTCTTCCTCGCGGCGCTGGCCATCTCCACGGTGATCCCGATCGTCATCTTCCTGATCTTCCAGAAGGCGTTCCTCTCGGGCGCCGGGATGAGCGGGGCGGTCAAGGGGTGAACGGCGGGTCACGATCGGCTTCCGATGCCGGTCAGGGCGTTGACTTCACGACGCCCGACCTGTTGATATATGGCGTCATCACCATATTTCGGAGGAATACGTGACTCAGCAGGACGCGCCGGCCCCCACCGCGGGCGACGGCCCACCGCGGCCCCGCTACCGAGGCCGGCACCTGCCCATGGTGGCCGTGGTCGTCGCCGCCTTCATCGCCACCGCACTGGCCTACAGCGGCATGGTCCTGTTCGGCCTCGAGGTCGCGAACATGGAGCCGCTGGAGGCGTACGCCCTGGCAGGGTTCCTGGAGGTCAGCCTCGTCGCCGTCGCGCTCATGGCGCGCAACGCGGCGCTCGAGGGCCGCCCCTACGGCGTGCTGCTCACGCTGACCTGGATCCTGTCCGGGACCTCGGGGGTGTTCGCGGCGCTGCACGAGGTCGCGGTGCCGACCGCCAGCACCCCGTACATGGTGGTCTTCCGGTTCGTGCCGCCGCTGGTGGCCGCCCTGATGTGGCACCTGGCGCTGGTGGGGGAGCGGCACCTGGTCACGGGGCACACCCTGGACGAGCGCCGGCGCGAGCACCGTGTGCACCAGTACGTCACCGCCCTGGAGGTGTGGCGTGATGCCCGGCTCGACAGCACCGGCGACCGGCGCGGCACGGGCAAGGTCCGCGCGGCGCACGAGGCGCAGCGCGCCGCCCGGGACCGTGCCCTGAAGCTCCTGACGGTCGAGGACTTCGAGCGGCGCATGCAGGTCTGGGTCGAACGGCTCGAGGCCGCCGAGCGCCACGGCAACCGGCTCGACCTGATCGGCGCCGACTCGGTCAAGCGAGGCACCGCGCGCGGGACCGCCTCGCCGGCCGTGGCGGCGCGGCCGCCCGCGGCCACGGCCGCGGTGACGGCACCCGGGTCGGAGGCCCGCGAACCCCTGCCCGTGCGTCGGCCTGCCCCGCCGCAGGAGCGCGCCGGGACCGAGCCGTTCGGCGAGGCCTTCGGTGCCGCCCTGACCGCCGGCCTCCCGGAGCGGTCCGCGGAGCGCCCCCACCCGGCGGCGACCGCGACGTCGTCCGCCGGGTCGGCGCAGCAGGAAGGGCAGGAGGCCACCGCTCCGGCCGCCGACGCCACTCCCGAGCCGACGGCACCTACCGCACCCGCACCCGCCGCCGCCCCGCCCGCGAGGCCCGCGGTGACGGCGTCGGCCCCCGCGGCCGACTCGCCCGCCGACGCTCCGCGCAAGCCGCTGCTCGAGCCGCTGCCGGAGACGGGGCACACCCGCCGGGTCGAGGTGTTCGACCTGGTCCGCGAGGAGGCGGCGGAGCCCGCCGCCGACCGCCCGGCGTGGCACGCCACGTCGGCGGAGACCGGGACCGCCGTCGAGCAGCAGCAGTCGGACGCGGACGACGCGCAGCACGCCGAGGAGCCGTCCGCCCCGGCGGTCGCCGAGGAGCAGGCGGCGGATCCGGCCGCCTCCGAGATGCCGGCCAACGAGCGCGACCGTCGCATCGTCGAGCTGGCCCGCGAGGGTCTGACGCAGCGTGAGATCGCCGAGCACGTCGAGGCCTCGCGGTCCACGGTGAGCCGCGTGGTGCGCCGCTACGAGGACCAGAAGCCGCAGGCTGCCGACGCCGACCTGGAGCTCGCCCCGGCCTGACGCATCGCCCGACCGTTCCCGGCGTCCCGGCCGCGTGGTGTCCCCGCTGAGACCACGAGGCCGGGACGCCGCGCGCGTCTGGTGAGGACTCGAAGTTCCGCAACACACCCGATAAGGTCGACAGTGCACTGTTAACCAAGGAGCGTCGTGGAGCGTGGTGTTCAGGACCGGGCGTGGTGGCGGGACGCGGTGATCTACCAGGTCTACCCGCGGTCCTTCGCGGACGGGAACGGGGACGGCACGGGTGACCTGGCGGGGGTGCGGGCGCACCTGGGCTATCTGCGGGACCTCGGCGTCGACGCGATCTGGTATACGCCCTGGTACGCCTCGCCGTTGGCCGACGGCGGCTACGACATGGCGGACTACCGCGCGATCGACCCGGCGTTCGGTGACCTCGCGGAGGCCGAGGCGCTCATCGCGGAGGCGCGCGGGCTCGGGATCCGCACCATCGTCGACGTGGTCCCCAACCACGTCTCGGACCAGCACGACTGGTTCCGCCGGGCGCTGGCCGCGGGCCCGGGCTCGCCGGAGCGCGAGCGCTTCTGGTTCCGGGACGGTCGTGGCGAGCGCGGGGACGAGAGTCCGACGCGGTGGACCTCGGAGTTCCAGGGCGGCACGTGGACGCGCACGACGGGCTCGGACGGCTCTCCGGGGCAGTGGTACCTGCACCTGTTCACCCCGCAGCAGCCGGACCTCAACTGGGACCACCCCGACGTGCGGCGCGAGCACGAGGAGGTGCTGCGCTTCTGGTTCGACCGCGGCGCGGCCGGCATCCGGATCGACTCGGCCGCGCTGCCCGTCAAGGACCCGCGGCTCCCCGACATCCCCGAGACGTGGGAGGCAGGGGAGCATCCCTACCTGGACCGCGACGAGCTGCACGGCGTCTACCGGTCCTGGCGGGCCGTCGCCGACTCCTACGGGGACGAGCGGGTGCTCGTCGGCGAGATCTGGCTGCCCGACCCGGCCCGGTTCGCCCTCTACCTGCGACCGGACGAGATGCACACGGCGTTCAACTTCGACTTCATGACCCGTCCGTGGGACGCGAAGCAGCTGCGGGAGTCGATCCGGACGACGCTGGAGGCGCACGCGCCGGTGGGCGCTCCGGCGACGTGGGTGCTGTCGAACCACGACATCACCCGGCCGGTGACGCGTTACGGCCGGGAGGACTCGTCGTTCGACTTCGCGGCCAAGCGGTTCGGCACGCCGAGCGACCTCGCCCTCGGCACCCGCCGCGCCCGCGCGGCCGCGCTGCTCACCGGGGCGCTGCCGGGCAGCCTGTACGTCTACCAGGGCGACGAGCTGGGACTGCCGGAGGTCGAGGTTCCTCGCGAGGCGATCCAGGACCCGATGCACTTCCGCTCCGGCGGCGTCGACCCGGGCCGCGACGGCTGCCGGGTCCCGATCCCGTGGACCCGGTCCGGGCCGACGGCCGGGTTCAGCCCGGAGGACGCCCCGGCCGAGCCCTGGCTCCCGTTGCCGGACGGCTGGGGCGAGCTCTCGGTCGAGGCCCAGCAGGACGACCCCGTCTCGATGCTCAGCCTCTACCGCACGATGCTCGCCACCCGGCGGGCCGAGCCCGCTCTGCGCGGCGACGGCCTGACGTGGGTGACGCTGCCGGGGGCCGGTGAGGACGTCGTGGCCTTCGCCCGCACCGGCGCCCGTCCCGGCGACGGCACGCTCGTGTGCGCGGTCAATCTCGGGGCCGGTGCGGTCGCCCTGCCGTCGAAGGCCGAGGTCGTGCTCTCCTCCGCCCCGCTCGTCGACGGCGTCCTGTCCCCGGACACCGCCGCCTGGTACCGGCCCTAGACCGAGGCCGCTCAGGGCAGCACGACGACGAGGACCAGCGCGGTGACGCCGAGCAAGCTGGTCGCGGCGGCCACGGCGGCGAGCATCCGGCCGTGACGCAGCTCGTGCGCCGTGCGGAACCTGTCGGCGGTCCGACGCGCGTGCCGACGGACCAGCGAGCCCAGCGGCAGCAGGACCAGCAGCACGGCCATGGCGCCCAGGGCCAGCTCGTGATGGTCGGCGAGCATCGGGGCCGTGCGCAGGACGAGCAGGAGCACGGCAGCCAGGGCGAGCATCGTGCGCCGCCACGCCAGGGCTGTCCGCTCGGGCTGGAGGCCAGGGTCGGACGGGCCTGGTCGAGGCTGGCTCATCGGGACAGCAGCCCGAGCAGCACGAGCGCGCCCACGACGCCGACGGTTGCGGCGAGCACGATCCCGGCGGCCCCGCCGGGCAGGGCCGCGCCCCGGCGCATCGCCCGCTCGGTCCGGGCCCAGTCGACCCCGGCGGTGACCGGGAGCAGTGCACCGCCACCCAGCAGGGTCAGCGCCGCGACCAGCCGGAACGTCGGCTCCATCGGGACGTCGAGCGCCTCGAGCGCGGTACCGCCGGCGATCAGGCCCAGCGCCGTCCGCAGCCAGGCGAGCAGGGTGCGCTCGTTGGCCAAGGAGAAACGAGGGTCCGGTTCGATGCCGGGGCCGTAGACCCACCGCGGGAAGCGCGACCGGGTCACGGTGCCGCGACGTCGACGTCCCCGCACAGGTGCACGGTCACTCCGAGGGCGTCGAAGAACGCCGCCTTGGCCACGAGCGCCCGGTCGGCGGTCGCGGCGTCGGGTGCGTAGACGACGTTGAGATGGTTGGCCTTGTGCCGCGCCATGAACTGGTCGCGCGAGACGCCGTGCAGCACGGCGTGCATGATCGGCCACTCGGGGTTCGTGGCCTGCTTGCGCCGCGCGGTCTCGGCCGCGGGGAGCTCGACGGCGGACCCGCGTCCGAGGTCGACCTGCAGGGCGCCGTCGGCGATGTAGACGCGCGACCACACGATCTCGCCGGGGCGGGAGACACCGTTGATCGTCGATCCGCCCGCCGGGAAGAACACGGGGTCCTGGCGCCAGCCCTCGGCGCCGGCGTACCCGTCGACCAGGTGCGAGGCCGGCACCGACCCCGAGATCTCGAAGACCCAGACGAACCGGCCGCCGTGCGCCTCGCCCCAGCGCACGTCGTGCAGGGTCGTGGCCGGGTCGAGCCCGAGGGCGGTCCACAGGCGGTTGGTGACCAGCGCGTCGACGGCGACCCCCTCGTCGGCCTCGTTGAAGTGCGGCAGGGCGCGGTCCTCCCACAGCACGCGGGAACCGTCCCGGGAGGTGACCGGCGGGCGCCGGACGTTGTTGAGCAGCCCCTCGGCCAGGTCCGACGCGGGGGAGAGGTCCTTGAGGCCCTGCTGGTACTGGATGCCGACGGCGTCCAGCCCGAAGTCGTCCGCGATCCGCAGGGCGGCGATGTACATCTTGTGCTGCCAGCGGAGCTGGTCGGGCGTCAGCTCGGTGGCCTCGTCGACCCCGAGCCGGAAGGTCATGCCGGCTGCCTCGAGCCACGCCTGCACGGCGTCGGCCTCGTCGTCCTCGACCGTCTGCATCTCGGCCCACAGGGCCGACTGGGACAGTCGTTCCTTGTAGATCCCGATGCCGTTGAGCAGCTCGTCGTCGAAGATCGCGTTGTACATCCCCATGCAGCCCTCGTCGAAGACGCCGATGATCGCCTTCTCGCCCAGGAGCTGCTCGGCGAGCGCCTGGCCCAGCTCCCGCTCGTCCGAGGGCGGGAGCGCGGGCAGCGGGCGCACGTGCGACGTGTCGTGCTCGATCACCCCGCGCTCGACCCACGCGCGGATGCCGTCGCGGAACCAGTCGTCCGTGCCGTCGACGGTCCAGATCGTCGAGTAGGGCCGGCCCATCTTGGTCATCCCGGCGTTGAGGCCGAGCAGGCCGACCAGCCCTGGCCAGTCACCGGCGAAGTTGGCCACCGTGAGCACGGGTCCCCGATGGGTTCGCAGGCCCGCCAGGACGTGGTGGCTGTACTGCCAGACGGCCTCGGCCACGACCAGCGGCGCGTCGGGCGGGATCGTCCGGAACACGTCGAGGCCCATGCGCTGGCTGGAGACGAATCCGTGGCCGGTGGTCGGGTCGACGTCGTGGGCACGGACGACCTCCCAGCCGACCGCGTCGAGCGCCTCGGTGACGACGCGCTCGAGCTCGACCTGCGTCGGCCACCCGGCGACGTTCGCCGACTCGCGCAGGTCACCGCTGGCGACGAGCCACGCGGTGCGCGGGGGAGCGTCGAGGGTGTCCGGGCGGGGCGGCAGGGCGTAGCGGTTCATGGTTTCTCCTTCGGGCGTCGTCGGCCGTCGACATCAGGTCGGGAAGCCAGGATACCGTCAACCGTCGACATGGATCGGTCGACGGTGTGCGGGACCTATCCTGGTGGGTGCGGGAGGCCGGTGCCACGTGCCCGGCTGCGTCGACGAGGATCGGAGGACAGGCGTGACGACCGACGTCACCGAGACGGTGACCCTGCCCGGAGGGGAGTTCTCGATGGGGTGGGAAGGCTTCTACCCCGAGGAGGGTCCGGTGCACCGCCGCTCCGTCGAGCCGTTCGAGCTCGACGTGCATCCGGTCACCAATGCCCAGTTCGCCGCGTTCGTCGACGACACCGGGTACGTGAGCGTGGCGGAACGCCCGCTCGAGGGGCCTGAGTTCGTGGCGCTCAGCGAGGAGGAGCGCGCACCCGGCGCACTCGTCTTCACCCCGACGTCCGGCCCTGTGGACCTGCGGGACTGGCGGCAGTGGTGGAGCTGGCAGCCAGGGGCGTCCTGGCGCGCTCCCCACGGACCGGGGTCGTCCATCGAGGGGCGGGGCGACCACCCGGTCGTCCAGGTCGCCCTCGAGGACGCCCGCGCCTACGCGACATGGGTCGGCAAGAGGCTCCCGACCGAGGCGGAGCACGAGTACGCCTCCCGCGGCGGGCGGACGGGCACGCCCTACGCCTGGGGCGACGAGGCCCGTCCCGGCGGGCGTCTCATGGCGAACACCTGGCAGGGCGACTTCCCCTACCGGAACACCGGTGCCGCGGGTTGGACCGGGACGTCTCCGGTGGGGACCTTCCCGGCCAACGCCTACGGTCTGGTCGACCTGATCGGCAACGTGTGGGAGTGGACCACGACGCCGTACGGGCCGCGGCACCAGGTGCCGGCATCGTCGTGCTGCGCCCCGTCGCGGCCGTCTCCGTCCGGTGCGGCACAGCTGGTGCTCAAGGGAGGATCGCACCTGTGCGCACCGGAATACTGCCTGCGCTACCGGCCCGCCGCACGTTCGCCGCAGACGCCCGACACGTCCACGACCCATATCGGGTTCCGCTGCGCCCGATGACCCGGGCGCCGGGCGACGCGGCCTACAGGTCCCACGTCGGCACCTCGACGGTGCCGGACGTCGGCCACGGGTAGTCGCGCCGGCCCGCGTCGGGATGGCGCGGCCCGTCCGGCAGCGACGCGGAGTAGGCGGTCACGGAGTCCGTGAGGCGCGCCACGACCTCGGGCTCGCGGTCGGCGTGGTCGGTCAGCTCCCAGGGGTCCCGGGGGACGTCGTAGAGCTCGACGCGCGATCCGTCCGGGTTGCGCAGCAGCTTCCAGTCGCCGTCGCGCACGGCGGTCATCGGGCTGCGGTGGACCTGGTGGCTGCCGTTCGGGAACCGGTGCTCCCACAGCAGCGGGCGATCGCGGCGGTGGGTCGTGCCCTGCCAGGCGTCGCCGACGTCCTCGCCGTCGGTGCCGGGCACGTCGAACCCGGCCACGGCGCCGAGGGTGGCGAACAGGTCGACGCTGGAGAGGACCGAGTCGTCGTCGACGGCGAACGCCGGGGTGCGGCCGGGCCAGCGGACGATCAGCGGCATCCGCACGCCGCCCTCGTAGAGGCTGCGCTTGCGGCCGCGGAACGGGCCGGCGCTCCCGGCGGCGCTGTGGGAGTTGTTGACGACGAACTGCTCCTCGGGGCCGTTGTCCCCGGTGAACACCACGATGGTGTCCTCGGTCAGGCCCAGCCGGTCCAGGGCCTCGAGCACCCGGCCCACCTGCCGGTCGGCCTCGGTGAGCGTCGCGTAGTAGTTGACCAGGGAACCGTGGTCCGAGGTGTGCTCCGGCTCGAGGTGCGCGTAGCGCTCGAGGTGCTCCGGCGCCGGGTCCAGGGTCGAGTGCATGTCGAGGAGCCACAGCTGCAGGAAGAACGGCTCGTCGGGTGCCGTGTCCCGGTGGTGCTCGAGCCAGTCCACCGCCTCGTCGGCGATGGTCTCCGACGAGTACGGGCGGAACGTGGCGAAGGCCTCGTCGGCGTCCTCCGGCACCGGCAGTCCGCGGCGCGCGAAGTACCGGCCCACCAGCGAGGGGTCGGAGCTGAGCGTCGAGTGGTGCTGGTCGAAGCCGTACGCACCCGGTGTCGGCGCGTCGGCCGTGTGGCCGAGGTGCCACTTGCCCAGGTGGCAGGTGCGGTAGCCCGTCGCCTGAAGGTGCCGCGGGAGCATCGGCAGCTCGGTGTCGAGCCAGTCCGGCACCCCTCGCTCGCGGTTGAAGGCGGGGGAGCAGACGTGGTGGAACCCCACACGCCCCGGGAAGAGTCCGGTGAGGAACGACGCCCGGCTGGGCGAGCAGAGCGGGGACGCGACGTAGAACTGGGTGTAGCGCGTGCCCTCCGCGGCCAGGCGGTCGAGGTGCGGGGTCCGCGCCCGCTGGTGGCCGAAGCACCCCAGGTCGCCCCAGCCCCAGTCGTCGCCGAGGACGAAGAGCACGTTGGGGCGGCGCCCTCCGGCGGCCGCCGAGGTGGGGGACGGGTCGGTCACGGTGCTCTCCGGGGTGTTCATCGGGCGTTCTCCCGGAAGCGTGGCACACGGTGGAACGTCAGGTAGTTGGTGTCGTGGAAGCTCTTCGCCCCGCCGTCGTCGTCGTCGAACGCGGTCCGGGAGACGAAGAGGATGTCGTCGCCGTCGACCACCCAGTCGACGTACTGGAAGGCGTGCACCTGGTCGTCGTCGTGGTGCAGCAGCACGGGCCCCAGGTCCCACCGGCGCAGGTCCGGTGACGACACGAGCTGGACCGTGTTGCGCGACCGGAGCCCGACGGAGGTCGTGGCCGGGTCCGGCACATGGTTCACCAGCGACCAGTACCGCTCGCTGGGTGCGTCCCAGCGGACGGTGAACTTCGTGATCGCCCCGGGCATCGGCAGGAACCCGGCGTCGGGGTCGAAGCTGATCGCGGTGCCGTCGGCGCTGACGTGGGCCAGAGCCGCGTAGCAGGGGTCCGGGGTGGGGACGTCGACCCGCAGGAGATCGACCATCTCGCCCTCGCGGGTGACGACGGCGTTGCCCTCGAGCCAGCCGACGACGGTGCCGTCGAGCCACTCCGGATCGCTGGCGACGAATCCGGTGTCGGTCCAGGACGAGGCGTCGAGCAGGTCGGCGTCGACCGGTGCCGAGAGCATCCCGGCGCGGAAGCTGCGGCCCCACTGCCCTTCGCCCGGCAGGCCCTCGTAGTCCTCGAACGCCCGCCAGATCCGGCCGGCGTGCTCGACGACCGGGGTCGGCGCGCCGTGGTACCTGCCTCGCCGCAGGAGCCCGGTGCGCTCGTCGCGGGGCGTGGTCCACGTCCGTCCGTCGTCGTCGGTGCGGCGGATGACGACGTCGCCGTTCTTGCGGGCCGTGCCCAGCAGGTAGACCGCACCGCCGTGAGCGAACAGGGTGCTCCAGAACTGCCCCACCAGCGTGGCGACGTGGTGCCAGGTCGCCCCGTCGTCCTCGGACCGGTGCACGCGCGCGGTGTCGAAATCGGTCCCGGGGCCGAAGAGGTCGTGGACGGCCAGCAGCTCTCGCTCACCGATCCGCAGCAGCGTCGGTGACCCCACGTACTGCTCGCCCGCTGCGGGGACGTGGGCCACGACGGTTCCCGGGACTCGTTCCACGGTGGTGTGCCTCCTTCGGCGTTGCTCGTCCGCCTCGAACGTACTTGGACAACCGGCGACGGAATCCCGTCACCAGTGACGATTGACGGATAACCGTCATCCGTTACAGTAGCAGCACGACCGAAGGAGATCCTGTGAGCGCAACCGCTCGACGACGCCCCGCACTGAGCGGCGTCTTCTGCCCGATGATCACCCCGTTCGACGATGCCGGGGGTCTGGACGAGAGCGGCGCGCGGCGGCTCGTCGACCGGTTGGTGGAGGCCGGTGACCACGTGATGGTCCTGGGGACGAGCGGGGAGCTGCCGATCCTCCCGACGGCGGTGGCCGACCGGATGGTGGACCTGGTCGCCGAGCAGCTCGCGGGGCGGGGCACCTTCGTGTGCGGCGTCGGTGACGTGGGTACCGAGCGGGCGGTGGCGAACGCGGAGCGGGCGGCGCGTGCCGGAGCCGACCTCGTCGCGGTGACGACGCCGTACTACTACCCGGTCGACGAGGCGTCGATCCGGCGGCACTATCTCGAGATCGCCGAGCGGTCCGAGGTCCCGGTCGCCCTCTACAACATCCCGGTCAACACCCACACGCCCCTGACGCGAGACCTGGTCGCCAGGCTGGCGGACCATCCCAACATCGTCGCCATCAAGGACTCCGGCGGTGACCGCGACTTCTTCTCCTGGTTGCTGGAGCAGAAGGACGCACACGGGCTCGCGGTGCTGCAGGGCACCGACGAGGCGAACGCGACCGACTACTGGTCGGCGGGCGCCGACGGCTACGTCTCCGGGCTCGAGAACGTCGTGCCTGGCGCGATGAACGCTCTCGCCGCAGCGGTCCGCACCGGTGACGGCGCCGCCGCGGCGGCCGCGCAGGCGCAGCTCGACGCCGTCGCCGGGCTCACCACGCGGGCGTTCTGGCTCTCGGTGCTCAAGTCGGGGGCCGCGCTGCAGGGCATCGGTTCGGGGCGGGTGTCGGCGCCGCTGCCCCAGCTCCCGGCCGAGCTGGAGTCGGAGCTGCGCAGCGAGCTCGTGGCGATGGGTCGGCTGCCCCGGATGGCCGGCGCGACGGTCTGACCTGGCGGCAGGGCGCCACGCGCAGCACGAGGCCGGGCCGGACGCGACGTCCGGCCCGGCCTCGTGCGTCGGCGCCGGAGGTCAGTCCGCCGTGCCGGCCAGCTCGCGGCGGGCCTCGCGCATCCGGCGGCTGGAGCCGTCGAGGTGGTCGGCGAGCTCGCCCAGCGCCTGCTCGATCTGCCCGGACTCCAGCAGGCGCAGGATCTCGGCGTGCGACTCGGCCGACGGGTGCAGGTCGACGTCGCGCGCCGTCGTGATCTGGACCAGCGAGCGGAACGTCGGCTCGTGGTCCCGCCAGATCGCCATGAGGCGACGGTGCCCGGCGAGCTCGTAGAACTGGGAGTGGAACGCCAGGTCGGCGATCGCGAACTCCGTGGCGTCCCCGGCGTCGGCAGCGGAGCGCATCGTGTCCAGCGCGTCGTGCAGGATCGTCCAGTCGGGGTCCTCCTGATCGGCGCACAGCCGCAGGGCGAAGGACTCGAGCGTCGCGCGCAGCGAGAACAGCTCGCTGATGTCGCTCTCGGTCAGGCCGACCACGTACGTGCCTCGGCTGCGCGTCTCCACGAGCCCCTCGGCCTCGAGGCGTCGCAGGGCGTCGCGGATCGGTCCGCGGCTCACGCCGAAGTCCGAGGAGAGCTGCGCCTCGACCAGGTGGGTGTCCACGGCGAGCTGACCGCGCACGATCAGGCGACGCAGCTCTTGCGCGACGCGCTCACCGAGTGCCGTCTGCTTCAGGGGTGTCACGTCCAGGCTCATCACGCGCTCCGTCCTTGGGGTCAGCATGGTCATCCGTCAACTAAAGACACTGTAGCGAAGTCGAGGGCGTCTCAGGCCATCGACACCGTCGGTCGGCTCTCGCCGCCGCGGGGTCCGGCACGCCACTGGTCGTGCACCGTCCAGTCGAGCAGGGACCGCAGCATCCGGTCCCGGCGGTCGCGGTGCTCCGGATCGTCCCACAGATCGTGTCGTTCGTCGGGATCCTCGGTCAGGTCGAAGAGCTGGCCGGAGTCCGGGTCGGTCACGTCGTGGTACGCGATCAGCTTGTAGCGGTCGTCGCGGAGCATGGTGGCCAGCAGGGGCGGGTCGAAGTACTGGCCTCCGGAGCCGACGGCGAGCCCGCCGTTGCGGTAGGCGCTCACCGCGTACGGACGTGCCGGCGCCCCGCCGCGTGCCAGGTCGACCAGGTCGTACGAGTCGGCGCCCGGGCCGAGCGCCGAGGGCGGAACGCCTGCCGCCGCCAGCGCCGTGGCGGCGACGTCGCTCAGCTGGACGGGAGCGGCGACGCGGCGCCCGGCGGGGACGCGCCCCGGCCAGCGCAGCACCAGGGGGACCCGGGCACACGCCTCGGTGAAGAAGGCGCCCTTGGTCATCAGGCCGCGGTCGCCGAGCTCGTCGCCGTGGTCGGAGGTGAAGACGACGAGGGTGTCGTCGGCGCACCCGAGCCGTTCGAGCTCGGCGAGCACGCGGCCGATCTCGTGGTCGGCGAACGCCACGGCCGCGTGATATCCGCGCCGCGCCGTGTCGAGGTCGGAGCCGGTGTGCGCCGCCACCGTCTTCGAGTCCGTCTCCCGCCGCAGGCCGCGGGGGCCGGACGGCTCCCACGGCGGGAGCGTGGGGGGCAGCGGGCCGACCCGCTCCGCCCAGCCCGGCGGCGCGTTCTCGTAGGGGTTGTGGGGGTCGAACAGGCTCATCACGGCGAAGAAGGGGACCTGGTCCGCGACGGCTCCCGCCATGAGGTCGATCGTGCGCTCGGCGGCCCAGCGGGACATGTGCAGGTGCTCGGGGTAGTGGACGACGCGACGACCCTCGGTGACGAGTCGGTGGTGGAACTCCGGGTCCCGCTCGGCCACCCACCGCGAGTACGCGTGCCAGGGCGAGTCCAGGTCGACGGTCATCTCGTTGCACAGCTCGTAGACGTCGAACCCGTCGTGCGGGTGCCGCCGGCGTGCCTCGTCGACGCGGCTGCTGACGTGCAGCTTGCCGACCAGCCCGGTCCGGTAGCCGTCCTCGCGCAGGTGCTCGGGCACGAGAACCTCGTCCTGGGGCAACGAGTCGTACAGTCGCGAGACGCCGTGCCCCGCGAGGTGCTTGCCGGTCAGGATGCTCGCCCGGCTCGGCGTGCACAGCGGGGAGGTGCAGTATGCGGCGTCGAAGGTGGCGCCCTCGGCGGCGAGCCGGTCCAGGTGCGGCGTCGGTGCCGGCGCGGCGCCGTAGGCGCCGATCGAGTCGGCGCGCTGCTGGTCGGTCATGATGAGCAGCACGTTGGACCGGCTGGTGGACGTGGTGGGCACGGTACCTCTTCCCTCGACCTCGTTGGCGTCACTCGCTGACGGTCAACGATACACCGTCACCAGATATCCGGTGTCCGAGTGTTGACAGTGTGGCTCCAGGTCGCTTTACTGAGTGACGGATAACCAAAAACCGGCGACAGAGAACCGAACTCCATGGCGGAGGCGGCGCCGGCGTGACCATCAACGGTGAAGGGAACGACATGAGTCCATCAGTCAAGGTCGTCGGAGCGATCGGCGCCGTGAGCGTGCTCCTCGCGACGGCCGCCTGCTCGAACGACGACGGTGGCGAGGCCGCGGACGGCAGCGTCACGATCTCCGTGATGGGTCTGCCGCCCGACAGCAAGCCGGAGGAGCGTCAAGCCTTTCTGGACGCGGTCGACGCGTTCGAGGCGCAGAACCCGGGCACGACCGTCGAGCCCTCGGAGTACGAGTTCGACGCCCAGACCTTCTCCGCGCGGCTCGCGGGCGGCGACGTCGACACGGTCCTGCGGGTGCCCTTCACCGAGGCGCAGGCCCTCATCCAGCGTGGGCAGGTGTCCGACATCACCGCGGAGGTCGCCGAGCTGGAGGCTGGTGCGGCACTCGAGCCGCGGATCCTCGACCTGATGTCGGACGCCGACGGCAACGTCTTCGGCCTGCCGGAGCGCGCCTACGCCATCGGGCTGCTGTACAACCGGGACCTGTTCGAGCAGGCCGGCCTCGACCCGGACGCCCCGCCGACCACCTGGGACGAGCTGCAGGAGGACGCCGTCGCGCTGAAGGAGGTGGCCGAGACCCCGTACGCCGAGCTCACGACGGACAACCAGGGCGGGTGGCACGTCACGATGGAGACGTACTCGTACGGGGGGACGATCCAGGAGCAGCAGGGCGACGAGTACGTCGCGACGTTCGACAACCCCCAGACCGTGGCTGCGCTCGAGAACCTGCGCGAGCTGCGCTGGCAGGACGACGCGATGGGAGCCCAGCAGCTGCGTAACCAGGCCGACACCCTGCGGGACTTCGCGGCGGGCAAGGTCGGCATGTGGCTCGGGTCGCCGGACACCTTCAACGGCTACGTCAACAACTTCGACGGTGACCCGGCGACGTACGGGGTCGGTCCGATGCCGCAGGCGGGCGGCGACGGGACGCTCACCGGCGGCTGGGTCACCATGGTCAGCGCCGGTGCCGACGACGCCCAGCGTGCCGCGGCCGTGCAGTGGATGGACTTCAAGAACCTCCGGCAACGCTACGACCCCGAGTCGGCGGCCGCGCAGGCGGAGTCCGACCAGTCGGCCGGCGTCGCCGTCGGCATCCCCGAGGTCCCGCTGTTCGACGAGGCCACGACCGAGGCCGTCGACGCGGCGATCGAGCCGTTCGTGACCTTTCCCCAGGGCAACGCCGACGCCTACGTCGAGGGGACGGCCGCCCTGGACTACGTGCCCGAGCCGGCCGTGGCCGGACAGGAGATCTACTCGGCACTGGACGCCGTGATCCAGAGCGTGCTGGCCGAGGAGGACGCCGACGTCGAGGCGCTCCTCGGGGAGGCCAAGGAGCAGGCGACCGCGGCCATCCGGAGGAAGGGATGACCTCGGTCGTGTCCGAGGACCGCTCGGCGGCGGCGACGGTGTCGGCTCCGGCCGCGCCGCGCCGCCGCCGGCGGCGGTCCGCCAGCCGCGCGGGTCATGCCTGGCAGACCCTGGCGTTCTTCGTGCCCGGCCTGCTGATCTTCGGCTACTTCGCCTGGTGGCCCATGGTCCGCAGCGTCTCGCTGAGCTTCCAGGACACCAACCTGGTGACCGACCCGACGTGGGTCGGGCTGGAGAACTTCCAGAACATCCTCGCCGACCCGCTGCTGTGGCAGGCGGTGGGCAACACGGCGCTCTTCGCGGTCGTCTCGATCGCCATCGGGTTCCCGCTGCCGCTGTTCCTCGCCACCGTGATGAACGAGCTGCGCCGGTACGGCGGGGTGTTCCGGGTGCTCGTCTACGTCCCGGCCGCCGTCCCACCCGTCGTGGCGGTGCTGCTGTGGAAGTGGTTCTACGAGCCCGGCCCGGACGGCGTCTTCAACCGCATCGCCGGCTTCGTCGGACTCGGTCCCTTCCCATGGCTCGAGGACACCACCTGGGCCATCCCGAGCCTGGTGCTGGCCGCGACGTGGAGCGCCGCCGGCGGCACCGTGCTCATCTACCTCGCCTCGCTGACGGCGATCCCCACCGAGCTGTACGACGCCGCGGAGGTGGACGGCGCGTCCATCTGGCGCCGCGTCTGGCACGTCACCCTGCCGCAGATGCGGGGCGTGATGCTGATCCTGCTGCTCGTCCAGATCATCGCCACGATGCAGACGTTCATCGAGCCCTACGTCATGACCGACGGCGGGCCGCAGAACTCGACGGTGACGGTGCTGCTGCTGATCTTCCGCTACGCCTTCGTCTACGGCGACTACGGCGGTGCCGCCGCCCTGAGCGTGATGCTCGCCGCCGTCCTGGCCGTGATCTCGGCGATCTACCTGCGCGTCACCCGGACTTGGAGCCAGTCATGACCCTCGACACCCAGGAGCCGCGGCCCGTGCCCACGGCGGCGCGCGGCCGTCGTCAGGCCGCGCCCGACGACAAGCGCGGTCTGCTCTCCAGCGCCGACCACCAGCGCCCCCTCGTGCGTGGGGTCATGACCCCGCTGCAGATCGTGATGTTCCTGGCCGTGTTCGCGCTGTCCATCCTGCCGCTGCTGTGGCTGGCGAAGTCGGCGATCTCGCCGACCCAGGAGATCCTGCGCGAGCCCTTCCGGCTCTGGCCCAGCGACGCTCAGTGGGGCAACTTCGCCGAGGCGTGGACCGGCCTGGGCGTGGGCCGCTACCTGTGGAACACCGTGGTGCTCACGGGTGGGTCCGTGTTCTTCCAGATGCTCGTGGCGACCACGCTGGGCTTCGGCATCGCCGTGCTGCGCCCCCGCTACGGCAAGGTCGTCTACGCGGGCGTGCTCGGCACGCTCCTGCTGCCGCCCACGGTGCTGCTCATCGGGCTGTACCTGACGATCCTCGACGTCCCGCTGGTCGGGGTGAACCTCCAGAGCACCGTGTGGGCGGTGTGGCTGCCCGCCGGCGTGCACGGGTTCAGCGTGCTGCTCTGCGTGCGGTTCTTCGAGGGGATCCCCCGCGACCTCTTCGAGGCGGCGCAGCTCGACGGGGCCGGCCCCTGGTCGATCTTCCGGCGCATCGTGCTGCCGATGTCCAAGCCGATCCTCACCGTGATCGGTCTGCTGGGGATCATGGCGTCGTGGAAGGACTTCCTGTGGCCGCTCATCGCGATCCCGGACACCGGGGCACAACCCATCAGCGTGGCGCTGGCCCGCATCGCGCCGTTCGTCCAGGAGAACCTGCTGTTCGCGGCCCTCTTCATCGCTGCGCTTCCGCCGGTCGCGCTGTTCGTCGTGTTCCAGAAGCACATTGTCGCCGGTGCAGGGTTCTCCGGCCTGAAGGGATGACCCGGGCCGGGTGAGGCCGACCGTCACCGGCGGACCGCCTCATCCGGCCGTGGCGCGCACGTGGGCCCGTGTCGCGGCCGCGGCAGCGGCCTCGTCCTGGGAGAGCCCGGGGTACCAGGCGTGGCCCGCCGGGTAGATCTCGAGGTCCAGCAGGTGCGCCGGGACGGCGTTGGCGATCGCGAACTGTCCGGGTGGCGGCACGTGCGTGTCCCACAGGACCGTCTCGACCCGTGCCGGTACCCGCAGGTACCGGGCGGCGGCCGACGCGTCGGACCAGCGCAGGGTCCGGCGCGCCTCCGGGTGACGGGCGACGTGGTGCCGCACCGCCTCGCCGCTGCCGAGGCACGGCATCGTCAGGCGCAGGTCGTGGCCGCCGAAGCTCGGGACCACGAGCGTGGTGCCGACCACGCGGTCGTCCCACGGTGCGGCCAGCGCGCCGACGCCGCCGCCGAAGCTCTTGCCGACGACATACAGGGGCAGGGCACCGTCCGGGGCGTCGACGATCTCGCACAGCGCGGAGCCGGCGTGCCACAGGTCGACGGCGGAGCGCGCGACGGCGTACGTCCGGACCGACCCGATGCCGTGCAGCACGTGCTCGACGTTGACGGACGGAGCTCCCCGCCCGCTGCTCAGCGCGGGCAGACCACGCGCGACCGGGAAGATCGCCGCGGCGTCGTCGGGCACCCGCGCGAGGTCGGGGAACTCCCGGCCGCCGTAGCCGTGACTGTGCACCACCCCCGCGCGGGCCGCGCCCCCGAGCGGCAGCGCGACCCAGCCGCCCAGCCGCAGCCCGTCCGCGGCCGTGAACTCCACCCGGGAGATCTCGTGCGCGCCGTCGTCACCCAGGGGGACCAGCACAGGGTCGGCGGGCGTCGCGCGCGCCCGATCGAACTCGTCGCGCCAGAACGCGGCGAAGCCGTCGGGGACGTCGGCAGGCACGACGTCGAGCAGGGCTCGGCGGTCGTACCCGTACGTGCCGTCCACGGGAGCGTCCGGATACCACCGGTCGAACGGTGCAGGAGCGGTCACGCGGCGTCTCCTCGTCGTCCGTCCGCGGCACGGGAGTCCCGGTGCTCCGCCGGCTTCTCCTCGGACCTGCGCCACTCCGCACGGACCTGCCGGTCGAGCAGGGCGGCGGTCAGGCGCTCGCGGACGTCCAGGTGGTCCGGGCTCCGCCACAGGTCCGTCGACTCCTCCGGGTCGACCCGGAGGTCGAAGAGCTGCCCCGCGGGAGCCGTGCCGTCGTGGTAGCGGACGAGCTTGTAACGATCGTCGCGGATCATCGTGGCCAGCACGGGCGGGTCGAAGTAGGTCGTCGGCTCGCCGACGGCGACGCCACCGTTGCGGTAGGACGACACCACGAAGGGGCGGGAGATCGCGGTGCCGGCCGCCACGGCGCGCAGGTCGCGCGGCGCGTCGAGCTCCTCGGCGGCGTCGCCGCCCCGTGGTCGCCCGGCGCCGGCGTCCGCTCCCGCGGCCGCCAGGACGGTGGCGGTGACGTCGGTGAGATCGACCGGCCCGTCGACGCGTGTCCCGGGCGGCACGACGCCGGGCGCTCGCAGGAGCAGGGGGACGCGGACGCAGGGCTCGTAGAAGAAGGCGCCCTTGGTCATCAGGCCGCGGTCGCCGAGCATCTCGCCGTGGTCGCTGGTGAAGACGACGAGCGTCTCGTCGCGCAGCCCGAGCTCGTCGATCCGGTCGAGGACGCGTCCCAGCTCCGCGTCGACCAGCGCGACGGAGGCGTGGTATCCGCGGCGCGCGGACTCGAGGTCGCCGTCGATGTGCGCGTCGACCGTCTTGGACGCGAGCTCGCGTCGCAGGCCCTCGGGGACCTCGCGCGGCTCCGGCCGGACGGGCGGGAGGTCACCGATCAGCTCCGTGAGCTCGAGGGGATGGTCGTCGTAAGGGTTGTGGGGGTCGAAGAACCCGAGGTAGGCGAAGAACGGCACGTCGTCGCGCACTGCCTCGTCGACGAAGGCCACGGCACGCTCGGCGATCCAGTGGGAGAGGTGCAGCTCGCGCGGGTGGTGCTTGACACCGCGGCCCTCGCGCCGCAGCCGGTCCCGGAAATCGGGATCTTGTTCGCCGAGCCATGCGTCGTAGGCCTGCAGCGGCGACTCCATGTCGAGGCTGGCTTCGTTGCACCACTCGTACACGTCGAAGCCGTCGTGCGGATGGCGGCCCGACGCCTCCCGGACGTGGCTGGACACGTGGAGCTTGCCGAACAGGCCGGTCCGGTAGCCGTGCTCGCGGAGCAGCTCGGGGAACAGGCGCTCGTCGTCGTCGAGGTCGTCGTGCAGCCGCTGCACCCCGTGCTCCGTCACCGGCTTGCCGGTGAAAAGGCTCGCGCGGGACGGCGTGCACAACGGGGAGGAGCAGTATGCGGCGTCGAAGACTGCGCCGTCGTCCGCGAGGCGGTCGAGATGCGGTGTGTGGCCGCCGGAGAACCCGTAGGACCGCAGCGTGTCGAAGCGTTGCTGGTCGGTGACGACCAGCAGCACGTTGGGTCGCAGGGGCGGTGCGTCCACGGAGACTCCTTCGTTGACGGTCGACGACGCGTCGAGGATAGCGCAGGGCCGACCGTTGACGAACGACGTAGACGGTTGACAGTCGGCGGTCATCGGGTAGTGTTCTTGGCGCAGGACTCAGTGACGAGCACTCCAACGACGGAGGGAGCACCACCATGTCCACCGACCAGAACGTGCCCATCGACGCGACCCGACGGCGGATCCTCGGCCTCGGGCTGACGGGAGCGGCCGCAGGAGCGTTGGCCCTGACGGGCAGCTCGGCGGCCTCGGCTCTCGAAAGGGAACCGGGCCACGGCTCCGGCCCGGGCCACGGCTCCGACCCGGGCCGGACCGGAGAGATCTTCTCGTCCCCGGTCGTCAGCTGGATCGACATCCATGAGTACTCGGGGCTCGTGCCGAACGCCGACGCCGACGTGGCGGACTGGGACTGGACCGCAGCCGTCCAGGCCGCTATCGACGAGAACCAGGGCCGGGTGATCTACTTCCCGGACACCGCGCCGCGCTACCTGATCAGCGACTACATCGCCCTGCGTGAGCGGACGACGCTCGTGGGGGACGGTGACTCGACCATCTACTTCACCATCCCGATCGAGGACACCGACGACATCCACGTTCGCGGCGGGTTCTTCCGGCTCCGCGAACAGAAGGTGATCGACGATCCGACCGGTGCGTTCTCGTACGACATCACCGTGCGAGGGTTGACGTTCGAGTCGCTCGAGCAGCAGCGCAACGGGGTGTTCAAGCTCGTCAACGCGCGCCGGGTCAGGATCACCGGATGCACGTTCGTCAACTGCGGTGCCGCCTTCGTCTGCCACGAGCTGGAGATGAACGGTGCCTACGACCGCGGCAATCCCGGGACGAGCGGCGACCCTGCTGTCCAGGCGGGTTTCTCCCCGGACACGACCGACGACCTCTGCGAGGACGTCTGGTTCCAGGACAACCGGGTCGACGGGACGACGTACTTCGTGATGGCGCTCCGGCTGAACTTCGTCAAGAGGGCGGTGGTGACCGGCAACATCTGTCGCTTCGCCCAGGTCTCGTGGTGGGGCGGGGGTGCCCGCAAGGGGGAGGGCGGCGAGAAGCACTTCCTGCGGCGCTGCGTGCAGCTCACCATCGCGAACAACTACCTGCACCAGAACAACGGGGCCATCTACGGCAACAACGGTTCCGAGATCGCAGTCACGGGCAACACGTGCGAGTACTCGATCGACACGGCGATCGACATGGAGGGTTGTCAGAACTTCACCGTCGACGGCAACACCGTCAAGTACGCCGGAAACTTCTGCTACAGCGTGTTCTACGGTTGCCGCAACGGTGTCTTCAGCAACAACGTCGCGGTCCAGGGGCCCGCAGCAGCCGACATGGGGCCGGTCGGGCAGCAGCACGGTCGGGAAGTGTTCCGGCAGATCGCCAGCTTCGACGACGATGGCGTGCCCGAGCAGTACGCCCTGCGCGGCAACACGTTCCGGTGGGACGGCGACGAGGGCTTCGGCGTCCTCCGGCTCGACAACTACGGAGACGTGTCCATCACCGACAACTTTTTCGAGAACGTCGTGGTCGACGGTGTGGCCGGCCACAGCAAGAGCAGCCAGAGCCTGGTGGGCAACGAGTTCCGGTTCACCAACTCCACCGCCGCGAACGAGGTCTATGTCGCCGTCGGGCGCCAGAACGGTCGCGGCCGGTCCTGCACGGTGCGGGACAACCGGCTGCAGATCGAGAACGCGGACGCCGCTGCCATCCCGCTCCTGGTCGTCCAGCACCGGGCCGACGCACAGTCGATGTCCACCATCGACCGCAACGTGATCGACGCCGACACCGACGTCGCGATCGCCTACGGAGACCTGCGCCAGGGTAGCCGCGCCACCGGCCAGACCTTCACCGTCCGGGAGAACACCGTCCACTCAGGAGCCCTGGCCAACCTCTCGCGGGGTGGACGCACGGATGTCCTCCAGCGCGAGAACGTCGACTGGGACCTGCAGGAGATGACGTGGACGGAGGAGCCGGACATCGCCCGCTACCCGAACCTCGCCGTCGGTCTCGGTGTGTCGCCGTGATCCGACGGTCCTGACGATGCCGGCGGACCTCGGTAGGGCACCCGCACCGGGGTCCGCCGGCACCGTCCCGACAGACAGGAGACCGAGCGTGCCCGCAGCACGACGCCCGAACATCGTCTACATCCACTCGCACGACACGGGTCGCTACGTCAGCCCGTACGGGTACGAGGCACCCACACCACACCTCCAGCGGCTGGCCGAGGGCGGTGTGGTCTTCCGTGACGCGTACTCGGTGGCTCCGACGTGCTCTCCGTCGCGTGCTGCGCTGACCACGGGACGCTACCCCCACGAGGTGGGCATGCTCGGACTGGCGAACCGCGGCTTCTCGCTGCACGACTACGGCCTGCACCTGGCACCGGTCCTCGGCACGGCTGGGTACACGACGGCGCTCGCCGGCGTGCAGCACGTCACGACGGACTGGGCGGAGATCGGGTACACCGAGGTGCTGCCGATCGCCTCGCGCGACGCTCCGGACGTGAGCGCTGCCGCCGTCGAGTTCCTGGCCCGGCGCGCCGGGTCCGACGACGGGCCGTTCTTCCTCGACGTCGGCTTCCGGGAGACGCACCGACACTTCGACGAGGCCGACGAGCGCGACGACCCCCGGTGGCAGCGCCCGCCGGACCCGCTGCCGGACATTCCCGAGGTCCGCGACGAGATGGCGCAGTTCCGAGCGAGTCTGCGCCGCCTCGACGACGGGATCGGCACCGTCCTCGAGGCGCTCGACGAGCACGGCCTCGCCGAGGACACGCTCGTCGTCTGCACGACGGACCATGGTCTTCCGTTCCCGTCGATGAAGGGGCAGCTCACGACCCACGGCCTCGGAGTGATGCTGCTGGTCCGGGGGCCGGGTTTCACCGGTGGTCGCGTGGTGGATGCGATGGTCTCGCAGCTCGACGTCTATCCGACGATCTGCGTTGCCGCGGGCCTTCCTGCTCCGGACGGTCTGCGCGGGTGCGCGCTGCAGCCGCTGGCGGCGGGAGAAGTCGACCGGTTGCACGACGCGGTGTACGGCGAGACGACCTTCCACGTCGCCTACACGCCGCAGCGCGCGCTCCGCACCGAGCGGTGGGTGTACGTCCGCCGGTTCGAGGAGCGGGGCAGCAGGCCGATCCTCAACGAGGCGGAGTCGCCCACGCTCGACGCGATGGTCGCGCACGGGTGGTCGGACCTGCCGCGGGAGCGTGAGCTGCTCTACGACCGGTTCCTCGACCCGAACGAGTCGGCGAATCTGGCTTCCGACGAGCGTGTACGGACGGTGCTCGAGGACCTGCGAGGTCGGCTGGACGCATGGATGGCCGACACGGACGACCCGTTGTGCCACGGGCCCGTGGCACCGCCCCCCGGCGCCCGGGTCGACGACCCCGGACCGAACCCCGTGGCCCGGCAGGCCAACGTGGTCCCGCGGGGCTGATCGATCCGTCACAGCGCGGGCCGGCCGTCCCACTGTCCCGGGCGGCCGGCCCCACCGCGCGGCGCGTTGCTCAGGACCGGGCGAACGTCCCGGCGAAGGCCGTCCAGGACTCCGGGGCGAGGCGGACCGTCGTCGTGCCGTCGGCCGACCTGACCACGGAACCCGCCACGTCCACCGCCGTCCAGCAGGACTCGGCGACCTTCGCCGCGTGCTCGGGACCGTGCACGGCGACCTCCCGGTCGGCCACCATGCGGTGCCCCTCGGTCAGCGTCAGGGCCGCACCGACGTGTGCCAGGTCCACCTCCACCGTGGCGTCGGAGCGGTTGGTGAGGAACAGGCCGAGCGCGCCGTCGTCGTCCACGGTGGCGGCCGCCGTGACGACGGGTGCCTCGCCGTGGCGCGACGTGGTGTAGGTCGGTGCGTCCACGCGGACGTCGAGGGCGGTCCCGCGGGCGAGCCGCGACGTCGTCGCGAACGGGTGGAACGTCGGCTGGCGCCAGGCCTCTCCGCCCGGCTCGGTCATGATGGGGGCGATGACGTTGACGAGCTGGGCCAGCGCGGCCACCGGCACCCGGTCGGCGTGGTTGAGCAGGGTGACCAGGAGGTCGCCGACGACGACGGCGTCGAGCGCGGAGTAGACGTCCTCGATGATCCGCGGGGCGTCGCGCTGGATCGGCAGGTTGGACTCGCCCGGGAAGCGGGTCTCGAGGTACCAGACGTTCCACTCGTCGAAGCTGATGGTGATCTTCTTGTCGGAACGGCGTTCGGCGCCGACGGCGTCGGCAGAGGCGACGACGCGGTCGATGAACCGGTCCATCGCGGTGCCGGAGGCCAGGAACGAGCCGCGGTCGCCGTCGTGCTCCTCGTAGTAGGCGTGCATCGACACGTGGTCGACCAGGTCGTACGTGTACGACAGGACGGTGCGCTCCCACTCGCCGAACGTGGGCATCTGCATGGACGACGAGCCGCACACGACCAGCTCGATCGAGGGGTCGACGAGCTTCATGGCCTTGCCGGCCTCGGCGGCGAGCTTGCCGTACTCGTGGGCGTCCTTGTGGCCGATCTGCCAGGGGCCGTCCATCTCGTTGCCGAGGCACCAGAGCGTCACGCCGTAGGGCTCGGTGCGGCCGTTCGCGATGCGCAGGTCGGCCCAGCGGGTCCCGGCCTCGCCGTTGCAGTACTCGACCAGGGCTGCCGCGGCCGCGACGCCGCGGGTGCCGAGGTTGACGGCCATCATCGGCTCGATGCCCTCGCGCTCGGCCCACTGCAGGAACTCGTCGGTGCCCACGAGGTTGGGCTCGACGGTGCGCCAGGCGAGGTCGAGGAACGGCTTGCGGTCCTCGACGGGGCCGACGGCGTCCTCCCAGACATAGTTGGACACGAAGTTGCCGCCGGGGTAGCGGACCATCGGCACGCCGAGCTCGGCGACGAGGTCGGCGACGTCGCGGCGGAAGCCGTGGGAGTCCGCCTGCGGGTGGCCCGGCTCGTAGATGCCGGTGTACACGGCCCGGCCGAGGTGTTCGACGAACGACCCGAACAGCCGCCGGTCGACGGTGCCGCGGCGGAAGTCGGGGTGCAGGGTGATGCGGGCGTCAGCCATGGTTCTCGGTGTTCCTCTGTGAACGGAGCGGGGGTGCCGCCGGTGGTTACAACGATGTAGAGTGAATCACGACACACGCTGCGAGCACCAGTCGGGCCGTGTCGCCTACGCTGTGGCGCGTCGACCAGGAGGAGGGTCACATGGCAGTGACCATGCACGACGTGGCCCACCGGGCCGGCGTCTCGATCAAGACCGTCTCGAACGTGGTGAACGGCTACCCGCACATCCGGCCCACCACCCGGCGTCGTGTGCAGGACGCGATCGACGATCTCGGCTACCGGCTGAACACGACGGCGCGCAACCTGCGCCAGGGGCGCACCGGGATGATCGGGCTCGCCCTGCCCGAGCTGTCGTTGCCGTACTTCGCCGAGCTGGCGGACTCCGTGATGCGCGCGGCCGAGGCCCGCGGGGTCGTCGTCCTCCTGGAGCAGACGGGCGCGCAGCGGGAGCGCGAGCTGCAGGCGCTGGACTCGCCGCAGCGCCGGCTCACGGACGGACTGCTGTTCTCCCCGCTGGCCCTCGAGCCCGAGGAGACGGACCAGCTCGAGGTCGACTACCCGATGGTGCTCCTCGGGGAGCGGATGTTCGGGCCGGTCGACCACGTCACGATGGCCAACGTCGAGGCCTCGCGTGCCGCGACGCTGCACCTGGCCGCCCGCGGGTGCCGCCGCATCGCCGTCATCGGGGCGCACCCGGGCGAGACGATGGGCTCGGCGCGGTTGCGGTACGACGGCTACCGTCAGGCACTGACCGAGGCGGACCTGCCGTTCGATCCCGACCTGGTGGCCGACGCCGGGCTGTGGCACCGCTCGACCGGCGCCGAGGCCATGGGGCGGATGCTGGACGCCGGGATCAGGTTCGACGGCGTGTTCGCCATGAACGACGCGCTGGCTCTGGGCGCCCTGCACGTGCTGCACACCCGGGGGATCGACGTCCCGGGCGACGTCGCCGTGATGGGGTTCGACGACATCGACGACGCGCGGTACTCCGAGCCGCTGCTGAGCACGGTGGACCCGGGGCGCGAGCAGATCGCCCGGACCGCCGTCGACATGCTGCTGGAGCGGATCGGGGGGTCCACCGAGGCCCCGCGCCGCGTCGTCGCCGACTTCGAGATCGTCACGCGCGAGTCGTGCCGGCTGGGGTCGTCCACGTCCTGAGCGTCCGGTCCGGTTCGGTGACGATGTGGTCACGACCGCGATGAGGGGTTGCACGGTCCGTCTACAACGGTGTAAAAATGGTTCTACTCCGATCTACAACGTTGGAGAGAGGGCGCCACGGTCGGTGTCTCTCGCTGGAGGCCAAGGCGGCCCCCGCGCACATCAAGGAGGAGTTCGAATGCGCATCTCACAGCGCCGTGGAGCAGCAGCCATCGCGGCCACCATCGCGGCGGGTGCCGTCCTGACCGCCTGCTCCGGCGGGTCCGACGAGGGTCAGTCCGACTCGGGGACCGCGGCGGCCGGCGAGGACGGGACCTGCACCAACGAGATCGTCAACGCCGATGCCACGCAGGTCAGCGTCTGGGCGTGGTACCCCGCCTTCGAGTCGGTCGTCGACCACTTCAACGAGAGCCACGACGACGTGCAGGTCTGCTGGACCAACGCCGGTCAGGGCGCCGACGAGTACAACAAGTTCTCGACGACCATCGAGGCCGGTTCCGGTGCTCCGGACGTCATCATGCTCGAGTCGGAGATCCTGCCGACCTACACGATCCTCAACTCGCTCGCCGACCTCTCGGAGTTCGGCGCCGCCGACCTCGAGGACCAGTTCACCACCGGTGCCTGGTCGGACGTCACCAGCGGCGACTCCGTCTACGCGATCCCCGTCGACGGCGGACCCATGGGCATGCTCTACCGCGCCGACATCTTCGAGAAGTACGACGTCGAGCCGCCGACGACCTGGGACGACTTCGCCCAGGCCGCCCAGGACCTGCGCGACGCCGGGTACGAGGGCTACATCACCAACTACCCGACCAACGGCAACGCGCTGAACTACGCGCTGTTCGCCCAGAACGGCTGGACCCCGTTCGAGTACGACGCCGCGAACCCGCAGGAGATCGGCATCGACGTGGCCACCCCGGAGTCCGAGGAGGTCCTGGACTACTGGAACGACCTCATCGGCAAGGACCTGGTGTCCACCGACGACGCGTTCACCTCGGACTACAACACGAGCCTGGTCGACGGCACCTACGCCGTCTACCTCGCCGCCGCCTGGGGCCCCGGCTACCTCCAGGGGCTGTCCGACGCCGACGCGGACGCCGAGTGGAAGGCCGCACCGCTGCCGCAGTGGGACGCCTCCAGCCCGACGCAGGTCAACTGGGGCGGTTCCACCTTCGCCGTGACCGAGCAGGCCGACGACAAGGAGGCCGCCTACACGGTGGCCAGCGAGCTGTTCGGCGACATGGACGCCTGGAAGCTCGGCATCGACGAGGCCGCCCTGTTCCCGCAGTGGAACGAGGCGCTGGAGTCCGACTTCTTCGTGAACAAGGAGTACGAGTTCTTCGGCGGCCAGCAGATCAACAAGGACGTCTTCCTCGACGCCGCCAACGGCTACGAGGGCTTCACGTTCAGCCCGTTCCAGGTCTACGCCTACGACCAGCAGACGCAGGCGCTGTACGACATGGTGGAGAACGGCGGAGACGCCGCCACCGCGCTGCAGACCATCCAGGACGCCCTGGTGTCCTACGCCCAGCAGCAGGGCTTCACCGTCAAGTGATGGAACGGCCGCCGGCCCGGCACCGCCGGGCCGGCGGCCCTCCTTCCACGCAGGATCGCGCAGGGAGATCAACCATGACAACGACGTCGACGGCAGTCGACCGGGCGAGCGGGCCCCGCACGGGCCGCCGGGACACGAGGTCCCGCCGCCGCTCCTCGACCAGCACCATCGACAGCAAGCGGCAGTGGTGGGGGTGGTTGTTCGTCACCCCGTTCACGGTCGTGTTCCTGCTGTTCCTCATCGTCCCGCTCGCCTACGCGTTCTGGATGAGCCTGCACAACAAGGGGCTCGCCACGGGCGGCGAGTCCGTGTTCGTCGGGATCGACAACTACGTCCGCGCCTTCACCGACCCGGTCTTCCTCGAGGGGCTGCTCCGCGTCGCGAAGTTCGTGATCGTCATGGTGCCGGTCCAGATCGGTCTCGCGCTGCTGTGCGCCCTCGTGCTCGACACGCTCGCCACCCGGCTGTCCAAGGCCTCGCGCCTGCTCATCTTCGTGCCGTACGCCGTCCCCGCCGTGATCGGGGCCCTCATGTGGGGGTTCCTCTACAGCCCGCGGTTCGGCCCGGCGAGCGACATCTTCGGCCTCTTCGGGGCCACGGCGCCGGACTTCCTCAGCTCGTCGATGATCTTCACCTCGCTGGTCAACATCGTGACCTGGCAGTGGGTGGGCTACTACATGATCATCATCTACGCCGCGCTGCGCACGATCGACCCCTCGATCTACGAGGCGGCCCGCATCGACGGCGCGAACGGGGCGCAGACGGCGCTGCGCATCAAGGTGCCGATGGTCTCGTCGTCGATGGTGATGGTCGTCGTCTTCTCGCTGATCGGCACGCTGCAGTTCTTCACCGAGCCCACGGTGCTGCGGTCCGTCGCGCAGGGTGCGATCCCGCCGGACTACACCCCCAACATGTACGCCTACTCCCTGGCGTTCTCGTACAGCCAGTTCAACTACGCGTCCACGATCGCCTTCGCGCTCGGCATCTTCGTGTTCATCGGGTCGTACATCTTCCTCTACGCCACCCGCAAGCAGAGCGGACTCAAGTCATGACTACCGAGACCCAGACCCCGGACACCCCGGCACGCACCCGGCGGACCGGCCACGGTGTGAACGGCGGCCGCCGTATCGGTTCGCACGCCTTCCTGCTGCTCATGGCGCTGTACTTCGTGGTCCCGCTGTGGTTCCTCATCGTGGGGTCCACCAAGTCGAACAGCGGCCTGTTCGTCGGCTCCGGCGGCGCACTGTGGTTCAACGACAACTTCAACCTCGTCGAGAACATCCGCGGGCTCTTCGAGCACCAGGGCGGCATCTACTGGATCTGGCTGCGCAACTCGTTCATCTATGCCTTCGCCGGGGGAGTCGGCGCGACGGTCCTGGCCGTCTTCGCCGGCTACGGCCTGGCGAAGTACCACTTCAGGGGCCGCACCGCCTACTTCACCGTCCTGCTCGGGTCGGTGATGGTCCCGCTGACGGCCCTGACGATCCCGACGTTCGTGCTGCTCAGCGACATCGGGCTCATCAACACGATGTGGGCCGTCATCCTGCCCTCCCTGCTGAGCCCGATCGGCGTGTACCTCATCCGCGTCTACTCCCAGGACGCCATCCCGTCCGAGATGCTCGACGCCGGTCGCGTCGACGGCGCCGGGGAGCTGCGACTGTTCTTCCAGGTGGCTCTGCCGCTGCTGCGGCCGGCCATCGTGACCGTGCTCCTGCTCACGACGGTGTTCAGCTGGAACAACTTCTTCCTGCCGCTCGCCGTGCTGCGCGACACCGACCTGCTGCCGGTGACGGTGGGCCTGAACCAGTGGCAGGCGCTGTCGAACGCCGGAGCCGGCGGTGAGCAGGTCTGGAACCTCATCGTCACCGGCGCCATGGTGTCGATCATCCCGCTGATCGCCGCCTTCCTCGGCCTGCAGAAGTACTGGCAGGGCGGGCTCGCCCTCGGGTCGGTCAAGTAGCCGACCCGCACCCCTCTCCCGGTGGGCACCGCACGCGGTGCCCACCGGGCTCCATCGTCGACCCCACCCGGGGAGGACCCATGCTGCCCGCCTCCGTCTCGATCGACCCGGCCTTCGTGGTCGGGCCGGTGCGCCGCCGCACCTTCGGCTCGTTCGTGGAGCACCTCGGCCGGTGCGTCTACACCGGGATCCACGACCCCGACCATCCCAGCGCCGACGCGGACGGCTTCCGCGGCGACGTCGTGGAGCTCACCCGCGAGCTCGGGATCTCCACCGTGCGCTACCCCGGGGGCAACTTCCTGTCCGGCTACCGCTGGGAGGACGGCATCGGCCCCGCCGCGGACCGTCCCCGCCGGCTCGACCTGGCGTGGCACTCCACGGAGCCGAACCTGGTCGGTGTCGACGAGTTCATGCGGTGGGCGACCCGGGCCGGCGTCGAACCGATGATGGCCGTCAACCTCGGTACCCGCGGCATCGCCGAGGCGCTCGAGCTGCTCGAGTACTGCAACGTGTCCGGCGGCACGGAGTGGAGCGACCGGCGTCGGGCGAACGGGGCCGAGGACCCGTACCGCGTGAAGATGTGGTGCCTGGGCAACGAGATGGACGGCCCCTGGCAGATCGGCCACAAGACGGCGGCCGAGTACGGGCGCCTCGCCACCGAGACGGCGCGTGCCATGCGCATGATCGACCCGGACCTCGAGCTGGTGGTGTGCGGCTCGTCGAACTCCCAGATGCCCACGTTCGGCGCCTGGGAGCACACCGTGCTGACCGAGGCGTACGAGCACGTCGACCACGTCTCGGCCCACGCCTACTACTACGAGGACGACGGCGACCTCGCCTCGTTCCTGGCCTCCGCCGTCGACATGGACCACTTCATCGAGTCGGTGGCCGCCACCGCCGACGCCGTGCGCGCGGCCGGGAAGCACAGCAAGCGCATCAACATCTCCTTCGACGAGTGGAACGTCTGGTACCAGCGGCGTGCCGAGTCGCGACCGCCGTCCGGCGACGACTGGCCGGTGGCGCCCGTGCTGCTGGAGGACCGCTACAACGTGGCCGACGCCGTCGTGGTCGGCAACCTGCTCATCTCGCTGCTGCGGCGCACCGACCGGGTGCACGCGGCGTCGCTCGCCCAGCTCGTCAACGTCATCGCGCCGATCATGACCGATCCGGGCGGGAGGATCTGGAAGCAGACGATCTTCCACCCGTTCGCCCTGACCTCCCGGCACGCCGTGGGGGACGTGCTGCGGCTGGCGATCGACAGCCCGACCTCCGACACGGCGCGGTTCGGCGAGGTGCCGGTGCTCGACGCCGTCGCCACGCACGACGCCGCGACGGGAGAGGTCGCCGTCTTCGTGGTCAACCGGTCCCTCGCCGACGACGTCGCCCTCGACGTCGACCTGCGGGCCCTGCCCGGACTGCGGGTGATCGAGGCGCTGACGTTGGCGAACCCGGACCACACCTGGGCGGCCACCGCCGACGACGACACCTCGGTGGTCCCTCGCCCGAACACCACGGCCCGGGTGGCCGACGGCCGGTTGCGGGCCACGTTGGCGCCCGTGTCCTGGAGCGTCCTGCGGCTCGGCCCGACCGCATGAGCCGTCCGCGCGCCCTGGTCGGGCTGGTCCTCGTCGTCGTGCTGGCGGCCGGGGTCGCGCTGGCGCTGCTGCGGCCGTGGGCGGAGCAGATCGACCCGGAGGCGCTCGCGCTGGACGGCGACCTCGCCACGCACGACCCGGCGCTCGTGGTGGGCGACGAGGGCGAGCCCTGGTTCGTCTACTCCACGGGCTCGCCGGGGAAGTCCCGCGGGGCGCCGCTGGTGCACCGGTCCGACGACGGCGGCCTCACCTGGGAGGCCGTGGGGACGGCCTGGTCCACCGACGAGGACCCGGGCTGGGTCCGTGACCCCGACGACGGAATCGACGGCGTCGAGCACTACTGGGCGCCCGAGCTGGTGCAGCACGACGGCACCTGGTACCTGTACTTCTCGGCCTCGACGTTCGGCTCCAACACCTCGGCGATCGGGCTGGCGACCGGCACCACGCTCGACCCCGACGACCCGGACTACGGCTGGACGCAGCAGGGTGCCGTGTGGCGCTCGCACGCCGGCGACCCGTACAACGCGATCGACCCGGGTGTGGTCACCGACGACGACGGGCAGCCCTGGATGTTCTTCGGGTCGTTCTGGGACGGCATCCACGTGGTCCCGCTCGAGTGGCCCACCGGGATGCCTGCCGCCGACGCCGAGCCGGCGCTGGTCGCGACCCGGCCCGGGGTGCCGCAGAACCCGATCGAGGCGCCCTACGTCGTCGAGCGCGACGGGTGGTACTACCTGTTCGTGTCCTGGGGGAAGTGCTGCTCGGGCGTGAGCTCGACGTACTCGATCCACGTCGGACGCTCGAGGGACGTCACCGGGCCGTACCTCGACGCCGACGGCGTGGACATGGCCGAGGGCGGCGGCACGCTCGTGCTCGGGACCGCGGGGTCGATGATCGGGCCCGGCGGCCAGTCCGTGTCCGAGGGCTACCTCGGCTACCACTTCTACGACGGCGACGCCGCCGGGGCGTTCCGGTTGGCGATCCAGCGGCTCGGGTGGGACGGCGGCTGGCCGGTGGCCACCGCCGAGGTGCCGGAGCCCTGACAGGTCCTGCGCCGGTCGCCGCCCGCCGCAGACACTCCACGCACCGGCCCGCACACCTCTCCACGGTGTGCGGGCCGTTGCTGCGTGTGCGGGCAGCCTGTACGCGTGCTGCAAATTTGCAGTAACGTTGCGCACGGCATCGACCCTGGTGCTGTGCTCGAAGCGGCCCACCGGCCGCAGCACCGCCCGGCAACGTCGCCGGGTCACGCACGGGTCCGACGACGGACCCGCCGACGAAGGAGCAGAGCAATGCCGCTCGCACACCGACACCACGCGACCCGCCGGCCTCGGCGCCGTCGCCCCACGGCCGCCCTCGCGGCGGCAGCCGTGGCCGGAGCCGCCCTCCTGGCCGCACCTGCCCCCGCCCTCGCGGACGTCCCTCCGCCCGAGCCCGTCGTCGACTCGCCGCAGGGGCGGGGCGACGTCATCGTCCAGATGTTCCAGTGGACCTGGGACTCCGTCGCCACCGAGTGCACCTCGACGCTCGGACCCGCCGGCTACGGGTACGTGCAGGTCTCCCCGCCGCAGGAGCACGTCCGAGGGACGCAGTGGTGGTCCTCCTACCAGCCCGTCAGCTACCGCATCGAGTCCAAGCTGGGCACGCGGGCCGAGTTCGCGCACATGGTCGAGACCTGCGCCGACGCCGGCGTGGGGATCGTCGCGGACGCGGTGATCAACCACACCACGGGGGCGGACCAGGGGTCCGGCACGGGCGTCGCCGGCAGCTCGTTCGGCGTCGACTCGTTCCCCGGCATCTACTCCGGTGCCGACTTCAACGACTGCCGCAGCGACATCACCGACTACGGCGACCGCTACCAGGTGCAGCACTGCCGCCTGGTCTCCCTGCAGGACCTCCGTACCGGGTCGGAGCACGTGCGCGACACCCTCGCCGCCTACCTGAACGACCTCATCGACCTCGGCGTCGCCGGGTTCCGCATCGACGCCGCCAAGCACATGCCGGCGGCCGACCTGGAGGCGATCCGCTCCCGGCTCTCGGACCAGGACGTGTTCTGGATCCACGAGGTCATCGGAGCCGCCGGTGAGCCGATCCAGCCCGCGGAGTACCTGGGCAGCGGCGACTCCCACGAGTTCGACTACGCCCGCGAGCTCAAGAGCCGGTTCGACGGCAGCATCGCGGGGCTGCGCTCCATCGGTGACGGCAAGCTGCCGTCCGACCGTGCCGGCGTGTTCGTGGACAACCACGACACCGAGCGCAACGGCGAGACCATGACCGCGCAGTGGGGCGCCAAGTACCTCCTGGCGAACACCTTCATGCTGTCCTGGCCCTACGGGTCGCCGACGGTCTACTCGGGCTACGCCTTCACCGACAAGGACGCAGGGGCGCCCGGTGCCACGCAGACGTCCGTGCCCGACGCCGACTGCGGCTCGGCCGCCTGGACGTGTACCCACCGTGCCACCGAGGTCCGCGGCATGGTGGGCTTCCACAACGCCGTCGACGGCACCCCGGTGACGAACTGGTGGGACGACGGGAACAACCACATCGCCTACGGGCGGGGCTCCGTGGGATATGTGACGCTCAACAACTCGGGCTCCTCGGTGACGCGGACGTACACGACGTCGCTGCCCGCGGGCACCTACTGCGACGTGGTGGCCGCCGACGACTGCTCGGTCACCTACGACGTCTCCGCCTCCGGGACCTTCTCCGCGACGGTGCCGGCCTACGGTGCCCTCGCACTGCTGGCGGGTGAGCCGACCGAGCCGCCCACGGGTGAGGCCACCACGGTCCACTACGCGACCCACGCCGGCTGGTTGGCGCACCGCATCCACTACCGCGTGGGGACCGGGTCCTGGACCGACGTCCCGGGCGAACCGATGGCGCCGGCCTGCGACGGCTGGGTCTCTCGGGAGATCGCGGCCGACGGGGCCACGATCACCGCCGCCTTCACCGACGGTGCGGGCGCCTGGGACAACAACGGAGGGCAGGACTACACGCTGACCGGGGCCGACGTCGTCGTCTCCGGTGGCGAGGTCACGGCCGGCGACCCGTGCGCCGAGCCCGAGCCCGAGCCCGACCCCGAGGCCGGCGACGTCGAGGTCTCGGTGGACGCCACCACCACGTGGGGGCAGACCGTCCACCTGGTGGGCTCGCTGCCGGAGCTCGGCTCGTGGGTGCCGCGCGACGCGCCGGCGCTCGACGCCGGCACCTACCCGACGTGGACGGGAGTTGTGGAGCTGCCCGCCGGGGCATCCTTCGAGTACAAGTACGTGAAGGTCGACGACGCCGGGAACGTCGTGTGGGAGAGCGGCGCGAACCGCTCCGCGACGGTAGGCCCGGACGGCGGGCTGGAGCTCGACGACAGCTGGCGCTGAACCGGGCGGCGGGACGGGGGAGCCGGCGTGCGACCCCGTCCCGTCGGCGTCGTCCGCCCCGCCCCGGCCGGTCCGACGCTGCTAGGATCGGAGCGTCGCGACTGGCGTACAGGTGGATCACCACCGGGGAGCGACGCGCTGTGCTGACGACGGGTCGGTCGCCTGGGCCCGGTCGTTCAACGACACCAGACCGTCCGACACAGCAGGAGACGCCGCCCATGAGCACTTCCGACCCCACGTTCGACGCGCCCCTGTCCGAGGTCGACCCGGAGATCGCCGCCGTCCTGGACGGCGAGCTGGCCCGGCAGCGCGACACCCTCGAGATGATCGCCTCGGAGAACTTCGTCCCCCGCGCCGTCCTGCAGGCGCAGGGCTCGGTGCTGACGAACAAGTACGCCGAGGGCTACCCGGGGCGCCGCTACTACGGCGGCTGCGAGCAGGTCGACATCGCCGAAAACCTCGCGATCGCGCGCGCCCAGGAGCTCTTCGGCGCCGAGTACGCCAACGTCCAGCCGCACTCCGGCGCGCAGGCCAACGCGGCCGTGCTGCACGCGCTCATCAACCCCGGCGACAAGATCCTCGGCCTCGAGCTGGCGCACGGCGGCCACCTCACGCACGGGATGAAGATCAACTTCTCCGGCAAGCTGTACGACGTCGCGGGCTACGGCGTCGACCCCGAGTCGTACCGCATCGAGATGGACGAGGTGCGCAAGCGGGCCCTTGAGCACCGTCCCGACGTCATCATCGCCGGCTGGTCCGCGTATCCCCGTGAGCTGGACTTCGCGGCCTTCCGCGAGATCGCCGATGAGGTCGGGGCCAAGCTGTGGGTGGACATGGCGCACTTCGCGGGTCTCGTGGCCGCCGGCCTGCACCCGTCCCCGGTGCCGCACGCCGACGTCGTCTCCTCCACGGTGCACAAGACCATCGGCGGCCCGCGCTCCGGCTTCCTGCTCGCCAAGGACGAGTACGCCAAGAAGCTGAACTCGGCCGTCTTCCCGGGGCAGCAGGGTGGCCCGCTCATGCACGTCATCGCCGGCAAGGCCGTGGCGTTCAAGATCGCCGGCTCCGAGGCGTTCCGCGAGCGCCAGGAGCGCACCCGGCGCGGTGCGCAGATCATCGCCGACCGGCTGACCCGGCCCGACGTGACCGGCACGGGCGTCTCGGTGCTGACGGGCGGCACGGACGTGCACCTCGTGCTCGTGGACCTGCGGAACTCCGCGATGGACGGCCAGCAGGCCGAGGACCTGCTGCACTCGGTGGGCATCACCGTGAACCGCAACGCGGTGCCGTTCGACCCGCGGCCCCCGCGCGTCACCTCCGGCCTGCGGATCGGCACCCCGGCGCTCGCCACCCGCGGGTTCGGCGACACCGAGTTCACCGAGGTCGCGGACATCATCGCCACGGCGCTGCGCGACGGCGCGTCCGCCGACGCCGAGGCGCTGACGGCCCGGGTCGCCACGCTCACCGGCGAGTTCCCCCTGTACCCGGGGCTGTCGCAGTGAGCGCGCGGATGCTGCCGGGCAAGCCGGTCGCCGAGGCGGTGTTCGCCGAGATCGCGCCCCGCATCGACGCGCTCGTCGCCGCCGGTCACCGGCCGGGTCTGGGCACGATCCTCGTCGGGGACGACTCGGCGAGCGCCGGTTACATCCGCATGAAGATGGACAAGGCGACCGAGCTCGGGTTCACCTCCCCGCACATCCACCTGCCGCAGGACGCCTCGCAGGCGGACGTGCTGGCAGCGGTGCGGGAGATGAACGACGCCGACGACGTCGACTCCGTGCTCATCCAGCACCCGACCCCGCCGCAGATCGACTTCGACGCGGCGCTGCTGGCGCTCGACCCGGACAAGGACGTCGACGCGCTGCACCCGGTCAACATGGGGCGCCTCGCCCTCGGGATGCCGGGCCCGGTCCCGGCGACGCCGGCGGGCATCGAGACGCTGCTGGCGTACTACGAGATCCCCGTGGCCGGTCGCGAGGTGTGCATCCTCGGGCGCGGCACCACGCTCGGACGGCCGCTGGCGCTGCTGCTCTCGCAGAAGCGCCCGACGGCGAACGCCGCCGTGACCGTGGTGCACACGGGCGTGCCGGACTGGCCGGAGTACACGCGGCGGGCGGATATCGTCATCGCTGCAGCCGGGGTGCCGGGCATCCTGCAGCCGGAGCACCTCACGCCGGGCGTGACCGTGATCGGCGGCGGTGTCCGCTACGAGGGGCGCAAGCTCCTGCCGGACGTCGACGAGTCCTGCGAGGAGGTCGCCGGTGCGATCACGCCGCGGATCGGCGGCGTGGGACCGACCACGATCGCGATGCTGTTCCGCAGCGCGGTCGAGGCGGCGGAGCGTTCGGTCGCCTGAGACGCGTTCGTCCGGGCGATGAGTTCGTCCGTCCGCGGCCGTCGTACCTCCGAGGCCCCGACCGACGGGGCCGACGAAGGAGACGACGATGGTCACCGTCCGACCGCACCTGTGGTTCGCCGACAACGACGCGCACGACGCCGCGGCCTTCTACGCCGAGCACGTCCCGGACTCGCACGTCGACAGCACGCTCGTCGCACCCGACGGTGTGCCCGGGGCCGAGGCCGGGAAGCCGTTCATCGTCGAGGCGACGGTCTGCGGCATGCCCGTCGTGATGCTCAACGCCGGTCCCAGCCTCCGCCTGGACGAGTCGTTCAGCTTCTACCTGCTGTGCGACGGCCAGGAGGAGGTCGACCGCTACTGGGACCTGTTCACCGCCGACGGCGGGTCCGAGGGCCCCTGCGGATGGTGCAAGGACCCCTTCGGCGTGAGCTGGCAGGTGATCCCTCGTCAGCTCGAGGAGCTGTGCGGGGACTACACGACGCCGGCCAACCGCCGCGCCATGGAGGCGATGCTGCAGATGGGCAAGATCGACGTGGCCGCGCTGGAGGCCGCCCACCGCGGCGCGTGAGACATCAGGCCGCGGCCAGCCCGGCCAGCAGCACCAGACCGGAGAGCGCGAGGATGCCCGCACCCGCGAGCACGTGCACCCCGCGCCGTCGCTGCAGGACGGCGGCGAACTCGCGCAGGAAGGCGCTCGGCCGGTAGTAGCGGGCGGTGGCGCCGCCGACGGCGTGCACGTCGAGCCCCAGTTCCATCGCCTCGAGGGCCGCGCGGGGCGCGTGGTAGTCGTTGGTCGCGACCAGGTAGGGGCCGCCGATCCCTCGGGCCTCGAGCAGCTCGGTCGAGAACGTCAGGTTCTGCCGTGTCGTGCGTGCCCGGTCCTCGACGAGGACCGACGTGCCGGGCACGCCCTCGTCGCGGAGCCACGTGGCCATGGCCGCACCCTCGGGCCGCGTCTCGTCCGGACCCTGGCCGCCGGAGGGGACGATCGGCACGGGTTCCTCGGGCGTGCCGAGCCGCCGGGCGTGCGCGACGGCGGTGCGCAGCCGGGCGGCCAGCAGCGGTGGCACGCGGCCGTCGACCACGCGCGACCCGAGGACGATCACGGCCGTGGCGTCGACCCGGCGCACCACCCTGCGGTAGAGCAGCGCCTGCGCGAGGAACCCGAGGAAGCAGAACCCGAGCCAGCACGTCACGAGCACGAGCGTGACGGCGAGGGCGGTCCCGGCGGGCGAGTCGTCGCGGGCCAGCGTCCAGGCCACGACGGGCAGCGCGAGGAGCCCCAGCCCGAGGCCGAAGGACAGCAGGTTGGCCGGCGTGCGGCGTTCCCGACGCACCATGGTGATCCCGTTGCCCACCAGGAGCAGCGGGAGCGCGAGGAGCCCGGCGCCCAGCACCACCAGCAGCGCGAGCTGGACCCACGCGGCGACCGCCGCGCCGTCGGGCAGCGTCCTCAGGAGGGTGTTCGCCAGCAACCCCAGGCCGTACACGAGGGCCATCAGCAGGAAGCCGTTGCGCAGCCTGCGGGTATCGCGGTGCATCGACCAGGCGAGCCATCCGGACCACAGCAGGCACCATGCGCCCGCCCACAGCACCGACCACCAGCTCTCGACCACGACGGCCAGCCTACGGCGGTGACCCACGCCGCTGACGGTGTCGGCACCGTGTGGTGGGATGTCCCGCGTGCTGACCCTCGCCACCGCCAACGTCAACGGGATCCGTGCCGCCGTCCGTCGCGGCATCGACGACTGGATCTCCCACCGCACCCCCGACGTGCTGCTCCTGCAGGAGGTCCGTGCCCCGGACGACCTGGTGCGCGAGCACTTCGACGGGTGGCACGTGGCCCACCAGGCGAGCGCACTCAAGGGCCGCGCGGGCGTCGCCGTCGTGTCCCGGCTGCCGCTGGCCGCGGTGCGCGCCGGGCTGCCGGCCGCCGACGGCGGTGCGGAGGCCGACGTCGACTCCGGCCGCTGGCTCGAGGCGGACCTGACGCTGCCCGACGGCGGTGCGCTCACCGTGGTCTCGGCCTACCTGCACTCCGGGTCGGCCGCACCGGGCCAGGAGCACACCCTGCGTGCCAAGTACGCCCACCTGGACCGGGTGACCGACCGCTTGGCCGAGCTCGCCACCGGGGGACCCGCCGTCGTCGCGGGCGACGTCAACGTCGCGCACCGCGAGGTCGACATCGCCAACTGGAAGGGCAACCTCAAGAGCTCGGGCTTCCTGCCGGCCGAGCGGGCCTACCTCGACCGGTGGTTCGACGAGCTGGGCTGGACGGACCTGGGCAGGGCGCACGGCGGGGACGGGCCCGGCCCGTACACGTGGTGGACGTGGCGCGGACAGGCGTTCGACAACGACAAGGGCTGGCGGATCGACTACCAGCTCGCCAACCCTGCGCTCGCGGACCGGGCCGTCAAGGTGGAGGTGGACCGGGCGCCGTCGTACGCCGCACGGTGGAGCGACCACGCACCGGTGATCGCGACCTACGACGTCTGAGCGGCGCCGTCGGGTGAACGTGTGAGGTACGGAACGGTGGGTGTTCATCTTCCGTTCACCTTCGGGCCGGGATGCCGTCACCCGGTGCTGGTTGTCTCGGGGGTGCCATGACCTGAAGTGACCGCCCCCCGGTGGCCACCTCACCCTGACGGGAGCCTCCATGACCGACGTTCTGCCGCAGACGTCCGTTGTCACCACCGTGCCGGACGTCGCCGAGCGCGAGACACGGCGGCTCGTGGGCCCGTTCGAGCGGTTCGGCCTGACGGGCCGTGCGCTGCGGACGGCGAACTGGCTCGGTGTCGTCGCCGGCGTCTACGTCCTCATCACCGCGGTGGAGCTCATCGGCACCGGCTTCAAGGCCGCGACCGGCGACTCGGCCACGGCGCTCTTCGAGTTCGCGTCCAACCCGTTCGTGGCCCTGATGGTCGGGGTGCTGTTCACCGCAGCCACCCAGTCCAGCTCGACGACGACGTCCGTCACCGTGGGTCTGGTGGCCGGCGGGATGCCGATCAGCATCGCGATCCCCATGCTCATGGGGGCCAACATCGGCACCACGCTCACCAACACGCTGGTCAGCCTCGGCATGGCCCGCGACCGGGAGAGCTTCCGCCGGGCGTTCTCCGCGGCGACCGTCCACGACTTCTTCAACCTGATCGCCGTGGCGCTCTTCCTGCCGCTGGAGCTCGCGACCGGGTTCCTCGAGAAGTCCTCGGCATGGTTGGCGGGGGCGGCCTCCGGGTCCGACGGCGGCATCGTGCCGACGATCTTCGCCGGCATCGGTACCGTGGTCGACACGCTGACCGAGCCCCTCGCCGCCGGACTGGAGTCGGCCACGTCGTTCTTGCCGGGCGCCTGGCACGGGGTCGTCATGATCCTGCTCGGCATCGGGCTGATCCTGGCCGTCATCAACTGGCTCGGCAAGCTGCTCAAGGTCCTCATGGTGGGCCGGGCGGCCGAGGCCCTGCACCGTTCGGTGGGCCGGGGGCCGATCAGCGGTGTCGCCAGCGGCGCCCTGGTGACGATGATGGTGCAGTCCTCGTCGACGACGACGAGCCTGATGATCCCGCTGGCCGGGTCGGGCACGTTCTCGCTCCGGCAGGTCTACCCGTTCACGGTGGGTGCGAACATCGGCACCACGATCACCGCACTCATCGCCGCGTTCGCCTTCACCGGGGCCGAGGGCGAGCTCGCCCTGCAGGCGGCGTTCGTGCACGTGCTGTTCAACGTCTTCGCCGCTCTGGTTGTCTTCGGGCTGCCGATCCTGCGCCAGCTCCCGCTGCGGGGCGCCACCTGGCTGGGTGACGTCGCCGCCACCAACAAGCTGTGGGCCGCAGCCTGGGTGCTCGGGGTGTTCGTGGGCGTGCCGTTGGCACTCATCGGCGTCACCGTCGCGCTGTGAGCCTGTCCCGACGGAGAGGGGACCCCATGACCAGCGGGACGCCGGAGGACGCCGCCGCTGTCGAGCGTGAGCTCGAACGGATCGTGGCGGAGGCGGAGGCCCGGCTGGCGCAGGTGCGGCGCGAGCTGGACGAGCGCCGGCGCCAGGACGCCCAGCACGCCGAGATCGACCGGCTCGCGGAGCACCTCGCCGACGCGACGGTCCGGTGGGACGAGGTCCGGGCCTTCTTCGACGACGTGCTCCACCAGCTCCGTGGGACGGACACCCCGGACTCGCGGCCGCGCCCCTGACCCGAACCCCACCGCCTCGTCTGACCCGGACCCCCGCCCCGTCCGACCCGAACCCCACCGCCCCGTTGTGGGTATGAAATCGACGACCCTGGACGGCTCCGCAGCCGTAGATTTCATACCCACAACGGCCGGCCGGCAGGGGGGCGTCAGGGGGCGTGCCGGGGGCGAGGCTTCAGTGGGCGGGCGCCGACGGCGGCGCGAGCAGGAAGCCCGGCGCCGTGAGCGACGCGGCGTCGAACGCCGCCTGGACCGCCTCCACCACGCCGTCGACGTCCGCGTCGCGCACCAGCGCGATCGCCGATCCGCCGAACCCCCCACCGGTCATGCGGGCCCCGAGGGCACCCGCGGCGCGGGCGGAGTCCACCACCAGGTCGAGCTCGCGCGCCGAGACCTCGTAGTCGTCCCGCAAGGAGGCGTGCGAGGCATCCATCAGGTCGCCGACGTCGGCCACCCTGCCGGCGCGCACCGTGGCGGCGAACTGCTCGGTCCGGGCGATCTCGGTGACGACGTGGCGGACCCGGCGGCGCAGCACGTCCGCCTCCGGACCGTCGCCCAGGGCCGTCAGAGCGTCGTCGAGGCGGTCGGGGTCGATGTCCCGCAACGACGGCAGCCCCAGGATCTCGGCCGCCCGCTCGCACGACGCGCGGCGCTCGGCGTACTGACCGTCCACCAGGGCGTGCTCGGCACGGGTGTCGACCACGAGCAGCGTGAGGCCCACCGCCGCCAGGTCGAACGGCACGCGACCGGCCGACTCCAGGGCCGAGAGCCCGGGTCGGCAGTCCAGCAGCAGCGCGTGCCCGACCGAGCACCGCAGCGACGCCGCCTGGTCCATGCCGCCCGTCGGTGCGCCCGCGATCTCGTTCTCCGCCCGGACGCAGGCCGTCACCAGCGCCGCCCGACCGGCGTCGTCGGCCGCGAGACCGAGGCCGTGCACCGCGTCCAGGGCGACGGCGACGGCGCACTCCAGCGCGGCGGAGGACGACAGCCCTGCACCGAACGGCACGCACGAGTCGACGACGGCGTCGAAGCCGGAGACCTCGTGGCCCGCCTGCCGCAGCGCCCAGGCGACGCCGGCGACGTAGGCTCCCCAGCCCTGCGTCCCGCCGGGCGCGACGTCGGCCAGGTCCGTCTCCCAGGTCCTGCCCGGCGCCTGCGCCGAGGTGAGGCGCACGACGTCGTCGTCCCGGGACCGCAGCGCGACGTACGTGCGGTGGGGGAGCGCGACGGGCAGCGCAAGGCCGGCGTTGTAGTCGGTGTGCTCCCCGATGAGGTTGACGCGCCCCGGCGCCGACCAGACGCCGTCCGGGACGCCGTCCGACCCGAACGCCTCGGCGAACAGGGCGCGAACGCGCGCCGCGCCGTCGTCGTCGGACCAGTGCTCGAGCCATGTGGGAGACGTCATGGCCCCCAGTATGGACGACCTGTGCGCGGTCCCGGACCGGCGTCCGTCAGCTGACCGGCGTCACGTCGAGACGGCGTCCGGCCAGGCCGCGACGACGGCCGGCGAGCCCGCGGGCCACGTCGCGCAGGACGCGCGCGCCCGGTGCCTCCGGGTCGGTCAGCACCACGGGCGTGCCGCTGTCGCCACCCTCGCGGACCGCCACGTCCAGCGGCACCTGGCCCAGGAGCGGCACGTCCGTGCCCACGGCATCGGTCAGCCGTGCGGCGACCTGCTCGCCGCCGCCGGACCCGAAGAGCTCCAGGCGCGAACCGTCCGGCTGGGTCAGCCAGGACATGTTCTCCACGACGCCGACGACGCCCTGCGAGGTCTGGGTCGCCACCGATCCCGCCCGCTCGGCGACCTCGGCCGCCGCGGCCTGCGGGGTGGTGACCACCAGGATCTCGCTGGAGGGCAGCAGCTGCGCAACGGAGATGGCGATGTCCCCGGTGCCGGGCGGGAGGTCGAGCAGCAGCACGTCCAGGTCGCCCCAGAAGACGTCGGCCAGGAACTGCTCGAGCGCGCGGTGCAGCATCGGGCCGCGCCACACCACGGGCTGACCGCTCGGCACGAACATCCCGATCGAGACCACCTTCACGCCGTGGGCGATCGGCGGGAGCAGCATCGAGTCCACCCGGGTGGGCTGGCGGTCCACGCCGAGCATCCGGGGGATCGAGAACCCGTAGATGTCGGCGTCCACGACACCGACGCTCAGTCCGTCGGCGGCCATCGCGGCGGCGAGGTTCGCGGTCACCGACGACTTGCCGACGCCGCCCTTGCCGGAGGCCACCGCGAAGACCTTGGTCAGCGACCCCGGCTGGGCGAAGGGGATCACCGGGTCCCCGGCGCCGCCGCGGAGCTTGGACCGCAGCCCCTGCCGCTGCTCCGCGGTCATGACACCGAGCTCGACGGCGGCGCTCGCCACGCCCTCCACCGCCTCGGTGGCGGTGGTGACGTCTCGCACCAGCGTCGACTTCATCGGGCACCCGGCCACGGTCAGGTCCACCCCGACGGTGACGTGCGCGCCGTCGGGACCGGCGCCGTCGCCCGCGGCGGCCACGGTGACGGAGCGGATCATGTCCAGCTCGGTCAGGGGTCGGCGGATCTCGGGGTCGAGGACCCCGGACAGGGCGTCGCGGACGCGGGCCTCCAGCTCGGTGGTGCTCATGACCCGATCCTAGGTCCCCGTGGATGTGGCCCCCCGGCGCACAGTGCGAAATACTGGGCGAATGAGCATGAGCCGCCCGAACCCAGTGCCCCGGGTCCCGACCCTGCCCCAGGGGGACGAGGTCGCCGCCTACGAGTCCTACCTCGAGGCGCAGAAGGCCGTGGACTACCTCTCCGACGAGAAGTTCCCCGTCCAGCACGTCACCATCGTCGGTACCGACCTGCGGATGGTCGAGCGCGTGACCGGCCGGTTGACCTACGGGCGCGTGGCACTGGCGGGCGCTCTGTCCGGAGCCTGGTTCGGGTTCTTCGTGGGTCTGCTGCTGATGTTCTTCGCCGGCGGCGACACCAGCGTGCTGCTCGTCGCCCTCGCGCTCGGCGCGGGCTTCGGGCTGATGTTCTCCGTGCTGTCCTACGCGTTCACCGGCGGGCGCCGGGACTTCACGTCCCAGTCGCAGATCGTGGCGGCGTCCTACGCGTTGCTGTGCGCCACGGAGCAGGCCGCGGAGGCGCGCCGGATGCTGGCGGACTCCCCGAGCGGCCTGGGCCGGCGCAAGGAGCCGGAGCGTCCGGCAGCCCCGGCGCCGTCGGCCCCCGACCCCCGGTGGACCACCCCCGACGGCGCCCCCCGCTACGGCGCGATGCGTCCCGGCGGCGGCACCCCGGGCGGTCAGCCTCCGGCGGGTGACCCGGTGGCCGCGGGGTCGTCCACCACCTCGGTGGCCGGTGGCGAGGGCCCGTCGCACCCGCAGGCCACCGGGCCGGGCTCCGGTGAGTCGCAGCCGCCCGCACCGCCCACCCAGGGCCAGCAGCCGCCGTCGGGCGCCTCGACGCCGGCGGCACCGCCGTCGGGTGGCGACCCGGACGACCCGTACGCCCCGCCGCCCCCGGGACGCTGACCGCGGTTCGGCACTGTGTTCCCGGTTCGGCAACTCATGGTGCCGAACCGGGAACACAGTGCCGAACCGACAGCCGGGTCTCCGGCACCCACAGACGGTCCGTTGCTGCTGTCGGTCCACAGGCTGCGAAGGCCGAGCCTCTCCGGACGGCCGCCGTGGTCCAACCTCGGGGACATGCCCCGCCCCGACGACCTGATCCTGGCCCGTGAGGTCCAGCCCTCCGAGCTCGCCCGTTCCGCCGCGCGAGGAGAGCTCCGGCGGATCCGCACCGGTGCTTACACGGGCGATCGGGACACCGCGCGAACACCGCAGGAACGGGCGCGCCGTCGTCGGGTCCTGCTGGCCCACGCGGTGCATCGCCAGCTCCGTGCCGGTCACACCTTCAGCCACGTGACAGCGGCTGCCCTCTGGGGATGCGCGCTCTGGCGCGCGCCGGACCGCACGCACCTGGTTCAGGCGTACCGACCTTCGAGCCGTGCGGCCCCCGACCTGGCCCGCCACATCGGGGTGGTGCCGACGCAGGAGCAGGTGGAGATCGATGGACTGCCGGTGACGGACCTCGGCCGGACTCTCGTCGATTGCGCCGTCACGATCCACCCGCTCGATGCGCTGGTGATCGCCGACTCCGCGCTGGGCCGGTGGCCGAGCCTCGACCTGGACCGGGCCAGGAGCCTGCTCGACGCGCGGGGGCGCGTCAACGGGAGCCGGCGGGCCCGATGGGTGCTCGACCACGTGGACGGTGGTGCCGACTCGCCCGGGGAGTCGTGGGTGCGGTACATCTGCCTCCGAGCAGGTCTGCCGAGACCCCGGACCCAGGCTCCGGTCGTGACGGCGGGGCGGACGTACCACTGCGACCTCGGTTGGCAGGAGCACGGGGTCTATGTCGAGTTCGACGGCAGGGTCAAGTACACCGACGGTGGTGTGCGTCCTGGCCACGACGCCACGCAGGAGCTGCTGCGCGAGAAGCGCCGCGCCGACGCGCTCCACGAGGCGGGAGTCCTGCCCGTGCGGGTCATGTCGGGAGAGTCCGTCACCGGGGTGGGGGAGAAAGTGCTCTCCCGGTTCCCCGCCGGCGTGCGGCGGCAGGTTCGGCCGCTGCGGTTCCTGCCGGCGCCGTGATCCCGTGGAATCGGCACGTCGTTCCCGGTTCGGCAGATCAACCTGCCGAACCGGGAACGATGTGCCGCATCGGGCAGCAGGTCAGCCGCGCAGGCCGGCCATCCACGCCTCGACGTCCTCGGGGCGACGGGGGAGCGCCGCCGAGAGGTTCTCGTTGCCGTCCGCGGTGACCAGCACGTCGTCCTCGATCCGGACACCGATGCCGCGGTACTCCTCCGGGACGGCCAGGTCGTCGGCCTTGAAGTACAGGCCCGGCTCGATCGTGAACACCATGCCCGGCTCCAGCACGCCGTCGAGGTACATCTCCCGGCGGGCCTGGGCGCAGTCGTGCACGTCCAGACCGAGATGGTGCGAGGTGCCGTGCACCATCCAGCGGCGGTGCTGCTGGCCCTCCGGGGAGAGGGACTCCTCGGCGGTGACGGGCAGCAGGCCCCACTCCTCGAGCCGCGCCGCGATGACCTCCATGGCCGCGGCGTGCACGTCGCGGAACCTCGCACCGGGCTTCGCCACGGCGAACGCCGCGTCGGCGGCGTCGAGCACCGCGGTGTAGATGCGGCGCTGGACGTCGGTGAAGGTGCCGTCCACGGGCAGGGTGCGGGTCACGTCCGCCGTGTACAGCTCGTCGACCTCCACGCCGCCGTCGAGCAGCACCATCTCGCCGGACCGGACGACGCCGTCGTTGGTGATCCAGTGCAGCGTGGTGGCGTGCTCCCCGGCGGCCGCGATGGTCTCGTAGCCGACGGTGTTGCCCTCGAGCCGGGCGTTCGCGTCGAAGACCGTCTCGATGACCCGTTCGCCGCGGCGGTGGGCGACGGCGCGGGGGAGCGCGAGCACCACGGCCTCGAAGCCGTCGATGCTGCGGGCGACGGCGGTGCGCAGGTGCTCGATCTCGAGCTCGTCCTTGACGAGCCGCAGCTCGCTGGTCGCCTCGGCGAGCGAGTCGTCCGACTGCTCCTCGGCGCCGGACTCCAGCCCGGCCTCGGCGCGGATCGACTCGACGAGGGCGGCGATCTCCTCGTCGGCCTCGGCGATCACCAGCACCCGCACGCCGTCGGAGCCCACGTCCTTGGCCAGCGCCTCGGCCAGCTCGTCGACGTGGCGTGCCTCGATGCCGGTCAGGGTGGTGACGTCGTCGAGCGACGGCCGGGCGCCGACCCAGAACTCGCCGTAGCGGGCGTCGGCGTAGAACTCCTCGGTGTTGCGGGGCGCCAGGGGGCGGACGTAGAGCCGCGCGTGGTGGTTGGACCCGTCGTCACCGCCGCCGGGCTCGGTGGGGTCCAGGACGAGCACGGCGTCGGGCTCCTGGTCGGTGCCCAGGCCGGTGAGGTGCGCGAACGCCGAGTGCGGGCGGAACCGGTAGTCGGTGTCGTTGGACCGCTGCTTGAGCGGACCGGCGGGCAGCACGAGGCGCGTGCCGGCGAAGCGCTCGGAGAGCCGTGCACGCCGGGCCGCCGTGAACGGCACGGAGCGGTCCGGGCGCACGCCGAGATCGGGCCGCGGTCCCCACTGGGAGGTGATGAAGTTCTTGAAGGCGTCCGACCGGGGGCGCTGGGACCTGTTGTCCCCGCGTTCGGTGACGTCCTGGTCGACGGAGGTGGTGTCGCTCATGCCCTCAGTCTCGCACCACGCCGGACCGGTGCGGGCGGCGAGCCGTCAGCGGTGGGCGAAGTCCGACAGCGCCCGGGTCAGGACCCGGTTGTACACGTCGGGGGCCTCCAGGTGGACGTCGTGCCCGACGCGGGGGACGACGACGAGGGCGCCGCTGGCGGCGGAGCGCAGGAACCGCTGCTCCTGCCAGCGCAGATGGCACCGGGCACCGTTGAGGAGCCAGACGGGCGACCGCACCGCGGCCACGTCGCTCAGCACCGAGCGCCCGGCGAGCTGGCCCAGCGCGTCGGTGACGAGGTCCCAGCCCGGACGGGCGGGGCCCTTCCCCGACTCCGCGCCGTCGGCACGCCGCCGCACGGCGCCACCGGCGCGGGCGATGCCCGCCGCGACGCCGCGGTAGAGGGCCACCGGCTTGCCGAGCGGGTCGGTGCTGCAGCCCGACGCGACGACGCCGGCCAGCCGGGCGCCGCCGTCGCGGCCCGCCGTGGCGTGACGCGCCGCCCAGCCGAGCGACACGTAGCCCCCGAGCGACTGGCCCACGAGCACGACCGGGGTGCCCTCGGGAAGATCGGCGACGGCGTCGTCGATGTGCGCCCAGGCTCGTTCCAGGGTGAACTGCTCCGCCAGGCGTGTGCCGTGACCGGGCAGGTCGAGCGGCACGGCGTGGTGGCCGCCGGCCTCCAGGTGGGCCACCTGCGCCTCCCAGGCCGAGGCGTCCTGCCGCATGCCGTGCACCAGGACGACGCCGAGGGGCGGCGCGGCGGCCTCCCCGCCGGGCAGGGAGTCGGCGGGCGGGGCGATGTCGGCCAGCAGTGAGCTCATCCGGTCCATCGTGCCCTCGTCGTCCGCGCCGTCGGCGTGCGGAACCCGACGGAGTCGTGGAGACCGTGCGGAGACTCCGTCCGCGGGTCCCTAGACTGACCGGGTGATCGACCTCCACACCCACTCGCGCGAGTCCGACGGGACGGACACGCCCCGCCAGGTGCTGGAGGCGGCGGCCGCGGCCGGCCTGACCGCCGTGGCGCTGACCGACCACGACACGACGGCGGGCTGGGCCGATGCCGCTGCGGCCGTGGCGCGGACCGGGGTGGCACTGGTCCGCGGCGTCGAGATCTCCACGCGCGCCGCCACGCCGGCCGGCGGGATCAGCGTGCACCTGCTGGCCTACCTGCACGACCCGGAGCACCCCGCGCTGCTGGACGAGCTGGGCCGCACCCGCGGCGACCGGATGGACCGGGCCCGGCGCATGACCGCGCTGCTCGCCCAGGACTTCCCGCTGACCTGGGACGACGTCGTCGCGCAGACGCACGACGGCGCCACGGTCGGCAGGCCGCACCTCGCGGACGCGTTGGTGGCCGCCGGCGTGGTGGCGAGCCGGGACGAGGCGTTCGCCACGATGCTGCATCCCGGCGCGCCCTACTACGTCCCGCACTACGCCCCGGACACCGCCGACGCGGTCCGCGCCGTGCTGGCCGCCGGTGGCGTGCCGGTCATGGCGCACCCTCGCGCGGGTGCGCGCGGGCGGGTCGTCACCGAGGCGACGATCGAGGAGCTGGCGGCGGCAGGTCTGGCCGGTCTCGAGGTGGACCACCGCGACCACGGCGACGCGGACCGCGACCGGCTGCGCGAGCTCGCCGCCGAGCTCGACCTGCTGGTGACGGGATCGAGCGACTACCACGGCACGGGCAAGCTGAACCGGATCGGGGAGCACACCACCGACGCCGACGTCCTGGCCGAGATCGAGCGTCGTGGACGCCTGGAGGTGCTGCGCCCGTGAGCCACGTGATCGACCTGACGCTCTTCACGCAGGCCTTCGTGACCCTGTGGGTCATCATGGACCCGCCCGGTACCATCCCCGTCTTCCTCGCGCTGACGTCCACGATGGGTGCCAAGCAGCGCAGCCGGGCCGCGCTGCAGGCCGTGGCGGTGGCGTTCGGCGTGATCGTGACGTTCGCCCTGTTCGGCCAGCAGCTCCTGGCCTACATGGGCATCTCGCTCGCGGCGCTGCAGGCCTCCGGTGGTCTGCTGCTGCTCATCGTGGCGATGCAGCTGCTCACCGGGCACTTCGAGAACGGGGAGGCTACGGCCGCCTCCCCGGGGGCGAACGTCGCCCTGGTCCCCCTGGGCACGCCGTTGCTGGCCGGACCGGGCGCGATCGTCGCGACCATGGTGTTCGTCCAGCAGGCCCAGGCCCAGGACGAGGGTCTGCCGGCCGTCGTCGCGATCGCCGCGGCGATCGTGCTGGTGCACGTCTCGCTGTACCTGGCGATGCGGTTCGCCGAGGTGCTCCACCGGGTGCTCAAGGACTCCGGCGTCACGCTCATCACCCGGATCGCCGGCATCCTGCTCGCCGCGATCGCCGTGCAGCAGATCGCCGACGCCGTCATCGAGTTCGTCCAGACGGCGTAGCAGCGGCTCAGACGTCGACCGTCTCCAGCGTGACGCGCACGGGAGCGCCGGGCTCCAGCCCCTCCGCGCGGCGCACCGACCTCTTCATCGGCAGCACGTAGCACTGCTGCTCCTTGGAGGGGAACACCGAGGTCTGCCACGTGGTCGCGCCGACCGTGACGCGCACGCGGATCGAGCCGAACCCCCGCGGTGGGAGCGGCAGGTCGTCCATCAGGTCGGACTCGTCGGGCGGCACGGTGACGAACCACCAGGCGTCGTCCTGCCGGGCCTGCCACTGCCACAGCGGTGCCGAGAAGCTGAGCTGCACGGTTCCACGGTACGGCCGGGGTACGACACAGGGCGGGCCGCCGGGAGTACCCGGCGGCCCGCCCTCGGTGCGACGCGACGTCGCGGCGGGTCAGCTCTCGGACGACGACGGCGAGCCGCCGGCCTGCGGGCCGGAACCTCCGCTGCGGCGGCGACGCCGCCGACGGCGCTGGCCCGCGCCCGCCTCGCCGGACGCGCTCCGCTCGCCGGACGCGCTCCGCTCGCCGGAGCGCGAACCGCCGTCGGACCGCGGGGCGGAGCGTCGGCCCTCGTCGGCGCGGCCCTGGCCGCCACCCGAGCCGCCGCGACCCTGGCCACCGCGGCCGCGGCCGCCGTCCCGGCCCCGGCCGGAGCCGCCGCGCTGCTGACCACCGGGACGGCCGCCGTCGCGCCCGCCGCCCGTGCGCTTGCCGGTCTCGCCGAGGTCCTCGAGCTCCTCGGCGTCCAGACCGCCGAGCTGCTGCTTCGAGCGGGGCAGGCGGCCCGTGGTGCCCTCGGGGATGCCGAGGTCGGTGAACAGGTGCGGTGAGGAGGAGTAGGTCTCGACCGGCTCGGGGAAGCCGAGGTCGAGCGCCTTGTTGATGAGCTGCCAGCGGGGGACGTCGTCCCAGTCCACGAACGTGATGGCCGTGCCCTTGTTGCCCGCGCGACCGGTGCGGCCGATGCGGTGCAGGTAGGTGCGCTCGTCCTCGGGGCACTGGTAGTTGATCACGTGCGTCACGTCGGTGACGTCGATGCCGCGGGCGGCGACGTCGGTGGCGACCAGCACGTCGATGTTGCCGTGGCGCAGGGCACGCAACGCCTGCTCGCGAGCGCCCTGGCCGAGGTCGCCGTGGATGGCGCCGGCGGCGAAGCCGCGGGTGCGCAGCTCGTCGGAGACCTTCGCGGCGGTGCGCTTGGTGCGGGCGAACACGATGGTGCGGCCGCGGCCCTCGGACTGCAGGATCCGGGCCAGCACCTCCACCTTGTCGAGCGCGTGGGCACGGTAGACCACCTGGCGCGTGTTCTTGACGGTGGCGCCGTCGTCGTCCGGGTCGGCCGCGCGGATGTGCGTGGGCTGCGACATGTAGCGGCGGGCCATCGACACGACGGGACCGGGCATGGTGGCCGAGAAGAGCATGGTGTGCCGGACGGCGGGAGTGCGCGACAGGATCCGCTCGACGTCGGGCAGGAACCCGAGGTCGAGCATCTCGTCGGCCTCGTCGAGCACGACCGTCGCGGCGCGCGCCAGGCTGAGGTGTCCCTGGTTGAGCAGGTCGACCATGCGGCCGGGGGTGCCCACGACGACCTCGACGCCGGTGTTCAGCGCCTCGATCTGCGGCTCGTAGGCGCGGCCGCCGTAGATCTGCAGGATCCGGACGGCGCGGTGCTTCGAGGCGGTCTCCAGGTCGCGGGCCACCTGCGAGGCGAGCTCGCGGGTCGGGGCCACGACGACGGCCTGCGGCTTGCCCGGGGCGGGCAGCCGGTCGAACTCGGGCTCGCCCGGGGCGACGACGCGGTGCAGCAGCGGGACGCCGAAGCCGAGGGTCTTGCCCGTGCCGGTCTTCGCCTGGCCGATGATGTCGTGGCCCTGCAGGGCGACCGGCAGCGTCATCGCCTGGATCGGGAAGGGGTGGGTGATGCCCGCGTCGGCGAGCGCCCGGACGATCTCCGTGCGGACGCCGAAGTCCGCGAAGCTGACGTCCTGGGCCTGGATGGCCGCCGCGGACGAGTAGTCGGCGGCGCTGGTGGAGCCGGTCGGCGCCTGGGCGGCGTCGTCGGCGGTGAGGTCGGTGGTGGTCACTGGTGCCTTCACATGTCGTCGGCGCGACGGACCACAGGGTCAGGCCGCGGATCTCACGCCGCGCCGAGGTGGTCGGCAGCCGATCGCGAATTATCGTCGCGCAGGTGCGCGTCAGGTCAGCATCGAGACGACCGGGCAACCGAGGTACAGGGTCATGGTATAGGACCATGCCGCGATCGGGCGGGAGGCGTGCGTCACGCGATCGTGTCCGCCCCTATCCTGGAGCGGTGAGCAGCCACCCCGTGCCCGACGTCGTCGTCGACCCGTCCGTGCCCCCCGCGGTCCTGGAGGTGGTCGGCATCGCGGCCTACACCGAGCTGGCGGAGTTCGGGCTGCTGGCCGCCCGGTCGGTGGACGCCCCGGACCTGGCCACGCGGCAGGCGCTCGCCGACGGCGCCGAGCGGGCGCTGGAACGCCAGCACGACCTGGTGGAGCTGGTCGTCCCCGGCGGGGGTGTCGCGGGTGCGGCGCTCGTGATGGGTCCGTTCGAGCACGCGCTGGTGGAGTTCGACACGCGCACCGCCACGGAGGACTGGGCCGAGGGACTGCTCAAGGGCGTGGTCGGGCACGGGGTGGCGCAGGACCTGTGCCGCACCCTCGCGGCAGGGGCGACCGGCGGGCCGGCCCGGCGGCTGCGGGAGGTCCTGGACCGGCCGGCGCCCGGTCCGGTCGGAGCCGCAGGGGCGGACGCCGAGGCGCTGGCCGTGCTGGTCCGGCTGGGTGCGGCCGACGACGTCCTGGCGTCCCGGCTGGCGCTGTGGGGCCGCCGCGTGGTCGGGGAGTCGCTCAACCTGGTGACGTCCCTGCTGGACGATCACCCGGCGCTGACCGACCTGAGCGAGCCCGCCGCCCGGGCGCTCGACGCCGACGGCGTGGTGGGCCGCGACGCCGCGCGGCACTGGCTGGTCGCACGGCTCACCGCCGAGCACACGCGGCGGATGGACCGGCTGCGGCTGGCCGCCTGAGCCGCGGGGCCGCGCCGACCGGCGCGGCCCTCCGGGTCAGAGGGAGCCGAAGCCGACGGGACGCTGGTCGCCGCTGCCGATCTCGACGTAGCCGAGGGTCGCCGTCGGGACGATGATCTGGCGGCCCTTGGAGTCGTTGAGCTCCAGCACGCCGCCGCCGTCGAGAGCCTTGCGGACCGCCTTGGCGACGTCCTCCGCGCTCTGGTCGGTCTCGACCACGAGCTCGCGGTTCAGGTTCTGCACACCGATCGTGATCTCCACGTTGACTCCTTGAGCGAGGCGCCGCGTGGCGACGCCGGGTGATACGGACTGCCCCGATCCTATGCACGACGGCGCCACGTCAGTCGCCCCGTCCGCGCAGGGTGAACGCGGCACGGGGCGTGCAGGCGGCGTGTCGGTGGCCCGTGGTCGAATCTCCTCGATGTCAGCCACCGCCACCGACCGACCGACGGTCCGCCTCGTGCCACCGGCCCCCGTCCCGGACGGCGGGGTCACCCGGACCCTGGACAGCACGCAGGTCGCCGCCGTCGAGAGCGGCCTGTCCGCGCCGGCCACGCTCGTGGTGGGAGCGCCGGGCACCGGTAAGACGACGGTCGCGCGGGAGGTGGCCGTCCGGGCGGTCGCCGCGGGGTACGACCCGTCGCGCGTGCTGGTGCTGTCGGCGTCGCGGCGGGGAGCGGCACGGCTCCGCGACGAGGTGGCCGCCGCGGCGGGGCGCACGATCGGGGCCCCTATGGTCCGCACCGCCGCCTCCGCGGCCTTCTCGGTGCTGCGCACGTGCGCGGGTGCGCTCGGCGAGCCGCCGCCCACGCTGGTCTCGGGCCCGGAGCAGGACCTGGTGCTCACCGAGCTGCTGGAGGGACATCTCGCGGGGGAGGGCGGCCCCCTGCCGCTCCCGGACGGGCTCCCGGAGGACTCGCTGGGCCTGCGCGGGCTGCGGCAGGAGCTGCGCGACCTGCTGATGCGCGCCGCCGAGCGCGGCCTGGCCCCGGTCGACCTGGCCGAGCTGGGGCGGCGTCACGAGCGGGCGGAGTGGGAGCTCGCCGCGCGCCTGTACGAGGAGTACCTCGACGTCACGGCGCTGCGCACGGGGACCCCGGACGCCGGCGCGCGCTACGACCCGGCCGTCGTCGTCGACGAGGCCGCGCGGACCCTGGCCGAGTGGGAGGACGTGGTGCCCGGCGTCCCGGCGCCGACGTGGGACCTGGTGGTCGTGGACGACCACCAGGAGTCCACGGTCGCGACCGCCCGCCTGCTCGGGGTGCTGCACGACGCCGGCGCGCGGCTGGTGCTGCTGGCCGACCCGGACGCGGCGGTGCAGGGCTTCCGCGGCGCCGCGCCGGGGCTCGTCGGGCGTGCCGCGGCGCGGCCCGGCGAGGTGGGCGCCTTCGACGCCCGCACGGTCGTCCTCGGCACCTCGTGGCGGCAGCCCGAGGCGCTGCGCGCGGTCACCCGCGCCGTCACCGCGCGCGTCGCCACCGTCTCCGGGGCGCTCCACCGTGGCGCGGCGGCGCGCCCGGAGCAGAGCCCCGAGGAGGAGGACGGGGCGGTGGGCGGCGACGAGGCCGCGCCCCGGGTCGACGTCGCGGTGCTGGCCGGGACCGCGCAGGAAGCGGCGTACGTCGCCCGCGAGCTGCGCGCCGAGCACCTGCTGCACGGCACCCCCTGGGAACGCATGGCCGTGGTGGCCCGCAGCGGCGACCGGCTGGCCTCGTTGCGCCGCGACCTCGTGGCGGCCTCCGTGCCGGTGGCGCTGCTCGGGTCGGACGTCCCGCTGCGCGACGAGCCCGCCGTCGTCCCGCTGCTCGCCGCGCTGCGCGTGTGCGCGGGGCCGGCCGGCGTCGACCGGATGCTCGCCGAGCTGCGGCCGCCGGCGCCGGAAGCGGGATCCGAGGACGCCGGCGGGCCCGCACCCGAGCCGCTGCCCGCGCTGGACGCCGAGACGGCCGCGCTGCTGCTGACGTCCCCGGTCGGCGGGCTGGACGCGGTCTCGCTGCGCCGGTTACGCCGGGCCCTGCGCGCCGAGGAGCTCTCCGGCGGGGGCGGGCGGTCCTCCGACGCGCTGCTCGTCGAGGTGCTCGCGGACCCCGACCGCGCCGCCACGCTGCCGTCGGCCGTGCGGCGGGGGCCGGTGGCGGTGGCTCGCGTGCTCGCCGCCGGTCGGGCCGGTGCCGGCGTCGAGGGGGCCACCGCCCAGACGGTGCTGTGGGCCGTCTGGGCGGCGACGGGGCTGGCGGAGCGCTGGCGGGACCTGGCGCTGGCCGGCGGTCCCGCGGGCGTGCGCGCGGACCGGGACCTCGACGCCGTGCTGGCCCTGTTCCGCGCGGCCGAGACGTACGTGGAGCGTATGCCGGGGGCGCCGGTCGCCGCGTTCGTCGACTATCTCGCCTCGCAGGACCTGCCGGCGGACTCCCTCGCGGCTGCCGCCACCGGTGCCCGTGCCGTCGAGGCGCTGACGCCGGCGGGCGCCGCCGGCCGGCAGTGGGACGTCGTGGTCGTGGCCGGGGTGCAGGACGGAGTCTGGCCGGACCTGCGGCTGCGGGACTCGCTGCTGGGGTCGCAGGCCCTGGTGGAGCTGCTCGCCGGCCGGGCCCGGGACGCCCACGGCGTCGGCAAGGAGGCGCGCGCCCAGGTGCTCGCCGACGAGCTGCGCGCCTTCGCGGTGGCGACCTCCCGGGCGCGGCGGCGCCTGCTCGTGACGGCGGTCGAGGACGCCGAGGACTCCCCGTCGGTGTTCTGCGACCTCGTCGCTCCGCGCGGGGACGGCGACCCCGAGGGTCCCGACCCGCGGCGTGTCCCGGTCGGCCCGCCGCTGGACCTGCGCGGCGTGGTCGCCGCCGCCCGGGCCGAGCTGGTGCGCGAGGCGACGGCGCGTCTCGCCGACGGCGCGGCGGAGCGGGGCCCGGCCGGCCCGGCGGCGGTCGACGACCCGCGTGCCGACGTCGCGGCGTCCCTGCTGGTCCACCTCGCCGAGGCAGGGGTGGCGGAGGCCGATCCTCGCACCTGGTACGGCGTCGAGCCCGCGTCCAGCGACGGCCCGCTGTGGGGGCGGGACGACGAGGTGACGGTCTCGCCGTCGAAGGTGGACACGGTGACGACCTGCGCGCTGCGCTGGGCGTTCGAGTCCGCCGGTGGCACCGCCCCGGACGCGACCCACCAGACGCTCGGCACGCTGGTGCACAGCATCGCCGAGGAGCACCCGGCGGCCCCGCTGACGGTGCTGCGCGCGGAGCTGGACCGGCGCTGGCCGGAGCTCGCGCTCCCCGAGGGCTGGCCCACGCGGCAGCTGCGGCGGCGGGCCGAGGCGATGGTCGAGCGGCTCGCCGTCTACACGGCCGACGCCGGCGAGCCGCTGCTGATCGAGCCCGCGTTCGACCTCGAGGTCGGCCGCGCCCGGTTGCGGGGCAAGATCGACCGGGTCGAGCGCGACGGGGAGGACGCCGTCTCCGTGGCCGACCTCAAGACCGGACGGTCGGCCCCCTCGAAGGACAAGGCCGCGGAGAACCCCCAGCTCGGCGCCTACCAGCTCGCCGTCACCGAGGGCGCGCTCGACCTTCCCCCCGGGACCCGCACCACCGGGGCGCGGCTGGTGTTCGTCGGCACCGACACCAAGGGGCCGTCGCTGCGCACCCAACCCTCGCTCGACCCGGCGCCCGACGGGTCGAGCTGGGCGCGCGCGCTGGTGGAGCAGGCCGCCGACACGATGGCGGCCTCCGCGTTCACGGCCCGGGAGAACGACTTGTGCAGCATGTGCCCGGTGCGCCGCAGCTGCCCCGTGCAGCCCGAAGGACGGAGCGTGATCTCGTGACGACGCCGCAGCACCCCGAGCCCCGGCGGGAGGAGGAGCAGCCGCTCGACGGCGTCGACTGGGCGGCGCTCGGCGCGCCGGGGCGCAGCGCGCAGCTCGGGTTTCCCGCGCTCGACGTGCCCGAGCCGACGGCGGACGCGGCACCGTCGGCAGGGCTGTCCGCGCTGGACATCGCCGCGCTGCTGCGGCGTCCCGCGCCCACCCCGGAGCAGGTCGCGGTCATCGAGGCGCCGCTGGACCCGGTGCTGGTCGTGGCCGGGGCCGGGTCCGGGAAGACCGAGACGATGGCGGCACGCGTGGTCTGGCTCATCGCCAACGGCAGGGTGGAACCGGAGGAGGTCCTCGGGCTGACGTTCACCCGCAAGGCCGCCGGCGAGCTGTCCACGCGCGTGCAGTCGCGCCTGGCCCAGCTCGCGCGGGCACGAGGACGGTCGGCCGCCGACCTCGACCTGCTCGCCCGTCCCACGATCGCGACGTACAACGCCTACGCCGCCTCGCTCGTCGCCGACCACGGGCTGCGCCTGGGCGTCGAGCCCGGGTCGCGGCTGCTCGGCGAGGCGAACCAGTGGCAGCTCGCCGCCGAGGTGGTGGAGTCCTGGGACGGTGACCTGGGCACCGACAAGGCGGTCAGCACGGTGGTCAAGGCGGTCCTGTCCCTGTCGGGTGCGCTCGGTGAGCACCTGCTCGACGTGGCCACGGCGCGTGAGGCGCTGGTCGCTCTGGTCGACCGCCTCGAGGCCCTGCCGCTCGGTCCGCGGCAGCGGCAGCGCACCCGCGAGGTCGAGAAGCTCGTCGCGTCGGTGGCCGAGCGTGCCCGCCTGCTGGACGTGGTGGCCGAGTACCGCCGCCGCAAGCGGAACTCCGACTCGCTCGACTTCGGCGACCAGGTCGCGTTCGCGGCCGAGCTCGCCCGGGCCGTGCCGGCCGTCGGGGCGGCCGAGCGTTCCCGCTTCCGCGTGGTGCTGCTCGACGAGTACCAGGACACCAGCTACGCCCAGGTGGAGCTGCTCGCCGGCCTGTACGGCGGCGGGCACGCGGTGACGGCGGTGGGCGACCCGCACCAGTCGATCTACGGGTGGCGCGGTGCCTCGGCGTCGGGGCTCGCGAGGTTCCCCGACCGGTTCCGGCACGTCGACGGCGGGGCGGCCGCGGTGCGCTACCTGAGCACCTCGTGGCGCAACGACGCCGCGGTCCTGACCGCGGCGAACGTCGCGGCCGGACCGCTGCGCGAGACGGCGGGTTCGACGGCAGTGCGGGTCCCGCCGCTCGACCTGCGTCGTGATGCCGGTCCGGGGGCCGTGGCCGCCCACGTCGCGGCGACGCTGGAGGAGGAGGCGGAGGCCGTCGCGGACTTCGTGGCGGCCCGCTGGCGCCGGGCCGCACGGCCGGACTCCTCCGACCGCGTCACGGCCGCCGTGCTGTGCCGCGTCCGGTCCCAGTTCCCGGCGATCGAGACGGCGTTGCGCCGCCGCGGGCTGCCGGTGGAGGTCGTGGGGCTGGGCGGGCTCCTGACCACCCCCGAGGTCGTGGACGTCGTCGCGCTGCTGGAGGCGGTGCACGACCCGTCGCGGGGGGACTCGTTGCTGCGGCTCCTGACCGGGCCCCGGGTGAATCTCGGGGCTGCCGACCTGCACGCCCTCGGCTCCCGGGCCGCCGACCTGGCGCGGCGGGACGCGCCCCGCCGCCGGTCGCCCGGCGCCGGCCCGGACGGTACGGACGCCCCCCGCGCTGACGACGACGCCGGGGAGGCGACCGTCGTCGAGGGGGACGTGGTCGACCACCGATCCATCGTCGACGCGCTGGACGACCTGCCGGAACCCGGCCGTCCCGCCCACGACGGCCGGGTCCTCTCGGCGGACGGTCACACCCGCCTCACCGCGCTCGCACGCCTCCTGCGCGAGCTGCGCTCCCTGACCTACCTGTCGCTGCCCGAGCTGGTCGTCACCGCAGAGCGTGCCCTGGGCCTCGACGTCGAGGTCGCCACGGCCGAGCTGCTCGCCGACGCCCTGGTGGCCTCCGGCGGCGCGACGGCCGCGGAGGGCGTCAGCCGGCGTGGTCGGGAGCACCTGGACGCCTTCAGGGACGTCGCGGCGAGCTTCGCGCAGTCGGCCGACGTCGCCACGCTGGGCGCGTTCCTCGCCTGGTTGGGGGTCGCCGACGACCAGGAGCGCGGCCTGGACATGCCCGTGCGTGAACCCGACCCGGACGCCGTGCAGATCATCACCGCCCACGCCGCCAAGGGGCTCGAGTGGGACGTCGTCGCCGTCCCGGGCCTGGTCGACGGGATCTTCCCGACGAGTGCCGAGTCGTCCCGGGGACGGACCGACAGCGCCTGGCTGTCCGACCTCGGGGCGCTGCCGTACCACCTGCGCGGCGACGCCGACGACCTGCCGGCGTTCACTGTCGACGCCGCGGTGGACACCAAGGACCTGATGGCCCGGCGCGAGGAGTTCGTCCTGGACGCCGGCGCGCACCAGCTCCGCGAGGAACGACGTCTCGCCTACGTCGCGTTCACCCGTGCCCGCCGCGAGCTGCTGTGCACCGCCCACTGGTGGGGGACGGGCTCCCGGCCCCGCAGGATCTCCCCGTTCCTGGTCGAGCTGGCCGAGGCCGGCCTCGTCGACGCCGCCGGCTGGGAGCCCGCCCCGGACGCCGAGACGTCGAACCCGCGGGGCGAGACCGAGCGCACCGGTGTCTGGCCGGCTCCCGACGCAGCGGCGGGCGCCGAGGTCGCCGACGGTGCCGCGACCCCCCCGGTCGCGGACGGTCTGCCGGGGGCGGGTCATGCCGGCGGCGGCTCCGCCCGGGACGTCCTGCGCGCCACCGCGGACCGGGTCGCCGTGACCGCGCACGAGGGCACCGAGCCGCCGGAGGGCGTGCTGACGGACGACGCCGGCCACGACCTCGTCGAGCTCACCCGGATCCTGCTGGCGGAGCGTGCCGAGCACGAGGGCCCCTCCGTCGAGATGCCCGCCCACCTCTCGGCGTCGGGTCTGGTGCGCCTGGCCCACGACCGCGACGAGTTCGCCCGCCAGCTCCGCCGGCCCGTGCCCAGCGAGCCGACCGTGCACGCCCGCCGCGGGACCCTCTTCCACGCCTGGATCGAGCAGTACTACTCCGAGGCCTCCCTGATGGACGTCGACGACCTGCCCGGTGCCGACGACCCGGCCGATGGGACCGACCTCGCCCTGGAGGACCTGCGTGCCGGGTTCGAACGGACGCCGTGGGCCGCGCTCACACCCGTCGCCGTCGAGCAGGACGTCGAGACGCCCGTCGCCGGTGTCATGGTGCGCTCACGCATGGACGCGGTGTTCGTCGACCCCGACGCACCCGAGCCTGCTCCCGGCGAGCCGCCCGCCGTCGTCGTCGTGGACTGGAAGACCGGCCGCGAACCCCGCGACCCCGACGAGCGGGCGCAGCGGGAGGTGCAGCTCGCCGCCTACCGGCTCGCCTGGTCACGATGGTCCGGGCTGCCGGTCGAGAAGGTCGGCGCAGCGTTCGTCTACGTGTCCTCGGGCACCACGGTCCGTCCGACCGAGCTGCTCGACGAGGCCGGCCTGGAGGCGCTGGTCCGGGGCGCCTAGCACGGTGGCCGTCGCCGGAGGCTGCGGTTGCGCTGCGCTGCACCTGCGCCTCAGGCGGTGCTGTCCTCGCGGGTGGCCTCGTCCAGGTCCGCCAGCATCGACTCCGCGTCCGCGACGACGTCGGGCAGGCGCCGCCGCACCCCGTGCAGCAGCCAGCGCGCCAGCGCCAGCTCGCCGACCAGCAGCGCCCGGTCCACCAGCCGGGGGTCGGTGATCTCGGTCCGCCGCAGCTGGTAGGCCTCCATGATGGCGTCCACGCAGTCCGGAGGGGCCGCCGCGAGCAGCCAGGCCAGGTCGTCGGCGGGGTCGGCCACCCGCGCCTCGGACCAGCCGGCCAGGCTGGTGACCCGCTGGCCCGTGACGAGCACCTGGTCGGGCGCGAGGTCGCCGTGGACCACCACCGGCTGGAACCGCCACAGCCCGACGTCCTCCAGCGCGGTCTCCCAGCGGCGCAGCAGGGTGGCGGGCACCCGGCGCGTCGCGGCGGCCTCGTCGAGCTCGACCAGGCGGCGCTCGCGGTACTCGGCCGCGGTGTAGGACGGCAGCCCGCAGGCCTCGACCACCGCGACGGGCAGCTCGTGCACCGCCGCGAGGGTGCGGCCCAGGTCGGCGGCGAGCCCCGGACCGGGGCGCAGGGCGGACACGTCCAGCGGTGATCCGGTCAGCCGCCGGTGGACGACGGCGCGGCCGCCCTCGGGCAGCAGCGCCGACCCGGCCATCCGTGGCACCGAGAACGGCAGCACACCGGCCTCGACGTAGAGGTGCAGCGACTCGAGCAGCTCGATCTCCGCCTCGAGGGCGGCACCGGCCAGCGCCGTCGCCGGGGCACGCACCATCCACTCCTCGCCCTCGCCGGTGGTGACGATCGCGACGTCGTAGTCGCCCGGCAGGTCCTCGGGGTGCACGGATCGCGCATCGAGGCCGGGTACGGCGGCCGTCGACAGTGCGGCGAGGGCGAGCGGGCTGCGGGGCACAGGCTCACCGTAGTCCGGCGACGCCGCGGCGCAGCGCTGCGTCCCAGGGCGTGTCCGCGGCGGCGTCCCGTCCGCGGCGGAGCCTGTGCCGCAGAGGTGCCGTACGGTCGCAGACGTGCACCCGCTCGAGCTGCCCTTCTCCCGTACCCGGCACGACCGCGCCGCGCACCGCCGCGCCGATCCCGATCTGATCGGCACGTCGCTGGCCGTACCCACCACCCGGGTGCTGGTCCTGCACCGCGGGCGCCTCGCCGTCGTCGACCCGCAGGCTCCGCATGCGGCCCTTATGCCGCCCGCCGGTCTGCCGGACGGGCTGTGGCTGCATCTCGGTGAGGACGACGACGCCACCTACCTGGGCCTCGTGCTTCCCGACGCGTCCGCGCCGGGCGGGTCCGGCGAGCCCGCGCCGCCCGCCGGGACCGACGGCTGGGCGGGGCTGCGGGAGATCACCCGGGCGCAGGCGGCGGCGCTCGACGCCGACGACGACCGCACGGTGCTGGTGCACGGGCTGGCCGTCGAGGCCGTCGCGCTGGCCGGGTGGCACACGACCCACCCGTTGTGCGCGGTGTGCGGTACGCCGACGCAGGTGGGCCAGGCCGGGTGGGAGCGCCGGTGCCCGGTGGACGACCGGCGCACCTACCCGCGGACCGACCCGGCCGTGATCATGGCGGTCGTCGACGATGCGGACCGGCTGCTGCTGGGCCACGCCGCCCGCTGGCCCGAGGGTCGCTACTCCACGCTGGCGGGTTTCGTCGAGGCGGGGGAGTCGCTGGAGGACACGGTGCGGCGCGAGGTCGCGGAGGAGTCCGGCGTCGTGGTCGGGACCGGGCCGGGCGACGTCGTCTACCGCGGCTCGCAGGCGTGGCCGTTCCCGGCCTCGCTGATGCTGGGTTTCCGCGCCCGCGCGGTGGGCACCGCGGTGACGACCGACGACGAGGAGGTCACCGACGCGCGCTGGTTCACCCGGGACGAGCTGCACGCGGCCGCCGCATCGGGGGAGGTCGGGCTGCCCGGCCGGCACTCGATCGCGCGGTCGCTCATCGAGGAGTGGTTCGGCGGTGAGCTGCCGGGCGCCTGGTGACGCCGGGCGCCCGGTGACGACGGGGCCGTTCAGGCCAGGGCGGCCTTGACGTCCGCCAGGGACGGGTTGGTCGCGGCGGAGCCGTCCGGGTAGACGACGGTCGGGACCGTGCGGTTGCCGCCGTTGACCTGCTCGACGAACTCGGCGGTGGCCGGGTCGTCCTCGATGTCGATCACCGTGTAGCCGATGCCCTCCGAGTCGAGCTGCGTGCGCAGCCGACGGCAGTACCCGCACCAGGTCGTCGAGTACATGGTGATGGTGCCGCGGTCGGGCAGGGTCGGCGTGGCGGTCATCTCGGGGCCTCCTGTGGATACCGGGGGTCGGTGTCGGTCTCGGCTGCGACAATCGCAGACGATGTCTCTTGCGACCAACTCCCCGGACGCCCCGGTTCATCCCGACGCCATCCTCGACGCGCTGGACCCGGACCAGCGCGACGTCGCCCTGGCCCTGGCGGGACCCGTCTGCGTGCTCGCCGGCGCGGGCACCGGCAAGACGCGGGCGATCACGCACCGGATCGCCTACGGGGTGCGCACGGGGGCGTACCCGCCCACGTCGGTGCTGGCGGTGACGTTCACCGCGCGCGCCGCCGGGGAGATGCGGACCCGGTTGCGCGCGCTCGGGGTCGCGGGCGTCCAGGCGCGCACGTTCCACGCCGCGGCCCTGCGCCAGCTCGGGTACTTCTGGCCACGGATCGTCGGCGGCGCGCCCCCGCAGATCCTCGAGCACAAGGCCCCCGCCGTGGCCGAGGCCGCGCGGCGGATCGGCGCGAGCGTCGACCGGGTGGCGGTGCGCGACCTGTCCAGCGAGGTCGAGTGGGCCAAGGTCTCCCTGGTCACGGCCGAGGACTACGTCGCCGCGGCCGCCGCGGACGACCGCCCCGCGCCGTCGGGCTACGACCACCAGACGGTCGCCCGCCTCGTCACCGCCTACGAGGAGGTCAAGACCGAGCGGGGGGTCATCGACTTCGAGGACGTGCTGCTGATGCTGGCCGACATGCTCGGTTCGCACCCGCACGTGGGCGACCAGGTGCGCTCGCAGTACCGGCACTTCGTGGTGGACGAGTACCAGGACGTCTCCCCGCTGCAGCAGTTCCTGCTCGACCAGTGGCTGGGCGGGCGGCGCGAGCTCTGCGTCGTCGGCGACCCGTCCCAGACCATCTACTCGTTCACCGGCGCGACGCCGCACTACCTGCTGGACTTCACGCGCACGTACGCCGACGCCCAGGTGATCCGGCTGGTGCGGGACTACCGTTCGACGCCGCAGGTGGTGCACCTGGCCAACGACCTGCTGCGCCGGGGCCGGGTCGCCGGCGCGCTGGAGCTGGTCGCCCAGCGTCCGGCCGGGCCGCCGGTGTCCTTCACCACGTACGACGACGACGAGGCGGAGGCTGCCGGCGTCGCCGCCCGTGCCGCACGGCTCGTCGCGGACGGGGTGCGGCCCAGCGAGATCGCCGTGCTGTACCGGACCAACGCCCAGTCCGCGTCGTTCGAGTCGGCCCTCTCGGACGCCGGGGTGAGCTATCAGGTGCGTGGCGGCGAGCGCTTCTTCACGCGGCGGGACGTGCGTGACGCCGTCGTGCTGCTGCGCGGCGCCGCCCGGTCCGCCGACCCCGACCAGCCGATGCCGGAGCAGGTGCGCGACGTGCTCGTCTCTGCCGGCTGGTCCACCGAGCCCCCGGCCGCCCGAGGGGCGGCACGGGAGCGGTGGGAGGCGATGCGGGCGCTGGTCGGGCTCGCGGACGACCTGGCGGCCGCCGCGCCGCCGGACGCACCGGCCACGCTCCAGACGGTCGTGGACGAGCTGGCCGAACGCGCCGCGGCCCAGCACGCCCCGACGGTCGAGGGCGTCACCCTGGCCTCGTTGCACGCCGCGAAGGGCCTGGAGTGGGACGCGGTCTTCCTGGCGGGCATGAACGAAGGACTGATGCCGATCTCGCTGGTGGAGACGGACGAGGGCGTGGCCGAGGAACGGCGCCTGCTCTACGTGGGCATCACCCGGGCACGGGAGCACCTCGAGCTGTCCTACGCGCGCTCGCGCAACCCCGGCGGGCGCGCGAGCCGCAAGCGCACCCGGTTCCTGGACGGCCTGTGGCCCGACGACGGACGGGGCCGGGGGCGTTCCGGCGGCGGGCGGGCCCCCCGCGGTCAGGCCCGCGCCCAGCTGACCGGCGAGGCCGACGTCGCGTTGTTCGACGCGCTGCGCGAGTGGCGCACGTCGGTGGCGCGGGAGACGGACAAGCCGGCGTACACGGTCCTGGGGGACGCGACGCTGGCGGCGATCGCCGAGCTGCGGCCGGCGTCGACGGCGCAGCTGGCCCAGATCAACGGCATCGGACCGGCGAAGATCGACCGGTACGGTGAGACGCTGCTGGCCCTCGTGGCGGGCTCGGTGGAGGGTGCGTGAGCCTCCCGACGAAGATCGCGAAGAAAATCTCGAAAAAAGATGTGGCGTGCCGCCCGGCCCGGTCTATGCTCGTGGTGACCGAGTTCGTTGCGGCGCCCACCGAGAGGTGCGGGGCCCGAGACAGATGAGGAGGTGGGAAGAGATGGACATCATGAAGCGGAACATCGGCGCGACCGGTATCGCGACGGGGGAGAACTCTGCCCTGCGTGGCTTCGAGCCGGCTGTGCGCCTTCGCACGCGCCACGGAGCAGGCACTGCTCTCGTCGATCTCGCATCCCGCTCCGCATCCTGGAGATGTCCGGTCAGCTGACCGATCCAGGCCGCGGAGTCCACTCGGGACCCGCGGCCTTCGTCATTCCTCACCGGGAACTCGGCCCTCACCGGCCGGACGATCCGGCCCCCTGACAGCAGGGGGTCGTCCGCAGGTCCTGAACAACGACGTTCACCACACCCCAGGACCTGACGGAGGACCATCGTGCGTCTCGCACAGCTGTTGGACGAGCGGCTGCTCGACGCGACCCCCGCCGGTGGCGCGAGCCGCTGGACACCGCACCAACCCGTGGCACAGACCCCGGCCGAGGCGGCCGAGATCGATCGGCAGCTCACCGAGCTGCTGCCCTGCCGCACCCACGACCCCGAGCTCTGGTTCGCCGAGCACACGACGCAGGTGGAGCAGGCCAAGGCCCTGTGCCGCTCGTGCCCGCTGCAGGCCGGTTGCCTGGCCGGAGCGCTGGACCGCTCCGAGCCGTGGGGCGTGTGGGGCGGAGAGGTCTTCGTCGACGGGGTGGTCGTGGCACGCAAGCGGGGTCGTGGCCGCCCTCGCAAGTCGGAGCAGCAGGCGGCCTGACCGCCTCCCCGCACGCCGACCGACCAGCCGACCATGTCATCACCCCCGGCCGCCGGGCGGATCGCACGTCGATCCGCCCGGCGGCCTCCTCATGTCCCCGGCGGCACGTCGGCACGGCTGCGGCGGGACGACGGCGGGGCCGCGGCCGTGCAGCCGCACCCCGGGTGCGGCCCGGTCGGCAGCACGCGAGGCAGCGTGTCCGGCAGGCGCACCTCGAGCAGGGCGTTCGCCGCGGCGGGCCGGACCCCGTCGAGATGGGCCAGCACCTGACCGGCCGCGAGCGCCGCGGTCGTCGCGGCGAGGACGGTCTCCTGGGACGCCGGGCCGGGCCATCGCGCGAGCTGTCCGACGAGCCGGGGCCATCGGTCGTCGGCGTCGACGGCGTGGCGGTGCCGGCAGGACACGCACGCCGTCCGGCCGGGCAGCACGAACGGACCGAGAACCACGTCCGCCTCGCCGACGACCACCGGGAGGTGCGCGACGCCGGTGCTCATGAGCCGGGCGAACGTCTCCGGCCGGGCGACCCGGTCGCAGATCTTCACCACGACGTCCGGCGGCGTCTCCTCGCGCCACGTGAGGCCGACGCGCGTGCGCGGGTACCGGCGGGCGAACAGGTCCTGCAGCCGGTGGGAGCGCCGGTGCCCGACGTCGGTCTCCTCGTAGGTGCCCGCGCCCAGGTCGGTCACCTGGACGGGGGTGTCGTCGTCGAGCAGGACCGTCCCGACGCCGGCGGTGGCGAGGTGCGCCGCCGTGGCCGCGCCGATCCTGCCGAGCCCGCTGAGGGCGACCGTGCGCAGGACCCGCCGGGCCAGCGTCACGGTGCCGGCGCCGTCGGGCCGCAGCGCGCCCACCGCCGGGGCGTCGGCGCCGCCGCCCGCCGTGGCCAGGACCTCGGCCCGGGTGCGGGGCGTCGGCACCAGGAAGCCGCAGTCGGCGAGCTGCCGGACGATCTGGTCGCGGCGGTCGTCGGGGACACGGTGCCGCGCGGCGGTGCCCGGCAGCGTGGCGTGCCGGCGGGAGGCGGCCTCGTGGAGCCACGACGCCTCGTGGTCCGCCAGCCCGGCCAGGACCAGCGCCCAGCGCTCGTCGGTGCCGAGCTGGACCTCGCCGCCACCGCGGTCGAGGACGGGGGTGCCCGGTCGCAGGCGGAGCGTGGAGGACGGGGGCGGGACGTCGACGGACACCATGACGGCACCCTGGCAGGGCGGCCGCGCGGCGCGCCCGGCCGGTCCACAGCCCTGTGGACAGCTGCCGTCCCGGTGTGGCTCGTCACACACCGGACACGTGGTCCCGGTATGGTCGAGGCGTGGCCCGGGACACGGTGGCGTCCGTCGAGGTCCGGCGGAGCCGCCGTCGGACCGCGACCGTCAGTGCGTACCGCGACGGCGATCGCACCGTCGTGGCCATCCCGGCGCGCTTCTCGCAGGCCCAGGAACGCGAGTGGGTGGCCAAGATGGTGGCCCGGCTCGAGGACAAGGAACGCCGTCGGCGGCCGTCCGACGCCGAGCTCGTCGAGCGGGCCCGTGAGCTGTCGGTCAAGTACCTGGACGGGCTGGCCCGGCCCACGAGCGTGCGGTGGGCGGCCAACCAGGAACGCCGGTGGGGCTCGTGCACGCTGGTCGACGGCTCGATCCGGGTCTCCACCCGTCTGCAGGGCATGCCCGAGTGGGTGATCGACTACGTGCTGCTGCACGAGCTCGCCCACCTGCTGCACGCCGGGCACGGGCCGGACTTCTGGAAGCTGCTCGAGTCCTACCCGCGCACCGAGCGGGCCCGCGGGTTCCTCGAGGGGGTCGCGTTCACGGCCGACGGGTCCCGCGACGACGACGCGGACTCGGGTTCCTCGGCGTCCTGACCACGGCTCAGCCGGCCGACCCCTCCTCGTCCGTCGACTCGGAGAAGATCTGCGCGAGCGCCGCGTCGACGTCGGACTGCTCGGCCGCCTGGGCGGTGCGGCGGTCGGCGTACCCGGACGGGTCGTCGAGGTCCTCGGTGCCCGGGAGCAGGTCGGGGTGGTCCCACACCGCGTCCCGCGCCTCGGGACCGCCCGTGGCGAGCAGGTGCGCGAACAGCGCGGACGCGTCGCGGGACCGCCGTGGCCGCAGCTCGAGGCCGACCAGCGACCTGAACGTGTGCTCGGCAGGGCCGCCCGCGGCCCGGCGACGACGGATCATCTCGCGCAGCGGCACCGAGTGCGGCAGGTGTGCCAGCACCGCCATGGCGGAGACCTCGGACACCCAGCCCTCGACCAGCGCGAGCGCCGTCTCCAGCCGCAGCAGGGTCGCCTGCTGCTCGGGGGTGTTGTGCAGCCCGAACACGTCGCCGCTCAGGGCGCCGCGCAACGCCTCCGGGTCGGACATGTCGATGTCGCGCACCTGCGACTCGAGCGTGTCGAGGTCGATCGTGATGCCGCGGGCGTACTGCTCCACGAGCCCGTGCAGGTGCGAACGCAGCCAGGGCACGTGGACGAAGAGGCGCGCGTGCGCGGCCTCGCGCACGGCCATGTAGAGCTGCACCTCCTCGTACGGCGAGTCGAGCCCCTCGGCGAAGGCCGCGACGTTGGTGGGCAGCAGCACGGTGGCGGCGTCCGGCAGCAGCGGGACGCCGACGTCGGTGGCACCGAAGACCTCGCGCGAGAGCGTGCCGGCGGCCTGGCCGACCTGCATGCCGTACACGGCGGACCCGAGCGAGCGCATCATCGTCGCGGGGTCGAGGTTGCCCAGCCCGCCGCCGGGGAAGACCGGCATGCCCGGGACCTCGATGCCGCCGAGGTCGTCGTCGCCGACCTGGCCGCGCAGCACGGTGCCGAGCGCGTCCGCCGCCGACGACGCCACCGGGGCGACGAGCTTCTGCCACGCGGGCAACGTCGCCTCGACCCACTCGCTGCGGCTCCACGCGTGCACGGGCCCGCCCGACGGCGGCAGGTCGGTCACGGCGTCGAGCCACAGCTCGGCCACGCGCAGCGCCTCGGTGGCCGAGCGCGCCTGGGCGCCGCTCAGCGACGGGTCGCCCTCGGCGACGGCGACCTGCCGGGCGAGGTCGTGCGCGACCTGGGCGTTGACCGGTCCGGAGTCGGAGGTGAACAGCTGCTGCAGCTGCGCCATGAGGCGCTGCATGGTGGCCGGGTCGGGCGTGGCGCCGCCGAGCAGCGCGGCAGGGTCCAGCCCCTGCGAGCGCATCTGGGCCAGCACCTCGTCCGTCCGGTCGCCGAAGATGCCGCGCAGCGCGTCGCGCAACGCACGGTCGCGCTCGTCGGGGTCGTCGGGCAGGTCGCTCATGACAGTCCTCGGCTCCTTCCGCTGCGGCGATCGCCGCACGCTCACGGTACCCATGCACGACGACGGCGGGCGGTGGTGCGTTCCGGCTTTCGCTCTGGGCGCACGGGCACCACCGGGCATCGGCGATGATGGACCGGTGAGCTTCGACCGCAGTCACCCACCGTTCGAGTCGTTCGGGCAGGCCCTGGCGGCTCCCCGCCCCGACGACGACGATCCGCGCGCGCGTCCTGCGTCCCGGCGTCGACCCGCGAACCCGCGTTCGGTGACCCTGGTGGTCTCGCTGCTGGTCACCGCGGCCCTGGCGGCGGTGCTCATGGTCACCCCGACGCCGTACGCGGTGCGGACGCCGGGGCCCACCGAGGACACGTTGGGAACCCAGGACCAGGGCGCCGGGCAGAGCGCCTCCGAGGTGCCGCTCATCCAGATCTCCGGTGCCGAGACCTTTCCCGCCTCCGGGCAGCTGCGCCTGACGACGGTGTCCGTGTACGGCGGGCCGGGCGGCGACGTCCTCCTCGGTGACGTGCTGTGGGGCTGGGCGTCCCAGGAGCGGTCCGTGCAGCCGGTCGAGGCGATCTTCCCGGAGGCCATCACCTCCGAGGAGCAGCAGGAGCAGGGCCAGGCCCAGATGCTCAGCTCGCAGGAGTCCGCCACCGTCGCGGCGCTGACCGAGCTGGGGTACGAGGTGCCCACGACCATGACGGTCGTCAGCGCGGCCGCCGGGACGGGCGCCGAGGGCGTCGTCGCCGAGGGTGACGTCATCGTCTCCCTGGACGGCGAGCCGCTCGACACCTACCCGGAGCTCCTCGCGGCGCTCGACGACGTCACCCCGGGCGACGACGTCGTGCTCGGCGTGGAGCGGGACGGCGAACCGACGGACCTCACGGTCACGACCGGCGAGGGCGACGACCGCGCGTTGCTCGGGGTGCTCATCGACCCGCAGTACGACTTCCCGGTGGACGTGTCCTACGGGATCGAGGACATCGGCGGCCCGAGCGCCGGGACCATGTTCGCGCTGGGGACCATCGATCTGCTGACACCGGAGGACGAGCTGAACGGGGCCGTCGTCGCCGGGACGGGGACGATGGACGTGGACGGCTCGGTGGGCCCGATCGGCGGCATCGAGCAGAAGATGTACGGCGCGCTGCGCGACGGCGCGCAGTGGTTCCTCGCGCCGTCGGACAACTGCGGCGAGGTCGTGGGGCACGAGCCGGACGGGCTGGAGGTCGTCTCGGTCTCCACGTTGGCCGAGGCGAGGGCCGCGATGGAGGCGATCGGAGCGGGTGACGGGGGGTCGTTGCCCCGCTGCGGCTGAGCCGGCGCCGATCGTGACCGACTCGTGAGCGTCCTGGTGGCCGCCGGTGTCGGAATCGTGGGAACCTGATGGAACGCCGGGGCGTTGACCTGACGTCCCCGCGTGCCCGCACGTGAACCGTTCCGCGCACGAATGAGGTGCCCGCTCCGTGTCCTTCGCCCCGCCCCGTCGTCAGGACGGCCCACCACCGGCGAGACGCCGCAGTCCGCTGCTCATCACCGTGGTGGTCCTGGCAGTCCTGGTGGTCGCCCTGCTGTTCCTGACGAACTTCTGGACCGAGGTCCTCTGGTTCACCCAGGTCGGCTTCTCCAACGTCATCTGGACCCAGTGGACCACCCGCGCCGTGCTGTTCGTCGTCGCGTTCCTGGTGATGGGCGCCGCCGTGTACAGCTCGTTCGCGATCGGCTACCGGTCGCGGCCGGTGTACGCGCCGTCGACGCCGGAGCAGGCCACGCTCGACCAGTACCGCGAGGCGGTCGAGCCGCTGCGCAAGATCGTCACCTACGCCGGGCCGGTGCTCATCGGGATCTTCGCCGGGGTGGCCGCCTCCTCCCAGTGGGAGACGGTGCTGCTGGCCCTCAACGGGCAGTCGTTCGGCCAGTCCGACCCCGAGTTCGGGCTCGACGTCGGCTTCTTCGTCTTCACCCTGCCGGTGCTGCGGTTCGTGGTCAGCTTCCTCATGGCGGTCGTGGTCATCTCGGCGATCGCCGCGGTGGTGACGCACTACCTGTACGGGGGCCTGCGGATCGGTCAGATCCCCGCGGGGTCGTCGCGCACGACGACGGCGGCGCGGATCCACCTGGCCGTGCTGGGCACGGTGCTGATGCTCCTCATCGGAGCCAACTACTGGATGGACCGGTACTCGATCCTGACCAACCAGCACGAGCGCTACGACGGCGCCTCCTACACCGACGTGCACGCCGTCATCCCCTCCAAGGAGATCCTCACCGGTGTGGCCGTGCTCGTCGCGATCCTCTTCGTCGTGGCGGCGTTCCGGGACACGTGGCGGCTGCCGGCGATCGGCGTCGGGCTCATGGTGGTCTCCGCGATCGCGATCGGCGGCATCTACCCGGCCGTCGTGCAGCGCTTCCAGGTGGACCCGAACGCGCAGTCGCTCGAGGCGCCCTACATCCAGCGCAACATCGACGCCACCCTGAGCGCGTTCGACATCGACGACATCGAGTCCCAGCAGTACGACGCGGTCACGGAGGCGGAGGCGGGCCAGCTGCGCGACGACGCGGACACCACCGCCTCGGTGCGTCTGCTCGACCCCCAGGTCGTCAGCCCCTCGTTCCGCCAGCTGCAGCAGAACAAGCAGTACTACAACTTCACCGACAACCTGGCGGTGGACCGGTACGACATCGACGGGGAGTCCAAGGACACCGTCATCGCGGTGCGCGAGCTCAACCTGGACGGCCTGACGGACCGGAACTGGACGAACGACACCACGGTGTTCACGCACGGGTTCGGCGTCGTGGCGGCCTACGGCAACCAGCCGGGCCCGGACGGCCAGCCCGCGTTCTTCGAGGGGGGCATCCCGACCCAGGGCGCCCTGACCGACATGTTCTCCGACGGCTACGAGCCGCGCATCTACTTCAGCCCGGAGGCACCGGCGTACTCCATCGTCGGCGCCCCGGAGGGCACCGAGCCCTGGGAGCTCGACTACCAGGCGGACGCCGAGGGCGGGCAGCAGCAGCTGTACCAGTTCCCCACGGACGAGGTGGAGGCCGGGCCGGAGATCGGCTCGTTCCTGCACAAGCTGCTCTACGCGCTGAAGTTCGGCGACGAGCAGATCTTCTTCTCCGACCGGGTCACCGACGCCTCGCAGATCCTCTACGACCGTGACCCCCAGGAACGCATCGCGAAGGTCGCGCCCTGGCTGACGCTCGACAACAAGGTGTACCCGGCGGTCGTCGACGGACGCGTGAAGTGGGTCGTGGACGCCTACACGACGTCGGACGCCTACCCGTACTCGACGAGCACCCAGATGCAGGAGGCGACGACGGACTCGCTCACGCTCGGCGCCCAGGGGGTGCCGATCGAGCTGCCGCCCGAGGTGAACTACATCCGCAACTCGGTCAAGGCCACCGTGGACGCCTACGACGGCAGCGTCACGCTGTACGCGTGGGACGCCGAGGACCCCCTGCTGCAGGCGTGGAGCCAGGTGTTCCCCGACTCGTTGCACTCGATCGACGAGATCTCCGGCGACCTGATGTCGCACGTGCGGTACCCGGAGGACCTGTTCAAGGTCCAGCGCACCCTGCTCGAGCGCTACCACGTCACCGACGCGGTCCAGCTGTTCGCCGGCTCCGACGAGTGGGAGACCCCCGACGACCCGGTCGGCAGCGACGACCCGGTCTCCTCCAAGCAGCCTCCGTACTACCTGACGCTGCAGATGCCGGGGCAGGACGAACCCGCCTTCTCCCTGACCAGCACGTTCATCCCCGGCGGCATCACCGACCGCGAGATCCTCACCGGGTACCTCGCGGTGGACGCCGACGCCGGGGACCAGGACGGCGAGGTCGCCGAGGGGTACGGCAGCCTGAGACTGCTCGAGCTGCCGCGTGACTCGACGGTGCCCGGCCCCGGTCAGGTACAGAACAACTTCAACTCCAACCCGACGATCTCCGAGCAGCTCAACATCCTGGGGCGCGGGGACTCCGAGGTGGTCCGCGGCAACCAGCTGACGCTGCCCGTCGGTGGCGGCCTGCTGTACGTGCAGCCGGTGTACATCCAGTCGGGCTCCGGGACGCAGTTCCCGCTGCTGCGCCGCGTGCTCGTGGCCTTCGGTGACCAGACCGGGTATGCCGAGACCCTCGACGAGGCGCTCGACCAGGTGTTCGGCGGCGACTCGGGTGCCCAGGCCGGCGACGCCAGCGAGGCCGATTCGGAGGTGCCGACCGACGAGGTGGACCCGGAGACGGGCGAGACCGTCGAACCCACGCCGGAGCCCACGGCGTCGGAGACCACCGAGCCGACTCCGGAGCCCACCGCGACGCAGGACACCGGTGACGCCACGGACGGGTCGCCGCAGGCCCGCCTCGACGCGGCGCTGCAGGACGCCAACCAGGCCCTGACGGACAGCAACCAGGCGCTGCAGGACGGCGACTGGACCGCGTACGGGCAGGCCCAGGAGCGTCTGCAGGCGGCGCTCGAGGAGGCGCTGGCGGCGGAGGGTGAGCTGAACCAGTGATCCGGCCGATCCGGGCAGATGGGCGTGCTGTGACGTGCGTCCCATCTGCCCGGATCGATTGGACTTCGCTCGATTCGGTGTCCTAGAGTTAAGGACATCGCCGCGGGGTGGAGCAGTTCGGTAGCTCGCTGGGCTCATAACCCAGAGGTCGCAGGTTCAAATCCTGCCCCCGCTACTCAGGGAAAGCCCCCGACCGGATCTCCGGTCGGGGGCTTTCGTCATGTCCGGGTCGGCGGCAAGGACGTGGGAGTCAGCGGCATCGCGCCCCGGACCCACGTGCGGCCGTCAGGCCGGGTCGGTCTCGGTGAGGACGGCGGTGACCGGGAAGTGGTCCGAGAACCCGTCCCGGTCGACCGGCTTGCCCATCCCGCCGAACGCGACGGGCTTCGGGTAGTCACCGTCGTCGACCATGGCGGGGTGCTTGTGGATCCGCGCCGACCCGGCGTCCACGTGCCACGGCGCCCCGGGTTCGATCAGCGGCTCGTTGACGAGGATCTGGTCGAGCACGTTCGGCTCGTTGTCGAAGTAGAACGTCCCGTCCGGGATCCCGCCCGCCGGCCACATGAGGTTCCACAGCAGCGGCCTGCCCCGGGCGTTGAGCACCTTGGCGGACTGCCGCGTGCTGAGCGCGTGCTGGACCAGCGAGGTGTCGGACGGCTCGTCGTTGAAGTCGCCCATCACCAGCACGGGCGTCCCGGCGCCGAGGATGTCGACGACCCGCTGGTGGAAGTAGCCCAGGGTCTCGCCGGCGATCGCCCGGTAGCCGGCGGACTCGAGCCGGCCGCCGCTCCGGCTGGGCCAGTGGTTGCCGAGCACGACCAGCCGGCGACCGCCCGCCGCGGTCACGAACGTGACCTGGACGATCTCGCGGGTGGCGTTGCGACGCATCACCACGTGGAAGAACACGGACTCCTCCCGCGGGTCCGGGACGGTGAACAGCTCGGCGTCGTAGAGGAACGCCACGTCGATCCCGCGCGCGTCGTCGGTGTCCGCGTGCACGATCTCGTAGCGGCGCGGTGCGGGCAGCGTGGCGTTGACCTGGTCCCGGAGCCGTTCGACGACGAACCGGTTCTCCACCTCGCACACACCGAGGAGGTCGGGACCGGCGCCGTCGTTCATGCCGGCCACGACCGTCGCGAGCTGGGCGATCTTGCGGTCGCGCAGCTCCGGCGTCCAGCCGGAGACGCTGTTGCCGAGCGCGCGGGCGACCTTCTCCGGCCGGCGGCCGAGCGCCTCGGCGTCCTCCTCGTCGAAGAGGTTCTCCAGGTTCCACCACGCCACGAAGTAGGTAGGCATCGGTCCCCCTCGGACCCGGGGTCCGGTGCGGACCCGGCTACCCGTGGAGAGCGCGCGACGCCGTCCGGTGATACCGGTTCGCCCGCGGCGGTGGCCGCGCACCCCCGCGCGGACCGATGGCCGTCGAGGTGCGCACGGACCGGTCCCGACCCACGATGAAGAGGTCCGCCGAGGAGAGGAGAGATCAGTGCCGCAGCGTGAACCGGGCCCGAGCGTGCAGGACGACGAGCTGTACGAGAAGCTCCGCGACGAGGGCAACAGCAAGGAGAAGTCGGCCCGCATCGCCAACGCCGCCGCGAACCGCGGACGCAGCGAGGTGGGCCGGAAGGGCGGCAGCTCGCCGGCCTACGAGGACTGGACCGTCGAGGACCTGCGGTCCCGCGCCGCCGAGCTCGACATCGAGGGGCGGTCCGGCATGCGCAAGGACGAGCTCATCGAGGCGTTGCGCTCGCACTGACGGCGGCTGCGCCCCGCGCCGGTCCGGGCGCACCCGTCGGCGCGCCCCGCCGGAGCCCGTCGGCGTCGTGCCCGCCCCTGGCGAGCCCCCGCCGCGAGGCGCACCATGGAGGGACAGGACCGCTCGAGGGCGAGACGGAGGTGGACGTCATGAGGGCCTCGGTCGGGGACCGGATCGTGACGGCGTCGGGCGTGGTGGGAGGCGCCGTCCGGGACGGCACCGTCGTCGGGTGTCCGCACGAGGACGGTTCGCCCCCCTACCAGGTGCGCTGGTCGGACACGGGGGAGGAGTCGCTGGTGTTCCCGGGTCCGGACTCGCTGGTGCGCAGCGCCGACGACGCCGAGGACGCCGACGCGGAGCGGCAGCGGGCGCGTTCGGTCACGTGGCACATCCAGCTCTCGCTGGTGGAGTCCGCGGGCAGCACGACGGCGGAGGCCGTCCTGGTGGCCGGTCCGGGCGAGCACGACGCCGGCACCCTGCGCTCGGTGGGGCACGCCCGCCGGGACCCGCAGGACGAGGAGATCCCGGTGATCGGCGACGAGGTCGCGGCCGGCCGTGCCCTGCGCCGGCTCGCCGACGCGCTGCTCGGCCAGGCCGAGCACGACATCACGGCCTCGACCGGCGACCCGGCGCACGTCCATCCCTGAGGACGTGACCGGACCCACACGCCCGGACGGTGTGCGCCGCCGGGGCGCGGGCCTAGGCTCGGTGACGGCCCGCGACGGTGAACCGCGCCGTCGTCCCTGACCTGGAGGAACCGCCCGTGCGATCCCGCCCCGCCCTCGCCGCAGCCCTGGCCCCCGTCGTCCTGCTCGGTCTGGCGGCCTGCTCGGCCGACGGCGACGACGGCACGGACGACGCCGGCACGACGGCGTCCGCGTCGCCCACGGAGTGTGCCGCGGGGGACCTGCCGACGCTGACCGACGGGACGCTCACCGTCGGCGCGGGCGAACCCTACGAGCCCTGGTACGTGGGCGAACCCACCAGCGGCGAGGGTTTCGAGTCGGCGCTCGTCTACGCCGTCGCGCAGGAGCTGGGCTACGCGGCCGAGGACGTCGCCTGGGAGACGGTGACGTTCGAGCAGATCATCTCCCCGGCGATCAAGCCGTTCGACCTGGCGGCCTACCAGACCACCATCACCGACGAGCGGTCCGAGGCCGTCGACTTCTCCAGCCCGTACCTGACGAGCCGTCAGGGCGTGATCGTGGCCGACGAGGGCGACTACGCGGACGCGGCGTCCCTGGCCGACCTGGACGGGGCCACGATCGGCGTGACGGCGGCGCAGACCTCGCTCGACGCCGCGGAGTCCGCCTGGGGCGACGCCGTCGAGGTGACGCCGTTCAACGCGGCGGGCGACGGCATGACCGCGCTGAGCTCGGGCACGATCGACGCCATGGTGATGGACGTCGACCAGGGTGTGGCCGCCTCGACCGTCTACTTCCCCGACACGCACGTCATCGGCACCCTGCCGCCCGTGGGGGAGCCGGAGCAGCTCGGTCTGGTCCTGGACAAGGACTCGGCGCTCACGGCGTGCGTCTCCGCGGCCGTGGACGCCCTGGAGGCGGACGGCACGCTCGACGAGCTGCGCACGCAGTGGCTGAAGTCGGACGACATCGCCGAGCTCTCCTGAGCCGGTCGGGCACATGAGCAGCGCGACAGGCGGGTGGGTGCCCTCCGAGCGCGCGCGGGCACGCGAGGCGTTCCGCCGCGCGCAGCACCGCCGAGCGCTGCTCGTCGCGGCCGTCGCCACCGCGCTCGTGGTGGTCGCCGTGGCGGTGGTGGTGACCACGGCACCGGGCTGGGACCGTGCCCGCGAGGCGTTCTTCTCCCCCCAGCGCGCCTGGGAGGTGCTCCCGGAGGTCGCCGCAGGGCTGTGGCTCAACCTGCGCGTCTGGATCGTGGCCTCCGTGGTGGGGCTCGTCGTGGGGCTGCTGCTGGCCGTGGTGCGGACCTCCCGGCTGCCCGCGCTGTTTCCCGCCCGCGTGCTCACGGTGCTGTACGTCGACGTGTTCCGGGGCGTGCCCGTGCTGCTGGTGCTGCTCCTGGTCGGGTTCGGGCTGCCCGCCCTGCGCCTGGAGTGGCTGCCGGTCGGCGCGGCGTTCCTGGGCGGTCTGGCGATCGTCCTGACCTACACCGCCTATCTGGCGGAGATCTTCCGCTCGGGCATCGAGTCGGTGCACCCTTCGCAGGTGGCCGCCGCACGGTCCCTCGGCCTGACCCGCGGCCAGGCGGTGCGCAAGGTCGTGCTGCCGCAGGCGGTCCGCAACGTCACGGCCCCGGTGGCGAGCGTGCTGGTGTCCCTGCAGAAGGACTCGGGGCTGATCTCGATCCTCGGTGCCGTCGACGCGATCCGCGCCGCGCAGATCGCCACCACCGGGGACTACAACTTCACGCCCTACGTCGTGGCGGGCGTGCTGTTCCTGCTGGTGTCCATCCCGCTGACGCGGCTCGTGGACGCCTGGTCGGCCCGACAGGGGTGGCGCGGGTCGCTGCGCGGCGTGGCCGGTGCGGGGGTCGTGCGGTGAGCGCCGCGACCGTCCCGCCGTCGTCGGCGCTGCTGAGCCTGCGCGACGTGCACAAGTCCTTCCCCACGGGCCGCGGCCGCCGGGCCGGGCGGACGGTGGTGCTCGACGGCGTGGACCTCGACGTGCGCGAGCACGCCTGCGTCGTCCTGGTGGGCGCCTCCGGGTCGGGCAAGTCCACGTTGCTGCGCGTCGTCGACCTGCTCGAGGACGTCGACGACGGCCAGGTGCTGCTCGACGGCGTCGACGTGGCCGACCCGTGGGTCGACGCCGACGCCGTGCGGGCGCGGCTGGCGATGGTGTTCCAGGCCTACAACCTCTTCCCGCACCTGAGCGTGCTCGACAACGTGACCCTCGCGCCACGGGTCGTGCACCGCCGCCCCCGCGAGGAGGCGGAGGCCGCCGGACGGGCGACGCTGGACAAGGTCGGGCTCGGGCACAAGGTGGGGGCTTTCCCCGACCAGCTCTCCGGCGGCGAGCAGCAGCGGGCCGCCATCGCGCGGGCCCTGGTCGGCGGCCCCGAGCTGCTGCTGCTCGACGAGGTCACCTCGGCCCTGGACCCCGAGCTCGTCGGCGAGGTGCTGGACCTGCTGCGCACGCTGCGCGACGAGGGCACCACGATGCTGGTGGCCACCCACGAGATGGATTTCGCGCGGCAGGTCGCCGACGAGGTGGTGTTCCTGCACGACGGGCGCGTCCACGAGCGCGGCACGCCCGCCCAGGTGCTGGACGATCCGCAGCGTGAGCGCACCCGGGAGTTCCTGCGCCGGTTGGGCTGAGCCGGCCACGTATCTGCGCGCCCGTGGCGCCCTCCCTGACGGTGAGAGGGGCGTGAGGGCGATGAAGCGACTCGTGCTGTGCTGCGACGGCACCTGGAACCACGCGGTCAGCGCACAGGTCACGAACGTCGAGAAGCTGGTCCGGTGCGTCGTGCCCGGCCGCGTCGAGGGAACCGACGACGTGCAGGTGGTCGGCTACGTGGGCGGCGTCGGCGCGCACGGGTACCTGGTCGACCGGCTGCTGGGCGGAGCCTTCGGGTACGGGCTGACGAGGAACGTCGTCGACGGCTACCGCTTCCTGGCGGCCAACTACGTGCCCGGCGACGAGATCCACGTCGTGGGGTACTCGCGCGGGGCGTACACCGCCCGCAGCGTCGTCGGCATGATCGCGCAGGTCGGGCTGCTGACCCCCGAGTCGGTCGACGCGGGCCTGCTCGACGACGCCGAGCGCACCTACCGGCTGCGGGACGCGGCCGGACGGACCGCTGCCCGCGAGGCCAAGGCCGCGTTCCGCGCGGCGCACTCCTACGACGTCCGGGTGCGGTTCCTCGGTGTCTACGACACCGTCGGCGCGCTCGGCGTCCCGGGCCTGACCCGCAGGCGCAGCAAGTTCCACGACGTCACGCTGTCCTCCATCGTCGACGTCGCCCGGCAGGGCCTGGCCATCGACGAGCGCCGCATCACGTTCGCCCCGTGCCTGTGGACCGTGCCCGACGACGACGACGCACCGGACCGGGTGCAGCAGGTCTGGTTCCCCGGCGGGCACAGCGACGTCGGCGGCGGGTCCCCGCGGGCGGGGCTGTCCGACGTCGCGCTCGCCTGGATGGCCCACGAGCTGTCCGCGTGCGGCGTCGTGCTCGACGAGGTGCGCCTCGCCCGGCAGATGGGCGACGACCCGTGGGTCGTCGACACCCGTCCGTCGCTGCCGTTCCGCCTGATCAACCTGGTGCGCCGTGCGCGGCCCCGCTACGGCGTCGTCGACGGCCGGCGCGTGTTCCGCCGGGGGCTGCGGGTGCTGGCGCTCCCGGCCGACGGCGGTGGCTGGCGCGATCACGTGGCGCTCGCGGACACCGCCGTCCAGCACGTGGTGCGCGACCGGTACGGCGAGCAGGCCCGCAACCTCGGGTGGTGGCTCGAGGCGGCCGGTGGCGTGGAGAGCGTGCCCACCGTCAGCGTCGGCGCCGCGCCGGAGGACGCCCACCCGCTGCGGTCGTGAGGGTCAGGAGTCGTACGCGTCCTTGACCACGAGCACGGGCACGGAGGCGTCCAGCAGGACCCGCTGGGTGGTGGTGCCCATGAGGAAGGTGCCCTGGCTGGACCGCTTGCGCGACCCGACGACGACGAGCGTCGCGCCGGCGGCCTCGGCCTCGTCGAGGATCGCGTCCGCGGGCTCGGTGCCCTCGGGGCGGTAGGCGACGGTGGGTGACCCGTCGGCCTGCTCACCCGTCGCCCGGCCGGCGCCGTCGGAGGCGGCCAGCAGCGACGCGAGCGCTTCGGGGGTGGCGGCGTCGGCGGGCTGCGGGTCGAGGACCAGCACGTGCAGCGGCAGGGCGCGCCGGCGCGCCTCCTCCACCGCGGTCCGGACTGCCGCCTCGCCGTGGGGAGAGGCGTGGTAGGCCACGAGCACCGTCATGGCACCAACTCTGTCACACCTGACGCCGTCCTCGCCGCAGCCCGAGCTCGTAGGCGGCCAGGGCCACGAGCCAGACCCCGGTCACGGGCAGCACGAACCCGAAGAACGCCGCGCTGAACGGTTGCAGGGCCTCGTGGTCGGTGGCCGCCAGCAGGACGAACGCGAGGTAGGCGACGTAGAGCCCGACGAACAGCGCACCCTCCCAGCGCACGATCGCCTGTCCGGTCAGGGCCACGGGCACCAGGGCCACGGCGACGGCCACCATGAGCGGCAGGTCGAAGCGCACGGCGGCCGGGTCCACGCCGACGCCACCCGGCGCGACGATCGCGGTGAGCCCGAGCACGGCTCCGATGTTGAAGATGTTGCTGCCGACGATGTTGCCCACGGCCAGGTCTCGCTCGCCCCGGGTGACGGCGATGATGCTCGTGGCCAGCTCCGGCAGGGAGGTGCCGACGGCGACGACGGTCAGGCCGATCACCAGGTCGCTGACCCCGAACGCCGTCGCGATCTGCGTGGCGCCGTCGACCAGGAGCTGTGCGCCGGTCACCAGCAGCGCCACGCCCGCGGCGACGAGGGCGATGTCCAGGGCGATCGACCGGGCGCGGGTAGCCCGGCGGCGACTCCGCGGTGCCGAGGTGCCGGGCGCTCCCGTCCTGGACTCCGGCGGGTGCGACCGGGACGGGGCGGCCCGTCGCGCCCGGACCGTGACGACCACGAGATAGGTGACCAGGACGCCGAGCAGCAGGACGCCGTCGAGCGTGCTGAGGGTCCCGTCGAGCGCGAGGAGGAGGGCGAGGACGGACATCCCCACCATCACGGGGATGTCGGTGCGGACCAGGCGTGACGTCACGGCGAGGGGGACGACGAGCGCCGAGATCCCGAGGACCAGCAGGATGTTGGCGATGTTGCTGCCGACGACGTTGCCGACGGCCAGCCCGGCCGAACCCGACAGGGCGGCCCCGGCGCTGACGGCGAGCTCGGGGCTGGAGGTCGCGAAGGACACGACGGTCAGACCGACCACCAGCGCCGACATCCCCACCGCCCGCGCCAGGGAGGCCGCCCCCCGGACCAGGGCCTCGCCACCGGCGACCAGCAGCACGAACCCGCCGAGCAGGAGCAGGACGCTGGTGAGGCTCACGCGCCCAGGCTACGGAAGCGCGCGGCGCGCGCGATCGGGACCGTCAGGAGGCGGCGAGCTGCTCGACGACCTGGCGCTTGGCCCGCGTGAGCATGCCCGCCATCCCGTTGAGCCGCAGGGCGCTGACCGCGCGGGTCAGGCCGAGCTGCAGCGGGAACTCCTCGGGGACGTCGAGGACCTGCTGCGGGCTGAGCCCGGACAGCCCCTGGGCGAGGATCGAGGCGAACCCCCGGGTCGTGGGCGCCTCCTGCGGGGCGGAGGCGTAGAAGTGCACGACCTCGCCGTCGACCTCGGCGAACGCGCGCACGGGCGACTGGCACTCCTCGACCTTCTCGAGCAGTCCCGGGGCCAGGGCGTAGCGCTCCGGCAGCTCCGGCAGCTCGCGGGAGAACTCCAGCAGGAGCTGCAGCCGGTCGGGCTCGGACAGGGCGAGGAAGTCCTCGCGGATCTCGGCGAGCGAATCGGGCAGCTCGGCGGTCACGGCGTCGGTCATGGCTCCAGTTTCTCCTAGATCCGCGCGGGGTAGGCAACTTCCCCTCGGGGTAGGCAACCTTCCTTCGGGGTAGGCAACCTTCCCTCGAGGTAGGCACCTACCCCGCGGTGAGGTTGCCTACCTCGCGCTGGGGTTGCCTACCTCGCGGTGGGGTTGCCTACCCCGCGAGGTCGGGGGGCTTCGTGGTCAGGCGGCCGGGGCCTCGCCGCGCTCCGCGCCCGCGACGATCGGCACGCGCACGGCGTTGCCCCACTCGGTCCACGAGCCGTCGTAGTTGCGCACGTCCGGGATGCCGAGCAGGAAGTGCAGGGCGAACCAGGTGTGGCTGGAACGCTCGCCGATGCGGCAGTAGGTGATGACCTTGTCGTCGGCCTGGATCCCCAGCCCGCCGTCGAGGTAGATCGCCTCGAGCTCGGCACGCGGCTTGTAGGTGCCGTCCTCGGCCACGGCGGTGGCCCACGGCACGTTGGCGGCCGTGGGGATGTGGCCGCCGCGCAGCACGCCCTCCTCGGGGTAGTCGGGGATGTGCAGGCGCTCCCCGGTGAACTCCTGCGGGGAGCGGATGTCCACCAGCGGCCCGGAGCCCAGGTGGGCGAGCACGTCCTCCTTGAAGGCGCGGAAGGTGGTGTCGTCGCGGTCGACGGCGGGGTACTCGGCGGGCGCGGGCGCCGGGACGTCCGTGGTGAGCTCCCGGCCCTCGGCGACCCAGAGGTTGCGGCCGCCGTCGAGCAGACGCACGTCCGCGTGGCCGAACAGCGTGAAGACCCAGGCGGTGTAGGCGGCCCACCAGTTGTTCTTGTCGCCGTAGAGCACGATGGTGGTGTCGCGGCCGATGCCCTTGGAGCCGAGCAGCTCGGCGAAGCCGGGGCCGTCGAGGTAGTCGCGTTCGACCGGCAGCAGCAGGTCGGTGTGCCAGTCGATCTTCACCGCGCCGGGGAGGTGCCCGGTCTCGTAGAGCAGCACGTCCTCGTCGGACTCCACGACGACGAGGTCCTGGTCGTCGAGGTGCTCGGCGAGCCACTCGGTGGTCACGAGGCGCTCGGGGTGCGCGTACTCCTGCAGACGGGGGTTCGGGTCGAGCGGTGCGGGCATGGTGGTCCTCCATCGGGGCACGTGCGGGCTGGTCCGAGCACACCCTAGGCAGGCACCGGTCCGCCACGACACCTTCCGTCCACGATATGGGACCAGCATTTGAGATGCGTGGGGCCGGGTCGTGCGCCGTCAGGTCCTAGACTGGCCACACCACCGCACGACGACGTCGGAGGCGCCATGCTGGACCGCCCCGCACCCCGGGAGACCACGGACGACGGCGTGCGCCCCCGGACCGCCCGTGGCGCCGTCCGCCGCGACCGGCGCTGGGTGCTCTCCGCCTACGACTCGTTCCTCGGCAGCGGGTCCCTCCCCGCCGGTATCGACCCCCTCGTCGCCGCGTCCTGGCGGCGCAGCCTGCGCTCCGGCGTCGACCCGGAGCACCCCCGTGGCGCCGGTGGGCTGGACCCGGCCGAGCTCGAGGAGTACCGCTCGTCGCACCCGCTGCGACCACTCATGCCGCTCGTGCGCGAGCTCGTCGTCGAGCCCGCCCGCGACGACGGCCTCGTGGTCGCCGTGTCCGACGACGTCGGCCGCCTCCTGTGGGTCGAGGGCGACGCCCGCACCCGCACCTCGGCCGAACGCCTGGGCTTCGCAGCCGGTGCCGTCTGGCGCGAGGAGGACGTCGGCACGAACGCCCCCGGCACGGCGCTCGCCACCCGGCGCGCGGTGCAGGTCCTCGGGGCCGAGCACTACTCCCGCTCCGTGCAGTCCCTCAACTGCGCCGCCGCCCCGATCCGGGCCGCCGACGGCCGGGTGCTCGGCGTGCTGGACGTCACCGGGGGTCGTGCCGCGGGCTCGCACGTCGCGCTCTCCCTGGTGCGCGCCACCGTCGCCAGCCTGGAGCGGGAGATCGCCGCCCGGACGGCTGCGGGCACGGCAGCGCCCACCCCGACGACGGCCCCCCGGCCCGCCACCAGCGAGCTCACGCTGCTCGGGCCACCCGCGCTGCGACGGCCCGACGGTCTGCACCGGCTCTCCGGCAGGCACGCCGAGATCCTCGCGCTGCTCGGCGAGCACCCCCGGGGCCTGGCCGCCGACGAGCTCGCCGTCCTGCTGCACCCCGGAGACCTGTCCGAGGTCACCGTGCGCGCCGAGATCTCCCGCCTGCGCCGCGTCGCCCGGGACCTGGTGACGGGATCGCGCCCCTACCGGCTGGCCCCGCACGTGCGCGCCGACGTCGACGTCGTGCGCGCCCACCTCGCCGCCGGGGACGTGCCCGCCGCCCTGGCCGCCTACACCGGACCGCTGCTGCCGCGCTCGGTGGCCCCCGGCGTCGAGCGGGTGCGCGCCGAGCTCGCCGCCGAGGTGCGCACCGCCGTCCTGGCCGGTGGCGACGCCGAGACGCTCGACGCGTGGACCCGCACCGACGACGGCGCCGACGACGTCGAGGCGTGGCGTCTCCTGGTCCGGCGCGCCCCGCAGGGCGGACCCCGGTGGAGCCGCGCGCGGGCTCACCTGGCCGTCGTGGACGCCGCCCTGCGCTGAGCCGCCACCGGTGCAACGGTGCTGCAACGCCCGCGCCCTAACGTCAGGAGCACGGCGCGACGAGGCGCCGTCGTCGACGCCCGCCGGCCCGAGGACCCGGCACGGCCGCGGCGAGGTGAGCACTGCGAGGAGGCAGCATGTCCGTCTACACGCCCCCGGGGCAGCCCGGGTCGATCGTCGAGTTCCGCAGCCGTTACGACCACTGGATCGGCGGCGAGTACGTCCCGCCGTCGAGCGGCGAGTACTTCGAGAACCCGAGCCCCGTCACCGGGCAGACCTTCTGCGAGGTCGCGCGCGGCAACGCCGACGACATCGAGCGGGCGCTCGACGCCGCCCACGGCGCCGCACCGGCCTGGGGCCGCACGTCGGCCACCGAACGGGCCAACGTCCTGAACCGGATCGCGGACCGCATCGAGGCGAACCTGGAGAAGATCGCCGTCGCCGAGTGCTGGGAGAACGGCAAGGCGGTCCGCGAGACCCTCGGCGCCGACATCCCGCTCGCCGTGGACCACTTCCGCTACTTCGCCGGCGCCATCCGCGCCCAGGAGGGGTCGGTCTCCGAGATCGACGGCGACACCATCGCCTACCACTTCCACGAGCCGCTCGGCGTCGTCGGGCAGATCATCCCGTGGAACTTCCCGATCCTCATGGCCACCTGGAAGCTGGCGCCGGCGCTCGCGGCGGGCAACGCCGTCGTGCTCAAGCCGGCCGAGCAGACCCCGGCCTCGATCCTCTACCTGATGGACATCATCGGGGACCTGCTGCCGCCCGGCGTGGTCAACGTGGTCAACGGGTTCGGCGCGGAGGCGGGCAAGCCGCTCGCGTCGTCGTCGCGCGTGCGCAAGATCGCGTTCACCGGGGAGACCACCACGGGCCGGCTCATCATGCAGTACGCCTCGCAGAACATCATCCCGGTGACCCTGGAGCTGGGTGGCAAGAGCCCGAACGTGTTCTTCTCCGACGTCGCGGCGGAACGGGACGACTTCTACGACAAGGCGCTCGAGGGCTTCACCATGTTCGCCTTCAACCAGGGCGAGGTGTGCACCTGCCCGTCGCGGGCGCTCATCCAGTCCGACATCTACGACCAGTTCCTCGGCGACGCCCTGCAGCGCACCGAGGCCGCCGTCCAGGGCAACCCCCTGGACACCGACACGATGGTCGGGGCGCAGGCCTCCAACGACCAGCTCGAGAAGATCCTGTCGTACATCGACATCGGCAAGGCCGAGGGTGCCAAGGTCCTCACCGGAGGGGAGCGGGCCGACCTCGGTGGCGACCTGTCCGGCGGGTACTACGTGACGCCCACGATCTTCGAGGGCAAGAACTCCATGCGGATCTTCCAGGAGGAGATCTTCGGGCCGGTCGTGTCGGTCACCGACTTCGCCGACTTCGACGACGCGATCAAGACGGCCAACGACACGCTGTACGGCCTCGGGGCCGGCGTGTGGACCCGCAACGGGACGACGGCGTACAAGGCCGGTCGGGCCATCGAGGCCGGTCGCGTGTGGACCAACTGCTACCACGCCTACCCGGCGGCCGCGGCATTCGGCGGCTACAAGGGGTCCGGTGTGGGCCGCGAGAACCACAAGATGATGCTCGACCACTACCAGCAGACCAAGAACCTGCTCGTCAGCTACTCCGGCGTGCGCGACGGGTTCTTCTAGGCCGGGGGAGAGATGACGACGCACGACGACGGCACGGTCGACGCCCGGCCGCGCCCCGCCCGCGTCGCCGTCACCGACGCCGCGGCCGAGCTGCTCGCTCGGCTGCGGCGCCGGCACGGCGACCTGATGTTCCACCAGTCCGGCGGATGCTGCGACGGGTCCAGCCCCATGTGCTTCCCGGCGGGCGACTTCCTCACGGGCGACGCGGACGTGCACCTCGGCGACCTGACGGTGGCCGACGGCGGCACGGACGATCCCGGGACCTTCACCGTCCCGGTGTGGATGAGCCGGGCGCAGTTCGAGTACTGGAGTCACACCCACCTGACCATCGACGTGGTCCCCGGCCGGGGGGCGGGGTTCAGCGTCGAGGCGCCCGAGGGAGTGCGGTTCCTCATCAGGTCGCGACTGTTCACCGACGCCGAGGCGGACGCGCTGCGGGGCTGACCGCCGCCGTCGTGCGGTGCCGTGCCGCGCCCGGCCGCCGGGGCCCCCGGAGCGGCCCCGGCGGTGCCGGTCCGATCGGTGCCGGGGGTGTCGCCAGGGGCACCGACCGGCTATGTTGCCCTTCGTGAGCACCGAAGCAGAGGCCTTCCCGTCCGTGTCGTCGCTGCCGGCCTGGCTCGTGCCGTCCGTGTACCTGAACTGGTCCACCGACTGGCTGCGCGAGTCCATCGCCATCGCGACCAACTCCCGTGAGCACGCCCTGCCGGGCGGTCCCGACGGCCCCAAGCGGGGCGACGTCGTGGTGACCGTGCTGGGTGACGCCGGCGTGGTCGCGTCCGTGGAGCTGATGGGCGCCTCGGACGGCGACTCCTGGATCACCGACGAGCTGTTCGGGCCCGACCGGCCGATCGTCTGGGCCGACCTCTTCGACGGGGCGGACGCCTACCTCGGCTCCTCCGGCTGGCTCCCCGCCGAGCACGCCCGCGCGGTGCTGGACGGCATCGCCAACCAGTTCCACGACGGCCCGGTCCACACCATCGACCCCGGCGACTGCGGTGCCGGCGAGGCGGCCTCCGACGTGCACGTCCTGCGCATCATCGGTCACCGCGCCGTGAGCGGGTGGGCGATGCGCCGCGAGGAGCGCTGCGCGACGTGCGAGCGGTTCGTGGACGTCCACGAGCTGCAGGTGCACGACGACGGCGCGGTACGCCTCGGCACGACCACCGCGGGCGGGCGCACGCTCGAGCAGGTCGTGCGCGACGTGCACCTGATGTGCCGCCCGTGCCACGACCTCATGCACGCCCACTCCGTCTCCGCCCAGCGGTCCCGCCTGCGGCCCCAGTGCCCGGGCTGCGGCGTGCGGGGTCGGACCAAGCGCATCGTGTGGGGCATGACGTTCCACGACGACGTCGTCAGCGCCGAGCCCGACGTGGTCTACGGCGGGTTCGAGGTCCCCGTCCCGGCACCCGAGTGGTACTGCACCGAGTGCCACGCCAACTTCGGCAGCACCGTGGTCGCGTCCCGGGTGCTCGACGCGCAGGGTCCCGCCGTCCCGCAGCCCGTGACGGGCGCGATCCGCGTCGACCTGGAGCCCGCTGTGGCGGGGTCGGCGTCCGACGCGCCGGTCGTCGAGGACGAGCAGTCGCGGTGGGAGCCCACGGGCGGGATCTGAGCCCGCGTCCGTCCCGGACCGCGTCCCGAGGTGGGCAGCCTGCCGATCTCGGGACGCGGTGGCGTGCCGGTGCGGTGGATCCGTGCAGGCTGGTGCCGCCGGACTCAGGCAGCCAGTGATCTGGCCCGACGACGACGCCGCGCCAGACCGTGGTCGACCGGCGGCACGTACGGCGTCAGGTGCAACGGCATGCCGGCCTCGACCGGCGTGCGGTCCGCCTTGCGGTGGTTGCACACGGTGCACGCCGCGACGAGGTTGAGCCACGAGCTGTCGCCACCGCGGGAGCGGGGCACGACGTGGTCGACCGTCTGTGCGGGGCCGCCGCAGTAGGCGCACTCGCCGTCCCGGCGCTTGACACCCTCCTTGGTGACGGGTGGGCGCCCGCCGCCGCGGTACAGCCACCGCATCGTGACGTAGCGGACCAGGCGCAGGACGCGGGGGAGGGGGAAGGGGCCGAACTGGACGCCCTCGACCGATTCCTCGACGACGGCCACCTCACGCACCAGCATCGTGATGGCGTGCTTCATCGACACACGGTGCAGCGGCTCGTAGCCGGCGTTGAGGACCAGCACGTCGGCCACGGTCCTGCTCCCTTCCTGGTGCGGTGCCCACGGGCCTGGCGGCCGGTGAGCGCTCGGCGGCTCCTCGATGGGTCGGCGTCTCGTGCGGCGGCGGTCCGGGCAGGACCGCCGGACGGGCGTGCTGTGGCGTCCGTCACGACGAAAGTAGGGGCGCGGAGGCGGGTTGTCCAGCATTTTCGCCCCCGGCAGGGCCTCCGCAGCCCCCGGGGCGCCCGCTATGGCTGTTTTCGCGGGTTTTGGCCCGGCGTCCCCCGAGATCCACGACGCCGGGCCGGCGCACCCTGTCCGTCCCGAGCGCGGCGGCGCGTGGTCGAGTTGACTGGGAGCATGCCGAACCAGCAGAACAGCGTGCTCGACCGTGTCGGAGCGTGGTGGTCCTCCCCGACGAACCAGACCGACCTGCTGCAGACCACCAAGTCCGTGGTGGCCGCCACGGTCGCCTGGGGTCTGGCCGAGATGGTGCTCGGCCTCGAGCAGGCGTTCCTCGCGCCCTGGGTCGCGCTGCTGACGGTCCACGCCTCGGTGTACCGCACGTTCTGGCGCGGGGCGCAGACGGTGCTCGCGGTCGCGACCGGCGTCCTGCTGTCGCTGGTCGTGGTCCAGGTGCTCGGGTCCTCGGTGTGGTCGTTCGGGCTGGCGCTGCTGGTCGGTATGGTCCTGGCCCGCGTCCCGGTGTACCGCGACGAGGGTGTCACCGTGGCGACCACCGCGTTGTTCGTCATCACCACCGGCTACCACGCCTCGACCGAGCACACGATCGAGCTCCTGCCCGACCGGCTGCTCGCCACCGCCATCGGCGTCGTCGTCGCGCTGATCGTCAACCTCGCCGTCCTGCCTCCGCTCAACGACCGCAGCGCCCAGCAGCAGATCGACGCGATCGACCGGAAGCTGGGTGCCCTGCTCGGCGACATGGCCGTCCAGCTGCGTCGGCCCCAGGAGGAGCAGGAGGAGGACGACTGGATCGAACGCACCCGGGGGATCACCGCGGACATCAACCACGCCTGGCGGCTCGTGGGCACCGCGCTGGAGAGCGGCTCGTGGAACCCGCGGCGGCGACGTCACCCCGCCGAGCAGATCCAGGACTACCCCCAGGTGCTCGTCCGTCTCGAGGAAGGGGTGTCCCAGACGCAGAGCATCGCGCGCCTCGTCCGGGAGTCCGACCGCGACGCCCAGACGTGGGACGCGCGATTCCACGAGCGGTACACGGACCTGCTCGCCGAGGCGGGGCGCCGCGTGGCCGACCCCGAGCCGGAGCTCGCCGCCCTGCGGCGCGACCTGCGCTCCCTGGCGGACGACCTCTCGACCGAGGACCTCTCCGGCAAGCTGTGGCCGCTGTACGGGGCTCTGATCGCGAACCTGCAGATGATCGTCGACGTCGTCGACGACGTCGCGACCGCCCGGCCCGTCCGGACCTGAGCGCGTCGTCCGGCCGGGGGCCTTACCCGACGGCGGACCGCAGGCGCGCGACGGCCTCGTCCGCGGCGTCGAGCCGTGCGGCCCCGCGGCGGGCCGCAGCGCGGGCGAGCCGGTCGTACGGCCGCCGGTCCCCGCCGTCGTCGGCCACCGACTCGGCGACGGCGGTGACGAAGGCGGCGAGCAGGAGCCCGTCGCGGTGGTCGCCGAGGCTCGACTGCAGCTCCTTGCCGGCGGCCCCGAGCTCGCGTGCCCCGCTCCCGAGGATCTTGGCCGGCCCGCGGGTCACGGCGCGGGCGGCGTGCGACACCCGACGGCCCGCCTTGCGCAGCCGGTGCGCCTGGGCCAGCAGGTGGTCGCGCTCGTCGCCGTCGGCGTCGCGCCAGCGGCTCAGGTCGACGTCGTCCGCGGCACGCAGCGCCCTCCGCGCCGCCTTGCGCAGGCGCTTCCGGGCCAGCTTCCGGGCGGGCTCAGCGGCCTTCGGGCCCGCCGGCGGGCCGGCGGCCCATCGGACGAGGTCGGCCGTCAGCCGCGTCATCTCGGGACCGGTGCACCACGCGACGAGCTCGCGGTGCGCCAGGGCATGGCGCTCGTCGAGGGCCTCGAGCAGGTGGCGGCGCGCTGCCAGCGGGACGCGCGCCGACCGGCCGACGGACTCGACGTCCTCCCGACGCACCTCCAGGTCCCGGACGGCGCCCAGGACGGCACCGAGCTCGGCCAGCCTGCTGCGCAGCATGGCCGCCTCGTCGCGGTCGAACACCGGTCGGTAGACGGCCAGCACGGTGCGCAGCCGCCGGACGGCCGTGCGCAGACGGTGCACGCCGTCGGGCTCGTCGGCCAGGGCGGCCGGGACCCGCTGCTCGATGCGGCGGACGTGCTCGGCGACGACCACGGCGAAGACCTCGCCCGCGGGATCGCCCTTCGAGATGCTCGACATGGCCCGACGCTACGTCCGGCCGTCGGCGCCGTCATCCCGTGAGGGCGTCGTCCATCGTCAGCGGTCGCACCGTGCCGCCCGCGGCCACGAACAGGCCGTGGAGGCGGAAGCCGTGCGTCGCGGACTGCTCGCGCAGCGCGAGGTTCCAGGCGCGGTCGCCGTCGCCGATGGTGGTCTCGCCCGGCCGGCACAGGACGGCGACGACGCTGCCGCCGGCCGCCGACTGCTCGGTCACCGAGGCGATCACCATGCCGAGACGGGCCGCGTCTTCGGTGCTCGGGATCTCGGGGACGCCGCGCACGGGGACGGCGACCCCCGACGCGCGGTCGCGGTCGTCGATCCAGGTCAGGCCGAGGGTGCGGCTGCGGGGCAGGGCCGCCCGGGCGAGCGTGGTGGCCAGTGCGAGGCGGTCGGCGTCGGTGACGACGAGGTCGCCGGGGCTGACGGGTGCAGGAGTGAGGTCCATGCCGACACCCTCGCGCCGATGGCACCGTCTCCGCAGGCGTCGTCCACAGGCTCCCGGCCTGGGGGTGGCCGTCCCGCCGCGCGGCGCCGTGCGGCCGGTCCGTGCGCGGCCCGCGCGACTGGTCCGTGCGCGCGGCCGGTGCGCACGGCGAGCCGCGGGCGGTCGACCTAGCGTGGAGAACGTGCGGGTGCTGTTCGCGACCACCGGGAACCTCGGGCACTTCCTGCCCCAGGTGCCCCTCGCTCGCGCCCTGGCGGAGGCCGGGCACGAGGTGCGCGTGTCGGCGCCACGGAGCTTCGCCGAACAGGTCACCGCGGCGGGCCTGGACCCCGTGCCGTTCGGGGAGCCCTCGCGGGCGGCCGTGGGTCGGGTGTTCGCCGAGATGGCAGGGCTCTCGGTGCAGGAGGCCGACCGGAGGGTCCTGCGAGACGTCTTCGGGCACCTCGACGGGGGCGCGGCGCTGTCAGGTGTCGTCGACGCGGTCCGCACGTGGCGCCCCCAGCTGGTGGTCCGCGACCCGGCCGAGCTCGCCTCGCTCGCCGCGGCCGAGGCCGAGGGCGTGCCGCACGCCGTCGCCGCCATCGCGCTCGACACGTTCGTCGACGAGGTGGCGCCCGACGTCGCCGAGCCGCTGGACGTGCTCGCCGACCGCGTCGGACTCGCCGGCGCCTCCCTCCTCGAAGCCCTGCGCACCGCGCCCTCCTTCACGACCCTGCCGGCGTCGTTCGACCCGGTGGCGGTACCGGCACCGCGCGCCGTCGAGCGCTACCGGGCCGTCGCGGCGCCTGCGGCACCGGCTGCCGGGACGCAGCTGCCGCCCTGGGGGCGGCCGGACGACCCGCTCGTCTACGTCAGCCTCGGGTCGGTCGCCGGGACGATGCCCGGCACCGCGGACACCTTCGCTGCAATGCTGGGCGCGCTGGCACCCCTGGAGGTGCGTGTCCTGCTGACGGTCGGGCGCGGCGTCGACCCCGACGGGCTGCGTCCCTGGCCGGCCAACGCCCGGGTGGTGCGGTGGTGGGACCAGGCCGCCGTCATGCCGCACGCGGCGGTCGTCGTCGGGCACGGCGGCTTCGGCACGACGACGGCGGCGCTCGCCGCGGGCGTGCCCCAGGTCGCGGTGCCCCTGTTCTCCACGGACCAGTGGGCCAACGCCCGGCGTCTGGCCGAGATCGGCGCCGGGGTACTGGTCACCACCGACGACACCTTCCGCGAGCAGCTCGCAGCAGGGGTGCGTCGGGTCCTGTCCGATCCGGCGTTGCGCGCCGTGGCGCGGGGGCTCGCTGCGGACATGGCCGCCCTGCCGCCGGCCTCCGCGATGGTGGGGCGGCTGGAGGCGCTCGCGTCGGCGGCCTGACTCGGCGCCGACCATGCCGTCCGGACGGACGACGAGATCGTGGACACGAGGCCGGGCGCGCCGGACCCTCGGGGGTCGGTCCGGCGCGCCCGGTCAGAAGGAGCCCGTCAGCCCGTGGTGCGGAAGAACACCGGGTCGGAGAACCAGCCGGCGGTCAGCGTCCAGGAGCCCTCGGCGCCGGCCGGGACGACCACGCAGACGTTGCCCTTCCCGGTGCCGCCCTCGTAGAGCTCGTCGACCTCGTCGAGGTCGTCCGGAATCACCCCGCAGTAGTCGCTGTACGTGACGTTGTCGTCACCGACGAACTCGACCGTCAGGTCGACCCACGGGGTACCGGTCTCACTGCCGGTGTACGTGGCCTCGACGGGCACGATCCAGTACTCCATGCCGTCAGCGGGAGCGTCGTTGAACTCGTTCTCGGCACGGATCTCGCCCCACGCCTCGTGCGGCTTGCCCAGGTCGACCGTCCACTCCTCGTTCCCGACGGTCTCGGAGAACCCGTAGGGGTTGTCACGGGTGCCCGCCTCGGCTGCGGGCTCGGGCTCCTCCGCAGCCGACTGCGCGTCGGTGTCGGCGTCATCGTCCGAGGACTGCCCTTCGGCGCTCGCTGCGGCACCGTCCGAGGTCGGGGTGTCGTCCAGGGACTCGGAGACGTCGTCGAGCACCGAGCTGTAGAACGCCTGCGAGGCCAGGACGCCGATGCCGGCGAGCACGGACAGGACGATCCCGGCGATCGCCAGACCCCGGCGGGGCGCACCGCGACGTGTCTTGACGAGGCCGACGATCGCGAGCACCAGGCCGACCAGCGCGGTGAGGAACACCAGGTTGTTCAGGATCGGCACCAGGCACAGGACCAGGGACACGAGCCCGGTGACGAACCCGGCGACGGCCAGCCCGTTGGAGCGGGCCGGGGCAGGCGCAGGCGCCTGCGGGAAGGGGGTGGACATGAGGGGTCCTCTCTCGATCGGTGGTGTTACTGCTTGTCCCAGGTGCCGCACCGGCTGGACTCGAAGTCCTGGCCGTCGCGGAGGGTGACGGTGGGGAACCCGCCGGAGACGATGTCGTTGGCGACGATGTCGTCCTTGTTCGTGCCGGAGCGGTAGACGGCCCAGTAGCAGTCGCCCGTCACCGCCTCGGTGATGCGGTAGGTGCCGGGCTCGACGTCGTCACCCACGGTCCAGGTGCCGTCGGAGATCCGGTTCGCGGCGATGCGCTTCTCGGTCTTCGCCACGGCGTCCTCGCGGTCGGAGACGTCCTGCTCGCGCCGGTCGAGCGCTGCGGTGCGCTCGTCCAGTTCGGACTGCCGTTCCTCGGCGGCCTCGGTCAGCTCGGCGTTCGCCGCCTCGGCCTCCTCGGCCCGTTCGACGGCGGTGGCCTCGCCGTCCTCGGCCTCGGCCAGCGCAGCGGTCAGGTCGGCGCGGTCGGACTCGAGCTCGTCGGCGCGGTCCGCCCACCGGGCGTTGGCGACGCCGGCGCTGATGCCGTAACCGAGTGCGGCGACGAGCAGCACGGCGAGCGTGATCGTCGTGATGCGCCGACGGCGGTGCACGCCGGCACCGGACGGCTCGGGGTTCTCGGACATGGTCGTTCCTTTCAGAGAGTCGCTCGGCCACGCGGGCGGGGAGCCGGAGCCGGTCGGTCAGAGCGGGGTGCTCCGGGGACCTGCTGCCCGCAGGTTCCGGGTGCGGGAGCGGACGGGGGTGCCGGCGGGGCCGGCGGCCGGCTGCGGGGCGATGGCGGTCATCGCTGCTCCTTCGTTCGGGGATGCCGAAACCGTCGCAGCGACATGGGCGCGGTCGGGAACTAGAACGCGATAAGGGGCCATATCGCGGCCTTGAGCGCGGGATGTCCATGACCCCGGCTAGGCTCACCCGCATGCACACCGAGCCCACGCCGCCCGAGGTCGGCACCCCGGCCGTGATGGACCAGCTCGTGGTCTCCATGCCCGACGTCGCCGAGATCGCACAGGTCGAGCGGCCCGTCGTCTCGACGTGGCGCCGCCGCTACGCCGCGGCGGACCGGCCGTTCCCCGCACCCGTGGCCGAGGGTCCCGACGGCTCGCTGCGCTTCCGCGCGGTCGACGTCGCCGACTGGGTCGAGGCGACCGGGCGGGGCAACAACCCGCACTTCCGCGCCGACGTCGCGCTGCGGGCGTCGTTCGCCGTGACCGACCCGGACCGTGCGCGCCGGTTGCAGGACGGTCTGGCCGCCATGTTCTGCCTCAAGGACCTGGCCGAGCGTCCGCTCGGGGACCTCGACGCCGACGACCTGCTCGACCTCGCGGACGAGCTGGACCCCGAGGACGCCTTCCTCTACACCGAGACCGCGGACCTGGGCCGGGACCTGCGCACCGCGGCCGAGCTGGCCGACCTCGCGGCCGATGCCGCGTACACGCCTGGGCGCGCCGCCGACGCCCTGGCCGACGGCCACCACCGCGCACGACGTCAGGTGCCGGCGTCGGCCCTCGTTCCGACGGCGCTGCGCCTGGCGGCACGCGTGGCGGCACAGATCCACGAGGACGGCCCGGTCGCCGACCCGTACCCCGGCGCCGGCGACCTCCTGCGTGCGGTGCTGGCAGCCCACGACGGCATCGACGTCCCGACGGCGCTCCTCCCGCGGGGGCACCGGGCCGCGAGGCGGCGGCTGGTGGCGCACGGCTGGGACGTCGGGACGCTCACCGCCGACGGCGCCACGCCGCTCCCGCCGGGCGACGCCCTCGTCGTCTCGCAGCTTCCTCCGACGGGCTCGCCCGAGCAGCCCGTCCTGGAGGTCCTGGCCCAGCTCGAGGAGCTCGTCCTCGGGCTGGGCGAGCATCAGCGGGCCGTCGTCGTCGGCCCCGCGAACGCACTCACCGACGCCCTGGACGGTGCCGCCGAGTCGGTCCGCTCCGGGTTGCTGCGGACCGAGAAGCTGCGTGCCGTGGTCCTGCTGCCGCCGGGCATGATCGTGGACCGCTCGCGGCAACGACTCGCGCTGTGGGTCCTGGGCGCCCCGCCCTCCGGCGTCGCCATCGCCGAGCGGTGGACGATGGTCGCCGATCTGTCCGACCGCTCCGTACCCGAGCTCCTCGACGCGACCATCGTGGAGGACCTGCTCACCGACGTCGCCGCATCACTCGGCGGGCCGCGGGACGTGGCCTCGCACGCCTTCCGGTTCGCTCGGTTCGTCCGGATGGCACCGCTGCTCGCCGCAGGCGGCAGCATCGTCGCGGCCGGGCGCCGGCCGATCTCCGGCATCCGGGAGGACGACGGCGCGACGGCCCTGCGGATCCGCGAGCTCGGCGCGGCGCTCGACGGCGGTCCGCGGCCACCGCTCGGCCTCGCGGTCCGGCGCAGTGCGGCCACCGGGGTGCGCAGGGCGCCGCTGTGGGCCCTCACCGAGCAACGCCGCCTGAAGCAGCTCGCCGGCAACCGGGTCGACCCGGACCTGGTGGTGGACGCGCCCTCGCGGGACGCCGCGCTGCTCCGGGTGGTCGGTGTCCCTGAGCTCACCGGGCAGCGGGAGTGGGGGACGCGCGGCGTCGACCGGCTCCGCCTGGTCGCGTCCAACCCGTCCGGGCGCCTCACCGAGCCGGGCGACGTGGTTTTCACCGTGGCCCCCTACCCGGTCGCCGTCGTCGACCACGACGGGTTCTCCGTCGTCGAGTACCCCGCGCAGATCCTGCGGGTCCTGCCCCCGGCGCCGACGGCCGACGGCGTGACCCCCGACGCCGTCGTCGTGCCGGCGGTCCTGGCCCGGGACGTCACCGCCCAGCCCTCCGGCGCCAAGTGGTGGCGGGCCTGGGAGACGCGGCTGGTGCCGGCCGACCAGGCCGACGAGGTCGCACGCGTCCTGCGCACGGTGAGCGAGCGCGCCGCGGCGGCACGCCGCGAGCTCCTCGCGTTGGACGAGCTCGCCGGGACCCTGGCCGACGGCGTGACCGCGGGTGTCGTCGGCATGCGCTTGGATGGGGGCGACCCCCTGTGAGGAAGGAACTGCGAGTGCCACCGAGGACGAAGGCCCCCACACCGTCGGTCGCCACGGCGACCACCATGAAGGAGCTGAAGGACACGCTCTGGAAGGCGGCCGACAAGCTGCGCGGGTCGATGGACGCCAGCCAGTACAAGGACGTGATCCTGGGGCTGGTGTTCCTCAAGTACGTCTCGGACGCCTTCGCCGAGCGGCGCGAGGCGATCCTCGCCGAGTGCCTCGCCGACGGTCTGAGCGCCGAGGACGCCGAGCCGCTGCTCGAGGACGTCGACGAGTACCGCAGCGCCGGCGTGTTCTGGGTGCCGGAGCGGTCGCGGTGGGGCTATCTGGCTCAGCACGCCAAGGGGCGGGTGGCGACGCTCGACGAGCACGAGGCCTCGATCGGCCAGCTCGTCGACGACGCGATGAGCCACGTCATGGGGGCGAACCCGTCGCTCGCAGGCACCCTGCCGACGCTCTTCAACAAGGACAACGTCGACCAGCGGCGGCTCGGCGAGCTCGTCGACCTGTTCTCCTCGGCGCGGTTCACCGGCGTCGGCGTCGACGGCGAGAAGGTCTCCCGGGCGCGCGACGTGCTCGGCGAGGTGTACGAGTACTTCCTCGGCAAGTTCGCCGCCGCCGAGGGCAAGCGCGGTGGCGAGTTCTACACGCCGCCGGGCGTGGTGCGTGTGCTCGTGGAGATGCTCGAGCCGTACGCCGGGCGCGTGTACGACCCGGCGTGCGGGTCGGGCGGCATGTTCGTGCAGGCCGAGAAGTTTCTCGAGCGGCACGGCGCGAATCCGCAGGCGATCAGCGTCGTCGGGCAGGAGCTCAACGAGCGCACCTGGCGCATGGCCAAGATGAACCTGGCCGTGCACGGGCTGACGGGGGACCTCGGGCCGCGCTGGGGCGACACGTTCGCCCGCGACCTGCACCCCGACCTGCGGGCCGACTACGTCATGGCCAACCCGCCGTTCAACATCAAGGACTGGGCGCGGGCCACCGACGACGCGCGCTGGAAGTACGGCGTGCCGCCCGCGGGCAACGCGAACTACGCGTGGATCCAGCACATCCTGTCCAAGCTGGCGCCGGGCGGGTCCGCGGGCGTGGTGATGGCCAACGGCTCGATGTCCTCGAACTCCGGGGGAGAGGGCGAGATCCGGGCCCAGCTCGTCGAGGCGGACCTCGTCTCGTGCATGGTCGCGCTGCCGACCCAGCTCTTCCGGTCCACGGGGATCCCGGTGTGCGTGTGGTTCTTCGCCAAGGCCAAGGGAGCCCGGGCCGGCGAGGTGCTCTTCATCGACGCCCGGAACCTCGGGCACATGGTCGACCGCGCCGAGCGGGCGCTGTCCGAGGAGGACATCGCCAAGATCGCGGGGACGTACCACGCGTGGCTCGGCACCGAGTCCGCTGGTGGGGCCGAGTACGCCGACGAGGCCGGGTTCTGTTACTCGGCGACGCTGGGCGAGATCAAGGACGCCGGCTACGCCCTGACGCCCGGCCGCTACGTGGGCGTACCCGAGGTCGAGGACGACGGCGAGCCCATCGAGGACAAGATCGAGCGGCTGACGGGTGAGCTGTTCGCGCAGTTCGACGAGTCGGCGCGGCTCGAGAAGGTCGTCCGCGAACAGCTCGGGAGGGTTCGTGGCTGAGGCGACGATCGGCAGCCTCGCCAAGCGGGGCGTTCTGTCGATGGGAGACGGCTATCGAACAAAGCGTTCCGAGCACGGCACACCTGGCTACCGGATCATTCGGGTCGCTGATGTTCGCGACGGCGCGGTCTACCTGGATGGCGACGACTTCGTGTCAGTCGACTACGAAGTCCAGATGGGTGCCAAGGTCGCGGTGGCGGGGGACGTGCTGCTGACGACCAAGGGAACAGTCGGTCGCGTTGCGGTGATGCCTGGCGCCGACGAGCCTGCGGTCTATTCGCCCCAGCTCTGCTACTTCCGTGTGCACCAGCAGGATGTGCTTGACCCCCGGTTCCTGCGCTACTGGCTGCAGTCGACGGAGTTCTTGAGTCAAGCCGCATACCTGCAGGGCAACACCGACATGGCCCCCTACATCAGCCTCGCGGACCTCCGTGCGGCACGGATCACTGTTCCGCCCGTGACTGAGCAGCGCGCGATCGCCGACGTCCTGGGCGCCCTCGACGACAAGATCGCGGCCAACACCCAGCTCGCCACCACCGCCGACGAGCTGACGCTGGCACTTCTCGCCCCGGAGAGCTCGGCGATCCCGCTGGGGTCGATCGCTGACATCTCGCGCCAGAGCGTCGATCCGGCCCTGCTCGACGACCCGGTCGTCGCCCACTACTCGCTACCTGCGTTCGATGCGAACGGACGCCCCGAGGAGGTCGCACCGGCGACGATCAAGAGTTCGAAGTTCCTCGTTGATGCGCCGTCAGTGCTCTTCTCCAAGCTGAACCCACGATTCCCCCGCATCTGGAACCTCGCCGAGCTGTCCGACATACCGGCGCTCGCTTCGACGGAGTTCGTCGTTCTCATGCCCCGGTACGGTTCACCGAGCCTGCTGTGGGCCTTGGTCGCTCAGCCGCGGGTCGGCAAGTTGCTCGAGGGGATGGTGGCCGGCACATCGGGAAGTCACCAGCGTGTGAAGCCCACCGAGATGCTGGAGGTCCTCGTCCCGGACCCGCGCGACCTGCCTGAGGTGCTGGTCAATCAGGTGGAAGCTCTGGCTGCCGCTGCTCGGGCTGCCCGTGGAGAGCTCCCACGTCTCGAGGCGCTGCGCGACAGTCTCCTGCCCGCCCTCATGTCCGGCAGGCTCCGCGTCGAGGAGGCCGCAGAGGTGGCCGGGCTGTGATCGATCGCGCGGAGCTTGTCGGGTCGCTGGGTCCAGAGACCGAGTTCACCCGACGGGCCCGCGCGCGCTCTTGCCACCTGGTCGCCCCCACGCGTAGATTCGAACCACTAGATCCCCCACGCCTCTCCACGATGCGCAAATCGGGGGATTTTCTCTGCCCGGAGAGTGGTCGATGACGACGGCCCCGCCCGTGCGCCCGCGAGGCACCCGGCGCTACACGAAGCCGGCGCTCGACCACGAGGACCTGGTCGACCGGATGATCGACCGTGGTCTGGTCGTGCCCGATCGCGATCGCGCGCTGCGCTACCTGAGGCATGTCGGCTACTACCGGTTCTCGCCATACCTCATCCCCTTCCGCGTCACGCCGTCCACCGAACAGTTGCGCGACGGCACGTCGTTCGACCAGGTCCTCGGCCTCTACGTCTTCCATGTCGCTGCAGCACGGTGGCCCCTTCTGGTACACGGAGGCACAGCACTTCCGCGACGGGGAGAAGCACAGGACGTTGCTCGCCATCGTCCGCAAAGCGTGTCGGGACCAGCTCCGAGGCCGCGAGGACTCCCTGGTCGATGACCTCTCCCACCGGTCGGCGATGGAGCACTACCTCACCACCTACGGCGAGCCGGAGCTGCCGCCGTCGTGGCTGATGGTGGAGAGCCTCACCCTGGGGCAGCTGACGAGCCTCGTCCAGAACCTCGCGAGGATCTCAAACGTGAAGCGCATCGCCCGTCCGCTCGGCCTCGCGGCCCCGGTACTGAGCTCCTGGCTGCGGACCTACGTGCGGGTGCGCAACATCTGCGCCCATCACGGCCGGCTGTGGAACGTCGGGCTCGGCGTCTACCCGGCGATCCCCAAGCCGTCGACCATCAAGTGGCTCGGCGACACGGAGGTCCTCACCGCTGTCCCGGACCGCCGGAAGAGGCTGTACCCGGTCCTCGCGTCCCTGCAGAGCGTCCTCGTGGTCGTCTCCCCGCGGTCGTCCTGGGCTCAGCGGCTCAGCGACCTCCTCGACAAGCATCCTGACGTGCCGCTGCGGGGCATGGGCATTCCCGCCGACTGGCGCGACGACACCTTCTGGGCCTCCCGCCTGACACCGACGGCGAAAGGACAGTGACGACCGTGCAGATCGATACCTCGTTCGACGTCCGGACCGACTCGGGCGGTCGCGACCCCGACACGCACAGTCCGACCCTGCGGAGCCACCACCAGTACCCCTGTACGCCGAGTTCCTCCGTCGCTCCACCGACTTCGTCGAGGCGCGGAACCGGCGGATCGCCGGGTGGGCGTCCTCACCCGCACGCGGCCCGGGGGCCACATCCGGTAGTCCGACGGTCCGTTAACATCGTTTCCTGGTGTTTCCGATGTTAACGTGAGGTCGTGTCATCGGATGCGAGCTGGCCGTCGTTCGGGACCGAGCTCCTCGACTGGGAGTCCTCGGACAGCGAGTACGGTCCACGTGCGGGCAGGAGCCGCCGTCGTGGGCCGTACGAAGCAGCCGTCCCAGCCCGTATCGCCCGCGCCGAGCTCATGCTCGACGGTCCGACGGCCGCGCTGGTCGCCGAAGCGAGCGCCGAGGTCGCCCGACTGGACGGCGAGTCCCTCGGATCGCTGATGTCGTTCGCTTCCTTGCTGCTCAGGACGGAAGCTGCCAGCTCGTCGCAGATCGAGAACCTGACCTCGTCGCCGAAGGCCATCGCGCTGGCAGAGCTGGGTCGTCGCGGACGAGCCAACGCCGACGAGATCGTCGCCAACGTCAGCGCCATGACACGGGCGCTCGACGTCGCCGACCGGCTCGACGCTGACGCGATCCTGACGATGCACCACGTCCTGATGCGTGACCACATGCCCGGCGCCTCCGGAGCGTGGAGGGACGCCGCCGTGTGGATCGGCGGCTCGGCTCGCAGCCCTCACGGGGCGGACTACGTGGCGCCGCGAAGCGATCTGGTTCCGGGCGCGATGGACGATCTCGCCTCCTTCATCGCACGCGACGACCTGCCGGCGCTCGCCCAGGCGGCCCTCACGCACGCGCAGTTCGAGAACATCCACCCCTTCCCGGACGGCAACGGGCGGACCGGACGAGCGCTGATGCACGCCCAGCTCCGCCACGCCGGTCTGACGCGGCATGTTGTCGTGCCGATCTCGGCCGGGCTCCTCGCCGAGACCGAGCGGTACTTCGCAGCGCTGACCGCCTTTCGCTCCGGGAATCCTGTACCGATCGTCACCGAGCTGTGCGAGGCGGTCTTCCCTGCGCTGCAGAACGCGCGCCAGCTGATGAGCGACGTCTCCGACGCGCGCGGACGATGGACGGACGCCGTCCGGGCGCGTCGCGGCGCGGCCGCCTGGCGTCTTGCAGACGTCCTCGTGGAGCGGCCGGTCGTCGACTCGCGCCTCGCGGCAGAGCTGCTCGGTGTCACGACGGCGAACGCCCAGGTGGCGATCGACCGGCTCGTCGAGGACGGTGTGCTCGACCAGATCGGCCGGGGTGCCCGCGACCGCGTCTGGCAGGCGGTCGAGGTGATCGAGGCGATGGAGCGGTTCGCCGACCGAGCGCACCACCGGGGCCTCTGAGGAGTCACCCCTCGCCGTGCTGAGCCCTCTCGTAGGCCTCGACCACGGCCCGGGGGAGCCGGCCGCGGCTGCTCACCTCATGCCCGTTCTCCCGGGCCCAACGGCGGACAGCCGCGGGGTGCGGAGCGGTGGATCCGGCCGATGCGGGCTGCGGCGTGGCACGAAGCGGGGCCTCGGCTGCCGCGGGCGGCACCGGTGATGCCTCGACCGCCGAGGCGGCCGGCTGGAGGTGGGCGAGCAGAATTTCGAAGTGGTCGGGGTGGACCGTCCGGAGACCGAGGTCGGCAGCCTTCGCCGCTTTGCCGCCGCTAAAGGAGCCATCGGTGACCAGCATCGCGGTCGTGCGCGAGACGCTGCTCATGACACGGACCCCGAGCTCCTCGGCACGCTGCTCCAGCCGAGCGCGCTGGGCGTCGTCGCACCCGGTGAAGACGACCTTGTCACCGACCCGCAGGGGTTCGCCGTGCGACCAGTCGACGGGCAGAGGACCGAGGCCGGCGCTCAGCCGTGCCGCGCGGGCCTCGTCGGCATGGCCGATGAGACGGCGAACGGTCGCCGGCTGCACCTGGAGGAGTTCCGCGATCGTCGAGAGCTCCGACCGCTCGTCACGGGAGACATGGCCGTCGTCGAGCGCCCGGTGGGCCAGTGCCGTGACGAACGCCTGGTGGGCCGCCGCGACCTCGTCGGGTGCGAGCCCGTACACCTCGATCAGGTCGGCGAGTGCACCGGCCTCCGACGCGGACACGACGCCGTCCTCCAGGACCTCCAGCAGCAGCTCGAGGTAGGGGGTCGTGCCCGCCGGGGCGCCGTCGTCGAGCAGCTCCGTCAGACCCAACGCGGTGAGCTGTTGGACCAGCGGCGCCTGCTTGGGTCGGGGCGGGGTCACCCTCCGCGGTCGGTTCCTGGGGGCCCCTGCCCCTCCGGGCAGCGTGGTGAGCGGCGCCCGCGACGGCCCCTCGGGCCAGGTGAACGCTCGGGTGTCGATCCGGGCGCGGTCAAGCTCTGCATGCACGGGGACGCGAGGCATCGTCAGGTATCGGTTCATCAGCCGCCCGGTCGCGCGGGCGTCGCCCAGGGCGGAATGCGCGTCCGTCAGCCGGACGTCTGCCGCAGCACAGCAGTCGGCGAGCCGCCGCCGCTCGAGGTGCGGCAGGTAGTGGTGGCTTCCCTGGAGCGTGCAGTACGCGGGCAGGAACGGCAGCTCCCATCCGCTGCGCAGGTACTCGGCACGCAGGAACGCGAGGTCGAACCGGGCGTTGTGCGCGACGACGGTGCTCCCACCGAGCAGGAGCGCCACGTCGCGCGACTGCTCCCGGAACAGCGGGGCCGAGGCCACGTCACCGTCGGTGATGCCGTGGATGTGCGTCGCGCCGACCGGGCCCTCCGGGTTGAAGCGCGTCGACCATTCGTCGATCACCGAGCCCTCGTGGTCGAGCCGCACGACGGCCAGCTCGAGGATGCGGTCCTGTCGAGGGCTCAGGCCGGTGGTCTCGACGTCGATGACGGAGTAGGCGGCTTCGGCCGGCTTCTTGTCAGCCGGATTCTTGTCGACCGGTTGCGGATTCGGCGCCTCCGGCCGCGCCGTCCTCCTCGTTCCGAAGAGTCGTCCGAGGATCCCCACTGCTGCACCAGCGCCTTCCGCTTCTCGGGGCCGCATTGACCAACCCCGCGAGGATGTCACGGACATCCGCCACGTGTGCCGGGCGCCCAGGGTGAATTCAGGCGCAGGCGTCGCACGATCCGGTCGCGGCCGGCGTCATGACGCAGCTTCGACGAGGGGTCGGCGCGGAGCCCGCCAACACCGGAGTTATTGGTCAGAACGGCGGGTCGCCGAGCGGATCCACCGGGTCGCGTGGCCGAGGAACGTCGGCGAGCTGCGGTCCGACGTCGGGTGGCGGCGCAGCCGGGATCGCGGCCGCCGAAGCCTCCACCGCCCAGGTGTCGAGCTGGGCGGCGGTGTGCTCGGCGGAACCGGGCCGGGTGAGGTAGGTGCGGCCTCGCGGAGAGGTCCAGGCCAGCACGCCGGCGTCGAGCTGCTCGACGCTCCAGCGCGACTCGTGCTTGAGGGTGTGGTGCGCGCGGCACAGGTGGGCGAGGTTGGCGGCGTCCGTGGTGCCGCCGTCGGCCCAGTCGATCGTGTGGTCGACGTCGCAGCGAGGGGCGGGGACCCGGCAGCCCGGGAAGCGGCACGTGACGTCCCGCTCGGTGAGGAACGCGCGCAGGTCGGCGGGCACGACGTAGCTGCGCCGGTCCACGGTCAGCAACGCGCCGTCGACCGGGTCGGTGAGGACCCGGCGCAGCGTGGGCGCACGGGCGGCGAGCCGCCGTGCGGTCTCCGGGTCGACGGGCGTGGAGCCGCCGATCGTGGCCGGATGCTCGCTGTGGCCGGCCAGCGTCAGGACCGGGACCGTGACGTGCACCGTGGGGCGGACGGCCCGCGCCACGGTCGAGAGCGGGTCGGCCGGTGCGTCGCCGGACTCCCTGCCAGGCGCGGCGTCGTCGAGGACCAACGCGGCCAGCGTGGCGGCGCGGAGCTGCCCCACGCGACGTGGGTCGCCGGAGGACTTGGCCGAGGCCGCCGTCCGCGACAGGCGGTCGTAGGCGGCGTGCGCCGCAGTCGACGGCAGGTGGGCCGTCAGCCACGACATGCCGTCCTTGCCGTCGTCGAGCCAGACGTCCGCGCGGAGCTCGGCGGCCTCGCGGCGCACCTCTGCCGGCACCGGGTGCAGCCGTTCGCGGGTCGCCCGCACCAGCGAGCCGAACCGCGCGGGTGTCATCGACGCCGCGCGGTCGAGGACGGCCTGCTCGACGTCCGCCGCGGCGCTCACAGGGAGGTCGGCGACGGCGTCGGCGAGCTTCCTCGCGTGCTGGTAGGAGATCCGACCGTCGCAGAGCGCGTCCAGCGTGCCGGGAGCCCTGTCGGCGAGGGTCTCGGCGTCGGCCAGCATCGCGCGTGCTGCGTGCTCGCCGACCCCGAGGGCGCAGGAGACCTCGGCGACCAGGGCGCGGCGCGCCACCTGCGACCGTCGCTCCGCCGTCGTCGCGAGCGTGCGCGGTGCGCCGAGGTCAAGCATCGAGGACTCCGACGCCGCGACCGTCCGGGCCAGGGCGACCGTGCGCCGACCGGCTGCCGCGTTCGCCGCCACCTGGGCGGCTGCGGCCTCGTCCAGGGCGGCGTCGAGCCCCGGCCCGCCGTCGTCCTGGTGCGTCGTCATGGTGATAGCCAACCACGAGCCACCGACATTCACTCGAACGGGTGTTCGATGACGAGGGGGTGGGCCATGTCGCCCGACGTGCAGCGGGACGAGCTCAGCGGAGCTGCCGGGCGGCCTCTTCGCGATGGCGCGCGAGGCGACGAGAGCTCGGCCGGTCGGCAGGATCGCGCGGCAACCGGAGCTTCGTGCCGTGGAGCTTGCGGTACTCGCTCTTGCGGATCTCGGGGTGGAGCGTGACCCGGGAGTCCGCCTCGATCCACAGCAGCCCGCTGTCGAACAGGTTGTGGATGTCGGCCCGCAGCAGCAGCCCGTTCTCGACGACGTTCGTCGACGTGCCGTCGTACCTGTCGATGTGCGCGGCCTGGAGGGTGGCGGGGACGTCCGACCCGGTGACGGCGCAGCGGCCGGCGTAGGCCGTGAGGAGGGTGGCGCGGAACAGCGACTGGCCCTGACGCGCGGTGACGAGCTGCTCGCGGCGGATCCTGCCCCGGCCGGCGGCGTCGTCCACCGCGTCGACGTCGACCCGCGACCGGAGCTGCTCAACCTCCTCCGGCGTCGCCTTGCGCATCGACTGGACCCGGGTGGTGGTGTCGATCGTGAGTGGGGCGGCGGCGAGGTTGCGCGACTCCTCGTTGTCGAAGTCGACCCCGAAGCGCAGGACGCCCTCCTCGTCCGGCTCGACCGACGACGTGACGACGCCGACGCCGACCACGGCGGCCACCGGCAGCGACTCCCGGACCCAGACGTGGTCACCGACCGCGAAGTCGGTGTAGCGGCGCGGCATGTGCCAGTACTGCTCGTCCTCGATCACTGCGCTGCGGAACAGGTCCCGAGGAGCGATGGTCCGGCCGTCGTCGGACTCGTAGCCCCAGGAGTCCGTGCGGGGGTTCACCGGGTAGAGCCAGTCGGTCATGAGTCTCCTTCGACGATCGAGCGCGAGGGGCCAGTCTCGTGCCCCGACGCGGCCGGACGGCGATGTGCTCCGGGTGAAGTTCGCGGGCACGTCGGCGACGTGAGGACAGGCGGCCACGCGCGGCACGTCGAGGGTGCACCCCTCACCAGTTTCACCCGGTCGGTAGTAGTTGCCTCATCGCGGAAAGTCTAGATTGTCCGAGACCGACGTAGGAGGACCCCCGGGGGCTTCTGGCACGCAGACGCCACTTCGCCAGGCAGGAGAACAGGTGCTCGAGAAGCCGCCAGCGGCCGAGACCGAGCCGGTCGTGGTGAACGCCCCGCGACGCTCTCGCGGTGGCGGCTTCGTCCGAGCCTTCCTGGGCGCTCTGCTCGGCATGGCCGCCGTCCTGGTGCTGCTGGGTGCCGTCGTGTGGGGCGCCGTCCGCTCGGAGGTGATCTCGCTCCCCGCGGTGTGGAATCCCTTTCAGACCGAAGAGGTCGACCGCTCCGAACGCCCGGTGCTGATCAGCATCCAGAACCTGGCGCGCTTCGTCGCGGCTCAGGGGAGCTATCAGGTGGTCCTCGATCTGGAGCAGGACACCAAGTACGTGCCGGACTGGCTCATGGGCGAGCGCACGATCTTCCTCGCGGAAGGCTCGGTCGAGGTCTACGTCGACTTCCGCGACCTCAGCGAGGACGCGGTCGTCGTGACCGAGGACGGCGCCACGGTGACGGTCACGCTGCCGCCGCCGGAGCTCGCGGAGCCCCGGATCGACCTCGAGGACAGCCGGGCGCTCTCGGAGTCGCGCGGGCTGATCAACCGTGCGGAGGACTTCTTCGCCGATGACCCGGGGAGCAGGCAGGAGACCCTGCTCAGGGCGGAGGGTCTGCTCACCGAAGCGGCCGAGGCGAGCGGCCTGGTGACCCGCGCCGAGGAGAACACGCGCAAGACGCTCGAGGGGCTGCTCGGCGGGCTGGGCTACGAAACGGTGGACGTCGACTACGACGACGGCGGGCCATGAGGCAGTGCGCGCTCGATCCTGATCCGGGTCGGTCGATACCCCCCTTATCGGCGTGCCCCGGGCACCGGACGCGGGCGTCCGCCACGATGGGACCCAGACGCTGACAAACGCCACCAGGGGAGACACCGTGCACCACCCGAACGAAGCCGACTGGGAGCTGCTCGCCCGCGACCATCTCGCCGAGTTCGGCTGGGCCCCGCTGGAAGGCAAGCAGATCGCACCCGGCGCGACCTCCGCCGTCGGGCACCCCGGGTACTCGGCGCTGGGGGAGCAGCCGCAGCGTGAGTCGTGGTCCGAGCTGGCGATCCCGTCCCGGATGAAGGCCGCTCTGCGGCGCCTCAACCCGGACGTGCCGCGCGAGCACCTCGACCAGGCCCTGGCCGAGATCCTGCGGCCCACGTCCCAGGACGCGATCACCGAGAACCAGCGCATCCACGGCTACCTCACCGGCGGCTACCGGATCACCTTCACGGTCGACGGCGCCGAGCACCACCCGACGCTGCGACTCGTCTCCGCCCACGAGCACGAGAACGACTGGCTTGCCGTCAACCAGGTGACCGTCATCGACGGCGACGTCGAACGGCGCTTCGACCTGGTGCTCTACCTCAACGGCATGCCCGTGGTCATCGTCGAGCTGAAGAACGCCGGCAGCCGCCAGGCCGACGTCGCGGCGGCCCACGCGCAGATCGCGACCTACGTGCGCGAGCTGCCCATGGCGTTCCGCTTCTGCGTCCTGACCCTCGCCAGCGACGGCGTCGTCGCCAAGTACGGCACCCCGTTCACCCCCCTGAACCACTACGCCCCGTGGAACGTGGACGACGACGGCCGCGTCGTCGGGCCCGACGGCCTCCCGCAGTCGGAGGGGAACCTGCACCTCGTCGACGACGCCGGACTGCCCGGCTACGTCGCACCCGCCACGCCGTTGGAGGTCACGCTCTCCGGGCTGTTCAACCCCGAACGGTTCGGTCAGCTGCTGCGTGGCTTCGTCGCGTTCGACTCCGACGAGGACGGCCTGGCCAAGCGCGTCGCCAAACCGCACCAGTACTTCGCCGTGACGAAGGCCGTCGGAGAAACCGTCCGGGCCGTCGACGGCGACGGGCGGGCCGGCGTCGTGTGGCACACGCAGGGGTCGGGCAAGTCGATGGAGATGGAGCTGTACGCCGCTGCCGTCGCCCGGCACCCCGCCCTGCTCAACCCGACGATCGTGGTCATCACCGACCGCACCGACCTGGACGACCAGCTCTACGAGACCTTCCGGCGTTCCGAGCTGCTGCCCGAGGAACCGCGCCGCGTGACGCGCCGCGCCGAGCTGCGCGACGAGCTCGCGAACCGCACCACCGGCGGTATCTACTTCACGACCCTGCAGAAGTTCGGCCTGACCAAGGCAGAGAAGGACGCCGGCGCCAAGCACCCGGTGCTGTCGGAGCGTCGCAACATCGTGCTGATCGTCGACGAGGCGCACCGCAGCCACTACGGCGACCTCGACGGGTACGCCTGGCACCTGAAGAACGCGCTGCCGCACGCCACCCTCATCGCCTTCACCGGCACGCCGATCGCCGAGCAGGACCGCGACACCGAGGCCGTCTTCGGCGACGTCATCGACGTCTACGACCTCACGCGCGCCGTGGCCGACGGCGCCACGGTGCCCGTGTACTTCGAGTCGCGCCTCGTCAAGGTCGGATTCCCCGACGACGTCGACCCCGATGCCATCGACGCCGCGGCCGACGAGGCGACGATCGGGCTCGACGACGCCGAACGCTCCCGCATCGAGAAGTCGGTCGCCGTCGTCAACGCCGTCTACGGGGCGCCCGCCCGGCTCAAGACACTCGCCGGAGACCTCCTCGCGCACTGGGACGCGCGCCGCGACGCCGTCGTCGAGAGCGTCCGTCCGACGTCGGCCGAGTCGGGACAGGACGCCGCGCCGGGCAAGGCCCTCGTGGTCTGCTCGACCCGCGAGATCTGCGCCCGGCTCTACGAGCAGATCACCGACCTGCGCCCTGGGTGGCACTCCGACGAGCTGTCGACCGGTCGGGTCAAGGTGCTGTACTCCGGGACCCCGCAGGACCCGCAGCACATCGCGCAGCACGTGCGCCGGCCGAGCGAGAACGCTGCCCTGAAGAAGCGCCTGAAGGACCCCGACGACGAGCTCGAGATCGTCATCGTCAACGACATGCTGCTCACGGGCTACGACTCGCCGTCCCTGCACACGCTGTACCTCGACCGTCCGTTGCGGGGCGCCCTGCTCATGCAGACCCTGGCCCGCGTGAACCGAACCTTCCGCGGCAAGGACTCGGGGCTGCTCGTCGCCTACGCGCCGGTGGCCGAGAACCTCAAGGCCGCGCTGGCCGAGTACACGGTGCGCGACCAGGCGGAGAAGCCCGTCGGGCAGGACCTCGACGACGCCGCCGAGGTCGCTCGCACGCACATCGAGCAGGTCGCCTCGCTGGTCGATCCGAGTGGATGGCGCGAGGTGTGGGTGCGACGTCGAGGTGAGCGACGCGCCGGCATCGACGCGGTGATGCGCGCCGTCAACTACCTGCGCAGCCCACGGACCCCGGGGAACCAGGTCGCCTCGGACGAGGAGTCGGTGGCCGATGCCTTCCGCCGGCTGGCGCCCGCGCTGCGGCGTTCGTGGGCGCTCGCGGGGCGCCATCCGTTACTGGCCGAGCAGGGCGACGACGTGCGCTTCTACGAGCAGGTCCGCACGTGGATGGGCAAGATGGACGCCCAGGACCGGCAGGCGTCCGGCGAGCCGATCCCCGACGAGGTCCAACGGCTGCTCAACCAGCTCACGGCGACAGCGGTCGACGCCGACGACGTCGTCGACATCTACGAGGCGGCAGGGCTGGCACGCCCGCGCCTCGACCAGATCGACGCGGACTTCCTCGCGAAGGCGAAGGACTCACCGAACCCGCAGGTCGCGATCGAGGCGTTGCGGGCGCTGATCACCGCCGAGGCACGCAGGTCGACCGAGGGGAACCTCGTGCGCCGGGAGGCGTTCTCCGAGCGGCTGGCGACCCTGATGCGCCGGTACACGAACTCCAACCTGACCTCGGCGGAGGTGATCACGGCCCTGGTCGAGATGGCGCACGAGGTGGCCGCCGAGGCCTCGCGCGGGGAACGGTTCGACCCGCCGCTCGGCCACGACGAGCTCGCCTTCTTCGACGCGGTCGCCTCGAACCCCTCGGCGGTGGAGCTCCAGGGCGACGCCAAGCTGGCCGAGATCGCCCGCGACCTGGTCTCCGTCATGCGGAAGAACGGCCAGGTGGACTGGACCGTCCGCGACGACGTGAAGGCCAAGATGCGCTCGTCGATCAAGCGTCTGCTCATCAAGCACAAGTACCCGCCCGACAAGCGGCTCGACGCCATCGTGCTGGTCATGAACCAGATGGAGGCGTTGGCGACGCGCCGGGCAGCCTGACTCGGCGCCGCGCCCGCCGGACGGACGGACGGTCGAACATGCCCTGGCGGCCCGTCACGGAGCGATGACGGGCCGCCAGGGCATGCTCGGCGACGAGAGGAGCCGGTCAGCCGAAGTACCTCGCGTAGGCGCTCGTGGTGAGGAACGGCGGGAACTCGTCACCGAGCGCGACCTCGCGGAAGATCGCCACGGCGTCGTCCAGCCGGTCGCCGGACGCACGGGGCGTTGACCGCAGGAACTCCCGCAGCATGCCCTCGCAGCGCTCCCGGGTCACGGGCGCGCCGTCGGTCGTGGCCGTCCCGGAGTGCATCCACTGCCACACCTGCGACCGCGAGATCTCCGCGGTGGCGGCGTCCTCCATGAGGCTGTCCAGCGCGGCCGCACCGGTGCCCCGCAGCCAGGAGGCGATGTACCGGACGCCCACGGAGATGTTGGTCCGCAGCCCGGCGTCGGTGATCGTGGCGCCCTCGCGCCGCGCGGAGGCGACGTCGAGCAGCTCGGCCTGGCCCACGGTGACGTCGTCGCGGAGCCGGTCCACCTGGTTCTCCCGCTCGCCCAGCACGGCGTCGAACGCCTCGCGGGCGATCGGGATCAGGTCCGGGTGCGCCACCCAGGAGCCGTCGAACCCGTCGCCGGCCTCGCGCTCCTTGTCGGCGCGGACCTTCGCGAAGGCCTGCTCCGTGACCTCCGGGTTGCGGCGGTCCGGGATGAAGGCGCTCATGCCGCCGATGGCGTGCGCCCCGCGCCGGTGGCACGTGGCGACGAGCAGCTCGGTGTAGGCCCGCATGAACGGGGCCGTCATGGTCACCTGCGCGCGGTCCGGCAGCACGTACGAGTCGCCGCGCTTCCGGAAGCACTTGATGACGCTGAACAGGTAGTCCCAGCGCCCGGCGTTGAGCCCGGCGCAGTGGTCACGCAGCTCGTAGAGGATCTCCTCCATCTCGAACGCGGCCGGCAGGGTCTCGACGAGCACGGTGGCGCGGATCGTGCCCTGGGGGATCCCCAGCGCGTGCTGCGCCAGCTCGAAGACCTCGTTCCAGAGCCGCGCCTCGCGGTGCGACTCCAGCTTGGGCAGGTAGAAGTACGGTCCGCGGCCGCGTTCGATCAGCTCGCGGGCGTTGTGGAAGAAGTACAGCCCGAAGTCGACCAGCGACCCGGAGGCCGGCTGCGTGGAGCCGTCCGTCCCGGTGTAGGCCAGGTGCGACTCGAACAGGTGCCAGCCACGCGGCCGGAACACGATCGTGGGCAGGTCCGTCAGCGTGGTCGAGCGCAGCGCGTAGTGCTTGCCGGGGGTGCGGCCGCCGTCGGGGGAGGGCCCGTCGAACGACAGCTCGCCGCGGATCGCGTCGCGCAGGGCCAGCTGACCTCCGACGACGTTGCCCCAGGTGGGGCTGGAGGCGTCCTCGGCGTCGGCGAGCCAGACCTTGGCACCGGAGTTCAGCGCGTTGATCGTCATCTTCGGGTCCGTGGGCCCGGTGATCTCGACGCGGCGGTCCGACAGGCCGGGGGCACCGGTGGCGCCGGCGACGCGCCAGGACGGGTCGTCGCGGACCGGCCGGGTCGCGGGCAGGAAGTCCGGGTCGGCGCCGTCGGCGATCTGCCCGGTGCGGCGCTGCCGGGTCAGCAGCAGCTCGCAGCGTGCGTCGGCGAACTGGTCGTGCAGCAGCGCGAGGAACTCCAGGGCGCCGGGCGTGAGGATCTCGGCGAACCGGGGCTCGAGCGGCCCCACGACGTCCATGGTGCCCTCGGCGACGGTGGCGGAGTCGGCCAGCGCGATGCCGCGGGGCGGCGTCGACGGCGAGGCGGCGGATCCGTAGGTGCGGGGCTGGTCGGTGATCGTGGTCATGGTGCATCCCTTCCGGGGCCGCCGCCCCGGGGCGGGGCGGCGGCGAGCGGGTGAGTCAGAACTGAGCGGCCTCGGTGGAGCCGGCGAGGGCGAGGGTGGCGGCGTCGGGGTTGAGCGCCGTCGACACGCGGTCGAAGTACCCGGTGCCCACCTCCCGCTGGTGCTTGGTGGCGGTGTAGCCGCGGGTCTCGGAGGCGAACTCGGCCTCCTGCAGCTGCACGTAGGCCGTCATCTGCTCACGGGCGTAACCGTGGGCCAGATCGAACATGGAGTGGTTGAGGGCGTGGAAGCCCGCCAGGGTGATGAACTGGAAGCTGAAGCCCATCGCGCCCAGCTCGCGCTGGAACTTCGCGATGGTGTCGTCGTCCAGGTGCTTCTTCCAGTTGAACGACGGCGAGCAGTTGTACGCCAGCATCTGGTCGGGGAACTCGGCCTTGACGGACTCGGCGAACCGGCGGGCCAGGTCGAGGTCCGGCGTGCCGGTCTCCATCCAGATGAGGTCGGCGTACGGGGCGTAGGCGTGGGCCCGGGCGATGCACGGCTCGATGCCGTTGGTCACCTTGTAGAAGCCCTCGGACGTGCGCTCGCCGGTGAGGAACGGGCGGTCGCGCTCGTCGACGTCGGAGGTCAGCAGGGTGGCGGCCTCGGCGTCCGTGCGGGCGATGACCACGCTCGGCACGTCGGAGACGTCGGCCGCGAGCCGCGCCGCGTTGAGGGTGCGCACGTGCTGCTTGGTGGGGATGAGCACCTTGCCGCCCAGGTGGCCGCATTTCTTCTCGCTGGCGAGCTGGTCCTCCCAGTGCACGCCGGAGGCGCCCGAGGCGATCATCGACTTCATGAGCTCGTAGGCGTTGAGCGGGCCACCGAACCCGGCCTCGGCGTCGGCCACGATCGGCGCGAGCCAGTTGCGGGTCGGGGCGCCGTTCTCCTCGATGTCGATCTGGTCGGCGCGCAGCAGCGCGTTGTTGATGCGGCGCACGACGGCCGGCACGGAGTTGGCGGGGTAGAGCGACTGGTCGGGGTAGGTCTGCCCGGACAGGTTCGCGTCGCCGGCCACCTGCCACCCGGACAGGTAGATCGCCTTGAGGCCGGCCTTGACCTGCTGCACGGCCTGGTTGCCGGTCAGCGCACCGAGGGCGTTGACGTAGTCCTCGGTGTGCAGGAGCTCCCAGAGCAGCTCGGACCCGCGGCGGGCCAGCGTGTGCTCCTCGCCGACCGAGCCCCGCAGCGCGACGACGTCCTCGGCCGTGAAGTCACGGGTGACGCCGGCCCAGCGCGGGTCGGTGGCCCACTGCTCGGCCAGGGCCGCGGCGGTGGTGACCTGGTCGCCGGGGCGGGTGCCCGTGGCGGTGCCGGTGGTCCCGTTCGTGGCTGCGGTCTCGAGGATCGTCGTCATGGTCGTCGCCTTTCGTCGTTCGGCCGGCGGATGCTCCGGCCTGCGTGGTGAGGGCCGACGGCGGCACGTCCGGCAGGGGAGTGCGGAAGCCTTCGTTACCGCCGTCGTCGTCCCTCGGTGTCGACTCTGCGGCCTGCGCAACCCGTGAGACCAGGTTTCTGATGAAGAAGTTTCGAGGTTCTTCTCCTTCACAGAAGCAGTGGTGCATGTCACGCTGGACCATGGCCTTCACGACGACGAACCGGCCCGGCCCGGCGCTCCCCCCGCCGCCGCCCGCCGGCGGCGAACCCGACGCCCTGACGATCGGGCGCCGGATCCGGCACCTGCGCACGCGACGGGGGATGACCCTCGGCGAGCTCGGAGACGCCATCTCACGTGCTCCGTCACAGGTCTCCATGCTGGAGAACGGCAAGCGCGAACCCACCATCGCGAGGCTGCAGGCCGTGGCCCGCGCGCTCGGCACCAGCGTCGACGACCTGCTCTCACCGGAGCCGCCGTCGCGTCGCGACGCCCTGGAGATCGAGCTGGAACGGGTGCAAAGGGGCCCGCTCTTCTCCGCGCTGGGCGTCAAGCCCGTCCGGGTCGGCAAGTCGCTGCCCACGGACGCCCTCGAGGCGATCGTCTCGCTGCAGGCGGAGCTGGAGCGCCTGCACTCCGAACGGGCGCTGACCCCGGAGGAGGCGCGCCGCGCCAACACCGAGCTGCGCGCCGACATGCGCGCGCAGGACAACTACTTCCCCGACCTGGAGATCGTCGCGCGGTCGCTGCTGGACGACGTCGGCCACAGCCGCGGCCCGGTGCCGCAGCGCGCCGCCGTCGACATCGCCAGCCACCTGGGCTTCTCGATCCACTACGAGTCGGACCTGCCGCACTCGACCCGAGCCGTCATCGACCAGCGCCACCACCGCGTCTACCTGCCCAGCAACGGCATCCGCGGCCGCTCCGACGCCCGGTCGGCCCTGCTGCAGGCGCTGGCCTCGCACGTGCTGGAGCACGCCGAACCCCGCGACTACGGGGAGTTCCTGCGCCAGCGCGTCGAGGCGAACTACCTGTGCGCGGCGCTGCTGCTGCCCGAGCGCGAGGCGGTCAAGCACCTGCGCGAGGCCAAGGACGCCCGAGCCATCTCCATCGAGGACCTGCGCGACGCGTTCGCCGTCTCCTACGAGACGGCGGCCCACCGGTTCACCAACCTGGCCACCCGGCACCTCGGCATCGGGGTGCACTTCATGAAGGTCCACGAGTCGGGGGCGATCCACAAGGCCTACGAGAACGACGGCGTGCGGTTCCCGGCCGACGCCCTCGGCACGGTGGAGGGGCAGCACGTGTGCCGGCAGTGGACGGCGCGGGTCGTGTTCGGCATCCACGACCGCCTCAGCCCGTACTACCAGTACACGGACACCTCGACGGGCACGTACTGGTGCACCTCGCGGGTGACGGACACGCCCGACGGCCGGTTCTCCCTGAGCGTCGGGGTGCCGTACGCCCAGGTCAAGTGGTTCCTGGGACGGGAGACGACGGCGCGGGCCACGTCGCGCTGCCCCGACGAGTCGTGCTGCAGCCGTCCCGCCGCCCCGCTCGCGCAGCGGTGGGACGGTCACGCGCTGCCGAGCGCCCGTCCGCACGCCTCCATGCTCGCAGCGATGCCCTCGGGGGCGTTCCCCGGCGTGGACACCACCGAGGTGTACGAGTTCCTGGACCGGCACGCGCCGGCGGGCTGACCGGCGCGGGCCGCGTCCTGCTGGCGCGGATGCGCGGCGGCGTTAGCATCGAGACGACCCGGCCACGGGTCAGGTCCCGACGTAGAACGAAGAGGTTCATGACCGACGACGCCGCCTCGAATCCGCAGGTCCTGGAGGCCGTCGAGGCCCTCGCGCCGGAGCACCGCAGCGGTGCCCGGCAGCTGCTGGGCTTCTACTCCGCAGAGGACCTCGCCGAGCGTGAACCACGCGACGTGGCGGGAGCCGCGGCGTCGACGTGGGCGTTCGCCGCACGCCGCAAGCCCGGCGAGACCCTGGTGCGGGTGTTCACCCCCACGGTGCGCGAGGACGGCTGGACGTCCCGCCGCACCGTCGTCGACGTCTGCACCGACGACGCGCCGTTCCTGGTCGACTCCGTGGACGCCGCCGTCGCCCGGCACGGTTGCACCGTCCACCTCCTGCAGCACCCGGTTCTCGGCGTGCGGCGCGGCGACGACGGCGAGCTGCTGGAGCTCGGACCCCGCGGCGGGCGGCCGGAGTCGTGGATCCACCTGGAGACCGACCGCATCACCAGCCAGGAGGAGCGGGACGCGCTCGTCGAGAGACTGCGCGCCGTCGTGGGCGACGTGCACAGCGCCGTGGACGACTGGCCCGCGATGCGCCGCGCGTGCCTCGACCTGTGCACCGACCTGCGGGTGGCGCCGCCGGCCACCGCCGACCCGGCGACGGTCGCCCCCACGGTCGACTTCCTCACCTGGTTGGCCGAGGACCACTTCACGTTCCTCGGCTACCGCGAGTACGCGCTGGAGACCTCCGACGGCGAGGACGTGCTGCGACCCCTGCCGCACACCGGGCTGGGCATCCTGCGTCAGGCGAGGACCGCCGTCGTGCACCTGCGGCCCGAGGCGCGGCGCACCGCCCGCGAGCCGCGGCTGCTGACCATCACCAAGGCCAACTCGCGGGCCACCGTGCACCGCGACGTGTACCTCGACTACGTCGGCGTGCGCTCCTTCGACGACGAGGGCAACGTCACCGGCGAGCGCCGCATCGTCGGCATGTTCACCTCCGCCGCCTACGCGTCGTCCGTGCTCACCCTGCCCATCGTCGCGCCGAAGGTGCGGGCGGTGCTGCGCGCCTCGGGGTTCGCCCCGACGTCGCACTCCGGCAAGGACCTGCAGCAGGTCCTCGAGCAGTACCCGCGCGACGAGCTCTTCCAGGACACCGCCGAGCACCTGGCCGAGGTGGCCGGTGAGGTGACGCGCCTGCGGGCGCGCCGCCGCAGCAGGATCTTCCTGCGGACCGACGAGTTCGGACGGTTCGTCTCGGCCCTGGTCTACCTCCCGCGGGACCGCTACAACACGACGGTGCGGCTGCGGATCGAGGCGTTGCTGCGCGACGCGTTCGACGCCGAGCGGGTCGAGCACACGACCCGGGTGGACGACTCGCCGCTGGCGCAGCTGCACTTCGTGGTGCGTGTGCCCCGGGACGCGACGATCCCCGACGTCGACCCCGCCGCGCTGCAGCGCCGGCTCGAGGACGCCATCCGCACCTGGGAGGCGGCGCTGGTCGACGAGCTGCACCACGTCCACGGCGAGGAGGGCGCCGCGGAGATCCTGGGGCGGTACGGCTCCGCGTTCCCGGAGGCGTACAAGGAGCAGATCACGCCGCGGGCGGCCGTCGGGGACATCGCCCGGATGGACGGGCTCACCGAGGCCGAGCCGCTCGCGGTCCACCTCTACGCACCGCGGGACGAGGACCCGAGCGTGCGCCGGCTGACCCTGGCCTCGCTGCGCGAGCTCCGGCTGACCCAGGTGCTGCCGCTGCTGACCGACCTCGGCGTCGACGTCCTGGACGAGCGGCCCTACACGATCGAGCTCCCGGACTCCGGGAGCCGTCACATCTCCGACTTCGGGCTCACCGCCCCCGACCCGGCGCTGTGGGGTGACGACGACACCGCCGCGGCGCTGGAGGAGACGTTCCGCGCGGTGTGGTCCGGCGCCGCGGAGAGCGACGCCCTCAACGCGCTCGTCCTGCACGCGGGGCTGTCGTGGCGCGACGTCGTCGTGCTGCGCGCGATCGGACGGTACCTGCGGCAGGCCGGGTCGGCGTTCTCGATGGAGTACATCGACTCCGCGCTGCTCGCCTCGCCGCGGCTGGCGGCCGACCTGGTGCGGCTGTTCGCGCTGCGGCTCGACCCGGACCTGGACGGCGACCGGGACGAGCTCGTCGCGCAGGCCACGGACGCGCTCGTGGAGGCCCTGGACGACGTCGCGAGCCTCGACCACGACCGCATCCTGCGGTCCTTCATCGGCATCGTCGGCGCCGTGCAGCGGACCAACTTCTACACGGTGGACGACGCCGGCGCCCCGAAGCCGTGGGTGTCGATGAAGCTCGACTCCGCGCGCGTGCCCGACCTGCCGCCCCCGCACCCCATGGCGGAGATCTGGGTGTACTCGCCGCGGGTCGAGGGCGTGCACCTGCGGTTCGGCAGGGTCGCGCGCGGGGGCCTGCGCTGGAGCGACCGCCGCGAGGACTTCCGCACCGAGGTGCTCGGCCTGGTCAAGGCGCAGACGGTCAAGAACTCCGTGATCGTGCCCACCGGGGCCAAGGGCGGGTTCGTGGCAAAGCAGCTGCCCGACGCCGGGGACCGGGCGGCGTGGATGGCGGAGGGCCGGTCGGCCTACCGCACGTTCGTGCGGGGCCTGCTGGACGTGACCGACAACCGGGTCGCCGGCGAGGTGGTCCCGCCGGAGCGGGTGGTGCGCCACGACGGCGACGACCCCTACCTCGTGGTCGCCGCCGACAAGGGCACGGCGACGTTCTCCGACATGGCCAACGAGATCTCCGCCGAGTACGGGTTCTGGCTCGACGACGCGTTCGCCTCGGGAGGATCGGCGGGCTACGACCACAAGGCGATGGGCATCACGGCGCGCGGCGCCTGGGAGTCGGTGAAGCGGCACTTCCGCGAGCTCGGTCACGACACCCAGACGCAGGACTTCACCGTGGTGGGCGTGGGGGACATGTCGGGTGACGTGTTCGGCAACGGCATGCTGCTGTCCGAGCACATCCGGCTGGTGGCCGCCTTCGACCACCGCCACGTCTTCCTCGACCCGGACCCGGACGCCGCGGCGTCGTACGCCGAGCGCCGTCGACTCTTCGAGCAGGCACGGTCCTCCTGGGCCGACTACGACCGGGACGTCGTGTCCGCGGGCGGCGGCGTGTGGCCGCTGTCGGCCAAGTCGGTGCCGATCAGCCCGCAGGTGGCGCAGGCGCTGGGCCTCGATGAGGCCGTCACCGCGCTCACCCCGGCAGAGCTGAAGCGTGCCGTGCTGCTGGCCCCCGTCGACCTGCTGTGGAACGGCGGCATCGGCACCTACGTCAAGGCGTCGACCGAGTCCGACGACGAGATCGGCGACCGGGCCAACGACGCCATCCGGGTGGACGGCGACGAGCTGCGGGTGCGCGTGGTCGGCGAGGGCGGCAACCTCGGCGTGAGCCAGCGGGGCCGGATCGAGGCGGCGCGCTCGGGCGTGCAGATCAACACCGACGCCATCGACAACTCGGCCGGGGTGGGCACCTCCGACCGCGAGGTGAACATCAAGATCCTGCTCCGAGCCGTGATGCAGGACGACCGGCTGGACCTGGCCGAGCGCGACGAGCTGCTGCAGTCGATGACCGGCGAGGTCGCCGCCCAGGTGCTGCGGGACAACTACGAGCAGAACGTGCTGCTGGGCAACTCCCGGGCGAACGCGGCGGTCATGCTGCCCGTGCACTCCCGCCTCATGGCGTGGCTGGAGGCGCGCGGCGAGCTGGACCGCACCCTGGAGTCCCTGCCCGACGGCGGCGAGATCGCCGAGCGGATCGAGCAGCAGCAGGGTCTGACCCGCCCCGAGTTCGCCGTGCTCATGGCGTACGCGAAGCTGGCCCTCAAGGCGGACCTGACCGAGACGGACCTGGTGGACGACCCGTGGTTCGAGCGCACCCTGGCCGCGTACTTCCCGGCCGCGGTCCGGGAGAAGTACGGCGACGACCTGTCGCAGCACCCCCTGCGGCGGGAGATCGTGGTCAACGCCGTGGTGAACTCGATGGTCAACCGGGGCGGCATCACGTTCGCCTTCCGTGCGTCCGACGAGACGGGCGCACCGACGGAGCAGGTCGCGCGGGCGTTCGTCGCCGCCCGGGAGATCCAGGACCTGCGCGGGTTCGTCGAGGCGGTGGAGGCGACCGACAACGTGGTGAGCACGGCCGTGCAGACCGACCTGTACCTGGAGTTCCGCCGGCTGCTCGACCGCACGGCCCGGTGGTTCCTGCAGCACCGTGCCGACCGGGTCGAGGTCGGCGCGGAGATCGACGCCTTCGCCGATCCCGTGCGCAGCTATGCACCCCGGATCGACGAGCTCCTCCAGGGCGACGAGCTCTCCGCGTTCACCGAGCGGGTGGCCGAGCTGGAGGCGGCCGGGTGCGACCGGGCGCTGGCGCGTCGTGGCGCCGGGCTGCTGGCCGCGCTGCCGCTGCTCGACGTCGCGGAGCTCGCCGCGGTGCGGGGCTGGGACCTGGACGAGGTGGCACGGACCTACTTCGCGCTCGCGAGCCGGGTCGGCGTCGCCGACCTGCTCACCCGCGTCTCCGCGCTGCCGCAGGACGACCGGTGGGACTCGATGGCGCGCGCTGCGCTGCGCGACGACCTGTACGCGGTGATGGTGGCCCTGACCGCGTCCGTGCTGGAGGGTACCGAGACGGGCGACGCCGGTGGGCGCATCGACGCCTGGATCGACGCCGGCGGTGCGACGGCGCGGCGTGCGCTGGACGCGCTGGAGACCGCCGACGCCGTGGAGCAGCCGGGCATCGCCACCCTGTCGGTCGCCCTGCGGCAGCTGCGTTCCCTCGCGGGCTGACGTGCCCTGACACCCCGCACGTTGTGGGTATGAAATCGACCGTTCTCCGCCGCTGAGAACGGTCGATTTCATACCCACAACGCTCGGGGGGGCGGGGGTCAGGCCTCCAGCAGGAGCGCCTCGCCCTGTCCGCCGCCACCGCACAGCGCGACGGCGGCGCGCACGCCGGCCTCGCCCCCGGCCCGTCGACGGGCGAGCTCGTGCACGGCGTGCACGGCGAGCCGAGCGCCCGACGCACCGATGGGGTGCCCGAGCGAGATGCCACCGCCGTGCGGGTTGACGATCTCCGGGTCCAGGCCCAGCACCCTCGTCGACACGGCCGCCACGACGGCGAACGCCTCGTTGATCTCGACGTGGTCGAGGTCCGCCACCGTCCACCCCTCGCGCCCCAGCGCCGCGGTGATCGCGTTCGCAGGCTGGGAGTGCAGGGAGGTGTCCGGCCCGGCGACCTGGCCCGCCGACCGCACCGTGGCCAGCACGTCGACCCCGGCGTCCGCCGCCCGTGACCGGGTGGTCAGCACCAGCGCCGCCGCGCCGTCGGAGATCTGCGAGGAGTTGCCCGCGGTCAACGTGCCCTCGCGCGAGAACGCCGGCCGCAGCCGGGCCAGGCCGTCGGCGCTGGTGTACGGCCGCACGCCCTCGTCGGAGGAGACGACGACCGGGTCCCCCTTGCGCTGCGGCACCTCCACGGGTGCCAGCTCGGCGGCGAGGAGCCCGTCCTTGGCGGCCCGCGCGGCGCGCTGGTGGGAGGCGGCGGCCACGGCGTCCTGCTCCTCGCGGGACACGAACACCTCGCCGGTGTTGTGCTCCTCGGTGCTGCGCCCCATCGCCTGCCCGTCGAACGCGTCGGACAGCCCGTCGCGGGCCACGGCGTCGAGCAGGGTGGCGTCGCCGTACCGGAACCCGGCCCGGGCGCCGGGCAGCAGGTGCGGGGCGTTGGTCATGGACTCCTGGCCGCCGACGAGCACCACCGACGCCTCGCCGGTCCGCAGCAGCCGTGCCCCGTCGACGACGGCGGTGAGCCCGGACAGGCACACCTTGTTGACGGTCACGGCGGGCACGTCCATGCCGACACCCGCGGCGACGGCGGTCTGGCGCGCAGGATTCTGCCCGGCGCCCGCCTGCAGCACCTGGCCGAAGATCACGGCGTCGACGTCGGCGGCCAGCGACCCCGCCTGCGACAGCGCGGCGCGGGCGGCCACGGCGCCGAGCTCGACGGCGGTCAGGGAGGCCAGCGCGCCGCCGAGGCGGCCCTGCGGCGTCCGGGCGGCGGAGACGACGACGACGTCGTCGGGTCGGGGTGCGGTGGTCGTGTTCATGAGCTCTTCTCGGTTTCTGTGATGGCGGGGTCGAGGTGCAGCGGCGCCCCCGTGGCGGCCACGACTTCCTCGGCCGTCACCCCCGGGGCGAGCTCGCGCAGCACCAGTCCGTCGTCGGTCACGTCGATCACGGCAAGGTCGGTGATGATGCGGTCCACCACCCCGCGGCCCGTGAGCGGGAGGCTGCACTCGGGCAGGATCTTCGGCGAACCGTCGCGGGCCGTGTGGTCCATGAGGACGATCAGTCGCCGTGCCCCGTTGACCAGGTCCATGGCGCCGCCCGGCCCCTTGACCATCTTGCCGGGGATCATCCAGTTGGCCAGGTCCCCGGTGGCCGAGACCTGCATGGCGCCCAGGATCGCCGCGTCGATCTTGCCGCCACGGATCATCCCGAAGCTGGTGGCGGCGTCGAAGACCGAGGCGCCGGGCAGCAGCGTGACGGTCTCCTTGCCGGCGTTGATGAGGTCCGCGTCGACCTCCTCCTCGGTGGGGTAGGGACCGACGCCCAGCAGGCCGTTCTCCGACTGCAGCACGAGGTGCCGGTCGGCCGGGACATGGTTGGGCACGAGGGTCGGCATCCCGATGCCGAGGTTCACCGAGGAACCCTCGGTCAGCTCGGCGGCGGCACGCGCCGCCATCTCGTCGCGGGTGCGTCCGTGGGGCGGTCCGTCCGCACCGGAGGCCGCGGTGGTCGCGGCGGGGGCCGGGGTGCCAGGTGTCGACGCCGCGAGCCCGGCGGGCCGCGTGGTGCGCTTCTCGATGCGCTTCTCGATCGAGGCGCCGACCTCGACGACCCGGTGCACGTACACCCCGGGCAGGTGGATCTCGTCGGGGTCGAGCTCGCCGGGCTCGACGAGCTCCTCGACCTGCGCCACGCAGACCCGGCCCGCCATCGCCGCCTGGGGGGAGAAGTTGCGGGCCGAGCGGTGGAAGACGAGGTTCCCGTGCCGGTCGCCCCGGGCGGCGTGCACGAGCGCGAAGTCGGTGCTGATCGCCTCCTCCAGGACGTACTCGGCCTCGACGCCGTCCGGCCCGGCGAAGGTCCGCACCTCCTTGGGCGGAGAGGCGAGCGCGACGCCGCCGCCGGCGTCGTACCGCTGGGGCAGGCCGCCGTCGGCCACCTGGGTGCCCACACCGGCACGCGTGAAGAACGCGGCGACGCCGGACCCGCCGGCGCGCAGCTTCTCTGCCAGGGTGCCCTGCGGGGTGAGCTCGAGCTGCAGCTCGCCGGCCAGGTAGCGACGGGCGAACTCCTTGTTCTCCCCGACGTAGGACGCCGTGATGCGCCGGATGCGGTCGGCGCCGAGCAGGACGCCCAGCCCCCAGCCGTCCACGCCGCAGTTGTTGCTCACGACCCACAGGTCGCGGGTGCCCTGGTCCAGCAGCGCCTCGATCAGGGCGATCGGGTTGCCGCAGAGCCCGAAGCCGCCGACGGCGATGCTCGCCCCGTCGGGGACGTCGGCCACGGCGTCGGCCGGTGACGGTACGACCTTGTCGGGGTCGTTCGTCGGTGAGGTGGTCATCGAAGGTCCTCCGTGTCCTCGTCGACACGGGAGCGGGGTGTGCTCCCACCCCGATCCTGCCACGCGCGACGGCCGCCGACCCACGAGGTCGGCGGCCGTCGGGTACCCGGACGACGTCCGGGGCGTGGGCGGTCCGCTCAGTGCTCCTTGCGGTCCTCCTCGTCGCCGATGAAGGTCGTGACGTCGTCCGGCAGGTCGTCCCGGTTCATGTCCGGTCCGCGCTCCTGGCGCACGTCCCAGCGCAGCGTGCCGGCACCGAGGACGGCGGCGATCACGGAGGCCATGAGGATCGCCGCCTTGGCACCGAGCGTGTGCTCGGAGTCGTGGCCGAACGACAGCTCCGAGATGAGCAGCGAGACGGTGAAGCCGATGCCGGCCAGGAAGGCGACGGGCAGCAGGTCGCGCACGCCGATCCCCGCGGGCAGCCGCAGGGGCGTGACCCGGGTGACGATCCAGGTGGTGCCGAGGACGCCGAGCAGCTTGCCGACGACGAGCCCACCGACGATCGCGAGCACGATCGGCTGGCCCAGGATCTCCGCGGGGCCGCCGCCGTCGACCAGGTTCACCCCGGCCGCGAAGAAGGCGAACAGCGGCAGGGCGAGCCCCTGGGACCACGGCTTGACCGCGTGCTCGTAGTGGTGGGTGCGCGTCTCGGTCTCGCCGTGGATCGGGCGCGCCGCGATGGTGAAGCCCATCAGCACGCCGGCGATCGTGGCGTGCACGCCCGAGGCGTGCATCATGGCCCACGCGACGGCGAACAGCGGCACGAGGATCCACCACTTCGGCGACCGGGAGCGCGCGTGCCAGCCGAACAGGACGACCACGACCAGCGAGGCGCCCAGCCACAGGAAGCTGATCGACTCGGTGTAGAAGACCGCGATGATGATGATCGCGAGCAGGTCGTCGACGACGGCGAGGGTCAGCAGGAAGGTGCGGATCGCGACCGGCAGCCCCTTGCCGAAGACGGCGAGCACGGCGAGCGCGAAGGCGATGTCCGTGGCCGTGGGGATCGCCCACCCGTGCAGGGCGCTCGAGTCGCCCAGGGTGAGGACCACGACGGTGTAGAAGATCGCCGGCAGGGCCATGCCCCCGACGGCGGCGAGCATCGGCACGCCGGCCTGCTTGGGGCTGCGCAGCGACCCGGCGACGAACTCGTGCTTGAGCTCGACCCCGACCGTGAAGAAGAAGACGGCCAGCAGGCCGTCGGCCGCCCACTGCGCCAGGCTCAGGTGCAGGTGGAGGGACTCGGGCCCGATCTCGGTCTCGGTGAGCGTGGTGTAGGCGTCGCGCCAGGGGGAGTTGGCGAAGATCAGCGCGATCACCGCCGCGCCGATGAGGAGGGCGCCGCCCGTCGTCTCCTTGGAGAGGAAGTGGTTCAGGCGGGCGCCGAAGGACTGGTGGGTGACGTCGGTGCTCAGGGTGGGACTCCTGTCCGGTGGTGGCGTGCAGCGGGGACCGGCGTCTCAGCCGGCGCCGCCGACCAGTCTTCCCGGCTCACCTTGCCACCACCCTACCGGCCGTGCACCGCGGGGACCGTCGGTCACGCCGTGTCCTGGCTCATCGCGAGCAGCCGCAGGGTCGTGCGCCAGTTGCGTGCCGTCGTCCAGGTCCCGGCGGCCCGGTCGATCGCGGTCGCGGTCAGCCGGGAGCGGCCGATGCCCGCGACGTAGTGCACGTAGAGCGCGCCCTCGGCCGTGGCGAGCACCTCGGGGCCGTCGTGCGTCGCGGCCAGGCGCGCCACGCCGTCGGCGTCCACCGGGTCGGGACCGAGGTGGAGCTGCAGGTGCGCGGGGTCGTCGGTGGCCGGGCCGGGCAGGGGGTTGGCGGCCACCAGCGCGGCGAGCCGCTGGGCCGGCAGGGCCACGGCGGGCACGTCGGCGCCGACGAGCCCGCCCAGCGCGGCCGCGACCTTCCGGGCTACCTGCGCCTCGCCGCCGTCGCTCGTCGTGCCCGACGTCGCGACGAGGTTGCCGCTCGTGGCGTACGTGCGCGCGTCGTGCAGGCCGGCGTCGGCGGCCGCGGACCGCAGGTCGGCGGCGGAGACCCGGCGGTTCCCGCCGACGTTGACCCCGCGCAGCAGCACCACGTACGTCGTCATGGCCCCATGGTGCCCGCAACCGGCGTCGGTCACACGGGTGTGAACTCTGGATGACGGTTTCGCGACGCGCCGCCGCTGTGACGTCGGCCACCGTCCGGCGGTCGTAGCGTGGCGACCAGGACACCCACCCAGGGTGTCCCCGGGAGGCCAACCGATGGAGTGCTCGCTCCGTGCTGGAGGGCCGGCCCCGGTCCTCGCGCACGAGGCGGCGCGTTCGACCGGTCGCCCGCCCCGCCCGCCGTTTCGCTCTGCGCGAGGGAGCACATCGTGGCCCACACCGAGAACCCCAGCACCGACACCCGGACGTTCGTCGTCGACACGTCCGTCCTGCTGTCCGACCCCCGGGCGATCTACCGCTTCGCCGAGCACGACGTCGTGCTCCCGGTCGTCGTCGTCACCGAGCTCGAGGCCAAGCGCCACCACGCCGAGCTCGGGTACTTCGCCCGCAGCGCGCTGCGGACGCTCGACGACCTGCGGATCCAGCACGGCCGGCTGGACGCGCCCGTGCCGATCGGGACCGACGGCGGGACGCTGCGGGTCGAGCTGAACCACACCGACCCCCAGGTGCTGCCCGCGGGCTTCCGGCTCGGGGACAACGACACGCGCATCCTGTCGGTCGCGGCGAACTTCGCCGCCGAAGGGCTCGACGTGACCGTCGTGTCCAAGGACCTGCCGATGCGTGTCAAGGCCTCGGCCGTGGGCCTGCGGGCCGAGGAGTACCGCCACGAGCTCGCGGTGGACTCCGGCTGGACGGGCATGCGGGAGATCACCATGACCGACGACCAGATGGCGTCGCTCTACGAGGGGTCGACCGTCGAGCTCGCCGAGCTCGACCCCGCCGTGCTCGCCGAGGCCGACCCGTTGCTGTGCCACACGGGGCTGGTGATCCACTCCGCGGGCGGCTCCGCCCTCGGACGCGTCACCGCGGACAAGCAGGTGCGGCTCGTGCGCGGCGACCAGGACGTCTTCGGGGTGCACGGCCGGTCGGCCGAGCAGCGCGTGGCGATCGAGCTGCTCTGCGACCCGGACATCGGCATCCTGTCGATGGGCGGCCGGGCGGGCACCGGCAAGTCGGCGCTGGCGCTGTGCGCCGGGCTGGAGGCCGTCCTGGAGCGTCGCCAGCACCGCAAGATCATCGTGTTCCGGCCCCTGTACGCCGTCGGTGGCCAGGAGCTCGGCTACCTGCCGGGCAGCGAGTCCGAGAAGATGAACCCGTGGGCGCAGGCCGTCTTCGACACCCTCGGCGCGCTGGTCTCGCCCGAGGTCGTCGAGGAGGTCATCGACCGCGAGATGCTCGAGGTGCTGCCGCTGACCCACATCCGCGGGCGTTCGTTGCACGACGCGTTCGTGATCGTCGACGAGGCCCAGTCGCTCGAGCGCAACGTGCTGCTGACGGTGCTGTCCCGGATCGGGCAGGGCTCCAAGGTGGTGCTCACCCACGACGTCGCCCAGCGGGACAACCTGCGCGTCGGCCGGCACGACGGCGTCGCGGCGGTCATCGAGGCGATGAAGGGGCACCCGTTGTTCGCCCACGTGACCCTGACCCGGTCGGAGCGTTCGCCCGTGGCGGCCCTGGTCACCGAGATGCTGGAGTCGCTCGAGATCTGACCCGGGGGTGCACGAGCACCACGGCGAGGACGCCGAACGCGGCCCCGACCACCGTGTCCACGGCGCGGGACAGAGCCATGCCGGTCGGGTCGGCCGGGGCCGCGAGCGACGTCATGAGCAGCGCCATCGGCGTGATGGTGAGCATGGCGAGCCCGTAGTGCCGGCCGACCACGATCTCGGTGACGACCTGCAGCGCCACCACGGCCACGCAGGTGGCGACGAACCCGAGGTGCGCCGCGAGCAGGGGCCAGGCGAGCAGGGCGCCGACGGCGGTGCCCGCGGCGCGCTGCAGGGCGCGGACCACGGCGTGGTGCGCCGTCGTGCCCTGCAGGGTGGCGGTCGCCCCCATCTGGGCCCAGGCGGGGTGTCCGACGCCGGACAGGGCGGCGACGGCGCCCGCGGCGACGGCCGAGGCGAGCACGCGCACGCCCGCCAGGCGCCAGCCGAACCCGGGCCAGGTGGCGCGTGCCCGGTCGGCGAGCCGGGTGCGTGCCGGCAGCCCGGCGGCAGGTGAGGCCGGCCACCCGGAGTGCTCGACGCCCGCCGGGCCGGGCGTGCCGGTCCTCGACGGCTGGTCGTGCGCGGGCAGTCGTCGCTCGATCGTGGCGAGCTCGGCGGCGAGCCGCAGGGCCGCCGGCCGGGTCCGGGCGTGCGAGGCGTCGTCGGCCAGGACCTCCCGGGCCGCGCGGATCGCGGCACGCGCGGCCGCGACGTCGGCGGCGGTGGTGCCTTCTGCGGTCGTGCCTTGTGCGTTGCTGTCGGTCACGGTGCCGGGCCCGACCCGCCGGGCGGCGTCGTCGGCCCGGCGCACGGCGAGCCGCGCGGGCGCGGTCGGGCGCAGCAGGTACCCGCTCATGACGACGAGCCAGGCGACGGCGGCGCCGGCCGCGCAGGCGAGGCCGCGCTCGGCGACGTCGGCCCAGGCGACCTGGCCGCCCATGCCGCCGGCCGCGGCGAAGACGACGATCGTGGCGCCGGGCGGACCGGTGCGGATCAGCACGCACAGGGCGGTCACGGCGGCGGCGACCCCGGCGACGGTGGTCAGGACGACCAGGTCGGCGGCCCCCGCGGCGGTGAGGGCCGCGGTGAGGACGACGGCGCCGGTCAGCACCCCGCCGAGCAGGGCGACGACGCCGGCGCGGCGCCGGTAGGGCTCGAAGCGCCCGTACAGCGAGGCCAGGGCGCCGAGCGCGACGAACCCGGCCAGGTCGGTGCGGCCGACCGCGGCGGCGAGCCCGAGGGCGAGCGCGACGGCGGTGCCGCAGCGCAGTGCCGCGGCGAGGGTGGCGTCGGCGGGGGAGAGGCGCAGAGCGGCCCGCAGGTGACGAGGGTCGGCGACGTCACGGGCGGTGGTGAGCACGGGAGAGGTCATCGCCACCATGATAGTTCACAGGTAAAACACTATGGAATGAGTTGCGTCACGCGCCCGTATCCTGGCCCCGTGGACTACATCGACCGGGTCCGGGTGCAGTGGGCCGAGGTGCTGCCCGACGTCGACACCTCGCCGGCGGACGTCGGCGCGCGGGTGCGGCGCATCGCGGCGCTGCTCGAGGCTGCGATGGCCGACGACCTGGCGGCCTCCGGGGTCAGCCGGGCCGAGGTGGACGTGCTCACGGCGCTGCGGCGTGCGGGGCGCCCCCTGCGCGCCGGTGAGATCACGACGATGACCGGATCTCCGGGCGCCTCCATCACCAAGCGGCTGGACCGGCTGGCGGGTGCGGGCCTCGTCGAGCGGGCGGTGCCCGAGCGGGACCGGCGGGGTGTCGTGGTCGCGTTGACGCCGGCGGGGGAGGACCTGGTGGACGACGTCTTCCCGCGGCAGGTGGAGCGCGAACGGGCGGCGACGGCCGACCTGTCCGCGGCCGAGCGGGCGGAGCTGGGCCGGCTGCTCGCCGTCGTGCTGCGCGGGCTGGACCCCCGCGACTACTGAGGTCTCTGCTCCGGGGGAGGCGCGCCGTCCCAGGTGGAACCCCCCAGCCCCGCGCACTCGGCGGCGCGCCTCCCGCGTGCTGCGACCCTAGCAGGTGAGGTAAGGCTTACCAAAGGTCCCATCCGCCCTCTGAGACACCATCGTCGTTGTGGGTATGAAAATGACGTCCCTCCATTGGTGGCGGGACGTCATTTTCATACCCACAACGCCGGCGGCCGCGGTCGAGCGCCGGCGGAGCGCGATGGTGTGCTGGCGGAGCGCTGGTGGAGTGCCGGCGGGTCGGTGGTGGTGCTCAGGCCCGGGGCGGACGCGTCATCGACAGCACGTCGAGCGCCTCGTCGAGCTGGGTCTCGGTGACCTCGCCGCGCTCGACGAACCCGAGCGCCACCACGGCCTCGCGGACGGTGATGCCCTCGGCCACGGCCTTCTTCGCGACCTTCGCGGCGGCCTCGTAGCCGATGACGCGGTTCAGCGGCGTGACGATGGACGGCGAGGACTCCGCGAACGCCCGGGCCCGCTCCACGTTCGCCGTCAGGCCGTCGACCGTCTTGTCCGCCAGGACGCGGGAGGCGTTCGACAGCAGGCGGACCGACTCGAGCACGCCCTGGGCGATGACCGGGATCTGGACGTTGAGCTCGAACGTGCCCGTCGCGCCCGCCCAGGCGACCGTCGCGTCGTTGCCGACCACGCGTGCGGCCACCATGAGCACGGCCTCGGGGATCACCGGGTTCACCTTGCCCGGCATGATCGACGACCCGGGCTGCAGGTCCGGGATCGCGATCTCGCCCAGGCCGGTGTTCGGGCCGGAGCCCATCCAGCGCAGGTCGTTGCAGATCTTCGTCAGGGACACCGCGATCGTGCGCAGGGCACCCGAGAGCTCCACCAGGCCGTCGCGGGCCGACTGCGCCTCGAAGTGGTCGCGCGCCTCGGTCAGCGGCAGGCCCGTGTCCTCGCGCAGCAGCTCGATGACCCGCTGGGGGAAGCCCGCCGGGGTGTTGATGCCGGTGCCCACCGCGGTGCCGCCGAGCGGGACCTCCGCGGCGCGGGGCAGCGCGGCCTCCAGGCGCTCGACGCCGTAGCGCACCGCCGCCGCGTAGCCGCCGAACTCCTGGCCCAGCGTCACCGGCGTGGCGTCCATCAGGTGCGTGCGGCCGGACTTCACGACGCCGGCGAACTCCTCCGCCTTCGCGGACAGCGAGGCGGCGAGGTGCTGCAGGGCGGGGACCAGGTCGCGCACGACGCCGGCGGTGGCGGCGACGTGCACCGAGGTGGGGAAGACGTCGTTCGAGGACTGCGAGGCATTGACGTGGTCGTTCGGGTGCACGTCGCTGCCCAGCGTCTGCGTGGCCAGGGTGGCCAGCACCTCGTTGGTGTTCATGTTCGACGACGTGCCCGAGCCCGTCTGGTAGACGTCGACGGGGAAGTGCCCGTCGAGCTCGCCCGACGCGACGCGGTCCGCGGCCGCCGCGATGGCGTCCGCGACGCCCCGGTCCAGCACGCCGAGCTCGGCGTTGGCCAGGGCGGCGGCCTTCTTCACCCGGGCCAGCGCCTCGATGTGCCCGCGCTCCAGCGTGGTGCCCGAGATCGGGAAGTTCTCGACCGCGCGCTGCGTCTGGGCGCGGTACAGGGCCTGGGCGGGAACGCGGACCTCGCCCATCGTGTCGTGCTCGATGCGGAACTCGGTCTCGGGCGCGCCTGCGCCGCCGGCCACGGTGTCGGAAGTCATGGTTCTATCGTGCCGCACCCGCGCCGTCGTCCGTGTGTGAGAGGTGTCACGCGGTGCGCACGGTCCGCGGCCGCGGACCGTGCGCACCGCAGGGGCAGCGACGTCAGCGCAGCGGTTCCTCGCCGACGTCGCCGGCCACCTCGATCAGGCGGGCCGATCCCTCGGCGAGGTCGTACTCGACACCGACGATCGCCACGCGACCCTCGGCCACCGCGGCGTCGAGAGCCCGGGAGTACCCCCGCAGCGTCGCCACGGTGTGCCGCACGTGCGCGGTGCGCAGCCGGTCGGCGTAGGCGGACTCGTCCTCGGCGGCCCCGGCGGCGGACGCCTCGGGTCCGGCCAGCTCGGCGATGGACGGGATGACCTTGTCCACCACGGACCGGACGAACCCCGGCGGCTGCTCGCCCGTCCGCAACGTGTGCGCCGTCGCCTTGACCGCGCCGCAGGAGTCGTGGCCCAGCACCACCACGAGCGGCGTGCCGAGGACCTCGACGCCGAACTCGATCGAGCCGAGCACCGTCGTGTCGACCACGTGGCCGGCGGTACGGACCACGAACACGTCGCCGAGTCCCTGGTCGAACACGATCTCCGCGGCCACCCGGGAGTCCGAGCAGCCGAAGACCACCGTGTGCGGGTGCTGGGCGGCGGTCAGCTCGGCGCGCCGCACCGACATCTGCGACCGCTCTGCGGGCGCGTCGTGGACGAATCGTTCGTTGCCGGACCGCAGCGCGGCCCATGCCTCGGTCGGGGTCATGCGTTCTCCAGCTCGTCGGACCACGGCGGGTTCGCACCCGCCCGGGACACCGTCACCGCGGCGACCGCGACGCAACGCGTCAGCAGGGACTCCACGGTGGCGTGGTCGATGGTACGCAGCGCCTCGCGCCGTTCCGCACCCAGCAGGTCCGCCGTCCACAGCCCGTCCAGCAGCGCCCCCATGAACGAGTCACCCGCCCCGACGGTGTCGACCACCGTGACCGGCCGCGAGGGCACGTGCACCTCGCCCGCCGCCGTCACCGCCGTCGCCCCCTCGCCGCCGAACGTCACGACCACCAGCGCAGCGCCCAGATCGTGCACCCACGAGCGGGCCACGTCCAGGGGCGCCGTGCCCGACGCCAGCCACTCGAGGTCCTCGTCGCTGACCTTCACCACGTCCGCGAGGCGCACCAACGACTCCACCGGCACGCGGGCGTCGGCGGGCTCGCCCATCAGCACCGGGCGCGCGTTCGGGTCGTACGTGATCGTGGAGGTGGCGCGCGCCGCCTCCACCAGGGCGTGCACGTCCGCCGCCCCCGGCTCCAGCACCGCCGCGATCGAGCCCGTGTGCACGGCGAGCGTCTCCGCCGTCGCCCCGGCACCGGCCGGCACCCGCCACTCCAGGTCGAACTCGTACGTCGCCGCGCCGGTGCCGTCCAGGGTCGCCTGCGCCACCGAGGTCCGGGCCGCGCCGTCGCTGCCGGGCGTCACGGTCACCCGGGAGCCGGCCAGCCAGGAACGCACCGCGTCCCCGCGCTCGTCCCGCCCGAGCCACGTCGCCAGCCGTGCGTCGCGCCCCAGCCGCCCCAGGGTCAGGGCGACGTTGGCCAGCGAGCCGCCGGGGTGCTCCGACACCGAGCCGTCCGGACGGCGCACCACGTCGACGAGGGCCTCGCCCACGGCGAGGACGTGCGGCGCCATCAGTCCTCCTCGGTCTCGGCGCTCGAGGCCGCCTGGGCCGCGGCCAGCCGCTCCCGGGCACCGTCGAGCCAGTCCTGGCACCGTGCGGCGAGCGCCTCACCGCGTTCCCACAGCGCGAGCGACATCTCCAGGGGCTCGCCCCCGGCCTCCAGCCGGGAGACGACCTGGACGAGCTCGTCCCGGGCCTGTTCGTAGCTGAGCGTCGCGACGTCGGGGACGTCGGCCGGAGCGGGGGTGGGATCTGCGTCGGTCACGGGGACAGTCAACCGCACCGCACCGACATCGCGCCGGGGCGTCTCGCCGGCAGGACGTATTCCGGGCCGCCGAGGTTTTCCGTTGCCGGGCGGGGGACACGTCGGGGAGCATCTCCCGCATGGGTCATCTGGAGGTGGCGCACGTCGAGCACGTGCTGCCGGACGGTCGCACACTGCTCGACGACGTCTCGTTCCGCGTCGGGGAGGGCAGCGTGACGGCGCTGGTGGGACCCAACGGCGCGGGCAAGACGACGCTCCTGCGGCTGGTCACGGGCGAGCTGCGGCCCGACGCCGGGAGCGTCGCCGTCAGCGGCGGGCTCGGGGTCATGCCGCAGTTCGTGGGCTCGGTCCGCGACGGGACCACCGTGCGCCAGCTCCTCGCCGGCGTGGCGCCGCCACGGGTCCGTGACGCCGCGCGGGCCGTGGAGGACGCCGAGGCCGCCGTGCTGGCGCTCGACGCCGGCGCCGACGACGCCGGCGCGACCGCGGTCCAGATGCGGTACGCCCAGGCGCTCGCCGACTGGGCCGAGGTCCAGGGTTACGAGGCCGAGACGCTCTGGGACGTGTGCACGACGGCGGCGCTCGGCCTGCCGTTCGAGGACGCGCAGGGGCGCGAGGTGCGCACGCTCTCCGGCGGCGAGCAGAAGCGGCTGGTCCTCGAGGCCCTCCTGCGCGGTCCGGACGAGGTGCTGCTGCTGGACGAGCCGGACAACTACCTGGACGTCCCGGGCAAGCGCTGGCTCGAGGAGCAGCTGGGTGCCACCCGCAAGACGGTGCTGTTCGTGTCCCACGACCGCGAGCTGCTCGCCCGGTCGGCCGACCGGATCGTCGCGCTCGAACCCGGGCCCGCGGGCTCGGACGCCTGGGTGCACGGCGGCGGCTTCGCCACCTTCCACGAGGCCCGGCGCGAGCGGTTCGCCCGGTTCGAGGAGCTGCGTCGTCGGTGGGACGAGAAGCACGCCCAGCTCAAGAAGCTCGTCCTCACCCTGCGGGCGCAGGCCGCGAGCAGCCCCGACATGGCGTCGCGGTACCGGGCTGCGCAGACCCGCCTGCGCAAGTACGAGGAGGCGGGCCCGCCGCCGGAGCCGCCCCGCGAGCAGGACATCACCATGCGGCTGCGCGGCGGTCGCACCGGCACCCGCGCGATCACGTGCGAGCAGCTGGAGCTCACCGGCCTGATGAAGCCGTTCGATCTGGAGGTGTTCTACGGCGAGCGTGTCGCGGTGCTCGGCTCCAACGGGTCCGGCAAGTCGCACTTCCTGCGGCTGCTCGCCGGGCAGGACGTCGCGCACACCGGGGAGGCGCGCCTGGGCGCGCGCGTCGTGGTGGGGCACTTCGCCCAGACCCACGCCCACCCGGAGCTGGTGGGCCGGACCCTGCTCGACATCCTCTGGGCCGACCACGCCAAGGACCGCAGCGCGGCGATGTCGGTGCTGCGCCGCTACGAGCTCCAGCAGGCCGCCGAGCGCCCCTTCGACCGGCTGTCGGGCGGCCAGCAGGCGCGCTTCCAGGTGCTGCTGCTGGAGATCTCCGGCTGCACGGCGCTGCTGCTCGACGAGCCCACGGACAACCTCGACCTCGAGAGCGCGGAGGCGCTGCAGGACGGCCTCGAGTCGTTCGAGGGCACGGTGCTCGCCGTGACGCACGACCGGTGGTTCGCCCGCGGCTTCGACCGGTTCCTGGTCTTCGGCCAGGACGGGACCGTGCGGGAGACGCCGGAGCCCGTCTGGGACGAGGGCCGGGTGGCGCGCACACGCTGAGTCGCACCGCGGCCGTGCTCCGACCGGTCAGGGGGTGGTCGCCGTGACCTGGGCGTCCAGGGAGCCGGCAGCCAGCCGGACGTGCACGGCGTCGCCCGCGGCGACGTCGTCGGACCTGCGCACCACGGCGCCGTCCGCCTGCTGCACGACGGCGTAGCCGCGTTCGAGGGTGGAGGCCGGTGACAGCGCGCGCACCTGCGCCGCGAGCCTGCCGACCTGCCCGGACGCGGTGAGCAGGGCGGCGTCGAGGCAGTGGCGGGCGTGGCGCAGCCGTTGCGTGACGTCGTCCTGGCGCGCCTCGACCATGGTGAGCGGACGCGCGAGCACCGGCCGGGACCGCACCGAGTCCAGGCCGTGCTGCTCGCGCGACAGCATTCCGGCCACGGCGCTCCGGATCTGCCGCCGGGCCTGCGTGACCCGCTGACGCTCCTCGGCGACGTCGGGCACGATCCGGCGCGCGGCGTCGGTCGGTGTGGAGGCCCGGTAGTCCGCCACGAGCTCCACCAGCGGAGTGTCGGTCTCGTGACCGATCGCGCTGACCAACGGCGTGGTGCACGCGGCCGCGGTGCGGACCAGCGCCTCGTTGCTGAACGGCAGGAGGTCCTCCACCGAGCCGCCGCCCCGCGCCACCACCAGGACGTCGACGTCGGGGCGGGCGTCCAGCTCGGTGATCGCCGCGCAGACCTCGCGGACCGCGTCCACGCCCTGCACGGCGACCTCGCGGATCTCGAACCGGACCTGGGGCCAGCGGGCCCGGGCGTTGACGACGACGTCGTGCTCGGCCTTGGACTCGCGGCCGCAGACCAGCCCGACGACGGACGGCAGGAACGGCAGCGGGCGCTTGCGGTCGGCGTCGAACAGGCCCTCGGCGGCCAGCACCCGGCGCAGCTGCTCGATGCGGGCGAGCAGCTCGCCCACCCCGACCTGCCTGATGTCCGAGGCGCGCAGGGACATCCGGCCGGCCTTGACCCAGAACTCCGGCTTGGCCTGCACCACGACGTGGTCGCCCACCTGGGGCTTCGCGGCCAGGCCGTCGTAGGCACGGGTCAGCATGTTCACCGGCAGCGACGCCTCGACGTCCGTGTCGCGCAGGGTCACGAACTGCATGCCGGACCCGCCGCGGTAGGTGTGCTCGACGATCTGGCCCTCGACCCACACCGGTGACATGCGGGCCACGTAGTCGCGGATCTTCGTCGACAACAGCCGCACGGGCCACGGTCGCTCCGCGGTGGTCTCCGCGGCGCGCTCGGGCAGCGGCTGCGGGGCGTCCGGGGTCGGGCTGGGGTCGATCACCCGGCCCAGCATGCCGTACGCCGCCCACACGGCCGTCACCGGCCCTCCACACCGGCCTCCTAGACTGGACCGGTGACTGCGACCGCCCCGGCCCCCGTCCGCTCCTCGACCAAGCGTGTGCTGCTCGCCGCGCCGCGCGGCTACTGCGCCGGCGTCGACCGCGCCGTGATCGCCGTGGAGAAGGCCCTGGAGAACTACGGCGCGCCCGTGTACGTGCGCAAGGAGATCGTGCACAACAAGCACGTGGTGGAGACGCTCCGCGAGCGCGGGGCCGTGTTCGTCGAGGAGGCGGACGAGGTGCCGCGCGGTGCCCGCCTCGTGTTCTCCGCGCACGGCGTCTCGCCGGCCGTCCGGGAGTCTGCGGCGTCCCGGGACCTCGAGACCATCGACGCGACCTGCCCCCTGGTCACGAAGGTCCACAAGGAGGCGGTGCGCTTCGCGAAGGCGGACCGCACTATCCTGCTCATCGGGCACGACGGCCACGAGGAGGTCGAGGGCACCGCGGGCGAGGCGCCGGAGCACACCATCGTCGTGAACTCCCCGGAGGAGGCCGACCGGGTCGAGGTCCCCGATCCCGAGAACGTGGTGTGGCTGTCGCAGACCACCCTGTCCGTCGACGAGACGATGGAGACGGTGCGCCGCCTGCGCGAGCGGTTTCCGCACCTGGCCGACCCGCCCAGCGACGACATCTGCTACGCCACGCAGAACCGGCAGGTCGCGGTGAAGAAGCTGGCCCCGGAGTGCGACCTCGTGATCGTCGTCGGGTCGGCGAACTCCTCGAACTCCGTCCGCCTCGTCGAGGTCGCCCTGCAGGCCGGTGCGCGTACGTCGTACCGCGTGGACCGCGCCGCGGAGATCGACGAGTCCTGGTTCGACGGCGTGACCACCGTGGGTGTCACCTCGGGCGCCTCGGTGCCCGAGATCCTCGTCGACGACGTGCTGCGCCTGCTCGCCGACCGCGGCTACGGCGAGGCCGAGGAGGTGCGCACCGCGACCGAGGACCTCGTCTTCTCGCTGCCGCGCGAGCTGCGTCCCCCGCGCGAGGCGCGACAGCTGCCGATCCAGCCCGCCTGACCCGTCGGTCGACGGGCCGGGCGGACGGTCGACCGCCCGCTCCGCGGGGTCGGCCTGCTCCCCGGGCCGCCCGGGCCGTCCGGCGCGCGACCTGCGGGTCGTGCCGCGGTCCGGGCTCAGCCGGCGGCGCTGCTGCTCGCGGAGTCCCCTCGACCGTCCCGCTCCGCTGCGGCGCGCTCGACCGCGCGGCGGTCCGACTCGACCAGCTCGTCGACGTCGTCGCGGGGCCCGTCCACGGCGATGGTGTCGATGGCGACGATCCCGCCCTCGTCCGCGGCGAGCAGCTCGGCCTTCGTGATCGGCCGGGTGGTCTCCTCGACGACCTTGAGGGGCTCGATCGCGTTGTTCGTGTCCACGACCTTGAGCTCGATCATGCGTCGCGCCTGCGGGAGCACGCGGGTCTCCAGCGATCCGACGAACTCGTTGTACCGCTTGGTCGCGGTCGTCATCGACTGGCCCAGCTTCGTGACCTTGTCGGTCATCGTCACGATGCGGCTGTAGAGCTCCTTGCCCACCTGCAGCACCTTCTGCGCGTCCTCGGCGATCGCCTCCTGCTGCCAGGCGTAGCCCACCGTGCGCAGCATCGCGATGAGCGTCATCGGCGTCGCGACGAGCACGTTCTTGCGTGCCGCGACCTCCAGCAGGTCCGGCTTGCGCTCGACGGCCGCGGCGAGGATCGGCTCGGCGGGCACGAACAGCACGACGAACTCCGGCGCGGCGTCGAACTGCGACCAGTAGGCCTTGCCCGCGAGCACCTCCACGTGCTTGAGCACGTCGCGCGCGTGGGCGTCGAGCTGGCGGTCGACCTCCGCCCGGTCGGTGACGGACTGGGCCTTGAGGTAGGCGCTCAGCGGCACCTTCGAGTCGACCACGACGTTCTTGCCGCCCGCCAGGTTCACCACGAGGTCGGGGATCAGGGCCTCACCCTCGGCGTTGCGGACGTGCACCTGGACGTCGAAGTCCACGTGGTCCAGCATCCCGGCCGCCTCGACCACCCGCTTGAGCTGCAGCTCGCCCCACATGCCGCGGGTCTGGTTGGAACGCAGGGCGGCCACCAGGTCGTTCGTCCCGGTGCGCAGCTCGCTGTTGACCGCCTCGAGGTGACGCAGCTGCTCGGTCAGGGTGCTCTGTCCGCGGGTCCGTGCCCGCTCGGCCTCGTCGACGCGGAGGTTGACCTTCTCCATCGTCTTGCTCAGCGGGTCGAGCAGGGCGCGGAACGACTGCTCCCGCTGGGCGAGCGTCTCGTCGTTCTTGACCGTGCTGGCCCGCAGCCGCTGCTCGGCCAGGGCCAGGAACTCCTTGTTGCTGGACGACAGCACCTCCCCGGCCAGGGACCGGAACTGCTGCGCCGCTCGCTCCTGGTCGCCCTTGACCTCGGCGACCTGGCGCTCCGCGTCCGCCCGCACCTGCTCCAGGCGCCGCTCCGACTCCTGCGCGGCCTGGGCCAGCCGCCGCTCGCCGTCGGCGCGCGCGGACTCCAGCTGCTCGTGCAGGGACGCCGCCTCCCGCCGCGCGGTGTCCAGCTCGGCGTGCAGGCGCACGGACTCCATCTCTGCGGACCGGCCCCGCGTCGAGGCGCGCAGCGCGTGCCACAGCCATCCGACCAGGACACCCACGGCGAGAGTCCCGGCAGCCACCAGCAGTGCGGTCGTCGTCTCCATGCCGGTCAGGTTGCCACGCGGCACCGACACGGCCGCGCCGACGCCCCGCTCCCGGGCCGATCAGGGCCCGATACGGTGAGTCCGTGACCTCGCCGCCACCTCAGTCGCCCCCTCCCGACCGGCCCGTCGGACAGCCCGCCGGACAGCCGCCGGACCTCGCCGCCGCGCTCAGCCTGCGTGGTCTGTGGAAGCGGTTCGGGGAGAAGATCGCGGTGTCCGGCGTCGATCTCGACGTCCCGAGCGGGTCGCTCTTCGGGCTGGTGGGCCCCAACGGCGCCGGCAAGACGACGACGCTGTCCATGGCGACCGGCCTCCTGCGGCCCGACTTCGGCAGCGCCCACGTGCACGGCACCGACCTGTGGGCGCGGCCGGACGAGGCCAAGGCGCGCCTCGGCATCCTGCCGGACGGGCTGCGGCTCTTCGACCGCCTCACGGGCGCCCAGCTCCTGACCTACGCCGGCCTGCTGCGCGGGCTGGACCGGCAGACGGTGACCGCACGCACCCAGGACCTGCTGGCCGCCATGGACCTGCTCGACGACCGCGACACCGTCGTCGTGGACTACTCGGCCGGCATGACCAAGAAGATCGCCCTGGCGAGCGCGATGATCCACGCGCCGCGCGTGCTGGTGCTCGACGAGCCCTTCGAGGCCGTCGACCCGGTCAGCGCCGCCAACATCCGGGGCATCCTGGACCGCTACGTGGCGGACGGCGGCACCGTCGTCGTCTCCAGCCACGTGATGGACCTGGTGCAGCGCATGTGCTCGCACGTGGCGATCATCGCGGGTGGCCACGTGCTCGACGTCGGCACCGTCGACGCCGTCCGCGGCCCGCAGAGCCTGGAGGACCGGTTCGTCGAGCTGGTCGGTGGACGTCGCGAGGCGGGAGGTCTGGAGTGGTTGCGCACTTCGTCCGACTCAAGCTGACGCTGCTCGGCAACACCTTGCGGCGCAGCGTCTGGCAGACCATCGGGCTGGCGGTCGCGACCCTGTACGGCCTGGGGGTGGTCGGCGTGCTGGTCGTCGGTGCGGTGGTCGGCGGGCAGGCCGACCCGGCGTTGACGGGCCGCGTGCTGACCGTGGGGGGCGCCGTCGTCGTGCTCGGCTGGTGGGTGGTGCCGCTGTTCGCCTACGGGCTCGACTCCACGCTCGACCCGCTGCGGTTCGTGCCGTTCGGGATCCCGCACCGCCGCCTGCTCGCGGGGCTCGCCGCTGCCGCGGTCGTGTCCGTCCCGGCGGTCGTCACCCTCCTGGCAGCGCTGGGCGCGTCGTTCGCGTGGGTCTCGGACCCGGTCGCGCTCCTGGCAGCGCTCGTCGGGGCGATCGCCGGCGTCGCCCTCTGCCTCCTCGGCGCGCGGGCGACGACGACGCTGCTCGCCCCGCTGCTGGAGTCACGGCGCTACCGCGAGGTCCTCATGATCGTGGCGATCGTCCCGATCCTGGGCGTCGGTCCGTTCTTCTCCTGGATGTCGAGCACGGCCGCGGGGGAGGGCGGGCTCACCCTGACCCTGTCCGCGGACTCGGCGTCCACCGCCCTCGACCAGGCGGCCGTCGTCCTCGGGTGGACGCCCTTCGGTGCGCCCTGGGCGCTCGCGGGCGCGGTGCACGACGGCGCCTGGGGCCTCGCCGCTGCCCGTGCGGGCGTCGTCGCGGTGACGACGGTGGCGGTCACGTGGGTGTGGTCGCGTGCCCTGGCGCGCGCACTGGTCTCGCCACGGGGCGGTGCCGAGGCCGGACGTGCCGCCGGCCTGGGCTGGTTCGGGCGCGTCCCGGCGTCGCCGGTCGGTGCCGTGGTCGCCCGGTGCGCCACCTACTGGACGCGCGACCCGCGCTATGCCGCGTCGCTGGCCATGATCCCGCTGCTGCCGCTCGTGGTCGTCGCCCTCGGTCTGACCTCCGGCGCGGGTGGGGGTCTGCTCCTGATGGCCGCGCCGGTGGCCGCGTTCGTCCTCGGCTTCTCGTTGTCCAACGATGTCGGTTACGACAACACCGCGTTCTGGCTGCACGTGGCCGTCGGCGTCCCCGGGCGTGCGGACCGGTGGGGCCGCACGGTCCCCGCCCTGGTGCTCGGCGTGCCGCTCGTCGTCGGGCTCACGCTGGCCGCCGTGGCCGTGGCCGGACGATGGGACGCCCTGCCGCCGCTGCTGGGTCTGTCCCTCGGGGTGCTGGGCGCCGGGCTCGGTACGTCGAGCGTGGCCTCGGCGCGGCTGGTGTATCCCGTCCCGAAGCCGGGGGAGAGCGCGTTCAAGTCCCCGCAGGGCGCGCAGATGGCGGCCTTCGTGGCGCAGATGGCCTCGTTCGGCGTCATCCTGGCGCTCATGGTCCCGACGCTCGCCGTCGGTCTCCCCGCGATCCTGGTGCCGAGCCCGCTGCTCGGGGCGATCACCCTGGGCGTCGGGCTGCTGACCGCCGCCGTGGCGCTCGTGGTCGGGACGAGGTGGGGCGCCCGGGTCTACGAGCGCCGGATGCCGGAGCTGTTGTCGCAGGTCACAGCCTTCGCGTGACGGTCCACGCACCCGGGCGTGTCGGTCGGACCTGACAGAATGAGGGCGTGAATCCCACGATCGATCGTCCGAACCTGAACCTGCCCGACGGTTGGACGGCGGTGGTTCCCGACCTTGCCGACGTCCCCCGTCTGGCCGGGCTGCGAGCACTCCAGGCGGCTCCGCACACCGGGTCCTCCCGGCCCGACGAGGCCGGTGTCGAGAACGAGATCGCGGGACCGGCGTCGTGGACGCGACGGCACGTCACGCTCCGGGACGACGACGGCGTGCTGCGGGCCTGGGCCCACGCCCACGACCGCGCCGCGGGCCGTGCCGTCATCGGGATCGAGATCGACCGGACGCTCGCCGACGCCGTGCAGGGCCAGGTGGCCGCGTGGTGCTACGAGTGGGCGGCCGAGGTGGGCCGCGAGTTCGCGCGGGTCCGCGGCGTGACCGCGCAGCAGCTCGACGCGGGGGCGTTCGCCGACGACGACGCGCTGCGCGGCTGGTTGGCGCAGGCCGGGTTCTCCCGGGCGCGCACCTGGTGGCAGATGTCCCGTCCGGTGACGCCGGCGGACGCCGGTCCGGGGGTGTTCCCCGCACCGAAGGACGGCGTGACCGTGCGCCGGGTGGCCCAGCACGACAACGGCCTGCCCGTGGCCGAGGACCTCACCGCGGTCCACCAGGTCCTCGAGACGGCGTTCACCGACCACTTCAACTCCTACCAGGAGTACTTCACGGAGTTCGTGCAGCGGTTGCGCGAGGACCCCGGGCACCGCTGGGACCACTGGTGGCTGGCCTGCGCCGACGACCCCGAGGACCCGGACGCCGACCCGGTGCCGGCCGGGGCGCTGGTGGGTTCCCAGCTGCCCGCCGACGCCGACGGGGTCGAGGGCACGTACATCGACTACATCGGCGCCCTGGCCGAGGCGCGCGGCCGCGGCGTCGCCACCGCGCTGCTGCACGCCGTGATCGCGGACGCGGCGGACCGTGGCCGCAACCGGGTGGGCCTGGAGGTCGACGCCGACAGCCCGACCGGGGCGGAGTCGCTGTACGAGCACCTGGGGTGGACCACCAAGTACGTCACGGAGTCCTGGCACCGGCAGACCGAGGTCGACGCGTAGACTCGGCCGACGTGGCTCTCACTATCGGCATCGTCGGGCTGCCCAACGTCGGCAAGTCCACGCTCTTCAACGCACTGACCCGCAACAGCGTGCTCGCGGCGAACTACCCGTTCGCCACGATCGAGCCGAACGTCGGCGTGGTCCCCCTGCCGGACGAGCGCCTCGGCACGCTCGCGGAGATCTTCGACTCCCAGCGGGTCCTGCCGGCCACGGTGTCCTTCGTGGACATCGCCGGCATCGTCAAGGGCGCCTCCGAGGGGGAGGGGCTGGGCAACAAGTTCCTCGCGAACATCCGCGAGGCCGACGCGATCTGCCAGGTCACCCGCGCGTTCGACGACGGTGACGTGATCCGCGTCGAGGGCTCGCAGGACGCCGCGGGCGACATCGAGACGATCTCCACCGAGCTCATCCTCGCCGACCTGCAGACGCTGGAGAAGGCGCTGCCGAGGATGGAGAAGGAGGTCAAGATCAAGAAGGGCGACCCGGTCCTGCTCGCCGCCGCGAAGCAGGCCCAGGAGATCCTCGAGGCGGGCACCACCCTCTTCCAGGGGGCCGCCGCCGCAGGTCTCGACCTCGCCGAGATCGCCTCCCTGCAGCTCATGACGGCCAAGCCGTTCATCTACGTCTTCAACACCGACGACGCCGGACTGGCCGACACCGCGATGCAGGACCGCATGCGCGAGCTCGTCGCCCCGGCCCAGGCGATCTTCCTGGACGCCAAGTTCGAGGCCGAGCTGGTCGAGCTCGAACCGGAGGAGGCCGCGGAGATGCTGGCCGAGAACGGCCAGGAGGAAGCAGGCCTGGACCAGCTCGCGCGGGTCGGGTTCGACACGCTGGGCATGCAGACCTACCTGACGGCGGGGCCCAAGGAGGCGCGGGCCTGGACGATCCGCAAGGGGTGGACCGCCCCGCAGGCGGCCGGCGTCATCCACACCGACTTCGAGCGCGGCTTCATCAAGGCGGAGGTCATCTCCTTCGAGGACCTGGTGGAGGCCGGTTCCGTGGCCGCCGTCAAGGCGGCGGGCAAGGCCCGCATCGAGGGCAAGGACTACGTCATGGCCGACGGCGACGTGGTGGAGTTCCGCTTCAACGTCTAGGCCCGAGGTTCACCCGGCGGGTGCCGACCGGTCGTCGTAGGGTGTCGGTCGACGACGATGTCTTTGCCGACCGGCCTCGGACGCGCATTCTCCAAAGAATGTTCCATAACATCGTCATAGGACACGCGTGTGATGGAACCGGAATGCGATGTTTCTCCGGAGTTTCGGTTCAACCGGCTCAATCGCATATCGTGCTTCTGACCAGTCTCAGATCGGTAACAATCAATCTCGAACGGCCCGCTGCGGCAATTTGTACCGCGGCGCGCTGGGTACGGTGTGGCGAACACCACGGACCCCCTGTGGTGATGCCGGCCGACCACGACCTGGGAGCCCGGCGGAACCGACCGGGGGCCCTTCCCCTGAGGAGGAATCCAGTGAAGATCAGGCGTGCAAGCGCAGCCGTCGCGGCCGTCGCCGCCGGCGCCCTGCTGTTCTCGGCGTGCTCCAGCCCGGCCTCGGACGACGAGCCCGAGTCCGAGGAGTCGATGGCGGAGGAGACCGCCGCCGTCGAGGAGATCAGCGACCCGTGCAAGGTCGACACCGGCACGACCGAGACCGCCGAGGGTGAGGTCAAGTACTCCGTCGGCGAGGACGAGTTCCTCGGCTACAACACCCTGACGCCGGAGACGTACTCCACGTACAACAGCGCGGTGACCGAGCGCATCCAGGGCGGTTTCTGGTACTTCGGCGTCGACGGCACCATCTGCCACGACGAGACGTTCGGCACCTACGAGGCCATCTCCGAGGACCCGCTGCAGGTCCAGTACACGATCGCCGACGACGCCACCTGGTCCGACGGCACCCCGATCACCTATGCCGACTTCCTGCTGGACTGGGCGAGCCAGGCGATCACCACCGACGGCAAGGTCACCGACGACGCGTCCGAGAAGCCGCTGTTCAACAGCGTCTCCGGGCTGACCCTCGGCGACTACGTCCCGGACGGCCCGCAGGCCGACTCGGCCGACGCCAAGTCGTTCCAGTACGACTACGAGCGCGTCTACGCCGACTGGGAGATCCAGATCGGTGCCCCGCTGCCGGCCCACGTGCTGGCCGAGCAGATCGGCATCAGCACCGACGAGCTCGTCACCGCCATCCAGGACCTCGACATGGGCGTCCTGAAGGACGCGGCCGAGTTCTGGAACACCGGCTGGCTCTCGGAGACCCCGGGCGAGCTGCCGGACCCGGCGCTCGTGCCGTCGTCCGGTCCGTACATGTTCAAGGAGGACGGCTGGGTCGCCGGTCAGTCCATCACGCTCACGGCCAACGAGAACTACTGGGGCGCCCCGGCGGCGACGCAGGACCTGACGTTCCGCTTCGCGGCGGCCGACACCCACGTCCAGGCGCTGCAGAACGGCGACCTCGACGTCATCGAGCCGCAGGCCACGGTCGACACCGTCGCCCAGCTCGAGCAGCTCGGTGACGCCGTGACGGTGACGACCGGTCAGACCCTGACCTGGGAGCACCTCGACTTCAACTTCAACAACGGTGTCTTCGCCGACAGCCTCGAGGCCCGTGAGGCGTTCGCCTACTGCGTGCCGCGCCAGAAGATCGTCGACGACCTGATCAAGCCGATCGACGAGTCGGCCGTTGTCATGAACGCGCGTGAGGTCTTCCCCTTCCAGGACAGCTACGAGGACATCACCTCCGCGTCCTACGACGGCCGCTACGACGAGGTCGACCTCGACACGGCCAAGGAGAAGTTCGCCGCGGCCGGTCTGAAGGAGGGCACCGAGGTCCGCATCGGCTACTCGGCGCCCAACCCGCGCCGTTCGGACGAGGTCGCCTCGATCAAGGCCTCGTGCGACCAGGTCGGCTTCAACATCGTCGACGCCGGTTCGGCCGAGTTCTTCGACAAGGACCTGCCCAACGGCGACTACGAGCTCGCCCTGTTCGCGTGGGCCGGCTCCGGGCAGATCGCCTCGGGTCAGAACATCTACGCGACCGGGTTCCCGCAGAACTACGGCGGCTACTCCGACGAGACCGTCGACGAGGCCTGGGACACCCTGGCCTCGACCGTCGACGAGTCGGTGCACCTGGAGCAGACGAAGATCATCGAGAAGCAGCTGTGGGACACTCTGTTCGGAATCCCGCTGTTCGCTCACCCCGGTGTCGGTGCGTACAGCTCCGACCTGGAGAACGTGCGTGACACGGCTGCGCAGTCGGGCATCGTGTGGAACGCCGAGCAGTGGGCTCGCGCGTCCTGACGTCCTGACCGCCTGAGAGGCGAGCGTTCGGGGGCAGGGGTGATCCCCCTGCCCCCGAACGCCTGCCCGACCGTAAAGGGGCACCTCGTGCTCAAGTTCATCCTTCGCCGCCTGGGTATCTCGGCCCTCGTGCTGCTGGCGGCGTCCTTCCTCATGTTCATCCTCACCGTCAACTCCGGTGACCCCCTGAAGGACCTGCGCGAGAGCAACGCGCCGAACAAGCAGCAGCTCATCGACTCCCGCGAGGCCCTGATGGGTCTCAACGAGTCGGACGTCTCCCGGTACTGGGACTGGCTCCAGGGCGTCGGGGGCTGTTTCACCGGCAACTGCGACCTCGGGACCAGCGTCACCGGGGCCAACGTGCTCGACCTGACCACGCAGGCAGCGGGCTCGACCCTGCGCCTGGTCACCGCGGCCACCCTGCTGGCCATCGTGGTCGGCGTCGCCGCCGGCATCATCTCCGCCATCCGCCAGTACTCCGGGTTCGACTACGCGGTGACGTTCCTCGCCTTCCTCTTCTTCTCGCTCCCCGTGTTCTGGGCGGCCGTCCTGCTCAAGGAGTACGGCGCGATCCGGTTCAACGACTGGATAGCCAGCGGCGACATGGAACCACCGATGATCCTCGGCATAGCCCTGGTGCTCGGGGTCGTGGTCGGCGCCGTGGTCGGGGGCTCCTGGCGCCGCATCCTGGGCACCGGCGCGGTGACCTTCGCCTTCGTCGCCGTCGTGCTGTGGGTGCTCAACGTCCTGGACTGGTACCGCAACCCGTTCTTCGGCCTCGGCATGGTGCTGCTGACCTCCCTGGGCGCGGCGGTGCTGGTCACCGCGATCGTCGCCGGGCTCGGCAACCGCAGGGTGCTGTACGGCGCGCTGACCACCGCCGTCGTCGGGACCCTCAGCTACCTGGTGTTCGCGGGTCCGCTGCTGGAGCCGTCGTCGTGGTGGGTGCTCATCGGGCTGTTCGTGCTCGCGGTGCTCGTCTCGGTCGGCATCGGTGCCGCCTGGGGCGGGTACGCCCGCAAGCAGGCGATGCTCATCTCTGCGATCACGGGTGTGCTCACCTCTCTGGCGATCGTGTTCGACATCCTGGTGGCGAACTGGACGAGCTTCCTGGCCCTCAAACCACGTCCGATCTCGACGATCGGTTCGGAGACCCCGAACTTCACGGGCGACTTCTGGGAGTCGGTGCTCGACGCCGGGATGCAGCTGATCCTGCCGACCATCGTGCTGACCCTCATCTCGGTCGCGTCGTACTCGCGGTACACGCGCTCCTCGATGCTCGAGGTGATGAACCAGGACTACGTGCGCACCGCGCGGTCCAAGGGCCTGTCGGAGCGGGCCGTGGTGACCAAGCACGCGTTCCGCAACGCGCTGATCCCGATCACCACGATCGTGGCGTTCGACTTCGCCGGCCTCATCGGCGGCGCGGTCATCACCGAGAACGTGTTCGGCTGGAAGGGCATGGGCGCGATGTTCCGCGAGGGTCTCGACCGGGTCGATCCCGCCCCGGTCATGGCGTTCTTCCTCGTGACCGGCACGGCGGCGATCCTGATGAACATGCTCGCCGACATCGCCTACGCCTACCTCGACCCACGGATCCGGCGGTGAGACCCATGACCGGAATCCTCACGTCCTTCAGAAACCGCGGAGCGAGCCATGACTGACCTGCAGACGCCTCCGGCCGAGGAGAAGTCCTACAGCCAGGGCCAGCTCGTGCGGATGCGCTTCTTCCGCCACAAGGGCGCGATCATCTCGATGATCGTGCTGGCCGTGATCATCGTCGTCGCCTTCACGTCGATCGGCTTCGGACCGATCCCGGGCTGGTGGGACAAGGTCCCCACCGCCCAGTACGAGAAGATCGGCACCGGCGCACCCACGTGGGAGCACCCGTTCGGGCAGGACACGATCGGCAAGGACTACTTCGCCCTCGTGATGCTCGGCACCCAGAAGTCGCTGATCATCGCCGTCGGCGTCGGGCTGATCTCGACGATCATCGGGACGGTGATCGGCGCCGTCGCCGGCTACTTCCGGGGCTGGCTCGAGTCGCTCCTGATGCGCATGACCGACCTGCTGCTGGTGATCCCGCTGCTGGTGCTGGCGGCCGTGCTCGGCAAGATGGCCAGCTCCTGGGGGATCTGGGGGCTGACCATCATGCTGGGCATCGTCACCTGGACCGGGCTGGCGCGTCTGGTGCGGGGCGAGATGCTGTCGCTGCGCGAGCGCGACTTCGTCGTGGCCGCCACGGCGGTCGGCACGAGCAGCGGCCGCATCATCACCAAGCACATCCTGCCCAACGCCATCGGCACCATCATCGTGTCGGCCACCCTGACGATCTCCAGCGCGATCCTGCTGGAGACGTCCTTGAGCTACCTCGGCTACGGCGTGCAGGCCCCGGACACCTCCCTGGGCCTGCTCATCTCCGACTACCAGACGGCGTTCACCACGCGTCCGTGGCTGTTCTGGTGGCCCGGCCTGATGATCCTCGCCATCGCCCTGTGCGTGAACTTCATCGGCGACGGTCTGCGCGACGCGTTCGACCCCCGCCAGAACAGGACCAAGGCCTGATGACCACCCTCGACATCACCTCGTCGGCCTCGCCCACCAGCCCGGGCGACGCCGTCCTGTCCTTCACCGACCTCGAGGTCACCTTCGGCACCGAGTTCGGTGACGTGCACGCCGTCAAGGGGGTCTCGCTGGAGGTCCACCCGGGAGAGGTCGTCGCCCTGGTGGGCGAGTCCGGCTCGGGCAAGTCCGTGACGTCGACGACGGCGCTCGGGCTGCTGCCGGGCAACGCCCGCGTCTCCGGCACGGTCCGGGTCGGTGACCAGATCGTCGGCGACCTCGACCAGGCCGGGCTGCGCAAGATGCGCGGCAACGACATCGCCATGGTGTTCCAGGAGCCGATGACGGCGCTCAACCCGGTGCTGACCATCGGGGACCAGCTCACCGAGGCGCTCCAGCTGCACGGGATCGCCTTCGGCAAGCTCGCCACCGCCCGCGCGGCCGAGCTGCTGCGCATGGTGGGCATCCCGGAGCCGGAGCGGCGGCTCAAGCAGTACCCGCACGAGCTCTCGGGCGGTCAGCGCCAGCGCGTCATCATCGCGATGGCGATCTCCTGCGACCCCAAGGTGATCATCGCGGACGAGCCGACCACAGCGCTCGACGTCACGGTGCAGGCCGAGATCCTCGACCTGCTGCGGTCGCTGAAGGACAAGCTCGACACCGGCATCCTCCTCATCACGCACAACATGGGCGTGGTCGCGGACATGGCCGACCGGGTCGCCGTGATGCTCCAGGGCGACCTGGTGGAGTCGGGGACGGCACAGCAGGTGCTGACGAACCCCCAGCACGAGTACACCAAGAAGCTGCTGAGCGCGGTGCCGCACCTCGGCGAGGGCGCGGGGCAGGGTGACGACGCGGTCGTGCATGCGGTCGAGGCCGAGCACGCCGACCCCACCACCCCGGCGCTCGAGCTGGACAACCTCGTCATCGAGTACCACCGGCTCGGCAAGCCGCCGTTCCGCGCGGTGGACGATGTCTCGTTCCAGGTCGGCCAGGGCGAGATCGTGGGCCTGGTGGGGGAGTCCGGCTCCGGCAAGTCGACGATCGCCAAGTGCGCGCTCGGCCTGATCCCCGCGGTCTCCGGGTCGGTGCGCATCCTCGGCGAGGACTTCGGCGCGCTGCGCAAGAAGGAGCTCAAGGCCCTGCGACGCCGCATCGGCGTCGTCTTCCAGGATCCTGCGGCCTCGATCAACCCCCGCTTCCCGGTGGGCGAGGCCATCGGCGAGCCGCTCGTGGTCCACCAGGTCGGCGACGCGACGTCCCGCGAGCGCCGGGTCATGGAGCTGCTCGACGCGGTCGAGCTCCCGCGGGCGTTCTACAACCGCTACCCCCACGAGCTCTCGGGCGGGCAGCGCCAGCGCGTCTCCATCGCGCGGGCCCTGACGCTGGAGCCGGAGCTGATGGTGGCGGACGAGCCGACGTCGGCGCTCGACGTCTCCGTGCAGGCCGCGGTGCTGGAGATGTTCATCTCGCTGCAGCGCGACTTCGGGTTCGCGTGCCTGTTCGTCAGCCACGACCTCGCCGTGATCGACCTGCTCGCTCACCACGTGGTGGTGATGCAGAACGGCCGGATCGTGGAGCACGGCACCCGTGACCGGGTGCTGCGCGACCCGAAGGAGGAGTACACCAAGCGCCTGCTGGCCGCGGCGCCGGTGCCCGACCCGGCCGAGCAGAAGCAGCGCCGCGAGGACCGGTACCGCCTCCTGGCCGAGCTCGGTGACGAGCGCGTCGAGCTGCAGCTGCAGGACGTCGCGCCCGCCGAGCGCATGGTGCCGGGATCCGAGGGGCAGAACGCCTCCCGCTTCGGTGGCTTCTTCGGCGGCTGAACCGTGGGCATCGCGCTGCGCCGGGCCTGGGCCCGGCGCGGTCTGCTGACCCTGGTCGCCCTGCTCGTGGCCGCCACGGCGGCCACGAGCACGCTGATGCTCGCGGGGGTCGCCGCCGCGACGACCGACGCCGCTCGCCGTGCCCTCGCGGAGCCGGCGCCGGCGAGCCTGACGGTCACCACCCGCCTGGCGGAGGATCCCGACGCCCAGGACGCGCGGGCCCGCGCGGTGGCCGACGACCTGTTCGACGGCGCTCCGATCGACGTGGTGCGGACGCAGGAACCCGACGGCGCCGACACGCCGTTCGTCGTGTGGACGGTCACGCCGCAGCTCGACGTCGTGACGCCGGCGGACCTCGGTCCGCTCGCGGCCGGCAGCGCCGCGTTGCGCCAGGCGCTGCGCGAGGACGACGTCGCCGTGAGCCGGGGGGTCACGGTCGAGGGGGACCTGGCCGAACGGGCCGCCGTCGAGCACACGGCGCAGTCCGCCGCCCGGGCCGCCGGCGCCGTCCCGCTGGCGCTCCTGATCCTGGTCGCGCTGGTCGCGCTCGTGCAGGTGGCGCGTCTGCTGGCCGGGGCACGGCAGGGCGAGGTCGAGATCCTCGTGGCCCGGGGTGCCTCCGTGCGTCACCTGACGGTGCCGGCGCTGACCGAGGCCGTGGCGGTGGCCGTGCTCGCCGCAGCGGCCGGGACCGCGGCCGTGGCCGCCGTGCCGGCGGTCTGGGAGACGCCGCCGTCGCCGCTGCTGGCGGCGGGCGTGGGGACGGTCGCGGCAGCCGTCGTGGTGCTGACCGCCGTGGCGGTCGTGCAGGCGCGTTCCGTGGCGGACCGGCAGGCGAGCGACCGGTCGGGACGCCTGCGGCAGGCCGCTGCCCTGGGCACCGTGACGACCGTGGTCGCGCTGGCCGCGGCAGGGATGCTGCGGTGGTACGACCTCGGGTCCCCGCTCGTCCGGTCGGCCGACGGCGTCGCGGCAGACCCGCTCGCCGCGGCGGGTCCCGCGCTGGCGCTCGCGGCGCTCGGCCTGCTCGCCGTCGCGTTGCTGGGACCGCTCGCCCGCGGGTGGGCCGCGCTGGCGGGCCGGGCACCCGGGGCGACGCCGGTGCTGGCGGCGCGGCAGGTCGCCCGCGGACTGCGTGTCGTCGTCGTGCCGCTGCTCCTGCTGGTCCTGGCGAGCGGGTCGGCCGTCCTGGCGGGCACCTTTGCCGGGACGGCGGCGCAGGCCAGGGCGGACCTGGCCGGGCAGCGCGTCGGTACCGACGTGCGCGCGCTGCTCCCGGCGTCGGGCAGCCTGTCCGCGCAGCGGCCGCCACCGCGGGCGGCCGGGTTGGCCGGCCTGGACGGAGCCGACGCGGCGGCACCGGCCCTGGTGGCCGAGGCCACCGTGCAGGGGGCGCCGCTGGGCCTGACGGCCCTTCCCGTCGCGAGCGCACCGCAGGTCGTGCGGGCGGACGACGCCGCGTCGCTCGTGGCGCCGCTGGGGGACCCCGACCCGTTCGGTGCGGCTCCAGCCCTGCCCGACGGCGCCACGTCGCTCGCGCTGGACGTCACGGGAGCCGCACGGCCGGCCGCCGGACCGCTCCCGGACGGTCGGGACCCGGGGGCGGTCGTCGCGGCGGTCACGGTGTGGCTGGCGGCGCAGGACGGCACGCTGACGGTCCTGGACGCCGGGACGGTCGAGCTCGACGGCGACCCCGGTGACGACCGCCTGACGGTGGACCTGCCGTCGGGAGTGCCGGGACTGCGCCTCGTGGGTCTCGACGTCGGGCTCGAGGGGGTGGAGTCCCCGATGGAGCTCACGCTCGCCGTGCAGGACGTGGTCGCGACGACGGCCGGCGGCGCGGTGCCCGTCGACGTCACCTCCGTCGGGTGGGAGCCGGCCGGTCCGGCGGCCGCAGCGGGTGCCGAGGGTGGTGCCGTGCTCGGCCTCGACGTGCTCCTCGACACCGGCCGGGCCTCCGCGCGGCTGGTCGCCGGGTCCGCGGCGGGGTCGGGAGCCCGGGCCGCTGCGGGTGCGGCGGGTCCGCCGGTCGCGGGGGTCCTCACACGGTCCGCCGCCGAACGGTGGGACGCGACGACCGGGGACACCCTGGAGCTCACGCTGTCCGGGGCCAGCGTCGTCGTCGAGGTGGCCGGTACGGCGGAGCAGGTGCCGGGACAGCCGGCGGCCGACGCCGTCCTCGTCGACCTGGGCGCGCTGGACGCGGCGCTGCTGCGCACCACCGAGGACCTGCCGCGACCGGCGGAGGTGTGGGTGGCCTCCGACGCACCGGACGACCCGGTCGCCGTGGCGCGGCTGGCCGACGCCGTGGCGACGGCGGTGCGTGCGCAGGCGCCCGACCCGGCTGCCGTCGAGGTGCGCACCGTGCAGGACGCGGCAGGGTCCGACGCCGGGTCCCCGGTGCGGTTCGCGTTCCTGCTCGCGGCGGTCGGCGCGACGGCGCTCGCCCTGGTGGGCCTGGCCGCCGTCGCGGTGTCCGGGATGGGCGGCCGACGGGCCGAGGTGGTGGTGCTGCGCTCGGTCGGTCTCGGCGCCCGGGCGCAGGGCGCCGGACGGGCGCTCGAGCTCGGTGCGGTGGGTGCCGCCGGGCTGGCGGGGGGTGTGATCGCCGGGTGGGCGGTGGCGGCCGTGACGGTGCCGGGCCTGGTCCGGGGCGTCGTCGACGGCACGGTGGTGCCGGACCTGGTGCTGGACCTGCCCGTCGCGGCGTTCCCGGTGGCGGTGGCGGCCCTGGCCGTGATCGTCACGGCGGGGCTCGTGGCCGCCCGGGTGGCCGATCAGGCCCGGGACACCGACTACCGTCCGGAGACGCGATGAGCATGCTGCTCCTGGTGCGCCGGCACCTGCGGACGTCTGTCGGCGCGACGCTGGTGCTCGCGACGATCACCCTGGGTGCCGCTGCCGTGTCGTCCGCGGTGCCGCGGGCGGTCGCGACGGTGCACGCCGACCAGCTCGCGTACGCCACGGGGCAGACGTCGGCGATCAGCAGGGACGTCGTGGCGACGGGCACGGTCTTCCCGGGGTACGGGTCCGACGACGGCACGCCTCCGGGGAGCGGGGGTGCGGCGTCGGACGCCGCGGTGGACCCGCCGCAGCCGGACCTCGACGGGTACCTGGACGCGCTGGGCGCCCTGGCGGCCGCGCAGCCGCCGCCGCTGTCCGACGTGCTGGGCGCGCCGGACCTGCTCGTCTCCGGCAGCCGCGTCGACGTCGACCGGGTGGCCGGCAACGACGTGGCCAGGCCGCGCGTGGTGCTGCGAGCCGGCCCCACGGCGCGCGACCAGATCGACCTGGTGGCCGGCCGTTGGCCCCGGCCGACGCCCGTACCCGCCGACCTGAGCACGCTGCTGCCCGGCGCCGACGGCGTGGTGGACGTCGAGCCCGTCCCCGCCGAGGTCGCGATGTCGTCGGAGGCCGCCGACGAGCTCGGCTGGTCGGTCGGTGCGGTGCACGCCACGCGCGACCCGCTGCTGCCGCCCCTGGAGCTGGTGGGCGTCTGGGAGCCGCGCGACGCCGCCGCCGACTACTGGGCGCACGGTCCGCTGGCCGTGTCCCCGGAGATCCTGGTGGACCCGAACGTCGGCAAGATCGTCACGGCGGCCGTGTTCGCCGACCCCGGCACGCTCGGCGCCTGGGAGGACGCGCCGTCGGTGCGGACCTGGTTCCCCGTCGACGCCACGGGGGTGAGCGCGCAGGACGCGCCCACGCTGCTCGCCCAGCTCCGGGGGCTCACGGCCACGACGTCCGTCGTCGTCGAGGGCGACCCGGCGGTGCTGGAGCCGGCCTCGGGGATGATCGACGTGCTCACCGACGCCCTCGGGCGCCGCCAGGGCGTGGACGCGATCGTCGCCGTGCTCGCCGTCGGCCCGCTCGGGGCGCTGGCCGTGGTCCTGACGTCGGCGGCCCGGCTGGTCGTGGACCGCCGCCGGGCCGCGCTGGCCCTCGTGCGGGCCCGGGGTGCGTCGTCGTGGTGGACCCGGGGCGTGGTCGGTCTCGAGGGGCTGGTCGTCGGTCTGCCCGCCGCCCTCGCGGGGCTGGGCCTGGGGCTCCTGGTGGTGCCCGGACCGGTCGGGGCCGGGGGAGCGGTCCTGGCCGCGGTCTGCGGGCTCGCACCCGCCGCAGCCCTGGCGGCGGTGGCGTCCCCGCGCGGGGTGCGCGCCCGCCGCGCGGACCTCGACGGCGCGCCGGTCCGGCGTCGCCGTGCCCGGCTCCTGCTCGAGGGGGCGGTCGTCCTGGCCGCCGTCGGGACCGCCTGGTCGGCGGTGGACCGGGGTGTGCTCACCGACCGGACGGTGGATCCCGGTGCCGGACCGGACCCGCTGGTCGTCCTCGCCCCGCTGCTCGTCGGCCTGGCCGTCGCGCTGCTCACGCTGCGGCTGGTCCCGCCCGCGGTCCGTGGGGCGGAGCGGGTGCTGGCGGCCCGGCGCGACCTGGTGCCGTTCCTCGGGGCCGCGCGGGTGCGCCGGGACCCGGCCGTCGGGGCGCTGCCCGCGGTGGCGCTGGTCCTGGCGGTCGGGGTCGCCGCGTCCTCGACGGTCCTCGCCGCCACGGTGCGGACCGCCATCGCGCAGGAGGCGTGGACCGCCGTCGGCGCGGACGTACGGGTGGCGGGGCCGGTCGTGGACGCCGGGACGGTCGACGCGCTGTCGGCCGTCGACGGCGTCGACGCCGTGGCCGCCGTCGCGGACTCGGGTCGCTACCTCCTGGGTACCGCCGCCGGCGGGGTCCCCGTGACCGTCTACACCACCGACGGCGACGCGCTCGCCCGCCTGCAGGACGGTGCGCCCGGTGCGCCGTCGGGACTGGACGCGCTCACCGCACCGGGTGCCGTGCTGCCGGCCGTGGCCACCGGCGACGTCGGGGAGGGGACGGTCCTGGCGGGCGCGGGCGGCGCCACGGTCGAGGTCCGCGTCGTCGACCACGTCGACGCCCTGCCGGGCCTGCCGCCGTCGTCCGCCGCGCTGCTGGTCGACGCCGGCCGGGCGGCCGAGATCGCCGGGATGGATCCGGGTACCTCGCGGCTCGCGCTGCTGGGCCTGGACGACGGCGCGACGGACGCCGACCGCACCCGGGTGGAGGTCGAGATCGGCGCGCTCGCTCCCACCGCCGTCGTCGACGACCCCGTGGCCTCCCGGCGCGAGCTGCTCGCCTCGCCGGCGACCTCGGGGCTGGCGACGGCGTTCGCCGTGGCCGTGGTCCTGTCGGGACTGCTCTGCGTCGCGGTGGTGGTGCTGGCCCTGGTGCTCGCCGCGCCGGCCCGGGCGCGGCTGCTCGCGGTGCTGCGCACCCTGGGCCTGCCGCGGGGTGCGGAGCGGGGCATCGTGGCGTGGGAGACCGGGCCGTGGGTCGCCGCCGCGCTGGTGGCCGGCGCCGTGCTGGGATGGCTGGTGCCGGCGCTGGTGCTCGCGGCGGTCGACCTGACCCCGCTCACCGGTGGGCACGCCGCGCCGCAGCTCGTGGCCGACCCGTGGTGGCTCGCCGCGCTCGCGACGGGGCTCGTCGGCCTGGTGGCGGCCTGCGCGGGGGTGGTCGGCGGTCTCGGGCGCCGCCGCGGGCCGGTCGCTCGGGGCCGGGGCGTGCGGGGCTGGGGCACGCGGGACGTGAGCCTGCGGGACCTGGGGACGGACTGACCGATGGGAGACGAGATGAGCGAGATCCTGTGCCGCGGGCTGGTGCGCATCTTCGCGACCGACGGGGTGGAGGTCCAGGCGTTGCAGGGCCTCGACCTGGTCGTCGAGCGGGGTGACCTGGTGGCCGTGGTCGGGGCCTCCGGCTCGGGCAAGTCCACGCTGCTCGGCATCCTGTCGGGTCTGGACACACCCACCGGTGGGTCGGCCGTGGTCGCGGGGTCCGACCTGGCGACGATGACGCGGCGCGAGCGCGTGGCCTACCAGCGCCACGCCGTCGGGTTCGTCTGGCAGCAGACCTCCCGCAACCTGCTGCCCTACCTCACGGCGGCCCAGAACGTGCGCCTCGTCCTGGACCTGGCCGGCGGTCGGCGTGACGGCCGCGAGGGGCGGACGCGGGAGCTGCTCGACCTGCTGGGCGTCGCCGGGCTCGCCGACCGGTTCCCGGCCGAGATGTCGGGCGGGCAGCAGCAGCGGGTCGCGATCGCGGTGGCGGTGGCCAACGCCCCCCGGGTGCTGCTGGCCGACGAGCCCACCGGGGAGCTCGACGAGGCCGCGAGCGTCGACGTGCTCGAGGCCCTGCGCGCGGTGAACGCCGCCACCGGCGTGACCACGCTCATCGTCACGCACGACCCGACGGTCTCCGAGCACGTGGCCCGGACGGTGCAGATCCGTGACGGCCGGACCTCCACCGAGGTGCTGCGCCGCCGCGCCACGGACGCCGACGGCACCGAGCGGCACGTGGCCGAGGAGTTCGCGGTGCTCGACCGGGTGGGGCGGTTGCAGCTGCCGCACGACGTCGTCGAGGCGCTCGACCTGCGCGACCGGGTGCGGCTCACGCTGCAGCCCGACCACGTGCAGGTCCGGCCCGACACCGAGCACGAGGAGGAGGGCTGATGACCACGACGCCGGGCAGCAGCACGGGAGCGGTGGCGGACGCCGGACAGGGCGCGACGGCGTTGCGCGCCGAGGACCTGCGGCGCACCTTCGGCCGCGGGGCGGGGCAGGTGCACGCGCTGCGCGGGGTCTCGCTGGCGGTCGCGCCGGGTGAGCTGGTGGTGGTCCGCGGACCGTCCGGGTCGGGCAAGACGACGTTGCTGCACGTGCTCGGCGGTCTGGACGCGCCGACGTCGGGCCGGGTGTGGCTGGGCGAGCGCGAGCTGACGGCGGCGGGTGACGACGAGCTGCTCGCGGCCCGGCGCGACGAGATCGGCTACGTCTTCCAGTCGTTCGGCCTGGTGCCGGTGCTCTCGGCCGCGGAGAACGTGGAGGTCCCGCTGCGCCTGCGGCGGGTGCCGACGGCGCAGCGGACGGCGCGGGTGGCCGACGTCCTGGAGCGGGTCGGGCTGGCCGACCACGCCGACCAGCGGCCCTACGAGCTCTCCGGCGGGCAGCAGCAGCGGGTGGGGATCGCGCGGGCGCTCGTGGCCGCGCCGCGGGTGCTGCTCGCCGACGAGCCCACGGGGCAGCTCGACTCGGCCACGGGCCGCCGCGTGATGGACCTGATCGCCGGGCTGGTGCGCACCGAGGGTGTCGCCGCCGTCGTGACGACCCACGACCCGGCGCTCGTGGCCCGCGCGGACCGCGTGCTGGACCTGCACGACGGCGCGCTCGGGCCGCCGTCGTGACCATGCCTCTCCGGGGCATTTCGGGCGAAAAGCGCTTTCACGCGACGTTCAGATGTCGAGGGTGTTCCAATCGGGTCACGATCGTGCCCAGGGGCGGCGAACTGGTGATCCAGGCCACCGTCGAGCGGTAACCTCCTTCGGCAACGTGCTGCAGGGGTGCATCCGCCCCCGCGACAGAACGCCCTCGGACATCACCCCGGCGGCGAGCACACCCAAACCAGGAGGACACGTGACACCTCGACGACGTCTGGCAGGCATCGGAGCCTTCACCCTCGCTTCCGCCCTGCTGCTCACTGCCTGCGGAGACTCCGGCAGCTCCGACGAGGGCGAGTCGACCGCGACCGGCGACGGCGCCAGCAGCGGCATCGTCTCCGTCAGCAGCGGCGAGCCGCAGAACCCGCTGACCCCCGGCATGACCAACGAGGTCTACGGCGGCCTGGTGGTCAAGAACATCTACTCCGGCCTCGTCTACTACGACGCGGACGGCGCGATCGAGAACGAGGTCGCCGAGTCCATCGAGTCCGACGACAACCAGACCTGGACCATCACGATCCAGGACGGCTGGACCTTCTCCGACGGCACCGACGTCACGGCCCAGAGCTTCGTGGACGCCTGGAACTACGTCGCCGACATCGAGAACGGCCAGAACGCCCAGTACTTCTTCAACGGGTTCAAGGGCTACGACACCGAGAAGTCGTCCGAGCTGGCCCTCGAGGTCGTCGACGACCTCACCTTCACGGCCGAGCTGAACGTGCCGTCCTCGGACTTCCCGCTCTGGCTGGGCTACTCCGCGTTCTTCCCGATGCCCCAGGCGTTCTTCGACGACCCCGACTCGTTCGCCGAGACCCCGATCGGCAACGGCCCCTACGAGATCGAGTCGTGGGAGCACGACAGCCTGATCTCGATGGTTCCCCGCGAGGGCTACGAGGGTCCCCGGGCCCCGGCGAACGGTGGCCTCGAGATGGTCGCCTACACCGAGGAGGACACGGCGTACAACGACATGCTCGACGGGGCGCTCGACGTCCTGCCGAACGTGCCGACGTCCGCCTTCGGCGTCTTCGAGGACGAGCTCGGCGACCGGGCCGTCAACCAGCCCGCGGCCGTCATCCAGGTCGTCAACGTCCCCGAGTGGCTGCCCGAGTTCCAGGGCGACGCCGGTGTCATGCGGCGCAAGGCCATCTCGATGGCGATCGACCGTGACACGATCACCGAGACGCTCTACAGCGGCTCGCGCACCCCCGCGCACGACTTCACCTCGCCCGTCATCGACGGGTACTCCGAGGACATCCCGGGCTCCGAGATCCTCGAGTACGACCCCGAGGGCGCCAAGGAGATGTGGGACGAGGCCGAGTCCATGGACCCGATCGGCGACTACACGCTGCAGATCGCCTCGAACGCCGACTCCGACCACCAGGACTGGATCGACGCGGTGTGCAACACCATCCGCGCCGACCTGGAGATCGGGTGCGAGTTCGCGCCGTACACCACCTTCGACGAGTTCCTCAACGCGCGTGACGACGAGTCCGTCGAGGGCATCTTCCGCGGTGGGTGGCAGGCCGACTGGCCGTCGATGAGCAACTTCCTCGGTCCGATCTACGGCACGGGTGCCGGCTCGAACGACATGAACTACTCGTCCGAGGAGTTCGACGCCAAGCTCGCCGAGGCCGCTGCGGCCTCGGACACCGAGACGGCGACCACCCTGTACAAGGAGGCGCAGGAGATCCTGTTCGCCGACGTCCCGGGTATCCCGCTGTGGTACCAGAACGCGACCGGCGGCTACGCCGAGACCGTCGAGAACGTCCAGTTCGGCTGGGACAGCGACCCGATCCTGTACCAGATCACCAAGGAGTGACGAACCCGTGAGACGGTCGCGGCCCCGGGTCTGCCGGGTGCCGCGGCCGTCTCCGGTTTCCGAGCGGTCGGGTCGGTCCGGTACGGTCTGACGTCGACCGCTCGTCGCGAGGGGGCGGGGGTGTCCACCACGGCACCCCCGCCCCACCGCTGTCCGCGGCCTCCTCGGGCCGCGGCGAGACGAGACCCGTAGCCTGGGGTGACCCTCCGGGCACACGAGGAGACTAATTCGCATGCTCTGGTATCTCGGACGCAGGCTCCTGCAGGTGATCCCTGTGTTCCTCGGGGCCACCCTCCTGCTCTACGCCATGGTCTTCCTACGACCCGGCGACCCGGTGGCCGCGCTCGGTGGTGAGCGCGGTCTGCCCGACGCCGTCCAGGACCAGATCCGGGCCGAGTACAACCTGGACAAGCCGTTCATCGTCCAGTACCTGCTCTTCCTGCGCGGTGTGGTGACCCTGGACTTCGGCGTCGACTTCCGGGGGCGCGAGATCACCGACGTGATCGCCGGCGCGTTCCCCGTCACCATCCAGCTCGCCCTGATGGCGCTGGCCATCGAGGCGATCTTCGGCATCGGGTTCGGCCTGATCGCCGGGATGCGCAAGGGCGGGATCTTCGACGCGTCCGCCCTGGTCGTCAGCCTCGTCTTCATCGCCGTGCCGACCTTCGTCGTCGGCTTCGTGATGCAGATCGTCGTGGGCGTCAAGCTCGGCTGGCTGCCCGTCACCGCCGGACGAGATCCCGACTTCTTCAGTCTGCTGATGCCCGCGATGGTGCTGGCAGCCGTCTCGTTCGCCTACGTGTTACGGCTGACGCGGACCTCCGTGGCGGAGAACATGTCCGCCGACTACGTGCGCACCGCCCGTGCCCGGGGCCTCAACCGCACCCAGGTGACCGGCCGCCACGTGCTGCGCAACTCCCTCATCCCCGTGGTCACGTTCCTCGGCGCCGACATCGGCGCCCTGATGAGCGGCGCGATCATCACCGAGGGCATCTTCAACATCAACGGTGTGGGCGGCACGCTCTACGACGCGATCCAACGCGGCGAGTCCGTGACCGTCGTGTCCATGACCACCGTGCTCGTCCTGGTCTACATCGCGGCGAACCTGCTGGTGGACCTGCTCTACGCCGCCCTCGACCCGAGGATCCGTTATGCCTGAGAACCGCTACGAGAGCTCACCGGGGTCCACGACGGCCCGGCCCGGGCAGGAGCACTACACCGCCACGTTCGACGAGGGCGGCCTCGGTGCCGTCGACGCCGTACGGACCGACGACGCGCCGACCAGCCTGTGGCGCGACGCGTGGCGCGAGATGCGGGCCCGGTGGCTCTTCTGGGTCTCGGCGGCCGTCATCGTCCTCGTCGTCCTCGTCGCGATCTTCCCGGGGCTGTTCACGTCCATCGACCCGCGGTCGTGCGACCTGACCAAGGCGCTCGAGGGGCCGCAGGCCGGTCACCCGTTCGGGTTCGACCGGCAGGGGTGCGACATCTACTCCCGCACGGTCTACGGCGCGCGCGCCTCGGTCGTGGTCGGCGTGCTGGCCACCACCATGGTGGTGATCATCGGGACCACGATCGGCGCGATCGCGGGCTACTACGGCAAGTGGTTCGACACGATCCTGAGCCGGATCACCGACATCTTCTTCGCGATCCCGCTGGTGCTGGCCGCCATCGTCATCATGTCGGTGACGACGAATCGCACGAGCTTCCTCGTCGCCTTCGTGCTGGCCCTCTTCGGCTGGACGCAGATCGCGCGCATCACGCGCGGCACCGTGATGTCGGTCAAGAACAACGAGTTCGTCACGGCGGCCCGGTCGCTCGGCATGAGCCGGGGGCAGATCCTGGTCCGCCACGTGCTGCCGAACTCCGCGGCCCCGATCATCGTCTACGCCACGGTGGCGCTGGGACAGTTCATCGTGGCCGAGGCCACCCTGAGCTTCCTGGGCATCGGGCTGCCTCCGTCGGTGGTCTCGTGGGGCGGTGACATCTCCGCGGCGCAGGGCGCGATCCGCACCAACCCGGAGATTCTCCTCTACCCGGCAGGAGGCCTGGCGCTGACCGTGCTCGGCTTCATGATGATGGGCGACGTCGTGCGCGACGCCCTCGACCCGAAGGCTCGCAAGCGATGACGACCCAGATCCCCGTGACCGACGGCGACGACGGGCCCCCCGCCGTCGACCCGAACACCGCCCTGCTCGAGATCACCGACCTCGAGATCGCGTTCTCGACCTCCGCCGGCGAGGTCCAGGCCGTCCGCGGCGCGAACCTCACCGTCTACCCGGGCCAGAGCGTCGCGATCGTCGGCGAGTCCGGCTCCGGCAAGTCCACGACCGCCGCGGCGATCATGGACCTCCTGCCCGGCACCGGGCGCGTCACCGGCGGGTCCATCCGCTTCGGCGGCCGTGAGCTCGTCGGCGCCCCGCGCAAGGAGAAGGAGGCGCTGCGCGGTCGCGAGATCGGCATGGTCCCGCAGGACCCGATGTCGAACCTCAACCCCGTGTGGCGCATCGGCACCCAGGTGACCGAGGCGCTCAAGGCCAACGGCTTCAAGGGGTCCAAGGCCGAGCTGCGCCAGCGGGTCGCCGAGGTCCTCGCCGAGGCCGGCCTGCCCGACGCCGAGCGGCGCGCCCGCCAGTACCCGCACGAGTTCTCCGGCGGCATGCGCCAGCGCGCCCTCATCGGCATCGGCCTCGCCTCCCGGCCGCAGCTGCTCATCGCCGACGAGCCGACGTCCGCGCTGGACGTGACGGTGCAGCGGCAGATCCTCGACCACCTCGGGGGCATGACCCGGGACCTCGGCACGGCCGTGCTGTTCATCACGCACGACCTCGGGCTGGCCGCCGAGCGCGCCGAGCACCTGGTGGTCATGTACAAGGGACGCATCGTCGAGTCCGGTCCGGCGCAGGAGATCCTCGCCCGGCCGCGGCACCCGTACACCCAGCGGCTGGTGTCCTCGGCCCCGTCGCTCGCCTCGCGGCGCATCCAGACGGCGCACGTCACCGGGCAGGACTCTCCCGAGCTGCACGCGCACCACGGCGAGACGGCCGACCCGGCCGCCGGACCGGCCGACGTCGTCGTGGCGAAGGACCTCACCAAGGTCTTCCAGATCCGGGGAGCGCGACCCGGAGCCTCGACCGACTTCACCGCGGTCGACGAGGTGTCCTTCCGGCTGAGGCGGGGGCGCACGCTCGCCCTCGTGGGGGAGTCCGGCTCGGGCAAGTCCACGGCGGCCAACATGGTGCTGGGTCTGCTGGAGCCGACGTCCGGCACGGTGGAGTTCGACGGCGTGGACGTCGCCACGCTGAGCCCCAAGGAGGCGTTCGCCTTCCGGCGTCGCATCCAGCCGGTCTTCCAGAACCCGTACGGCTCGCTCGACCCGATGTTCTCGATCTTCCGGTCGATCGAGGAACCGCTCAAGCTGCACGGCGTGGGCTCGGCCAAGCAGCGGGAGCAGCGGGTACGCGACCTGCTCGACATGGTCTCGTTGCCGCAGTCGGCCATGCGGCGGTTCCCGAACGAGCTCTCCGGCGGTCAGCGGCAGCGCATCGCCATCGCCCGGGCCCTCGCGCTCGAGCCCGAGGTCGTCGTCCTCGACGAGGCGGTCTCCGCCCTCGACGTGCTGGTCCAGGCCCAGATCCTGGAGCTGCTCGACCGGCTCCAGACCGACCTCGGCCTGAGCTACCTGTTCATCACCCACGACCTGGCGGTCGTGCGCCAGATCGCCGACGACGTCGTGGTGATGCAGTCCGGTCAGGTCGTCGAGCAGGCCACCACGGACGAGGTCTTCGACAACCCGCGCGAGCAGTACACGCGCGACCTGCTGGACGCCATCCCCGGCGCGCAGCTCGTCGGCGGTGGGGCGGCGGGACAGGTCTGAGGACCGCCGCCGGCGCTCGTCGCCGGTGGTCCCCGAGGCACCGGCGGGCTCACTGCCCGCCGGTGCCTCCTGCGTTTGCGCAGGTGACCGAAGCACGCCACTGTGAACGGCATGGCTCGCAGACCGTCCACGATCGCGCCCGCCGTCTTCTACCCGGCAGGGGGGCTGATCCTGCTCTTCGTCCTGCTCGGCTTCTTCGCCACCGACGCGGTGGAGGAGGTGATGAACACCCTCCAGGCCAAGACGATCAACGGGTTCGGCTGGTACTACATCGTCATCGTGGCGGCCTTCATGATCTTCGCGATCTGGATGGGGGTCAGCCGCTTCGGCGAGATCACCCTGGGCCCGGACGACGAGGAGCCGGACTTCAAGCTGCCCGTGTGGTTCGCCATGCTCTTCGCCACCGGGATGGGGATCGGGCTGGTCTACTACGGCGTGGCCGAGCCGCTGTCGCACTTCGAGTCGCCCAAGCCCGGTGTCACCGGGGACGCGCCCGCCCTGGCCCAGGCCGCGATGGGCCAGACCTACGTGCACTGGGGCTTCCACGCCTGGGGCATCTACGTGGTGATCGGCCTCGCCCTGGCCTACGCCATCCACCGCAAGGGCCGCCCGGCGTCCATCCGGTGGGCGCTCGAACCGCTCCTCGGGGAGGAGCGGGTCAAGGGCTGGCTGGGCAACGTCATCGACGTGCTGGCGATCTTCGGGACGGTCTTCGGGGTCGCGACCTCGCTCGGGCTCGGGGTGCAGCAGGTCGCGGCGGGCCTGGAGTACCTCGAGGTGGTCGACTCGACGCTCGCCCTGCAGATGGGCCTCATCGCCGCGATCACGGCCGTGGCCACGATCTCGGTGGCCTCCGGGTTGGAGAAGGGCATCAAGTGGCTCTCCAACGGCAACATGGTCCTGGCCGGGGCGCTCGTGCTGGCCGTCCTGATCATGGGGTCCTCGCTCTTCCTGGCGCGCGAGTGGGTGCAGTCCATCGGGTACTACTTCCAGAACGTCATGTTCCTGACGTTCGACACCCTGGCCTTCCAGGGCGAGGACGGGCTCGCGTGGGAGTCGGGCTGGACCATCTTCTACTGGGGCTGGTGGATGTCCTGGGCGCCCTTCGTGGGGCTCTTCATCGCGCGCATCTCCCGCGGCCGGACGGTCCGTGAGTTCGTCCTGGGCACGCTGCTCGTGCCCATGCTCGTGACGACGGTCTGGTTCAGCGTGTTCGGCGGGTCGGCGATCCACCAGGAGCGCAACGAGCCGGGCTCGATGCTCGACGCCACCGGGGCGGTCAACACGGACACCGCCATGTTCCAGCTGTTCGAGCACCTGCCCGGCGGCGGCGCCTGGATGGCGGTCGTCGCGATCGTCCTGGTCATCGTGTTCTTCGTGACGTCCTCGGACTCCGGGTCGTTCGTGGTGGACATGCTCGCCAACGGCGGCGACCCGAACCCGCCGCTGTGGTCCCGGCTGTTCTGGGCACTGCTGGAGGGCGGCGTCGCCGCGGCGCTGCTCTACGCGGGAGGACTCACCACGCTGCAGACGGCCGCGATCCTCACGGCGCTGCCGTTCTCGCTGGTGATGATCGGGTCGGCGATCTCCGTGTGGATGGCGTTGGACGGCGAGTACAAGCAGATCACCCGTGCCGAGCGGAGGCTCCGACGGCGCGAGCTCACCGAACACGTGACCGAGCACGTCACCGATCACGTGACGGAGCACTTCTCCGAGCTGACCGGTCAGACGTCCACCGTGACCAGGGGCACCCGGACACGCCGGAGATGGTGGCGCCGCTCCGGGTAGGATGGAGCGGCCCCGGGTTCCCGGGTGCCACCCCTCCCTACGGAAAGAGAACCGTCGATGTCTGTGCGCTCCGACCTGCGCAACGTGGCGATCGTCGCTCACGTCGACCACGGCAAGACCACCCTGGTCGACGCCATGCTCCGGCAGGCCGGCGCCTTCGCCGCGCACCAGCACGTGGACGACCGGGTGATGGACTCCGGCGACCTGGAGCGTGAGAAGGGCATCACGATCCTCGCCAAGAACACCGCGATCCGCTACGCCGGGCCGTCGGCCGCGGCAGCGGGCGCCCCTGACGGCATCACCATCAACGTCATCGACACCCCCGGCCACGCCGACTTCGGTGGTGAGGTCGAGCGCGGCCTGTCGATGGTGGACGGCGTCGTGCTGCTGGTGGACGCCTCCGAGGGTCCGCTGCCGCAGACCCGGTTCGTGCTGCGCAAGGCGCTCGCCGCCAAGCTGCCGGTGATCGTCGTCGTCAACAAGGTGGACCGCCCCGACTCGCGGATCACCGAGGTGGTCGCCGAGACCACCGACCTGCTCCTGGGCCTCGCCAGCGACCTGTCCGACGAGGTTCCCGACCTCGACGTCGACGCCGTGCTGGACGTGCCGGTCGTGTACGCGTCCGCGAAGGCGGGCCGGGCCTCGACCGAGCAGCCCGCCGACGGCGCGCTGCCCGCGAACGAGGACCTCGAGCCGCTGTTCTCGACCATCCTGGGCACCACGCCCGCGCCGACCTACGACGACGCGATGCCGCTGCAGGCGCACGTGACCAACCTCGACGCCTCGCCGTTCCTCGGCCGGCTCGCCCTGCTGCGCGTCTTCAACGGCACGCTGCGCAAGGGGCAGACGGTCGCCTGGGCCCGCCAGGACGGGACGCTCAGCCAGGTCAAGATCACCGAGCTCCTGCGCACCGAGGCGCTGACGCGCGTCCCGGCGGAGTCCGCCGGCCCCGGTGACATCGTCGCGGTGGCGGGCATCGCCGACATCATGATCGGCGAGACCCTGACCGATGCCGACGACCCGCGCCCGCTGCCGCGGATCACCGTCGACGACCCGGCGATCTCCATGACCATCGGCATCAACACCTCGCCGCTGGCGGGCAAGGGCGGCAAGGGCCACAAGGTCACCGCCCGCCAGGTCAAGGACCGACTCGACGCCGAGCTCATCGGCAACGTCTCGCTGCGGGTGCTGCCCACCGAGCGCCCGGACGCCTGGGAGGTGCAGGGCCGCGGTGAGCTGGCCCTGGCCATCCTGGTCGAGCAGATGCGCCGGGAGGGCTTCGAGCTCACCGTCGGCAAGCCGCAGGTCGTCACCAAGCAGATCGACGGCAAGACCTGCGAGCCGATGGAGCGCATGACGATCGACGTCCCCGAGGAGTACCTCGGTGCCGTCACCCAGCTCATGGCGGCGCGCAAGGGCCGCATGGAGACCATGGCGAACCACGGCACCGGCTGGGTCCGCATGGAGTTCGTCGTCCCCGCGCGCGGCCTCATCGGCTTCCGCACCCGCTTCCTCACCGAGACGCGGGGCACCGGCATCGCCTCCTCCTACGCCGAGGGCTACGAGCCGTGGCACGGGCCGATCGAGTCCCGCTCGACCGGGTCGCTCGTCGCGGACCGCGCCGGTTCCGTCACGCCGTTCGCCATGATCAACCTGCAGGAGCGCGGCTCGTTCTTCGTGGACCCCACCCAGGAGGTCTACGAGGGCATGATCGTCGGCGAGAACTCCCGCAACGAGGACATGGACGTCAACATCACCAAGGAGAAGAAGCTGACGAACATGCGGTCCGCCGCCGCCGACAGCTTCGAGAACCTGGTGCCGCCGCGCAAGCTGACCCTCGAGGAGTCCCTCGAGTTCACCGCCGAGGACGAGTGCGTCGAGGTCACGCCCGAGACGGTCCGCATCCGCAAGGTGAACCTGGACGCCACGTCGCGCGCCCGGGCGGCGTCGCGGGCCAAGCGCGGCTGACCCCCGGTCCGGTCGGGTGACCACCTCCGCAGCCGCCGCGCCGCCCCCGCCCCCCGGTGGGCGGCGCGGCGGGCTGCTGGCGGTCCATGCCCACCCCGACGACGAGACGTTGGCCACCGGGGCGCTGCTGGCGACCTGGACGGCCGCCGGCGGCCCGGCAACGGTGGTGACCTGCACGCGCGGCGAGCGCGGCGAGGTCATCGACACGCCGTCGCACCCGACGGGGCTGTCGCACCTGGAGGGTGACGGGCCCACGCTCGCGGCCAACCGGGAGCGCGAGCTCACCGGCGCGCTGTCGGCGCTGGGCGTGGCCGACCACCTCTTCCTCGACGCCTGGCGGGACCCTGCCGAGGCCTCCACGACAGCGCCGGACGCGGCTCCGCGCGGCCCGGGGGAGCGGTACGAGGACTCCGGCATGGCCTGGGTCGCACCAGGGATCGCCGGGCCCGCGGCGGACTCCGGCCCGACGGCGTTCGCCCGCGTCCCGCTCGACGACGCGGCCCGGCGGCTGGCCGGCATCCTGCGTGACCGCCGACCCGCCGTCGTCGTCACCTACGAGTCCGGCGGCGGCTACGGGCACCCCGACCACGTGCGGGCGTACCAGGTGACCGTCCGGGCGTTGGAGCTGGCGGCCGACCCGGGTGCCGCCGTCGTCGGTGCCGCGTGGGCCGTCCCCGAGCGGTGGGAGGTGGTGGCCCCGGCCGCCGACCTGCGGGCCGCGCAGGCCGCGCTGTGCCACCACCCCGACGCTGCCGCCTGGGTCCACGACGGTCTGACGCTGCCCGACCTCGATGCCGCCCTGCCACCCGTCGCCGTCGACGCCGCGGAGCCGGCGGACGCCGAGGTCGTCACGCTCCCGGTGGCACCGGTGCTCGGGCAGGTGATTGCTGCCCTGGCGGCGCACGCCACCCAGGTGCAGCACGCGGCCGCGCTCGACGTGCCCGGCGTCGCGGGGCGGTACGCCCTGAGCAACGGCGTGCTCGCGCCGCTGCTCGCCACCGCTCACCTCCGGGTCGTCCGCTCCAGGGCGCAGGGGCCTCGCGGGGAGGGCGACGGGTAGGCTCTGCCCGGTGAGCGCGACCGACCCCCACCCTCCCCACCACGCCCAGACCGAGCCCGCGCGGCCCGGCCCGGTCGCCGTCGTCGGGCGCCTCGTGCTGGCCTGCCTGCTCGGCGTCGCCGTCGGCGTGATCGGGACCGTCGCGCACCGGACCGAGTGGGCGGACCTCCCCTCGGGCCTGGTGCTGGCACTGCTGCTCACGACGGCGGCCGCGACGCTGTGCCGCGCCTGGTCGGGCGTCGGCGCCCTGCTCGCCTGCGGCGCGGGGTGGTTGGTGGCCGTCCAGGTGCTGGCCGCGACGGGACCGGGCGGCGACGTGCTGGTGCCCGCCCAGACCGTCGGGTACGTCTGGACCTACGGCGGACTCGTGCCCTTCGTGCTCGTGGCGTTCCTGCCGCGCCGCTGGTTCTCGGACCCCGACCCGGAACCGCTGTGACCCGCGGCTCCGAGTAGGATGCCTTCGCGCGTGGGAGTGCCACGCCGAGGACGTCCCCGGGGGTCGACGGGCCCCCACGAGACCAGCACGGAGCGTGTCGATGGGTCAGCGGCCGACGGAGGGTGACGGGAGCGTGCCCGCGCAGGGTGACGAGGTGCCGAACGGTGAGTCCTCGCCGGCGCCGGGTCCGCAGGCCCAGGAGCCGGCCGAGCCTGCGCCGGGCCCGGCACCCGAGCCCGGTCAGGCGGCCGAGCCTGGTCCAGCACCCGCGCCCGGTCCCGCACCCGAGCCCGTCGATCCGGCGCCGAACGCCACATCCGACGACGACGACGAGTCGCCGTACCAGCCGCGGGTGCGCGCCTACGAGCAGCGCCGCATCCTCGGGACCGTGGCCGCTCCGGGCGCCGCGTCGTCGACGGCCGCCACGCAGGCGATCCCGGCCGTCCCGGCCTCGGCCCCGGGGTCGCAGCCCGCTGCGGGAGCGCCGGCGCCGCCGGCCGGTGGTGCGGGCACACCGCTGGAGGGCCTGAGCGGTGACGGGGCACCGAGCCGCGCCCCGAAGGTGCTCCTGGGCGTGCTCGCCGGCGTCGTCGTGCTCGCCGGGCTCTACGTGGGAGCGCAGTGGCTCGTCGCGGACACCGTCCCGCCGGGGACGACGGTCGCCGGCGTCGACATCGGCGACCTCGGCACCCAGGAGGCGGAGGCTGCGCTCGACGCCGGCCTCGGGCCCCGGGCGGCCGAGCCGATCACGGTCCGCGCGGGGGACGCCACGAGCACGCTCGACCCGGCGGAGTCCGGGCTGAGCCTGGACTCCGCGGCGACGGTCGAGGGTCTGACGGGGTTCTCGCTGAGCCCGGCGCGGCTCATCGAGCACGTCGCGGGCGGCGGCGAGGTGGAGCCGGTCGTGGACACCGACCGGGCCGCGCTGACGGCCGCGGTGACCGAGGTGAGCGCCTCGCTGGCCACGGAACCGGTGGACGGGACGGTGCGGTTCGCCGACGGCGAGGCGGTCGCCACGAAGGCCGTCGACGGCTCCCAGGTCGTGACCGGGGACGCGGACGACGCCATCGTGGACGCATGGCTGGTCACCTCGGGCCCGGTCGACCTGCCCACCGAGCCGGTGCCGCCGGCGATCGACCAGGCGGACACCGACGCGGCGCTCGCCGAGGCCGAGACCGTCGTCTCCGCCGCGGTGACCGCCACGGTGGGCGGACAGAAGCCGGAGCTCCCGGCGCGCGTGCTGGCCCGGGCGACCTCGTTCTCCCCGGAGGACGGTGAGCTGACCGCGCGGTTCGACGGCGACCGGCTCACCAGCGCGATCGTCGACCGGACGAACGACCTGCTGCAGGAGCCCGACAACGCCCACTTCGAGTTCTCGGACGGCAAGCCCACGATCGTGGGCGGACAGACCGGCACCACCCTCGACCCGCAGCAGGTCGCCGACGCCGTCGGTCCGGCCGCGCTGTCCGCGGACGAGCGCACGGCGGACGTCAAGCTCGTCGAGGAGGACCCGGAGGACTCCCGGGCCTCGCTCGAGGAGCTGGGCGTCAAGGAGATCGTCTCGGAGTTCTCCACCCCGCTGACCAGCGAGCCGATCCGCACCAAGAACCTGGTGCGCGGTGCGGAGCTCGTCAACGGCACCCTGGTCAAGCCGGACGAGACGTTCTCCCTGGTCGACACGCTGTCGCCGATCGAGGTCTCGAACGGCTTCTTCGCGGCGGGTGTGGTCAACAACGGCATCCACAGCGACGCCGTCGGCGGCGGCCTGTCCCAGATGGCCACGACGTCGTACAACGCCGGGTTCTTCGCGGGCTTCGACGACGTCGCGCACCGCCAGCACAGCTACTGGTTCAGCCGGTACCCCGCCGGCCGGGAGTCGACGATCTACGTCGGCTCGATCGACATGAAGTTCCACAACGACACGCCCTACGGCGCCCTGATGCAGAGCTACGTCTCCGGTGGCCGGCTGTACGTGAAGATCTGGTCCACGAAGTACTACGAGGTCAAGGCCTCGGACTCCGGCAAGCAGGACGTCGTGCCCGTCAAGACGGTCGACAAGTCGAGCAGCCCGGACTGCGAGCCCTACCCGGGCGGCGAGGACGGGTTCGCGATCACGGTGTACCGGAAGGTCTACCACGACGGCGACCTGGTCAAGGACGAGTCGGACTTCTGGCGGTACAAGCCCGACGACGCCGTGAGCTGCTCCGGCAAGGGTGGTGACTGATGCTGGGACGCACGTCGCGCGAGTCTCCGGCGCACGCCGCGCTGGCCGCCCAGGGGGCGGGCTGGTCGGGCGTCGCCCCGGGCTCGCCGGTCGTCTCGGCCGTCCTGGACGAGTCGACGGAGCTGCTCGACCTCGGCACCACCGCGCAGGCCCTGGCGACGGTGGCGAGCATCGACGACCTGGCCGCCGTCGTGCACGTCGGCCATCCCGAGCAGCCGTCGCCGGCCCTCGAGCAGGCGCTGCTGGCGGGAGACCCGACGTTGCTGCTGACGGCCGCGGTGCCCGTGGAGCCGCAGTGGGTCTGGGTCGCGCCCCCCGGTGTGGTCGGGGGTCAGGTGGTCGTCGACGAGGCGGGGGTGCGGGACTGCGCGGACGTCCTGCGACCCATGGGTGTCTCCCCGCGACTCGTGCCGACCGCCACCTCGGTGGAGGAGCGGGCGGCGCTCGCCGGGGAGCAGGGGTCGCTCGTGGTCGAACGGTCCCGGGTGCCGGCGGGCTGGGTGGAGGTTCCCGGGAGCGAGCGCCTGGGCGCCGGCGGGCCGGTCTGGTACGGGCTGCTGGAGGCCCGCCGGGCGTGGCCGCGGTTCACGGCCCCGGCCCAGGTGTGGCTGGCGTTCGGCCCGTCGGACGACCACCGGGGCTCGCTGCTGCAGACGCTGGCGCTCCTGGCGGACGCCGGGGTGGACCTGCAGCACCTGCGCAGCCACCCGTCGGCGTCGGGCCCGCACGTCTTCTTCACCTCGTTCCGGTGCCCGGACGTGGCGGTGCTGGACGCCCTGGTGGACGAGCTCGACGGACGGTCGGTCGCGCACCGCACGCTCGCGGTGCTGCCCGGTGACGGCTTCGAGCCCGGGCCGGACCCCCTGGCACCCCGGTGGTGGCCCGCAGCATGAGGATCGCCTACCTCGGCCCGGAGGGGACGTTCACGCACCAGGCCGTGCGCGCCTGGTCGGACGCCGCCGCGCCGGAGCCGGCGGAGGCCGTCCCGTACGGCGACGTGACGGCCGTGCACGACGCGGTGTCGGCAGGCAGGGCCGAGGCCGGTGTGGTGGCCATCGAGAGCTCCGTGGAGGGCTACGTCGTGCCGTCCCTGGACGCCCTGCTGGCCAGCCCTGACGTGGTGGCCGTCGACGAGGTGGTGCTGGACGTGTCCTTCGACGCGTTCGTGCGGCCCGGGCACGGTGCGCTGTCCGAGGCCACCGCGCATCCGCACGGCCTGGCGCAGTGCCGGCGTTTCGTGGCCCGTCGCGGCCTGAAGCCGGTGCCGGCGCCGTCGAACGCCGCGGCGTGCCGGGACGTGGGCGACCACCAGGTCGCGTTCGGGCCGCGGCTGTGCGGGGAGCTCTACGGACTGCAGACCTACGCCGAGCGCGTGGAGGACTTCGCGGGGGCGCGCACGCGGTTCCTGGTGCTGGGTCGGCGTGCCGGTGCGCGGGAGCGCCTGGCCGCCCGGGAGGCGGCCGACGGCGGGGCCTCCTGGCGCACGATGCTGGCGATCACGCCGGTGGTCACCGGTCCGGGGGTGCTCGCCCGGGTGACCGACGCGTTCGGGGGGCGGGGCGTGAACATGTCGAGCCTGGTCACCCGGCCGCTCAAGGCCCGCGAGGGCCAGTACGTGTTCGTCGTGACCCTGGACGCGCCCCCGTGGTCGACGGCGGTGCGCGAGCTGTTCTCCGACCTGCTGGCGGCGGGTGACGCCCTCAAGGTGCTCGGCGCCTACGCCGCGGCGCCGGGGGAGGGCGGCCTCGACGGGGCGCTGGCCGACCACGCGCCCACGGGCAGCGTGCGGGCGTCGGACGCGGGCGACGCCCTGGACGCGGGGCTGCTGTGGTGAGCGCCGCCGAGCCGGGCTCCTCGACGCCGAGCTCCGCCACGCCGGGCTCCTCGACGCCGAGCTCCGCCACGCCGGGTGCCTCGACGCCGGGCCGGGTGGCCGTCGTCGGGCTGGGGCTCATCGGCGGGTCGCTGGTGCGGCTGCTGTCCGCGCGCGGCGTGGACGTCGTGGCCACGGACGTCTCCGCGGGCACGCGAGCCGCTGCGCGGCGGGAGCGGCTGACGGTCGCCGACGACGTCGCCGGATGCGTGACGGGCGCGGACCTCGTGGTGCTCGCCGCACCGCTGCGGGCGATGCCGTCGGTGGCCGAGCAGGTGGCTCGGCACGCGCCACCGGACGCCACGGTGACGGACGTGGGCAGCGTCAAGGGCCCGGTGCGGGCGGCGGCCGTCGCGGCGGGCCTGGGGCGCCGGTTCGTGGGTGCGCACCCGATGGCCGGCACCGAGCACAGCGGCTTCGACGCCTCCGACGCCGAGCTGCTCGACGGCGCCACGTGGGCGGTCACGGTGGACGCCGCGGTGGAGCCCGACCGTGACCGGCTCGCCACCGTGCTCGGGCTGGTGACGGGTCCCTGCGCGGGGCGCGCGGTGCTGCTGAGCGACGACGTGCACGACGAGGCGGCGGCGCTGGTCAGCCACGTGCCGCACGTCCTGGCGACCCAGCTGCTCAACGCGGTGGCGGGTGCGCCGGTACGCGACGTCGCCCTGCGCCTCGCGGCGGGCAGCTTCCGTGACGGGACGCGGGTGGCGTACACGGACCCGGCGCGGACCGAGGCGATGGTCACGGAGAACGGCGCCTGGGTGGCCCCCGTCCTGCGCAAGGTGGTGCGCGACCTGGAGCTGGTGGTCGCTGCCCTGGAGTCCAACGGGTCGGTGCACGGCTTCTTCCACGACGCCGACGACGTCCGCGGTCGGGGCCGACCGGGCCCCGTGGACGCGGGGGCGGCAGCGGGCCCCGTGGACGCGGCGCCGGGCACGGAGGGTGCCACCGACGTCGTGCCGCTGACCGGGGACTGGCCGGCCGTGCTGCTCGAGCGGTGCCGCGCCGGCGACGTCGTCGTCGGGCTGGACGTCGCGGCCGGCTCGGCCCGGCTCACCGCGAGGTAGAGCGACTCCCCGCGAGGTAGGCCGGATCGCCGCCAGGTAGGCCGCGCCGGCCCCGGCGACGAGGGCCGCCGATCGCCCCTGGTGGCCGTGAGCGATGTCTCAGCTCCGCCGGCGGCGCTCCGGCCGGGGCGGCAACGGCCGGGCCGCCTCGATCTCGGCGGCCGGGATGTGCACCTCGGTCCCGGCGTCGGAGGCGGACTCCCGCGCAGGGTCGCGGCGCAGCATCACCCCGTCCGCGGCGACGGCGAGCACGACGCCGATGACGTCGGTCCACCGCTTGCCGCTGCCGTCGCAGGGCGGAAGACGACGCCGCACCACGCAGCGCGTGCCCGCCGGCCAGTCTCGCCAGGCGGACGATCCGGGGTGCGGATGACTGGTTCCCACCTGAGCGATACTAGAGTGACCCCCCGATAGACCGGAGCCTCGCTCCACCCGCCCGTCCTGAGGAAGGTAACTGCAGTGACCTACGTGATCGCTCAGCCGTGCGTCGACGTCAAGGACCGGGCGTGCATCGAGGAGTGTCCCGTGGACTGCATCTACGAGGGCTCCCGCTCCCTGTACATCCACCCGGACGAGTGCGTCGACTGCGGCGCCTGCGAGCCGGTGTGCCCCGTCGAGGCCATCTACTACGAGGACGACGTCCCCGAGGAGTGGAAGGACTACTACCGGGCGAACGTCGAGTTCTTCGACGACCTGGGTTCCCCGGGCGGTGCCGCCAAGATGGGCGTCATCGAGAAGGACGACCCGATGATCGCCGGCCTGCCGCCGCAGGCCTGAGCGGTCCGCCGGATGGGTTTCGCCGACCTGCGTGACCTGCCCTATCCCTGGGACACGCTGACCGACGTCCGCGCGACGGCGGCCGCGCACCCGGGCGGCATGGTCGACCTGTCGGTCGGCACACCCGTGGACCCGACGCCGCGGGTCGTCCGCGAGGCGCTCGCCGCGGCGTCGGACGCCCCGGGGTATCCGCTCACGTACGGCACCGCAGCGCTGCGCGAACGCGTGGCCGACTGGTTCGCACGGCGCCGCGGCGTGCCGGACCTGGACCCGGCCGGGGTCATGCCCACCGTCGGGTCCAAGGAGCTCGTCGGGCTGCTGCCGAGCCTGCTGCGGCTCGGCGGCGGCGACGTCGTCGTCCACCCGGAGATCGCCTATCCCACCTACGACGTCGGTGCGCGGCTGGCGGGGGCCACCCCGCTGCCCGCCGACGACGTCGCCGCGTGGGCCGGGCGGTCGGACGTGCGTCTGGTGTGGGTCAACTCACCGTCCAACCCCACCGGAGCGGTCGCCGGCGTCGACCACCTGCGCTCCGTCGTCGCGGCGGCCCGTGAGATCGGTGCCGTCGTCGTGTCGGACGAGTGCTACGCCGAGCTGCCCTGGGACGCGCCGTGGGTGGGTGGCGGCGGCACCAGCCGGGTGCCGAGCCTGCTGGACCCGCGGGTGACGGGCGGGTCCACCGAGGGGCTGCTGGTCGCCTACTCGCTGTCCAAGCAGTCCAGCATCGCCGGGTACCGGGCGGCGTTCGTCGCGGGGGACCCGGCGCTCGTGGGCGACCTGGTGGCCACCCGCAAGCATCTGGGGATGATCGTGCCCGCGCCCGTGCAGGCCGCCATGATCGCGGCCCTGGGTGACGACGAGCACGTCGCGGCCCAGCGCGAGCGCTACCGCCGTCGTCGCGAGGCGCTGCTGCCGGCCCTGCGGTCGGCGGGCTACGCCGTCGACAGCAGCGAGGCGGGGCTCTACCTGTGGACGCGGCGCGCCGACGACGGCGCGGGCGAGCGTGCCGACGGGCGCGCCGGACCGACGTCGCGCGACCTCGCGCGGGAACTCGCCCACCGGGGCATCCTGGTGGGACCGGGGGAGTTCTACGGTGCTGCTGGTGCCCACCACGTCCGCATCGCCCTCACGGCGTCCGACGACGCCGTGACCGCTGCTGTGGGACGCATCACAGCGTCTTGACGCGGGGATTGGAACCGCATGGGATTGAGGGGTAGTTTCATCCGCAGGCCGAGGCTGCCCTGTGATTCCGCCCAGGCGGACCCGTCAGGTAGTCCGTGACATCGCCACGTGTTCACGTGCCCACCGCACCCCGACGCCGGGGTGCCGGGGCCCGTCAGGGAAGGAAGACATGACGTCCACCCAGCAGACCGCCACGGTCGAGCTCACCGTCGACGGCACCGGCCGCAAGCTGCCGGTGGTGCCGGCGACCGAGGGCAACGACGGCATCGTCGTCTCGTCCCTGCTCAAGGAGACCGGGATGGTGACGGTCGACCCCGGTTTCACCAACACGGCCTCCTGCGAGTCGACCATCACGTACATCGACGGCGACCAGGGCATCCTGCGCTACCGCGGGTACCCGATCGAGCAGCTCGCGGACAGCTCGTCGTTCCTCGAGGTCTCCTACCTGCTGATCCACGGCGAGCTGCCCTCGGCCGCCGAGCTGGAGGCCTTCACCGGCCGCATCAACCGGCACACGCTCGTGCCCGAGGCGTTCCGCACCTTCCTCGGCACGTTCCCGCGCGGCGGCCACCCGATGGCCATCATGGCCTCGGCCGTGAACGCGCTGGCCACGTACTACCCGGAGTCGCTGGACCCGCACGACGACGAGGCCGTCGAGCTCGCGACCGTGCTCATCCTGGCCAAGATCCGCACCATCACGTCCTACGTCCACCGCGCCATGCGTGACGAGCCGCTGCTCTACCCGGACGCGGCCCGCGGCTACGTGGACGACTTCCTGCGGATGACCTTCGCCCGGCCGTACGAGGAGTGGCAGGCCAACCCGACGCTGGTCTCGGCGATGGACAAGCTGCTCATCCTGCACGCCGACCACGAGCAGAACTGCTCCACCTCGACGGTGCGCATCGTGGGGTCGTCCAACGCGACGCTCTACGCCTCCCTCTCGGCCGGCATCAACGCGCTGTCGGGGCCGTCCCACGGCGGCGCCAACGAGGCCGTGCTGCTCATGCTCGAGAACATCCGGTCCGGCGACGACTCCGTGGAGACCTTCATGAAGAAGGTCAAGAACAAGGAGGACGGCGTCCGGCTCATGGGGTTCGGCCACCGCGTGTACAAGAGCTACGACCCGCGGGCCGCCATCGTCAAGAAGCACGCGGACGCCGTCCTGGACGAGCTCGGCGCCAAGGACGAGCTGCTGGAGATCGCCCGGGGCCTCGAGGAGATCGCGCTGAGCGACGACTACTTCGTGGAGCGCAAGCTCTACCCGAACGTCGACTTCTACACCGGACTGATCTACAAGGCGATGGGGTTCTCCCCGGCCATGTTCACGCCGCTGTTCACGCTCGGGCGCATGCCCGGCTGGATCGCCCAGTGGCGTGAGATGTCGAAGGACCCGCAGACGAAGATCGGCCGCCCGCGCCAGATCTACACCGGGCCGACCGCGCGCGACTACGTCCCGGTCGAGAACCGCTGACCCTGCCGAGGTAGGCCGCCTCCTGCCCCCGTAGGCCGGCTCCTGCCCACGTAGGCCGGCTCCTGCCGAGGTAGGCACGATGCTCGCCAGGTAGCAGGCGCGTCCTCCACGAAGACCCTTCCCGGTGTCCGGGGAGGGTCTTCGTCGTGTCGGTCGTGCCTACCCCGCGGGAGTGTTGCCTACCTCGCGGGAGTTTTGCCTACCCCGCGGCGCCGACCGTGACCTCGACTGTTCCGGGGGCGGGGACATCCCGCTCGTCGACCGAGGACCACTGCGCCGCCCGGCGGGTCCAGACCTGGTCGTCCGCCCGCACCTCGGTGACGCCCGTGGCCGCGGCCGTGGCGACCGCCCAGTGCGCCACCGCCCAGGTGGATCGGGTGACGTCGTCGTACGGCAGCGCGGTGGCGTCGATCCCGACCGTGACGCTGCCGTCGCCCGCCGGCGTGCCGATCGAGGCCGTCCTGCCCTGCGGGAGACCGAGATCGCGCACCAGGCGGTCGGTGAGGTCCGTGGCGCCGGCGGCCCCCGCCGGGTCACCCTCCGTCACGGAGGGCAGGTCGCACGTCACCGAACCGGGGGAGTGGCCCGTGAGCGACGACGCCCACGCGCGGGCCATCTCCTCGTGCTGGGCGTACGCCTGCGGGAACGCGGAGCGCTGCACGGCCTGCGCCGCGTCGGTGACCTCCAACGACTCCCAGCCGTCGACCTCGACCAGCCCGTCGTAGAACGCGCCGGTCGAGTACAGCGGGTCCATGATCTGCTCGACCGTGCCCCAGCCCTGGGACGGTCGCTGCTGGAACAGCCCGACCGAGTCGCGGTCGCCGTAGTCGATGTTGACGATCCGGGACTCCTGCATCGCCGTCGCCACCCCGATCGTCGCCGCACGCGCCGGCAGCCCGCGCCGGACCGACGTGCCGACGATCATCGCCGTGTTCTGTGCCTGGATCGGAGACAGGGCGTGCTCGGCGCCGTCGAGCCGCGCGGCGCACACCTCGCGGGCGGGCGCGGGGTCCCGGGAGGACAGGAACAGCACCACGCCCGCGACGGCGGTGACGCCGACCGCCAGGACGACGGCGACGGCACCCGCCGAGCGGGCCGCGCCGCGCCGTCGGGCCATCAGTTGGCGTGCAGGGCGGCGTTGAGCTCGATGCCGGTGCCGCGGCGGGCGAGCACCTCGACGGCGCCGGTGCGGGAGTTGCGCCGGAAGAGCAGACCGTCGCGGCCGGCGAGGTCGCGGGCCTTGACCGCGAGAGGCTCGCCGTCCTCGCCCATCTCGCCGAGCACGGTGACCTTGGTGCCCGCCGTGACGTACAGGCCGGCCTCGACGACGCAGTCGTCACCCAGCGGGATGCCCAGCCCGGCGTTCGCCCCCAGCAGGCAGCGCTCCCCGAGCGAGATGATCTCCTTGCCGCCGCCGGACAGGGTTCCCATGATCGAGGCCCCGCCGCCGACGTCCGAGCCGTCACCGACGACGACGCCGGCCGAGACCCGACCCTCGACCATCGAGGCGCCGAGCGTGCCCGCGTTGAAGTTGACGAAGCCCTCGTGCATGACGGTGGTGCCGGCGGCCAGGTGGGCGCCGAGCCGGACGCGGTCGGCGTCCGCGATGCGCACCCCGGAGGGCACCACGTAGTCGACCATGCGGGGGAACTTGTCGATGCCGTACACCGCCACGGGCTTGCCGGTGGAGGCGCGCAGGCGCAGGCGGGTGAGCTCGAAGCCCTCGACGGCGCAGGGGCCGTGGGTGGTCCACACGACGTTGGTGAGCGTGCCGAACAGGCCCTCGAGGTTGAGGCCGTGCGGCGCCACGAGCCGGTGCGAGAGCAGGTGCAGGCGCAGGTAGGCGTCGGCGGTGTCCGCGGGCGGGGCGTCGAGGTCGATCTCGGTGCGCACCACCGAGGCGTCCACGCGCCGGGCGTCGTCCCGCAGGGTGAGGGCGGCCAGGTCGGCGGGGACGTCGACGTCGTCGGGCGCCTCCCCGAGCCGCGGCTCGGGGTACCAGACGTCGAGCGTGGTGCCGTCGTCGGCCACGGTCGCGAGGCCGAGGCCCCACGCGGAACGGGTGGAGGGGGTGGGCGTCGTCATGGCACCAGCCTATCGGCGCCAGGTGGCACGATGAGCGGGTGACCAGCATGCCTCCGCCGCCCGTCAGGACCCTCGTCGACCTCGTCGACCCCGCTACGTTGGCGGGGTCCGATCTCGTGGACCTGCTCGCCGCGGTCTGCGACGTCGAGTCGGTCTCGGGGAACGAGACGGCGCTGGCCGACGCCGTCGAGGCGCTCCTGCGCGACCAGCCGCACCTGAGCCTCGACCGCGACGGCGACGCCCTCGTGGCGCGCACGCAGCTCGGCCGCGACCGGCGCGTGGTGCTCGCCGGGCACCTCGACACCGTGCCCCTGACCGACCCGCCCAACCTGCCCACGCGCCTGACTGGCGTCGGCGACGACCGGGAGCTGTGGGGCCGCGGCACCGTGGACATGAAGGCCGGGATCGCCGTCATGCTCGCGCTCGCCGTCGAGCTCGGGCGGCCCGGCAGCGAACCGACCGCGGACCTCACCTACGTCTTCTACGACCACGAGGAGGTGGAGGCCACCAAGAGCGGGCTAGGACGGCTGGTGCGTCACCGCCCCGAGCTGCTCGCCGGCGACTTCGCGGTCCTGGGCGAGCCCACGTCGGCGGGCATCGAGGGCGGCTGTCAGGGCACCCTGCGCGTCGACGTGCGCACCCGGGGCGTCGCGGCGCACTCGGCCCGGTCCTGGCGGGGCCGCAACGCCATCCACGGCGCCGCGCCGATCCTCGCGACCCTGGCCGGCTACGAGGCGGCCGAGGTCGAGGTCGACGGGTTGCTCTACCGCGAGGGCCTCAACGCCGTGGGGATCTCGGGCGGGATCGCGGGCAACGTGGTCCCCGACGCCTGCACCGTTACGGTCAACTACCGGTTCGCGCCCTCACGCACCCTCGCCGAGGCCGAGGCGCACCTGCGCGAGCTCTTCGACGGTTTCGAGATCACCGTCACCGACGCCTCGCCCGCCGCGCGGCCCGGGCTGGACGACCCCCTGGCCGCCGAGTTCGCCGCCGCCGTCCTCGCCCGCACCGGCGGGGAGCCGCGCCCCAAGTTCGGGTGGACCGACGTCGCCCGCTTCGCCGAGCTGGGCATCCCCGCGGTGAACTTCGCGCCCGGCGACCCGATGCTCGCCCACGCCGACGACGAACGCGTCCCGGTCGCCGAGCTCGCGGTGTGCCGCGACGCGCTGCGGTCCTGGCTGCTGGGCGCCTAGGCTCGCCCCATGAGCGAGCGCACCGACGACGGCGTCCAGCAGACGGGCCGTGGCTACCGCAAGGGACCCGTCCTGCTGCGAGGCACCGAGATCCCGGACACGACCACCGACCAGCGCCTCCTGGCCCCCGGTGACGGCAGCGACTGGGTGCACTCCGACCCGTGGCGGGTGATGCGCATCCAGGCGGAGTTCGTCGAGGGGTTCGGCGCGCTCGCGGAGGTCGGCCCGGCGGTCTCCGTGTTCGGCTCCGCCCGCACGCGCCCGGACCACCCGGACTACGAGCTGGCCATCGACGTGGGCAGCCGGCTGGTCGAGGCCGGGTACGCCGTGATCACCGGGGGCGGTCCGGGGATCATGGAGGCCGCGAACAAGGGCGCGCACGACGCCGGCGGCACGTCGATCGGGCTGGGCATCGAGCTGCCGTTCGAGCAGGGCATGAACGAGTACGTCAACCGCGGGGTGAGCTTCCGGTACTTCTTCGCGCGCAAGACCATGTTCGTCAAGTACGCCCAGGGCTTCATCGTGCTGCCGGGCGGGTTCGGCACGTTCGACGAGCTCTTCGAGGCGATCACCCTGGTGCAGACCCACAAGGTCACCGGGTTCCCGCTCGTCCTGGTCGGGACCGAGTACTGGAGCGGGCTGCTCGACTGGGTGCGCAGCGCCGTCGTCGACCGGGGCATGGTCAGCCCCACCGACCTCGACCTGCTCCACCTGACGGACTCCGCCGACGACGCCGTGGCGTACGTCGTCGAGCGCGGGCGGGCGCTCGCGGCCGAGTTCCGGGCGTGATCCCACCCGCCGGCGCACCGCTCGTGCTGCGGGGCCGCGAGGTCGGCCGTGACGCCGGTGGTGTCCTGCGGCCGGTGGTCATGGCGATCGTCAACCGCACCAGCGACTCCTTCTACGCCCCGGCCCGGCTCGTGGACGACGGCGCCGCGCTCACGGCGGCGCACGCGGCCTGGTCCGACGGCGCCGCGATCCTCGACGTCGGTGGCGTGCGCGCCGGGACGGGCCCGGAGGTGAGCGAGGCCGAGGAGGTCGACCGGGTGGTGCCGTTCGTCGCCGAGGTACGCCGCCAGGTCCCGGACCTGCTGCTGAGCGTGGACACCTGGCGCGCCGGGGTCGCCCGGGTGGCGATCGATGCCGGTGCGGACCTGATCAACGACACGTGGGCAGGCCACGACCCGGAGCTGGTCGAGGTGGCCGGCGCGGCGGGGGTCGGGGTGGTCTGCTCCCACACCGGCGGCGCGCAGCCCCGCACGGACCCCTACCGGGTGGCCTACGACCGTGACCCGGAGGAGCCGGTGGAGGTGGCCGACCCGGTCGAGGACCTCCTCGACGACCCGCGGGACGGTGTCACCCGGGACGTGGTGTCCACGCTGCGCCGCGGGGCCGCGCGGGCCGTCGCCGCCGGGGTGCCGCCGTCGTCGGTGCTGGTGGACCCCACCCACGACTTCGGCAAGAACACCTGGCACTCGCTGCACCTGTTGCGTCGCACCGAGGTGCTGGCCGGGCTGGGCCACCCGCTGCTGATGGCGCTGAGCCGCAAGGACTTCGTGGGCGAGACGCTCGACCTGCCACCGGACGCGCGCCTGCCGGGCACGTTGGCCGCGACCGCGTTGGCGGCCTGGCACGGGGCGCGGGTGTTCCGGGCACACGACGTCGCCGCGACCCGTCAGGTCCTGGAGATGGTCGCGGCCGTGCGGGACGAGACGCCGCCCCGCGCGGCGCTGCGAGGCCTGGGATGACCAGGCCAGTCCTGCGCCGACGGTAGAATGGTGAGTCGCACCTCACCCTGCGTGGCCGTGCCGGCGGCGCCGACCCGCTGCCGGGGCGACGGTGCGGGTGCTGGGGTCGAGGAACCGGACAACGGAATGGAGAGCCACACATGGCTGCGATGAAGCCGCGGACGGGCGACGGGCCGCTCGAGGTCACCAAGGAGGGACGCGGCATCGTCATGCGTGTCCCGCTCGAGGGCGGCGGTCGCCTGGTGGTCGAGCTGAACGCCACCGAGGCCGGCGAGCTGGGCGACGCCCTCCAGGCCGTCGTCGGCTGACGCCGCACGTCGAGCAGGTCCGGCACCGGCCGGACGGGCACGACGTCGCGGGCGTGGCGACCCCGACCGGACGGTCGACGGGCGCGGAGCGGGACCACCCGCTCCGCGCCCGTCGTGCGTCCGGAGGTCCGACGGGACGTGCCCGGGAGAGCCCCGGCAGTAAGGCTCCGAAGCGCCGCTGCGAAGCGCCGGCGTCGCTACCGCCGCACGGCCAGCAGCACGCCGTCGCCGACGGGCACCATCGCCGGGACCAGCCTCTCGTCGCTGCGCACGGCCAGCGTGGTCTCCCGCACGAGCGACGTCGACTCGTCGCGCAGCGCCGGGTCCGCGACCCGGCCACCGAGCAGCGCGTCGGTGAGCGCCAGCATCCCGCCGGGACGCAGCAGCCGCACCGCCGCCTCGACGTAGGCGCCCAGGACCGCCGGCTCGCCCGAGACCACGACGAGGTCGTAGGCGCCGTCGGTGAGTCGGGGCAGGACGTCGAGCGCCGGGCGGGCGATCGTGCGGGTCCGGTGCGCCGGGACCCCGTCCTCGGCGAACGCCACCTTGGCGGCCCGCAGGTGGGCGGCGTCGGCGTCGATGGTGGTCAGGACCCCGTCGTCCGCCATGCCGCGCAGCAACCACAGGGACGCCACGGCGCTGCCGGTGCCGAGCTCGACGACGGCACGGGCCTGCAGCGCCGCCGCGACGGTGCGCAGCAGCGCACCGGTGGCGACCGACACCGCGGGGCTGCCGAGCTCCGCGCCCCGGGCCCGGGCACGCAGGAGCGTGTCGTCCTCGACGAGGAACGACTCGCTGAAGTCCCAGGCGGCTCGCGGTCCGTCGTGGGCACCGGTCCCGATGAAGATGGAGGCCCCCTTGATTGCTGCGCCGATCGTACGTGGGAACCCTTCAGGTCGCTCACACGTTCGCATGGGACGATGGCCGTGATGACCGAGACCTCCGCCCGCACCGAGACCGCCGCGCCCTGGGTGCCGCCCACCTGGGACGAGATCGTCCGGGAGCACTCCGCGCGCGTGTACCGGCTGGCGTACCGGCTCACGGGGGACAAGCAGGACGCCGAGGACCTCACGCAGGAGACGTTCCTGCGGGTGTTCCGCTCGCTGTCGAGCTACACGCCGGGCACGTTCGAGGGCTGGCTGCACCGCATCACCACCAACCTCTTCCTCGACCAGGTGCGCCGCAAGAAGCGCATCCGGTTCGAGGCGCTGGGCGAGGACGTGTCCCGCGTCGAGGCGACCGACGACCGTTCGCGCCCCGAGCGGGGTTTCGAGCACGCGCACCTGGACCACGACGTGCAGGCCGCCCTGGACGCCCTGCGTCCCGAGTACCGGGCGGCCGTGGTGCTGTGCGACATCGAGGGGCTCAGCTACGAGGAGATCGCGGTCACCCTGGGCATCAAGATCGGGACCGTGCGCTCCCGGATCCACCGTGCTCGTGCGCAGCTGCGTGACGCGCTTGAGCACCGGCGGGGCGAGGTGGGCCGGTGACCAGGCACCTCGGGGACTGGGTCAGCCCGCTGGCCGACGGCCAGCTGGGGCCGCAGGACACCGAGCGCGCGCTGGCGCACGTGGCTGCCTGCGCCGTCTGCGCCGCCGAGCTGGAGACGGCACGGGCGGCGCGCCGGCACCTGGCGGGTGCTCGCGACGTCGCTGCCGCTCCGGACCTCACCGAACGCCTCCTCGCGCTGTCGGCGACGATCCCGTCGGCCCAGGGCGATCCGCTGCGCGCCCCCGAACGGGACACCACGTGGTCCTCGCCGGAGGCGTGGCAGCCCACCCTCACCGGTGACGTCGCCGCGGCCGCGCGCCGTCGGCGCCGCCGCCGGGTCGCCCTGGTCGGGGTCGGGGGCGCCGGCGTCGTCGGCTGCGCCCTCTTCGTGCTCGGGCAGGCTCCGGTGGTCTCGCCCGACCCGTCCCGTGCGGCGGCCCTGACCACCCTCGCCTCCGACGCCAGCACCGGGACGGCCACGGTCTCCGGTCTCGACGCGGCCGGGTTCGTGGCGCCCTCGCAGCTCCCGGCAGGTTACGAGGTCGCCGCGGTGCGCACCGCGGACGACGTCGTCGAGATCGACCTGACCGGGCCGGACGGTCCCGTCGTCGTGCGGGAGCTGCGGGGCCGTCTGGGCGACGTCGGGGACGCCCACCTCGCCGTCGAGGGCCGCGACGGCCCCGTCGTCCTCACCCGCGACCCCTGGCACGTCGCCTGGCAGTCCGGGGACGTCGTCGTCGAGGTCACCACCGACGTGCCTCAGGACGTCCTGGTGGACGTGGTCGCGGCCTTCCCGGACCGTGCCTACGATGCCGGGGTCCTGCCCCGGATCACCCGGGGCTGGTCCACCGTGACAGGAGCGCTCGCCCACCCATGACGTCCCAGGACCCGACCGACCTCTTCGCCACCCCCGAACCGCCCGCCCGCCGACCGCAGGGGCCTCCGGCGGCCCCGCACACCGCTGCGGGCGCGGGGACGCCGCCGGTCGCACCACCACCGGGCCCGCCGTCCTCGGTCCCGCCGTCGGTGGACGGTCCGGCGGCGGACGGTCCGGCGGTGGACGCGAGGCCGGCGGCGAGGCCGACCGGGACGTACCCGGCCTACCCCGGGCCGTCGGCCTCCCCGGCGCCCTTCGCCTCGGTGCGACCCGGTCCGGTGCAGCACGGTCCGACGGACGCACCGTCGGGCCCGGGTTCCCCGACCGCGCGGTCGGGCGCCCGGGGCGGCGGCGCCCGGACCGCGCTGATCCTGGTGCTCGCCCTGGTCGCCGGTCTGGTCGGAGGCGTCGTCGGGAACCGGGTGTCCGACGGCGGGTCGCAGGACGCCCCTGTCGAGGCGGACCTGCCCGTCGCGCCGGACGGCCAGGGCGACGGCGCCGACCTGTCCCGGCCGGCGGGGTCCGTCGCCTCGATCGCGGCCGACGTGCTGCCCTCGGTGGTCTCCCTCGAGGTCGCCGGTGACGACGGAGCCGGCGCGACCGGCTCGGGGTTCGTACTGCGCGAGGACGGCTACGTCCTGACCAACGCTCACGTGGCCGGCGCCGGCGGTGACGACGGCGAGGTCGTCGTCGTCCTGTCCGACGGCAGCGAGCACCCCGGCGAGATCGTCGGACTGACCACGGACTACGACCTGGCCGTCGTCAAGATCGACGCCGACGGGCTCACGCCGCTCGTGCTGGGCGACTCGGACGACGTCGTGGTCGGGGACGAGGTCCTGGCCGTGGGCGCGCCGCTGGGCCTCGACTCCACCGTGACCTCCGGCATCGTGTCCGCGCTGCACCGACCCGTGCAGGCCGGGGACCAGGCGACCACCGCCTTCATCGACGCCATCCAGACCGACGCGGCGATCAACCCCGGCAACTCCGGCGGACCGCTCGTCGACGCCGACGGCCAGGTGGTCGGCATCAACTCGGCGATCGCCCAGGCCCCGGGCGCCATGCAGGCGACGGGCAGCATCGGCCTCGGGTTCGCGATCCCCGCGAACCAGGCACGGACCACCGCCGAACAGCTCATCGAGACCGGGACGGCGACGTATCCCGTGATCGGTGTCCTGCTCGACACCGGCTACGGCGGCGAGGGCGTCAAGGTCGCCGAGGACAGCCAGCAGGGCAACCCGCCGGTCACCCCGGACGGGCCGGCCGACCTGGCCGGGATCCGGGCCGGTGACGTCATCCTGGAGATCGACGGCCGGCCCGTCTCCCGCAGCGACGAGCTGATCGTGGCGATCCGGGCGCGGCAGCCGGGCGACGCCGTCACGTTGCGCGTGCGGTCCGGCGAGGAGGAGCGCGACGTGCGCGTGGTGCTCCAGGAGTCCTCGGGCACATGACCGGGGACCTGACCGTGGCCCCACCGGACGCGGGCTAGGCTGTCGGTCGTGGGTTTCTTCGGGATCAACGGCGGTGAGCTCGTCGTCATCGTCGTGCTGGCGCTCGTGCTGATCGGCCCCGAGCGCCTGCCGCGCTACGCCGCCCAGCTCGGCGCCCTCGTCCGCCACGGCAAGGGCTACCTGCGTGACGCGAAGGCGCGGGTCGACGCCGAGCTCGGCGACGAGCTGCGCGACGTCGACTGGCAGAAGCTCGACCCCCGCCAGTACGACCCGCGCCGCATCGTCAAGGAGGCCCTCCTCGACGACGACCCGGCGCCCCGCACGGCCCCACGGCCCCCGGGTGGGCCAGGTCAGGCTGCCACGGGTTCCGCCGCGGCGACGGCAGCGGCCACGCCGCCGGTACCCGGCGCGCCGGCGCCCTACGACGACGAGGCCACGTGAGACCGGACCTGCCGGGCGCCACCCGTCCGACGCCGTTTCCGCCGCACCCCACCGACCTGTCAGGATGAGCACCATGTCCGCCGCCACCGTCCCGGGCACGCCCACCGCGTCCCGCCCCCGCATCCTCTCGGGCATGCAGCCCACCGACACGTCGCTGCACCTGGGGAACTATCTCGGCGCGTTGACGCAGTGGGTCGCGCTGCAGGACGACTACGACGCCCTGTACTGCGTCGTCGACCTGCACGCCCTGACGGTCAACCCCGAGCCAGCCGCGCTGCGCGAGCGGACCCGTGCGACGGCGGCGCAGTACCTGGCCGGTGGCGTCGACCCGGCACGCTCGACCTTGTTCGTCCAGTCCCACGTGCCCGAGCACGCCGAGCTCGCCTGGCTGCTGAGCTGCCAGACGGGGTTCGGCGAGGCCGGGCGCATGACCCAGTTCAAGGACAAGTCCGCCAAGCAGGGCACCGAGGGCACCACGGTCGGTCTGTTCACCTACCCCGTGCTGATGGCGGCGGACATCCTGGTCTACGACGCGGCGCTGGTGCCCGTCGGTGAGGACCAGCGCCAGCACCTCGAGCTCACGCGTGACCTGGCCGTGCGGCTGAACGCCCGGTTCGGTGCCGGCACGGCCGTGGTGCCCGACGCCCACATCGTGTCCTCGACCGCCAAGATCCAGGACCTGCAGAACCCCGCGGCGAAGATGTCGAAGTCGAACGCGGGGGGCAAGGGCGTCATCTGGCTGCTCGAGGACCCGAAGAAGGCCGCCAAGGCCGTCAAGTCCGCCGTCACCGACGCCGACGAGTCCTACGCGGTGTACTTCGACCGCGAGAAGAAGCCGGGCATCTCGAACCTGCTGACGATCTTCTCCGCCGTGACCGGGCGGAGCGTCGACGACGTCGCGGCGGAGTACGACGGCCGGGGCTACGGCTACCTCAAGGTCGACCTGGCCGACGCCGTCGTGGCGTTCCTCGAGCCGTTCCAGGAGCGGGCCAACACCTACCTGGCGGACCCGGCGCAGCTCGACAAGGTGCTGGACGACGGCGCGGAACGTGCGCGGGAGATCGCGAGCGGGGTGCGTGCGCGGTACTTCGACCGGTTCGGCCTGCTGCCCCGGGGGACGCGGTGAACCTGCCGGCCCGTGGTCCCGAGCAGGTGCGCATCGGCATCGCGGTCGCCGTGCCGGAGCCGTACGCCTCGCGGCTCCAGCAGGCTCGCGCCGACGTCGGTGACCCGCTGGCCGAGGTGATCCCGCCGCACATCACCGTCATCGGCCCGACCGTCGTCGACGGTTCGCTGCTGCCGGCGGTCGCCGACCACCTGCAGAAGGTCGCGGCCGAGACGGCCCCCTTCCGGGTCCACCTGCGCGGCACCGCGACGTTCCGGCCGATCTCCCCGGTCGTGTTCGTGGCCCTGGCCGAGGGCATCGCGGAGTGCGAGCTCCTGGAGGAGCAGACGCGCTCCGGCGTCCTCGCCCAGCAGCTGCGGTTCAACTACCACCCGCACGTCACCGTCGCGCACGAGGTCTCGGAGCAGGCGATGGACCGGGCCTTCGAGGCGATGAGCGACTTCGAGGCCGTGTTCGAGGTCGACCGCATCTGGCAGTACGAGCACGGCGACGACGGCGTGTGGCGGCCCCAGCGGTCCTTCGAGCTGACGGGCACCCCGGGCTGAACCGCGCCGTACCGACGAGCGCACCCGTCGGTGAGCGCCCCGGCGACATCCTGCGGCCTGCGACGACCCCGAGCGGCGAGCCTGCCGACCAGGCCCTCCGCGGTTAGGGTCGGTGCCGTGGCCGGACGCGTCGATCGACTCCAGACCCTGGCGGTGCGCGTGGTCGGCTGGGTCAGGGACCGCCGCGAGGTGCGCGCCGTGCAGTGGTACATGGCACGCCGCGGCAACCTGCTCTCGGGTGGGATCTCCTACTCCGCGCTCTTCGCGATCGGCGCCGGCCTGACGATCGGGTTCACGATCTTCTCGGCCGTCCTGGGCAGCCGGGAAGAGCTCATGGACGAGGTGCTCCAGCAGATCGACCTGTGGCTGCCCGGCGTCGTCGGCACCGGCCCCGACAACCTGATCAGTCCGGAGGAGCTGTCGGACCAGCTCGTCGTCGACAACTTCTGGTCGACGACGACGATCATCGCCGCCGGCGTGCTGCTCTGGACGGCGATCAGCTTCATGGGCGCGCTGCGGCACTCGATCCGCTCGATGTTCGACGCCCCCGTCGTGGGCGTGAACCCGGTGATGGCCAAGGTCTGGCAGCTCGTCGGGTTCGTCATCCTCGGCGGCATGATCCTCGTGTCGGCGGCGGCCAGCATCCTGGCCACCACGGTGGAGACGCAGCTCGAGAACTGGTTCGGGGACTCCCAGGCCCTCGGCGAGCTTCTTCGCTTCGGCAGCCTGGGGGTCGCCGTCGTGCTCGACGCCGTCGTGGTGTACCTGATCGTCCGCGTCGTCGGGCAGGTGCGGCCACGGCGCACCCGCGACCTCGTGATCGGGTGCCTCCTGGCGGGGCTCGTCTCCGGTGCGCTGCGCTACGCCGGGACGTCGTTGGTGACCTCGAGCGTGTCGAGCAACATCGTGCTCGGCTCGTTCGTCACCATCGGCACGATCCTGGTGCTGGCCAACTTCCTGTCCCGGATGCTGCTCATGATCTGCGCCTGGATGTACGACCCGCCGCGCATGGACGAGGTCGCCCGGGCCGACGCCGAGCTCGTCGCGCTGCGTCACGAGCAGGAGGTCGACCGCCTCGTGCGCCAGGGGGCGGGGTCCGGACGCCCCTACAGCCCGGTGGTGCGCGGCATCCGGCGCGGCATCCACGCCTTCTGAGTGCTCAGCAGCGGGCGGTGGACCGGCGGGCCAGGGCGACGACGAAGCCCGGTGCCGAGACGCTGCGCACGGTCGTCATCCCCGAAGTGGAGCGCCCCCTGGGGCGCGTGAACGCGATCGTGCGCAGCGTCTCGGCACCGGGCCGGCTGTCAGACTCAGAAGGCGCGGGTGATCATCGCCCGCTTGACCTCCTGGATGGCCTTGGTCACCTCGATGCCGCGCGGGCAGGCCTCGGTGCAGTTGAAGGTCGTGCGGCAGCGCCACACACCCTCCTTGTCGTTGAGGATCTCCAGGCGCTGCGTGGCGCCCTCGTCGCGGGAGTCGAAGATGAACCGGTGCGCGTTGACGATCGCCGCCGGGCCGAAGTACTGCCCGTCGGTCCAGAACACCGGGCAGGACGACGTGCACGCGGCGCACAGGATGCACTTGGTCGTGTCGTCGAACCGGTCCCGGTCGGCCTGCGACTGGATGTTCTCGCGGCTGGGCTCGTTCCCGGAGGTGATGAGGAACGGCATGATCTCGCGGTAGGAGGCGAAGAACGGCTCCATGTCGACCACGAGGTCCTTGACCACGGGCAGGCCCTTGATGGGCTCCACGGTGATCGGCTTGTCCGGGTTGACGTCCTTCAGCAGCGTCTTGCAGGCCAGCCGGTTGCGTCCGTTGATCCGCACCGCGTCCGAGCCGCACACGCCGTGGGCGCAGGAGCGGCGGAACGTCAGGGACCCGTCCAGCTCCCACTTGATCTTGTGCAGGGCGTCGAGCACGCGGTCGGTCCCGTGCGCGGTGACGGTGTGCTCCTCCCAGTACGCCTCGGCGGAGACCTCCGGGTTGTACCGGCGGATCTTCATCGTGACGTCGAAGGTGGGGATCTCGCCCGCCGACGACTCGGTCGCGGCGGAGTCCGCCGACTTCTCAGCAACAGCAGTCATCAGTACTTCCGCTCCATCGGCTCGTAGCGCGTCTGGGTGACGGTCTTGGACCCGAGGACGACCTTGTAGTCCCCGAAGTCCTCGACGTGGTCGAAGTAGCCCTCGACGTGCCCGTCGGCGGCGTCGGGGGCCGACGTCGGACGGCGGTACGCCATCGTGTGCAGCATGTAGTTGGTGTCGTCGCGGTCGGGGTAGTCCTCGCGGTAGTGCCCACCACGGGACTCGCGCCGGTTGAGCGCGGCGACGACGGTGACCTCCGCGATGTCGAGCAGGAAGCCCAGCTCGATGGCCTCGAGGAGGTCGGTGTTGAACAGCGTGCCCTTGTCCTGGACGGAGACCTTGCGGTAGCGGCTCTGCAGCTCGCGGATGTCGGAGGCCGCCTGCTCGAGCGACTCCCGCGTCCGGAAGACCTGGGCGTTGGCGTCCATGGTCTCCTGCAGGGCCTTGCGCACCTCGGCGACCCGCTCACCCTCGGGGCGGTCACGCATCTCGGCGAGCTGGGCCTCGACCCGGGCGGTGGGAGCCTCCGGGATCGGCAGGTGCTGCTCGACCGTCTGCGCGTAGGCGGCGGCGGACCGGCCGGAGCGCTTGCCGAAGACGTTGATGTCCAGCAGCGAGTTGGTGCCCAGCCGGTTCGAGCCGTGCACCGACACGCAGGCGACCTCGCCGGCGGCGTAGAGGCCCTTGACGACGTTGTGCCCGTCGCGCAGGACCTCGCCCTTGATGTTCGTCGGGACGCCGCCCATGGCGTAGTGGGCCGTCGGGTAGACGGGGACCGGCTCGGTGTACGGCTCGATGCCGAGGTAGGTCCGGGCGAACTCGGTGATGTCCGGCAGCTTCGCGTCGATGTGCGCCGGCTCGAGGTGGGTCAGGTCGAGCAGGACGTAGTCCTTGTTCGGCCCGGCGCCACGGCCCTCGCGGACCTCGTTGGCCATCGAGCGGGCGACGATGTCGCGGGGGGCGAGGTCCTTGATGGTGGGGGCGTAGCGCTCCATGAAGCGCTCGCCGTCCGCGTTGCGCAGGATGCCGCCCTCGCCGCGGGCCGCCTCGGAGAGCAGGATGCCCAGGCCGGCCAGACCCGTGGGGTGGAACTGGAAGAACTCCATGTCCTCCAGCGGCAGGCCCCGCCGGTACGCCAGCGCCATGCCGTCGCCCGTGAGCGTGTGGGCGTTGGAGGTGGTCTTGAAGATCTTGCCCGCGCCGCCGGTGGCGAAGATGATCGCCTTGGCCCGGAACACGTGGATCTCGCCCGTCGCGAGATCGTAGGCGACGACGCCGGTGGCGTTGACCTCGGCACCGTCCTCGATGTCCTCGGTCGTCAGGTCGTGGTCCGTCAGGAGGTCCAGCACGTAGAACTCGTTGAAGAACTCGACGTCCTGCTTGACGCAGTTCTGGTACAGCGTCTGCAGGATCATGTGGCCGGTGCGGTCGGCGGCGTAGCACGCGCGGCGCACGGCGGCCTCACCGTGGTTGCGGGTGTGCCCGCCGAACCGGCGCTGGTCGATCCGGCCCTCCGGCGTGCGGTTGAACGGCAGTCCCATGCGCTCCAGGTCGAGCACCGCGTCGATGGCCTCCTTGGCCATGATCTCCGCGGCGTCCTGGTCGACGAGGTAGTCGCCGCCCTTGATCGTGTCGAAGGTGTGCCACTCCCAGTTGTCCTCCTCGACGTTCGCCAGGGCGGCGCACATGCCGCCCTGGGCGGCGCCGGTGTGGGAGCGCGTCGGGTAGAGCTTGGAGATGACCGCGGTGCGGGCCCCCTTCGAGGCCTCGAGCGCCGCGCGCATGCCGGCGCCGCCTGCGCCGACGATGACGACGTCGTACTGGTGGGTCTGCATCGGTTCCGATGCCTCCTGCGGGAGTGGTGGTTCAGCGGGCTGGGGGGAAGCGCGTGCTCAGGCCGTGCAGAACGACGCGAGAAGCTCGGCCGGGGCGTCCGGCGGGCACGGGTCGAACGTGAAGATGACCAGGGTGCCGAGCACCACGGTGATCGTGAACGCCAGGTAGAGCAGGCCCTTGAGCACGCCGCGGGTGACGTCCCGCTGGGCGTAGTCGTTGATGATCGTGCGCACGCCGTTGGTGCCGTGGATCATGGCGAGCCACAGCATCAGCAGGTCCCAGACCTGCCAGAGCGGGCTGGCCCACTTGCCGGCGACGAAGCCGAAGTCGATGGCGTGCACGCCGTCGCCCACCATGAGGTTCATCCACAGGTGGCCGAAGATCAGCACGACGAGCACGACGCCGGAGGCCCGCATGAAGACCCAGGAGTACAGCTCGTAGTTGCCGCGCGTCGTCCTGCGCCGCGCGTACGGCGAACGAGGGGTGGGGATCGCGGTCTGGGTGCTCATCAGTGGCCACCTCCGAAGACGTTCATCAGGTGACGGGGCAGGAACCCGGCCATGGTGACGACGAACAGGCCGATCACCACCCAGAGCATCACCCTGTGGTAGCGCGGGCCCTTCGCCCAGAAGTCCACCAGGACGATGCGCAGGCCGTTGAAGGCGTGGAAGACGATGGCGGCCACCAGGCCGGCCTCGCCCAGCCCCATGATCGGCGTCTGGTACGTGCCGATGACGGCGTTGTACGCCTCCGGGGAGACCCGCACGAGCGACGTGTCCAGCACGTGCACGAGCAGGAAGAAGAAGATGAGCACGCCGGTCACGCGGTGCGCGACCCACGACCACATGCCTTCACGGCCGCGGTAGAGCGTGCCAGCGGGAGCAGTCGGCACGGGGGGAGCCTCCATTGGCGGATTCGGGCGGGTTACGTGAAGTCACTGTAGTGACACCGGGTCGCGATCGGGTCACGGAGTGTCCGAAAACGGCATCTCTGCGCACTTTCTGTGATCGATTCCACAGGGGTCACGTCATCGCCGGCGGCTGCGTCACTATGCTGCCCCCATGCCTTCTGCAGCGATCGCCGGATTCCGTGCCGTCGTGCCCGCCGGCGGCGCGGGGACCCGCCTGTGGCCCGTGTCCCGGGCCGACGTCCCCAAGTTCCTGCACGACCTCACGGGTGCGGGGCGGTCGCTGCTGCAGGCCACCGCCGACCGCCTCGCCCCGTTGGCGGGGGACGACGGCCTGTGCGTCGTGACGGGTGCCCGGCACGTCGAGGCCGTGCGCGCCCAGCTGCCGGGTCTGGCGGCGGAGCAGGTGCTCGCCGAGCCGTCGCCGCGCGACTCGATGGCCGCCGTCGGGCTGGCCGCCGCGGTCCTCGAGCACCGCCACGGCGAGGTGGTGCTGGGCTCGTTCGCCGCCGACCAGGTGATCTCGGGCCAGGCGGAGTTCGAGCGGTCCGTGCGCGAGGCGGTCGAGGCGGCCCGGGCGGGGTACGTCGTCACCGTCGGGATCGCCGCGTCCCGGCCGTCGACGGCGTTCGGCTACGTCCACGGGGCCGAACCGCTCGGCGTGGCCGGGGCGCCGAGCGCGGTGCACGTGCGCGGATTCACCGAGAAGCCGGACGCCGCCACCGCCCGCACCTACCTGGCCTCGGGCGAGTACCGCTGGAACGCGGGGATCTTCGTCGCGAGCACGACCGTGCTGCTGGGTCATCTGGCCGAGCAGCGGCCTGCGCTGCACGACGGCCTGCGCCGGGTCGCGGCCGCCTGGGACACCCCGGACCGCGACCGTGTGCTGGCCGCGGAGTGGCCGGGTCTGGAGCGGATCGCCATCGACCACGCCGTGGCCGAGCCGGTGGCCGCGGCGGGTGGTGTCGCGATGGTCCCGGGATCCTTCGGCTGGGACGACGTCGGGGACTTCAACTCCCTGGCGGCGCTGCTCCCGGCCGACGACGACGCCGGGTCCAAGGTGCTGGGGGACGCCGCCGACGTGGTGCGGGTGCACAGCGCCGGGTCGGTCGTGGTCCCCGCCGGCGGACGCACCGTCACGTTGCTCGGCATCGACGACGTCGTCGTGGTCGACACCCCCGACGCCGTGCTGGTCACGACCCGAGCTCGTGCCCAGCAGGTGCGCAGCATGGTGGACGCCGTGCGCGAGCACGGGCGCGAGGACCTGCTGTGACGCCGCCGCCACGCGCGCCGCGCGCCGACGCCGCCGCGGGAGCCCGCCTGGACGAGCTCGTCGCGGACCTCGAGCCCGAGCTGGTCGCGGTCCGGCGTGACCTGCACGCCCACCCGGAGACGGCCCGGCAGGAGTTCCGCACGACGGCGGTCCTCGCCGACCGGCTGCGCGCGGCCGGGCTGCAGCCCCGGTTGCTCGAGGGCACCGGGCTGACCTGCGACGTCGGCCCGGACGTGCCGGGCCGCGGACGGGTCGCGCTGCGGGCCGACATCGACGCGCTCCCGCTGGACGACCTGTGCGGGTGCGACTTCGTCTCGACCACGCCGGGCGTGGCCCACGCCTGCGGGCACGACGTGCACGCCGCCGTCGTGCTCGGCGCCGGGCTCGCCCTGGCCCGGCTCGACGCCGAGGGGATGCTCGACGTCGGGGTGCGCCTGGTGTTCCAGCCCGCCGAGGAGACCATGCCCGGCGGTGCCCACGAGGTCATCGCGCAGGGTGTGCTCGACGGCGTCGAGCGGATCGCGGCCGTGCACGCCGAGCCGAAGCTCGACGTGGGCAGGGTCGGCACCCGCATCGGACCGATCACCTCGGCGTCCGACCTGGTGACGGTCACGCTGTCCTCCGGCGGGGGGCACACCTCCCGCCCCCACCTGACGGGCGACGTCGTCTACGCCCTCGGCCAGGTCATCACGCAGGTGCCGGCGGTGCTCGGCCGCCGGCTCGACCCGCGGTCGGGGGTCAACCTGACCTGGGGCGCCGTCGAGGCCGGGCACGCGCACAACGCCATCCCCGCCACCGGCGTGGCCCGAGGGACGCTGCGCTGCCTGGACGTGCGGGCGTGGGAGAAGGCCGGCCAGGTGCTGCACGACGCCGTCGGCCAGGTGGTGGCCCCCTACGACGTCGACGTGAGCGTCCACCACGTGCGTGGCGTGCCACCCGTCGACAACGACGCCGGCGTCACGGCGCTCCTCGAGTCCGCCGGGGCCGAGGTCCTCGGCGAGGACGGCGTGGTCCTGACCGAGCAGTCGCTCGGCGGCGAGGACTTCGCGTGGTACCTGACCAAGGTCCCGGGGGCGATGGCGCGCCTCGGGACGGCCACGCCGGGGGAGCGTCGCTATGACATCCATCAGGGCGAGCTGGTCGTCGACGAACGCTCGATCGGCATCGGTGCCCGGTTGCTCGGGCGGTTTGCCCTCGGTCGTCCGGAAGCGGTGTGACGCACCTCATTCCAGCGGTGTACCCATTCGATAACGACTCGGCCACGGCACCCCTCAGTGGCTGATACCTCCTCGCGGCATCGCTAGGCTGTCCATCTCTGATCGTGAGACGGGTTGCGACCCGGTCTCACCGAACCTCATCGACAGGAGTGACTGGTGAAGAGTGCGATCCGTCTCACCGCCCTCGCCGGCGTTGCGGCACTGACCTTGGCAGCATGCGGTACCGCCCCGGAGGAGGAGGGCACCGGAGGGACGGACACGGCCGAGAGCGAGGCCGTCGACTACACGCCGTGCATCGTCTCCGACCAGGGCGGGTTCGACGACAAGAGCTTCAACCAGCTCAGCTTCGAGGGCGCCCAGCAGGCCGCCGAGGAGATGGGTGTCGACCTCATCGACGTCCAGTCGCAGTCCGAGACCGACTTCCAGCCGAACCTGCAGTCGCTCGTGGACCAGGGCTGCGACGGCATCGTGTCCGTCGGGTTCGCCCTGTCCGCCGACACCGTGGAGTCCGCGAACGCCAACGAGGACATCAACTACTTCCTGGTCGACGACGCCGCGGACAACGACTTCGACGGCGAGACCGACGCGCCGAACATCAAGCCGCTGCTGTACAACACGGCCGAGGCCGCGTTCCTCGCCGGCTACCTCTCCGCGGGCTACTCCGAGGCCGGCAAGGTCGGCACCTTCGGCGGTGCGCCGTACCCGACCGTGACGATCTTCATGGACGGCTTCAAGCAGGGCGTCGAGTACTACAACCAGGCCAACGACGCGAAGGTCGAGCTCATCGGCTACAACGGCGGCGAGGACGGTGCCTTCACCGGCGAGTTCGTGGCCAACGAGACGGCCAAGACCACCGCCAAGAACATCCTCGACCAGGGCGTCGACGTGATCCTGCCGGTCGGCGGTCCGATCTACCAGTCCGCCATCGCGGCGATCGAGGACTCGGGCCGCGACGTCGCCCTCATCGGTGTCGACGCCGACTTCTACGAGAGCGACCCGACGACCCAGCCGTACGTGCTGACCTCCATCCTCAAGAAGATGGACGTCTCCACCTACGAGGCCGTGCTGGCCGCCGGCCAGGGCGAGTTCGACCCCGAGCCGTACATCGGCACCCTCGAGAACGAGGGCGTCGGCCTGGCCCCGCTGCACGACTTCGAGGACAAGGTCGACCCGGCGCTGATGACGGAGGTCGAGGACCTGCAGCAGCAGATCATCGACGGCGAGCTCGAGGTCACGTCCTACCTGGACCAGTGAGTCGCACCTGACGTCAACCCGCCGGCGCGGCGGGACACGGAGCTCACCGTGTCCCGCCGCGCCGTGCGCCCTAGGCTGATCCCCAGAACCGGACGGAAGGACGGACGGACCGCGATGAGGCTCGAGCTGCGCGGCATCACCAAGCGCTTCGGCGCGCTGGTGGCCAACGACCACATCGACCTCGTGGTCGAACCCGGTCAGATCCACTGCCTCCTCGGGGAGAACGGTGCGGGCAAGTCCACGTTGATGAACGTCCTGTACGGGCTGTACGACGCCGACGAGGGCGAGATCCTCCTCGACGGCGTCGTCCAGGACTTCGACGGTCCCGGCGACGCGATGTCGGCCGGCATCGGCATGGTCCACCAGCACTTCATGCTCGTGCCGGTGTTCACCGTGGCCGAGAACGTCATGCTCGGGCACGAGACCACGAGCGGCCCGGGCGTCCTCGACCTGTCCGCGGCGCGGGAGACCGTGCGCGGCACCGCCGACCGGTTCGGGTTCCACGTGGACCCGGATGCCTTGGTCGAGGACCTGCCGGTCGGCGTGCAGCAGCGCGTCGAGATCATCAAGGCGCTGAGCCGCGACGCGCAGGTGCTCGTGTTCGACGAGCCCACCGCGGTGCTGACCCCGCAGGAGACCGACGAGCTGATGGCGATCATGCGCCAGCTCAAGGACGAGGGCAAGGCCATCGTCTTCATCACCCACAAGCTCCGCGAGGTCCGCGAGGTGGCCGACCGCATCACCGTGGTCCGCCACGGCAAGGTCGTCGGGGAGGCCGACCCGACGGCCCCCGACAACGAGCTGGCCTCCCTCATGGTGGGTCGCGCCGTGCAGCTCACGGTCGACAAGGAGGCGCCGCGGCGCGGCGACAACGAGCTCGCGGTGGAGCACCTCGTGGTGGCCAACTCCGAGGGCCAGGTCGTGGTCGACGACGTGAGCTTCGCCGTGCGCGGCGGTGAGATCCTCGTCGTCGCCGGCGTCCAGGGCAACGGGCAGACGGAGCTCACCGAGGCTCTGATCGGGCTGCACCCGGACCTGACCGGCTCGATCCGGCTGGACGGGGCCGAGCTCCGCGGCCGCAGCGTCCGCCAGGTGCTCGACGCCGGCGTCGGGTTCGTCCCCGAGGACCGCAACACCGACGGCCTGGTCGGTGAGTTCTCCATCGCCGAGAACCTCATCCTCGACCGCACCGACGGGCCGCCGTTCGTGCGGGCCGGCAGCATGCAGCTCGGCGTCCGCGACGACTTCGCCCGGGAGCGGGTCGAGGAGTTCGACGTGCGCACCACCGGGATCGACCTGCCCGTGGGCCGGCTGTCCGGCGGCAACCAGCAGAAGGTCGTCCTGGCGCGCGAGCTCTCGCGTGACCTCCGCCTGCTGGTGGCGGCCCAGCCCACGCGCGGCGTCGACGTCGGGTCCATCGAGTTCATCCACAAGCGCATCGTGGCCACCCGCGACGCCGGCATCCCCGTCGTCGTGGTGTCGACCGAGCTCGACGAGGCGGTGGCGCTGGCCGACCGCATCCTGGTCATGTACCGCGGCCAGGTGGTCGGCATCGTCCCGGCCGACACGCCGCGCGACGTGCTCGGCCTGATGATGGCCGGCATCGCACCCGAGACCGAAGGAGAGGCCGCGTGAGCGACGCGCCGCGCCGGCACGACGCCGAGCGGAACGAGGACGACCCCACCGGGACCGACGCCGAGCGCGTGGACCCGCCCGTCGATCCCGGTTCGGACGAGGTCGATCCCGGGCTCGTCGAGGAGATCGAGCAGGAGGACGCCCGCGAGGCGCCGCCCGCCGTCGACGAGACCGGGGACCGCTGGCAGGACGCCTTCCGGCGGATCGCCGCGGGCGGCTGGGCGGTCTCCCTGGGCGCGATCCTCCTCGCCGTCATCGCAGGGTCCCTGATGATCGTCGTCACCGACGAGGCGGTGCAGGACGCCGCGAGCTACTTCTTCGCGCGGCCCGGCGACACGCTCGCGGCCGTGGGCCAGGCCGTCGGCGGTGCGTACTCCGCCCTGTTCCAGGGCGCGGTCTACAACTTCCGCGCCGACAGCTTCGCGGCAGGCATCCGCCCGCTGACCCAGACGCTGAACAACGCCACGCCGCTCATCGCGGCCGGCCTGGGTGTGGCGCTGGCGTTCAAGGCGGGCCTGCTGAACATCGGTGGCCAGGGGCAGATGCTCATGTCCGCCGCCGCGGCCGGCTGGGTCGGGTTCGGGGTGACGGGGGTGCCGTTCCCGATCCACCTGATCCTCGCGATCGTCGCCGGCGTCCTTGCCGGCGCGCTGTGGGCCGGGATCGCCGGTCTGCTCAAAGCACGCACCGGCGCGCACGAGGTGATCGTGACGATCATGCTCAACTACGTCGCCTACTACCTGCTGTCGTACTTCCTGGCGACGCCGGGTCTCATGCAGGCCCCGGGCTCGGCCAACCCCAAGACCCCGCCGACGCCGGAGTCCGCCCAGCTGCCGCCGCTGCTGGGGGACCGGTACACCCTGCACTGGGGCTTCGTCCTGGCGCTCGTGGCCGTCGCCGTCGTGTGGTGGATCCTCAACCGGTCCGCCGTCGGCTTCTCCTACCGCGCGGTCGGCGAGAACCCGCGCGCCGCCCGTGTCGCCGGCATCGACGTGCCCCGGTCCACCGTCTCGGTGATGCTCGTGGCCGGTGCCCTCGTGGGGCTGGCGGGAGTCACCCAGGTGCTCGGCACGGTGACGACCGGGTTCGGCGCGGACATCGACGCCGGGATCGGCTTCGACGCGATCACCGTTGCGCTGCTGGGCAACTCGAACCCGATCGGGGTGCTGGGCGCCGGCATCCTGTTCGGCGGCTTCAAGGCCGGTGGTTCGGCCATGCAGGCCGCCGAGGGGATCCCGATCGAGATCGTCCTGGTCGTGCAGTCCCTCATCGTGCTGTTCATCGCCGCGCCGCCGCTCGTGCGCGCGATCTTCCGGCTCCCGCAGCCGGGCAGCGGCCCCAGGAAGAAGCGGCCGCGCGCCGCCCGGAAGGAGGTGTCGGCATGAGCGCCCCCACCGTCGACAGCACCCCGGCGTCGACGCCGGCCGCACCCCGCACCGTGAGCTCGGTGACGTGGAAGACGCCGATCGCGCTCGGCGTCGTGCTCGCCCTGGACGTGCTGCTCCTGCTGCTGGCGCCGCACGAGGGCAGCGCCCGGTTCGCGCTGTCCACCCCCACGGACTTCTTCCAGTTCCCCGTCTACGTCATCCCGGGCATGGCCACGGCGTGGGTCTGCGCCGCCGTCGGCGCGGTGATGCTCGTGCTGTCCGTGCTGTCCACCCGGCGGGGGCGGCGCACCCCGCTGTGGGTGCCGTCGGTGTACGCCGCGGCGCTGCTGGTCGGCTTCCTGGCCTGGGCCGCGGCGGGCAGCCCGCGCGACCTGTCGGTGGTCGGCCTGCTCGGCGGCGCGCTCGTGCTGTCGGTGCCGCTGGTCTACGGCGCGCTGAGCGGCGTGATCGGCGAGCGGTCGGGCACGATCAACATCGCCATCGAGAGCCAGCTCCTGGCGGGCGCGTTCACCGCCGCCATCGCCGGGTCGCTGACGAACAGCCCCTGGGTCGGGCTCGTCGCCGCGATGGCCGCCGCGGCCCTGGTAGCGCTGGTGCTGGCCCTGTTCACCATCACCTACCGGGTCAACCAGATCATCGTCGGCGTCGTGCTCAACGTGCTGGTGATCGGCCTGACGAGCTTCTTCTACTCGCTCGTGCTCGTGCCGAACACCGAGTCCCTGAACTCGACGACCCGGTTCGACCGCATCCCGATCCCGTTCCTGGAGCGCATCCCGGTGATCGGCCCGGTGCTGTTCGACCAGACGATCATCGTCTACCTGATGTATCTCATCGTGCCCGGCGTCTGGTTCGGCCTGTTCCGCACCCGCTGGGGGCTGCGCCTGCGCGCGGTCGGCGAGCACCCGCGAGCGGCCGACACCGTCGGCGTCGGTGTCCTGCGCACGCGGTACCGGGCGCTGCTCGTGGCGGGCGCCATCGGCGGCATGGGCGGCGCCTTCTACACCGTGGTCTCGATCAACCAGTTCAACCGGGAGATGACCGCGGGCGCGGGGTTCATCGCCCTGGCGGCGATGATCTTCGGCAAGTGGAACCCCGTGCGGGCCGCGCTGGCCGGACTGCTGTTCGGCTTCGCGACCAACCTGCAGAACGTGCTCAGCGTGGTCGGTTCGCCGGTGCCCAGCCAGTTCATGCTGATGCTGCCGTACGTGGTCACGCTGTTCGCCGTGGCGGGGCTCGTCGGCCGGTCGAGGCCGCCGGCGGCGCTGGCCACCCCGTACACCAAGGAGTAGCGGGTGCCCGACGCCTCGATCGACTGGGACGCCCTGCGGCGGGCCGCCCGTGACGTCGGCCGCCACGCCTATGTGCCCTACTCGGGCTACGCCGTCGGGGCCGCCGCCTACGCGGACGACGGCCGGCTCCTCGTCGGCTGCAACGTGGAGAACGCCGCCTACGGCGTCACCCTGTGCGCGGAGTGCTCGCTGGTCTCGGCGCTCGTCACCGGCGGAGGCGGCCGGCTGACGGCCTTCACCTGCGTCGACGACCGAGGCGACGTGATCACGCCCTGCGGCCGCTGCCGTCAGCTCCTGTGGGAGCACGGCGGCGCCGACCTGCTCGTCGAGACCCCCCACGGGGTGATCCCGATGGAGCGGATGTTGCCGCAGGCCTTCGGACCGGAGAACCTGGACAGATGAGCGAACCGTTCGACGTCGTCGACGTCATCCGCACCAAACGTGACGACGCCCGGCTGTCCGCCGCCCAGATCGACTGGGTCGTGGACGCCTACACCCGCGGGGTGGTCGCCGAGGAGCAGATGTCGGCCCTGGCCATGGCGATCCTGCTCAACGGCATGCACCGCGGCGAGGTGGCGCGGTGGACGCAGGCGATGATCGCGTCCGGCGAGCGGATGGACTTCTCCGCGCTGTCGCGCCCGACGGCGGACAAGCACTCGACCGGGGGTGTGGGGGACAAGATCACCCTGCCGCTGGCGCCGCTCGTGGCCGTGTTCGGCGTCGCCGTCCCGCAGCTGTCCGGACGCGGGCTGGGGCACACGGGTGGCACGCTCGACAAGCTCGAGTCGATCCCCGGCTGGCGGGCCGCCCTGACCAACGCCGAGATGCTGGCCCAGCTCGAGGACGTCGGCGCCGTGATCTGCGCGGCGGGCGCCGGTCTCGCCCCCGCGGACAAGAAGCTCTACGCGCTGCGCGACGTCACGGGCACGGTCGAGGCGATCCCGCTCATCGCGAGCTCGATCATGTCGAAGAAGATCGCCGAGGGCACCGGCTCCCTGGTGCTCGATGTCAAGGTCGGCTCGGGCGCGTTCATGAAGGACCTCACGCAGGCCCGCGAGCTCGCACGCACCATGGTCGAGCTCGGTACCGACGCCGGGGTGCGGACGGTCGCGCTGCTCACCGACATGGCGACGCCGCTGGGACGCACCGCCGGGAACGCGCTCGAGGTGCGCGAGGCCGTCCAGGTGCTCGACGGCGGCGGCCCGGACGACGTCGTCGACCTCACCGTGGCGCTGGCCGTGGAGATGCTGGCCGCCGCGGGGCGCCCGGTGGACGAGGCCGAGGTCCGGGCGGCGTTGGCCGACGGCCGTGCGATGGAGGTGTGGCGTCGCATGATCGCCGCCCAGGGCGGTGACCCGGACGCCGAGCTGCCGCGGGCGCGGCACACCCAGGACGTGCTCGCCGACCGGTCCGGGGTCGTGACGCGGCTGGACGCCTACGCCGTGGGCGTGGCCGCCTGGCGGCTCGGGGCAGGAAGGTCGCGCCGCGAGGACCCGGTGCAGGCCGGTGCCGGCGTCGAGATCCACGCCCGTCCCGGTGAGCAGGTCGTCGCCGGTCAGCCGCTCCTGACCCTGCACACCGACACACCGGACCGGTTCGGGCGTGCGCTCGATGCGCTCGACGGCGCCTGGGACGTCGCCCCGGACGGCGTGCCGCGGCGTCGGCCGATCGTCCTGGACCGGATCCACTGAGCTCATGGTCCCCGCGGTGCGCCTGACCGACCTGCTCGCCGCGACGGGCCTGTTCGGTGGCGCACCGCCTCCGGCCCCTCCGGCCGGCCGGTACCGCACGCCCGCCGTCGGGCCCGAGCTGCTCGCCCGGATCGACGCGCTGCCCGCCCGCTCGGCCTCCTGGGTGCGCGACCCCCTGGACCGCTCCGGTCCGGCGTCGGGCGAGGTCCGCACGCTCCGGCTGCCCGGAGGCACTCCGGCCCGCCAGACCTCGCAGGTCACCTGCGGAGCCGCGGTCCTGACCGTGCTGAGGTACGCCGGGGACCCGGCATCGGCCCTGCGCCTGGCCACCGCGCCCGATCCGGCGGCCGCCTTCGCCGCCGACCAGGAGGCGGTCCACCGCGCCTCCACCCGGGGTCCCCGCGGCCTGCCCGGGTGGCCGACCCGGTTCGGGACCCCGCCGTGGGGCGCTGCGCGGGAGGCCCGCTACGGGCCGGTGGCCTACACCCACCGCGTGGTGGGGGCACCCGGGAGCGGGGCCGCACGGCGGGTGCTCGACGCCGCCCTGGCAGCCGCCGCTGCCGGCGTGCCCGTGCCCCTGTACTCCGGCGGCGACCTGGGCCGGGGTGTCCCGACGGCGGTCCCGCGGCACGTCGTGCTGCTCACCGCGGTGACCGGCACGGGAGGCGAGGCGGCCGCCCGGCTGTACGAGCCGTCGTCGGGCACGCTGCACGCGCTGTCCGCCGCGCTGCTGCGCGACGGCGTGGTGACGGCGGCGCGGACACGGGCGCTGGGCGGGTGGCCGCACCTGGTGTGGGCGATCCTGCCGCGCGGGCGCAGCGGCCAGGGCCCACCATGGCAGACATGAGCACCACACCCTCCGACTCCTGGCGCGACGCGGGCCTGGAGGCCCCTGACGACACCACGAGCCTCGTGGACGAGGCCGACCGGCCCCCGACCCCGCCCGGCCGGGGCGGCGAGGCCGAGGACTATCACCCGGGTCCGGCCCGGCCCGACCTGGACGGCACCGCCGACGAGGCGGACGTCGCGGAGCAGGCCGGCGAGGTCCCCGACGACGACCCCGACGACGCCGGGTGAGATCCGCAGGGACGACCCCCACGCGGGCGCGCCCGCCGTGTCGGCGCGAGCACCCCGGCGCCGGTAGGTTGGGGCCATGACGCAAGCCCTCCTGGACGAGATCCCCGACCTGCCCAAGGTGCTCCTGCACGACCATCTCGACGGCGGCCTGCGCCCGCAGACCGTGCTCGAGCTGTGCGACGCCGTCGGGCACGAGCTGCCCGCCGGGGACGCCGACGCCCTGGCCACCTGGTTCCGGGACGCCGCCGACTCCGGGTCGCTGCCTCGCTACCTGGAGACGTTCGACCACACCATCGCCGCCATGCAGACGCCGGAGGCCCTGGCCCGCGTCGCTCGCGAGGCCGTGCTGGACCTGGCCGCCGACGGCGTCGTCTACGCCGAGCAGCGGTGGGCCCCGGAGCAGCACCTGCAGCGGGGCATGTCGCTGCCAGAGACCGTCGAGGCGGTGCAGGCCGGCATCGATGCCGGTGTGCGTGAGGCGGCCCAGGAGGGTCGCACCATCCGCGTGGGCCAGCTCGTGACCGCCATGCGACACACCGACCGCTGGATCGAGATCGCCGAGCTGGCCGTCGCCTACCGCGACGCCGGCGTGGCCGGGTTCGACATCGCGGGACCGGAGGACGGTTTCGCCCCCGACCGGCACGCCGAGGTGTGGCGGTTCCTGGCCGAGCAGAACTTCCCCACCACGATCCACGCCGGGGAGGCGGCCGGGCTCGACTCGATCGCGCAGGCGGTGCACCTGGGCCAGGCCGACCGGCTCGGTCACGGCGTCCGCATCATGGAGGACGTCCTGCTGTCCGAGCACGACCGCACCGCGACGCTGGGGCCGCTGGCGAACTGGGTCCGCGACCACCAGATCGCCCTGGAGGTCTGCCCGGTGTCGAACCTGCAGACCGACGCCGCACCGGGCGTCACCTCGATCGCGGACCACCCGATCACGCGTCTCAAGGAGCTGGACTTCGCGGTCACGCTCAACACGGACAACCGGCTGATGTCCCGCACGTCGATGTCCCACGAGATGCGGCTGCTCGTGTCCGAGGCGGGCTGGACGATCGACGACCTTGCCGACGTCACCCTGACGGCCGCCTGGAGCGCGTTCGTGCACCACGACGAGCGGCGCGCGCTCGTCGACGATCTGATCCTGCCGGGCTACCAGAAGGTCGAGGGGGCCCTCCGATGAGCGAGCACCCGACGCCCGCCACCGCGGTCGAGCTGGCCCGGTACGTGGACCACACGCTGCTCAAGCCGGAGGCGACCGCCGCGGACGTCAGCGCGCTCGTGACGGAGGGTGCGGCCCTCGGGGTGTTCTCCGTGTGCGTCTCGCCGACGTTCGTGGCGCACGCCGTCGAGGCGGCCGGCGGTCGGCTCGCGGTGGCGACCGTGTGCGGCTTCCCGTCCGGCAAGCACGCGAGCGAGATCAAGGCCGCCGAGGCGGCGCGCTCCGTGCTGGACGGCGCCGACGAGGTCGACATGGTCATCGACGTCGGTGCCGCGAAGGCGGGCGGGTTCGACGTCGTCCAGGACGACATCGCGGCGGTCCGGGCCGCGGTCCCGGCCGACAAGATCCTCAAGGTCATCATCGAGTCCGCCGCCCTGACCGACACCGAGGTGGTCGCGGCCTGCCGTGCGGCCGAGGCGGCGGGCGCCGACTTCGTCAAGACCTCCACCGGTTTCCACCCGACCGGCGGTGCCTCGGTGCACGCCGTCGAGCTGATGGCCGCGACCGTCGGCGGACGGCTCGGCATCAAGGCGTCCGGGGGCGTGCGCACGCTGGCCGACGCCCAGGCGATGATCGCCGCGGGCGCCACCCGGCTGGGCCTGTCCGGTACCGGCGCGGTCCTGGCCGGGTTCGACGCCGACGGCGGGGCGGACACCACGGCGCCGGACGGCGGCTCGTACTGACGCGCAGGTCACGCCGCCGGGCCGGTAACGTCGGCGGCGTGACCTCGGAACCCGCCGGCGACGTCCTGGTCGACGCCGTCGCCGTCACCCGTACCTACGGCACGGTGCAGGTGCTGGCGCCCACGTCGGTGCGGCTGCGCGCCGGGCAGGGGGCCGCCGTCGTCGGGCCCAACGGTGCCGGCAAGTCGACGCTCCTGCGACTCGTCGCCGGTGCGGAGGCGCCGACGTCGGGCACCGCCACCGTGCTCGGCGCGCCGGCGGAACGGGCCCGGCGGCGGTACCGGGACCGGATCGCGCGGCTCCTCGGGCCGGTTCCCGCCTACCCCGACCTGACCGTGGCCGAGCACCTGCGGCTCGTCCAGGTCGCCTGGGCCGGCCGGTACCCGGGCCCCGAGGTCGACGAGGCGCTCGCCGCTGCGACGCTCGACCGGGTTCGCGACCAGTACCCCGCGGAGCTGTCCTCCGGCGAGACCCAGATGTTCGCCCTGGTGGCGACGCTGTACCGGCCCGCGTCGCTCGTGCTGCTCGACGAGCCGGAGCAGCGGCTCGACGCCCGGTGGCGCGAGGTCGCACGGGAGCTCGTGCTGGGCGCCCTGGACCAGGGACGTGCCGTGCTCGCCGCCACGCACGACCCGGGGCTGCGCGAGGTCCTCGCGGGTCGCGGCCCCGTCGTCGAGCTCGCGGAACCGCGCCGGTGACGGCGGCGGGCGCCGCGACGTCCGTGACCGTGATGCCCTATGCGCGGTGGCGTCGGTGGGTCCGTGCGCTGCGGACGTTCCGCGGACGACGGCGCGCCGCCGGGTCCGGTGACCCGAGCGAGCAGACGTACCTCGCCTACGGGTTCGTCCTGCTGGCCCTGATGTACGGACCGATCCTGTGGTCCGCGCTCTCGCAGGTCGCCGGGCCCCTCGGCCTCGTGGGCGGTTCCGCGGGCCGCGAGGACGCCGTCGCCCTCGGGGGCGTCGCCGTCGGCGCCGCAGGGCTGGCGGGCGTCCTCGGCGCGCGGTGGGGAGTGCCGCTGTGGGTCACCGCCGTCGACGGCACCTACGCGTTGTCGGGTGTCTGGGACCCGCGCACCGTCCTGTGGCGGCGCGTCGTGGTGCTCATCGTCGCGGCCGGGGCTGCGGCCGCCCTGGTCGGATCGGCGCTCGCGGCCGGCGGCGGCCCGGCGGGGGACCTGCTCGGGTGGGCGCTGTGCGCCGCGGGCACGGCGCAGCTGCCGCTGGCGCTCGCGGTGGCGGCGCAGGGCCCGCGGTGGCGGGCGGCGGCCCGGGGTGTCGCCGTGGTGACCGCCGTGCTCGCGGCGGCCGTCGCGATCGCCCCCGGCTCCCTGCCGGCCGCTGCGGTCGGCATCGTGCCGGTCCTCGCGGTGGTCCTGGCGGTGGTGTGCGGCGGTCTCCTGCTCGTCGTCCTGCCGAACCACCTCGACGTCGACGACGCCGTGGCGTCCTGGCAGAGGACGGTGCAGGCCGGTGCCGCGCTGGCCGGCGGCGACGCCGCGGGGGTGGGTGCCAGGCGTGGTCCGGCGTCGGGCTCTCGCCGCCGCGGCTCGTTCCCCGCGTGGCTCCTGCAGCGGGCACCGCTGGTGGCACGTGATCTGGTGGGCCTCGGGCGGAGGGTCGGTGCCCTGACCGGGTCGGTCCTCGGAGGCGCCCTGGGTGCGGCTCTGGTCGCCGTGGCGGCCGACGGCGGGCCCGGGACTGCGGCGGCGGCTGTCGGCGGCGGCGTGGTGCTGTACGCGGCCTCGGCCGTGTGGGCGGGCGGGCTGCGGGACATGGCGGAGCAGCGGGACCCGGCCGGTTTGCTGCCGGGCGGTCCGTGGCGGGCCGCGCTGGGTCATCTGGGCGTCCCCGCGGCCCTGGCGGTGGTGGTCGGAGCGCTCGGGCTCGGCGTTGCGGCCGCCGTCGTCCCGGTCGACGGCGCCACGGCGGTGGTCGTGGCCGCCGAGCTGCTCGCGGTGCTCGGGGTGCGGCCCTGGGTGGCGGGGGCGACGCAGGCACCGCCCGAGCTGTTCACCCCGATGTCCGGTCCGGGTGGGGACATGAGCATGGTGGTGGTCGGCGGGTGGTTCGTGCGCGGCTGGCTGGTGGTGGTCGGTGCGGCCTGGACGCTGGCCCGCCTCGGCGAGCCGGCCGTGCCGCTCGTCGTCGTCCTGGCGGTGTGGCTCGCGGTGACGGGCCTGCGTCGACTCGACCGGGCTTGACGGCGGACGGACCGACCACCGGGTCAAAGAGGTTAGCCTTACCTACGATGACTGAGACCACCGAGCGCCGCGGCGGCCCGCCCGCCGGCAAGCGCACCCCGAAGACCGCGACCATCACCGCCGTGCGGTGGGTGACCGACCACATGGTGCGCGTCACCGTCGCCGGCGGCGACGTGCCGACCGTCGACCCGACCGGGTTCACCGACCGCTACATCAAGCTCGTCCTCGGCCCGCCGCCGGTCCCCGACGCCCGCCCCGTGGTCCGTACCTACACGATCCGCGCGGTCCGGGACGGCGAGTGGGACATCGACCTCGTCGTCCACGGCGACGACGGGCTGGGAGGCCCCTGGGCGGCCCGCGTGCAGCCGGGCGAGCAGATCACCTTCCTGGGACCGGGCGGTGGCTACGCGCCGGACCCGGACGCGCCCTGGCACCTGCTGGTGGGCGACGACGCCGCGCTGCCGGCGATCGCGGCGGCGCTGGAGGCGCTGCCCGCCGGAACGACGGCGCACGCCTTCGTCGAGGTTCCCGGACCGGTGGACGAACAGGCGATCGCGACCGCCGCCGACGTCCGCCTCACCTGGGTCCACCGGGGGACCGGGGACCTGGCGGCGGCGGTCCAGTCCGCGCACGCCGCCGGTGAGCTGCCTGACGGCGTCCCCCAGGCGTTCCTGCACGGCGAGGCCTCCTGCGTGCGCGAGCTGCGCCGCTGGGCCCGCGCCGGGCTGGGGGTGCCCCGCGAGCTGCTGTCCGCCTCCGGCTACTGGCGGCGCGGGCACGACGACGAGGCCTGGCGTGCCGCCAAGAAGGACTGGAACGCCGCCGTCGAGCAGGACGACGCCGCCCTGGCCTGACGGCGCGACGTCAGAGCCCGAGGTGGCCGGCGAGCTCCTTCTTGAGGTCGTCGAGGCGTTCGTGCGCCGCGACCCGCGCGCGGCCGACGTCGAGAGCGGACGCCTCGGCACCCACCGCCGTCACCGTCTCCAGGTAGCACTTGACCTTCGGCTCGGTGCCCGAGGGTCGCACGATCACCCGCGTGTGGTCCTCGGCGAGCAGCAGGATCCCGTCGGTCGGCGGCAGGCCGTCGTACCCGTCGGCGAGGTCCACCACGGTGTGCACGGGAGAGCCGCCGAGCGACCGGGGCGGCGCGGACCGCAGCCGGGACATGGTCTCGGGGATCTGCGCCAGGTCGTCGAACCGTCCGGCGAGCTGGTCGGTCACGTACAGCCCGTGCGCGCGGGCGACGTCGTCCAGTCGATCGACGAGCGTGCGCCCGGACACCTTGAGCCGGGCCGCCATCGCGGCGACGACGACGGCGGCACTGATGCCGTCCTTGTCCCGGACGTGCTCGGGGTCCACGCAGTAGCCGAGCGCCTCCTCGTACCCGAACACCAGGCCGGGGGTGCGGGAGATCCACTTGAACCCCGTCAGGGTCGTCGCGTGGGACACGCCCGCGTCGGCCGCCACGCGAGCCAGCGCCCGCGAGGACACGACCGAGGAGGCGACCGTCGCCCCGGAGCCTGCGGTGGCCCGGGACACGGCATCGTCGCCCAGCAGCAGGCCCACCTCGTCGCCGTGCAGCATCCGCCAGCCGCTCGAGCGTGCGGTCTCGACCCCCAGGTGGGTGCCCTGGGTGACGTCGAGGACGGCCACCGCGCACCGGTCGGCGTCCGGGTCGTTGGCGATCACCAGGTCCGCGCCCACCGCGATGGCCAGCCCGAGGGCGAGGTCCATCGCCCCGGGCTCCTCCGGGTTGGGGAAGGACACCGAGGGGAAGTCGGGGTCGGGGGCCACCTGCTCCTCGACCGGCGTGACGTCGGTGAACCCGGCGTCGGCCAGGGCGCGGGCGAGCAGGCGCCCTCCGACGCCGTGCAGGGACGTCGTGACGATCTTCAGGTGCCCGGCCGCGACCGGGTCGGCGGGGCGCAGGGGCGCCAGCGTGCGCAGGTACGCCTCCACGACGTCGTCGCCCAGCACCGCCCATCCCTCGTCGCTGCGCGGCACCTGGTCCGCGGGGCCGACGGCGGCGATCTGCTCGGCGATGTGGGCGTCGTGCGGGGGCACGATCTGCGCACCCTGACCCGCGTCGGTGACCATCCGACCGCCCAGGTACACCTTGTACCCGTTGTCGGCAGCGGGGTTGTGGCTGGCAGTGACCATGACCCCGGCGTCGGCGGACAGGTGGCGCACCGCGAACGCGAGCACCGGCGTCGGCAGCGGGCGGGGGAGCATGAGCACCTCCGCACCGGCGGCGGCGAGCACGGCGCCCGTGTCGCGGGCGAAGTCGGCCGAGCGGTGTCGCGCGTCGTAGCCGACGACGACGCGTGGCCCGGACCCCGGGCCCAGGGTCTGGGTCAGGTGGGCGCCCAGCCCGGCCGCGGCGCGGATCACCACGGCGCGGTTCATCCGGTTCGGACCACCGGCCATGGTCCCGCGCAGCCCGGCGGTGCCGAACTGCAGGGTCCCCGCGAACCGGTCGGCCAGCTCGGCGAGCGCGGTCGGGTGGCGGCGGCCCTCGTCGGCCGTGGCGAAGCCGACGAGCCGGGTGAGCTCGTCGACGTCCGCGTCGTCGACGTCGTGCCGGATCCAGGTCTCCACCTGCTCGAGCAGCGTGGGCAGGTCGGTCGTCATCACGGCCTCCTCAGATCGACCGGGCGATCGTCGCGAGCAGCTCGCCGATCCGCGGGGCCGCCGCGGCGCCGGCCTCGAGGACCTCGGAGTGCGACAGGGGGTGCGGGCTGATCCCCGCCGCGAGGTTCGTCACCAGCGAGATCCCCAGCACCTCCATGCCGCAGTGCCGTGCCGCGATCGCCTCGAGCGTGGTCGACATGCCGACCAGGTCGGCGCCCATCAGGCCCGCCATCCGCACCTCGGCCGGCGTCTCGTAGTGAGGACCGGGGAACTGGGCGTACACGCCCTCGGGCAGCTCCGGGTCGACGGACCGCGCCACCTCGCGCAGCCGCGCGGAGTAGACCTCGGTGAGGTCGACGAACGTCGCGCCCTCCAGGGGTGAGGTCGCCGTGAGGTTGAGGTGGTCCTTGAGCAGCACCGGCTGGCCGGGGCGCCAGGCCATGTGCAGGCCGCCGCACCCGTTCGTGAGCACCACGGCGGTGCAGCCCGTCGCGGCGGCGGTCCGCACGCCGTGCGCGACCCGGCGCACCCCGCGACCCTCGTACAGGTGGGTGCGCCCGCCGATGACCAGCGCCTGGCGCGTCGAGCCGTCCGGGCGCTCGATGCGGATCGAGCGCGTCGTGGCGGCGTGCCCGACGACCGACGGACGGGTGAAGCCCGGGATCTCGTGGGTGGGGATCTCGGCGACCACGTCGCCCACGAGCTCGGCCGCACCGCCCCACCCCGAGCCGAGGACGAGAGCGATGTCGTGACCGGGCACCCCGGTCGCTCCGGCGATGTGCTCGGCCGCCGCGCGGGCGACGTCGAACGGGTCGGTGCTCGGGTCGTCCAGGTCCGGGACCGGAGAAGCTGCGGTACTCATGGTGCCGAGACTAGCCCGGCCCGCGGCACCCCGCCGGGGCTGCGACAATGGCTGCCGTGGCTGCCTCGACAACTCTTCCTGCCGGACCCAACCACTCCGTCGTCGTCGTGGGCGGCGGCCCCGGAGGCTACGAGGCCGCGCTGGTCGCGCGGCGAGCCGGAGCCGACGTCACCGTGGTCGAACGGCACGGGCTCGGCGGCGCCGCGGTCCTGACCGACGTCGTCCCGTCCAAGACGCTCATCGCCACCGCCGAGTGGCTCACCATCGCCGAGTCCGCGCCCGAGCTCGGCATCCGCACCGGCGGCGCGCCCGTCTCGCCGGGTGACGACCAGGGCGTGCGCCGCAGCCTCGTCGACCTGCAGGCGGTCAACACCCGGGTGCGGGCGCTGGCCGCGGCCCAGTCCGCCGACGTCCGGGGGCGCCTAGAGCGCGAGGGCGTCGGCATCGTCGTGGGCGAGGGGCGCCTGGACGGCCCCAGCCGGGTGGTGGTGACCCCGCCCGACGGCGGTGACGAGGTCACGCTGGACGCCGACATCGTGCTGCTCGCCACGGGCGCCACCCCGCGCACCCTGCCGACGGCGGCCCCGGACGGCGAGCGCATCCTCAGCTGGACGCAGCTCTACCACCTGGACGAGCTGCCCGAGCGGCTGATCGTCGTGGGCTCGGGCGTCACCGGCGCCGAGTTCGCCGGCGCCTACCAGGCGCTCGGGTCCGACGTCGTGCTGGTGTCCTCGCGCGACCGGGTGCTGCCCGGCGAGGACGAGGACGCCGCCGAGCTGCTCGAGGGTGTCTTCCGGTCCCGCGGGATGACCGTCATGTCCCGCTCCCGCGCCGCCGGGGCCGAGCGCACCGCCGACGGGGTGGCCGTCACCCTCACCGACGGGCGCGTCGTCGAGGGCTCGCACGTGCTCATCGCCGTCGGCGGCGTCCCCAACACCGAGGGCCTGGGTCTGGCCGAGGCCGGGATCGAGGTCTCCGACTCCGGCCACATCCAGGTCGACCGGGTCTCGCGGACCTCGGTGCGCGGCGTGTACGCCGCCGGGGACTGCACCGGTGTGCTGCCGCTTGCCTCGGTGGCCGCGCAGCAGGGGCGCGTGGCGATGGCGCACGCGCTGGGCGACGCCGTCGCCCCGCTCCGCCTCGGCGCGGTGGCCGCGAACATCTTCACCGCGCCGGAGATCGCGACCGTCGGGTACTCCGAGGAGGGTCTGCGCAGCAAGGGCTCGCGGTACGTGACCACGACGCTGCCGCTGGCGCGCAACCCGCGCGCCAAGATGCACGGCGTGCACGACGGGTTCGTCAAGCTGTTCGCCCACCCCGAGGCCGGTGTGGTGCTCGGCGGCGTCGTCGTCGGACCGCGGGCCAGCGAGCTGATCTTCCCGGTCACCCTGGCGGTCTCCCACCGGCTCACCGTGGACGACGTGGCCGAGGCCTTCACCGTCTACCCCTCGCTGTCCGGCACGATCGGCGAGGCGGCCCGGGTGCTGCACAACTCGGTGGCGCCGACCACGTAGCGGGCGCTACCCCGCGTCGAGGCGCACCGTGGCCAGGAGCGGGCGGTGGTCCGAGGCCACGACGTCGAGGATCTCGAACGACGTGAACGGCGTCGCGGGGGTCGCGAAGACCCAGTCGACCCGGTACCGCGGCGTCACCGCGGGTGAGGTCAGCGCGGCGGGATCGCCGACGTCGTCCTGCCCGCTGACCAGACCCTGGTCGGTGACGGCCGTGATCTCCTCCCACCCGGGCTCCGCGTTGAGGTCGCCGAGCAGGACGTAGGGGCCGTCGACCGGCTCGGCGTCGAAGATCGCCTCGAGCTGCTCCAGGCGGGTGCTGTGGTTCTGCTCGCGGTGCTGCAGGTGCGTGGTGACCAGACGGACCTGGCCCGCCGGGCTGCGGACGGTGGCGGCCAGCGCGGACCGATCCTGCGGTCCCTCACCGAACGGTAGCTCGATGCGCTGGACGTCGGTCACCTCGACGCGGTCGGGGTCCCACAGCAGCGCGTTGCCGAACTGACGGTCCGCGGCGGGGGACCAGGCCACCTCCCGGCCGGTGGTGCGGGCCAGGTACGTCAGCATGTCCGCGCCGCCGCCGAGGATCCAGCCGCGCGAGACCTCCTGCAGGGCCACCACCTCGGGGTCCGACTCCCGGATCACGGTGGCCAGCGTGTCCAGGCGCACCGACGGGTCGGAGCTCACCCCGTAGTGGACGTTCCAGGTCATCACCGACAGCTCGTCGTCCGGCCCCTCGGAGCCGGCGTGCACCGGCGCCAGCACCCCGAGCACGACGGCGACCCCGGCCAGACCGGCGACCGAACCCGTGAGCAGGGGGCCACCCGCCGTGACCGACGGCACCAGACGGCGGGCGCCGACGGCCGCCGGCAGCGCCACGAGCACCGCGGCCGCCACCGGCACGAGCCCACCGGGGAACGGCAGCGGGACGTCGAAGTCGAGCTGGTAGACCAGCAGCGGCAGGGCGGTGGTCAGGCCGACGACGGCGGCCGCCGCGGCGAGCCGCGCCCCGCTGAGCGGGCGGGCCGGCCGGGTCAACGTCCCCGCCAGGGAGCGCGCGCCGACGGCGGGCAGCAGGCTCGCCGTGATCAGCAGGACCAGCGCCCAGGCCAGCGGGGGGTCCTGCGGCCGGGGCACCGTGAGGAAGAGCAGCCAGATCCCGGCGACGAACGCGATCCCGCCGGTCAGGGGCCGGCCGAGCGGACGCAGCAGGGACAGCGACACCCCGGTGGCCAGCGCCGCCACGACGAGCCCGCAGGCCGCCAGGACGGGCGGGAGCCCGGTGGTCGAGGCCACGAGGGCGGGGTTGGCGAAGACCTGCACGCCCAGGGCGAGGAACGGACCCAGGACCCACAGCCCACGAGCGCTCGGGGCGGAGGGCAGGGCCCGCAGCCGCCAGGCGAACCACACCGCACCGGCGCCCAGCAGCGCGGGCGGGACCCAGCCCGTGGGACCGGGGCGCCAGAACGCGTCCCAGGTCCCGAGCAGCAGTCCGAGTGCTGCGGAGCCGAGCAGCCCGAAGGTGACACCGCGCGCCACCAGCAGACCGTGCGTCAGCGGTGCGCCGTCGACCGCGGCGCGTGGTGGTGCGGCCTCGTCCGTCACGCGCGACGGCACGGCGTCGTCCGCCGCGGGCCGCACGCCGTCCGCCGCGGGCCGGCCGTCGTCGGGAGCGCCGCCCGCCGCCCGCGGCCGGCCGACGCCGGCGGCGAAGGCCGCGACGAGGACCAGCACGCCGATCGCGAGCGCCACCGTGGAGAGCCCTCCGTAGTACCGCACCGCGCCCAGCTCGGGCGCCAGGGGGACCGCGGCGATCCGGACGCCGAGCACCTGCAGGGCCAGGCGCGCGGCCACCAGCAGCGCGACGGCGACCAGGACGACGCGCCCGGTGAGGCGACGCCCCGCGGAGAGGGCGGCGACCACGAGTGCCGGGGCCGCGTAGGTCACCAGGGCGGTGACCGCGGCGATCGCGACACCCTCGGAGAAGGCGCGGTCGAGCAGCGGGCCGCTCGCGCGCACCAGCTCGGCGGTCAGCGCGCTGACCAGGGCGAGCAGGAGCAGCAGGGAGCGGTCCTCGGACGCCGGCCTCACGGCGGCGACGCTATCGCGAACAGGTCGTCCAGGGCGGCGGCGAACGCGGGGTGCAGCGGCAGGCCGGCGATCTCGGCGACCGGGACCCAGCGCACCGCGATGCTCTCGGCGTCCGTGGCGGCGGGTTCGACGCCGGTGCCGGGGCGGACGTCGGCGACGACGGTGGTGTAGGACCAGCTGCCGTGGTCCAGGAGGTGCTCGCCGAGCACCCGCAGGTGGACCCGGTCGAGGCCCGCCTCCTCGGCGGCCTCGCGCTGCGCCCCGGCGACGGCCGACTCGCCGGGCGCCAGCGCACCGCCCGGGATGCCCCAGGTGCCGCCCTCGTGGGACCACGCGGCGCGGTGCTGCAGGACGACGGCGGTCACCGGACCGTCCGTCCGGCCGTCGGGGGCCGGCCCGCGACGCACGAGGAAGAGGCCCGCGGCGCCGTGGAGTCCCCAGTGCCGGTGGTCCCCGCAGCGCACCCAGCCGTCACCGGGGTGGCGGTGGTGCTGCGACGGCGTGGCCGGCACGCCGGATCAGGCGATCTCGCAGATGGCGGTGCCCGCCGAGACACCGGCACCGGGTGCCAGGTCGAGTCCGCTGACGGTCCCGGCACGGTGCGCGGTGATGGGCTGCTCCATCTTCATGGCCTCGAGCACGACGACGAGATCGCCCTCGGCCACCTCGTCGCCGTCGGACACGGCCACCTTGACGATGGTGCCCTGCATGGGGGAGGCCAGGGTGGCGCTGCTCGCGGCCGCACCGTTCCCAGACCGTGCGGCGCGGCGCGCCGGACGACGGCCCGCCTTCGCGGCGTTGGCGCTGCGGGCGCGGCCGGCGGCCATGCCGAGACCCGCCGGGAGCACCACCTCGAGGCGGCGCCCGCCGACCTCGACGACGACGCGCTCCGGCTCCTCGGCGGCCTCCGGCTCGGGTGCCGGGGCCGGGGCGGCCGGGGCGAGCCCCTGCAGCTCGTCGGCGAACTCGGTCTCGATCCAGCGGGTGTGCACCCCGAAGTCCGCCGCGCCCGCGTCCTCCCCGGCGGCCGGGACGAACGCCTCGGCCTCCAGCACGGCACGGTGGAACGGCACGACGGTCGGGATGCCGGCGATCTCGAGCTCGCGCAGGGCGCGCCGGGCCCGCTGCACGGCCTGGGTGCGCGAGGCTCCGGTGACGACCAGCTTGGCGATCATCGAGTCGAACAGACCGGAGATCGCGTCGCCCTCGACCACGCCGGTGTCGACCCGGACGCCGGGGCCCGAGGGCCAGTGCAGGGTGGACACCGTCCCGGGTGCGGGCAGGAACCCGGCGGCCGGGTCCTCGCCGTTGATGCGGAACTCGAACGAGTGCCCGCGCACGCTGGTGGCGTCGTAGCCGAGCTCCTCGCCCGCCGCGATGCGCAGCTGCTCCCGCACGAGGTCGATTCCCGTGACCTCCTCGGTCACCGGGTGCTCGACCTGCAGGCGGGTGTTGACCTCGAGGAAGGACAGCGTGCCGTCCTGCCCGACGAGGAACTCGCAGGTGCCGGCACCGACGTAGCCGGCCTCGGCCAGGATCGCCTTCGAGGCACGGTCGAGCTCGGTCTCCTGCTCGGCGGAGAGGAACGGTGCGGGGGCCTCCTCGACGAGCTTCTGGTGGCGCCGCTGCAGGGAGCAGTCACGTGTGGAGACCACCACGACGTTGCCGTGGGAGTCGGCCAGGCACTGGGTCTCGACGTGGCGCGGCCGGTCCAGGTAGCGCTCGACGAAGCACTCGCCCCGCCCGAAGGCAGCCACGGCCTCGCGCACCGCGGAGTCGTAGAGCTCGTCGATCTCGTCGTGGGTGCGGGCCACCTTGAGGCCGCGGCCGCCGCCACCGAAGGCGGCCTTGATGGCGATCGGCAGGCCGTGCTCGGCGGCGAAGTCGCGCACCTCGGAGGCGTTCGCGACGGGATCCTTGGTGCCGGGCACCAGCGGCGCGCCGGCGCGCTGGGCGATGTGGCGGGCACTGACCTTGTCGCCGAGCGACTCGATCGCGGCCGGCGGCGGGCCGATCCAGGTCAGGCCGGCGTCGATGACGGCCTGCGCGAAGCCGGCGTTCTCGGACAGGAAGCCGTAGCCGGGGTGGACGGCGTCGGCCCCGGAGCGCCGGGCGACGTCGAGCAGCTTGTCGACGTCGAGGTAGGTGTCGGCGGCGCGCGAGCCGTTCAGCGCGAACGCCTCGTCGGCGAGCTGGGCGTGCAGGGCCTGGCGGTCCGGGTCGGCGTACACCGCGACGGAGGCGATGCCGGCGTCGGCGCAGGCGCGGGCGATGCGGACGGCGATCTCGCCGCGGTTGGCGACGAGGACCTTCGTGATGGTGGGCACGGCTCACGGTAACGCGCCCCGGACCCCGCGCCGGTACTCGTGCGGGCCCCGCCGGGAAGTCTGTGCCCGCTGCCAACGCGGATCGGGGCCGTTTGTGCACATCCCACATGGACTCGGCGCGCAGGGCCCGCGGACGGGACGGATCTTGGCGGAATCGACAGGCTCAGCCCGCCGGGGTGCTCCCGCGCAGGGTGCGCCACGGCACGTCGATCTGGTCCAGCAGCTCGCGCAGCAGCGGCAGGCTGACGCCCACCACACCGTGCGGGTCGCCCTCGATCCCCTCGACGTACGGTCCGCCGAGGCCGTCGATCGTGAAGGCTCCCGCCACCTGCAGCGGCTCGCCGGTGGCGACGTAGGCGTCGATCTCGGCGTCGTCCAGGTCCGCGAACCGCACCGTGGTGGACGACGTCGCGCCGAGCGTCGCGCCCGTGCCGCCGTCGTCCGTCTCCCGCACGTCCACGACCCAGTGGCCGCTGTGCAGGACGCCGCTGCGCCCGCGCATCCGCCGCCAGCGATCCCGGGCCACATCCGCCGTGCCGGGCTTGCCGACGATCTCGCCGTCGATCTCCAGCATGGAGTCGCAGCCGAGCACCAGCGCCGAGGACGTCGCGCCGAGCGCCCCGTCGGGATCGTCCTCGAGCCGCCGGGCGACGGACTCGGCCTTGGCCTGGGCGAGGATCAGCACCGCGTCCGACGGCGCCAGGTCCGGGAAGCGGTCCCGGGCGTCCGCGAGCACGGCGTCCTCGTCGACGGCGCTGACGACCACCGTCGGTTCGACGCCGGCGCTGCGCAGCGTCGACAGGCGGGCGGGGGACCGGCTGGCCAGGACGAGGTGCACCACGGACCAGACTCTAGCCGCCGCGGGCGGGAGGTTCGTCGGCGGTCCTGGCGGCACGTGGTGGGATGGGTTCCATGGCCATCCTGCACCGGGCGACGATCGCACCGACCAAGGCGCAGCTCGTCGCGGACTGGTTGCCTCGCCAACCGTGGTTCGCGGGCCCGGCGGGCCCGGTGGTACCCGTGGCGGCTTACCGCTTCGACGACCCGGACGGCGTGGTCGGGATCGAGTCGCACGTGTTCGATGTCGCCGGGCGGGCGGTGCACGTCCCGCTCACCTATCGCGGTGCGCCGCTCCAGGGCGCCGAGCCCTGGCTGGTCGGCACCATGGAGCACTCGGTCCTGGGCACGCGGTGGGTCTACGACGCCGTCGGTGACCTCGTCTACCGCGCCGAGCTGGACCGGGTGATCCGCGAGGGCGACGGCCAGGTCGAGCTGTTCGTCGAGACCCTGGACGGCCCGCAGCGGCGGGAGCCCACCATGCACGTCCGGGGCAGCGGCGCCGACGGCGTCCCGGCCGACGCCGAGATCGTCGTCGTCCGCGACCTGACCGCGGCACCGGCACCTGCACCGTCCGCGGCCTCCGCACCGCCGTCGGGCGTGCTGACCGGTACCTGGCCCGGGCAGCCGTCGTCGGTCGTGCTGGCTCGTCTGGCCGTCGCCGGCCAGGGCGGTCCCGCCGTCAGGTGAGCACCGCCGCAGCGACGATCATCACCACCGGCGAGGCGAGCGTCGTGACGAGCACGGTGTCGCGCGCCAGCACCTCCCCGCGCCGGAAGCGCGCCGCGTAGTTGTAGATGTTCTGCGCCGTGGGCAGCGCGGCGAGCATCACCGCGGTGACCACCCCCTCGGCGTCGAGCCCGAACCCGAAGCGCGCCACCAGGTAGGCGACGGCAGGCATGAGGACGGACTTGAGAGCGGACGCGACCACCGCCGGCGCCCGGCCCTCGTCACCGCGCAGCGGCGTCGACCCGTGCAGCGACATGCCGAACGCGAGCAGGATCATCGGGATCGCGGCGCCCCCGAGGATCTCCAGGGGCGCGAGCACGACGTCGGGCACCGTGGCCCCGGTCAGGGAGACCGCGGCACCGGCCAGCGCACCGAGGATGATCGGGTTGCGCACCGGCTGGCTGAGCACGAACCCCACGGAGACGCGCCGCTCGCTCGTGGCCGAGTCGAGCAGGAGCAGCACCAGCGGGGAGACGACCAGCAGCTGCAGGCCGATCACCGGGACCACCGCCGTGGGGTCCCCGAGCACGTACACCGCCACCGGCAGGCCGATGTTGCCCGCGTTGACGTACCCGGACCCGAGAGCCCCGATGGTGGCCTCCGGGACCCGCAGGCGCCACCACGCGAGGTTCACGACCACGAACACCGCCGCGGTGAGAAGCGCCGCGACGAGCTGCACGAGCAGCGGAGCGCCGAGCAGGGAGCCGAGATCGGCGTCGGCGACCACCGTGAAGAGCAGGGCCGGGCTCGCGACGAAGAAGCCCACGCGGTTGAGCGCCTCCCGGGCGCCCGGGCCGCCGATGTGCAGCCGGGCGGCCACGTAGCCGGCGGCGATGACGACGCCGATGATGCTGAAGCCGGTGAGGACCCCCTGCACGTCAGGCGAGCGCGTCGCGCAGCACGTCGAGCCCGACCGACCCGAGACCCAGGGCGCGGGCGTGGAACGCGCGCAGGTCGAGCTCCTCGCCGCGGGCGCTCGCGAGCGCGCGGGCCTCCTCGCGGGCCTGCTCCCACAGACGCTGCCCGATCTTGTACGACGGCGCCTGGCCCGGCCAGCCCAGGTAGCGCTCCAGCTCGAAGCGCACGAACGCCTCGGGCATGTTCGCGTTGGCCTGCAGGAACGTCCACGCCTTGTCGGCGTCCCACGTCCCGCCGCCCCACTCCGGCGGGCAGTCCTTGCGCAGGTGGACCCCGAGGTCGAGCACCACGCGGGCAGCACGCAGCCGCTGGGCGTCCAGCATGCCGAAGCGGTCGCCCGGGTCGTCCAGATGACCGAGGTCGGCCATGAGCCGTTCGGCGTACAGGGCCCAGCCCTCGCCGTGGCCGGACACCCAGCAGGCCAGCCGGCGCCACGAGTTCAGCGTGTCGCGGGCGGAGACGGCGGCCGCGCACTGCAGGTGGTGGCCCGGCACGCCCTCGTGGTACACCGTCGTCTTCTCGCGCCAGGTGCTGAACTCGGTCTCGCCCGGGGGCACCGACCACCACATGCGGCCCGGGCGGGAGAAGTCGTCGCTGGGCGGTGTGTAGTAGATGCCACCGGTCTGCGTCGGGGCGATCCGGCACTCGATGGTGCGCACCGGTCCGTCGATGTCGAAGTGCGTCCCGGCCAGGTCCTCGACGGCCTGGTCGGCGGTGGTCTGCATCCAGGCGCGCAGGGCGTCGGTGCCCTCCAGCAGGCGGTCGGGGTCGGCGTCGAGGGCGGCGACGGCGTCGGCCACGGAGGCGTCCGGTCCGGCGATCTCGCGAGCGAGTGCCTCCTGCTCGGCCACGATCCGGGCGAGCTCGCCCAGGCCCCACTCGTAGGTCTCGTCGAGGTCGACGGCCGCCCCGAGGAACTCGCGGGAGTACCGCGCGTAGGCCTCGCGGCCGCAGGCATCGTCCGTGGGCGCCTGCGGAGCGAGCTCGGCCTCGAGGAAGTCGGCGAGCTCCCCGTAGGCCTGACGGGCTGCTGCGGCGCCCCGTTCGAGCTCGGCACGCACCAGGCTGCACGCCGAGGAGTCGTCGAGCACGCGAGCGGCCTCGTCGCCGCCGATGAGCACGGTGAAGGCCGACTCGTCGCCGGCCAGGTCTCGGGACTGCTCGACGGCGGCGCGCACCTGACGGATCGCGGCCACGCGTCCCCGCCCGGCGCTCCACGTCAGGGACTCGCGGTACCCGGACAGCGCGTCGGGGACAGCGTTGAGCCGGGCGGCGATGTTCTCCCACGCCTCGACCGTCCCGGTGGGCACGACGTCGAACAGGTCGCGCAGCTGTTGGACCGGGGACTCGATGTTGTTCAGGCTCGCCTGCGGGTCGCCGGCATCGTGCTGCTCGACGGCCAGTCCGACGCGCTCGCGCATGGCGGCCAGGGTGACCCGGTCGACGTCGTCCACGGGAGCCTCTCCGGACGCCTCCAGCTCGTCGAGGCGGCGCAGGAGGGCGCGGTCCAGGTCGGCGCGGGCGTCGTGACCGGCGGGGGAGTAGTCCGGGAGCTCGTGGTCGTGCCCGGGCAGGCCCATCATCGTCGCGGCGATCGGCTCGAGGGCCGCGGCGTCGCGGACGTAGGCGTCGGCGACGGCGTCCAGCGCGGTCGGCGTGCGGAGGCTCGTGCCGGTGGTGGTGGCGTCAGCGGAGTCGTGGGTCACGTCCCGAGGCTATCCCAGGGGCGGGAACCGCTTCCCTGGGTTCCGTCGGCCGTCGAGCGTCTCTGTTCGTGTCGCATCAACCCCTGATGCGACACGAACAGAGACGCTCGATCATGCGGTGTCGGCGGTCAGGAGGTCGCGCAGCCGGCGACGGTAGCTCGTGGAGAGCCCGATCACGTCGAAGGCCTCGTCCGCACGCGTCGCCGCGTCACGAACCAGGGGCTCGGCGCGTCGGAGCCATGCCTCCACCTGATCGGCCGACCATTGCTGTTGCCGGTCCGCGGTCGGTGCGTGGGACGGTCTGCCGGCCATCGCCCGGACCGACACGGCGTAGTCGGCGGCGACGTCGTCCGGGGCGACACCGGCGTGGCCCAGGAGCAGCGCGCTGATCATGCCGGTGCGGTCGCGGCCCGCGCTGCAGTGCACGAGGACGCCCGGGGCGGCATCAGCGACCGCCTCGAGGGCGGTGCGCACTAGCGTGGGAAGGATGCGCCAGTGGTGCGGCCAGTACTCCGGGGAGTCGAGGATCGGGAAGCAGACCCGACGGAACTCGGCGTCGTCGTGGTCCTCCGTGGGGGCGTGGACGACGTCGATGTCGTCGGTCGCGACGGGGTCGACGTCGGGATCACCCGGGCGGGTACCGATCTCGGCCGCGCACCGCAGGTCGACGACGGTGGTCAGGCCCCAGGAGCGCGCCGCCGACCAGCCGGAGCCGGTGAGCTGCTCGCGGCGAGGCCCCCGAGCGATCCGGCCCGGCACGGTCGCGCCGGTCCGGGACCTCGGTGTGGAGAAGCCGCCGAGATCGCGGGCGTTCGGGTAGCCGTCCCAGTCGAGGTCGCGCACCGCCACAACATAGCGACCGGTTGGGTGCGCTGAACGGCGTCGAGCGTCTCTGTTCGCGTCGCACCAGGGGATGATGCGGTGCGAACAGAGACGCTCGATCGACGGGGTGCGTTCCCCGGCGTGGGTGTCAGCGGGCCCGACGGCGCAGATCGTCCGCCCAGGCCCGGTGGTACCGCGCCACGACGACGTCGGAACCTGGCGCCCACCAGACGGCGACCGGGTCGTCGGGACGGGGGCCGGGGGCGTCGTCGGCGTCGACCATCAACGACCAGACCTCCTCCGCGGCCTCGTCGCCGCGCGGATAGGTGAGCAGGCCGCGGAGCATGACGCCACGCCCGACGGGCCGCTCGGAGACCGTGACCGACCCGGTCACCGAGCGCGCGTCGCGACGCAGGGCCTCGGCCGCGGCGGTCTCGTGCGCGATCCGCCGGTCGTCCCGGTAGCGCACCAACGTCGTCACGGCGGTCACCAGGAGGCCGGCCATCAGACCCAGCATGAGCCACATCTCGGCCTCGCCGGACGGCGCGCGCCACAGCCAGCGCACCACGTACACGCCGACCGTCAGCACGAGCGCCGGCACCCAGAGCCACCGGCGCAGCCACCCCGGACGCACCGGGTCGGGTACTGCTCCGAGCGGGGCCTCGACGTCGCGGGCCGAGTCGACCTGCTCCCACCGCACGCTCACGAGCGCAGGCTCCAGCGCCAGGCGTCGACGTTGTGGCGGCCCGCGCGGCCGCCGAAGCTGCGTGCCGTGGCCGCACCGCTGCCGCGCAGGGCCCGGGCGCGGTTCGTCCACTCGTCCACGGGGGCGACGTCGTCGGGCAGGTCCTCCTGCGTGCCGACCGCAGCCAGACCGGCTACGAGCGCCGCCACCTCGAGGTCGTCGGGGGCGCCGCGCACCACCCGCACCTGGGGATCCATCAGTCCTCGTCCTCCTCGTCACCGTCGTCACCGAAGCCCGGCGCCAGCCCGCGCGACGCGGCCCACTCCAGCACCTGGTAGCCGCCCTCGACCAGGCGTGCCGCCGCCTGCTCGCCCGCCTCGTCCAGCAGCTCGATCACGCCGTCGAGCGTCATGGACGCCCCGGCGGGCGGGTCGGCCACGACGAACCCGAGGTAGAACGCCTCGGCCGGGATCGTGCCGTCGGGAAGGTCCTTCTCCTCCGGTGCCTCAGGCACCGTGCCCGGCTCCCACACCGACGTCGTGAGGTCGGGGTGCATGCCGAGCGCGTCGTGCAGCGTGTCGAACACCGAGGCGTTGAGCGTGCCGACCCGGTGCTCCAGGGCCAGGATCCGGGGATCCTCGTCGGCCTCGGCCGCGCCGAACTCGGCCCGTACCCCGACGGCGGCGTCCACGTAGGAGTGCAGCGCCTCCGCCAAGGAGTCCACCGCGCGGTGCATCGGGTCGGGGTCCACGTCGCCGAGCGGTGCCGGGCCGTGGGTCGCGTCCTCGTGGCTCATCGGTCGATCTTCTCAGACGCCGGGTTCACAGCGGGATGTTGCCGTGCTTCTTCGGGGGCAGGCTCGCCCGCTTGGTCCGCAGGGCGCGCAGCGCGCGCACGACCTGCACCCGCGTCTCGGACGGCTTGATGACGGCGTCGACGTAGCCCCGCTCGGCGGCGTCCCACGGGTTGACGATGCGCTCGGTGTACTCGTCGGTCAGGCGCGTCCGCTCCGCCTCGACGTCGAGGCCGTCGTCGCCGGCGGCCTTCAGCGTCCGCCGGTGCAGGATGCTCACCGCGCCCGAGGCACCCATGACGGCGACCTGCGCGGTGGGCCAGGCGAGGTTCACGTCCGCGCCGAGCTGCTTGGAACCCATGACGATGTACGCCCCGCCGTAGGCCTTGCGCGTGATGACCGTGACGAGCGGTACGGTCGCCTCGGCGTAGGCGTAGATGAGCTTGGCACCGCGGCGGATGATGCCGTCGTGCTCCTGGCCGACGCCGGGCAGGAACCCCGGCACGTCCACGAACGTCAGCACGGGGATGTTGAAGGCGTCGCAGGTGCGCACGAACCGCGCGGCCTTCTCGGAGGCGGCGATGTCGAGCGTTCCCGCCATCGACAAGGGCTGGTTGGCGATGATGCCGACGCTCTGCCCCTCGACGTGGCCGAACCCGACGAGCACGTTGGGCGCGTACAGCGGCTGCACCTCGAGGAACGAGTCCGGGTCGAGCACCGCCTCGACGACGGCGCGCATGTCGTAGGGCTGGTTGTCGCTGTCGGGGACGATCGCGTCGAGGGCCTCGTCGTCCGGTGTGACCTCGAGCTCCGGCTCCTCCTCGGGCAGGAAGGTCGGGGCGTCCGACAGGTTGTTCTGCGGCAGGTAGCCGATCAGGTGCCGCGCGTAGTCGATCGCGTCGTCCTCGTCGTCGCCGAGGTAGTGCGCCACGCCGGAGGTCGTGTTGTGCGTGCGTCCGCCGCCCAGCGTCTCGAAGTCGACGTCCTCCCCGGTGACCGTCTTGATGACGTCGGGGCCGGTGATGAACATGTTCGAGGTCTTGTCGGCCATGACGATGAAGTCCGTCAGGGCGGGGGAGTAGACCGCCCCGCCGGCGCTCGGACCGAGGATGAGAGAGATCTGCGGGATCACGCCCGACGCCGCGACGTTGCGCCGGAACATCTCGGCGAACTGGGTCAGCGCGGCCACGCCCTCCTGGATCCGGGCGCCGCCGCCGTCGGAGATGCCGACGATCGGCACGCCGGTGCGCAGCGCGAGATCCTGCACCTTGGCGATCTTCTCGCCGTGCACCTCGCCGAGCGACCCGCCGAACACGGTGAAGTCCTGGGAGAACACGCACACCTGGCGGCCGTCGACCGTGCCGTGCCCGACGACGACGCCGTCGCCCGGCAGCCGCTTGGCGTCCATGCCGAAGTTGCGGCTGCGGTGGGTGGCCAGGGCGTCCAGCTCGACGAAGGATCCCTCGTCGAGCAGGGCCTCGATCCGCTCGCGCGCGGTCTTCTTGCCGCGGGCGTGCTGCTTGGTCCGGGCGGTCTCCTCGGGCTCCGTGATCGCGGCGGCGCGACGGCGCTCGAGCTCGGCGAGCTTGGCGGCAGTGGTGTTCACGCCTGCGACCCTAGTTGGTGGGAAGCGACGGATCGATGCGCGACGGGCCCGCTCGACCGTGGCGATCTTGTCGGTTCCGCACAAAGGGCACGCCGAGGGGCCACGATGGTCCCATGAGTCGCACACCCCTCGACGTGGCCGCGCTGCGCCCGGCGCTGCTGGCCCCGACCGGCCCGCTGGGCGCCGTCGACGTGGTCGACGCCGTCGCCTCGACGCACACCGAGATGGTCGCCCGCGCCCGCGCCGGCGCGGTGGCCTCGGCGGTGCTCGTCGCCGAGCACCAGCGGGCGGGGCGGGGCCGCGCGGGGCGCACCTGGCAGACGCCGCCGCGCGCCGCGCTCACGGCGTCATACCTCCTGCGCCCGCACGTCCCCGCGGGCAGCCTGGGGTGGTTGCCGCTGCTCGCGGGCCTGGCGGTGGTGCGGACCCTGGGCCCCGGCGGGGTGCGAGCACGCCTGAAGTGGCCGAACGACGTGCTGCTGCCGGCCCACGAGGCGGTCGAGGGACTCGGTCGGTACCGGAAGGTCGCCGGTGTGCTGGCCGAGGTGGTGCCCGACGGCGGTGCCGGGGACGGTCCCGGCGTGGTGCTGGGGGTGGGGCTCAACGTGGACCAGGCGGCCGAGGAGCTGCCGGTGCCGACGGCGACCTCCCTGCGGCTGGTGGGTGGCGCGGGCCTGGACCGCGGCGAGCTGCTGGTGGCGTTGACCGGCGAGCTCTTCGCCACCCTGGCGCGCTGGGAGGCGGCCGGTGGCGACGCCGAGGCCGCGGGCCTGGCCGGGGAGTACGCGGAGGTCTCGGCGACGCTCGGCACGCGGGTCCGGGTGGAACCGGCCGGCGGGGGCGACGCCGTCGTCGGCGAGGCGCTGCGGGTGGCCGACGACGGCGCCCTGGTCCTGGCCACGGCGGACGGCGAGCGGGTCGTCACCGCGGGCGACGTCCACCACCTGCGGCGCGAGGAGTAGCGGAACGTCCAGCCGGCTCCCAGGTGGTGCTGGCTACAGTGTGTCGGTGACCAGCGACACCTCCGGACCCGGATCCTCGGCGCAGCGTGAGGACACCGCACGCCTGATCGACGAGGCGATCCTCGGCGGCCCCCGCACCTACTCGTTCGACGACCTCGTCGCCGGGACGGGGATGTCGCCCGAGTTCGTGGAGAACTACTGGCGGTGGCTGGGTCTTCCGGTCACCCCGAGCTCCGAGGCCCGGTTCACGGCGGCGGACCTCGAGTCGTTGCGCGAGATCGGTGGCCTCATCGAGGAGGGCCAGCTGGACGAGCAGGCGCAGATGACGCTGGTGCGGTCGCTCGGCCACACCTCGGACCGTCTCGCCCTGTGGCAGGTCGAGGCGTTCGTGGAGCACCTGGGCCGCCGGTTCCGGCTCGACGACGTGAGCGCCCGCCTCGCCGCGCTCGACCGCATCCCCGGTTTCGCGGACGTCCTCGCGCGCCAGCTCGAGCACGCGTGGCGACGTCAGCTCGCCGCGCTCATGGGGCGGTTCGCCACGGAGTTCGCGGGCGCCGACGGCGCCGAGCCGGCGCCGGACCAGCTGCCGCTGCGGCGCGCGATCGGGTTCGCCGACATCGTCTCCTTCACCAAGCGCACCGCGGGCCTCGGGTCGCAGGAGCTGTCCGAGTACGTCCAGCGGTTCGAGGGGCGCGCCCGCGACGTCATCACCGAGGCCGGGGGACGGGTGGTCAAGACCATCGGCGACGCCGTGCTGTTCGTGGCCGACGACGTCACGACGGGCGCCGAGTGCGCCCTGGGTCTGGCGGCGCCGCACGCCACCGAGGAGGAGATCCCGGTCCGGGTGGGCTTCGTGTGGGGCCGGGTGCTGTCGCGGTTCGGTGACGTGTTCGGCCCGGACGTGAACCTGGCCTCGCGCATCTCCGAGCTGGCCGAGCCGTCGTCGGTGCTGGTGGACCCGCCCACGGCCGCGCTGCTGAGCTCGTCCGCGGGGTACGCCCTCACGGCGCAGGCGCCCCAGGCGGTGCAGGGCATCGGGGAGATCACGCCGGTCCGGCTGCAGCGCGCCTACACCGGGGCGTAGCAGGCACAGCGGGCGCAACGGGCACGGTGCGGCGGCCCCGCAGCGAGCAACGGTGGGACGTCCCGGTGCACCGGGACGTCAGTCGGCCGTGCCGGCGTGCACGACATCGGGGTCGCGGGGGTCGGGGTCCGGCTCGAGCAGCGACGGGTCGTCGTTGCGGACGTTGCCCACCGCGGCGCGCACCGGCCGGGTCGCCATCGGCACCGGTCCGCCGGTGAGCAGCGTGTGCGCCTCCTGCGCGCCGACGGCCGGGTCGAGCCAGCGGTCCCAGGCCTCGCGGGGGAGCGCCACCGGCATGCGGTCGTGGATCGGCTCGAGCCCGCCGCCGGCCGCGGTCGTGAGGATCGTCGTCGACACCAGCCACCGGTCCGGGTCGTCGTCGCCGCGGCTGCGGTCGCGCCAGAACTCGTACAGGCCGGCGAAGGCCGCCACGCCGCCGTCGTCCGGGTGGATCCAGTACGCCTGCTTCGGCGGGGTGCGCGTGCCGGCGGGGGACTCCAGCCGGCGCCACTCGTAGTAGCCGTCCGCCGGCACGAGGCAGCGCCGCACGGCCAGCGGCTTGGCGAACGCGGACTTGTCGAGCACCGTCTCCGTGCGGGCGTTGATCATGCGGGCCCCGATGCCCGGGTCCTTCGCCCAGGACGGCACGAGCCCCCACCGGGCGAGCTGCATCGAGCGGGTGATCTCCCCGGGGACGGTGCCGCCGTCGGCCGTCCGTTCCCGGCGCGGCCGTTCGACGACGATCCGGACGTCGTCGGTCGGGGCCACGTTCCAACGTGGGCCCAGCACGCGGGCGTCCTCGGCGATCTCGGCGATCGCCAGGTCGTCCGCGAGGTCCTGGGAGTCGGTGAACGACGCGTACCTGCCGCACATGCCCCCATCTTCCCCGACGCCACCGACACGGGCGGTGAGGCGCGTCACCGAGAATCCCCGTGGCCGCCGTCGTATCGATTCGATACGATGTCCGCCATGCCCGAGAACTCCGCCGCACCCCCGCGCGCCCGCTCCTCGTCCCGCTGGGTCGTCATGCTCGGCGCGCTCGCGGCGATCCCGGCGTTCACGGTCGACATGTACCTGCCCTCGCTGCCCGAGGTCGCCGCGGACCTCGGTTCCGGAGCCTCGTTCGCCGCGCTGTCGGTCTCGATCATGCTCGTGGGCGGCGCCGCGGGCCAGCTCGTCATCGGGCCGCTGTCCGACCGGTACGGACGCCGTCGGCCCCTGATGGTCGGCCTGGCCATGCACGTCGTCACCTCGCTGCTGTGCGCCGTCGCCCCGAACATGGCCGTCCTGGTCGGCCTGCGGCTCCTGCAGGGGTTCTTCAACGCCGCCTGCGGCGTCGCCGCGATGGCGATCGTGCGGGACCGGTTCGTCGGGTCCGAGGCGGCGCGCATCCTGTCGCGTCTCATGCTCATCATCGGCATCGCGCCGCTGCTGGCCCCCACCTTCGGCTCGGCGGTGGCCGAGCTCGCCTCGTGGCGCTGGGTGTTCGGGTTCCTCGCGATCCTCGGGGTGACGATGGGCTTCGTCGTGTGGCGCTTCCTGCCCGAGACCCACCCCGTGGAACGGCGAGCGACCGGCGGGGCCCGCTCGGTGGTGGGGGGCTACGGTCACCTCCTGCGGGACCGGCACTTCATGGCCCTCGCGCTCCTGCCCGGACTCGGCATGGCGGTGCTCATGAGCTACGTCGTGACCTCACCCTTCGTCTTCCAGGAGGTCTACGGGCTCAGCCACGGGCAGTTCTCCCTGCTGTTCGCCCTCAACGGGGTCGGCCTGGTGGCCTCCGCCCAGCTCAACGCCGCGCTCGTGCGGCGCGTGGCGCCCATCCGGATCCTGCGCACCGCGCTCGTGCTCCAAGGATTCTTCGCCGTGGTGCTCCTGGTCGTGGCGGTCACCGGAGCCGGTGGGCTCGTGGGGCTGCTCGTCGCGCTGTGGTGCGTGCTCGCGTTCACCGGGCTCGTCCCCGCCAACGCGTCGGCCATCGCGCTGTCGCGGCACGGGGAGCGGGCCGGCACCGCCGCCGCCGTCATCGGCGCGGTGCAGTCCGGGGTGGCCGGCATCGTCTCCCCGCTCGCCGGGGCGCTCGGCGGAGGCGCCGTCGCGATGACGTCCGTGATGCTCGGGGCATGGATCTGCGCCGTCGCCGTGCTCGGGCTGGCCACGCCGGCCTACCGGCGCGGGGGATGGGTGCAGCTCGCCTGACGGCCGTCGGACCCCCGCCGGGGCGCCCGATCCCGCCCGCGACCCGCGGCGACCGTCGACACGAGGGCCGCCGTCCCGCAGGACGGCGGCCCTCGTGGTCGCAGCGAGAGGGCGGCCCCGCTCAGCCGCAGGTCCGGCCGTCGTAGGCCGCGGTCACCTCCTGCGGATCGGCGTCACGGAACGTCGTCGTGACGGTGACCTCACCGGCCGCCACCTCCGACGACCGCACGGGAAGCGTGCGCACGGCGTCGCGACCGGGCTTGACCTGGCCGAAGGACCTCCGGCCGAAGTCGGACTCGACGCGGATCTTCGCCTTCTCCTCGGCGCCGTTGGTCACCCGCACCTCCAGGAACGCGCGGTGCGCCACGCACCGGGTCTGCACGGTGACCTCCGTGCTGGACTCCGGACCCGACTCACCCGCCATCACGGCGGCGACCTCGTCCGCGTCCAGCGCACGGTCGAAGGTGCGCACGTCGTCGATCGAGCCCGGCCAGAAGTCGACCGGGTCCCCGCTCCACTGGCCGCGGCCGATCGTCAGCGGGCCGGTGGCGTCGAAGCCGCCGCACACGGACGACTCGCCCACCTGCTCCCCGTTGACGTACAGCGTGAGGGTCCTGGCCTCGGCGTCCCGGACACCGGTGACGTGGTACCACTGCCCGAGCACGGGGTCGACGTCCGAGATCGCCCGCGGCTCGCCGTCGTAGGAGAAGGCGAACTGGCCGTCCCGGTTGGCCTGGAGGAAGAACGCGCTCGTGCCGTTCGACGTCTCCTGGCCCAGGATCGTCCCCCAGTACGTGTCCGGCAGCCGGTCCAGGGACACCCAGGCCGAGACGGTGTAGCTCGCCTGCGTGTCGACCACGGCGTCCTCGGTGGCGGCGAACCCGTCGACGCCGTCGAGGTGCAGCGCGGTGGCCGCACCGTCGCGGCCGTCGGCGAACGCCGCCCCGCCGGACAGCGTGGCGGTGGCGCCGCCCACGCCGTCGGACGCCGTCGCGCCCGCACCCTCGTCGAAGGACCACCAGCCGGTCCCGGTCAGGCCGGGCGTGCCGTCCGGCACCTGGGACGTGCCGGCTCTCGCGGCCGCGACGACGCGCTCGTTGACGTCCCGGACCGCCGCCTCGTCCATCTTCTGCACGCTGCGGTCGTAGGTCCAGAACCCGTTCATCTCCCCCTCGACGTCGGAGATCTCGGTGTAGACCGAGCCCGAGAGGTAGCACTGCGCCGGCCGGATCAGCCGTTCGGTGTTGTCCACGTACGCGGCGGTGAGCGCGTCGCGGTCGGCCTCCTCGCCGTAGGGGTTGACCGAGCCGCCCGGCCACATGTGGCCCGGGACCGTCAGCGACAGCCCGCCGTGCTCGCCGTCGATCGCGGCGCGGGTGGCGTCGGGCTTCGGCGTGGCCGGCCCCTGGTAGGCGTGGTGGTCGATGATGTCACCCGCCCCCGAGTCACCCTTGGAGGCGCAGCAGTTCACCCCGGAGTGCCCGTCGACCAGCCGGGAGGGATCCTGGTCGGCCACGTCGTTCACGATGCGCCGGGTCTCGTCGAGGTCCCACTCGCCCCAGCCCTCGTTGAACACGACCCAGCCGATGATCGACGGGAACGAGCGGTGCTCGTCGACGATCTCGGAGATCTCCTCCTCCCAGAAGTCCCGCGACGCGGGGCGCGTGTCACCGTTGGCGAACCAGCCCGAGGGCATGTCCTGCCACACCATGAGACCCATCTCGTCGGCCATCGCGTAGAAGACGTCCGGCTCGACCTTGATGTGCTTGCGCACCGTGTTGAACCCGAGGTCCTTGTGGGACTGCAGGTCCTGGGCGAACGCCTCGTACGACGCGGGCGTGTAGACGCCGTCGGGCCAGTAGCCCTGGTCGAGCGTCGACAGCAGGAACGTGGTCTCGCCGTTGAGCAGGACCCGGTTGACCCCGTCGACCTCGTCGACCTCGATCGAGCGCATGCCGACGTAGTGCTCGGCGGTGTCGGTCGCGCCGGCGTCGGTGAGCTCGACGTCGACGTCGTAGAGGTACGGGTCGTCCGGGGTCCACAGGTGGGCGTCCGGGACCGGCAGCTCGAGCTCGCTGTTGGCAGGGCCGGTCACGCTCCCCACCTCGGTGCCGTCGGCGTCGCGGGCGGTCAGGGTGACCTCCGCGCCGTCGGAGGCCGTGGCCGACTCGACGGTGACGTCCACGGCGGACGCGTCCAGGTCCGGCACGGAGGTGACCTGGTCGATCGCGGCCACGGGGACCGGCTCCATCCACACCGTCTGCCAGATGCCGGAGGTCGGGGTGTAGAAGATGCCACCCGGGTTCAGGGTCTGCTTGCCGACCGCCTGGTTGGACCCGTCTGTGACGTCGGTGACGCCCACGACGATCTCGTGCTCGCCGGCGCCGTCCAGGGCGTCGGTGACGTCGAACGCGAACCCGTCGTAGCCGCCACGGTGCGTGCCGACCTCGGTGCCGTCGACCCAGACCGTGGTCTCGTAGTCCACCGCGCCGAAGTTGAGCCGCAGCCGGTTGTCCGCGCCGACGTCCCAGTCCGCCGGGACCTCGATCGTGCGCCGGTAGAACATGTGCTGGTCCCACCGCTCGATGCCGGACAGGGCGGACTCGACGGCGTACGGCACCACGATCTGCTCGTCGTAGCTCGCGTCGGCCGGGGTGTCGCCGGCCTGGGCCGCGGTGTAGTCCCAGTAGCCGTTGAGGTTCTCCCAGTCGTCGCGCACGAGCTGGGGCCGCGGGTACTCCGGCAGCGGGTTCGCCGGGTCGAAGTCGTCCGCCCACGGGGTGGTGATGCGGAACTCCGAGTCGTTGGTCACCGGCAGGAAGAGCTCGCCGACGTCCTCCCCGCCCACGGCGAGCGCGCCCTCGCCGTCGTAGGACAGTCGGGCGGTGGCGTCCCGGTCGATCGCCGCGTCGAAGGTGGCGGTGAGGTCGGAGCCGTCGGCGCCGAGCGAGTCGAGCGGCCACGACTGCCCGTCGACGACGAGGTCGAGGTGGTCGGCGAGGCCCGCGGTCCCGGTCACCGTGTCCTGGAACGCGACCGTCAGGTCGGTGCCCGCGGACGAGATGGCGGCCTCGGCCGGGAAGACCTCGAACCCGTCGGGGAGGCCGAACGCCTCGTCGGGCACGATCTGCCTCGGCTGGGACGGGCTGGACCAGCGCAGGTACATGTTGGCCCCGCCGGTGGCCTGGAACATCTCCATCCGGAAGGTGTGGGCCGTGCCGGCCTCGAGAGCGACGGGGGTCGACGTCTGCTCGACGTCCCAGTCGTTCACCCAGTGGTCGATGACGAGCTGGTCGTCGATCCACAGGCGCATGCCGTTGTCGCCCGTCGCGGCGAAGGTGTACTCCTCGCTGAACTCCGGGGTGATGGTGCCCGTCCAGCGGGCTGCGGTCTGCTCACCCTGGCCGGTGAGGGACTGGAACACCGGCACCAGGTTGGTGAACTCGATGCGCGGGTCCACGATCGTCGCCCGCCGGTTCGCCTCGTCGAGCGCCCAGCCGGAGCCCTCGCTGGTCACGAAGTAGTCCCCGCGCAGGCCGGTGCGGTCGTCAGGGACGGCTGCGGTGACGGGGGCGGCGGTGACGGAGGCGGCGGTCGTGCCGGCCGTGCCGATAGCGCTGTCAGTGGTAGCGCTCGCGGCTCCGGCCGTGCCGAGCACCAGGGCGGCGGCCAGGCCGAGGGCGACGGTGCGGTCGCGGCGGGTTCCGTTCGGGGGGTCAAGTGACGGCTTCGTCGTTGACATCAACTCTCCTCGTCGAGGTTCAGCGGCCCCGCCCCGGCCCGTCCGCAGGGATGCGGGAAGGCCCCCGGCCGCGTCGGTGCGGCGGGGTCGGTGCCACACGGACAGCCAACATGTTCCCGGTAACAATTGCAAGAGCAGCAGGTCGTGGGCAGGTCGTGTCGAGGCTGGAACGCGCCGGTCCCGACCCGCCTCGAGGGCATCTTCGCGGGAGTCGGCTTAGGGTGAAGGTGTGGAAAGCGCCAATCCCCGGCATGCGGGACCCCGGGCCGGGCATCCGGTCGTGCGCTGGGTCGCGCTCGTCCTCACCGGTGCCCTGAGCTTCGTCGGTGTCGGCGCGGTCGCCGCCTACGTCGACCTGCGGTCGCAGATCGAGGTGTCCGACGTCGACGCCCTCCTGGGCCGGGACCGCACGCCGGACGTGCAGGCCGAGGCCGACGACCCCGAGGAGCAGCCGGAGGACCCGACGGACCCGTTCGCCGGGGACTCGCTCAACATCCTGGTCATGGGCACCGACTTCCGCGACGAGGCCAACGCCGAGATCGCCGGGGACGGGGAGGAGTTCCACTCCGACTCCACGCTGCTGGTCCACGTCAGCGGTGACCGGTCCCGGATCGAGGCGGTGTCCATCCCGCGCGACTCGCTCGTGGACATCCCGTCCTGCCCCCGCCCGGACGGCAGCTCGACGGCTGCCCAGTACGGGGCGATGTTCAACACGGCCTTCGCGCTGGGGGGCGGGCCCGAGCAGGACGTCACCGGCGCTGCCGCGTGCACGATCCTGACCGTCGAGTCCCTGACCGGCCTGAGCATCGACGACCACGTGGTCGTCAAGATGACCGGCGTGGTGGACATCGTCGACGCGCTCGGCGGGGTGACCATGTGCCTGCCCGAGCCCGTGATCGGGGACTCCCGCTACAGCGACCTCGACCTGGACGCCGGCGAGCAGGTCCTCGACGGCCCGACGTCGATCCAGTTCCTGCGGGTCCGCAAGGGCGAGGGCATGGGACTGGAGTACGGCAGCGACCTCAAGCGCATCGAGCGCCAGCAGGCGTTCGTCGACTCCATGCTGCGTGAGGTGCTCGCGCAGAACGTCATCACCGACACGCCCAAGCTGTACCGCATGGTGCGTGCCTCCCTGCGGGCGGTCTCGACCAGCCCCGACCTGGCCAGCCCGGCCGCGCTCGCCGGTCTCGCCTGGAGCGTGCGCGACGTCGACCCGTCCAACATCACCTTCGAGTCCGTCCCCGTCATCGACGCTCCGTCGGATGCCAACCGGGTGGTGTGGACCGCGGAGGCCGACGAGATCTGGGAGCGGCTCGCCGCCGACGAGCCGCTCGTGGACGGTCCGTCGCCGGAGCCCTCGCCCTCGACCAGCCAGGGCTCCGGGTCCGGTGGCGGCTCCGGGAAGTCCGGCGGCAAGGAGTCGCAGAACGGCTCCGGGGGGAAGGACACCGACGCCGGCGACGCCGAGCCGACGCCGTCGCCCAGCGCGTCGACGCTGCCCGGGGTCTGCGCCTGACCCGAGAGGCCCGCGCCGGGACGGGAGGTCGCCGGGTCTGCCGGGAGCCCGGGTTGCCGGTCAGACCTGGTCATGACCGGTCAGGGACTGGTCAGACCTGCGGCAGCGTGCGCCGGGCGTGCTCGCGCAGCGTCGCGGCGACCCGGTCCAGGACTGTCGAGCGCAGGCGCCACTGCTGCAGGTACAGCGGCACGTCCACGGTCGCCTCGTCGAGGGGGACGACGTCGCCCCGTGCGTCCGCGAGGACGTCGAACCGTGCGCCGGGCCGGGGGAGCGGTCCCCACATCCCCCAGCCCAGTCCGTGGCGGACGGCCGCCAGGAAGTCCGCCGTGGACGGGACGTGGTGCCGCGGCGGATCGGGCACCTCCGCGTCCGCGGCCTGGGCGACGCGCCGCAGCCAGGCGTCCTGCAGGCCGTCCGCGCGGTCGAAGACCACGACCGGTGCCGCGGCCAGCGCCTCCGGGGTGACCCCCTCGGGGAACCAGCGTGCGGCGAACTCCCGCCTGGCCCGTGGCTGATAGCGCGTCATGCCGAGCGGGACCGACGTGCATCCCTGGACCGGATCGCGCTGGGAGGTGACGGCAGCCATGACCGCTCCGGCGGGCAGCTGGTCCACGGTGCGGTCCTGGTCGGCCAGGTGCAGGTCGAATGTCACGCCGTCGACGGCGGCCAGCGCCGGTACCAGCCACGTGGCGAGCGAGTCGGCGTTGACGGCGATCGGGACGGTGACGGGACGCGCGGCGCCGGTGCGGCCGTCGTCGTCCTCGGCCGGACCGATCTCCGCTGCCGCCTCCGCGCCGAGCAGGTCCACCTGGCGGGCCAACCGGAGCAGCGTGCGCCCGGGGTCCGTCGGGCCGACGGGCCGGGTGCGCCGCACCAGCACGGTGCCCGCCGCGTTCTCCAGCGCGCGCACGCGCTGGCTCACCGCCGACGGCGTGATGTGCAGCGTGCGGGCTGCGGACTCGAACGATCCTTCCGCCACCACGGCCGCGAGGGCGGCGAGCTGCCCCGACTCCCATCTCATACCTGAGTTGTACTTCATCAGGCGAAGAAACTGTAGATGGACTTCATCGCGAGGCCCACCTAGCGTCGCCACCGTGCTCACCCTCCTCGCCGGCCTCGGCCTCGGGCTGTCCCTCATCGTGGCCATCGGCGCGCAGAACGCGTTCGTCCTGCGTCAGGGCGTGCGGCGGGAGCACGTCGGCGTCGTGGTCACCGTCTGCGCCGCCTCCGACGCCGTCCTCTACGCCGCCGGCGCCGCCGGGCTCGGCGCCCTCGTCGAGCGCCACCCCGGCGTGGTGACCGTCGCCCGGTGGGCGGGCGCCGTCGTGGTCCTCGGCTACGGGGCGCTCGCCGCCCGGCGCGCGTGGCGCGGTCACGAGGAGCTGACCGCGGCCCGCGACGGCGAGGTCGCCGACGCCGGACGCCGGCTGCGGCCCGTGCTGCTCACCGCGCTCGCCCTGACCTGGCTCAACCCCCACGTCTACCTCGACACCGTGGTGCTGCAGGGCACGATCGCCGCCTCCTACGGCGACGACCGGTGGTGGTTCACCGCCGGGGCGATGCTCGCCAGCGTGCTGTGGTTCGCCGGGCTCGGGTACGGGGCGCGGCTGCTGGCGCCGCTGCTGCGGCGGCCCGGGGCCTGGCGGGTGGTCGACGGCGTGATCGCGCTCGTCATGGTGGCCGTGGCCGTCTCGCTGGTCACCGGTGGGTGAACGGACCGCGGTCCTACCCCGTCGCCGTCCGGAGTCCGGCCAACCGTGCCACGGCCTCGTGCAGCACCTCGGCACGCTTGACGAACGTGAACCGCACCCGCGAGCGTGACGCCGCGGCCGCCGTCGACCCCGGTGTGCAGAACGCCGACACCGGCACGCCGACCACCCCGGCCAGCTCCGGCAGCCGCAGGCACAGCTCGTGGCCGTCGGCCAGGCCGAGCCGATCGACGTACGCCGCGCCGTCGGCCACGACGAAGTACGTGCCGCGCGGCACCACGACCGAGAACCCGGCGCGCTCCAGCCCCTCGCACAGCAGGTCGCGGCGCGCGGCCAGCGAGGCCGCCAGCGCCCGCGGTGTCTCGTCGTCGTCCAGCGCCCGGGCGATCGCCGGCTGGAACGCCGAGCCGGAGGTGTACGTCATGAACTGCTTGAGGGTGCGCACCGCCGTGACCAGCTCGGCCGGACCGTGCAACCACCCCACCTTCCAGCCCGTCAGGCTGAAGGTCTTGCCGGAGCTCGACACCGTCAGCGTCCGCTCGGCCATCCCGGGCAGGGTGGCCAGCGGGACGTGCACCGCGTCGTCGAACACGAGGTGCTCGTAGACCTCGTCCGTCAGGACCACGACGTCGCGCTCGCGGGCCACGGCGGCGATCTGCTCCAGCTCTACGCGTGTCAGCACGGTGCCGGTGGGGTTGTGCGGGGTGTTGACCAGGATCATCGCCGTGCGGTCGCTCGCGGCGGCGCGCAGCGCGGCGGCGTCCAGACGCAGGTCGGCCGTGAGCGGCACGGGGACATGCGTGGCCCCGGCCATCGCGATCGCCGCGGCGTGGGAGTCGTAGAACGGCTCGAGGGTGATGACCTCGTCACCCGGTCCGGTGAGCGCCAGGATCGCGGCGGTCAGCGCCTCGGTGGCGCCGGTGGTGACCAGCACCTCGGTGTCCGGGTCGACGTCCAGGCCGTAGTGCCGGTGCTGGTGGCGGGCGACGGCGGTCCGCAGCTCGGGCACGCCGTCGCCGGGCGCGTACTGGTTGCGACCCGCGTCGATCGCCTCCTTGGCGGCCTCCTTGACGTAGTCGGGACCGTCGACGTCGGGGAAGCCCTGGCCCAGGTTGATCGCGCCCGAGCAGTTCGCGAGCACCGTCATCTCGGCGAAGATCGTCTGCCCGACGGCGCCGTCGGGTGCGAGCAGGCCGGTCGCGGCCGCGACGTTGCGCCAGCGAGGTTCGGACGTCATGGGCCGACCCTACCGAGCACGGCCGCGCCCGCCGGGCGCGCCGGCGCCCGCGGGCCGGCGTCGTCGGGAGCGGGCATCCTGGGACGCATGGCCTCCGTGGACCTCAAGTCGACCTACCGCGAGCTGTACTCCGCGCCGCGGGACCCGGAGCTCGTCACGGTTCCGCCGCGGCCCTACCTGCTGGTCGACGGCGCGGGCGACCCGGCGGGCCCGGCCTACGCCGAGGCGGTCGCCACGCTGTACCCGTTGGCGTACGCCCTGCGCGCCGCGATCCGCGACGCCACGGGGACGGCCTACACCGTGATGCCCCTCGAGGGGCTGTGGTGGGCCGAGGAGATCGAACGGTTCCGCGAGCTGCCGCGCTCGGCATGGCGGTGGACGCTGATGATCAGCCTGCCCGACGACGTCGCGCAGGTCGACGCCGTCGACGTCGTCGCGCGCACGACGACGGCACGCGACCTGCCGGCGTCCGTGCGGCTCGAACCGTACGGCGACGGCGAGGCGGCGCAGGTGCTGCACCGCGGCCCCTACGCCGACGAGGCGCCGACCGTGGACGCGCTGCACGCGTTCGTCACCGCGTCCGGGAGGCAGCTGGCCGGCACGCACCACGAGATCTACCTGTCCGACCCGCGGCGCGTGGCGCCGGAGCGGATGCGCACGATCCTGCGGCAGCCGGTGGCGTGAGCTTTCCCAGGGATCTCGCAGGTCCGCTGCAGGGTGGTCCCTGGTAGGGCGGTCACGCTGGGACCATGACGACGACCGCACCGTCCGCGCCGGCCCACCGGCCCGCACGCGCCGGGACCCGCCGAGGAGCCGCCACCACGACGCGGCCGCGGCGCGACGCCCGGGTGCGGGCCGCGTCCGGCGCCGCCCTCTGGGCCGCCCTGCTCGGTGTCACCTGGATGTGGGTCGCCGACGGGGGGATCCAGGCGTTCTCGAGCTGGGACGGTGCCCTCACCTCGCTGGGCCGGATCACCGGCCTGGCCTCGGCGGCGCTGCTGCTCGCCCAGGTCCTGCTCATGGCCCGCGTGCCGGTGCTGGAGGCGGCGTTCGGGCGTGACCGGCTCGTGGCGATCCATCGGCTCGTGGGGCTGTGGTCCTTCGACCTGCTCGTGGCTCACGTCGTGCTCATCACCTGGGGCTACGCGGCGGGCAGCGTCACGGCCTGGCCGGGCACCTTCTGGGAGCTGACGTGGCAGTACCCCGGCATGCTGCTCGCCGTGGCCGGCACCGCCGCTCTCGTCATGGTGGTGGTCACGAGCGTGCGGGCCGCCCGCCGCCGGCTCCGGTACGAGTCGTGGCACCTGCTGCACCTGTACGGCTACCTGGGGGCGGCGCTCGCGCTGCCGCACCAGCTGTGGACCGGCGAGCAGTTCCTCGCACGCCCCGCCGTGACGGCGCTGTGGTGGACCGTCTGGGCCCTCGTGCTCGTCGCGGTGCTCGTGTGGCGCCTCGGACTGCCGCTGTGGCGCACGTGGCGCCACCAGGTCCGGGTGGCGGGGGTGGTGCGCGAAGGACCCGACGTCGTCTCCGTGCACCTCACCGGGCGGGACCTCGACCGGCTCGCCGTGGCCGGGCAGTTCCTGGTGTGGCGCTTCCTCGGTCGATCCGGCTGGACCCGTGGCAAGCCGTACTCGGTCTCGGCGGACCCGACGCCAGGCTCGTTGCGGGTGACGGTGGCCGCCGTGGGACCCGGCAGCGGCGGGCTGGCCTTGCTGCGTCCGGGCAGCCGGGTGCTCGTCGAGGGTGCCTACGGTCGGCTCACGGCGCGCGTCCGCTCCCGCCGCAAGGTCGCCCTGCTCGGCGCGGGGTCCGGCGTCGCGCCGCTGCGGGCGCTCGCGGAGGGTCTCGTCTACGCGCCGGGCGACGCCGTCCTCGTCGAACGGTTCCGCGAGCAGCCCCTCTTCGCGGACGAGCTCGACCACCTGGCGGCGACGCGCGGGCTCGCCGTGGTGCGGCTGCCCGGGAGGCGGCGGTCGGAGGGCTCGTGGGTCGGACCCGGGTTCGCCGGCGACGACGACGCGCGGGTGCTGGGCGGATGGATCCCCGACGTCGCGGAGCGCGACCTGTACGTGTGCGGACCGCCCGGCTGGACGGACGCCGTCCGCCGGGCCGCCCTCGCTGCCGGCGTGCCCGCCGCGCAGATCCACAGCGAGAACTTCGGATGGTGACGCGATGAGAAGGATCCTGCTCTGGGCGCTGTCGACCGTGACGGTCGTGGTGCTGCTGCTGGGATACCGCACCTCGACCGACCCGACGGCGCTCGGTGGGACGTCCGTGGTGGTGCAGCAGGCGGGCGACGGCGGCGTGACCTCGGGCGGGTCGTCGGACGGTTCGTCGTCGGACGGCTCCGGCGGTGGCGGGTCGTCGGACGCGACGACGGGCACGACGACGGTGACCGGGGACGTGGTGCAGACCCGGTGGGGACCGGTCCAGGTCGAGATCACCGTCGCCGACGGCACGATCACCGCCGTGGACGTGCCGGTGTACCCGTCCGAGAACCCGAAGGACCAGCAGATCAACTCCTACGCCGTCCCGGAGCTGGTCCAGGAGACCCTGGACGCGCAGAGCGCGGGCATCGACATGGTCAGCGGCGCGACCGTCACGAGCGAGGGCTACGTCCGCTCCCTGCAGAGCGCGCTGGACGAGGCGGGGCTGTGAGCACGGCGGTGGTGCGGCGGGTGGTGCACCTCATGGGCATGCCGGTCAGCCTCGCGCTGCGGGGGCGCGGCGCCGCGGGGGAGGAGGCCGACGACGCCTGGCAGCGTGTGGTCGCCGAGCTGCGGCAGGTGGACCGGACGTTCAGCACCTATCGCCCCGACTCCGTGGTCAGTCGGCTGGGGCGCGGTGCGATCACCGAGGCCGACCTGCCGGCGGAGGTCCACGAGGTGCTGGCGCTGGCCGAGGCGGCTCGGAGGGTGTCCGGTGGTGCGTTCGACCCCCGGCACCGCACCGCGGACGGCCGCGACGTGCTCGACCCCAGCGGTGTGGTCAAGGGCTGGGCCGTCGAACGTGCCGCGCGGCACCTGCGTGCGCTCGACGGGACGGACTTCTGCCTCGCGGCCGGCGGCGACATGGTCTGCCACGTGGCCGGCGACGGCCCCCCGTGGCGGGTGGGCGTGGAGGACCCGCACGCCACGGCGCGGCTGGTCGCCACGGTCCCGGTCCGGCGCGGCGCCGTCGCGACGTCGGGGTTCGCACACCGCGGCGCGCACGTGGTCGACGCCCGCACGGGGCGCACGCCCACGGCGCTGGCGTCGGTGACCGTCGTCGGGCCGAGCCTGACCGCCGCCGACGTCGCCGCGACCAGCGCTCTGGCGCTCGGGGCGGACGGTCCGGGCTGGCTGCGCTCGCGGGGCGGGCTCGCAGGCGTCGTGGTCTGGGCGGACGGTCGGGCGGAGGTGCTGGGTCGCGGCACCGGTGACCTCGTCGCGGTGCGGCAGCGGGACGTCGACGGCCGCCGGCCCGCACCGTGAGGGCGCGGACCGGCGGCCGTGGCGTGGTCGGGGACGTCAGCAGCGTCCGCGCTCGTGCTGCGGTGCCCAGCCGTCGTCGCCGGCGAGGTAGTCGACGACCTGGTGGTCGCGGGCCTCGGCCCGCGTGAGCTGCGGCCGGTCGGCGTTGACGCGGGCCCCCGGGCCGACGTTGCGGTACTCGGCGTTGCTGCCCTCGAACCAGTCGTAGCCCGACATGGTGGTCCAGGGGTCGTCCTTGACGTGGCGACCCAGCCAGGACTGGCGCACGACGACGCGCGGGTCGTTGTCGGGGGCGCTGCTCGGGTGCCACGGGCGGCCCAGGTAGTAGCTGTCGGCCGCGGCGTCGGTGGTGAACCGGGAGCCCACCACGAGGAAGCCGTGCTCGAAGGTCGAGGAGGTGCTGGGGGCGAACACGTACCCGCTGGGGTCGGAGTCGCGGTCCAGCGCCTTGATGGTCGAGTCCTCGATGACGGCGGTGGCGCGGCCGAAGATGAAGTCGACGTCGCCCTCGACGTAGCTGTCGCGCACGTAGACGCGGGCGGGGACGTCCGCCGACGGGCTGTCGAGGTAGAGGGTGTCCTGGTTGCCCAGGAACCGGACGTCGTCGAACACGATCTTGTCGGCGCGGGTCTTGACGGCCACGGCCTGGTGGCTGGAGAACTCGGGGTGGGCCGCCTCGTCGAAGGCGTTCTCGAAGGTCACGGCGGTCGCGTGGAACTCGGCGCCGGACACCGTGACGGTCGCCGAGCCGGTGGTGCCCCACGTCCCGCCGCCGGGCTTGGGCGTGCCGGCCGCGCGGTCGTCGGTGATCACGACGTCGGCCGGGTCGCCGGTCGCGCCGACGAACGACAGGCGGGGGTGGGCGGCGTCGACGTCGACGCGTCCCTGGTAGACGCCCGGCTCGATGCGGATCTCGACGCGCTCGGCGGAGTCGATGGGTGCCAGGTCCACGGCCTCCTGGATCGTGGTGGCGTCGCCCGAGCCGTCCGGGGCGACGACGATCTGCGCGACCTCGTGGTGGTCGTGGTGGCCGTGGTGGCCCCGGGCCTGGGCGGGCGCGGCCAGGGCCAGACCGGTGGCGACGCTCGCGACGACGGCGACGGTGCGGGTCGTGGCGGGGTGCCGGAGGGCACGGCGGGGGAGTGCGGGCATCGTTGCCTCCTGTGTCGACGGTGACAGAGACGAGAAACCGGTTTCTCGCTCGGGGTGCCACGCTGCCACAGATCGCCGCCGCGGGCAACGGATCGGGGGCGTCGAGGCTGGTCCGGGAGGTGTGGCAGCGCCGGATCGTCCATCATGCGGGCACCTGGTGTGATCTGCCTCGCGTCGCTCGCGACGAGGGCCGCGCGTCCGGGGCCGCAGGAGCCGCGGCCTGACCGCCCTCCGGCGCCGGTCGCGGGTGCTGCCGTCCGGGAGACGCCTCCCCGTGGTCCGGGTTGTCCACAGGGTGGGCACGGGGGCCGGTCGGACTTCGCTACTCTCGGCGGCGCCTGATGGAAGGTCCGGATCGTCCCCGACGGAGAGGTTCAGCCGGTGGCCATCGACGTCCTCGCGCGCGACGACGCCGCGAGCATCCTCGCCCACGAGGTCCGCGAGCTGGTGCGGCGCCGTGGGATCGACCCCGTGACCGACCGGCGGGGGCTCGAGCGGTTGGTGAGCGACGCCGTCGCGGACTACGCCGAGCGGGCCTCGGCCGGGCTCGTTCCGGTGCTGCCGGACCCGGCAGCGGTCTCGCGGTCCCTCGCCGACGAGCTCGGCGGCCTCGGTCCCTTGCAGGTCTACCTCGACGACCCGGAGATCGAGGAGATCTAGATCAAACCGGCATCGACGCGTCAGCCCTCGAAGTCATCGACGAGTACCTGGACGCGCACGAGGACTGTCACTACACCAAGGTCATCGCCACCACCGACCGCAAGCTCGAGACCCACGCATACGACTCCGAGACCGACGAGTGCCGCTGGGTCCGCCTCGACGACGTGACCGACCTCAAGCCGCACCCCAGGCTGGCTGCGAGCTGGCCCGAGGTGCGGAAGCTGCTGGAGCGGGCCGCTACACCGAGTCGCTGAGGAGTCGATCTCGCCCCCCGTTTGTCCGACACTGCGGGTTCGTGCACTTGCGGCGCTCGACGATGGGATTCGGGTCAGCAACGCTTCCCTCCCCACGGACCTTGATGACGCGTACCGGGGAGCCGCAGGTCTTGCAGGGTTCGATGCCACTCATGACCTGACGCTACCGCTGAGGGAATCTGCCACCCCGTCACGACGCGCGTCCCGGTCGTATTGGCAGACTGCTCCCGTGACGACGAAGCGGTTCCTCGACCTGAAGCAAGTGTCCGACGAGTTGGCGGTCACCAAGGCACAGGTCTATACGATCCTCAAGAACGGCGACCTGCCCGCGATCCAGGTCGGCCCGAAGCGAGTGTGGCGGATCGAGCGGGTCAAGCTCGAGGAGTACATCGAGCGCCAGTACGCCGCCACACGAGAGGCTGTCGAGGGCGGCGACGTCCAGGGCGAGATCCCTGAAGACACTGAGGACTGATGCCGTACCCGTCGCGGCCGGTGCTCGAGGTGCTGCCGCAGTTCCGGGGTGACCTCAAGAATGGGTACAGCCGGCGAGCTGACGGGACGCACTCACACTGCCGTTCGACGCAGTCTCGACCGGACGGCGTACCCCACGGCGGGGTAGGGGAGCGTGCTCGTTGCGCTAGGGTCCTAGCATGAGTTCGAACAAGCGTTCGACCGGTCGCTGAGGGATCGAGCGTGTGCCCATGCGGACTTCGCCTCCGAGGTACCTCCGGAGGCCCGCCGAGAGACTCCCAGTCGTCCTTCTGAGCCTGTACCCGTGACGGCATGGATCACGACGGGCGGGGGCGCGTTCCACGCTGACGGCGAAGCGATCGCGTGGACCCCGCGAGCCGTCTACGTACGCTACGCCGACCCGGCTGGGCGCGAGGGCGGCGATCTAGCGCTCCTGGCGACCGGCGAACCGATGCTGACCTGTGGACACGCATCGTCCGTCGCGCTCGATCGCGCTACGATGCCAAGACTCAGCGTCGAACATGGAGCGTGGTACATTCATGAGTGAACCATCCGCGATCGCGGAGTGTGAGTGCGGGCGCTGCGCGGAGGCGGATGGCCGATCTCGACGGATTGAAGATGCGTTCGACGGCGATGGAGGGCAACAGGCCTATGACTACCTGCGTTCTCTCGAAAATTCGAAGAATAAGCGGAAGCGTCAGCGGTACTCCGATCTCACCTACCGGTTCGCAGTGTACTCCCGCACCGGGGAGCTAGAAGTACCCCGCGAACTGCGAGCACTCAACGATTCGATTTCCGAGATTAAGACCTCGGAGGATCGAATGCTCTTTTTTCAGACCGTCGAGTGTGCACGCGAGAAGGGGATGACTGCTCGTCTGACTCACGGGTTCGAGAAGCGGCTCGGGAAAACTCGCGAAGGCAAAATACCTGCGGGCCAAATAAGGCACGCTGAATGGGTTCAAAAATCCGACATCGAATATTCACAATCCAAGGAGGGTTAGCGATGAGTTACGAAAGATTGGCGAGCACTGAAGAAGGCTCGCGCGCTCTCGCGAAATCCTCCTTGCGTAGCCGGATGCTCGGCATCTTGCACCGCGCTATGGATGAGAGCGATATCTCTCAGTCCGAGTTGGCCCGGCGTCTAGGCGTTCGGAAATCTGCCGTTCACCGCACTTTGAACGGGAACGGCAATCTGAGAGTGGACACAATCGCGGAAGCGCTCGCGGCTCTTGGCTATGAGTTGCATGTTAGTGCCTGTGATCGCGGCGAAATAATGTCCGCAATGAGTGACAATAGAGAGCCGCGATGCTATACGTGGTTGCCCGGGCAGGTCAGCCGTAGTCCGGAAACGCACGTGCCTGCATTCCATAGTCTTATGCACAGGGCAACTTACACAGTTGACGTCTTGGGTTCCACCGGCCCGAGCGAAGACGAAGTTGTAATGTTCTCGGTTTCAGATCCGCGCCACCACCTCTCAGGCCCCGCGGCCCTTAAGGTCACTGAGCCGGGCAAATCAGAACCTGTTGATTGGGCGAAGCCTCAAGAGCGTTCCGTGGTCGCTGGTCGGCCCGCTTTCGGGGCACGAAGCTTTACTCGGACAGTTGGCTGATGGCTACTGATATGCAACCGTCTGAAAGGCAGGACGTCTTCAAGCGCTTCGATCTGATCGAACTCTGCGGGCAGATGCAGACCAATAGGCGGACGAAGTCGTCGACTGTTGAGGTCCAGCTCGAGGGTCTTCGTCACGCGGATAACGACGATGCGCTAAACCTGCGAGCTGTCGCGACTATGAAGGGCGAGGATCCCGACACAGGGGAGGCCTTTGAGATCTACGAAGGTTCTGCTCAGTATTTCCTAATCGTCAATCCAAACGGTCGCGACCTCACAGACGACGAGTTGGTGGTGCTGGTTTGGCCGAGTCTGCGTACTGTGCTCACTAGCCACGCAAAGATGCTTGGAGCGCGGTCCTTCAAAGTTCCATTCGCCATCGAGCCCGAGGTTTCACCGGGTTCGGCAGATTCAGTGGCCGCGCCCGCCGAGTAATTGCGAGTCAGGCCGCCTGCCCGCTGACCAACTCGGGCACGGTCACCTCGAACTGGGCTGCGATGCCGGCGAGGAAGTCGGCCTTGAACGGCCTGACACGGACAGGCGCTGTCTATAGCCGCTCGTCGGGCAAGCTCGTCACCCACTCGACGAGTTCGTTGTGAAGTACGACTGGCCTGGTACCGATGTAGTGCGTGGCGAGGTCACCGTTGGCGATGGCCTCGCGGATCTTGGTTTCGCCGATGCCGACCACGAGTGCGGCGCGGGGGACAGAGTGACTCACGGGCTTGATGCGGTACTCGCTCACACTAGGGAGGGTCCCGAGTCCGCAGAAAGTCCGCAAGAGGGCCGGTACAGGCTGGATCTCGCCAGCATCGGCCAGCGCCAGAGCCGCTAGATTTTAACGGTTCTGGCGTTTGTCGTATGCAGCCGATCCTCGGGGGATAGTTCTGGATCAACAAGCCGGGTCCGGTTGACTAGGGACCGCCTGATACATTTTACCGCAATCGCGACAACTACCGCCTCCGGATGCTGCTCGCTGGCAGAGGACTCGCATTCTGATCCACACCAGATCGGCGAAGAGCCGGTATCGCTGGCGGTGCCGCTGGTGAACCTGTTCAGTTCCGGGCTCTTGGCACGTGACCGGAGTGGAGCCTCCGCTTGAGACCAGGATCGCTCGCGCAGGTTCGTCGGCGCCGATCCCACTGCCGGTGCGTCGACCGTTCTTACGTCTGCCGGCGCTTCCCGAAGAGAACTGTCGCTGAGATTCCGGCAGCTTCCTGGAAGGCCGCCGCGAGCATCCCGAATAAACCTTCCCGGAATCCGTCGGCCATACTTGCTTGGGCAAGTTCGATGTCGGTGTCAACGAGGGGTGTCATCGAAGGTCGATCAGGTTGCCCATCGACAAGACAGGTAAAGGAAATGCGCTGTTTCCTCGGGAGATGAAATGGTGCTATTACGACCTCGGTGCCCACTTCGTCAAGTTCAGGCCCGGACCCTTGCTCATCTAGCGCGACCACGACGCGGGAACCGATGTCGATCCGGGCCGGTAGCCCGTCGTGGAAGTTGGCAGAAGTAATGTCGCGGGGCCCAGTGTTGGTCAGTGAGATCGTAGCGAGCCACGGTTCTGCCAGGAGCACACCACGATGCGTGATGCTGACCCCAGCGGGGGTTCCAGCGTTGACCATTCGACTGACGTCGACGCGGTAGACGAGGCGGCCTCGCCGACTGCCCCACGCCCGCGCAGCCAGGATGGTCGCAAGGATCGCAACGGCTGCGAGCGCGATCCCGACGAAGGCCCACCCATCCCAGGCGAGGAAGTCTTTCATGCTGGCAGTATGCACGCATTCATCGTGCGGGTGCGCTATCTGGGGTCCTAGATCGGCAAACCCAGGCGGTCCCGTCCTCGTGTCCGAACACCATGCCGCGCGGGAGAGGCCGAAGCGCCGCTCGCCCCGGGCGTCGGGAATTGGGCGTCGGCGTGTGACGAATTCGGGCATCTCGGGCGCGCCTGCGCGCGCGGCAGGGCTCGAGGACCTGCTGAGTCAAGAACAGGTGCGCACTGCTGGCCCTGCCACGCCGAGCCGGAAACGCGCTCCTTCAGCGGTCCGGATGGCGACGAGGCATGGACCGCTCCGCCGTAGACCTGCGCGTGGGCCCGTTAACTCGGGATTCGCTAGGTCACACGCTCCCTTGGCGGTGGTCCTGTTCCTAAACCGTAGGCGACGACGGTGTGCCGGTGTCCGAGGCGATTGCTAGGCTCGATTGCATGGATGTTCCTCGGAAGCTCGCAGCGCTCGACGAGCAGATCGCAGCCGCAAGGAGTGGCGACCCCGTCGATTTCATCCGTTGGAGGACGAGCACCGAGATGGTGCTTCGGACGGTGATGGGCGAGGAGTCTCCTCACCTGGACCAGTTCAAGAGGGTTCGCTATAGCCCTCAGGTCTGGTCGCCTGGTATGGATACCAGCCGCTATCGCCCTGCTGGAGTGCGGAAAGGAGTCGCGATCCTGGAGGCAGCGAAGGGGGAACTGGAACTGCGAGCGGAGCTGGAGGACGTCGTCGTTCAGGGCGCTGAGACTCAGCATCAGAGGGAGGCCGCTGAAGAACGGGGCCGTGTCTTCATCGTCCACGGGCATGACGGCGAGCGGAAGCACGAGCTGGCGCGGCTCGTGCAGGCGCTGACCGGCACCGTCCCGGTCATCCTCCACGAGCAACCCAACGGCGGTAGGACTCTCCTGGAAAAGTTGGAGGGGTATGCCGCGTCCGTTGGGTTTGCGGTTGCTCTGCTTACCGCTGACGATGTTGGCAGGGCGAAGAATGCCAAGGAGGACTTGCCGCGCGCGCGACAGAACGTCTTGCTCGAGGCCGGGTACTTCGCGGGACGGCTCGGCCGTGCGCGCGTTGTCCTCCTGTATGAGAGGGGAGTTGAGTTGCCTAGCGACCTCCACGGCCTCGCTTACCTGTCCCTGGACGATGCCTGGAAGCAGAAGCTCGCTCATGAGATGGCGAGCCAGGGGATGCCTGTCGACTGGGCCGAGCTCGCAGGGCTCTAGGCGTCGATTCTCCGAAACGCCTCGTGGCGTCCTTAGGCACGAGCCTTCTGGTCAGAAGGCTTCGCGAACCTCGGTATGGCACAAGCGCGCAGGCAGCGGGGGAGGGGGGCTCGGCTCGATGAAGGGGCACCTGGCCGCCGGCGGACTCACCCCTGAACCCCCCTCAACTGCGAAGAGCCCCACATCCCGCACCTCGCTAACCGGCGAGCCACTGCCCCTACCCTAGAGACCGCCGCGTGGGTCGTCCGTTAGTGAGCCAGGGGGAAAAGCGATCCAATCAGGGGCAGTCGGGCCGATTCCGAATACTCGCCATCCTATCGTGGGAAGGAAGCAGAGTGTCAGAATCTTCGCATCTACGCTTCGGAATTCTCCGGTTTGAACTGGCACTCGCGCGTCGTCGTCGCGGATTAGTCGGGCCCATGCGACGAACGGTGCTGGGTACCATATGTGAGCGGCCAGTCCGTAGGCGGAAAGTTCCTCGCCCATTTCCGCGACTGCTGCGTCGGTCAAGACCTCCCAGCCGTTAGCGGTTGGAGAGAGGAGCGGTGCTATGTCCTCTACTGTAGGTTTTTTCCCTTTCGAGGTCAGGGCGTCCAGGAAGGCGAGGACAATGGGTAAAGGGTTGAAATGGTTGTCGAGCTCCCCAAGTTGCGCCTCGTTGCCGTCGGAGATGTCTCGGAATTCGATACGCTTGGATTTGCTTGCAACGCTAAGCTTTCCGTCGTATGCGCGATGCCAGCGCTCACCCTGACTGTCAGTGAAAAAAAGTTCGGTAGTGGGGTGCATCCCTAGTGTCGATGCAAGTCGCGCGTGGGCAAGCAGGCCAACCGTTATGTCCCACGTTCGTTTGTGGCCGGCTGGCAAGACTGGGATCGGGGCCGGAGCGGCCAGCGGGCCGATTGGCACGGGTGGGTCGGAAACGGCGACTATCACCCGAACGTTGAAGACTGGTTCCGCGCTCTGATTTGCGATCTGCAAACTGGCCCGCTGAATGTAATGACTAGCGTCATCGGACGGCTCGGGGTTCACGTCGACCGTGGAGGCCACGAGCGAGGCTACGGCGCGGCGTGCGTCGTCGGCCCGTGACTGACGCTCCAGTTTCAGTCCGCGCTCGGCGCGACGAGCGCGGACTGTCTCCACGACCGCAACTCCGACCGCAACTAGGACCGCGAGGAGCGTACCGAGCGATGCAGCGGCATCCCACCACGGTGCTCCGAAGAGAGTCAGTACGTCGTCGTTCTCGACCGATGCGATCACGCGCCTACGCTAGCCAATTCTCACGGAGAGGTGTCTTCGGCAGACCGCGTGAGGTGATCGGCGCGATGGCGCGTTGACCTGCGGGTTGGTCCCGGGAGTGGGCTCGGCAGCAGCAGGGTCTCAGGACCAGGATGCAAGTCGCCAAACACACATACCGGACGCCCGGGAGCCCGCCTGATCGCCGATCGTGCCACCCTCGACGTGCCCGCACACACCCTGGCCACCGTGGCGCGCTGGATCACCGCGCACCGCCGCGCCCGCGACATCCGCCCGTGGCACCGGGCTGCGACCGCCAGAGTCCAGGCGTTGCTGGTGCTGCGCTGGTTCAAGGAAGGCGCGCGCTGACCGGACTTCGGTCCATCGCCGAACGCGGCAACGCCCTGCTCAAGAAGACCTGGCCCGCCCTGCAGACGATCACCCTCGACCCCAAAACGCCTCACCCAGATCACGGCCGCCGACCTCGTCCTGCTCCACCTCCAGCGGGGAACCCAACGATCACACTGGTGAGAACACCTCTGTAAGCTGCCGATGAGAAGTTGTGCATGTCCCCTCCTTCCCCGGTCCCTTCGCCACCCCCAAGGTCGTTGAGTGAGCACCTGGCGGGACAACCGCCGTCGACGGCGCCCGGGCTGCGAGACGTGCAGGTGGTCGAGGCGGTCGCACCGGACGGACGCAGCGCGCGCGTGACCCTCGTCGCCCGGTCGCACCCGCCGTTGGTGCGGTGGTTCACCGACACCTTCGGCGGCGGGTTCACCGTGACCGCGACGGCTACCGCTCGGGCGGGGTAGCACGCGCCGGCCGGGGAGACAGGTCGCAGGGCCGCCGGGCCCGGCCGCCGGGCCGTGCGGGTAGGTTCGACGGCATGACCGACAAGCTCCCCGTCGACCTGGACCAGATGTTCGACCTCGCTCGCGCCGGCGAGCCCCTGCTGCTGGAGTTCGTCGACGCCGGTGTCCCGGCCGACCACGCCGACGCCCAGGGCAACACGCTGCTCATGCTGGCGGCCTACCACGGGCACGCCGACCTGGTGACGGGGCTGGCCGAGCGCGGTGCCGACGTCAACCGCCTCAACGAGCGGGGCCAGTCGCCCCTGGCCGGTGCCGTCTTCAAGGACTCGCCCGCCGTCATCGGCGCCCTGCTCGTGGCCGGTGCGGACCTCGACGCCGGCAGCCCCAGCGCGCGGGCCACCGCCCAGATGTTCGGTCGCACGCTGCCCGGCCAGTTCTGAGCGGCAGGTAGGCTAGAAGATTGTGGCAACCATCGACTTCCCCGCCGAGATCAAGGGGCTCCGCTCCACCCTCGATTCGATCGAGTCGGTGAGCGACCCCGCCGCGCTGGAGGCGAAGATCGCCCGGCTCTCCGAGGAGGCGTCCGCGCCCGGCCTCTGGGACGACCAGGACAACGCCCAGAAGGTCACCTCCGCCCTGTCCCACGCCCAGGACGAGCTGGGCCGGGTGCAGCGGTTCGCCCGCCGCATCGACGACGTCGAGACGCTCGTCGAGCTCGGCCAGGAGATGGACGACCCGGACTCGCTGACCGAGGCCGAGGCGGAGATCGAGGGGATCCGCAAGGAGCTGGCGGCGCTCGAGGTCCGCACGCTGCTCAGCGGCGAGTACGACGCCCGGGAGGCCGTCGTCACCGTCCGCGCCGGCGCCGGCGGCGTCGACGCCGCGGACTTCGCCGAGATGCTGATGCGCATGTACCTGCGCTGGGCCGAGCGGCACGGCTACCCGGCCAAGGTCATGGACACCTCCTACGCCGAGGAGGCCGGCCTGAAGTCGGCGACGTTCGAGGTCAACGCCCCCTACGCCTTCGGCAACCTGTCCGTCGAGGCCGGGACGCACCGTCTGGTGCGTATCTCGCCGTTCGACAACCAGGGCCGCCGGCAGACGTCGTTCGCCGCGGTCGAGGTCATCCCGCTCATCGAGCAGACCGACTCGATCGAGATCCCCGAGAACGAGCTCAAGATCGACGTCTTCCGCTCGTCGGGTCCCGGCGGGCAGTCGGTGAACACCACGGACTCCGCCGTCCGCATGACGCACCTCCCCACGGGCACCGTCGTGTCGATGCAGAACGAGAAGTCGCAGATCCAGAACCGCGCCGCTGCCCTGCGCGTCATGCAGTCGCGCCTGCTGCTGATCCGTCAGCAGGAGGAGGCCGCGAAGAAGAAGGAGCTCGCGGGCGACATCAAGGCGAGCTGGGGCGACCAGATGCGCTCCTACGTGCTGCACCCGTACCAGATGGTCAAGGACCTGCGCACCGAGCAGGAGTCCGGGAACACCCAGGCCGTGTTCGACGGCGCGATCGACGAGTTCATCGAGGCCGGCATCCGCTGGCGTCGCCAGGGCGACTCCGACTGAGTCGACCGCGCCGGCAGGCCTCGGCGCGGGGCTTTCCGGACATCCGCGACAGATTGCGCTGGGCAACAGGTTCGACCCCGCGCCCTCCCGGCGTGTCGCCCCGCGACGAGCCTGTGACGCCGTGCGACTCTCGGTGGGCAGGCGGGCATCCTCCGTCACCGGTGCCTGCCCGGGGGAGGTCATGTCGTGATCCGGTTCGAGAACGTCTCGAAGGTCTACGCCAGGGGGGCGCGACCTGCGCTCGACGAGGTCTCGGTGAACGTCGAGCGCGGCGAGTTCGTGTTCCTCGTCGGCGCCTCGGGCTCCGGCAAGTCGACGTTCCTGCGGCTCGTGCTGCGTGAGGAGCGGCCCACCGGCGGTCGCGTCTACGTGGCCGGCCGGGACCTGACCCGCCTGTCCGCCTGGCGTGTGCCCGCGCTGCGACGCGGCATCGGCATGGTCTTCCAGGACTTCCGCCTGCTGCCGAACAAGTCGGTGTACGAGAACGTCGCGTTCGCCCTGCAGGTCATCGGCCGGCCGCGCCACGTCATCCGCAGCACCGTGCCGGAGGTGCTCGAGTGGGTGGGCCTGGACGGCAAGGAGAAGCGCCGCCCTCACGAGCTCTCCGGCGGCGAGCAGCAGCGCGTCGCCATCGCCCGCGCGTTCGTCAACCGCCCGCAGATCCTGCTCGCCGACGAGCCCACCGGCAACCTCGACCCCACCACGTCGCTCGGCATCATGCGGCTGCTGGACCGCATCAACCGCACCGGCACCACGGTGGTCATGGCCACGCACGACGACGAGATCGTCAACGAGATGCGCCGTCGCGTCGTCGAGCTCTCCACCGGGCACGTCGTGCGCGACGAGGCCGACGCCGTCTACGGCCGCCGCGAGGAGATCCTGCCGTCCGTCGGACCCATGGCCGTGCTCGACGCCCCCGGACGAGGGGTACCCGCCCGCCGCATCACGGTCCGCCCGGAACCCGGCGACGTCGCTGCCGAACGGGCCGCGGCCGAGGCCGCCGAGAGCTCCGCCGCCGAGGACTTTGCCGAGGAGCCGACCTCCGCCCCCCTGGAACGCACCGACGTGATGTCCGGCGCGCCGTCGGGCGACGAGGAGGCCTGAGCCGTGCGCCTCCAGTTCGTCCTGACCGAGGTCCTCCACGGGCTGCGCCGCAATGCCACGATGGTCGTCTCGGTGGTTCTCGTGACGTTCGTGTCCCTGACCTTCGTCGGCGCCGCCGGGCTGCTGCAGGCCCAGGTCACCAAGCTCAAGGGCGACTGGTACGACCTCGTGGAGGTCTCGGTCTTCCTGTGCCCGGAGGGCTCCACGGTGCCGTCCTGCGCCGACGGCGAGGCCACGGAGGACCAGATCGCCGCCGTCGAGCAGGTCATCGACACCGAGCTCGGCGACGTGGTGTCCACCACCTACTTCGAGTCCACTCAGGAGGCGTTCGAGGCCTTCACCGACCGCTATCCCGACGGCTACCAGGGCACCCAGCTCACCGAGGACGACATGCAGGCGTCGTTCCGGCTCAAGCTCTCCGACCCCGAGCAGTACCAGGTGGTCGACGACGTGCTGTCCGGTCGCGCCGGCGTCGAGGTGGTCGAGGACCAGCGCGCCGCGTTCGAGCCCCTGTTCGTCGCGCTGAACCGCGCCTCGATCGTCGCCGTGGGCCTCGCCGGGGTCATGCTGCTCGCCGCGGCGCTCCTCATCACCACCACGATCCGGCTCTCCGCCGTGTCGAGACGCCGGGAAACAGGCATCATGCGTCTCGTGGGTGCCTCGTCCGTGTTCGTGCAGCTCCCCTTCATGCTGGAGGGTGCCATCGCCGCGCTCGTCGGGGCGGTGCTCGCCGTCGTCGGGCTGTGGCTGGCCGTGCAGTACCTCGTCGCCGACTGGCTCGCCCGGTCGGTCGACTGGGTCGACTACGTCACCACGGCCGACGTCCTGGCGATCGCGCCGCTGCTGCTCGTCGTCGCCGTGGCGCTCGCCGGGGTGTCCTCCGCCGTCACGCTCTACCGTTCCTCGAGGGTGTGATCGCCGTGGCCACCATGTCCCCGTCCGTCCCGCGCGCCGTCCGACTGCGCCGGTTGCTCGGCGCCGTCGTCGTGGGCCTGCTCGTCGTCGGACCGACGTCGCCCCCGGCGGCAGCCGACCAGCTCGACGACCAGCGTGCCGCCGCGGAGGCGAAGCAGCAGGAGAAGCGCGACGAGCGTCAGGACCTGCAGCACGAGCTGGAGGACACGAACGACAAGTTCGCGCAGGCGGTGCTGGACCTCAACGAGGTCGAGGGTCGTCTGCCGGTGGCCCAGGCCGAGCTGGCCGAGGCCCAGGCCGAGCTGGCCGAGGCGCGCCGCAAGGCCGAGGTGCTCGCCCAGCGGCTGGCCGACGCCCAGGACGAGGAGAAGAGCGTCGCGAAGCAGGTCGCCGAGGGTGAGGGCAAGGCCGACGAGGCCCGGGCGGACGTCGTGGCGATGGCCCGCGAGGCCTACCGGCGAGGCGACGACGTGACGACGCTCGGACTGGTCACGGGGGCGCAGTCCACCGAGGACTTCCTCGAGGACCTGGCGGTGACGTCCTCGGCGGCGCGCAGCAGCTCCCGCGCGGTGACCGATCTGCAGGAGGCCGAGACGGTCGCGCGCAACCAGGCCGCGCGCCTGCAGGCGATCCGCGAGACCATCGCCGACCTCAAGGCCGAGGCCGACGCGAACGTCGTCGTCGCCGAGAAGGCCGAGCAGGAGGCCGCCGACCGCAAGGCGGAGGTGGAACGCCTCATCGCCGAGCAGAAGCGTCTCAAGGCCTCGATCGCGGAGCAGCGGGACGAGACGATCGCCGAGCTCGAGGAGAACGAGGAGGAGCGGGCCACGCTCGAGGGCCAGCTCAAGAAGATCATCGCGAAGCAGGCCGAACGCGACCGGCGGCTCGAGGAGGAGCGCAAGCGGCGTGAGGCCGAGGAGGCCGCCCGGCTCAAGGCCGAGCAGGAGGCCGCGCAGCGCCGGGCCGAGGCGCAGGCCGAGAAGGATGCTGCGCAGGGTGGATCCGGTGGGGGCGGAGGCTCCGGCAGCAGCGGGTCCGGCTCCGGAGGCGGCTCGAGCTCCGGCGGCGGAGGCGGTTCGGGCGGCTCGTCGGGCGGCGGGTCCTCCACGTCCGGGCCGTTCCTGGGGTGGCCCACGAACTACCACGTCGTCACCAGCAGCTACGGCATGCGGTACCTGGAGATGTACGGCTACTGGCGCCTGCACGCCGGGACCGACATCCGCACCTACTGCGGCACGCCGATCTACGCGGCGCAGAGCGGGTACGTCGAGCAGGCGTACTACGGGTCGAACCCGGGCAACAACGTGCTGATCAACCACGGCACCCACAACGGTGACAACGTCATGTCGCGCTACCTGCACCTGTCCCGGGACACCGTCTACGTCGGCCAGAAGGTCTCGAAGGGCCAGATCATCGGGTACTCGGGCAGCACCGGCTCCTCCGGGGCCTGCCACCTGCACTTCGAGGTCTACGTCAACGGCAGCACGACCGACCCGATGGGCGGCTGGCTGAACTGAGTGGGCCTGCGCGGACGCCCTCGGCGAAATCGCCTGGACCGCCGACGTCGGCCACGTATCCTGGGACGTCGCGATCCCGCGCACCCGGAAGGAGGAGCCGTGTCCACCAAGGCCAAGGGCGCCAAGAAGAAGAAGCAGGACGCCGACCCGCGCCAGCTCGTGGCGAACAACAAGAAGGCACGCCACGACTACGTGATCGAGGACGTCCTGGAGGCCGGGCTCGTCCTGTCCGGGACGGAGGTCAAGGCGCTGCGGATGGGACGCGCCTCCTTGCTGGAGGCCTATGTCGCCGTCGACCACGACGAGGCATGGCTGGAGAACGCCCACATCCCGGAGTACTTCCAGGGCACGTGGAACAACCACCGGCCCCGACGCCGCCGCAAGCTGCTGCTGCACCGCGAGGAGATCGACCGGCTGGGGGTCAAGTCCCGCGAGAAGGGGCACACGATCGTCCCGCTCCGCCTGTACTTCCTGGACGGTCGCGCCAAGGTGGAGATCGCCCTGGCGCGAGGCAAGAAGGAGTTCGACAAGCGCCAGACCCTGCGCGAGAAGCAGGACATGCGTGAGGCGCAGCGCGCCATGCGCCGCCAGGAGCTGCTCGGCTGAGGCGTGACCGGGGTGCGACGCCGCGCTCGGTGTCGCCCCGCGACGGTCCCGTGCCGGCGGGTGCCCGGTGCGTCGGAAATATCCGTGCGGCCGACGTCGTTGATCCCGTAGGATGGAACGGTCCGGTCGCGAGGCGGTGCTCCCGTCGAGGGGTCGGGCAGCGCAGGACCTTTGACAACACCACAGGGGCTGATCGGTTTCGACGGTGGTCGTGATTCCAGGAGAAGCGGGCCGAGGATGCAGGCTCATCTCGTTAACGACTTGCCTGCAAACCTATAGGTGCCGATAACAAGCGCACCGACTTCGCCCTCGCCGCCTGAGCGAGCCTCGAAGTCCGTGAGCCCGGGATTGCTCTCGACCCGGTAGCTCACGTCATCTAGAGAGCCACTGCTCGCAGTCCTCGTCGCCGGGACTGCGGGGACTCTCAGGCGACTGAGCCCGTCCGCACCTCGTCTGCATGAGTGCGGGGGCTGAGAAAAGCGCAGCAGACTGCGCCCGGAGAAGTCCTGGAACAGCGTCACCGGACCCGGGTTCGATTCCCGGCAGCTCCACCTGTGTCAAGGCCCGGACGGCTTCCGCCGTCCGGGCCTTCGTCGTGCCCGGACGTTCGCCCTGGCGCCCGGGCTCCCGGGCCGGGACGTGCGCCGGGGACCCGAGCCTCCTCCGTGACGGCTCGGGATGCGACGCGCGGAGAACTTGCGAATGCTGGACATCCGGGCCGGTACTGGCGATCGTGGAACACCTGGCTCGAAGACGCGTCACGACCGGTTGCTACAGCGAAGAGGGGTTCTGCCATGGCCGACCGAGGACTGGATGCCCTGGCGAAACGCCTGGGACTACGGACCGACCCGACGATCTTCTTCGTCTCCGCCGGGCTCATGGTGCTCTTCCTCATCATGCTGCTGATCTTCCCGACGCCGATCGGGTCGGCGTTCGGCAACGCGCGGGAGTGGATCGTCACCAACCTGGGGTGGTTCTTCATCATCGGGGTGACGATCTGGCTGGTGTTCCTGATCTGGGTCGCGCTGAGCCGTTACGGGCACCTCCGGCTCGGGCCCGACGACGCCCGCCCCGAGTACGGGAACCTGTCGTGGTTCGCCATGCTGTTCGCGGGCGGTATCGGCACGGTGCTGATGTTCTGGGGCGTGGCCGAGCCGATCTCGCACTTCGGTTCGCCCCCGTTCGCCGGGGTGGAGCCCTATTCCGCCCAGGCGGCCGAGGACGCGATGTCCGTCTCCCTGTACGACCTGGGCCTGCACACCTGGACGATCTTCACGCTGCCCGGGCTCGCCTTCGGGTACTTCGTCTACCGGCACGACCTCCCGCTGCGCGTGAGCTCGGTGTTCTACCCCTTCCTCAAGGAGCGCATCTACGGTCCGATCGGCAAGACGATCGACATCTTCGCGGTGCTCGGCACGCTCTTCGGGCTGGCCGTCTCGCTCGGCCTGGGCACCTCGCAGATCGGTGCCGGCATCAACCACCTCCTGCCCGACGTCGAGAACAGCACGCTGCTGCAGGTCGGCATCATCACCGTGCTCACCGCCGTGGCGGTCACCTCGATCGTCGCGGGCCTGGACAAGGGCGTGAAGCGGCTGTCGAACATCAACATCCTCATGGCCGTCGGCCTGATGATCTTCATCCTCATCTCCGGCGACACGGTGTTCCTCCTGCGCCAGATCCCGCAGAGCATCGGCGTCTACCTGCAGGACCTGACCGGCCTGGCCTTCTGGAACGACGCGATGTCGCCGTTCACCAAGGACGGCGGCTGGGGCTGGCAGGGTGACTGGACGGTCTTCTACTGGGCCTGGACGGTGACGTGGGCCCCGTTCATGGGCGTGTTCCTGGCCCGGATCTCCAAGGGCCGCACCATCCGCCAGTTCGTCGGCGGCGTGCTCCTCGCGCCGACGCTGTTCACGGTCGTGTGGTTCGTCGTCTTCGGGTGGTCGGCGATGGAGCTCGACGGCATCGGCGGGTCGGGCGGCGTGATCTCCGAGGCGGTGTCGCAGGACGTCGCCCTGGCGATGTTCACCTTCTTCGAGCAGTTCCCGGCCGCCACGCTGGTCTCCGGGATCGCCGTGGTGGTCGTCGCCCTGTTCTTCGCCACCTCGTCCGACTCGGCGTCGTTGGTGGTCGACATGCTCTGCGTGGGGACGGCCGACGCCGGTCCCGTGCGCCAGCGGGTCTTCTGGGGGGTGAGCGAGGGCGCCCTGGCCGCGTCGCTGATCATCCTCGGCGGGGTCACCGGCGCGAAGGGGCTCGAGGCGTTGCAGCAGGTGATCACCGTGATCGGGCTGCCGATCTTCATCCTCGTGTTCATCATGATGCTCAGCATGATCAAGGCGATGTCCACGGAACGGCGGGCGGCGATCGAGGCCCAGTTCGCCGGCGTGCTCGCCAAACGGGACCGTGCCGAACGGCGGGGCCGACCGAAGGTGGCGGGCCGGGGCCGGAACCGGGAGGCCGACGAGGAGCCGCTGGTCCCGGTCGAGGAGTCCGACTCCACCACCGGCACCGCCTGAGCTCGCCCGGAGCCGGGGGAGCGGGATTGTGAGGATTGCTTCCCAATGGCCGTTAGGGTGACGGTGTGCCGCACGACACACCGTCGACGCCGACGGACCTCACCGTTCCCGCTCCCTCGGCCGCCACGCTCCGCGCGGGGCAGGTCCGGATCCTCCACGGCGCCCGGGTGGCGTCCCACCCCGACCTGCGGCCCGCCGCCCGGTGGTGGCGGCGTGTCACCGAGGAGGCGTTCGGCCTCGACCTCCTGGCCGTGGACGCGGATGCCGCGCGCGGCGCGCAGGTCCGCCTCGACCTGGACGCCGCGCTGCCCGCCGGCGGGTACCGCCTCACCGTCGGTGACGGCGTCGTGCACGTCGCGGCCGCCGACCTGCCCGGCGCGCACGCCGCCGTCCAGACCCTGCGCCAGCTGGCCGGCGCCCAGGCCTTCCGCCGGGCCGGCGTGCCCGGTGTGCCGCTGGTGCTGCCGCACCTGACGCTGTCCGACGCCCCGGCCCACGGCTGGCGCGGGGTGCTGCTGGACGTGGCCCGGCACTTCCTGCCGAAGGCCGACGTGCTCCGGTTCGTGGACCTGGCCGCCGCGCACCACCTCGACGTCCTGCAGCTCCACCTCACCGACGACCAGGGCTGGCGCATGGAGTCGAGCCGGTACCCGCGCCTGCACGAGGTCGGCTCGTGGCGAGCGGGGTCGACGGTGGGCACCTGGCGCACCGGGACGTCCGACGACCGTCCCCACGGCGGCTGGTACACCCACGAGGACCTGCGGGAGATCGTCGCGTACGCCCGCGACCGGGGCCTGACGGTGGTCCCCGAGATCGACGTGCCGGGTCACGTGCAGGCCGTGCTGGCGGCCTACCCGCACCTGGCGGCGCGCGCGGGGGAGCACCACGTCTCGACCACCTGGGGCATCAGTGACGACGTGCTCGACCCCTCGCCGGAGGCGGTCGCCTTCTTCACAGCCGTCCTGGACGAGGTCTGCGACGTCTTCGACGCCCCGTTCGTGGCGCTCGGCGGCGACGAGGTGCCCACCACCGCCTGGCAGGAGCGCGCGGACATCGTGCGGCGGGCGGCCGGCCTGGGCCTGACGCACGCCGACGGCACCGGGGACGTGGCCCGCCTGCACGGCTGGTTCCTCGCCCGGCTCGCCGACCACCTGCGCGCCCGCGGCCGCCGCGCCGTCGTCTGGGACGAGGCGTTCGGCTCCGACCTGCCGGCCGACGCCGTCGTGCTCTGCTGGCGCGGGCACACCGTCGCGCTGGACGCGATGGCGGCCGGGCACGACGTCGTCCTGGCGCCCGAGCAGGAGGTCTACCTGGACCATCGCGCCGCCGACGGCGTCGACGAGCCCGTGCCGGTGGGGTTCGTGCGCACCACCGCCGACGTCTTCGCGTTCGAGCCGCTGCCTGCCGCCGTCCGGCCCGCCCGCCCGGAGCTGCCCGCCGACCTCCCCGGCCGGCTGCTCGGCGCCCAGGCGCAGGTGTGGACCGAGCACCTCGACTCGGCGCGCCGCGTCGACTACGCAGCCTTCCCCCGGTTGGCGGCGTTCGCCGAGGCCGTCTGGACCACGGACCCGGCATCCCGTGCCCCGGGCGGCCCCGCGTCCGCCGCGTTCCTCGAGCGGCTCGAGCGGGCGCACCTGCCGCGCCTGGCCGCCGCCGGGGTCGAGTTCCGGCCCCCGGACGGCCCGCACCCGTGGCAGCGGCGCCCGGGGGTGGCGGGTCACCCCCGGGACCTGGCGGCGGAACGCGCCGCCGCGGGGTGGGACGGCCTCGGGGGCTGGACGCCCGACCGTGCGGGCGCGGAACCGGAGGCCGCCCCGTGACCCGGCGCGGCGTCGACGTCGTGCGGGGCGTCCTGCTCCCGCTGCCTGACGGCGGCCTCTCCGCCCCGCACGACCTGCACCTGGCCGCGGGCCGGGTCCGCGACGTGGCGCCGTCGTCGGGCGCTCCCGAGGGGCGCGTGCTGGACGGCGGCGGCCGGGTGGCGCTGCCCGGGTTCGTCGACGCCCACGTCCACGCGGGGGGCGCGGTGCTCGACCCCGCGGTGCAGCTGGCCCTGCTGCGTCAGGGCGTCACCGCGATCGTCACCGGGGCGGACGGGGTCGGCTACGCCCCGTCGGACCGGGCGGCCTACGACTGGGCGTGCGGCTACTTCGCGGGGATCGACGGGGACCACCCGCGGTTCTCGGGCGGGAGCACGGCCGACCTGCTCGCCACCTACGACGGCGCCGCAGCGGTCAACGTGGCCACGCTGGTGCCGCACGGCACGCTGCGCCGGCTCGTGGTCGGCACCGCGCAGCGCCCGGCGACCGACGCCGAGACCGCGCGGCTCGTGGCGCTCGCCCGGCAGGCGTTCGCGGACGGCGCCGTCGGTCTGTCCACCGGGCTGGAGTACGTGCCGGCGGCGTGGGCCGCCGAGCCCGAGCTGGTGGCCCTCACGTCGGTGGCCGCCGAGCACGGCCTGCCGCACGTGTCGCACATGCGCGGGTACGAGGCGGACGCCGTCCCGGCGCTGACCGAGCTGGTCCGCCTGGCGGCCGCCTCCGGCGCGGCGACGCACGTGTCCCACCTGCACGGCCCGGCCGCGCAGATCACCGCCGTCCTCGACGACGCCCGGGCCGCCGGCCACGACGTCACCTTCGACTCCTACCCGTACCTGCGCGGCTGCTCCCTCCTGGCGATGGTGGCGCTGCCCACCTGGCTCCCGCTCGCGGACCCGGACGCGACGATCGCGGCGCTGGACGCGCCGTCGTCCGCCCGGCGGCTGCGCGCCCACCTGGCCGGCCTGGCGGACCTCTGGCCGCGCGTCACCCTGGCCTGGGTGCCCGGCCTGGAGGCCGACGACGGCGAGGTGGCCGGCCGGCGTCTCGAGGAGATCGCCGCGCGGTGGCGGGTGCCGTCCGCCGAGGCGGCCCTGCGGATCCTGCGTGCCTCGCGCCTGCGGGCGTCCTGCGTGTTCGACCAGCCGCCGACGAGCGGTGCCCCGGACGTCCGGACGCTGGCGAACCACCCTGCGCACCTGGCCGGCTCCGACGCGATCTACCAGCCGGTGGGGCCGGACACCGCGACCGGCCGCCCGCACCCGCGCGGCTGGGGCGCCTTTGCCCGGTGCCTGGCCGAGCACGTGCGGGCCGCGGGGGACTGGACGTGGCACGACGCCGTGCAGCACCTCTCGGCCCGCGCCGCGCGCCGCTTCCGGCTGGCCGACCGCGGGCGGCTCGACGCCAGGGCGGTCGCCGACGTCGTCCTGCTCGACCCGGACACGGTGGCCGACCGCGCCACGTATGCCACCCCGCGCACGCCGGCCGACGGGATCGACGACGTCCTGGTGGCCGGTGTCCCCGTGCTCGCGGCCGGCGAGCTCACCGGCGCCCGGCCCGGCCGGGCGCTGCGCCCCACGCACCGCGACGGAGGATCATGAGGATCGACGACCCCGGCCTGACCTGGCCGCTGCTCACGCTCGACGACGCCGCCGTGCGCCACAACGTCGCGACCGTCGCGGCCGTCGTGGCTGCCCACGGCGCCGAGCACGCCCCGCACGTGAAGACCCACATGTCTCCCGGGCTGTGGGAGCGGCAGCGGGACGCGGGGGCCTGGGGCGCGACGGTGGCCACGCCGGCGCAGCTGCGCACCGCCGTCGGGTGGGGAGCTGCGCGCTTGCTCCTCGCCAACGAGCTGGTGGACCCGCGCGACGCCGCGTGGCTGCGCGGCACCCTCGACGCCGGTGAGGTGGGCGAGGTCTGGGTCTACGTCGACTCCGACCGCGGCGTCGAGGTGCTGCGCGCGGCGTTCGACGGGGCCGCGCACCACCGGCTCGGTGTTCTCGTCGAGCTCGGCGTGCCCGGCGGGCGCACAGGGGTACGGCGGGTGGACGAGGTGGGCCGGCTCGCCCGGGCCGTGACGGGCGCCGGGCTGCGGCTCGTCGGCGTCGCCGGGTACGAGGGACCGGTCGCGCACTCCACCGACTCCGCCGCCCGCGTGGCCGTCGCGCGCTGGTGCGACCGGCTGCGGGAGGCGGGGCACGCCGTCGCGGACCTGGTCGACGGACCGGTGGTGCTGTCCGCCGGCGGGAGCGCCTTCGCCGACGTCGTGCTGCGCGAGCTCACCGCCGCGCCCGGAGCCCGCGTCGTGGTCCGCTCCGGCGCCTACGTGACCCACGACCACGGGCACTACCGCCGCGCCGACCCCTGGACGCGCCTCGGTGCCGCACCGCTGCGACCGGCGATCACCGTCCACGCGGCCGTGCTCTCCGCTCCCGAGCCCGGTCTGGCGGTCTGCGGCCTGGGGCGTCGCGACGTGTCCTTCGACCTGGACCTGCCCGTGCCGCTGACCGTCCGCCCTCTCGACGCCGCGGGCCGGCTCGGGCCGGCCCGCCCTGCCGACGCCGTCGTCACCGCCCTGGACGACCAGCACGCCTACCTGCGCACCGAGCGGCCGCTCGCGCCGGGTGAGGTCGTGGCGTTCGGCGTCTCGCACCCGTGCACCACCCTCGACAAGTACCGCACCGGGCTGCTCACCGACGGCGACGTCGTCGTGGGCAACCTGACCTTCGATCTGTGAGGACCCCGATGACCAGGACAGCGATCAGCACCCCCGACGCCCCGGCCCCCGCGCACACCTTCGGGCAGGGGGTGCGCCAGGGGCCCTTCGTGCAGGTCTCCGGGCAGGGGCCGGTGGACCCGGCCACCGGGGAGTACCTGCACCCGGGCGACGTCACCGCCCAGACCACGCGGACGCTGCAGAACGTGCGGGCGATCGTCGAGGCCGCCGGGGCGCGGTTCGACGACGTGGTGATGCTGCGGGTCTACCTGACGCAGCGCGAGGACTTCGCCGCGATGAACGACGCCTACGGTGCGTTCGTCGCCGAGCACTGCCCCTCGGGCGTGCTGCCGAGCCGGACCACGGTGATGGTCGGGCTGCCACGGCCGGAGATGCTGGTGGAGATCGACGCCTTCGCGATCGTCGAAGGCTGACCGCAGGCCCGTCAGCCCATCAGCGCGGGTTCCCTCTCGGCGCCCCGGGCCGGGGGAGCGGGCGGTCCGTCCGGTCCGTCGCCGCGGCCGTCGTCGTCCCCGTCGGAGCCCTCCGCACCCGACGCTCCCGCACCGCTGCGGCGGCGCCGTCGGAGCCACCGGACGACGAGGTAGGCGACGGCGGCGAGGGCGAGCCACGGCAGGAGCACGCCGAGCACGAGCACGAGGGTCTGCACGGTGGCGGACAGGGCGCTCCACCCGGTGGCGAGGCCGTCGAGGAATCCGCTGGACGGGGCGGTCACCGGCGCGGTCTCGGGCGTGATGTCGACGTGGATCGTGGACATGGCGACCTGGTCGCTGAGGGCCTCGCGCTGGGCGACGAGCGAGTCGAGCTCCGCCTGCCGGTCCGCGAGCTCGCGCTCCACCTGGAGCAGGTCCTCGGTCGAGCCCGCCGAGGCGAGGAGCTCGGTGAGCCGGTCGGTCGAGGTGGTGAGCGCCGAGATGCGGGCGTCGAGGTTCTGCCCCTGGCTGGTGACGTCGTCCTTGGAGATCTCGACCCGCTGGACGGTCGCGAGGTCGCCGAGGGCATCGACGGCGTTCGTGGTCCGGTCCGCCGGGATGCGCACGATCGCCGAGGCGGCGCCGGGGTCGTCGTCGGTGCCGGGGGTCTCGGTGAGCTGCTCGACGCGGCCGCCGACCTGCTCCACCATCCGCACGAGCTCGGTCGCCGTGCCGGCCGGGTCCGCGGAGGTGAGCTCGACGTAGCCGGTCACGACGACCTCGCGGTCGACGACGGCGGTCGGTTCGTCCACCACCGCGCCGTCGCCGCCGGCCTCCTCGGTCAGCGGCGCGCCCTCGTCCGCGGCTCCGTCCGCAGCCGGGTCGGCGGCGCCCGCGGAGGACATGTCGGCCTCACCGGAGGCGCCATCGTCCGCGGAGCACGCGGCCAGGCCCAGGGTGAGGACGAGGGCGGCGGTGGCGGTCGCTGCGCGTCGGAGCAGGGAGCGGTGCGGCATGGATCCGACTGTAGAGCCCTGACCTGCCCCGATGCGGGCCGAGCGCGGGATCGTGATGCGACCGTGGCGAGACCGTGACCTGGCGGGCCCGCCGCGGGCGCGCGGCCGGGCGACGACGGGATAACGATGAGATAACGAAGGATGACGAACGATAGACAGGGAGTCTGTAAGGACGCTCTACTAACAAACATGACCACGACGACGACGCGCACCAGCCGACGGGGACTGGGTGGCGGTCTGCGAGCCACCTCCAAGGTGCTTCCCGAGCACGCTCGGGCGCACAACCGGTCACTGGTCCTGCAGCACCTCTTCCACGAGGGTCCCACCTCCCGCGCCGGCCTGGCACGGGCCACCGGCCTCACCCGGGTCACCGTCTCCGACCTCGTCGGTGTCCTCCTGGCCGAGGGGCTCGTCGAGGAGCTCGGCACCCAGCCCGGCCGCCGGGTCGGCAAGCCGGCGATCCTCGTGGGGATGCGTACCGACGCCTACCAGATCGTGGCGCTCGACCTGTCCGACGACGCCGTGCTGCGCGGCGCCGTCCTCACGCTCACCGGGGAGGCCGTCGAGCGCCAGTCGCTCGAGGCGGCCGGTCGTCGGGGCGACGACCTCGTCGACCTCATCACCCGGTTCGCGCGGCGCCTCGTGGCGTCGGCCACCCGCCCGGTCATCGGCGTGGGCGTCGGCTCGCCCGGCGTCGTCGACCCCTCCGGCCGGGTCGTGGAGGCCCCCAACGTCGAGTGGTCCGAGCTGCCGCTCGCCGCGACCCTCACCGACCGCCTCGGCCTGCCCGTCCACGTCGCCAACGACGCCAACTCCGCGGCCCTGGCCGAGTACACCTACGGCGGGGCGAACGGCTCCATGCTGGTGCTCACGGTCGGGCAGGGAGTCGGCGCCGGCGTCATGGTCGACGGCGCCCGCGTCCACGGCGCGGGCGACGCCGCCGGCGAGCTCGGCCACGTCACCGCGGTCGACGCCGGTGGCGAGCTCTGCGCCTGCGGCCGCCGCGGGTGCCTCGAGACCGTGCTGTCCGCACCCGCGCTGCGCCGCGCCGTCGACGGGCTCGACGGCCCCGAGGCCGACGCCGCGCTGGCCGAGGTCGGCCGGACGCTCGGCAAGACGCTCGCCCCCGTGGTGAGCGCCCTCAACCTCGGCGAGGTCATCCTCGCCGGACCCGCCGACCTGCTCGGCGGACCGCTGCGCGAGGCGGCCCTCGCGACCGTCGTCGAACGCACCATGCCGGCCACCTCGGCCGGCCTGGACCTGCGCATGGCCTCCCTGGACGACGACGTCGTCCTGGCCGGGGCGGCCGTGCTGGTCCTCGGCGCGCAGCTCGGCGTCTCCTGACCCACCACCTGTTCCCCACCCGCCGGGCGGTCCTGGAACCGCCGCCCGGAAACCATCGAGAGGAAGTACCCCAGTGAAGAGGACACGACTCGTCGCCGCGACCGCGGTGTCGGCGATCACGATGGCGATGGCGCTGACCGCCTGCTCGTCGGACGACCCCGCCGCCGAGGGCAGCGACGACACCACGACGGAGGAGTCCGCCGAGGTCGAGCCCGCCGACATCACCCTGTGGGTCGCCGGCGGCGACACACCCGACGAGCTGCGCGACTACCTCGTCGACACCTTCGAGGCGGAGAACGAGGGCTCGACCCTCACGATCGAGGAGCAGGACTGGACCGACCTGGTCCCCAAGCTCACCACGGCGCTGCCCGACGCCGAGAACACCCCGGACGTCGTCGAGATCGGCAACACGCAGTCGCCGACCTTCACCAACGCCGGTGCGTTCCGCGAGATCTCGCCGGAGCTGTACGAGGAGCTCGGCGGGGACAACCTGCTGCAGTCCTTCGTCGAGGCCGGCTCCGTCGACGGCACCGTCTACGCGCTGCCCTACTACTTCGGGTCCCGGTACATGTTCTACCGTCCGGACGTCTGGAAGAAGGCCGGCGTCGAGGTCCCCGAGACCCTGCCGGAGTTCACGGACGCGGTCGCGCAGCTGAAGACCGACGACATGTCCGGGTTCGCGATGGGCGGCCAGGACTGGCGCAACGGCATCTCCTGGGTCTTCGCCAACGACGGCGAGCTCGCCGTCAAGGAGGGCGACGAGTGGACCTCCACCCTGTCGGACCCGAACACGGTCGCCGGCCTGGAGATGTGGCAGGAGGTCTACCAGACCTCGTCGAACCTGCCGTCCACCGAGAAGGACGTCGCGTACTGGGACTTCCTGAACGACGCCGAGAAGGGTGGCGCCCCCGAGGCCGCCACCATCATGGCGCCGGGCTGGGCCCGCTGGTCGATCGGTGACCTCGTCGAGAACGACGAGGGCGAGAAGGTCCGCGACGGCATGGTCGACGACTCGAAGTACGACATCTTCGCCCTGCCGGGCATGGACGGCGGCCTCGCCCCCGTCTTCGCCGGTGGCTCGAACATGGCCGTCTCGGCGCAGTCCCAGCACCCGGAGCTGGCCGAGAACCTGCTGCGCGTCATCTACTCGGACGAGTACCAGACGATGCTCGCCGAGAACGGGCTCGGCCCGGCCAACTCCGAGTTCACCTCGGTCATGGAGACGGACAAGTTCGGTGAGGTGACGGTCGCCACCGCCGCCGAGTCGAAGCTGACCCCGGCCGCCCCCGGCTGGGCCGCCGTCGAGGGCGCCCTCGTCTACGAGGAGCTCTTCCAGAAGATCGCCGACGGAGGTGACGTGGCCGCGCTCGCCGCCGAGTACGACGAGACGATCACGCCGATGCTCAACGGCCAGGCCGGCTGACGGTCCGCACCGTCAGCACGACCGACTGAACCGACGGGCGGGGTGGCCGCAAGCCACCCCGCCCGTCCCATGACCCGGGAAGGAGGACCGCATGACCACGACCACCGGCACGAGTGCAGGACCGACAGGCATCGCGATCCGTCGTCGGCGCAAGCCGGCCACCCCCTACGTCCTGCTCGTCCCCGCCGTGGTGGCCCTCCTCATCGGTCTCGGGTACCCCGTCTACTGGCAGGTCGTCACCTCGCTGCAGGAGTACGGCCTCATGCAGCAGTTCGGCGCACCGCCGACGTTCGTGGGCCTGGACAACTACGCCCGCATCTTCACCGACCCCGAGGTGTGGGCGGTCGTGGCCAAGTCCATCGCCTTCTGCCTCGTCAACGCCGTCCTCACCGTCGGCATCGGCCTCGGGCTCGCGGTGCTCATGCGCGCCGTGCACGGCTGGGTGCGCATCACGATGCAGATCACGCTGCTGCTGGCCTGGGCGACTCCGCTCGTGGCCGCCGTCACCGTCTTCCGGTGGCTGTTCGACTACCGCACCGGCGTCGTCAACTGGATCCTCGTCCAGGTGGGCGCCGACGGCATGGACGGCTACAGCTGGCTCAGCCACGTCTGGACGTTCTTCATGGTGGCGTCGTTCGTCGTGATCTGGATGTCCGTCCCGTTCGTCGCGATGTCGATCTACGCCGGGCTCACGCAGGTCTCCGAGGAGGTCCTCGAGGCCGCCCGGATCGACGGCGCCGGCCCGCGCCAGATCCTGTGGCTGATCATCATGCCGCTGGTGCGTCCGGTCATCGCCATCGTGCTGCTGCTGCAGATCATCTGGGACCTGCGGGTGTTCGCCCAGATCCGCCTGCTGCAGGACGCCGGTGCGCCGATCTCGGAGACGAACCTGCTCGGCAACTACATCTACGAGCTCGGCGTCGGCAGCCAGGACTTCGCCGGTGCCGCCGCGGTCTCGCTGTTCGTCCTGGTGCTCACCATGGTGCTCGCCGGGCCGTACGTGCGCTATCTCATGAAGGAGGACGCGGCATGAGCGCCGTCCTGACTCCCGCCGCCACCGCGGCTCCGGCGGACCGGACGCCCCTGCGGCGCCGGAGGATCCGGCCGGGCAAGGTCCTGCTCAGCGCGCTCGGCCTCGTGCTGGCCGCCGTCTGGGTCTTCCCCGTGTACTGGATGATGCTCTCGGCCGTGACGCCGGACGCGATCCTCGGCGGGTCCACCCCGCACTTCCTGCCGGTGAACTTCACGATGACCAACCTGTCCTCGGTGGTGACCGACTCCGGGTTCCTCAACGCCCTGGGCATGAGCCTCGCGGTCACGTGTCTCACCATCGTGCTGGTCCTCGCGTTCGCGTTCCTCGCCGCGCTGGCCATCAGCCGCTGGCGCTTCCGCGGCCGCACCGGCTTCATCCTGGCCGTGCTGTTCATCCAGATGCTCCCGGCCGAGGGTCTGTTCATCGCCCAGTACAAGATGATGTCCAGCCTGGGCCTCCTGAACCAGGTCATCGGCATCTCCGTGCTCTACGTCGCGATGCTCGTGCCGTTCACGGTCTGGATGCTGCGAGGGTTCGTCGCCGGGGTGCCGATCGAGCTGGAGGAGGCCGCGATGGTCGACGGCCTCTCCCGTCCCAAGGCCTTCCTGCGGATCACGTTCCCGCTGCTCGCACCGGGTCTCATCGCCTCGGGCGTGTACGCGTTCCTGCAGGCGTGGAACGAGTTCACCACCGCCCTGGTGATCCTGCCCGCGGAGTCCGCCCAGACCCTGCCGATCTGGTTGCGCAGCTTCCTGTCGGCGTCGGCCAACCGCGGCATCAACTGGGCCGAGGTGATGGCCGCCTCGACGCTCATCGCCGTCCCGGTGATCATCTTCTTCCTGTTCGTGCAGGGGCGGATGACGTCGGGTCTGGTCTCGGGAGCGGTGAAGGGCTGACGTGAGCACCATCGCAGAGGCGACGCCGGCGGCGTCGCCCGGCCCCAGCGTGGGCCTGGACATCGGGGGCACCAAGACCCTGGCCGTGCTGCTCGACGGCGACGGCGAGGTCCGCGCCCAGGCGCGACTCGCCACCCGCAAGGGCCCGCACGGCGTCGTCGACGGCGCCGCGCAGGCCGTGGAGGGCGTCGCCCGGCAGGCCGGCGTGCCGCTGGAGGAGATCACCGGCGTGGGCGTGGGCGTGCCGGGACTGGTGGCCTCGTCCGCCGGCACGGTGCGGCACGCGGTCAACCTCGACCTCGACGGCGACCCCCTCGAGCTGGCGACCCTGCTGTCGGCGCGGCTCGGCGGCGTGGGCGTGGGCGTCGAGAACGACCTCAACGTGGCCGCGGTCGGCGCCGCCCACCTGGTCGAGGCGGCCGAGCCCGACGAGCGGCCCACCGACCTCGCCTTCCTGGCCCTCGGCACCGGCCTGGCCGCCGGCATCGTGCTGGACGGTCGCCTGCGGCGGGGGAGCTCGGGGGCCGCGGGGGAGATCGGGCACGTGCCCGTGGACCCGCTCGGTCCGCCGTGCGCCTGCGGGCAGCGCGGGTGCCTGGAGCTGTACGCCTCCGGGTCCGCCGTGAACGCCCTGTGGCCGACCGTCACCGGCCGGCCCGCCCCGGTCGAGCTGTTCGAGGCGGCCGCGGCCGGCGACCCCGAGGCGGTCGCGGCCCGGGACACCTACGCCCGTGCGGTCGCCGCCGCGGTGCGGTTGCTCGTGCTGACGGTCGACGTGCGTCACGTCGTCCTCGGCGGCGGGGTCTCCCAGCTCGGGCAGCCGCTGCTCGACGCCGTCCGCGACGCCCTGACCGACGAGTCGGCGGCCTCCGGGTTCCTGCGCTCGCTCGACCTGCCCGGACGGGTCCGGCTCGCCCCCGGCCGGGTACCGGTGGGCGCGGTCGGCGCCGCCGTCGTCGGGCGCGGGCACGCCCGGCGCGTCCGCGACCTGACCGCCTGACGCACCCCGATCGACCCCTCGGCGTCGTCGCCACCCCGGACGCCGCCGGACCGACCGAGAGGATTCCCACCCCGTGAACCCCCGACGGACCGCCGCCGCGCTCGCCGCCACCCTGGTGATCGCGCCGGCCCTGACCGCCTGCGGACCCGACGAGGTCGTGCCCGAGCAGTCGGACGACATCGTGCTCTGGCTGGTCGGCACCGACACCGGTGACGACCTGCGCGAGTACCTCCTGCAGACCTTCTCCGAGCGCAACCCCGGTGCCACGCTGACCATCGAGCAGAAGGAGTGGGGCACGCTCGTCGACGACCTCGACGAGGCGCTGGTCGACCCGGCGCTGACCCCCGACGTCGTCGAGATCGGCAACACCCAGGCGCCGACCTTCACCAACGCCGGCGACTTCCGGGCGATCTCGCCCGAGCTGTACGCCGAGCTGGGCGGCGAGGACCTGCTGCAGTCCTTCGTCGAGGCCGGGTCCGTGGACGACACGGTGTACGCGCTGCCCTACTACTTCGGGTCCCGCTACGTGTTCTACCGCAAGGACGTCTGGGACGAGGCGGGCGTCGAGGTGCCCCGCACGCTGGACGAGTTCGGCGAGGCCGTCAAGACGCTGCACTCGGAGCGGATGGCCGGCATCGCGATGGGCGGCCAGGACTGGCGCAACGGCATCTCCTGGGTGTTCGCCCACGGCGGCGAGCTCGCCGTCAAGGAGGACGGGACCTGGGTCTCCACGCTGTCCGACCCCCGCACCATCGAGGGGCTGGAGGCGTGGCAGGACGTCTTCGTCAACGCCACCTACCTGCCGGTGACCGAGGCCGACGTCGCCTACTGGGACTTCATCAACGACGGCGTCGAGTCCGACCGCCCCGCGGCGGCCACCATGATGGCTCCGTCCTGGGCCCGCTGGTCGATCGGCGACATGACCGAGAACGACGAGGGCGTCGAGGTGCGCGACGGCATGGCGGACTCGAGCCGGTTCGACATCTTCGCCCTGCCCGGGGTCGACGGCGGGGTGGCCCCGGTGTTCGCCGGGGGCTCGAACATGGCGGTCTCGGCGCTCACGCGCAACGTCGGCCTGTCCGAGGACCTGCTGCGCATCGTCTACTCCGACGAGTACCAGACGATGCTCGCCGAGTCGGGCCTCGGTCCGGCCAACACGACGTTCACCGACCTGATGACAGGGGACAAGTTCGGGCGCACGCTGGTGGCGACGGCCGAGGCGTCCCAGCTGACGCCGGCCGCCCCGGGGTGGGCCGAGATCGAGTCGCGCAAGATCTACGAGGACCTCTTCAAGGAGATCGCGCGCGGCGGCAGCGTGCCGGCCGTGGCCCAGAAGTACGACGCGATCATCACGCCGCTGCTCGACGGCGACGTGGACACCGAGGACTGACCGCGCCGCGGCGCGCCGACGAGAAGGGAGACCTCCGTGGAGGTCGTCATCGCTCCCGCCGAGGAGCTGGCGGTGCTGGCCGCCGACGCGATCGAGGCGCTGCTGCAGCAGCGACCGGAGTCGGTGCTCGGGCTGGCCACCGGCTCGAGCCCGCTGAAGGTGTACGACGAGCTGGCCCGCCGCCACGAGCAGGACGGGCTCTCGTTCGCCCGCGCCACCGGGTTCATGCTCGACGAGTACGTCGGGCTGGCGGCCGACCACCCCGAGCGGTACCGCAACGTCATCGCCACCGAGATCGCCGACCGGGTCGCCTGGCCCGCCGAGCGCGTCCAGGGCCCCGACGGCCTGGCCGCCGACCTGCCCGCGGCGTGCGCGGCCTACGAGGACGCGATCGCCGCGGCAGGCGGGGTGGACCTGCAGATCCTCGGGATCGGCACCGACGGGCACATCGCCTTCAACGAGCCCGGCTCGTCGCTGGCCTCGCGGACCCGGATCAAGACCCTGACCAAGCAGACCCGCGAGGACAACGCCCGGTTCTTCGACGGCGACGTGGACAAGGTGCCCACCCACTGCCTGACCCAGGGCCTGGGCACCATCATGGAGGCCCGTCACCTGGTGCTGCTGGCCACCGGCCGGCACAAGGCCGAGGCGGTCCACCAGCTCGTCGAGGGACCCGTCTCGGCCCTGTGGCCCGCCACCGTGATGCAGCTGCACCCCCACGCCACCGTCCTGGTCGACGAGGCCGCGGCCTCCCGCCTGCAGCTCGCCGACTACTACCGCCAGACCTACTCCTCCAAGCCCGACTGGCAGGGCCTGTAGACGGCGGGTGTCGGTGGCCGCCCCGTAGGATGGAGCCCATGAGCGAGCCCCTCTCCACCCCTCCCTCGGAGCCTGGCGCGGCACCCTCGCGCGACACCGGCGCGGGTACCGGCGTCCTGGAGCGCCCCGACACCCGCGAGCAGGCGGCTGAACCGGGTGACCACGAGCGCTTCGCGCACTACGTGCGCAAGGAGAAGATCATGCAGTCGGCGATGTCCGGCAAGCCCGTGATCGCGCTCTGCGGCAAGGTCTGGGTGCCGGGCCGCGACCCGTCGAAGTTCCCGGTCTGCCCGGTCTGCAAGGAGATCTACGACGGACTGCGGGAGCCGCAGGACGGCGACTCCGGCGACGGCGGCGAATCCGGCACGTGAGCGCGGCGCCGATCCCCGAGTCCGAGTCCCTCGACCTCTTCGAAGCATCCGCCGAGCCGGTCAAGCCGCTGCCGCAGTCACCGTCGGTCTCGGCGGCCTCCCAGCTCAGCCCGGCCTTCCCCCGGCGTGCGCCGTGGGGGACGGCGTCGAACCTGCGTGCCTGGCAGGCCGAGGCGCTGGAGCTCTACCACTCCCGGTCGCCACGGGACTTCCTGGCCGTCGCGACGCCCGGTGCCGGCAAGACGACCTTCGCGCTGCGCGTGGCCACCGAGCTGCTGGACGCCGGGGTGGTCCGCCGGGTGACCGTCGTCGCGCCCACGGAGCACCTCAAGCACCAGTGGGCCGACGCCGCCGCGCGCGTCGGCATCCGCATCGACCCGTCGTTCAAGAACGCCCAGGGCAAGCACGGCGCGCACTACGACGGTGTCGCGCTCACGTACGCCCAGGTGGCGGCGAAGCCCGCGCTGCACCGGGCACGGACCCAGGCCGCCCGGACGCTCGTCATCCTGGACGAGGTGCACCACGGCGGGGACGCCCTGAGCTGGGGCGACGCCGTGCGGGACGCCTTCGAGGACGCCACCCGGCGCCTGGCCCTGACCGGTACGCCGTTCCGCTCGGACACCGCCTCGATCCCGTTCGTCACCTACGAGCCGGACGCCGAGGGCATCCGGCGCTCGAAGGCGGACTACAGCTACGGGTACGGCGACGCGCTGCGCGACCACGTCGTGCGTCCGGTGCTGTTCATGACCTACTCGGGGGAGATGCGCTGGCGCACGCGCGCCGGTGACGAGGTCAGCGCTCGTCTCGGCGAGGACATGACCAAGGACATGCACGCCCAGGCCTGGCGCACCGCGCTGGACCCGAACGGCGAGTGGATCCCCTCCGTGCTGGCGGCGGCGGACAAGCGGCTCACCGAGGTCCGCCGCGCCGTGCCCGACGCCGGCGGCCTGGTCATCGCCTCCGACCAGACCGACGCCCGCGCCTACGCCGGGCATCTGGCGCGCGTCACCGGGCAGAGCCCCACCGTCGTCCTGAGCGACGACGACGGCGCGAGCGCCCGCATCGACGAGTTCGCGGCCGGCAGCCAGCGCTGGATGGTGGCCGTCCGGATGGTCTCCGAGGGTGTCGACGTGCCGCGGCTGGCCGTCGGCGTGTACGCCACGAGCACCTCCACCCCGTTGTTCTTCGCCCAGGCGGTGGGCCGGTTCGTGCGCGCCCGCAAGCGGGGCGAGACGGCGTCGATCTTCGTGCCGAGCGTGCCACTGCTCCTGGGGCTGGCCAACGAGCTGGAGGCGGAGCGGGACCATGCGCTCGACCGGCCGCGGACCGCCGAGGAGCAGGGGATCGAGTACGACCCCGAGGCGGCGCTCCTCGCGGCGGCCAACCGTGAGGAGAAGGCGTCGGGCGAGCTGACCGGGTCCTTCGAGGCGTTGGACGCCCAGGCGTCGTTCGACCGCGTCCTGTTCGACGGCGGCGAGTTCGGCACGGGCGGGGACATCGGCTCCGAGGCCGAGCAGGACTTCCTCGGCATCCCCGGGCTCCTGGACGCCGACCAGGTGACCACGCTGCTGCGGCAGCGTCAGGCCGCGCAGGCGAGCGGCCGGTCCGGCGGCGGGGCCACGGCGAGCGAGCAGGCGCTGGAGGCCTCCGAGCAGGAGCACCGCCGTGCTGCTGCGCTGCGCAAGGAGCTGTCGAAGCTGGTCTCGGCGTGGGCGCGCAAGGCCGGGCGGCCGCACGGCGCCGTGCACACCGAGCTGCGACGCCGGTGCGGCGGGCCCGAGGTGCCGCTCGCCACGGCCGAGCAGCTCACCGCACGCGTGGAGATGGTGCGCGGCTGGTTCGTCGGCAAGCGCTGAGCGGTGCCCTGCCGCGGCGTGCCACCTAGGATGTCGGCACCGACGTGGGAGGAGACCCGTGGACCGAGGATCGCTGCCTGACCAGATCGGCCCGCGGCTGCGCAGGCTGCGGACGACGACGGGCCGGTCGCTCGGGTCGGTGGCCAAGGAGATGGGCATCTCCTCGAGCGCGCTGTCCCAGATGGAGACGGGCGTGATGAAGCCGTCGGTGAACCGGCTGGTGGAGTTCGTCGGCGTCCTGGGCCTGCCCGTGTCGGCGATCTTCGACGACCACGGCTTCTTCGTCCCGACGATCGACGAGGACGCGTCCGCGGTGGCCGAGCCCGTGCCCGGGGTGCTGGTCACGCACGCCGCCGACTCCGAGCCCGCGCAGCTGAGCCAGGGAGTCACGTACCGGCGGCTGTCGCCGGCGCCGCTGCCCGGCGTGGACTGGTTCGAGTCGACCTACCCGCCCGGCTCGTCGTCGAGCATCGACGGCGCCATGCTCGTCCACGCGGGCTACGAGAGCGGGTACGTGATCCGCGGCGAGCTCACCTTCGAGTTCTCCGAGGGCCCGGTCCGCCTCGGCGCCGGCAGCTCGTTGTCGTTCCGGGCGACGCGGCCGCACCGCGTCCTCAACGACACCGACGACGTCGCGGTCGCGGCGTGGCTCACGCTCACGGACGCTCCGGCGTCGGGCGACGCGCCGTCGGGCGACGCGCCGTCGGGCGACGCGCCGTCGACCTGAGGTCGCCGGAGGGCTTCACCCGAGGGTGAGCTCGACCGTGGGGATCGCCGGGTCGCCGGACGACAGCCGCCGGGCTCCCCGCGGCAGCTCGCCCCGGGAGGTGCGGTGCCGCTCGGCGGCGTTGGCGACCCCGTAGGCGCCGACCCAGCGGGAGTCGACGGCGCCGTCGGTGACGAGCGGGACGTGCAGCGAGCGCAGCCTGCCGTCCCCGGCGCCGTCGTCCCCCTCGGGTTCCCACGCCAGGACGTCCTCGTCGGGTCCGGTGGCGAGCACCTCCTCGACGGCGCGCCCGTCGGCGTCGAGCCGGCGCGCCGCCGCCTTGCGCCCGCCCCTGCTCGACTTGCGGGTCGAGGCCTTCGCCACCGGTTGCATGACGCCGTCGGCGTCGGAGCGCGCCACCAGCTTGTAGACCATGCCGCAGGTCGGGGCTCCGGATCCGGTCACGACGGAGGTGCCGACGCCGTAGACGTCGACGGGCGCGGCCGCGAGCCCGGCGATGGCGTACTCGTCGAGGTCGGAGCTGACGACGATGCGGGTGCCGGTCGCGCCGAGGTCGTCGAGCTGGGCGCGCACCTCCACGGCCAGCGCCCCCAGGTCGCCCGAGTCCAGCCGGACGGCGCCGAGCCCGGTGCCGGCGGCCCGGACGGCGCGTTCGACGCCGCGGCGGACGTCGTAGGTGTCCACCAGCAGCGTGGTGCCGGGGCCGTGCGCGGCGACCTGGGAGGCGAAGGCCGCCTCCTCGTCGTCGTGCAGCAGCATGAAGGAGTGCGCGGCCGTGCCGATGGTGTCCAGGCCGTAGCGGAAGCCGGCCTCCAGGTTGCTGGTCCCGGCGAACCCGGCCACGGCGGCCGCCCGGGCCGCGGCGACCCCCGCCTGCTCGTGGGCGCGGCGGGCACCCATCTCCAGGCACGGACGGTCGACGGCGGCGCTCGTCATCCGCGAGGCGGCCGACGCGACCGCGGAGTCGTGGTTGAGGATGGACAGCACGAGCGTCTCGAGGAGCACGGCCTCGGCGAACGTGCCCTCCACCTGCAGCACCGGGGAGCCGGGGAAGAAGGTCTCGCCCTCGGCGTACCCGGTGACCGTGCCGGTGAACCGGTAGCCGCGCAGGAAGTCGAGCGTGACGTCGTCGACGACGCCGTGCTGCGCGAGGAACGCGAGCTCGGTGTCGCCGAACCGGAAGGCGGGCAGCGCCTCCAGCACCCGGCCCGTCCCGGCCAGCACGCCGTAGCGGCGCCCCGGCGGGAGCCGCCGGGTGAAGACCTCGAAGACGCAGTGGCGGTGGGCGGTGCCGTCGGCCAGCGCCGCCTGCAGCATCGTCAGCTCGTAGCGGTCGGTCAGCAGCGACAGCGACGGGCGCAGCGTGGGCAACGGGGCCGCGGGCAGGGAGTGCGGTGCGGTCAGCAGGTGGGCTGCCGTCGGGTTCGACGGAGCGCCGTCGCTCCGGTGCTCGGCGGTCATGACCCTACGGTAGGGCTCCGGGGTCGACCGGGCGAGTCCCGCCGTGCTGTGCGACGCTGCCCGATCCGTGACCCTGCACCTAGGCTGGTGCCGTGGCGACCACGAGCTCGGCGACCCAGGAGGACACCCGGACGCAGGAGGTGTCCCGGCTCGCCGACCCCTGGATCACGATCGTCTGGAACGACCCGGTCAACCTCATGAGCTATGTCTCCTACGTCTTCGAGAGCTACTTCGGCTACTCCGCGTCGAAGGCCCGCAAGCTCATGCTGCAGGTGCACCACGACGGTCGGGCGGTGGTCTCCACCGGCCCGCGGGAGCGGATGGAGGTCGACGTGCAGGCCATGCACGGGTTCGGGCTGTGGGCGACGCTGCAGCGCGCGGACGAGCCGGGTGGGGCGGGGGAGGCGTCATGACGCCCTTCCGTGCGACACCCGCCGGATTCGTGGCGACGTGGGAGCCGGTGGAACGGGAGGTCCTGGCCCGGGTGGCCCGGGACGTCGCCGGCCTGCTGCGCGCCGACTCCGGCCTGCCGGACGACGCGACGGAGGCCGACGTCGCGTTCACCGGGGTGGCCCGCGTCCCGCGCGACCCGGCGGTGCAGCGGCTGCTGCCCGACGCGCACCGCGAGGACGCCGACGTCGCCGCCGAGTTCCGGCACCTGACCCAGACGGACCTCGCCGCGGGCAAGGTGGGGCGGCTCGAGGCGTTCGCCGACGCCGTGGACCCCGCCGACGCCGACGTGCTGCCCGCCGACCCGGAGGGCGAGGGACAGGTGCTGGTGCCCCGCGACGGCGCGCAGGACTTCGCCGGTGCGCTGACCGACGTGCGGCTCGTGCTCGGTGAGCGGCTCGGTCTGGACGACGACGCCGACGTCGAGCTGCTGCACCACCACGTGCTGGCCGGCGTGGTGCCCGACGACGGGTCGGACGGCGGCGCTGCCGGCGCGGACGACGGCACGGGCGGTGCGCAGGACGCCCTGGACGCCGAGCAGCGCTTCTACTGGGGCGGCGTGTTCGTCGCCGCCGGGTTCGCCCAGGAGTCCCTCATGGACGAGATGCTCGCCGAGCTGCGCGCGCGCCGCACCGACTGAACCGGCGCCTGCGCCACGGGACGGCACCAGCGGGCACGGCGGCGTGCGTTGTGGCGCTCACCACGCGTGTCGCCGATCACCGCACCCGGTGGCGAGGGCCTCGCGCCGCTAGGCTGCCAGCCGTGAACGACGCCCCCATCGGGATCTTCGACAGCGGGGTGGGCGGTCTGACGGTCGCCCGCTCGGTGCTCGACCAGCTCCCGCACGAGCAGCTGCACTACATCGGCGACACGGCGAACAGCCCGTACGGGCCCAAGCCGCTCGCCGCCGTCCGCGCGATGGCGTTGTCGGTCATGGACCAGCTCGTCGACGACGGCGTCAAGATGCTGGTCATCGCCTGCAACTCCGCCTCGGCGGTGGCGCTGCGGGACGCCCGCGAGCGGTACACCGTGCGCCGCGGCATCCCCGTGGTCGAGGTGATCCTGCCGGCCGCGCGCCGCGCCGTCGTCGCCTCCCGCTCGGGTCGGATCGGCGTCATCGGGACGAAGGCGACGGTGGACTCCCTGGCCTACGACGACGCGTTCGCCGTGACGCCCGGCCTGCAGCTCACGAGCCAGGCGTGCCCGGAGTTCGTCCGGCTCGTGGAGGAGGGCACGACGTCGGGCCCCGAGGCCCTCGACATCGCCGCGGAATACCTCGCCCCCGTGCGGGCCGCCGGCGTCGACACCCTGGTGCTGGGCTGCACGCACTACCCGTTGCTGACGGGCCCGATCTCCTACGTCATGGGGCAGGACGTCACGCTGGTGTCCTCGGCGGAGGAGACGGCGAACGACGTGTACCGCAAGCTCGTGGAGCACGACCTGGAACGGCCGCCGGACGCCCCTGCGCCCGTGCACCGGTTCGCCACGACGGGGCGCCCGGAGCAGTTCGAGCAGCTCGCCCGGCGGTTCCTGGGGCCCGAGGTCAACCTGGTGGAGGCGGCATGAGGCTGACGACCGTCGGCGTCGCCGGCTCGCTGCCCGGGCCGGACTCACCCGCCTCCTGCTACCTCGTGCAGGCCCACGACGGGGAGCGGGACTGGCACGTGGTGCTCGACCTCGGCTCCGGAGCGCTCGGGCCCCTGCAACGGCACGTCGACCCCCTCGACCTCGACGCGGTCGCGCTGTCCCACCTGCACCCCGACCACTGCGCGGACCTGACGGGCCTGTACGTCTACCTGCGCTACCACCCCGAGCGCGGGTCGCACCGCACCGGCGTCGCCCGGCAGCTGCCGGTGCACGGCCCGTCGACCACGCGGGAGCGCGCCGCGGCGATGTACGGGCTGGAGCCGGACGAGACGATGGACGCCGAGTACGCGTTCCGCACGTGGCGGCCCGACGGGCCGGCGGTGCAGGTCGGCCCGCTGACCCTGGAGCCCTTCGCGGTGAACCACCCGGTCGAGGCCTACGGCGTCCGGGTGACCGGCCCGTCGACGCAGCGACCGGGCGAGAGCGCGACGCTGGTCTTCTCCGGGGACACCGACGCGTGCGAGACGCTCGTCGAGGCCTCCCGCGGCGTCGACCTGCTGCTGTGCGAGGCGGCGTTCCTGGAGGGTCGGGACGACGAGGTCGCGCCCGGGATCCACCTGACGGGTCGGCGGGCAGGTCGCCTGGCTGCGCAGGCCGGGGCGGCCCGGCTGGTGCTCACGCACCTGACGGCGTGGACGGATCCGCAGGACACGCTGGCCGAGGCGCGTGCCGAGTACGACGGACCGGCCGAGGTGGCCGTCGCGGGCGGGACGTACACGCTGTGACCGCGGCCCGCTCGCTCGTCCGTGCGCCCGTGTGGCCGGCCGTCGTGTGCGACCTGGTCTGCGTCCTGGCGTTCACGCTCGTCGGCACGGCCAGTCACGAGTCCGGCGGGTCGCCGGGCCACGTGCTGGCCGTCGCCGCGCCGTTCGTCGTCGGACTCGCGGTGGGCTGGCTCGCGGCCCGGGCCTGGCGTGCGCCCGCGCAGGCGTGGCCGACGGGGGTGGCGGTGTGGTTCGCCACCGTCGCACTCGGTCTCCTGCTGCGACCCCTGCTGGGCGGTGGCCTCGCCTGGTCCTTCGCGCTGGTGACGGCCGTGTTCCTCGGCGCCACGATGCTCGGGTGGCGGCTGCTCGCGGCCGTGGCCCGGCGCCGCGTCGCGCCGCCGTCCGCCTGAGCACCCTGCCGACGGCGCCACCCGCCGAGCGAACCCGCTGTCGAGCGAACCTCGGCGGCCCGGCCGCCCGACGGTTGTGGGTATGAAATCGACGGGTCCGGACGTCGTCCGGGCCGTCGATTTCATACCCACAACCGTGGGGTGGGGTGGGTCAGAGCGCGGCGGAGATCGCCGGCGCCAACGCCCGGAAGGCCTTGCCCCGGTGGCTGATCGCGTTCTTCTCGGCCGGGGACAGCTCGGCCGACGTCCGCGTCCCGGCGCTGCCGTCCGGTGCCGGCGCCTGCTCGGCCGGGACGAGGATCGGGTCGTAGCCGAACCCGTTCTCTCCCCGCGGCTCCGCGACGAGCACCCCGGGCATCTCACCCAGGGTCACCTCCTCGCGCCCGTCGGGCGTCACCAGCGCGGCCGCGCAGACGAACGCCGCGCCCCGGTGCTGCGGGCGCACGTCCCCGAGCTGGGCGAGCAGCAGCCCGAGGTTGGCGACGTCGTCACCGTGCCGACCCGCCCAGCGGGCCGAGAAGATCCCCGGCGCCCCGCCCAGGACGTCCACGCTGAGCCCCGAGTCGTCGGCCACGGCGGGCAGTCCCGTCGCGGCGGCCAGCGCCCGGGCCTTGATCAGCGCGTTCTCGGCGAAGGTCACGCCGTCCTCGACGGGTTCGGGCGTGCCCAGGTCGCCCGCGGTGACCACGGCGCCGTCGGCCAGACCGTCCAGGCCCGGCTGCTCGCGCAGGATCGCGAGCAGCTCGACGAGCTTCTTGCGGTTGTGCGTCGCCAGCACGAGCCGGGCGCCGGCGGGCACGACGACGGCGGGCACGCTCAGAGCTCCTCGGCCAGCGCGGCGAGCTGGACCGAGGTCAGCTCCCGCGTGCCGGCCACGGCCAGGTCGAGCAGCGCGTCGAGCTCGGCGCGGTCGAACGGCGCCCCCTCGGCCGTGCCCTGGACCTCGACGAACGCGCCCTGCCCGGTGGTGACCACGTTCATGTCGGTCTCGGCGCGCACGTCCTCGACGTACGGCAGGTCGAGCACGGGCACGCCGTCGACGATGCCGACGCTCACGGCCGCCACCGAGTCGGTGAGCACCTGCTTGCCTCCCGTGACGTGCCCGTGGCGGGCGCCCCAGGCCAGCGCGTCGGCGAGCGCCACGTAGGCCCCGGTGATGGCGGCGGTGCGGGTGCCGCCGTCGGCCTGCAGCACGTCGCAGTCCAGCACGATCGTGTTCTCGCCCAGCGCGGTCACGTCGACGACGGCGCGCAGCGCGCGCCCGATGAGCCGGGAGATCTCGTGCGTGCGCCCGCCGATCTTGCCCTTGACGGACTCGCGCTGGCTGCGCTCGTTCGTGGCGCGGGGGAGCATCGCGTACTCGGCGGTGACCCAGCCCTCGCCGGAGCCCTTCTTCCAGCGCGGGACGCCCGAGGTGAAGGAGGCGGTGCACAGCACCCGGGTCTTGCCGAACTCCACGAGCACGGAGCCCTCGGCGTTCTCGCTCCAGCCGCGGGTGATGGTCACGGGGCGGAGCTGGTCGGGGGTGCGGCCGTCGGCGCGCACGGCGACGTCGGAGGAGGTGCCTGCAGGGGTGGGCGAAGTCATGGCGCCAGACTATCGGCCGGGTGCGCCCTCGACCGAGCGGCGGCGGGCGCCCTACATCCCGAACCGGCGGCGCAGCTCGCGGGCGTGCCGCCGGGAGACCTCGACCCGTGACCGCTGCCGGTCGGACATGACGACCACCAGGGAGCCCTGGAAGTCCGGCACCAGCTCGCGCACGTGGTCGAGGTTGACCAGGTAGGACCGGTGCGCCCGGAAGAAGTGCCCGCGCAGCCGCCGCTCGAGCTCGTTGAGGGACATCGTCACCAGCAGCCGTTCGTCGGCGAGCTTGAGGTAGGAGTAGCCGCGCGCGGCGCTCGCGTAGACGATCGAGGCGCCGTCGACCAGCACGGTGCGCCCATCCTTCTGCACCGGGATGCGGACCAGGAGGTCGCCGTCGGCGGGGGGCGGGCTGCCCGCCGACGCGCTGCTCGCAGGTGGCCCCGCCGCGCGCGACGGCGGCGACGCACCGTCCTCGCCCGGGTGGTGCGCCGCCGTCGGGCCGGTCCCGCCGCCCTCCGGCACGTCGGGACCCAGCGCGCGCGCCAGGGCACGGCGCAGCCGCTCGGCGTCGAACGGCTTGAGCAGGTAGTCCGCGGCCGCGAGGTCGAACGCGTCCACGGCGTGGTCGGGGTAGGCCGTGGTGAAGATGACCTGGGGCGGGCGGGCCCGATCGCGCAGCGCTGCCGCCACGTCCAGCCCGGACCCGCCGGGCATGCGCACGTCGAGCAGCACCAGGTCGTAGTCCAGCGAGCCCAGCAGCAGCAGGGCCTCCTCGCCGTTGGTCGCCTCGCCGACCACCTGCACCTGACCGTCCTGCTCCAGCAGGAAGCGCAGCTCGGCCCGGGCCGGGGCCTCGTCGTCCACGATCAGTGCCTTGGGTCGCACAGCGGTCACCTTAGCGGGATCCGCAGGTCCACCGTGGTGCCCTTGCCCGGGGTGGAGGCCACGTCGAACGTGTAGCGATCCCCGAACAGGGCGTCCAGGCGCTGGGAGATGTTCCACAGGCCCACGCCGGTGTGCCGGGACTCGGCGGCGGGCAGCCCGGGACGCCGCCCGGCCAGCAGCCGGGCCAGCACGTCGGGCGCCATGCCGACGCCGTCGTCCGACACCCGGATGGAGGTGGTGCGGGTCAACGGGTCGACGCGCGCACGCAGGTGGATCGTGCCGCCCGCCACGGCGTCCGCGACCCCGTGCTTGACCGCGTTCTCCACCAGGGGCTGGATCACGAGCACCGGCACCCGGGAGGTGAGCACCTGCGGGTCGATGTCGTAGCGCACGCGCAGCCTGTCCCCGAACCGGGCCTGCTCCAGGGACAGGTAGGTCCGCACGAAGAAGTACTCCTGGCTGAACTCCGCGAAGTGCCCGTCCTGGCGCACCGCGTACCGGAAGAAGTCGCTCAGGCGCAGCAGGAGCTGGCGCGACTCCTCGGGGTCGGTGCGCGACTTCGAGGCGATGGTGTTGAGGATGTTGAACAGGAAGTGGGGGTTGATCTGCGCCCGCAGGGCGTCGAGCCGGGCGTCGGCGGCGAGGTGGCGCTCGCGGTCCATCTCCGCCAGCTCCAGGTGCAGGGAGAGCATGGAGGCCATGTCGTCGACCAGGACGCGTGGCGCCGGTTCGTCGTGCGTGCGGTAGACCTTCAGGGTGCCGACCACGCGGTCGGCGACGGCGAGCGGTGCGACGACGGCGGTGCGCAGCGGGCAGTCCGGCTCGGGGCAGCCGATGCCGTCGCGGGCGTGCATGACCACGGTGCGGCCCTTGTCGAGCGCGAGCCGCGAGACGCGTGTCTGCAGCGCGCCCCCGACCCGGTGGTGGTCGGCGCCCGGTCCGACGAACGCGAGCACCTGCTCGGTGTCCGTGATGGCGATCGCGTCCCCGCCCAGCAGCGGGCGCAGGAGCTGGGCGGTCCGGCGGGCGGCGTCGCGCGTCAGGCCGTTGCGCAGCGGCACGGACCGGCCCGCCGCCGCGATCGTCAGCCCCTCGCGCACACCCCGCGGGTCCCGGGGGCGGCGTCGCGGGCGCGGTGCCGGACCGCGGCGGGGTGCGACGGCGCGCGGGCCGCGCAGCGCCGAGGGGTAGCCCAGGACGACGACGGTGCTCACCACGACGCCGGCGAGGATCGTGGCCGGCGCCTCCAGCGCCGGGGTGACGAGCACCTGGGTGACCAGGTAGACCAGCCCCCAGGCGGCGGTCAGCGCCCCGGCCAGCAGCCGGCTACCCCCGTGCACGGCGGATCCAGGAGCTCGGGCCGCGGCGCCGGTGCTCGGCCACCATCAGCCGGGCGAGGCGTTCGGTGCGCCGGTCGGCCGCGGTGCCGTGCATGATCAGCCAGGACCGCTCGACGTCCCCGGGCGGCCGGGTGCGCCGCGAGACGAGCACCGCGACGGTGACGGCCACCGGCGCGGCGAGCAGGGTCGGGGTGACCAGCACCTCGCGCAGCAGCCCGCCGGAGGCGATGCTGCCGACCACGAACAGGGCCACGGCGACCACGACGCCGGTGAGCATCCCGGCCACCGCGCCGGCCGCCGTCGTGCGCCGCCACCAGATCGCCAGGATGAACACCGGGGTCAGGGCCGAGCCGGCGACGGCGAACGCCCACGTGACCATCGTGGCCACGATGGAGGGGGTGGCCGCCGCGAAGGTCTCCGGGCGCATCGCGAGCCCGAGCCCCGCCGCCGCGCAGGCGGTGGCCAGGGTCGTGACCCGTCCGGCGAGCACCGCCTGGCGCTGGGTGGCGCGCGGGTTGATGTGCCGTTCGTAGACGTCGTGCCCCCAGGAGGCGGCGGCGGCCAGGAGCAACCCCGCGATCGTGGACAGCACGGCGACGAGCGCCCCGGCGGCCACGACGCCGAGCCCGGTGTCCCCGCCGTAGATGCGTCCGAGCACGGGCAGGGCGTGCTCGGGCACCTGCAGCACGCCGTCGACGGTGAGGTCGGCCAGCCAGGGCCGGCCGGCCACGGCGCCCGGGATGAGCTCGCGAGCAGCGGTGCCGAGCATGACGGCCAGGGAGTAGAAGATGCCGGCCAGCGCGAGCACCCAGACCGTCGTGGTGCGGGCCGCCGTGCCGGTGGGGGCGGTGAAGTAGCGGTTCATGACGTGCGGCAGCCCCGCGGTCCCCATCGCGAGGGTGACGATGAGCGCGAACTGCCCCAGGCCCCCGTACCGGGCCCCGGGTTCGCCGAACACGGCGGGTTCCCCGGGACGCAGCGCGCTCTCCTCGGGGCTCAGTCCCTCGCTGCCGGCCGGGTTGTCGAGCGGGACCGAGGAGATGTGCTGGACGGCGTCGCCGTAGTGGAACCCTTCGGCGACCACGGTGGCGGCGAGCCAGATCAGCGCGCCGAGCAGCAGCAGGAACTGCACGGCCTGGGTCCACGTGGTGCCGCGCATGCCGCTGAACGCCACCAGGACGGTGACCGCCGCCGTCGAGACGACGATGCCGGTCGCGTACGGGTCGAGCCCCGCGATCCCCGACCCGACGAGCAGCTCCCAGGTGATGCCGGACCCGACGGTCTGCGGCAGCAGGTAGGACAGGATGACGAGCTGGACGACGCCGACCGCCACGAGCCGCACCGTCTCCGAGCCGAGCCGCCGGCCGAGGAAGTCCGGGATGGAGAACTCGCCGAACCGGCGCAGGGGAGCGGCGACGAAGAGCAGCACCGGGACGAACCCGGCCGCGAACCCCACGGCGTACCACGCGCCGTCGAGCCCGGTGGCGTAGACCGCCGCGGCCACGCCGAGGAACGACGCCGCCGAGAAGTAGTCGCCGCAGATCGCCCAGGCGTTGGTCGCCACGCCCACCCGGCGGCCCGCCAGGTAGAAGTCGACGGTCGAGGCACCGCGGGGACGCATCACGACCGCCACGGTCGCCACGACGGCGAGTGCGGCGGCGAGCACGACCGTGCTCGCCCCGGTCACGCGCGGCCTCCGGGCCCGGGGCCGTCGTCGAGGCGGAAGGTGTCGGTCGGGTGCGGGCCGGCGAACGGGTCGCCGCCGACCCGCCCGTCGTCGAACGACGCGTCGGCGACGGCGTCACCGAACGGGTCGTCGTCCGCCCGGGTCCCGAGCATGCGGTGCTCGACGGCGGACGACAGGCTCGCCGCGGCCACGCCCAGGACGGTGAAGAAGACGTAGAGACCGAAGGCGGCGACGAGGAACCCGGGGCTCATGCCCCCGACCAGGCGCGACCTCGACCACCAGTCGAGGGTCAGGGAGAGCACGGGGAAGGCCGCGACCGCGAGCAGGAAGACGACGAAGTAGCCGACGGCGACGCGCCGCAGCGTGCGGAAGGTGGCGTCCACCTCCGCCGGGGTGTCGCTCGCGTCGACGCCGTCGTCCATGACGGAGCACACTACGGAGCGGCGGCACCCGGGGGAAGACCCCGGTGCATCGCCGCCGGTCACGCTCCCGGGGCCGTGGCCGGGGTGCGCAGCAGACGCACCCCGGTGGCCAGCAGGACGACGGCGCCGCCGGTGACCATGACCAGCCCGATGCCCGGCATCGCCTGCCCCCACGAGCCGGTCTCACCGCTGATCTGCGCCAGGCGGACGAGCTGCCAGACCGCGACGAACCCGGCGCCGGTCCCGGCGACCAGGCTGTGGGAGATCGCGACCCAGCGGCGCGGGAGGACGGCACCGGCCACGGCGACGAACCCGGCGCACAGGGTCCACAGGCCCGGGCCGGCCGTGCCGCCGAGGTTGCCCAGAGGAGTGATCACCCAGGGCATGAGGCTGCCGACGATCACCATGAGCGCGCCGACCAGCATGCCGATGCTGCCCGGGTGCAGGACGCGGGTCCGCCGTGCCGGGGCGCGGCCACCCGCGCGGAGCAGGTTGCCGAGTGCTGAGCTCGTCGTCGAGGCCATGGACCGACTGTAGGTGCCGGTGCGCGGATCCGGGCCGGCGGGTCGGCGAGCGGCCGGGACCGTCCCGCGAGCGGTCGGTGTGCGCCGGCGAGCGGTCCCCACCGCGCCCGCCGCCGGTCGCGGGGGCGGGACGACCGTTCGCGAGACGGTCCCCGCCGTCGGACGGGCAAGCCTTGTGACCAGCGACGACGGCGCGGTTCGCTCGACCCGTACGGGTGCCGGACCGGTCCCGTGCGGCTGGTTCCGGACGTGCCCCGAGCGACGGTGCTCGGGGTGTACGCGACGAAGGGAGCGTCCGATGAGTGAGACCGCGCCAGGGAGCGCGCCAGACCCGAGTCCTCCGCCCGGAGGCAACGGCTGGCGTCAGGAGTACTGGAGGAAGAACGTCCGGCTGATGGTGGTGCTGCTGGCCATCTGGTTCCTGGTCTCGTTCGTCTGCGGGATCCTGCTGATCGAGCAGCTCAACACGATCGAGATCCTCGGCTTCCCGCTCGGGCTGTGGTTCGCGCAGCAGGGCTCCATCTACACCTTCATCATCCTGATCCTGGTGTACACGCTGCGCATGGACCGGCTCGACGACGAGTACGGCGTGGCCGAGCGTGACGACGAGGGGAAGCGGCTGTGAGCGACATCCAGATCTGGACCCTCGTCTTCGTGGGCCTGACCTTCGCGACGTACATCTACATCGCGTGGCGCAGCCGGGTGAAGGAGACCAAGGGCTTCTACGTGGCCGGCCAGGGCATCCCGGCCGTCGCCAACGGTGCGGCCGTCGCGGCGGACTGGATGTCCGCGGCGTCGTTCATCTCCATGGCGGGCCTCATCGCCTTCATGGGGTCGGACGGCTCGGTCTACCTCATGGGCTGGACGGGCGGCTACGTGCTGCTCGCCCTGCTGCTGGCGCCGTACCTGCGCAAGTGGGGCAAGTTCACCGTGCCGGAGTTCGTCGGCGACCGGTACTCCGAGTACGTCCGCCTCATCGCGGCCGTCGCGGCGATCATCGTGTCGTTCACGTACGTCGTCGGGCAGATGCGCGGCGGCGGCATCGTCTTCAGCCGGTTCCTCAACCTCTCGATCGAGGGCGGGGTGGCCGTCGCGGCCGTCATCATCTTCCTGTACGCCGTGCTCGGCGGCATGAAGGGCATCACCTGGACCCAGGTGGCGCAGTACTCGGTGATGATCGTCGCCTACCTCATCCCGGCGTGGACCATCGCGCAGAAGGTGACCGGCTTCCCGGTCCCGCAGGTCACGTTCGGCCAGATCCTGGCCGAGCTGGACGCCCTGAGCGAGCAGTTCGGGCTCTCGGCCTACACCGAGGCGTTCGCGGTCCGCCCGCAGCTCGACGTGTTCCTGGTGACCATGTCGCTGATGATCGGTACGGCGGGCCTGCCGCACGTCATCATCCGCTTCTACACGACCCGCACGGTGCGCGGGGCGCGATTCTCCGCGTTCTGGGCGCTGATCTTCATCGGCCTGCTGTACACGACGGCACCCGCCGTCGGGGCGTTCACCAAGCTGAACCTCATGCAGTCGGTCGACGGCGTGGCGGTCGCCTCGCTGCCCGCCTGGGTGAACAACTGGGCCGCCACCGGTCTGGTGACGGTCAGCGAGTCCGCCCAGACGATCACCTCGCTCAGCAACGACCCGGAGTCCGGGGCGGACCTCATCGTCAACAACGACATCCTCGTGCTGGCGACCCCCGAGATCGCCGGCCTGCCGGCGCCGATCGTGGGGCTGGTGGCCGCAGGAGGTCTGGCCGCGGCGATGTCGACGGCGGCGGGTCTGCTGCTGGTCATCTCCTCCTCGGTCTCCCACGACCTGTACTTCCGGGTCGTCAAGAAGGAGGCCTCGGAGTCGCAGCGGCTGCTCGTCGGCCGCATCGCGATGGGGCTGGCCGTGGTCGTGGCGATCTACGGCGGCATCAACCCGCCCGCGTACGTCGCCCAGGTGGTCGCGTTCGCCTTCGGGTTGGCGGCCTCGACGTTCTTCCCGATCCTCGTGCTGGGGATCTTCTGGAAACGCGCCAACGCGGTCGGTGCGGCGTCGGGAATGATCGCCGGCCTGGCGTTCACCGGGACGTACATGATCTACACGCTCGACGTGTTCGGCACGTCTGCGCACGAGTTCATCTGGGGGATCTCGCCGGAGGGTATCGGTGCGCTGGGCGCCCTGGTGAACCTGATCGTCACGATCGTGGTGTCGAACCTGACGAGGCCGCCGACGGAGCACGTCCAGGAGATGGTCGAGCAGCTGCGCTACCCGGCGCAGCGTCAGGTGGCCGTGAAGGAGGCCGACGCCGAGTAGCGCTACTGACGGGTGGCGGCGCACTCCGGGTGAGGAGAGCGCCGCCACCCGTCAGAGCGTCCCGACGCCGAGGTTCACGGGGCTGCCGGTGATGTTGCCGACGATGCCCCGGATGATCCCGCTGCCGTCGGCGCCGCGCAGGCTGTCGTACCAGGCGGCGGTCCTCGCGGCGTCGTACCCGTGCGTCTCGTCGCCGCGGGCCCGGGCGCGCAGCACCAGCTCGCCGGCCCGCTCGCTGCGGGCGGCGGCGTACCGTCGCAGCGAGTCCTCGACGCTCACGGTGTTCGTGGCGAGGCTGATGGCGAGCGCGAACGTGTCCTCCAGCGCCAGGCAGGCGCCCTGGCCGATGTCGGGTGCGGTGTTGTGCGCGGCGTCGCCGAGGAGCGCCACCCGGCCGCGGGTCCACGTGTGGAACGGGTCGATGTCCCAGATCTCCACCCGGTTGAGCGACCGCTGCGGGTCGATCGCCGCCAGCAGCGCCTGGACCCCGGGCGCCCAGCCGGCGAACGCCTCCTCCAGGGGGGCCGTGCCGTCGGTGGGCCCGTACGGCAGCCCGGCGGGCTGCGGCACGTCGAACCAGAAGTAGAAGCGGCCGTCGGCCACGGGCATGACGGCGGCGCGCTTGCCCTCGGCGACGTACGTCGTCCACTGGTTCTTCGGCCCGACGGCGGTGTCCGCGGCGATCAGCCCGTTGAAGTTGGTGTAGCCCGAGTAGGTGCGCTCGATGCGTGGTCCGTCCTCGTCCGCCCCGGTGACGTGGTCCCGGGTGATCGAGCGGGCGCCGTCGGCCCCGAGCAGGAGGTCGGCGGTGTCGGTGGACCCGTCGGCGAAGGTCGCGGTGACCTGCTCGCCGTCGTCGGCCACGGCGACCATCTGCTTGCCGAGGTGGATGTTCGCCGTGCCGAACGTCTCCATGAGCAGGCGCTGCAGGTCGGCCCGGGCCACCGGATAGGGCCGCTGCCCGGTGGCCGCGGTGACGGGTGCCAGGCTGAACCGGCACATCTCGGCACCGGTGTGCCCGTCGAGGTAGGCCATGTCCTCCATGGCGCCGCCGAGCGCGGCGACCTGCTCGCCGAGGCCGAGCCAGTTGAGGACCTTGACCCCGTTGGACCACAGGGACAACGCGGCGCCCACCGGCTTGTTCTCGCGCATGCGGTCGTAGACGACGACGTCGTGCCCCAGCCGTTGCAGGGCGATCGCGGCGCTCGTCCCGCCGACGCCCGCACCGATGACGATGATCCGCACGGCGATCAGCTCCCGCGGTAGGTCGAGTAGGCGAACGGGCTCAGCAGGAGCGGCACGTGGTGATGAGGGCTCGTGCCGTCGTCGGCGACCTCGACGACGAAGGTCACCGTGACCACGGGGTAGAAGGTCTCCGTGCCCTGCGCGGCGAAGTAAGCCCCGGTGGCGAAGGTCAGGGTGTACCGCCCGGCCGGCAGCAGGTCGGGGCCCAGGGCCGCGCGGCCGTCGTCGTCGGTGGTGCCGGTGGCCATGGACGCGCCGCCGGCGTCCGTCAGCTCGACGGCGACGCCCGTCGCCGGGACCCCGGCGGTGGTGTCCAGCACGTGGGTCGTCAGATGGCTCATGGGGCCGTCCCCTTCGTCGTCGCCGTCACGTCGCCGTCGTCCGCGTCGTCCGTGACCGTGTCCCGCAGGCGCAGGAGCGCGATCTGGGCGAGCTGCTCGCAGGCCTCGGCGGTCTCGGTGTCCTCGTCGTGGCCCAGGCGGCGCTCGAGCTCGGCGAGCATCTCGACCGGCGAGCGTCCGGCGGCCCGGACGAGGAAGACGCGCCCGAAGCGCTCCTCGTAGGTGCGGTTGCCGGCCGCGATGCGCGCCGCGACGGCGTCGTCGGCTGCTGCCATGCTCGCCTGCTCGCGGCGCGAGGCGGCGGCCTCCGGCCCGGTGCCCGTCGGCCGGTCGCCGATCCGGGGGTGGTGGGCCAGCGCCGCGTCGAGCTCGGCCCGGCCCCACCGGGCCGCCAGCTGCGCGGCCCGCTCCGTCAGCACGGACGTGGACCGGTAGGGCCGCCCGGCGACCAGGGCGTCGACCCAGGTCGGCACGGCGGCCCACACGGTCACGACCGACCGGGCCGACGGCGGGTCGAGGGTGTCGAAGTGATCGATGTGCACGGGGCTCCTCTCGTCCGGCGAACGTACGTCGCCGAGGCTGCGCGGTCGTTTCGGGAGGATGACGACGGCGTGACCGCGTCGGTCCCCTGCGGTGCGGCGCGTCCGCTGCGCCGGTCCGTGCACCCCGTCGGAGCGACCTCGCCGTCGAGGTGTTACCCGGACGAAACCCGCTCGATGGTGTTAAGCAATAACTTGACGGCACGATGGCCCGGAGCCGGGCGCGGGAGGCGTCCCGGTGGTCTCGTCGCAACCGTCAGGAGTACGCCCATGGCAGTGAACCCGGCCGACGGCACGTCCGTCACGGGAGGAGCCCCATGACCCGGCGGTCGGTTCTCCGGGCCGGCAGTGCATTCGTCGACGGTTCCTTCCGACCGGCGGCCGTCGTCGTCGAGGACGGCCGCATCGCCGCCGTCGTCGGCCGGGACGATCCCGTGCCCGACGCCGAGGAGATCGCGGTGGCCGACGACGCGGTGCTGCTGCCCGGCCTGGTCGACTCGCACGTCCACGTCAACGAACCCGGCCGGACCGAGTGGGAGGGGTTCGCCTCGGCCACGGCCGCCGCGGCCGCCGGCGGCGTCACCACCATCGTCGACATGCCGCTGAACTCCCTGCCGCCCACGACGACGCCCGAGGCGCTGGCGGTCAAGCAGACGGCGGCCGCCGGCTCGACGCACGTGGACGTCGGCTTCTGGGGCGGGGCCGTCCCGGAGAACCTCGGTGCGCTGGACGGGCTGCACGACGCCGGGGTGTACGGGTTCAAGTGCTTCCTGTCGCCGTCCGGGGTCGACGAGTTCGGGTACCTCGACCCGGTGCGGCTCGAGGCGGCGATGCAGGAGGTCGCGCGGCTGGGTTCCCGGCTGATCGTGCACGCCGAGGACCCGGAGCTGATCCACGCCGACGGCGCGCTCGGGCGGCGGTACGAGGCGTTCCTGCGCTCGCGGCCACCGGCGAGCGAGGCGTCCGCGGTCCGGGCGGTCGTCGAGGCCGCCCGGCGCACGGGGGCCCGCGCGCACGTCGTGCACCTCAGCGACGGCGGGTCCCTGCCGGTGATCCGGGCCGCCCGGGCCGACGGCGTCGACCTGACCGTCGAGACCTGCCCGCACTACCTGACGATCACGGCCGAGGAGATCCCCGACGGGGCCGCGGAGTTCAAGTGCTGTCCGCCGATCCGCGGCGCGGCGAACCGTGACCTGCTGTGGGAGGGGCTCCTGGACGGGACGATCGACGCCGTCGTCAGCGACCACTCGCCCTCCACGGTCGACCTCAAGCGATCCGGCGACGGCGACTTCGGGCTGGCGTGGGGCGGCATCGCCGGCCTGCAGGTCGGGCTGTCGGCGGTGTGGACCGAGGCGCGCTCCCGCGGTGTGGCGCTGGAGACACTCGTCCCCCTGTTCACCACGGGGCCGGCCGCCGTCGCCGGTCTCGAGGGCCTCGGCGTCATCGCACCCGGCGCGGACGCGCACCTGGTCGAGCTCGGCGTCGACGACCCGTTCCCGGTCGACGCGCGTGCGCTGCTGCACAAGAATCCGATCACGGCCTACGACCACCGCACCCTGAAGGGCCGGGTGCGCCGGACCTGGCTGCGCGGCGACGTCGTGCACGACACGACCGGTGCTGCTCCGGACGCGGCCGCACGCCCACCGGCCGGCCGGCTGCTGTCCGCACCGACGGGTGCCCGGCCGGCCGCCGCGACGGGCGGCCGCCCGTGACCACCGCACCGGAGGAGACCATGCGAACGTCCGTGCCGATCCTGCAGCCGGGGCACGGCGACCTGCCCGGCGACCACTACCTCGGCGCCGGTCCCGGCACGGTGCTGTGGGGCAGGCTGCCGTGCCGCACCGACCCGGCGGTCCTCACCGTCGACGACGGCGCGTCCGTCACGGTCGACACGGTCAGCCACGAGGGCCTGCTCGAGGACCAGGGCAAGGACCCGGTCGCCTACTTCACCGGCCACGGGGTGCCGCGCGAGGAGATCCTCGACGACGCCGTCGCCATCGCCGCGCAGCTCGCGCACGCGCCCGACGTCGACGGCCCGCACGTCGTCACCGGGCCCGTCCGGGTCACGGGCGCCGCCCCCGGCGACCTGCTGCGGATCACCGTCGAGAGGCTGGTGCCGCGCGTGCCCTACGGCGTCATCTCCAACCGGCACGGCAAGGGTGCCCTGGCGGGCGAGCTGCCCCGCACCGAGGGCAACGTCAGCGTCTTCTGCCCCGTGGCCGAGCGGGACGGCGGGCTCGTCGGCACGCTCCCGGTCGCCGAGGGCGGTCCGCGGGCCGTCGAGTTCCCGCTGGCGCCGTTCCTGGGGACCATGGGCGTGGCCGTGGCCGACGACGAGCGCCCGCACTCGGTGCCGCCCGGACCGCACGGCGGCAACATCGACATCAACCTGCTCACCGAGGGCTCGGAGCTCTACCTGCCCGTCCAGGTCGACGGCGCGCTCGTCTACGTCGGCGACCCCCACTTCGCCCAGGGGGACGGGGAGGTGGCGCTCACCGCGCTCGAGGCGTCCCTGCGCGCCACGCTGCGGTTCGACGTCGTGCCCCGTGCGGAGGCGCTCGCCGCGTTCGGCGAGGTGTCCGGGCCTCTGGTGCGGGCCGGCGGCTACCTGGTGCCCACGGGGCTCGACCCCGACCTCGGCGAGGCGATGCGCCGGGCCGTGCGTGCCGCCATCGCGTTGCTGCGGGCCCGGTGGGGGCTGGACGAGCACCTCGCCTACGCCTACCTGAGCGCGGCGACCGACTTCGACATCTCCCAGGTGGTGGACGTCGTCTGCGGCGTCCACGCCCGTGTCCGCGAGGCCGACTTCGCCCGGGTGCCCACGGCGGGCCGCGTGCCGCCCGGTGGCACGACGGCGGACGGGAGCGCGGGATGAGCGCCGTCCAGGGTGCCGACGCGGTGCCGCCCGACCTGCTCGAGGCGTTCACACGCTACGAGGCCGCGATCGTCGCGAACGACCTCGACACCCTCGACGCGTCGTTCGCACCGGGGGAGTCGACGCTGCGCGGCGACGCCGCCGGGCTGCTGGTCGGCCACGAGGCGATCTCGGCGTTCCGCGGCACCCGCGGTGGCGTCCCGCCGCGCCGGATCGAACGGATCGAGCACCGCGAGCTCGGCCCCGACGTCGCCCTGCTGGTCTCCGTCTCGCGCTACGCGACCGGCGGCACCGGCCTGCAGACCCAGGTGTGGCAGCGCCTCGGGGGCACCTGGCTCATCACCGCGGCCCACGTGACGCCGCGGCCGGCCGCGCTCGACCGGTCGATCTGGCGGACCGTCGGCACGCCGTTCCTCCAGGGTGCCTGGGAGGGCCCGCTGGCGGGCCTCACGGTGGCGGTCAAGGACCTGTTCGCGATCCAGGGCTACCGCATCGGCGCCGGCAACCCGACCTACCTGGACGGGGCCCGCCGCGAGTCGTCCACCGCGCCCGCGGTCTCGGACCTGCTGCGGGGCGGGGCGTCCCTGCGCGGCATCGCCCGGACGGACGAGCTGGCCTATTCCATCGCCGGCGACAACGCCCACTACGGCACCCCACCCAACGGCGCGCTGCCCGGCGCGCTGCCGGGAGGTTCGTCGAGCGGGCCGGCGTCGGCCGTGGCCACCGGGCAGGCCGAGGTGGCGCTCGCGACCGACACCGCCGGGTCGGTCCGGGTGCCCGCCTCGTACCAGGGGCTGTGGGGTCTGCGCACGACGCACGGCCTGGTGCCCCGGCAGGGGATGCTGCCGCTGGCCCAGTCGTTCGACACGGTGGGGTGGCTCACCCGCGACGGCGACACGCTCCAGCGGGTGGCCGACTGGTGCCTGAGCTACGACGGCTCGGAGTCCACCGAGAGCGTCTACGGCGAGTCCGGGCGCGACCTGCCCTGGCGGTTCGCCGTGCCCTCCGAGCTGCTCGCCGTGGTCGAGCCCGACACCCGGGAGGCGTTCGACGGGTTCCTGGCGGCGCTCGCAGCCCGTCCCGACGCCCCCCGGGTCGACCAGGTCTCGATCGGCGACCCCGAGGAGATCCTGGCGGCGTTCCGCACCGTCCAGGGCGCCGAGGCCTGGCGCAACGACGGGGCGTGGGTCCAGGAGCACCCCGGTGCCCTGGGTCCCGCGGTCGCGGCACGGTTCCGGGCCGCGGCGCGGGTGACGGCGCAGGACGAGGCTGCGGCACGGTCCGCCCTGGCCCCGCTGGGTGAGCGGGTGCGGGGGCTCGTCGCCGACGCCGTGCTGCTCCTGCCCACCGTCCCCGGACCGGCGCCGCTGCGGACCAGCGGCGGCGAACGGGTCGACGCCGTACGGACCGCCACGCTGCAGCTCACCGCCCCGGCCGCCGTCGCGGGGCTGCCCGCCCTGTCGGCGCCCCTGCTCACCGTCGGCTCGCTGCTCGGCCCCGCGCCCGTCGGCGTGTGCCTGGTGGCCCGCGCCGACACCGACATCGCTCTCGTCCGCCTGGCGCGCCGGCTCGCCCGCGTCGCCGACCCGGACCACGCCGCCGCCCCGACCGGAGGAACGACCGCATGACCGGCACCACCCTGCCCGGACCGATCGACCCGCCCGCCCGCCTGCTCATGGGCCCCGGCCCCGTCTCGGCCTACCCGAGCGTGCTGCGCGCGATGTCGGCGCCGCTGGTGGGCCAGTACGACCCGTTCATGACCACCTCGATGGCCGAGACCCAGGAGCTCTACCGGCAGGTCTGGGGGACGGTGAACGAGGCCACGGTGCTGATCGACGGCACGTCGCGCGCCGGGATCGAGGCCGCGATCCTCTCGCTCGTGCGTCCGGGGGAACGCGTGCTCGTACCGGTGTTCGGCCGGTTCGGGCTGCTGCTCGCCGAGATCGCCGAGCGGGCGATGGCCGAGGTGCACACGATCGAGGTGCCGTGGGGGCAGGTGGTCCCGGTCTCGCTGATCGAGCAGGCGATCCGGAGGGTACGGCCCACCCTGCTCGCTCTGGTGCAGGGGGACACGTCGACCACGATGAACCAGCCCCTGGAGGAGGTCGGGGCGCTCTGCGAGAAGCACGGGGTGCTGTTCTACGCCGACGCCACCGCCTCGCTCGGGGGGAACGCGTTCGAGGCCGACGCCTGGGGGCTCGACGCCGCCACCGCGGGCCTGCAGAAGTGCCTCGGCGGGCCGTCCGGCTCGGCGCCGCTCACGCTCTCGGAGCGCGCCGTGGAGGTGGTGCGCTCCCGCCGGCGGGTCGAGGCCGGCATCCGTGAGCCTGACGACCCCGATGCCAGCGACTTCGTGCGCTCGAACTACTTCGACCTCGGCATGATTCTCGACTACTGGGGGCCGCGGCGGCTCAACCACCACACCGAGGCCACCTCGATGCTGTACGCGGCGCGCGAGTGCGCGCGCGTGATCCTGGCCGAGGGGCGCGACGCCGTCGTCGAGCGGCACCGCCTGGCCGGCGACGCCATGCTCGCCGGCGTGCGAGGGCTGGGGCTGGAGGTGTTCGGCGACGTCGCCCACAAGATGCACAACGTGGTCGCCGTGGAGATCCCCGACGGCGTGCCCGGTGACGCCGCGCGCGCCGCGCTGCTGACGGACTTCGGCATCGAGATCGGCACGTCGTTCGGCCCGTTGCACGGGCGGGTGTGGCGCATCGGGACCATGGGATACAACGCCCGCCAGGACGCCGTGCTGACCACGCTGGCCGCCCTCGAGGCGGTCCTGCGCCGGTTCGGCTGCGCCGTCCCGCCCGGGGGTGGGACCGAGGCCGCCGCCGACGTCTACCGGGGCGCCTGATGGCGCTGCTGCAGACGGACCCCGGGGCGGTGGCCGCGGCGGCACGGCGCGTGATGGCCCGCTGCGACGAGCTCGCCCGGGTCAGCGCCGCCGAGAGCGGTATCGAGCGCGTCTACCTGTCACCGGAGCACGCCCGCGTGAACCGGCTCGCGGCGCAGTGGATGCGCGAGACGGGGATGAGCACCCGCACCGACGCGGCCGGCAACCAGATCGGTCGGCTCGAGCGGACGACGGCGTCCGGCACTCCCGACCTCGACGCGCCCGCGCTGGTCATCGGATCCCACCTCGACACCGTGCCGGACGCGGGTCGCTACGACGGGATCGTCGGCGTCCTCATGGGGCTCGAGGTGGTGCGGATGCTGCGTGTGCCGGCGCCCGACGGCGACGGGTGGCGTGCCCCGCTGCCCTTCGCGCTCGAGGTGGTGGCGTTCTCGGACGAGGAGGGCACCCGGTTCGGCAAGGCGTTGCTGGGCTCGTCCGCCGTCGCCGGGACGTGGGACCCCGACTGGTGGTCGTTGGCGGACGGCGACGGCGTCACCCTGCGCGAGGCGTTCGTCGAGTTCGGGCTCGACCCCGGACGTATCGGGGAGGCGGCACGCCGCCCCGAGGAGCTGGCGGGCTATCTCGAGGCGCACATCGAACAGGGACCCGAGCTCGACGAGCGGGGCGAGTCCCTCGCCGTCGTGTCCTCGATCGCGTCGGCCCGGCGGTTCCAGCTCGTCGTGGAGGGCGAGGCGCGGCACGCCGGCGGCACCCCGTACGAGCGGCGGCGTGACGCGCTGCTCGGTGCCAGCGAGGCGGCGCTCGCGGTCGAGCGTCTCTGCCGGGCCGAGCACCACATGATCGGTACCGTCGGTCGGCTCGAGACCTACCCCGGCGCGGTGAACGTGGTCCCCGGCGAGGCCCACCTCAGCCTGGACCTGCGCGGCGAGCTGGACGGTGAGCGGGACCGGGTGTGGGGTGCGATCGAGCGGGAGCTCGACGTGATCATGGGACGCCGGGGGCTGCGCTGGCACTCCCGCGAGGTGCACTCGGCCCCGGCCGTCTTCTGCGCGCCGCTGCTGCAGGACGTCGTGCGGGCGGGCATCGTCTCGACGCTCGACCGCGGCGTCGACGACCCGGCCACGATCTTCAGCCGGGCGGGCCACGACGCGATGGCGATCGGGTCCGTGACGGACGTCGGCATGCTGTTCCTGCGCAATCCCGACGGCGTCAGTCACCACCCCGACGAGGACGTCTCCGCCGGTGACGTGGCCGTCGGGACCCGGGCGCTGGCGGAGTCGGTGCTGCAGCTCGCGGCCGACAGAGGCTGAGCGGCTCGCCGTCCCGAGGCCCGACGCCGGCCGGGCACCGTGCGTGGTGCCCGGCCGAACGGCGCCTCAGCGCTGGGCGGACGTCATGGCCATGCGGGTCAGCACCACGTTCTCGATCACCTGGACCACGTTGTAGAGCAGCAGGGTGACGACGGTGATCAGCGCCACCGAGGCCCACAGGTCGTCGAACCGGGCGCCGGCCGTGAACTTCACGATGGACCCGCCGATGCCGGTACCCGTGGACAGCCACTCGGCGAGCAGCGCCCCGGTGACCGCACCCGGGACCGACACCCGGGCCGCGGCGAACAGCGACGGCAGGGCGCCGGGGATGTTCACCTTGCGCATCGCGGTCAGGCGGGTGCCGCCGTAGACGTGCACCAGGTCGAGGCTCTGCACGCTCGCGCGGTTCAGCCCGAACAGGATCGACGCCAGCGCCGGGAACAGCACCACGATCGAGCCGATGACCGCCACCGACGCCTGGGTGCCGCGGCCGGTGATGAGGATGATCACCGGCGCGATGGACACCAGGGGGATCGCGCGCAGCAGCAGGGCGAGCGGCATGACGCCGGCCTCGACCGTCCGCGACAGGGAGAACAGGACGGCCAGCAGGCCGGCGACGGCCATGCCGACCACGAACCCGAGGGCGGCGTCCTGCAGGGTCTGCGCCAGCAGCGGGGTCAGCCCGGTCCGGTTCGCCGCCGCCTCCGGCCCGGAGACGAGGAACTCCCACACGTCGGCGGGGCCCTTGGCGACGTACGGCGACATCCCGGTGAGGTTGACCACGGCCCACCACAGGGCGAGCACGATCACCACCGTCAGCAGGGCGTCGAGGGCGGCCCGGCCCACCGGGCGCCAGGAGACGGCGTTCATGACGCGCTCCGTCCTGCCACCCACGGCGTGGCCAGTCGCGAGAGAAGGCCGACGACGCCGTAACCGATCAGGGCGACAGCCGCCGTCAGCAGGAACACGGCCCACACGCGGGCCGAGTCGAGCTCGCCCTGCAGGCGGATCAGGGTGATCCCGACGCCCTGGTCGATCCCGCCCATGTACTCGCCGAGCACCGCGCCGAGGAACGCGGACGGCACGGCGATCTGCAGGGCGTTGAGGATGGCCGGGGTCGCGGCGATGAGCCGCACCTTGCGCAGCTGGGTGAAGCGGCTGCCCCCGTAGACGCGCACGACGTCGAGGCTCGCGGAGTCGGCCGACTTGAAGCCGAGCAGGGCACCGACCACGGTCGTGAAGAACACGGCCAGCGCCGCGAGGAAGATGGCGGTGGCACTCGGCTCGCCGGGGCGGGGTGCACCACCGAGGACCACGATCGCGATACCTCCGACCGCCACGACCGGCAGGCAGTAGCTGACCACGGCGATCTGCGTGACGACCGTCTCGATGCGCGGAGCCAGGAGCACGGTGGCGGCGAGCAGCAGGGCGATGCCGTTGCCCCAGGCGAACCCGATGAGCGCCTCGGTGATGGTCACCGAGAACACGGGCCGGTACGCGGCGAGGCCGTCCGAGGCGATCGTGGCGAACACGACCCACGGCGAGGGCACCGGCGTGAACGTCGTCCCGGGCGGCGGCTGGAAGATCGTGGCGGAGAAGACCCACCAGGCGCCGACGAGCGCGACCGCGCCGATCACCCCGGCGAGCCAGGTGGGGATGCGGGAACGGCGGGACATCAGGCCTCCGCCGCCGCGCCGTGCGTCCCGAACAGGATCTCCGAGGCCCGGTCGACCAGCGCGTGGAACTCCGGGGTCCGCATCATCTCGGGCGTGCGCGGCCGGGGGAGGTCGACCTCGATGATCTCCTTGATCCGTCCGGGGCGAGCCGACATCACGGCGACCCGGTCGGAGAGGAAGATCGCCTCCGAGATGCCGTGCGTCACCAGCAGCGTGGTGGCGGGCTTCTCGGTCCAGATGCGCAGCAGCTCCAGGTTGAGGCTCTGGCGCGTCATGTCGTCCAGCGCGCCGAACGGCTCGTCGAGGAGCAGCACGGACGGCTTGAGGGCCAGGGCACGGGCGATGGAGACCCGTTGGCGCATGCCGCCCGAGAGCTGGGCGGGCTTCGCCTTCTCGAACCCGGTCAGCCCGACGAGCTCGATGAGCTCGTCCACGTACGGCTTGTCGACCTTGCGGCCGGCGACCTCGAAGACGAGACGGATGTTGGTCAGCACGCTGCGCCACGGCAGCAGCGCGTGGTCCTGGAACGCGATGCCGAGCTCGCTGTCCCGGCGGAGCTGCGCGGGCGTCTTGCCGTCGACGAAGACCTCGCCGGCGGTGGGGTGCTCGAGGTCGGCGAGCACGCGCAGGATCGTCGACTTGCCGCACCCCGAGGGACCGAGGAGAGCCAGGAAGGAGCCCTTGTCGGTGTGCAGGTGGGCGTCCTGCAGCGCGGTCACGGTCTGGCGCCGCCCGGTCTGGAACGTCTTGGTCAGTCCGTCGATGTGGATGCCGGTGCCCCCCGGTGCTGCCGCAGCATCCTGCGGCAGCACCGGGGGGCGGGCACCCGACGTGGTGTCGTGGCTCATGGGTCCCTACGGCAGGTAGTCGACGAGCTCGGGCTGCTCGGCGTAGATCTCGTCGATCAGGGTGGTGTCGAAGAGGTCCTCGACGCTCACGTCCCAGCCGGCGGCGGCGAGGGAGTCGACGGTCTGCTGCTTGAGCTCGTCCGAGATGGTGAACAGGCCGTTCGCCTCGGTCTCCTCGGTGGAGATGAGCTCCTTCTCGGCCTCCAGGCCCATCGCCGTCTTCTCCGGGTCGAGCGCGCCGAACACGGCCTCCAGGCCGTCCTCGGACTCGGCGGCCGCGGCGTTGTAGTGGTCCTCGACCAGCGCGACCGTGTCGTCGGTCGGCTCGGTGAAGACGTCGGACCAGCCCTTGATCTCGGCGGTGAGGAACGCCTTGAGCAGGTCGGCGTTCTCCGCCAGGTACTGGTCGGTGACGCTGAAGGTCTCGGCCACGTAGGGCACACCGTTCTCGGCGTAGGCGAGGTTCGTGACGTCGTAGCCGGCGAGTTCGACGGTCAGCGCCTCGTTGGTGAGGTAGGCCATGAATCCGTCGACCTCCTCGTTCATCAGGGGCGTCGGGTCGAAGTCGACGGGGACGACCGTGACCTCGCTCTCGTCGATGCCGTTGGCGTTGAGCAGGGCGGCGAACACCGAGGCGTTGGAGTCCTGCACGCCGATCGTCTTGCCCACCAGGTCCTGCGGCGAGGAGATGTCCGCGCCGTCGGCCAGGGAGAGGATCGTGAAGGGGTTCTTCTGGAACGTGGCGCCGATGATCTTCAGGGGCGCCTCCTGCTCGGCGATCGCGGCACCGATCGAGGCGGCGTCGCTGAGGGCCACGTCCACCGTGCCGGACAGGAGCTTCGCGACGCCGGTGTCGGGACCGGAGATGCCGATGACGTCGTCGAACCCGGCCTCGTCGTAGTAGCCGTTCTCCTCGGCGTAGAACTCGCCGGCGAACTCCTCGTTCTTGATCCAGGAGTACTGCACGCTGATCTCGCCGTGGGACGCCGCCTCCGCGGACCCGTCGGAAGCGTCGGCCGGGCTCTCGGTCTCGCCGCTGCCGCAGGCGCCGAGGGCGAGCGCGGACGCGGCGACCGCCGCGGCGACGGCGCCGGCACGCGCTCGTCGGGAATGTGTGCTGTGGACTGCCATGGGTGGGACTCCGCTCGACCTCTACCGATAGGAACGAACGGCAACGTAGCCAGCCGACGTTTCGCCCCGAGGGTGCCGGCGTTTCCGAGCGGTTAAGCCATCACTTCACCCGCCGGCGTCGGGCACGTCGCCGAAGCAGGTACCGATGGTTGCCCTAAGAGGCCGACGACCAGAGCTGAAGCGGCTCAACGCAGTTGAGGGTGTAGCGCTGGCTGCCTGAGCCGGCTTGCGATCTCGCCCCGGGCACGGTGTTGCTAACCGTCGACATGTATGACGACGCGGTGCCTGGCTCAAGAACCGGGGAAGAAGTCCACCTGCTTCCCTTGCCGGTGGGCTGCCCTTCTAGCCGGCCGTCGGTGTGCAGGCGCCGCCGGGTCAGCGCAGAGCGGCCATCGCCTGGTCGAAGAGGTTGCTGAGTGGGACGGCACGATCGAGCGCTACCCACTCACTGAAAGCGACGTCGAGGCAGGCGAACGTACCCTGCACCACCACCTGGGCGGGCAGGCGGCCGCCAGCCCGGTCACGCAGGATGTCCTCGAACATCCGACCCCAGGCGAGATGCTTCTCGAGGTGGCGAGCTCGCAGCGTCGGCGCGCTCATCACGACCCGCATCGTAATCAACCCGAGCTCGGTGTCTACATCGCGCACCAGACGTTCGAGGGCGCCGCGGAGGGCCGTCCAGGGGTCCTCGTCCGCAGGACGGGCGGCGAGGGTCGCGGCGATCTCCAGGCCGTAGGGGATGGGGTCGCCGAGGACCGCATCCTCCTTACTGGCGAAGTACCGGAAGAAGCTGCGCGGTGAGATCCCGACGTGCTGTGCGACCTCGTCGACAGTGGTGGCGTCAAACCCGCGCTCGTCGAAGAGACGCACTGCCGACTCGGCGACCTGGGAGCGCACCACATCACGCGCGGCACGGCGCAGATCGGCCCGCTTCGTTTCCGTCGTCGCCTCACCCACATGACGAGCATACGCTGCACCAAGTGGCAGAGACTGCCACGAAAGGCGTACGATGACATTACCAAACCGGAAGGAAGATCGTCATGCAGCAGCGCACCCTCGGTCAGCAGGGCCTGACCGTCTCCGCCATCGGCTACGGCGCGATGGGTACGGCCTTCGGCTACGGCCCGTCGGACGACACCGCGTCGATCTCGGCGATCCGCAGGGCTCACGAGCTCGGGGTCACGCACTTCGATACCGCAGAGATGTACGGCTGGGGTGAGGGCGAGAGGCTCCTCGGTGAGGCGCTCGCGCCGTTCCGCGACGAGGTCACGATCGCGACGAAGTTCGGGTTCACCGCCGGCGACGGCATGAACTTCGGCGTCGACTCCCGCCCCGAACACATCCGGGAGGTCGTCGACAACAGCCTCCGCAACCTGCGCACAGACTCCATCGACCTGCTCTACCAGCACATGCCCGACCCGAACGTGCCGATCGAGGACATCGTCGGGACGATGAAGGAACTCGTCCAGGCAGGCAAGGTCAAGTACCTCGGCCTGTCCAACTCCGACGAAGACACCATCCGCCGCGGCCACGCCGTCCACCCGATCTCTGCGGAACAGTTCGAGTACTCGATCTTCGCCCGGAACGACGTCGCCCCCCTCCTGCCCGTCCTCGACGAGCTCGGCATCGGCCTCGTCGCCTACTCGCCGCTCGCGCGCGGGTTCCTCTCCGGCGCCGTGCAAAAGCCGGAGAACTACGGCGAGGGCGACATGCGGTCCCATCTCGCCTGGTGGAAGCCCGAGAACTTCGACACCAACATCGCCAAGGTGCAGCAGCTGACCGACCTCGCCGAGAGCAAGGGCGCCACCCTGGCGCAGCTGTCCCTGGCATGGCTGCTGGCACAGAGGGACGACATCGTCCCGATCCCCGGCTCCCGCAACGCCGACCGCGTCGCGCAGAACATCGCCGCCGCAGACGTCGCGCTCTCCATCGATGACCTCGCACGGATCGACGAAATCGCCCCCGATGGCGGTCAGGGAGGACGGATGGGCTAACCACATACCGACACCCAGAAGGTGACGGGACGGACGGTTTCGGCTTCAGGGCCGGAAGGTCTTCGGAAAGTCCCGGTCATTCTCATAGCCGGGACTTTCTGGCCTCATCTGCGTTGAGCCGCGATCCCTTGAGCTCGGGTGTTCGGCGGGTGACTGGGGGTCCAACGCCACCCATCCAGAAGACCTCGACGTGCCTGACTGTAGGGCTTCAGGTGGCTGGTCTGGGACCTGCTGCTGAGGATGGTTCCGGCCGTCCTGTCGAGATGTGACTCCGTATATGACTGGCCTCGTTCGCGAGTGCCTTGGTAGCGACGTGTCCGCCTCGGCGGGATGGCCGGCGCCGTCCTCGGCCCACCTCGGTGGCCTGATCAGAAGGCTGTCCAACACCTGCGTTCGCGCGGGCGTCGTGACTCATTCACAGTCCTGCCCCGTCGTGACTCCCGCCCGGGCCAGCGCCGGCCGTTGCGGCCGGACCATGTCCCGGAAGAGGAAGGCCCCGACCGCTGTGACCATCGTCGCGCACACGCGCCCATTCGTCATCGGCGTGGACACTCACGCCCGCAACCACGCCCTGTCGATCCTGGCGACACCTCATGGCGAGAGCGTCGATGAGGCCGAGTTCCCCGCGACCCGCACGGGGATGGCCCGTGCGCTTGAGTGGGTAGGACGCCGCACAGGCGGAGACCTCGAGGCCCTGTGGGTGATCGAGTGCTCCGCCTCCTACGGCGCGCAACTGGCACGCGCCGTCACGAAGGCGGGCTACCAGGTCGTCGAAGCCGCGCGGATGAGCGCGAAGGCCAATCACGGTATCGGCAAGTCCGACCCTCTGGATGCGCGACGTGTCGCGGCTTCGGTTCTCCCGCTGCGGGCTGACCAGTTGCGCTACCTGCGCAAGGACGACGGCGTGCGAGCTGCTCTGCGGGTTCTCCTGGCCGCGCGCGACCACATGACCGCCGAACGGACCGGAACTATCAACGCTCTGATCGCCCTGCTGCGCGTGCTCGACCTGGGCATCGATGCCCGCAAGCCATTGACCGGCAAGCAGGTGATCGAGGTCTCCAAGTGGCATCCGCGTTCGGAAGCGACCGAGATGTTCATCGCTCGCGCCGAGGCGGTGCGACTGGCCAAGCGCGTCCTCGACCTCGATCAGGAACTTGCCGAGAAGGTCAAGACGACCACGTCGCTGCTCAAACAGAGCGCGGCGCGAGTACTGCTCGACAAGCCCGGGATCGGCCCCGTGACCGCATCCGTGGCGATGGCGGCATGGTCGCACGACGGACGCATGCACTCGGAGGCAGCGTTCGCCTCTCTCGCTGGCGTCAGCCCGATCCCGGCGTCCTCTGGCAACACCGTCCGCCACCGCCTCAACCGCGGCGGCGACAGACGGCTGAACAAGGCCCTGCACATGGCAGTCATCGTGCGCATGACCCACGACGTGGAGACGAAGGCCTATGTCGAGCGAAGACTGGCCGAAGGACTCACGCGGCGGGAGATCCGTCGAATCCTCAAGCGCTATCTCGCCCGGCAGATCCACCGCGCCCTCACTGCCGCGAGCAGGGCCGACGAGGCAGCCGACATGACGCTCTCCTCCGGGCCCATCGTGGCTTGACAGACATAGAAGGGTCGCTACCTTCGTTGCCCCTGACTTGACGACCATCGCGCGCCTGGACGAGCTCGGCCTCGTCGTGGTCGGGCAACATCTGGAGCCTGACCGAGCGGTGCTCGAGTGCCGCGTCGTCGCCCGCGATGACGACGCGTTCTGCCGCGGGTGCGGCGCTGAGGCCACGCCGCGAGGGACGGTGACCCGACGGCTGGCGCACGAGCCCTTCGGGTGGCGGCCGACGACGCTGCTGGTCCGGGTGCGCCGCTATCGCTGCGCGGGCTGCGCCCGGGTGTGGCGTCAGGACACCTCGGCGGCGGCGGAGCCGAGGGCGAAGTTGTCGCGGGCGGCGGTGCGCTGGGCCCTGGTCGGGCTCGTCGTTCAGCACCTGACCGTGGCGCGGGTTGCCGAGGCCCTCGCGGTGTCGTGGCACACCGCGAACGACGCCGTCTTGGCCGAGGGACGCCGCCTGCTGATCGACGATCCGGCTCGGTTCGACGGCGTCACCACTGTCGGCGTCGACGAGCACGTGTGGCGGCACACCCGCCGCGGGGACAAGTACGTGACCGTGGTCATCGACCTGACCCCGATCCGCGACGGCACCGGTCCGGCCCGCCTGCTCGACATGGTCGAAGGGCGCTCCAAGAGTGCGTTCAAGTCCTGGCTCACCACCCGTCCGAAGACCTGGCGCGATCAGGTGGAGGTCGTCGCGATGGACGGGTTCACCGGGTTCAAGACCGCTGCGGCCGAAGAGCTGCCCGACGCGACCGCCGTGATGGACCCGTTCCACGTCGTGCCACTCGCCGGTGACGCCCTGGACCGCTGCCGCCGCCGAGTCCAGCTCGACTTGCACGGCCACCGCGGCCGCGCCAAAGACCCCTTGTATCGCGCGCGGCGGACCCTGCACACCGGCGCCGGCCTGCTGACCGACAAGCAGAAGACCCGGCTGGAAGCGCTGTTCGCCACCGAGGAACACGTGCCCGTCGAGGCGACCTGGGGCATCTACTAGCGCGTGATCACCGCCTACCGCCACCCCGACCGCGCCCAGGGCCGTGCGCTGATGAGCGCCGTCATCGACTCCCTGAGCCGCGGCGTTCCGGCGGCACTGAGCGAGCTCGTCACCCTCGGGCGGACGTTGACCAAGCGCGCCACCGACGTGCTCGCGTTCTTCGACCTGCCCGGCACCAGCAACGGACCGACCGAGGCAATCAACGGGCGCCTCGAACACCTGCGCGGATCCGCCCTCGGCTTCCGCAACCTCAACCACTACATCGCCCGCTCGCTCCTGGAAGCCGGAGGCTTCAGACCCCTGCTACACCCTCAACTGCGTTGAGCCGCTGAAGCTCGTCCCAGCGGTCGGGAATACCCATTGACGCTTCGCCGACGGAGTCCGATGCGGGGAGCTGCTGGACGAGGTCGACGAGTCGTCTGTCCGATCTGCTTCGGGCTCGGCGTGCCCGGCGCGTACTGGAGCTTCTGGTTGAAGAGGCGTGCATGATGCGCAGCGACGTTGCGGGTGTAGTCCAGCTGGTCATGAGCTTCTTCGTCGGACTCAAGCGTCAGGGCCTGTCAGCATATACTGACGGCCCTGATCCACGCTGCGAGGCGCAACTTGCTTCTACTTCTGAGGCTCCGGCCCCGAGTCGAACGCCTGTTCCTGGGGCTTGGTGCCCTTCGTCCGGCGCGGCAACCGAACGTATCCGATCACCCCGACCGTGGTGAAGCGCCCCAGGTTTCATGCCGTTCCTTTCTGAGTCGACAGTCAGGAAGGATGGGCCCGTGCCCAAGAAGATTGATCCGCAGGTGAAGGCCCGGGCGGTGCGTCTGGTGACCGAGCACCGTGGGGAGTACCCGTCGTTGACCGCGGCGTGCGAGGCGGTGGCCCGCCAGACCGGGCTGAGCGTGGAGACCGTGCGCCGCTCGGTGCGCCAGGCGCAGGTCGATTCCGGCGACCGCCCGGGGACCACGAGCGAGGAGTCCGAGGAGATCAAACGGCTGCGGGCGGAGAACCGCCGGTTGCGGGAGGACGTGGCGATCTTGAAGGCCGCGACGTCTTTCTTCGTGGGGGAGCTCGACCCCCGCGGCCGATGATCCGCGCGTTCATCGACGAGATGCGCGCTCAGGGGCACGCGGTCGAGTCGGTCTGTCGGGTCTTGCGTGAGCAGGGCTGTCAGATCGCCGCGCGCACCTACCGGGTCTGGAAGCAACAGGGCCGCCCGGTGGCGGCCCGCACGATCAGCGACGCGATCGTCCTGGACGCCGTGCGCGACGTCGCGTGGACTTGGGATGGTGGGCGACGTCGGCTGACTCCGGAGGGCTTGTACGGGCGCCGCAAGATGGGCGCCTACATCCGCCGGCACAAGGTGGCGGGCGCCTCGCGGGGTGCGGTCGACCGCGCGATGCGGCAGCTGGGTCTGTCCGGGGTCCGGCGCGACAAGGGGATCCGCACGACGGTGCCGGCCAAGGACGGCAAGCGGGCCGGTGACCTCCTCGACCGTGACTTCACTGCCAGTGAACCCAACACGAAGTGGGTCGGCGACTTCACCTACGTGCGCACCTGGGCCGGATGGGTCTACGTCGCGTTCATCGTCGACTGCTACGCCCAGAAGATCGTGGGCTGGCACGCCGCGACGGCCAAGGACGTCCAGCTCGTCGAGGCCCCGCTGCGGATGGCGATCTGGCAACGCGACCGCGAGGGCACCCCGGTTCCCGGCGGGCTGATCTGCCACAGCGATGCCGGCAGCCAGTAGACATCGATCCACTACACCGAGCGTCTCGAGCTCGAGGGCATCAGCCCGTCGATCGGGTCCGTCGGCGACGCATACGACAACGCCCTGATGGAGACGATCAACGGCCTCTACAAGGCCGAATGCATCCGCACGACCGTGTTCCACGACGGCCCCTACAAGACCATCGCGGACGTCGAGTACGCGACCGCCGGCTGGGTCGACTGGTACAACAACCGGCGCCTGCACGGCACCCTCGGCATGAACACCCCGACCGAGTTCGAGACCGCCCACTACGCTGCTCTCACCGAGCAGGTTCAACCCGCATAGGAGCGGCATGGAACCTGGGGCGCTTCACGTTTTCGAGAGCCTCGCCGGCAGGAGTGCAAGTCCGTGATCGGTCGGGAGTTCAGGGGCGACGAAGTCGATGAGTTCCGCGGCGTGATCGATGCGGGTTCCGGGTTTGTCGTCGCTCAGGACCTGCAGTCCTGATCCGTCCTCGGTGCTACGCCATTCGGAACGACGAAAGGGGTACAGGTAGCCCGTGAGTCGGTAGTAGCCCACGGACCGCAGCAGAGCGGCTGTGCGAGCCTCGGGGTGAACGTCGACCCCGCGGGAGGCAAGCCGGGCGACCTGCTCGTCGACCGAGAGCCACGGCTTCGTGTACGCGACCATGCGTCTCCTGGCAAAAAAGAAAATCAGCCCGAGCCGTGAGGCGAGCGGGCTGATCTTGATGGGTCAACTCTAGAGCATTCCGAGCCGCATGGCTAGACCGTCGTGTGGCAGCGTTCGGTCTGACCTGCGGGATCGCCAGAGCGTCACCCCTCCTGCGCCAGCCGCCACACGCGCTCGCGGGTGAACGGCTGACGGAACGGCCGCCGTCCCAGCGCCCGGGCGATCGCGTTGCCGACGGCGGGCGCCACCGGGTTGTACGGCGACTCGCTCATCGACTTCGCGCCGAACGGCCCGATCGTGTCGAAGGTGTCGGCGAAGTACACCTCCGTGTCGGGGACGTCGGCCGACTGCGGGACGCGGTAGGTGCGGAACGCCGGGTTCGTCACGGCCCCGCGGTCGTCGACCAGCACCTCCTCGTACAGCGCGCTGCCGAGCCCCTGGGCCGCGCCGCCCTCGACCTGGCCGCGGCACTGCGCCGGGTTCATGACGAACCCGGCGTCCGCGGCCTGCACCGACTGCAGCACGCGCACCGAGCCGGTCTCCTCCTCGACGGCGACCCGCACCGCGTGCACGTTGAAGGCCAGGCTCCGCTCCTTGCCGTCGTCGCTGCCGTGGGTCGTCAGCTCGCGGCTCTCCGGGTCCCCGGCGGCGCTCACGATCTCGTCGAAGCCCACGAGCCGTTCGCCCACCCGCACGCCGGCCGCGACGAGCTCCGCCCGCGGAGCGGCGCCTCCCGCCGGGGTACCGCCGTCGGACACCTGCCGGGCGACGTCGATCATCAGGCCGCGCAGCGCCGTGCAGGCGCGCGCCAACGCCTTGCCGGCCACGACCGTGCCCGCCGACGCGAACGCGCCCGTGTCGTGGTCCACCAGATCGGTGTCCGAGGCCCGCAGCACGATCCGGTCCGGCGTCGCCGCCAGGGTCGAGGCGGCGATCTGCCGGTGCACGGTGCTCGTGCCGTTGCCGAACTCGGCCGTCCCGACCGACAGCGCGAACGTGCCGTCCGGGCGCAGCGACGCGGCTGCGTGCGCGTGGTGGCCGCCCGGTGCCGCCCCCGCGATGAACGCGATCGCCATGCCCTCGCCGACCCGCCACCCGGGCGGGGCCTCGACGCCGTTGCCGCGCCGCAGCGCGTCCTGGGCGAGGTCGAGGCACTGGTCCAGCCCGTAGCTGCCCCACCGCAGGTCCGGCTCGGGCTCGTCGTCGACCGTGAGCAACGGGTCCCCGTCGCGCACCGCGTTGCGGCGGCGCAGCTCGAACGGGTCGATCCCGAGCCGCTGCGCGAGCATGTCCATCGCCGACTCCACGCCGAGGATCACCTGCCCCAGCCCGTACCCGCGGAACGCCCCCGACGGCACCGCGTTCGTGTACACGGACTCGGCGTCCACGCGCTTGACCGGGCAGCGGTAGACGTTGATCGACTCCGACACCGAGTGGAACAGCACCCCGATGCCGTGGTTGCCGTACGCGCCGGTGTTGCTCAGCACGTCCACCTTCAGGGCCGTCAGCGTCCCGTCCGTCGTCGCGCCGAGCGAGACCTCCACCCGGAACGGATGGCGCAGCGCCGCCCGCCGGAACTCGTCGGTGCGGGAGAACTCGTAGGACACCGGGCGGCCGGTGGTGAGCACGGCGAGCGCCACGATGTCCTCGACGAACATCTCCTGCTTGCCGCCGAACCCGCCGCCCACCCGCGCGGCGTGCACGCGCACGCGGTCGCGGGGCAGGTCGAAGACGTGGGCGAGCTCGTTGCGGGTGAGGAACGGTACCTGGGTGCTGGAGCGGATGACGAGCCGGCCGTCGTCGTCGAGCCGGCCGAGCGCGCCGTGCGTCTCGAGCTGGGCGTGCGCCACCCGCCCGGTCTGCCACGCCCCGCCGACGGTGACGGCGCTCGCGGCGAGCGCCGCGTCGACGTCGCCGCCGATGCCGGCGTGCAGGCTGCCGAGCACGTTGGGGCGCTCGGGGTCGGCCTGGACGGCGACCGGCCGGTCGGGGTGGACCACCGGGGCGCCCGGCTGCCGAGCCTCCTCGGCGTCGAGCACGAACGGCAGCGGCTCGTAGGTCACGTCGATCAGCCGGAGCGCGGCGTCGGCGATCTCGGCGGTCTCGGCGATGACGGCGGCGACGCGCTGCCCGACGAACCGGACCGTGTCGTCGAGCACCCGGGTGTCGTCGGGGTCGTCGGTGCGGTGCTCGTGGCGGGCGGTGGAGAACCGTCTCGCGGGGGCGTCGGCGTGGGTGAGGACGGCGACGACGCCGGGCAGCGTGCGGGCGGCGGCGGTGTCGATCGCGGTGATGCGGGCGTGCGCGTGCGGCGAGCCGAGGACGCGCAGCACGAGCGTGCCGGCGGCCTCCGGGGTGTCGAAGGTGTACGGCTCCAGGCCCTGGACCACGCGCCGGGCGGGTTCGGGGGAGACCGAGCGTCCGACCCCGGCCGGTGTGTCGCCGTCGTCCGTCGCGTGCCGCGGGGTCGAGCCCGCCGCGGTCGGTGCGCCGTCGTCGAGGACCTTGCGGATCGCCGCGCGGATCGGGCGGTAGCCGGTGCAGCGGCACAGCGAGCCCTTGAGCCGCCGGTCGAGGTCGGGCAGGTCGTCGGCGGTCAGGCAGGAGGCGGTGACGCTCATCCCGGGGGTGCAGAACCCGCACTGGAAGCCGAACTCCTCGATGAGCGCCTCCTGCACCGGGTGCAGGTCGTCGCCGGGGGCGAGGCCCGCTGCCGTGGTGACCTGGGCGCCCTCGGCGCGCGGGGCCGGCACGATGCACGAGTGCACGGGCTTGCCGTCCAGCAGCACCGCGCAGGCCCCGCAGTCGCCCGCGTCGCACCCCTTCTTGACCTCGGTGTGCCCGTGCTCGCGCAGCAGGGTGCGCAGGCACTGCCCGGGGCGCGGGTCGGTGTCGTGGCCGCTCCCGTTGACGTGAATCTTCATGCGGGGTCCTCCGGGTCGCCGGCGAGATCCCGGCGCAGCCGTTCGGCGAGGACGACGCTCACGCCGCGCCGCCAGTCGGCCGCGCCGAGCGAGTCGGTGTACCAGCCGTCGAGGTCGCCGACGGCGGCCGCGAGCGTGGCGGCGTCGGGCAGCGCGGCGAACCGCAGCACGGCGGGTCGCTCGACGGCGGCGGTGACCACGACGACGCACGTGCCGTCGGCGTCGCGGCGGCCCGAGACGACGGCGCCGGAGCGGCCGAGCTCGGCCAGGGCGATCTTGTGCAGCCCGGCGCGCGAGCGCAGGGCGCTCGCGGGCAGCTCGATCGCGCGCAGCACCTCGCCGTGGCGCAGCGCGGTCTCGCCGGGCCCGGTGACCAGGTCCGCGACGGGCAGGTGGCGCGTGCCGCCGTCGGGCGTCCACACCTCGGCGACGCCGTCGAGCGCGACGGCCAGGGAGACCATCGCGGCGGCGGGGAAGGCCCGGCAGACGTTGCCGCCGACGGTGGCCGTGTTCCAGATCTTGAAGGAGGCCAGCAGCGCGTCGGCGGCGTCGGGGATCATCGCGACCGCGGACCAGTCCGACGGGACGGGATCGGCGCCGCGGCCCTCGGCCCAGCCGCGCAGGGTCGCGATGGTGCAGGTCGCCGCGATGCGCAGGCCGTCGGCGCTCACCTCGAGGTCGGGCCAGCCGAGCGTGGTGAGGTCCACGAACCCGGTGGTGCCGGGCTGCGGCTCGCTCATCAGCCAGGTGCCCCCGCCGAGGAAGACCTCGCCGGGGTCCAGCACGAGGTCGGCGCGCGTGCGGGCGGTGCGGAAGCCGGTGACGGACGTGACGTCCATCAGAGCCGCTCGGCGAGCTCGCGCGAGGCCAGGGTCACCTCGTGGGCGAGCTTGCGCTCGTCGGTGGTGGTCAGCGTCGCGTCCTCGACGACGGCGCGCCCGGCGACGTACAGCCGCTTCAGGGGCGGCAGCGCGCCGAGCCCGAGCGCGGCGACGGGGTCGAGGATGCCGGCGTGCTCGACGCCGTCGACCTGCCAGACGGCGACGTCGGCGAGCTTGCCGACCTCGAGCGAGCCGATCTCGTCGCCCCGCCCCAGGACCCGCGCGCCCCCCATCGTGGCGGCCCGCAGCCCGTCGCGGACGCTCATCGAGTCCGCGCCGGTGCGCAGCCGGTTCATGAGCACCGACTCGCGGATCTCGACGCCGAGCTGACCCGACTCGTTGGAGGCGGCGCCGTCGACGCCGAGCCCCACCGCCACCCCGGCGTCCAGCAGGGCACGCACGGGCGCGATGCCTGCGGCGAGCCGTCCGTTCGACGACGGGCAGTGCGCCACGCCGGTGCCGGTGGCGGCGTACCGCTCGATCGCGGGGGCGTCGAGGTGCACGCAGTGCGCCATCCAGACGTCGGGGCCGAGCCAGCCCTGGTCCTCCAGGTACTGCGTCGGGCTGGTGCCGAAGTGCTCGAGGCAGTAGGCGTCCTCCTCGGCGGTCTCCGAGGCGTGGGTGTGCAGGCGCACGTCGAGCGAGCGGGCCAGCGTGGCGGCCTCGCGCAGCAGGTCGGCGGTCACGGAGAACGGTGAGCACGGGGCGATCGCGACGCGCACCATCGCGTCGCGCGAAGCGTCGTGGTACCTCTCGACGGCCTCGGCCGACGCCGCGAGGGCCGCGTCCGTGGTCTCGACGGCGAAGTCCGGCGGCAGACCGCCCTGGGAGGCGCCCAGGTCCATGGACCCGCGGGTGGCGTGCAGGCGGAGGCCGACGCGGGACGCCGCCTCGACGATCCCGCCGACGATGTCGCCCGAGCCCTGCGGGAACACGTAGTGGTGGTCGCCCACGGTGGTGCAGCCCGACCGTGCGAGGACCGCCATCGCGCCGGCCGCCCCGGTGCTGGTCAGGTCGGCGTCGATCCGGGACCACAGCGGGTACAGCGCGGTGAGCCAGTCGAACAGGATCGAGTCCTGGGCGTATCCGCGGGTGAGCCACTGGTACAGGTGGTGGTGGGTGTTGACCAGGCCCGGCGTGACCAGGCAGCCGGTCGCGTCGACGACGTCGGCACCGGCACGCAGGTGCTCCGGCGCGCGGCCCGCTCCCACGGCCACGATCTCACCGCCGTCGAGGACGACGTGCCCGGCGGTGTGCTCGGTGCCGGTGGCGTCGACGGTGGCGACGTGGCCGTTCTCGATGAGGGTGCGGGTCATGGTCGGGTGCCTCCGGGTCGGGCGAGGGACTGCGTGGGCGGCGCCGGGCACGCCGTGGCTCTGGCATGGGGCACGACGGCGGAGCCCCGGTGGATCGGGCCGCTCGCCTCGCGCAGGGCGTGGCCGGAGCCGCCGTGCCGTGAGGCGACGATCTCGGCCAGGACCGACAGCGCCGTCTCCTCGGGGGTCGAGCCCCCCAGGTCGAGCCCGAGAGGGGAGTGCAGTCGGGCGAGGTCGACGTCGTCCACACCGGCGTCGCGCAACCGCGCGGCACGGTGGGCGACGGTGGCCCGGGCGCCCATCGCTCCGACGAAGCCCACCGGCATCGACAGGGCCTGGTGGATCGCGGGGACGTCGAGCCGCTCGTCGTGCGTGAGCACGCATACGGCCGTGCGGGCGTCGGTCTCGTGCGCGGCCAGCCCGGCGAGGTACTCGTGGGGGAGCGCGACGACGAGCTCGTCGGCCGCGGGGAACCGCTCGCGGGTGACGAGCGTAGCCCACGGGTCGCACACGGTCACCGCGAAGCCCGCCGCGGCACCGACGTGGCACAGCGCGGCGGCGTGCTCACCGGCGCCGAGGACGATCAGGCGTGCGCGCGGTGCGCGCTGCAGGACCAGCAGGTCCGCGCCGTCGTGCGCACCGGGCAGGAGCCGGGTCTCGCGGTCGGCGAGGCAGGCCGTGGTGGCGGCGTCCAGCGTGGTCGCGTCCACGGTCAGGCCGGTGTGCGGGCCGGTCGTGACGACCGCGAGGACGGCGGGCCTGTCGGCAGCCGCGCCCTCCAGCGCCCGCATCGTGATCGCGTCGGCCGGGTCGAGGCGCTGGGCGAGGACGTCGACCTGCCCGCCGCAGGCCAGGCCCGCGGCGTGGGCGGCGGCGTCGTCGAACCCGAACCGGGCCGACTGCGGACGCCCGGTGGCGAGCGCCGCGTGGGCGAGCACCACGGCATCGGCCTCGACGCAGCCGCCCGAGATCGAGCCGAGCACCGCGCCGTCGCCGGTGACCGCCATCGCGGCGCCGACACCCCGCGGCGCGCTGCTGGCGACACGGGTCACGGTCACCACGGCGACCGGTGATCCCGACCGGGCCAGAGGCAGCAGGTCGCGGGCGATCTCAAGCATGGGCTGAAGTGTGCCGGGGGGATGTTTCGCGCGGGCTACGCTGCGATGACGCCGCAGCGAAGGGAGTGGCCGTGCGCACGACAGGGCTGGTCCTGGCCGCAGGAGCGGGGTCGCGGTTCGGCGGACCCAAGGGGCTCGCACGCACGACGGCGGGCGAACCGTGGGTGCAGCGGGCCGTGCGGATGCTCGTCGCGGCCGGGTGCGACGAGGTGCTGGTCGCCGTCGGCGCGCGGGGAGCGGACGTGGCCGCGCTGGTCCCGCCGTCGGCCCGCGTGGTGGTGGTCGACGACTGGGCCGACGGGCTCGCGGCGACCCTGCGGGCCGGGCTCGACGCCGTGGTTCCGAGCGACGCCGAGGCGTTGGTCGTGACGCCCGTCGACACCCCCGACGCGCCGCCCGAGGCCGTGCGGCGCGTGCTGCGGCGAGCCGGCGGGGAGCGTGCGCCGTCGGACGTCCTCGCGCGTGCGGTCTACGCCGGTCGGCCCGGCCACCCTGTGCTGCTGGGCCGCGCCCACTGGGCCGGGGTCCGGGAGACCCTGGCCGGCGATGCCGGTGCCGGGCGCTACCTCGCCGCGCACGGGGCGGTCGAGGTCGAGTGCGGCGACCTGTGGTCCGGTGCCGACGTGGACCACGGCCCGCGGTGACGACCGCGGACCTGCGCGACCGCGCTCGGCGAGCCGACTACGGCGTCGTGTCGACGGCGCTCTCGCGGTGCAGCGACCGGGAGCTGCGTGAGCTCGTGGAGGCGGCCGTCCCGGTCGGGGCCGGGATCGGTGGGCAGACCCTGCGGATGGAGGTCGACGGTGTCCCCGTCTTCGTCAAGCAGGTGCGACTGACCGACCTGGAACGGCAGCCGGAGAACGTCGGTTCGACCGCGAACCTGTTCGGCCTGCCGATGTCCTGCCACCTTGGCGTCGGCAGCATCGGCAGCTCCGGGTTCGGTGCGTGGCGCGAGCTGGCCGTGCATGCCCTCACCACCGTTTGGGTGCTCGCGGGGGACCACGACTCGTTCCCCCTGACCTACCACTGGCGCGTGCTGACGGACTCCGGCCGACCGCTGCCCGACGAGCTGGCAGACGTGGACCGCGCCGTCGCCTACTGGGGTGGCGGCGGTGCCGTCCGGCGCCGGATCGAGGCGCTGCGCGAGTCGACGGCGAGCCTGACGTTGTTCCTGGAGTACCTCCCGCAGACCCTGCACGACTGGTTCGGGCAGCAGGTCGCGGCGGGTGGCGCGGACGCCGAGCAGGCGTGCGCGATGGTCGAACGCGAGCTGGAGGCCGGCGTCGCGTTCTTGGGCTCTCACGGCCTGCTGCACCTCGACGCACACTTCGAGAACATCCTCACCGACGGCGATCGGTTGTACTTCGCCGACTACGGCCTGGCGGTCTCGTCCGGGTTCGACCTCGCCCCGGACGAGGTGGGTTTCGTCGATCGGTTCCGCGGCTACGACCGGGCTTACGCCGCAACGTGCCTCGTGAACTGGTTGGTCGTCGAGCTGTTCGGGTACGGCCCGGACCGGCGACGGGCGTTCGTGGACGACTGCGCGGCCGGGGAGCTGCCGTACGGGGTCCCACCCGGTGTCGCGGCGGTCCTGCGTCGCCACGCAGCGGTCGCGGCGGAGACCGGCAGCTTCTTCCGTCGATTCCGGCACGAGAGCCGGGCGACGCCCTACCCCGCCGAGGCGAAGTGCGATTCCTTCGACGATGACCTGTCGTCGGGCGCTGACGCGGACCGGCCCGTCGCCGCCGTCGAACGGTATACTCCGAGGTATGACGATGACCACGATCAAGGTGCCGGCCGCGGTGCGTGACCGGCTGCGCGAGCGTGCCGAGGCGCAGGGGATCAGTCAGGGCGAGGCGCTGGCCCGCCTTCTCGACGCCACGCCCGCCCCGGACATCGAGTCGTTCCTCGACGACGTCACCGAGCGGTGGGGACCGCTCCTGGACCGCCTCGCGTGACGGGGCTGCCCACGCAGGCCGACACCCTGGCGATCTGTCGGCGGTTCGGATGGCAGGAGCGCGAGCCGGGCGCCCTGGTCCACGCGTTGTCCCGGCCCGCCGGCGTCCGTTTCGGCGTCGAGCTGTACCCGGGAGTGCATGCCAAGGCCGCCGCCCTGATGGACACCGTCAACCGGCTGCATCCCTTGGTCGACGGCAACGAGCGCCTGTCCTGGATCCTCGTCCTGCGGACGTATCGACTGGCGGGTCTTCACCTGGGGGCCGGTGACGACGAGGCGGAGTCGTTCGTCCTGACCGTCGCGGGTCCGCACCTGCCGGTGGAGCAGATCGCGGAGTGGCTCGCGAGCCACTCCCGTCCGGGTGCATCGATCACAGGCTGAGGCACCGAGGAATCCACCTAGGCTGTTCCGGTGCATCTCGTGGCCACCGACCTCGCCTTCGCCTACCCGGGCCGGCCCGTCCTGCAGGACGCGCAGGTCCGGGTGTCGGACGGCGTCCGGCTCGGTGTGGTGGGGGAGAACGGGTCCGGCAAGTCGACGCTGCTGCACCTGCTCGCCGGGGACCTGACGCCCTCGGCCGGTGAGGTGCGCCGTGCAGGGAGCATCGCGCTCGTCACGCAGGAGCTCCATGTGACCCCCGGGCGGACGGTCGGCGACCTCGTCGAGGACACGCTCGCCCACCTGCGCGCGCTGGTCACCGAGCTGGAGGCCGTGGCCGCCGGGTTCGACCACGACGGCGGTGACCTGGCCGAGCTGTCCGACGTGCTCGCACGGGTGGAGCACCTCGCCGCCTGGGACGCGGACCGGCGCGTCGACGAGGCGCTGAGCCGGCTCGGTGCGGTGCGCGACCTGACCCGGCCGCTGGAGACCCTCTCGGTGGGGCAGCGCTACCGGGTCCGGCTGGCCTGCCACCTGGCCGAGCGGGCCGACCTGCTGCTCCTGGACGAGCCGACGAACCACCTCGACGACTCCGGCGTCGCCTACCTGACCGAGACGCTGCAGTCCTGGCGCGGCGGCGTCGTGCTCGTCAGCCACGACCGCGAGCTGCTCGACGACGTCGCCACCGCGGTCTACGACCTCGATCCCTCGATGGACGGGCCACCGGTGCTCTACGGGCAGCCGGGCTACCACTCCTACCGGTTGAACAAGGCGCAGATGCTGGCCCGCTGGCGTCAGCGGTACCGCACCGAGCAGGAGCGGCGGGCGGCGCTCGAGTTCCGTCTGGACCGCTCCTACGAGGGGCTCTCCGACGAGTGGCGCCCGCCCAAGGGCTCGCAGAAGCACCGCTGCGGCACCCGTGCGCGCATCCACGTCAAGGCCGCCGACCGGCTGGTGGAGCAGCTCAAGGCCGAGGCCGTGGACGTCCCACCGCCCCCGCAGGAGCTCGCGTTCCCCGACCTGCCGTCGATGTCACCGGGGTGGGACGCGGCCGACGCCCTGGTGGAGCTGCGTTCGCCCCGGGTCGAGGCCCCGGACGGTGCCGTGCGGGTCGACCTGCCCGGCACCCGGCTGGCCGTCCCGCCGTCGGGCCGGCTGCTCGTGACCGGCGCCAACGGCACCGGCAAGTCGACGCTCCTCGGGGCGCTGTGCGGCACGCTGCCCCTGGCACGCGGGAGCCGCACGCTGCGCGAGGGCGTGCGCATCGGCGTCGTCGGGCAGGAGGGGCGGGTGCCCGACGACGGCCCCGACGCGGCGCGGTCCGGTTTCGACGCGTACGCGGCCGAGGCGCTCGAGCTGCTGTCGCGCGGCGAGCTGGACCCCGACCACCTCGTGCCCGTCGCCGCCCTGGGCCTGCTGAGCGAGGCCGAGCTGGAGCGGCCTCTGCGCGAGCTGAGCGTGGGGCAGCGGCGCCGGTTCGACGTCGCGCTCGCCCTGTTGCACGCGCCGCACCTGCTGGTGCTCGACGAGCCGACGAACCACCTGTCCGTCGACCTGGTGGACGCCCTCACGCTCGCGCTGCAGCGCACGTCCGCGGCCGTCGTCGTCGCCACCCATGACCGGCGCATGCGGGCCGACCTGGCCGACTGGCACCACCTCGACCTCCAGGACCCCGCGACGTAGGCAACGTCACCGCGAGGTAGGCCACGGGGGGCCCAGGTAGGCAACTCTCTCGCGACATAGGCAACCTGGCCGCGCCGTCGGGCGTGAGGCAGCGCTACCTCGTGCCGATGTCGCCTACCCCGACGCGAGCGTGCCTACCTCGACGCGAGCGTGCCTACCTCGACGCGAGCGTGCCTACACCGCGGTGAGGTTGCCTACCTCGCGATCAGTCGAGTCGGCCCACATGTGCCATCGCCTGGCGCACCAGGGTGCCCTGACCGTTGACCATCTCGGCCTGCACGGTGTCGCTGCACGCCTCCTCGGGGGTGAGCCAGGCCAGGTCGAGCGCGTTCTGCTGCGGCCGGCAGTCCCCGTTGACCGGCACCACGTAGGCCAGCGAGATCGCGTGCTGTCGCGGGTCGTGGAACGGGGTGATGCCCGGCGTGGGGAAGTACTCCGCCACCGTGAACGGCTGGGGCGAGGCGGGGACCTGCGGCAGCGCGACCGGCCCGAGGTCCTTCTCGATGTGGCGCAGCAGCGCGTCGCGCACCCGCTCGTGGTAGAGCACGCGGCCCGTGACCAGGGCGCGGGTCATGGTGCCGAGCGGCGTGGCCCGCAGCAGTAGGCCGACCTCGACGACGTCGCCCGACTCGTCCACGTGCACGGGGATCGCGTCGACGTACACCAGCGGCAGCTGGGCGCGCACGGCGGCGATGTCCTCGGCGCTCAGCCAGCCGGCCGGTCCGGGCTCCGGACCGCGGTCGTCGTCAGGGGGGAACTCGGCGGTGTCGGTCACCCCTCGTTTCTACCAGCCCCGGTGCGGTGCGGCCGACCCGGGTGCCGGGTCCGTGTCCCACCTGCACCGACGCCGCGCTCGCGGGTCCCTGGAATACGGGGAGCCCCGGTGACGCTGTGCGAGGTGGACAACCCACGAGAGGACTTCACATGGCTACCGTCGAGCTCACCGACGACACCTTCGAGCAGACGATCACCGACAACGACATCGTGCTGGTGGACTTCTGGGCCTCCTGGTGCGGACCGTGCCGCCAGTTCGCCCCCGTGTTCGAGGCGTCCAGCGAGCAGAACGCCGACGTCGTGCACGCCAAGATCGACACCGAGGCGCAGCAGCAGATCGCGTCCGCCGCCGGCGTGACCGCGATCCCGACGCTCATGGCGTTCCGCGAGGGCGTCCTGGTCTTCAACCAGGCAGGTGCCCTGCCGGCGCCGCAGCTCAAGCAGGTCGTCGACGCGGTCAAGGACCTGGACATGGACGAGGTCCGCGCGCAGATCGCGGCCTCCCAGGACGGCCAGCAGCAGGCCTGAACACCCTCCGACGACGGCCGCACCGGGACTCCGGTGCGGCCGTCGTCGTGCCCGGGTGGCGTCACTCGAACGGCAGGGTCACCGACGACGACGCCCCGCCGGTCAGGCTCGGTGTGCCGCTGCCCAGCACGCTCCACACCTCGACCCGGACGGTGCCGCCGTCCAGGTCGCCGAGATCGCCGGCGGTCGTGACCGGCCTGCCCTGCGCGGTGTACGCCTCGTCACCCGGCACGGGGTCGGTGGCGAAGTAGGCGTACGTCTCGACGCGGTCGACGGTGCCGTCCCCGGTCAGGTCGTAGCTGACACGCGTCTGGACGGCCAGGCCGACGGTGCTCCCGCCGTCCACGGCCAGCGAGAACGCCGTGTCGGCGCCGGTGTACGACGCCGTCAGCCCGGTCGCGGTGAAGGTGGCCGGCAGGTGCGGGGTCCCGTCCCGGTTCCGCCCCTCGGCGGAGGCGAGCTCGATCCTCCGGTCGCCGCCGCCCCCGCCGGTCAGGGCGCCGTCGGGGCCCAGGAACAGCTCGGCGGCGAAGCCGGGACCGCCCGTCGGGTCGGGGGACGGGTCCGGGGACGGCGTCGGGCACACCGGCGCGCTGGGGTCCGGGCTCGGGTCCGGGTCGTCGGTCGGCTCGTCCGTCGGGTCCGGCGACGGCGTGGGGTCGGGCGACGGCGTCGGCCCGCCCGGTGCACCGCCGCCGGACCACTCGTGCGCGCCCACCGCGACCGTGCGCCCTGCCGGCACGTCCACCGCCGTCCCGTCGGAGAACGTCACGGTGACCGGTGCCGAGGTGACGTTGGCCGCCACGTACGTCAGCCCGTCGTCGCCGTCGAACGCGGCCGCGAGCGGGTGGTCGGCGTGCACCTGGGTGGCGAGCGTCCCGAGGGCGGCCAGGTTCGTCACCCAGTGGTAGGTGTGAGCCCGGGACTCGCCCTCCTCCGGGGTGTAGGACCTGCCGTCGAGCAGGTCCAGCGCCCGTGGGGCGTCGCCGAGCGCGAGGTAGCTCCACAGGATGTCCTGCCACACCGTCGGGGGTCCGCCCAGGACCGACTCGAGGTGGGCGTAGGAGGACCGCACCGTCTCCGGCGAGGTGCCGAGGTAGAGGTGCGAGCCGGTGATCGGCAGCGTGTTGATGCCCTGGATCTTCTCGGGTTCGGCGGTGAACCACGTGGAGTACGCCCCGCCGTCGCCCCAGACCATGCCCACGACGGGATGCTCGAACTCCTCGGGATAGGCGGTGCCGTCGACGTCGAACCAGTAGCGCTGGATGGCCGCGGCCTGCGTGGCGTACAGGTAGACGCCGGCGTCGCGCACGGCCGTGTCACCGGTGGCCTCGCCCCACTGCACGACGGCGCCGGCGAAGTTCATGCCCTCGGAGCTGGACTCCTGGTTGTTCCCCGCGGCGAACGCCCCGTGGCCCGACGCCCAGTCGTGCCCGGCGTAGACGTCGAAGTCGCGCAGGTACGGGAACCGGTCGTCGTCACGGTCGTAGCCGTCGGCGTCCCGGATCAGCAGGTCCACCATCGGCCCGTAGTCGGCCGCCCACTGCGGGTCGAACCGGGCCAGCGTCGCCGCGGCGGCGACGAAGTAGCCGTAGTGGAAGTGGTGGTCGTTGAGCTCGGTGTCCGAGCCGTAGGAGCCGGCGTGGCCCACGAGCGTGCCCCAGTCGGCGTCGTAGGCGAAGACCTGCTCGGTCGTGCCCGGCGTGGCGGTGAACCAGTCGGTGAGCACGTCACGGACGGCGGCGAGGGCGGCGTCGCGCTGTGCGGTGCGGCCGAGCTGGTCGGCGATCTCCACGATGCGGGTGGCGCGTCCGAGCGCCTTGCCGGTCCAGTACGTGTCGGCCTCGCGCTGGTCGAGGGGGTCGTCGATCTCGTCGAGCAGCGCCTCGAGCCGGTCGCGACCCGCGCCCGTCGCCGTCGCCACGGCCGGGATCTCCGGCAGCACGCCGCCGTACGGGGTCGCGGTGGTGAACCGCGAGACTCCCGTCAGGACGGCCATGTCCCCCCGCGGCGAGGTGTACGTGGCCCCGTCGGGGTCGCCCGAGGTGAGGTAGGCGCTCTGGTGCGGGTACAGCGCCGCCACCGTGCCGCCGTCGTCGGCTCCCGGCCAGGGCGTGGTCTCGAACCGGTAGGTCGTGAGGACCTGGGAGGCCGCGGCGTCGTAGGTGTAGTCGGCGCGGGTGCCGGTCACCGGCGACCGGGCGGCGTCGGTGTACGCCGCGACGAGGCCGTCGCGCGCACCGGACCCGACGTCGGGCAGCAGCGCGACGGCGAAGCGTTTGGCCGGCGCGGTGAACGAGGTGCCGGAGCGCGTCCAGGAGACGTCCTCGGGCACGACGGCGAGGTAGTCGGCGCCGCCGACGGTGAGGCCGACGCGACCTGGCTCGTCGAGCCAGACGTCGGGCGAGCCGTTCAGGGTCAGCAGGGCGTCGCCGCCGGTGGCCCGGAACCAGGCCACGGGCAACCCGTGGCCGATGGTCGCGCGCAGCGACCGCACGCCGTCGTCCCACGCGGGCGTGACGGTCCAGTCGGTCCAGCCGGCGACGGCTACGTGCGGGGCGTCCAGACCGACGACGCCGGCGCGCAGGTCCTCGGCGTACTCGTAGTGGTACTCGGAGACTCCGGACCCGTTCCCGCTGACGGTGGCCTGCGTCGTGTACGAGATCCCGAGCCCGCCGGCCGAGGGCAGGTACGAGGCCGGGTGGGCGTGCAGCGGGGCGCTGAACGAGCAGTCGAAGACCTTGTAGGCCAGCGACGTCCACCAGTCGTTGGTGGGCAGCGGCGTCGGTGGCGCGTCGTCGGTCACGAACGCGCGGGGGTCGGCCTCGACGGCGTCGCACCCCTGCGGTGCGGGGCCGACGGCGTCGGTGGTGTAGCTCCCGGCGCCGACGTCCACGACGTCGGCGGTGGCCGGGGGAGCGGTGGCGGCCGTGGCGCCGCCGACCAGCAGGGCGAGGGCTGCGACGCGGGCGGTACGCCGTCGTCGGGCCGGGTCGTTCGTGAACGTCATCGTTCGTCACCTCGGATCAGCCGCTCCTGCGCGTGCCCGTCCGCGGCCCCCTTGTCGGCGTCGTTGCCGGCCGCGGGTCGGGCTCGTGAGAGCGATCCCACCACGGTACGCCGATGGGTGACACGTGCAACCTGGTGTGGTGGCGGCGGGGACACGTCCGGTCCGCTCGACCGCTCACCTGGTCCGACGCGCCTCGTGCTGCCACTCGTCGCGGTAGTCGGGGTGGTCGGCGAAGTCGGCGGCGCGCTCGCGCATCAGGCCCTCCGCGAGCGCCTCCTCGGTCGGCCCGAACAGCCCGCGCTCGTACCGGTCGGCCGTGTCGTGCAGCTCGCGCAGCCGGGTGACCTCGTCGGCGTCGAGCACGTGCCGGGGTCGGCCGGCGCGGTGGCGTCCGTCGTGGGCCAGCAGCTCTCTGACGCGCGCCTTGACGAAGGCTGCCAACGAGGTCATGAGGCCCGTCCTTTCGCACCCCACGGCGGCTCGCGACCCGCGCGACCCGTCGTGTTCGACGATACGCCTCGCCGTGCCCGCCGTCACGGGATTTCGCGGGTCACGGGAGACGAGGACGGGGCCGCCCGGACGGCGTCGTCGACCCGACGTGGCGTCGCCGCGTGGTGCGCGAGGTGGGACTCGAACCCACACGTCCGAAGACACCAGGACCTAAACCTGGCGCGTCTGCCAGTTCCGCCACTCGCGCGTGGCCACCCGCATCCTACGGTGCGCCGCTCAGGCGTCGAGCCCGAGCTTCGTGCGCAGCCGCGCCACGTGCCCGGTCGCCTTGACGTTGTACTGGGCGAGCTCGACGGTGCCGTCGGCGCCGACCACGACGGTGGAGCGGATCACGCCGACGGAGGTGCGCCCGTAGTTCCTCTTCTCGCCCCAGGCCCCGTAGGCCTCGAGGACCTCGTGCTCCGGGTCGGAGGCGAGCGGGAACGTCAGGCCGTCCCGCTCGACGAACGAGGCGAGCCGGGCGGGCTCGTCCGGCGAGATGCCGACGACGGCGTACCCGGCGCCCTGCAGCGCGTCCAGCGAGTCGCGGAAGTCGCAAGCCTCCTTGGTGCACCCCGGCGTCATCGCGGCGGGGTAGAAGTACACGACCACGCCCCGTTCGGCGCCCTCGCGCAGGCCGGCCAGCGAGAGGCTGCCGCCGTCGGACGTGGTCAGGGTGAAGTCGGGGGCGGTGTCGCCGACGGCGAGACGGGTCACGGGTGCTCCTCGTGCGGGGGATCGGGCCGGGACGAGCCTATCGGGCGGCCCGGGGGCGGGACGACGGCGGTTCTCGCGTAGCGTGGGGCGCGTGAGCCCCGCAGCATCCAGCACCACGACGACGGACGACGGCACGCTTGAGCCGCTGCCGATCCGCATGCTCCACGACCGTGTCCTGGTGGACCCCGAGGTCGACTCCGCCGAGCGGCAGTCCTCGGCCGGCCTGGTCATCCCTGCCACCGCGACGGGACCCAAGCGACTCGCCTGGGCGCGCGTCGTCGCCCGGGGGGAGCACGTGCGGCAGGTGGCTGTCGGCGACCGGGTGCTCTACGACCCGGAGGAGCGCGCCGAGGTCGAGCTCGGCGGCACCGACTACGTGCTGCTCCGCGAACGTGACGTGCACGCGGTGGCCGAGCGCGCGGACCCTCAGGGGACCACCGGCCTGTACCTCTGACGGGTGCCGGCGTGTGCCGTGCCGCCGTGTGCCGTGCCGGCACCGCGACCGCCGCCTCCGAGACCGCCGGTCGGTGCCCTGTCGTGCAGGTCACAGCCCTCCGGAGGCGTTCGGGGTACCGGTCCGCGGCTCTCGCCTGGTAATGTTTCACACCGCTACGCGCCATTAGCTCAATTGGCAGAGCAGCTGACTCTTAATCAGCGGGTTTGGGGTTCGAGTCCCTGATGGCGCACCGGCAACGACCTGCTGTCGGCACCGCTTCGGCGGTGCTGGAGTCGGTCCGCGCTACGCGCCATTAGCTCAATTGGCAGAGCAGCTGACTCTTAATCAGCGGGTTTGGGGTTCGAGTCCCTGATGGCGCACCGGCAACGACCTGCTGTCGGCACCGCTTCGGCGGTGCTGGAGTCGGTCCGCGCTACGCGCCATTAGCTCAATTGGCAGAGCAGCTGACTCTTAATCAGCGGGTTTGGGGTTCGAGTCCCTGATGGCGCACCACCCGAGGCCTTCGTCGCAGCGACGGGGGCCTCGCTGCGTCCTCCGGCCGGCACGGGTGGGCCGGTCGGCGCCCGGTTGGCGCCGAGCGCCCCGCGCGGCACGATGGATCGATGATCTCCACCGAGCTCGCCTCCCGGTTGCGCGAGGCAGGACTGTCCTGGAACCCGGCCGACGGCGACCGCTTCCGGATCGACTCCCCGCAGCTCGCCGAGGAGGTCTTCACCGTCTCGGCGCTGGTGGTGGAGACCCACCACTACGACACGGGCACCGTGCTGGGCTTCAACGGCACCACCGAGTGGGCCCTGGACTCGGTGGAGATCTCCGACACGCTCTGGCTGCCCCGGGAGGACCAGCTGCGTGACCTGCTCGGCGGGACCTTCCGGTCGCTGCGGCACGACGACGGCGCGTACGCGGTGGAGGTCGAGCTCCTGGGTGAGCGCCGCGTCTTCGAGGGACCGGACCCCGCCGAGGCCTACGGCGAGGCGCTCCTGGCGCTCGTCGAGCTGGCCGCGCACTGACCTCGGCGAGGATCCTCGGGCGCTCTGCGCGCCGTACCCTGGTGCGGTGCCCGAGACCTCGCCGACCCGCCCTCCGGTCGACCCCGCCCGCCGCCGCCGGACCGTCAGCTTCGTGCGGCGCACCGAACGGCTCACGGCCGGTCAGCAACGCGCCTGGGACACCCGTCGGCACCAGTATCTCGTCGACGTCCCCAGGGAGCACCGCGAGCTGTCCGTGCACCCGGACTGGCGGTTCGACGCGGCGGCAGAGTTCGGTCGTACCGCGCCCGTCGTCCTCGAGATCGGCACCGGGCTGGGGGAGTGCATCGTCCACGCCGCGGCCACGCACCCCGAGCGGGACCACGTCGCCGTCGAGGTCTACACCCCCGGGGTGGCCCAGGTGATCGTGCGGGCGGGGCACGCGGGCGCCGACCCGGGCGACGCCGGCGGCGCGCCGGGCCAGGAGCTGACCAACCTGCGGATCATGCAGGTCGACGCCGCCGAGCTGCTGCGCCACGGGCTGCCCGCGGGCTCGCTGGACGAGCTCTGGGTGTTCTTCCCCGACCCGTGGCCCAAGCAGAAGCATCACAAGCGCCGGCTGGTGACCCCGCAGTTCGCCGCGCTGGTGGCCCGGGTGCTGCGCCCGGGCGGTCGGTGGCGACTGGCCACCGACTGGGCCGAGTACGGCGAGGTCATGTTGCAGGTCGGTGACGCCTCCGAGGAGTTCCGCAACGCGCACGGCCAGGGCGGCCGGGCGCCGCGGTTCGACGGACGCGTCATGACCAGCTTCGAGCGCAAGGGCCTCGCCGCCGGCAGGTCGGTGACCGACCTGGAGTTCGTGCGGGTCTGAGGCTCGCGGGCTCAGTCGTCCAGGCCGCGGGCCTGCAGGGCTTCGCCGAGGGCGTCCGCCCGGCGCAGCGCACCCACCACCAGCGGCACCGCGAAGGCGCGCACGTCGTGCTCGCGTCCCCGTGCCCGCTGGGCGTCGCGCACCTGGCCGGCCAGCGCCGTGAGGACCGGCACCGAGCGCAACGTCAGCGCCAGCACCAGGGCGGCGCGGTCGGCGTCGAACCACCGCCCCAGCGGCCGCATGGCCCGCTCGAGCGCGGCGAGCACCTCGGAGGTCGGTGTGGTCACCGTGACCAGTCCGGCGAGCGCCACGAGCACCACGAGCCGGGTGCCCAGCACGGCGGCGTCCAGCGGGCCCAGCAACCACCACTGCACCACCAGCAAGCACGGCACGAACCAGCGCAGAGGCCGCACCTGCGCCCACAGCACCCGGGGGCCGCACCCCGCCAGGGCGTACAGCAGACCGAGGCCGACGACGGCGGCTCCCACCCCGAGCGGCGAGCGCACCGCGAGCAGCCCGAGCGAGCAGGCGCACAGCGCCAGGAGCTTCCAACCGGCGCCGCACCGGTGCACCACTGATCCGGCAGCCTGCGCGGGGGCCCCGCCGACGGCGGCGTGCGGCCTGCCGGGCATCTCAGGCTCCCATCAGGGCGCGGTAGGCGGGTACCGCCACCGTCGGCACGTCGTCGACCACGACGCGGCCCTCGTCGACCACCAGCACCCGGTCGAACCCGGACACCAGGTCGAGGTCGTGGGTGACGAGCACCAGCTGCTGGTCCAGTGCGGCCAGCCGCCTGGCGATCGCGCGGGTGTTGCGCAGGTCGAGCAGCGTGGTCGGTTCGTCGGCGACGACCAGGTCGGGGGCGGTGACCAGCACGCTGACCAGTGCGAGGAGCTGCTTCTGCCCGCCGGAGAGCAGGTGTGCCGGATGGTCGGCGTGGTCGGCGAGCCCGTGCCGGTGCAGCTCCGCGGCCACCCTGTCGCGGACCTGTGCGGGGGTCAGGCCCGAGCGGCGCAGGGAGTAGGCGACGTCCTCGGCGACCGTCGGCATGACGATCTGCGCGTCGGGATCGGTGAACACGAAGCCGACGCGACGGCGCACGTCGCGGCCCCGGCGCCGGGTGTCCAGGCCGTCCACGAGCACCCGGCCCGACGTCGGGACCACCAGCCCGTTGAGGAGCCGCGCCAGGGTCGACTTGCCCGAGCCGTTGGCCCCGATCACCGCCACCCGCTCCTGCGACAGGCGCAGCGACACCCCGCGCAGCACGTCCCGGCCCTCGCGCCGCACGTGCACGTCCTCCAGCACCACCGTGGTCATCGGACCACCTCGACCAGGACGGCCACGCCCAGCCCGCCGGTGGCCGCGGACGCCGCGACGCCGAGGGTCCCCGCCGGCGCCCCGCCGTGGACCAGGCGTGCGAACAGCCGGACCAGACAGATCGCCCCGCTCGCGCCGAAGGGATGTCCCAGCGCCAGCGTGCTGCCGTCGGGGCACCACCGGGCGTCGCTGGCCGGGTCGACGCCGAGCTGCTCGCTGACGGCCAGCGCTTGCACGGCGAAGGCCTCCACCATCTCGAACGCGGCCACGTCCCGCGTCGTCGCCCCGGCACGCCCGAGCACCGTGCGCACCGCCGTCACGGGGGCGAGCAGGGGCATCGCCGGGTCTCCCGCACACGTGGCCGCCGAGCGGACCCGGAGTCCCGGGACGCCGTCGGGGACGAGCGCGACGGCCGCCGCACCGTCGGCGGCAGGAGCCGCGGACGCTGCCGTGACCGATCCCGCGGGGCCGAACGCACCCGGCAGGCGCGCCAGCACGGCGTCGGACAGCGTGCGGGCGTGCTCGTCGCGACGCAGGGTGCCGGCCGGGACGATCTCGCGGACGAAGCGACCTGCCCGGTGCGCTGCGAGCGCCCGCCGGTGCGCGAGGACGGCGTGCTCGTGCTGACGGCTCCGGGAGATCCCGTGGGTGCGCGCGAGCCGGTCGGCGGCCTCGCCCGCCTCGGGGTCCGCCCAGGGCGGAGGAGCGAACGAGGCGCGGTCGTAGGGCGCCGTCCCGTGGGCGCGGGCGGGTGCCCGGGTGGCGCTCTCCACCCCGCCGGCCAGGACGAGCCCGGCCTGTCCGGCGTCGATCAGTGCGGCGCCGACGGCGACGGCCGCCAGGCCGGAGGCGCACTGGCGGTCGACGGTCAGCCCGGGCACGTCGACGCCCAGGCCTGCCAGGGCGGCGCGGCGCGCGACGTTCCCGCCGTGCCCGGCCGCATTGCCCAGGACGACCTCAGGAGCGCCGGGACGTGGCGGCAGGCAGCCGACGGAGGCGGCGTCCTGCGCGGTGGCGACGAGGACGGCGGCGGCCAGGGCGGTCTCGTCGAGGTGCGCGTGCCCGTGGCCCGCCGTCCCGACGGCGGTTCGCCGAGCCGCCACCACGACGCTCACCGCAGCACCGTCAGCTCTCCGGCCTCGGCCTCGGGGTCGGTCCCGGCGACGAGCGCACCGAGCGCGGCTCGCGCGAGCTTGCCGTCCGCGGTACGGGGCAGCGTGTCGAGGCGGTACCAGCGGCGGGGCCGTTGGGCCGGTGCGAGGGACGACCGCCCCACGCGCTCCAGGTGGGCACGCAGCCCGGGGCGGTCGTCGGCCTCGACGACGGCCACCACGACGGCGCCCAGCCGGCGGTGCGGCGCTCCGACGACGACGGCGTCGCGCACCCCGGGCACGGGGCGCAGCGCGGCCTCGACGTCCTCGGGCACCACGGTGGCGCCGGCGGTGAGGATCGCGCCGTCGCCGCGGCCCCGCAGCAGCAGCGGGCCGGGTGCGGCGGCGTCGTCCGGCACCTCGGCGAGGTCGCCGACGGTGCACCAGCCGTCCTGGGTGCGCAGCGGTCCGCTGGCGTCGGCGAGGTAGCCCTGCGACGTCCACGGGGAGCGGACCCAGACCTGCCCCAGCCGGGTACCGGGCTGGGGGCGCACCTCGACCTCGACCTCGGGGAACGGCCGCATGCCGGTGCCGGTGTCGATGGTGACGAAGCTCAGCTCGACGGCACCGTAGTAGGCCACGAGGGTCAGCCCGTGCGCGGCGGCCCGGGTCCGCTGGGCGGGGTCCAGGGCGGCGCCGCCGACGACGGCGGTGCGCAGCCGCGAAGGCGTGCCCGCGTCGAGGGAGTCCAGCACGTCGTCGAGCCGGGAGGGGACCAGGTGGACGACGTCGGCGTCGGCGAGCGCCGCCGTCGTGGCGGGCCGTCCGGGTACCAGGTGGGCGCAGGCGCCGGAGGCGAGGGCGTGGACCGCGGCGAAGCAGTGCAGCGAGCTGGCCAGCGGTCCGGTGACGAGCACGGTGTCACCGGGCCGGATCCCGGTCAGTCGCGAGACGTGGTCGAAAGACCGGGTCCAGGACGCGCGGGTGCGCACGACGGCGCGAGGGCGGCCGGTGCTGCCGGAGGAGAAGCCCGCCCAGGCGGGCCGGTCGTCGTCGGGTGGCGGGCCCGGGTCGGCGTGCGGTTCCGCCCCGGACCCGGCAGGGCCACGGGGCAGAGGCGCGTGCACGACGGCGGCCGGCTCGAGGGCGCGCAGCACCTCGGCGCGGTGGGCGACCGACCAGCCGGTGTCGCCGACCAGCCCGACGGCGCCGACGTGGTCGGCGGCGAGCAGGGCCACGAGGGTGTCGAGCGGGTCGGCCAGGCTGACGGCGACCAGGTCGCCCGGCCGGGTGCCGGTGGCGGCCAGGTGGGTGGCGCCGGCACGCAGGTCGGCGGCGAGCTCGCCGAACGTACGGGTGCGCTCGCCGCAGCGCAGGGCGGGCCGTCCGGCGGCAGGGCCGGCCGCGTGCCGCAGGACGTGGTGGGCGACCGGCACGCTCAGCCCTCCCGGCCGCGGTGCCGCAGGGCGGCCGGGTAGGAGCGCGCCACGCCCACGGTGATCGCGGCGCAGGCCAGGGCCTTGAGCAGGTCGCCGGGCAGGAACACCGCGGACAGCGCGGCGGTCTGGGCCAGGGGGAGGCCGGTGACCAGCGCCTGGACGGGCAGGCCGACCGCGTAGACGGCGGCGATGCCCCCGACGACCGCGGCGCCCAGCACGCCGAGGAACGTGACCCGGCGCAGACGCTCGACGAGCAGCCCGGTCACGTACGCCCCGGCGACGAACCCGACGAGGTATCCGGCGGACGGTCCGGCGAACGCTCCCAGCCCGCCCCGGCCGCCGGCGAGCAGGGGCAGGCCCGCGGCGACGAGGGCGAGGAACGTCACCACGGCCAGGGCGCCGCGCCGCGCGCCGAGGATCGCGCCGGCGAGCATGACGCCGAGGGTCTGCAGCGTGACGGGTACGGCGTTGCCGAACAGGCTGATCGATCCCGGCAGGCCGAGCACGGCGATCAGGGCGGCGAACGTCGCGACGCGCGCGGCGTCGCCGGCGTGCAGCCGCGCGTGCGGGTGGTCGGTGGTGGCGGTGTCGGTCACGCTGCTCCTCGGTGGTCGGGTCGCGGGTACCACTGTGCCCGCCGGCCGGCCGACGGGCGCCCGTCCGGTGCGCCACCGGGCGGGCGGCGTCGTGCACGGATCGCACAAGCGGTTGCGGGAATCACCAAGGTCGCCGCGCCGCGATGGGGGAAGCCTCCAAGGACGTGACCGTTCCACTCGTGCTGCAGGATCGGCCGCGGCGCGACACCATGCCCGCATGGAGCAGACGTACGACGTGATCGTCATCGGTGCGGGGCCCGTCGGGGAGAACGCGGCGGGCCGCGCGGCAGCCACGGGGCTCTCGGTCGCGGTGGTCGAGGCCGAGCTGGTGGGCGGGGAGTGCTCGTACTGGGCGTGCATCCCGTCGAAGACCCTGCTGCGCCCCGGCGCCGTGCGGCAGGCGGCGGCCGAGACGCCGGGGGTCGCCGACCCGGGGCCGGTGGACGCCCCGGCGGTGCTGGCGTGGCGGGACCAGATGACGGGGGAGGGCGACGACTCCGGGCAGGAGTCCTGGCTCGACTCGGCAGGCATCGCCCTGGTGCGCGGTCACGGCCGACTCGTGGGCGAGCGGACCGTGGAGGTCACCCCGGCGCGGACGGTCGACGACGACGCCCCCGGCGAGGTGCACGTGCTGCGGGCGCGCTGCGCGGTCGTGGTGTCGACCGGCAGCGAGGTCGTCGTGCCCCCCGTACCCGGTCTGGCGGAGGCGAACCCGTGGACCTCGCGGGAGGCGACGTCCGCGGAGTCGGTGCCCGAGTCGTTGGTGGTCCTCGGCGGTGGGGTCGTCGGGTGCGAGATGGCCACCGTCTACGCCGACCTCGGCAGCCGGGTGACGCTGCTCGCGCGTTCCGGCCTGCTGGGCGGGGCGGAGCCGTTCGCCGGCCGGGCGGTCGCGGAGTCGCTGCGGGACGCCGGCGTGACGGTCCGGATCGGCGTCGAGGCGCAGGAGGTCTCCCGGCCCGAGCCGGGCGGGCCCGTCACCGTCGCCGTCTCCGGTGACGACGGCCCGGCGCAGGTGAGCGCCGCCGAGCTGCTCGTGGCCACCGGCCGACGCCCGCGCACCGGCGACGTCGGGCTCGACAGCGTCGGGCTGACGCCGGGCGAGCCGCTGGAGATCGACGACACCACGGCCGTCGCCGGGGTGGCCCCCGACCCGCAGGGTCGCCCGTGGCTCTACGCCTGCGGCGACGTCACCGGCCGGGTGGCGACCACCCACCAGGGCAAGTACCAGGCGCGGGTGGCCGGCGACGTCGTGGCCACCCGCTACGGACCGGGCGACGACCCGTCCGCGGACGTGCCGGCGTCGGGCACCGGGGAGTGGAGCCGCTACGCGGCGCGCGCCGACCACGGGGCGCAGACCCAGGCGGTCTTCACCCGGCCGCAGGTGGCCTGGGTGGGACCCACCGAGCGTGCGGCCCGGGCCGCCGGGCTGCCCGTGCGGGCGGTGGCCTACGACCTGTCGGCGGTCGCGGGAGCCGGCGTGACCTCGCCGGACTACACGGGCCGGGTCCAGGCGCTCGTCGACACCGACCGCGAGGTGCTCGTGGGCGTGACGTTCGTCGGTCCGGACGCCGGTGAGATGCTGCACGCCGCGACGATCGCCGTCGTGGGCGAGGTGCCGCTGGACCGTCTGTGGCACGCCGTGCCCGCGTTCCCCACGGTCAGCGAGGTCTGGTTGCGGCTGCTGGAGGAGTACGGGCTGTGAACCCGCCCACCTGGCGGGCGGACGCCCCGGCGAAACATGCTCGGGCTAGGCTCGGGGCGTGACCTCCACGACGAAGCGAGTCGGACTCGCCACCTGCTCCGTCCTGCCCGACCTCGACGCGGACGACCGTCCGATCGTCCCCGCCCTGGCCGCCCGCGGCGTCACCGCCGAGCCCGTGGTGTGGGACGACCCGGACGTCGACTGGTCCGCCTACGACCTGGTGGTGGTGCGCTCCACCTACGACTACTCGCCGCGACGCGACGAGTTCATCGAGTGGGCACGTCGGGTGCCGCGCCTGGCCAACGCCGCCGACGTCATCGCCTGGAACACCGACAAGACCTACCTGCAGGCGCTCGACGACGCCGGGGTCCCCGTCATCCCGACGATCTGGCTGGACCCCGAGCGGCACCTGTCCAAGCGGGCCATCCACACGCGGATGCCGGCCTTCGGCGACTTCGTCGTCAAGCCCGTGGTCTCCGCGGGTGCCCAGGACACGGGCCGCTACCAGCCCGTGAGCGCGGAGTCGCGCGCGCTGGCGATCGAGCACGCCAAGGAGCTGCTCGACGGCGGTCGTTCCATCATGATCCAGCCCTACGTCACGTCCGTGGACACCGAGGGCGAGACCTGCCTGATCTTCGTCGAGGGCGAGATGCGGCACGCCGTGCGCAAGAACGCCCTGCTGACCGGGCCGAGCCGGCCGACCCAGGGTCTGTACCGCAAGGAGCAGATGCGCCCGGTCGAGGCGACGCCGGCGCAGATCGACGTCGCACGCCGGGCGCTCGCCGTCGCGCACGAGCGTCTCGGGGTGACCGAGCCGTTCCTGTACGCGCGGGTCGACCTGGTCGGCGGCGGCGAGGGCGACTCCCCGGTGGTCATCGAGCTGGAGCTCACCGAGCCGTCGCTGTGGCTCAAGCACGCGGGTGAGGCCGGCACGGTGGAGAAGCTCGCCGACGCGATCGTCGCGCGAATCGCCTGACCCCACCTCCACGGGGTAGGCCCACCCCGCGAGATAGGCCACCACCCCGCGAGGTAGGCGACCAACCGGCGAGGTAGGCCTACCTCGCCGGGATCGTGCCTACCCCGCGGGCCGGAGCGTTGCGGGGGTGGTCAGGACAGGCCGTTCTCGCTCAGCCAGTCGGCGGCGATGTCCTCGCTGGAACGCTTGTCCTCGGTGGACTGCACGTTGAGATCCACCAGTCCCTCGGGGGTCAGGGCAGCGCTGACGGGGTTGATCACGTCCGCGACCTCGTCGGCCACGTCGGCGCTGACCAGGGGGACCACGTTCGAGGCGAGGAACAGGCCCTCCGGGTCCTCCAGGGTGACGAGGTCCTCGGTCTGGATGCGCGGGTCCGCGCTGAAGACGTTGGCCACGTCGACGGTCCCGGCCACGAGGTCCTGGACGGTGGTGTCACCCGTGGCCTCGAAGGAGACGTCGACGCCGTAGACGTCCGCCAGGCCCTGCGGGCCGTAGGGGCGCTTCTCGAGCTCGGCGGGACCGCCGACGGTCAGGCCGTCCATGCCTGCGAGGTCCGCGATGCTGGACAGGCCGTTGGCCTCGGCGAACTCGGCCGTGACGTTGTAGGAGTCCTGGTCCGTGGCAGGGGACTGGTCCAGCACCGCCAGGGTGTCCGGCAGCTGCTCCTGCAGCGCGGCGTAGACGTCGTCGGCGGAGGTCGCCGTCGTCTCCGGGTCGTAGTACTGCAGCAGGTTTCCGGTGTACTCGGGGAAGACCTGCACCTCGCCGGTCTCCAGCGCCGGCATGTACGCGTCGCGCTGGCCGATGGAGAAGTTCCGCTCCACCGTGAACCCGCCCGCCTCGAGCGCCTGGGCGTAGATCTCCGCGATGATCTCGTTGGAGTAGTACGCCTGGGAGCCGACGACGATCGTGTCGGAGGACATGGTCTCGCCGTCGTCGCCGGCGTCCTGCTCCAGCGGGTCGGAGTCGCCGCCGCACGCGCTCAGGGTGAGCAGGGCTGCTGCGGCGCCCGCCACGAGGGCGGTGGTGCGTCGGGTGGTGCGCATGGGTGTGTGCCTCTCTGCGGGTGTCTCTCCGCGGCCGGGCGGCCGGCGGACAGGGACGTGGCCAGGCTGCTGACCGGTGGCTGGCCCAGTCAAGCACGCGATGCCCGGTTCGTCCTGGTCAGGTGCTCGGTGCGTCCCGCCGGACCGGGCGCCGTCGACGGCGGGTGGGGGCGTCGTCCTGGTCCCGCCCGGCGGTCACGCCGCGGGGCACCACGGCGCGCTCGACCAGCGCGAAGGCGAGGTCGAGGACGACGGCGAGCGCGACGATGACCAGCGCGGCACCGAGGATCTGGGCGAAGTCGCGGATCTGGATGCCCTGGACGATGTAGAAGCCGAGGCCCCAGCTGCCGACGTAGCCGGCGAGCGTCACCGTGGCCACGACCTGGAGCGTCGCCGAGCGCAACCCGCCGATCAGCAGCGGCAGCCCGAGCGGCACCTCGACCTTGCCCAGCACCTGGGCGGAGGTCATGCCCACCGACCGGGCGCCGTCGACGACCCGTCGTTCGACCGCCTCCACGCCGGAGTACGCGCCCGCCAGGATCGGGGGGATCGCGAGCAGCACGAACGCCGTCGTGGACGCTCCGACCTTGTGCGTCACGCCGAAGACGAGCACCAGCAGCAGCACCAGGCCGAAGGACGGCACCGCGCGGGCGGCCCCGGACAGGGCGACGGCGACCTCGCGCCCGCGGCCCGTGTGCCCGATGAGCCAGCCGGTCGGGACGGCGATCGCCGCCGCGATCACCACCGAGGCGAACGTGAACGCCAGGTGGGTCCAGATCGCCTCGGGCAGGGGCAGCGAACCGGTCAGCCGGTCGGGGGAGAAGATCCACGCGAAGGCGTCGGAGAAGAGGTCCATCACGCCGCCTTCCGCCGGGTCCAGGGCATGAGCCAGCGGCCCGCGAGCACCAGCAGCCAGTCCACCAGCAGCGCGATCACCACGACGGCGACGACGCCGGCGAGGATCTCGGCGACGATCTGGCGCTGGTAGCCGTTGGTGAAGAGGTAGCCGAGGTTGTCGATGCCGATGAGGATCCCGACCGTGCACAGCGAGATCGTCGAGACCGCCGTGACCCGCAGCCCGGCGAGCACGACAGGCCCCGCCAGCGGCAGGTCGACCTGCCAGAAACGCCGCCAGGTGCCGTACCCGACGGCCACGGCCGACTGCCGCACGGTGGGCGACACCGACGCCAGCGCATCGGCCACGAACCGGGTCATGATCGCCACCGCGTAGATCGTCAACGCGATGATCAGGTTGACCTCCGACAGGAAGCTGATGCCCAGCAGCGGGGGGAGCAGCGCGAACAGGGCGAGCGACGGGATCGTGTAGAGCAGCCCGACGACGGTCAGGAGCAGCCCCCGGGTCAGCGTGAAGCGGAAGGCGAGCCACCCCGCCGGGATCGACAGGACGAATCCCAGCACGATGGGCAGCGCGCTCTGGCGCAGGTGCTCCACGGTGAGGCGTCCGATGAGGTCGAGGTTGTCGACGACCCAGGTCATGCGCCGTCCTCGACGAGCACGCCCTGGGTCCGGCCGCTGGTGTCGACCAGCACGGTGCCGCGCTCGGTGGTCTTGGTGTGCAGCGCCCGCGTGCCCCGTTCGGTGCCGATGAAGCTCGCCACGAAGTCGGTGGCCGGGTGCTCGATGATCTCGCTCGGGGAACCGATCTGCGCGACCTGGGCGCTCTTCTCGAGGATCACGACCTGGTCGCCCAGCAGGAACGCCTCGTCGATGTCGTGGGTGACGAACACGACCGTCTTGTTGAGCTCCTGCTGCAGGCGCAGCGTCTCGTTCTGCAGCTCGGCGCGCACGATCGGGTCGACGGCGCCGAAGGGTTCGTCCATGAGCAGGATGTTGGGGTCGGCGGCCAGCGCGCGGGCCACCCCGACCCGTTGCTGCTGCCCGCCGGAGAGCTGGCTCGGGTAGCGCTCGGCGAGCGTCGGGTCGAGCCCCACGACGTCGAGCACCTCCATCGCCCGTTCACGGGCCTGCCGCTTCGGCGTGCCCTCGAGGCGCAGCACCGTGGTCACGTTGTCCACGACCCGGTGGTGGGGGAGCAGCCCGCCGTTCTGCAGGACGTAGCCGATGCTGCGCCGCAGCCGCACGGGGTCGCGGTCGGCGATCGGTTCGCCGTCGATCTCGATGCTGCCGGACGTCGGCTCGACCATTCGGTTGATCATGCGCAGCAGCGTCGTCTTGCCGCTCCCGGAGGACCCGACGAGCACGGTGGTGCGGTGCGGGGGCACGACGAGGTCGAAGTCCGCGACCGCGTCGGTGCCGTCCGGGTAGGTCTTGGTGACCGATCGGAACTCGATCATGGGTGGCTGTCTCCCGACGTCGCTGGTGTCCGGCGTCCTAGCCGACCACAGCATGGCGGTCTGCGCGAGGGAACCCGCCGGTGGGGCACCGGACGGACCGCCCGGTGCCCCCGGCCCGTCGGGTGCGGCTACTCGACGAGCTGCGCGCCGACGAGGGTCTCGTTGCGTGCCGGGTCGCCGTCGGGCGACGGTTCGGTGAGGTACTGCTCCCAGGCGACCTCGCCCGCCGTCAGTCCCTGCGCCGCGATCCAGCGGTAGAGGTGGTCGTAGGCCGCGGGGAGCCGGCCGTAGTCGCCTCGCACGAGCAGGGTGGCGGTGGGCCCCGGCGCGAGCGTCTCGCCCGCGACGCCCTCAGCGTCGCCGCCGGCCTCGAAGGGCTCCGCCACGGGGACGGCGACTCCGATGTCGAGCGTCTCGCCGGGCGTGCCGTGCAGGACGCCGAGCGGCGGTGCGACCGGCCCGATCCCTCGGCGCTCCAGGGCCGCGAAGATGAGGGGGAACGCGCGGTCGAAGAGCGCCGGGACGTCGGCCATGGCGACCCGTTCTCGCACGACGGCCAGATGCTGGGCGTCCGCGGCGACGACGGTCGGCTCGGGGAACGACGGGTCGGTCATGATCTGTCTCCTCGCGTCGGTGCGGTGGGGACCACCGTATCGAGGGGAGGTGACACAGACAGGGAGACGGCCCCGGCGCGAAGCGCCGAGACCGTCTCGTGGGGGTGGCTAACCGGGCTTGAACCGGCGACCTCCTGGACCACAACCAGGCGCTCTACCGACTGAGCTATAGCCACCATGGCCGTCGTCCGTCCGGCGTGCCGGACGAGCGCTGCGGCCGTCGAAAAGTGTACATGCTCCGTGCCGCGATCAGGACATCGGGGCACGTGGGGTGACCGAGGTCTCCTTGATGCGCGCGGCGACGGCCCGGGCCGTCTTCGAGTCGGGTCCGGGCTGCGGCACGAGCAGCGCCTCGCGGTAGTACCGCAGCTCGTCGATCGACTCCAGGATGTCGGCCAGCGCACGGTGCCCCCCCTCCTTGGGCGGGGACGCGAAGTACACGCGCGGGTACCACCGGCGCGCGAGCTCCTTGATCGAGGACACGTCCACGATCCGGTAGTGCAGGTGCCCGGTGAGCTCGGGCATGTCCCGTTCCAGGAACATCTTGTCGGTGCCCACGGAGTTGCCGGCCAGGGGCGCCTTGCCGGGGTCCGGCACGTGCTCGCGGACGTAGGCGAGGACGCGGGCCTCGGCGTCGGCCAGCGTGGTGCCGGCCTCCAGCTCGGTGAGCAGCCCGGACGTCGTGTGCATCGCGCGCACGAAGTCGTTCATCTGCTCCACCGCCTCGGCGGGAGGGCGGACGACGACGTCGACGCCGTCGCCGAGCACGTTCAGCTCGGAGTCGGTGACCACGGCGGCGACCTCGACCAGGGCGTCGGCGTGCACGTCCAGGCCGGTCATCTCGCAGTCGATCCACACGATGCGGTCGTTCGGGTTGCTCGGGCTCACGCCCTCAGCCTACGGTCCGGGCCGTCCGGGTCCGGTGCTCGGCCGGGCGCGGGCGTGGCGTCCAGCCGTGCTGAGGCTGCGGGTGCCGCGGCACCGGCGTCCGGGCACGCAGGAGGGCGACGACGTCGCCCCACCAGCCGTGCCGCGGGTCCAGGTGCTGCGCGGGGTGCGTGCCCGCGGCGTTCGCCGCACGGACGCGCCGGACGAGCCGGGCGCGTTCCGCGTCGGCCAGTCGCTCCTCGTGGAGCGCCTGGTAGACGGTCATGGCTTCCAGGGGGTGCATGGGAGTGGTCCTTCGTGACGTGGGTTTCTCGGGTTGATCGGTCCGGGCCGGGGACCCCCGACCGTCCGGCGTGCTGCCGGACGGACGCCACCGCGGTGTGCTTCGAGCATGCCGTGTCCCACCTCGGTGGTGCACGGCTTTTATGCCAGGAGGGAACGGCCGCCGCCGCGCCACGTACCGTGTGGCCGTGACTTCACCCGCTGCGGCGCTGCGCACCCCGACGTTCCGCGTCCTGACCGCCGGCTGGGCACTGACGAACTTCGCGGACTCGGTGCTGGTCCTCATCCTCGCGGTGTGGGTCACCGACCTGACCGGCAGCGCCGCGCTCGGCGGCGCCACCTTCGCGGCGCTCGGCGTCCCGGCGCTCGCGGCGCCGCTGCTGGGCCGGCTCGCGGACCGGGTCTCCCGCCGTCGGATGCTCGTGTGGACCTACCTCGGCGGTGGTCTCGTGCTGGTGCCGCTGCTCTTCGTGACGCAGGCCGGGCACGTCGGGGTCGTCTACGTCGTCACGGTGCTGTACGCGACCGTGGCCTACGTGACGGCGGCCTGCCAGTCCGGTCTGCTCAAGGACCTGCTGCCTGACGAGGCGCTGGGGCACGCGAACGGCCGCCTGGCGGCGATCGACCAGGTCTTCCGCATCGCCATGCCCGTCCTGGGCGCCGCCGTCTACGCCTGGAGCGGTCCCGCGCCGCTGGTGCTCGCGGCGATCGCCGCGTTCGGCGTCTCGGCGCTCGTCTTCGCCGGCGTGCGGCTGGCGGAGTCGTCGCCCGACGACGAGGCGCCGGCGGGGTTCCGGGCCGACGCCTCGGAGGGTTTCCGGTACCTGTTCTCGACGCCGCCGCTGGCGGGGATGACGACGGCGATCCTGTGGGCGATGGCGGCGGTCGGGCTGGTGAACGCCGTCGCTTTCGCGATCCTCGACCACCTGGGGCTGTCCGCGGCGCTGCTCGGGCCGCTCACCGCGCTGCAGGGCGTCGCGGGGCTGGCGGCCGGTCTGCTGGCCGGCCGGCTCATGCTGCGGCTGGGGCGTCCGCGGGTCTTCGCGCTGGGCCTGCTCGGGCTCGCCGTCGGCCTCGTGCCGCTCCTCGGGTCGTGGGTCGTGCCCGCGGTGCTCGGCATGGGCGTGGTCGGGTTCACCGTCACCAGCGCCGTCATCGCCTACGTCACCGAGCGGCAGGTGCTCACCCCGGCACGCCTGCAGGGCCGGGTCGGCGCCGCCAGCCACGTGGTCCTCAACCTGCCCGGGGTCCTGGTGACCCTGGCCGGTGCCGCGGCGCTCGCCGTCGTCGACCACCGGGTGCTCGTGGCGGTCAACGTCGCCGTGTGCCTGGTGTGCGGACTGTTCGCGCTGCGGCTGCGTGCTCCGGCGACGTCCCCGGACTGACTACGATGGGTCCGCGCCTCCGTAGCTCAACGGATAGAGCAACGGCCTTCTAATCCGTAGGTTGCAGGTTCGAGTCCTGCCGGGGGCACCGTGGCACCGTCGCGGTCCGTTGCCGGCCCGACGTCGCGACGGCCGGGGGCGTGGTCCGTCGGGAGCGACGTCGGGGGTGTCGTCCGGCGGTACGGTCGGGGGGACACCGACCGACTGCGAGAGGACCGTCATGGCGAGCTCCGAGCTCAAGCTCCAGGTCGACCTGCCCAGCGAGCACGAGACGGGGGTGCCCGCGGACTTCGCCTCGGTGTGGCACACGTCGGCGTCGTTCGTCCTGGACTTCGTCGCCGCGAAGTCCCCGGCGAAGGCCGCCGTGGACAAGGACACCGGCACCCAGAGCGGCGGTCGGGTGATGCCGGCGCGGGTCGTGTCCCGGGTGCGCATCCCGCCGCAGCAGGTCTTCGAGCTGGCGCGAGCGCTCACCCAGCAGCTGGACGCGTGGGAGCGGGAGACCGGGCGCAAGGCCGACGGTTCGGGCCCGCGGGACTGACGAGCCGAGATCGGTACCGTCCCGACCGGCGCGCGCGTTTGGCACGGACCGCCGGGCACGCCAGGATGACCCCGTGACTTCCTCCACGCGCGCCAACCGCTTCCTGCGCGGGCGGCCCGACGCCGAGGCGGCCGAGGAGCTCGGCCTCACCGTGCACGACGTCGCACGGGACCTGCGCCGCGACGTCGCCGAGGTGCGCCTTCCGCTGCCGATCGACGGCGCCGAGGAGGCACGTGGTTCACGGGACCGGCTGCTCGCCCAGCTCGACGAGCACCTGCTGCCGCGGCTGGCCGAGCTGAGCTCTCCCGCCGTGGTGGTCGTGGCCGGGTCGACGGGAGCCGGCAAGTCCACCCTGTACAACTCGTTGCTCGGCGAGGAGGTCTCGCAGGCCGGCGTGCTGCGACCCACGACGCGCGAGCCGGTCCTGGCCTTCAACCCGGCCGACGCCGACGTCGTCGCCGAGGGTCCGGCCACCGAGCTCAGCCGCGTGGTGCACCACGCGGGGGTGCCGCGGGGAACGGCCCTGCTGGACGCCCCCGACCTCGACTCGTTCGTGCAGGCGAACCGCTCGACGGCGCAACAGCTGCTGGAGGGCGCGGACCTGTGGCTGTTCGTCACGACCGCCTCGCGCTACGGCGACGCCCTCCCGTGGCAGGCGCTCGCGCGCGCCACCGAGCGGGGGGCGTCCGTGGCGATGGTGCTCAACCGCGTGCCGACCGCGGACCTGGCCACCATCCGCGGCGACCTCATGGCGCGGCTGCGCGCCCACGGCATGACGGACACGCCGTTGTTCGTGGTGCCCGACGTGGGCCCGCACGAGGGCCTGCTGGACGACGAGGTCGTCGCGCCGGTGCGCCGGTGGCTGCACATGCTGGCCGGACCGGACCGGTCCCGCGCCGTCGTCGTCCGTACGCTCAAGGGTTCCCTGGGTGCGCTGCCGGGATGGGTGACGTCGTTGGCCGACGCGGTGGAGAACCAGGCGACGGCGACGACGGCGTTGCGGCGGGCCGTCGACGCCGAGCTCCCGGCGGCCGAGAAGCTGGCCCGCGACTCCGTGGCGGCGGGGGTGGTGGCCGGCGCCTCGGTGGAGGCGCGCTGGCGCGAGCTGTCCGGGACGGCCGGGGTCGACCGGGTCAAGGTCAAGGACGGCCGCGCCCGCAGCACCCGGCGTGCCGGGCGCGCCCGGTCGCAGGCTCTCGAGGTGCTGCGCGACGACGTCGCCGGAGCGGCGACCCGGACGCTCACGGCGGCGGGTGCGCGGGTGGGCGAACGGCTGCGCGCCGTGCTCGCCGGACCGGCGGCGCCCCCGGGGGGCGAGCACGTCCTGCCGGACCCCGACGAACGGGTGGCCGCTCGCGACCGTGCCGTGCCCCGGGCCGTGCAGGAGTGGGTCGCGGGTGCCGACACCCGTGTCACGACGTTGCTGGGCGGGGCGGACGACCGCGTCCTCGCGGCGGGGAAGGCCTTCGGCGAGCGCGGGCTGGCGGCGCTGCTGCTGGCCGGCGCGGCCGGCAGCGGGGACGCCCTCCGGTTGCTCGACCGTTGCGTCGGCACGACGGCGGCCACCGAGGTCGAGGCGCTGCGCGACGACCTGGCCGACCGGGCCGCCGCCGTCGTCGACGACGAGGTGAGCGCGGTGCGCGACCTGCTGGACTCCCCGGACCTCGCCGACGACGCGGCCGTGGCGTTGCGTCTGCGGCTCGCCGAGCTGAGGAGGCTCACATGACGACCTCGCACGACGCCACCGTGCGGGCCCGCACCGAGGACCTCGCCGAGGCGCTCGCGCTGGCCGGCGCGCGACTCGACGGGGTGACCGCGCAGCGCGTCAGCACCGCGGTGGAGGGGGTCCGCCAGCGCCTCGCGCTGGGGGTGGACCACACGGTCGTCGCGTTCGCCGGCGGTACCGGATCGGGCAAGTCGAGCCTGTTCAACAAGATCTCGCGTCTCACGTTCGCCGACGTCGGGGTCAAGCGGCCCACGACGGCGCGGGTGACGGCGTGCTCCTGGTCGGACGAGTCCGAACCGCTGCTCGACTGGATCGGCGTCGACCGGGAACGTCGCATCACCCACAGCGAGGACCTGGAGGGCGACGGCGCGCAGGCGCTCCAGGGCCTGGTGCTGCTCGACCTGCCCGACCACGACTCCGTGGAGCCGGCGCACCGCGAGGTCGTGGACCGGGTCCTGCCGCTGGTGGACCTGCTGGTGTGGGTCGTGGACCCGCAGAAGTACGCCGACGACGCCCTGCACTCCGGCTACCTCCGCGAGCAGGTGGGCTCGGAGTCCTCGATGGTGGTGGTGCTCAACCAGGTCGACGCGGTGCCCGACACCCAGCGCGACAACCTGGTCGAGGACCTGGGACGGCTGCTGGCCGACGACGGCCTGGACGGTGTGCACGTGCAGCCGGCCTCCGCGCGGACCGGGGAGGGGATCTCCGCCGTGCGGGAGATCCTGGAGGAGGCGTGCGGGCGGCGCTCGGTCGCGGCCGGACGGGCGGCGGCCGAGCTCGACGGCGCGGCGCGTGCCCTGCTGAGCCAGACCCCGTCGGACGTGCCGTGGCAGCTCGACGCCGCCGTGGACCGTGAGCTGGAACCGGTGGTCGAGGCAACGGGCCTCGACGCCGTGGCGAGCCAGGTCGGGGCCGCGGTGCGCAACGGTTACGGCATGCCCGAGCTGCCCGTCCCGGACCGGGACGCGATCGCCCTGTCCCGTGCGCGCTGGCTGACCCGCGCGGGAGCCGCGCTGCGGCCGGGGTGGCAGCGGTCTCTCGCGGAGTCGACGGCGGGAGCGGACCGGCTGCGGTCGGCGGTGACGGCCGCGCTGCGCGACGTCGACCTCGACGTGCGTGGACCGTCGTCGTCCCGAGCGCTGTGGCGCGCGTCCTGGGTCTGCGCCGGGCTGGGCGTCGTGCTGGGAGTCCTCGGCGTCCTGGCTCTGACGGATGTGCTCCCGCTCGACGGGCCGTGGGACCTGGTGGTGACCGTCGGCGGCGTGGTGCTCCTGGTCGTGGCGGCGGTGCTCGCGGTCACCCGGGTGGTCATGCGGCGTCGACTGGCGGGGCAGCGCACGGCTGCCGTGGCCGCGGCCGGCCGGGCCGGGATCCGCGAGGTCCTGGTCGAGCTGTTGGGCGAGCCCACCCGGCGCGTGCTGACCGAGCACCGTCGGGTGCGTGAGCTGGCGACGTCGGCGCGTGAGATGCCGGCGTCACGACCGCTGACCGGGGCCGTACAGATTCCCACCGTCGCCGAGATCAGCGCGCCGTCCACAGGCCCGGCCGACGGTGAGGACAGAGCCACCGCGTCCACCTGAGCCTGGTGCCGAGCGGCCGGCAGGGAGCCGGCCACCGGACCTGAGGAGGACGCATGAGCCAGGCCACCGTGACCGTGACGGGGTACGTCGGGACGACCCCGCCCCTGCACCTGTCGGCGAGCGCCGTGCCGTGGACGAGCTTCCGGGTGGCCAGCACCCGGCGGGTGCGCGACCCGCAGTCGGGGGAGTGGCACGACGGTCGCACGACGTGGTTCACCGTCAAGGCCTTCGGGCGGGCGGCACGCACCGTGTCCACGTCGCTCGTCCAGGGGCAGCCCGTCGTGGTGACCGGGCGGCTGTCGTCCGAGGAGTGGGTCGACCGCGACGGGCGTGACCGCGTCGCCCTGGTGGTGGAGGCCGACGCCGTCGGGCCGGACGCGACGCGAGGGCTGACGAGCTACGCCAAGGTCGTGCTGGACGACGCCGCCGACGCCTCCGGGCGGCAGGGCGTGTCGCCGGACGCGTGGAACGTGCCGACGGTGCCCACCGACCCCCGCGACCTCACGGGACCGGAGGGTGCGGCGCCGGGTGCCCCCGAGGGGGACCCGGACGAGTCCTCCGGGTCCGACGGTCTCGTGGACGCCGGCGCGGACGACGCCGACCTGGACGGCACCGACCTGGACGACGCGCTGACGGGTGCTCCGCGCGGTACCGCCGAGGATCCGGCGCTCGTCGGCCCCTGAGCGCGGCGGGTCGCGTAGGCTGGGGGACCGGCTGCACGCCGGTCCTCCGCCGTGCCAGCCGGTATCCCACAGACAGCGCGATCGAACGGTGGAAACGAGCCAGTGGCTGAGTTCATCTACTCCATGTACAAGGCGCGCAAGGCGCACGGTGACAAGGTCATCCTCGACGACGTGTCGCTGAACTTCTACCCCGGAGCCAAGATCGGCGTCGTCGGCCCCAACGGAGCCGGCAAGTCGACGATCCTGAAGATCATGGCCGGGCTCGACCAGCCGTCGAACGGCGAGGCGCGGCTGTCCCCGGGCTACAGCGTGGGGATCCTGCAGCAGGAGCCGCCGCTCAACGAGGACAAGACCGTCCTCGGCAACGTGGAGGAGGCGGTCGGGCCGATCAAGGCCAAGGTCGACCGTTTCAACGAGATCTCGGCGCTCATGGCCGAGCCCGACGCCGACTTCGACGCGCTGATGGGGGAGATGGGCGAGCTGCAGGAGGCCATCGACGCGGCCGACGCCTGGGACCTGGACTCCCAGCTGGAGCAGGCGATGGACGCGCTGCGCTGCCCGCCGCCGGACGCCGACGTCACCGTGCTGTCCGGCGGTGAGCGCCGCCGCGTCGCGCTGTGCAAGCTGCTGCTGGAGAAGCCCGACCTGCTGCTGCTCGACGAGCCCACGAACCACCTGGACGCCGAGTCGGTGCTGTGGCTCGAGCAGCACCTGGCGACCTACCCGGGCGCCGTGCTCGCCGTCACTCACGACCGGTACTTCCTCGACCACGTGGCGCAGTGGATCTGCGAGGTCGACCGCGGCCGCCTGTACCCGTACGAGGGCAACTACTCGACGTACCTCGAGAAGAAGCAGGCCCGCCTGGAGGTCCAGGGCAAGAAGGACGCCAAGCTCTCCAAGCGCCTCAAGGAGGAGCTCGACTGGGTGCGCTCGAACGCCAAGGGCCGCCAGACGAAGTCCAAGGCGCGCCTGGCCCGCTACGAGGAGATGGCGGCCGAGGCGGAGCGCACCAAGAAGCTCGACTTCGAGGAGATCCAGATCCCGGCCGGTCCCCGACTGGGCAGCCTGGTCCTGGAGGCCGAGAAGCTGGAGAAGGGCTTCGACGACCGTCGGCTCATCGACGGGCTCTCGTTCACGCTGCCGCGCAACGGCATCGTCGGCGTCATCGGGCCGAACGGCGTCGGCAAGACGACCCTGTTCAAGACCATCGTCGGCATGGAGCCGCTCGACGGCGGCGAGCTGAAGGTCGGCGACTCGGTGAAGATCTCCTACGTGGACCAGTCCCGCGGCGGCATCGACCCGGAGAAGTCGCTGTGGGAGGTCGTCTCCGACGGGCTGGACTTCATCCAGGTCGGCAACGTCGAGATCCCCTCGCGCGCCTACGTGGCCTCGTTCGGCTTCAAGGGTGCGGACCAGCAGAAGAAGGCCGGCGTGCTCTCGGGTGGTGAGCGCAACCGGCTGAACCTCGCGCTGACCCTCAAGCAGGGCGGCAACCTGCTCCTGCTCGACGAGCCGACGAACGACCTCGACGTCGAGACGCTCGGTTCGCTGGAGAACGCGCTGCTGGAGTTCCCGGGCTGCGCCGTCGTGGTCTCCCACGACCGGTGGTTCCTCGACCGGGTGGCCACCCACATCCTCGCCTACGAGGGCACCGACGAGGACCCGGCCAACTGGTACTGGTTCGAGGGCAACTTCGCGTCCTACGAGGAGAACAAGGTCGAGCGGCTCGGCGCCGACGCGGCGCGTCCGCACCGGGTGACGTACCGCCGTCTCACGCGCGACTGAACCTCCGTCGCCGCCGTCGTGGGCGGAGGTCCCGGACCGGGACGCGCACCTCGTGCGTTCTGCGGGCCTGGACCTCCGCCCACGACCATTTTCGCTCGACGTGGGGCGCCCCGGACGGGCATCGTTCGTCGCATGACCGAGCTCACGACGCGCGCACGACCGATCTGGCCGGACCTGCCCGGGGCCGTCCGGGCTGCCGTGGAGTCCCGCCTCGGCGGGACGGTGACGTCCTGGTCGAGCCGCGACGGCGGCTACTCGCCCGGGCTCGCGTCTGTGCTGACGACCGCCGCCGGCCCGGTGTTCGTCAAGGCCGTCGGCGCCGGCCACGAGGTGGCCGCACGGATGTACCGCCGCGAGGCGGAGCGTCTCGCGCTGCTGCCGGCCGGCCCCCCGGCGCCCCGGCTGTGCTGGGTGATCGAGGTCGACGCCGCGGGGGAGCTCGCCGAGCCGTGGGTCGTGCTGGCCACCGAGGCCCTCGACGGCCGGCCGCCCCGGACGCCGCTGCGCGGGGACGAGCTCGACGCGCTCGTGCGCCTGAGCCGGGAGATCAGCGCCGTCGAGGTGCCCGACGGGGTGCTGCCCGCGATGGTGGAGGAGCTGCCGATGGACCGTACCGCGGCCCTCGCCGACGAGCGCCCCGCCGGACTGGCGGGCTACGACCCGTGGTTCGCCGCGCACCTCGACGAGCTGGCGGCGGTCGAGGGGTCGGTGAGCGACGCGATCGCCGGGAGCGTGCTGCAGCACGGCGACCTGCGCGCCGACAACGCCGTGCTCACCGGCGCGGGTGCGGTGGCGGTCGACTGGCCGTTCGCCGCACGCGGTGCGGCCTTCTGCGACCTGGTCGGCATGCTTCCCGCGGTGCACGCGGAGGGTGGTCCGCCGCCCTCCGCCGTCCTGGCGCGGCACCCGCTGCCGTCTGGGACGGACGACGAGGCCGTGACCGCCTACCTCGTGGCACTCACCGGATACTTCCTGCACGCCTCGCTGCAGCCGGACCCGCCCGGCATCCCGCACGTGCGGGCCTTCCAGCGGGCGCAGGCCGAGGTGTGCATCGCCTGGTTGCGCGACAGGCTCCCCCGCTGAACCCTGGCCGGCGTTGGCACCCCCACCGCTGCGGGCGTGAAATCTCCAGGTCGCCCGGGGTGCCCGCCTGGAGATTTCATACCCACAGCGGACGAGAGGCGACACGGGCGCGGCCGGGTCCCTGCACCGAACGTCCGAAGTGTGCAGACTGGGCACATGACCGAGACCGGCGCGCCCGACGAACCCGTCGACCCGTCGACTCCGGGCAACGGCGCCGACGCCGGGGAACGACCTCCCGCGGGCGGCGACGACATCGTCTCCGCCAACTCGGCGCTCTCACCGGATTCCGGAACGGCGGCGCTGCTCGACTCCCTCGACACGCTGCGGGCCCGGCTCGGCGCCCTCCGGCTGCCGTTGGAGACGCCGGGCGTCCACCACGCCCGTACGGTCCTGGCCCGCGCGACCGACCAGCTCGACGACTACCTGCTGCCCCGCCTGCGGGCCGAGCGTGCACCGCTGCTCGTGGTCGTCGGCGGGTCGACGGGCGCGGGCAAGTCGACGCTCGTCAACTCGCTGCTCGGTGAGCAGGCCAGCACGCCCGGGGTGCTGCGGCCCACCACCCGGTCCCCGGTGCTGGTCCACCACCCCCTGGACGCCCGCTGGTTCTCCGGGGACCGCATCCTGCCGGGGCTGGCGCGGACCGCGACCCACGGTGCCCATGCCGCAGCCCCGGGCGCGGTGGGCACCGGGGCCGCGGCCCGGTCCCTGCGTCTGGTGGCCAGCGGCAACCTGCCGCAGGGCCTGGCACTCCTCGACGCCCCCGACGTCGACTCGGTCGAGGAGGCCAACCGCGAGCTCGCCGGCCAGCTGCTCGGCGCCGCGGACCTGTGGCTGTTCGTCACGACCGCCGCCCGGTACGCCGACGCCGTGCCGTGGGAGCTGCTCACCACCGCTGCCGCGCGGCGCGCCGAGGTCGCCCTGGTCCTGGACCGGGTGGATCCGGGCACCGAGGAGGTGGCGGCCGACCTGCGGCGCCTCATGACCGACCACGGGCTGGACGACGCCGTGCTCTTCGTCGTCCCGGAGACGCCCGGCAGCGGTGCGGGGGCGATGACCGACGGGCTCCTGCCCGAGGACGCCGTCGGCGAGCTCGCGACGTGGCTCTCGGGCCTGGGAGGCGACCCCGACTCCCGCGCGCGCGTCATCGCGGCGACACGTGACGGCGTCGTCGACGACCTGGTGCGACGGACGAACGACCTCGCCGCCGCCGCGGACGCCCAGCGTGCCGCCGACACCCGGCTGCGCGAGGCCGTGGAGCGTCATCACGCCGAGGCGCTGCGCCAGGTCGACGCCGCGACGTCGGACGGCGCGCTGCTGCGCGGGGAGGTGCTGGCCCGGTGGCAGGACTTCATCGGCACCGGCGAGTTCTTCCGAGCCGTCGAGGCCGGCGTCGGCAAGGCGCGCGACGCCGTGGCACGGTTCTTCCGGGGAAGGCCGAAGGACGCGCCGCACGTCGAGCAGGCGATCGCGCACGGGCTGGAGTCGGTCCTGCTGGACGCGGCCGAGCAGGCGGCCGAACGGACCTACGACGACTGGCGCGGCGACGCCGCGGGGGCGGCGCTGCTCGACGGCCTCGAGCTGTCCCGCACCGCGGCGGGGCTGCGTCCGGAGGTCGCCGAGACCATCCGCGGCTGGCAGGGCGACGTGCTCGCGCTGGTCCGCGAGCAGGGGGAGAGCAAGCGGGGCACCGCCCGGGCGCTGTCGTTCGGCGTCAACGCGCTCGGCGTGAGCCTCATGGTCGTCGTCTTCGCCTCGACCGCCGGCCTGAGCGGGCTCGAGGTCGGCATCGCCGGCGGCACCGCCGTCGTCGCGCAGAAGCTGCTGGAGGCCGTGTTCGGGGACGACGCCGTGCGTCGGCTGGCGGCGCAGGCCAAGGAGCGGCTGACGGCGCGGGCGGACGCGGTGCTGCGAGGGCAGTCCGCCCGCTACACGTCTCAGCTCGACGCCCTGGGTACGGACGACTCGCGCGGCGACCGCCTGCGGGCAGCGGCCGGCGCCGTCGAGCAGGCCGCACGGGCCGAGCGCGCGTCGCGGCCACGGTCGGCCGACGGCCTGACCCGGCCGTGGAGCGGCGGCCTGCTGCGCGGTGCGGGCACGTTCCGCCCGCCGACCGTGCCCGACGGCGTGCCGACGGTATCGGGCGCCCAGGCCGCGGCCGCGGCGCCCACCGACGAGGGGACGCCCTCCCGCCGCGCGCCGTTCTGGCGCCGGTGGCGACGAAAGGACCAGGGATGAAGCCGGACCTCGCCACCCGTACCGATGCCCTGGAACGGGCGGTCGGGGCGGGGCAGGGACGACTCGACCCCGATCTGGTCGATGCCGCGCGGGGAGTCGTCGAGCGGACACGGGAGCGCGGCGGTCTGAGCGCGGAGCACACGGTGGCCGCGCTGGCCGGGGCGACGGGGTCGGGCAAGTCCAGCGTGCTCAACGCCGTCGCGGGCGCCGAGCTGGCCGAGCCGGGCGTGCAGCGCCCGACGACGGCGCACGCCCTGGCCGCGGTGTGGGGCGAGGGCGCCGACGAGCTGCTCGACTGGCTCGACGTGCCGCGCCGCCACGAGGTGGAGCCGACGGCCGGGACGGAGTCCGAGGGGTCATCCCGAGGCCTGCTGCGGCGCTCGCGGCCCCCGGCGGGCATCGCGACCGGGCTGGTCCTGCTCGATCTGCCCGACCACGACTCGGTGGTGGTCGAGCACCGGGTGCGCGCCGAACGGCTGGTGGAGCGGGCGGACCTGCTGGTCTGGGTCGTGGATCCCCAGAAGTACGCCGACGCCGCGTTGCACGAGCGCTACCTGCGCCCGCTGGCCGGACGTGCCGACGTCGTCGTCGTCGCGTTGAACCAGGTGGACCGGCTGGATGCGGACGAGGCCGAGGCGGTGCTGGCCGACCTGCGCCGCCTGGTGGTCGACGACGGCCTGGCCGGTGCCCGGGTGCTGGCCGTCTCGGCGCGCACGGGACAGGGCATGGATCGGCTGCAGGGTCTGCTCGCCGAGGCCGCCCGGCGGCGGGAGGCCGCCACGGCGCGGCTGGTGGCGGACACGCGGGCGGTCGCCCGGGACGTCGTCGCGGCCTGCGGTCAGGCGCCCGCCGTCCGGGGAGCCGACCGGGCGCACGGCGGGCTGGTCGACGCTCTCGAGGACGCGGCCGGGGTGACGACGGTGGTCGACGCCGTGCGCAGCGGGGCGAAGCGCGACGCGCGTCTCGCCACGGGGTGGCCGGTCACCCGGTGGATCACCCGGCTGCGCAAGGACCCGCTGCGTCGGCTCGGCCTGCGCAGCGACCAGGTGCGGGTGCCGCCCGACCGGCCGGACCTCGCCCGGACCTCGCTGCCGCAGACGCGTCCGAGCGTCCGCGCGGCGACGGGCTCGGCCGTGCGCTCCTACGTCGACCAGGTGACCGCCGGGGCCCCGGACGCGTGGGTCCTGGCGGCGCGAGGGCGGGGGACCGCGGCGATCGACCGCCTGCCGGACGCGTTGGACCAGGCGGTGGCCGCCACCCGCCTGGAGCAGGAACGTCGCCCGCTGTGGTGGCGCGCCGTCGGCGGGTTGCAGTGGCTGCTGCTCGCCGCCACGGTCGTGGGTCTGGCGTGGCTGGGGGTGAGCGCGCTGCTGGCCTACTTCCAGCTGCCGCCGCTGCTCGTACCGGACCTGACGATCGATCTGACGCGCTGGGGAGGCGGCACGTTCGACGTCCCCTGGCCCACCGTCCTGGCTGTCGGCGGGGTCGTGGCCGGGCTGGTGCTCGCACTGCTGTCCCGCGGCGCGGGTGCGATCGGTGCCCGACGCCGGTCGGCGCGGGTGCGGCGGCAGCTGCGGGAGTCGGTGGCCGCCGTGGCGGTCGCCGAGGTCCGCGAGCCGGTCGCCGCCGAGATGGCGGCGCTGGCCGACTGCCGGGAGGCGGCGACGACCGCCGCGGCGTGAGACACGGCGTGAGACGCTGCGCGGCGGGCGAGGGCCCGGGGCGTGTGCGGCGGCGTGCGACGATGCGTGCATGACTCGTCTGCACGTCCCGGTCTCGCTGCGGTGGTCCGATCTCGACGCCTACCAGCACGTGAACAACGTGGCGATGTTCCGGCTCCTGGAGGACGCCCGCATCACCGCGTTCTGGCGCCACCCCGAGGCGGAGGACCCGTGGCCGACGGCGATCCTGGACACCGGTCCGCACGCGACGTCGCACACGCTGGTGGCCGGTCAGCAGATCGAGTACCTGCGTCCGCTGGAGTTCACGCGGGACCCGGTGCGCATCGAGATGTGGATCGGCGCGATCGGCGGGGCCTCGCTCGAGGTCTGCTACGAGGTGTACGACGGCGCGCCCGGCGGGTTTGCGCGCACGGGACCGCCGTCGGGTCTGGAGCCGTACACCCGGGCCGTCACCACGATCGTGGTGCTCGACGCCGCGGCGGGGCGACCGCGGCGTCTGTCGGCCGAGGAACGAGCCGTGTTCGAGGAGTTCGCCGGGGACCCGATCGTGTTCCGGCGCCGCCGCCGCTGATCACTCGTTGTGGGCATGAAATTGACGACCTCGGGTCGACCCGAGGTCGTCAATTTCATGCCCACAACGAGTGAT